>NZ_JBIWKS010000042.1:0-1094 GCF_044765805.1 Lentzea sp. NPDC102401 | reverse complement strand
GCTTTGGGCGGTTAGTATCACAAGGTTCATCATGGGCGCGTTCACACGGGTACGGGAATATCAACCCGTTGTCCATCGACTACGCCTGTCGGCCTCGCCTTAGGTCCCGACTTACCCTGGGCGGATTAGCCTGGCCCAGGAACCCTTGGTCATCCGGCGGACGAGTTTCTCACTCGTCTTTCGCTACTCATGCCTGCATTCTCACTCGCATAGCGTCCACGGCTGGATTACTCCGCCGCTTCAACCGCTACACGACGCTCCCCTACCCATCCCGAGTAAACTCGAAATGACACAGCTTCGGTGGTGTGCTTAAGCCCCGCTACATTGTCGGCGCAGGACCACTTGACCAGTGAGCTATTACGCACTCTTTAAAGGGTGGCTGCTTCTAAGCCAACCTCCTGGCTGTCTGTGCGACCCCACATCCTTTCCCACTTAGCACACACTTAGGGACCTTAGCTGGCGTTCTGGGCTGTTTCCCTCTCGACTACGAAGCTTATCCCCCGCAGTCTCACTGCCGCGCTCTCACACCACGGTATTCGGAGTTTGGTTGATTTCGGTAAGCTTGTAGGCCCCCTAGACCATCCAGTGCTCTACCCCCGTGGTGAAACACACGACGCTGCACCTAAATGCATTTCGGGGAGAACCAGCTATCACGGTGTTTGATTGGCCTTTCACCCCTAACCACAGCTCATCCCCCAGGTTTTCAACCCTGGTGGGTTCGGGCCTCCACGCGGTCTTACCCGCGCTTCACCCTGGCCATGGCTAGATCACACCGCTTCGGGTCTAGACCACGCGACTCAAGCGCCCTATTCAGACTCGCTTTCGCTACGGCTACCCCACACGGGTTAACCTCGCCACGTAGCACTAACTCGCAGGCTCATTCTTCAAAAGGCACGCCGTCACCCCTAAAGGCTCCGACGGATTGTAGGCACACGGTTTCAGGTACTATTTCACTCCCCTCCCGGGGTACTTTTCATCTTTCCCTCACGGTACTAGTCCGCTATCGGTCACCAGGGAGTATTTAGGCTTAGCGGGTGGTCCCGCCAGATTCACAGCGAATTTCACGAGTACGCTGCTACTTGGGAACACTCTAA
>NZ_JBIWKS010000041.1:0-1266 GCF_044765805.1 Lentzea sp. NPDC102401 | reverse complement strand
GGGTCTGCTGCACCTTTAGGTGACATCTGAGTTGGCTTGCCGTGATGGTGAGCTGGGAGGATGTCGCTGTGCCCAAGCCCTACCCCCAGGAGTTCCGCGACGATGTCGTGCGGGTCGCCCGTGACCGCGAGCCCGGCGTGACCGTCGAGCAGATCGCTAAGGACTTCGGGGTTCACCCGATGACCTTGTTCAAGTGGCTGCGCCAGGCAGAGATCGACGAGGGCGCCAAGCCCGGCGTGACCAGGAACGACTCGGCCGAGCTGCGTGAGGCGCGTAAGCGGATCAAGCTGCTGGAGCAGGAGAACGAGGTCCTGCGCCGGGCGACGGCGTACTTGTCGCAGGCGAATCTGCCGGGAAAAGGCTCTACCCGCTCGTGAACGAGCTGGCCGCGGACGGGATTCCCGTCGCGGTGACGTGCTGGGTCTTGAACATCGCTCGACAGCCGTACTACCGATGGCGTGCCCGGCCGGTCACCGCCACCGAACTCGAGCGTGCTCAGCGGGCGAACGCGTTGTTCGACGCGCACCGCGACGATCCGGAGTTCGGCTACCGGTTCCTGGCCGACGAAGCCCGTGACGCCGGCCAGTCGATGGCGGATCGGACAGCGTGGCGGATCTGCTCGGCCATGGGCTGGTGGAGCGCGTTCGGCAAGAAACGCGGCCGCAACGGCAAGAAGACCGGCCCACCGGTCCATGACGACCTGGTGCGCCGTGACTTCACCGCCGCGGCGCCGAACCGGCTGTGGCTGGCCGACATCACCGAACATCGCACCACAGAAGGAAAGCTGTATCTGTGTGCGGTCAAGGACGTCTGCTCCAACCGGATCGTGGGCTACTCCATCGACTCACGGATGAAGTCCCGGCTCGCCGTCACCGCGCTCACCAACGCCCTTGCCCGGCGCGGTGACGTCGCCGGCTGCGTGGTGCACACGGACCGCGGATCGCAATTTCGTTCCAGGAAATTCGTCCGTGCGCTCGCTCGTCACGGCTTGACCGGGTCGATGGGCAGGGTGGGCGCGGCGGGTGACAACGCCGCGATGGAAAGCTTCTTCGCGTTGCTGCAGAACAATGTTCTCGACCGGCGCGCCTGGTCGACTCGCGAGGAACTGCGGATCGCGATCGTGACCTGGATCGAACGCACCTACCACCGTCGAAGGCGCCAAGCAGCTCTCGGCAGGTTGACCCCGATCGAGTACGAAGTAATCATGGCCACGCCAGCCAGTCAGGCTGCGTGACTACCACTGTCACCTACTTGTGCAGCAGACCC
>NZ_JBIWKS010000040.1:0-1266 GCF_044765805.1 Lentzea sp. NPDC102401 | reverse complement strand
GGGTCTGCTGCACGAGTAGGTGACAGTGGTAGTCACGCAGCCTGACTGGCTGGCGTGGCCATGATTACCTCGTATTCGATAGGGGTCAACCTGCCGAGGGCGGCTTGGCGTCTGCGGCGGTGGTAGGTGCGCTCGATCCAGGTGACGATCGCGATCCGCAGTTCCTCGCGAGTGGTCCAGGTACGCCGGTCGAGAACATTGTTCTGCAGCAACGCGAAGAAGCTCTCCATCGCTGCGTTGTCGCCCGCGGCGCCGACCCTGCCCATCGACCCGGACAGGCCGTGACGAGCGAGGACACGGACGAATTTCCTTGATCGAAATTGCGATCCTCGGTCGGTGTGCACCACGCAGCCGGCGACCTCACCGCGGCGGGCGAGGGCGTTGGTGAGCGCGGTGACGGCGAGCCGGGACTTCATCCGTGAGTCGATGGAGTAGCCGACGATCCGGTTGGAGCAGACGTCCTTGACCGCGCACAGGTACAGCTTTCCTTCTGTGGTGCGGTGTTCGGTGATATCGGCCAGCCACAACAGGTTCGGTGCCGCGGCGGTGAAGTCGCGGCGGACCAGGTCGTCGTGCACCGGCGGGCCGGTCTTCTTGCCGTTGCGGCCGCGTTTCTTGCCGAACGCGCTCCACCAGCCCATGGACGAGCAGATCCGCCACGCGGTCCGATCCGCTATCGACAGACCGGCGTCGCGGGCCTCGTCGGCCAGGAACCGGTAGCCGAACTCCGGATCGTCGCGGTGCGCGTCGAACAACGCGTTCGCTCGCTGAGCCCGTTCGAGTTCTGTCTCGGTGAGCGGCCTGGCACGCCACCGGTAGTACGGCTGTCGAGCGATCCCGAGTACCCGGCACGTCACCGCGACGGGGATACCGTCCGCGGCGAGCTCGTTCACGAGCGGGTAGAGCCTTTTCCCGGCAGGTTCGCCTGCGACAGATACGCCGTCGCCCGGCGCAGCACCTCGTTCTCCTGCTCCAGCAGCTTGATCCGCTTACGCGCCTCACGCAGCTCAGCCGACTCGGCCCGGCTCGCACCGGGCTTGACGCCTTCGTCGATCTCGGCCTGGCGCAGCCACTTGAACAACGTCATCGGGTGCACCCCGAAGTCCTTCGCGATCTGCTCGACCGTCACACCGGACTCACGGTCCCGAGCGACCCGCACGACATCGTCGCGGAACTCCTGAGGGTAAGGCTTGGGCACAGCGACATCCTCCCAGCTCACCATCACGGCAAGCCAACTCAGATGTCACCAATCCGTGCAGCAGACCC
>NZ_JBIWKS010000039.1:0-1467 GCF_044765805.1 Lentzea sp. NPDC102401 | reverse complement strand
GATGATCCTCATCGCCAGTTCGGCGATCTGTACAATCTCGTTGCCGATCCTGCGTTCCTTCTGGTGGCGTGGAGTCGGGTGCGGAGCAACACGGGCGCCAGGACCGCCGGCGTGGACGGCATGACCGCTCACGCGGTGCGGTGGTGGCAGCAGGAATCGGTTCTGCTGGAACAGTTGCGGGTCGAGTTGAAGGCGCGTGAGTTCCGTCCGATGCCCGTGCGAGCGGTGAACATCCCGAAGGCGAAAGGCAAAGTTCGTCGGCTGGGGATACCGACCGTGCGGGACAGGGTCGTGCAAGCGGTTCTGAAGCTGGTGCTGGAGCCGATCTTCGAGGCGGACTTCCGTTCGTGTTCCTACGGGTTCCGCCCGAATCGTCGCGCTCAGGACGCGGTGACCGAGACGTGGCATCTGGCGTCCAACTCCTACGAGTGGGTCGTCGAGGGCGACATCGAGGCATGTTTCGACCGGATCGATCACGCGGCCCTGATGGACCGGGTGCGTCGCCGGGTCGGAGACAAACGCGTCCTGCTGTTGGTCAAAGCCTTCCTGAAAGCCGGGATTCTCGGCCGGGACGGTCAGATCTGGGGCAGCGACACCGGCACTCCGCAGGGCGGCATCCTCTCACCGCTGCTGGCCAACGTGGCGCTGTCGGTGCTGGACGAGCACTTCGACCAGCACACGATCAGCACCGTGGAGCGAGCGAAACGGCGTCGGCACGGACTCGCCAACTACCGGCTCATCCGGTACGCGGACGACTTCGTGATCATGGTGTCCGGCAATCGGGCGCAAGCCGAAGCGCTTCTTCCGGAGGTGGCAGCGGTGCTCGGCACGATGGGGCTTGCCCTGTCGGCCGAGAAGACGATGATCACCCACCTCGATGAGGGGCTCGACTTCCTTGGCTGGCGCATCCAGCGCCACCGCAAGCGAGGCACAGCCGCGCACTACGTCTACACCTATCCGTCGAAGAAGGCGCTGCGCGCGATCATGACGAAGGTCAAGACGGTGTGCCTACAGAACGTCAACGATTCGCTGGCAGACCTGCTGCGTCGGCTCAACCCGATGCTGCGGGGCTGGACGGCCTACTTCCGGCCGGGAGTGTCCAACGCGACCTTCGAATACCTGCGCTGCTATGTCTGGCACCGGGTCATGCGATGGATCCGCAAGAAACACCGCCGGATCAACTGGGAGAAGCTGCGACGCCGCTACTGCACCGTGTCCAACCAGCGGTGGTGGCCCGCAGACGGCGACGTGATCCTGTTCGACCCCGCAGCGGTGAGCACCACCCGCTACCGCTACCGGGGAACGAAGATCCCGTCGCCATGGCCGAGCACGGCGTGAGATACCTGGCTGCACAGAGGGGTTTGTGGAGCGCCGGATGCGTTGAGAGGCGCACGTCCGGTGCGGGAGGCGGCTCGGGGAAACGGACTGGCTGCGAGGCCAGCACCGCGTCCCGAGTCGACCTCACCC
>NZ_JBIWKS010000038.1:0-1488 GCF_044765805.1 Lentzea sp. NPDC102401 | reverse complement strand
GCTCGCCTAATGAGTGCTGAGCCGGTCGTCTGGCAGGCTCGGTTCTGGTAGCGCTGGTGGGTGAGCACTCTGCTCGCCTGGACTGTGAGTCCTTGCCGAAGATCGTGCCCTCGCCGGTGCCGGGAGAACGGGATCGCTGCTGGGATGTCGTGCCCACCGGCTGGTGTGAGCACTGTTCATTAGGTCGCTGATGGTTCTCCCGTTGCTGCTGGTGGGGTGCGGATCGGGAGGATGAGATGCTGCTGTTGGTGGGTGATGACTGGGCTGAGGATCATCACGATGTCGAGGTGATGGACGCCGGTGGGCGCAGGCTGGCGAAGGCCCGGTTGCCCGAGGGTGTGGCGGGGATGGCGCGGTTGCACGCGTTGATCGCTGAGCATTCGGGTGATGCCGATGTCGAGGACGTCCGGGTGCGGGTCGGGATCGAGACCGACCGGGGTCCGTGGGTGGCCGCGCTGGTCGCCGCTGGGTATGCGGTGTTCGCGGTGAATCCGTTGTCGGTGGCGCGGTTCCGGGACCGGCATCAGGTGTCGGGCGCGAAGAGTGATGCGGGGGACGCGCATGTGCTGGCGGACATGGTCCGCACCGACGCGCACCAGTTGCGTCCGATCGCGGGCGATTCGGCCGAGGTCGAGGGCATCAAGGTCGTGGCGCGGGTGCACAAGACGTTGATCTGGGATCGGACCCGTCACACGCTGCGGTTGCGGCATTCGTTGCGTGAGTACTTCCCGGCGGCGCTCGTGGCGTTCACTGATCTGGACGCGCCGGACACGCTGGAGTTGTTGGGCAGGGCGGCCGATCCGGACACCGCGAAAAGGTTGTCGTTCAACCAGATTCGCGGTTCGTTGGTGCGGGCCCGGCGTCGGGACGTCGAGACCAAGGCCGCCGAGATCCAGGCCGCGTTGCGCGCCGAACAACTCGGACAGCCGCCGGTGGTGACGGCCGCCTACGCGGCGGCAACCCGCGCCACGATCGCGGTCCTGGCCACACTGGCCGAGCAGATCATCGGCCTGCAGGGCGAGGTCGAGGCCCATTTTGGCCGGCACCCGGACGCTGAGATCATCCTGTCCCAGCCCGGGATGGGACGCGTTCTCGGCGCTCGGGTGCTTGCCGAGTTCGGAGACGACTCCACTCGCTACGCCAGCGCCAAGGCACGCAAGAACTACGCCGGCACCAGCCCGATCACCATCGCCTCCGGCAAGAAACGCACCATCGCGGCCCGGCACGTCCACAACGACCGGCTGCTCGACGCCCTGATCGCCCAGGCCTTCGTCGCCATGCGGGTCAGCCCCGGCGCCCACGCTTACTACCAGCAGCAACGCGCCCGCGGCAGCAGCCACAACGCCGCGCTACGCCAACTCGCCAACCGCCTCGTCGGCATCCTGCACGGCTGTCTCAAAACCCGCACCATCTACGACGAAACCACCGCCTGGCAACACCACACCACCGCTGCCGCTTGACAGCACTACCAACTGGGATGTCTTCGGC
>NZ_JBIWKS010000037.1:0-1523 GCF_044765805.1 Lentzea sp. NPDC102401 | reverse complement strand
CAATACCGGTGACTTAGAGTGGTTTGCGCTGGTTGTTGGCTGAGGCGGTGCGGTGGTGCGGTGCGATCCGGACTGCCTCGGTGGGGTCGCGGGTGGGTTGGGGCCAGGTCAGATGTTCGGCGCGTTTGAGTTTGTAGTTGGACATCTTGCGTTTGACCACGCGGGGGTTGCTGCGTAGTCGCCGTCGAGGCAGGAGTCGGTCGAGGATCTCGCGGACCCCGTCGAGCAGTGCGCCTGCTAATCGGTCAGGGGGAAAACGCGGCCTGGGCGGTGGTCTGGCGGCGGGCCAGGCGCAGGGTGCGGATGAACGAGAGCCGGTCGGGGTCCAGGCCGGCGTCGGCGGCGGCGGTGTGCATCAGCGACCGGATCGCGTGATGCACCAACAGGTGCGCCCAGACCTCCTGCTCGACACCGTCGGGTGAACGGGAACGCAGGACCTGTCCGGGACCGCGTTGGTGGGTCTTGAGTTCGTCCAGCGCGGTCTCGATTTCCCAGCGTTGGCAGTACAACGCCGCAAGTTCGCGTGCCGGGGCCTTGCGGCGGTCGAGGATCGTGGTGATCAGCCGGTAGGGCGCGTCGTGTCCGGGGCGGGCGGGATCTTCCAGTGTGTACTCGACTACCCGCACCGTCACCGGATCGGCGCGCCGGTGGTGGTCGCCGTTGGCCACGATTTCCGACAGGTACGACCCGTCGGGCAACTCACGGCGCACCGGCAGCACGACATTGGCACGCACCCGCCACAACAGATCCGTCCCGTTCGCCGATGCCGCCCGCCACAACGGCAGCCCCGTGAACCCCCGGTCGGCGATCAGCAACTCGCCCTCGCCCAGGCCGGGGAACAACTCCCGGGCCAGGGTCGCCTCGGCTTTGGTGATCGGCCCCAGCGTGGCCGCGACGATGGCGTGGGTGCCGCACTCGGCCACGGCCACCACCCGCACCTGCGGAAAAGCCGCGCGGCCACCGCTCACCGCGGAACGGGCGCTGCCCGGACGCCCGAACCGCCCGGCGTTCTCCGGCGTGTCCGGCACGTCGAAGGTCGTGCCGTCGACCGCCAGCACCCGCCAGGTCCGATACCACGACCCCCGTGTCGCCGGCTCCGCCAACGGCCTCGCGACCTGCTCGAACAACGCCTTCAACGGCACCGCGCCCAGCTTGACCCGGGCACGGGAGATCGCCGCGGTGGTCGGCACCCGCCACGGCTTGGACCACCGCGCCGCCCACGACAACCCCTCGGTCAGCAACCGCGCGACCTCTTCGTAGCCCTGCCCCGAGAACAGACACATCGCCAGCACGAAGTAGACCACCACCCGCGGCGGCAGCAACCGATCACGCTGCCCCTCCCGACCGGCCTCCGCGATCACCCGATCCACCAACTCCGGCGGAAACGACCTGGTCAACAGGCCGATCGCGATCCGATCCGACAACCGGGCATCCGTATCGGGCTTGACCTGTCCAGGCCGCGGCATCCAGGCACCTCCTGAATGCTCAACTTACCGAACCAACCCTTAAGTCACCGGTATTGG
>NZ_JBIWKS010000036.1:0-1568 GCF_044765805.1 Lentzea sp. NPDC102401 | reverse complement strand
CGATCGGTTCTGGTTGTTCTTCCAGAACCGCACAGTGGATGCGTAGCGTCTTTGTAACAAGTCCTCGGCCTATTAGTACCAGTCAGCTCCAACCGTTACCGGTCTTCCACCTCTGGCCTATCAACCCAGTGGTCTAGCTGGGGGCCTTAACCCACAAAGGGTGGGATACCTCATCTTGGAACGAGCTTCCCGCTTAGATGCCTTCAGCGGTTATCCCTTCCGAACGTAGCCAACCAGCAATGCTCTTGGCAGAACAACTGGCACACCAGCGGTCCGTCCGTCCCGGTCCTCTCGTACTAGGGACAGCCTTCCTCAAGTATCCTACGCGCGCGGCGGATAGGGACCGAACTGTCTCACGACGTTCTAAACCCAGCTCGCGTACCGCTTTAATGGGCGAACAGCCCAACCCTTGGGACCTACTCCAGCCCCAGGATGCGACGAGCCGACATCGAGGTGCCAAACCATCCCGTCGATATGGACTCTTGGGGAAGATCAGCCTGTTATCCCCGGGGTACCTTTTATCCGTTGAGCGACCACGCTTCCACAAGCCATGGCCGGATCACTAGTTCCGACTTTCGTCCCTGCTCGACCCGTCAGTCTCACAGTCAAGCTCCCTTGTGCACTTGCACTCAACACCTGATTGCCAACCAGGCTGAGGGAACCTTTGAGCGCCTCCGTTACTCTTTGGGAGGCAACCGCCCCAGTTAAACTACCCACCAGGCACTGTCCCTGATCCGGATCACGGACCGAGGTTAGACATCCAATACGACCAGAGTGGTATTTCAACGATGACTCCACACTGACTGGCGTCAGCGCTTCACAGTCTCCCACCTATCCTACACAAGCCGAATCGAACACCAATACCAAGCTATAGTAAAGGTCCCGGGGTCTTTCCGTCCTGCCGCGCGTAACGAGCATCTTTACTCGTAATGCAATTTCGCCGGGCCTGCGGTTGAGACAGTCGAGAAGTCGTTACGCCATTCGTGCAGGTCGGAACTTACCCGACAAGGAATTTCGCTACCTTAGGATGGTTATAGTTACCACCGCCGTTTACTGGCGCTTAAGTTCTCAGCTTCGCCCTTGCGGACTAACCGGTCCCCTTAACGTTCCAGCACCGGGCAGGCGTCAGTCCATATACATCGTCTTGCGACTTCGCATGGACCTGTGTTTTTAGTAAACAGTCGCTTCTCGCTGGTCTCTGCGGCCGTCTCGCCCTAGCCTGCAAGAGGCTTCAAGCGCTACGGCCCCCCTTCTCCCGAAGTTACGGGGGCATTTTGCCGAGTTCCTTAACCACAGTTCGCCCGATCGCCTTGGTATTCTCTACCTGACCACCTGTGTCGGTTTGGGGTACGGGCCGCGTGAAAGCTCGCTAGAGGCTTTTCTCGGCAGCATGGGATCACTCTACTTCGCCTCAATCGGCTACGCATCACGTCTCAGGATATGTGCCCGGCGGATTTGCCTACCAGACTCCCTACACGCTTGCACCAGTACTACCACTCACTGGCGGAGCTACCCTCCTGCGTCACCCCATCGCTTGACTACTACAAGTTCAGGTCCCGCGCTCCACA
>NZ_JBIWKS010000035.1:0-1594 GCF_044765805.1 Lentzea sp. NPDC102401 | reverse complement strand
CCCAATGCCACGTAGCTTAAGTTGATCTTGGTGTGGGGTTGAAGTGGGTAGAACCGGATGGTGGCGGGTCCGGGGTGTCGGGTGCTGGCGGGTTCGCCGGGTTTCTTGGGGCGGTAGCTGTTGTGGCGCATGCGTTTGACGGCTCGGGGGCAGGTGCGGTGCCGGCGTGGTGGGATGCGCAGGGCGGCGATGGCGGTGTGGATGCGGGGTAGTTGGTCAGTCCAGTCCTGAGGGGGGAATGGCCGCCGTGCCGGTGGCGGTGCGGCGGATCAGGCGCAGGGTCTGGGTGTAGGAGATGCGGTCGGGGTCGAGGTCGGCGGCGGTGGCGGCCTGGGTGATCAGGGTGGTGATGGCGTGGTGGGTGGTCAGCCAGGCCCAGATCTCCTGGTAGGCCAGCTCGGGTAGCCGGGAGCGCAGGATCCGGCCGGGGCCGCGGAGGTGGGTTTTGAGCTGGTCGTTGCCGGTTTCGTGTTCCCATCGCTGGTGGTAGGCGTCGGCGAGTTCGTCGGCTCGGGCGGCGGCGGGGTCGAGGATGGTGGTGAGCAGGGTGATGATCTCGCCGGTGCCGCCGCCGGTGCGGTCGGGCACGTCGTACTCGATCACCCGAGCCCACTGGCCATCGGACGGATGGATCTCCTGTCCGGCCCTGGCGGCCGCGGTCACGCGGTCGCGGCGTTCGCGTTTGTGGGTTCTCGGGTTGTTCAGCAGGGTCAGGTAGGTGCCGTCGGCCAGGATCCGCACCACTGGCAGCTCCAGCTGGGTCGGTGCCCGCCATAACAACGCCGCACCCGTCGCGGCGGCGGTTTCCCAGGCACCGTAGGAGTAGAAGTTGCGGTCCGCGGTCAGTAGCTCATCCGCCCGTAGCCGGGGATAGAGCTTGCCCGCCAGCGCTTTCTCTCCCTTGTCGTAGGTGCCGATCTCGGCGGCGAGGAAGGCGTGCGTGCCGCACTCGGTCAGCGTGACCACCCGCGCTTTCGGGAACGCCGAGCGGCCCTCACCGGTGCCGGCGTAGCCGAACTCGGCGGCGTTGGCCTCGCTGTCGGGCAGGTCCGCCTCGAACCCGTCGATCGCCACCAGCCGCCAGTCCCGCAGCCACGCCCCGCGCGCCCGACCAGCCGCGAGCATGCCCGCCATCGGGCCGGACTCCCCGCCCGCCGGACCGGCGACCCGCTCGAAGATCTCCCGGAACACGGTGGGGCCCAGCCGTTTACGGGCCTGGGTGATCGCGCTGGAGGTCGGCGGCGTCCAGGAGGCGTCCCAGCAGCCCCACCGATCCAGCGACCCGGTCACCTTCGTCACGACCTCGGTGTAGTCGTCGTCGGCGAACAGGCACAACGCCATCGTCAGATACGCCACCACATGCGGCGGCAGCTTCCCGTCCGACCGCCGCGCCCCGACTCCGCACACCGCGATCGCCTCGTCCACCGCGTCCCGCGGCACCGCCGTCACCAGCACACCCAGCGACACCTGATCCGGCAACGCCACACTCGCATCCACAAGCAGCACCGTGCCAGCGCCCGGCGTCATGATCAGGACACCACGCCGGACCATCCACACAACACCAAGATCAACTTAAGCTACGTGGCATTGCCCC
>NZ_JBIWKS010000033.1:0-2690 GCF_044765805.1 Lentzea sp. NPDC102401 | reverse complement strand
GAACTCCTGGGGGTAGGGCTTGGGCACAGCGACATCCTCCCAGCTCACCATCACGGCAAGCCAACTCAGATGTCACCTAAAGGTGCAGCAGACCCCTACAACGAGCAGCTCGCCGACCAGGACGAGTATCGCCTCAAGCCCGACCCGTTCGCTGACGCCTTGCGCGAACGGCTGAGCGAAGCGCTCCTCGACCGACCAGACGACGTGGACGATCACAGGGCTTGGAGGCTGCTCGAGGCAGCTCTGGCTGAACGAGCGAGATGGATCTCAACCGCACAGTTCGGCCGGGACCAAGCACAACATGCTGGTCGCGACGTGCCGCGATGCGTCCGGAGGTTCGAGTTCCTCATCCTTGTCGAAGGAGAGCCATGTGGGAATGTCACGTACACCGTATGCATCGGTTGTAGGCAAGGGGTGTTGGACAACATTACTGTGGACGCGCCTATCGGTTGCGCGGGCGTCGGGCGCCGCGCGTTGGATGAGCTCCAACGCCGATGGGCCAGCTTCGAGTTCAACACAACAGGGCAACGAAGCACCGCGAAGGGCTTCTACGACCGCTGCCGCATAACGAGCCCGAGTTCGTGGCGATCGCAGCGCGACGGATGTCCGCACCTCGCCAGCTGGTACGGGCTCGCTCGGTGAAGCCCTCAAAGCCCGATACCGGTCTATTGAGAGAGCCCACCTGTAAGGGACGAAGTGGATTCGATCGGTGCCAGGTGCGCTACGACAGCGAATAGCGTTTCCTCTGCCTTCGAGCCTCGAAGGCGTCGAGCTCTCTGCGCAGCTCCACCGCAAACTCCTCGCGTAGCGTCGTGAGTTGAGGTGTTGGTCCCACGCTCGCTGACTTGAGAACCTCGGCGACAGGGCGCGTGAGCAGCAGGCCTTGGCCGGCTGCGTACACCGCGACGGTATCGACGCCAAGGGCGTTGTGGCGGTCCAGCAGCAGGTAGCCCAGAAGCTGTCGTAGCCACTGGTCGATGTTCTTCTCCACGCCAGCCGACATCTTGATCTCGATGAGGGTCGACCCAACGACCAGATCGGCTATGCCAAAGCCTCCGGCCAACTCAGGGGCGATGATCGCTCGCTCGCCAAGGGCTCGGAGTACCCGCCGTCCGTGCTCGAGGTAGCCGGTCCACGCATGAAGCAGTGCGTCCAGCATCTCGGTGTTGGAACTCAGCCGACCTTGCTCGACGATCGCGATGAACCAGGACCTTCGTTCATCAACGGCGATCGTGTCTCCTCGCTTGTGGGCGAATTTCTGTAGCTCGACGAGGTCCAGGCACGTCGCGAGTGCTCGCCTGATGTCTTGGGAGCTGGGCTGGTGCTCGTGATCACGTGACCAGTGCATCAGCATCGGGTCCGAGGTACCGCTCGGAGGCAGGCTCCCCACACATGTGTGCTCGAAACCGGCGGCACTGAGCAACGCTGCACAGTCTTCGATCGGCAGATAGGAGAGGAGCGGCCAGGGCGCCGGTCGGGTGGCGACATCCAAGCCAATACGCATCTCCAACGCGCAACCGATGTCGTCCGCACCATGGGACACACTCAGCGGTGTCCAAGGAGCTGCCTGCAGCTCGGTGCGCCAGGTGGCAGTGATGTCGACTCGGTGTGGCAAATGCTTGTCCAGGAATCGGTTGAGAGTGCTGGACGGATCTCTGGACTGACGTTCGATCGGCACCCAACCACACTGGCCGATCTCCTCTCGGTCAGCCAACCTTGGCTTGGTGATGGTGTCGCTCAGCGGATGGGCGGGTGACTCCCAGGCGCGGTTTCACGCGGCGTTGGCTTGCGTGCGCAGGTTCGAATCCCCGGCAGGACACACAGCAGATGGGAACAGCTCCGACCAGGGGTTTCTTGAGTGGGCGTCTGGTCGTCGAGCACCGGGTATCACTCGATAGGCGTAGCGGGGCGGCTTCGGTTAAGCCCGTTGCAGCAGGCGATCAGTCATGATCAGGCGATCTTGTCTGGGTCCAGTGATGTCCGCACGGCTGCAGTCCTGCGACCAACGACCCTGCTTGGCGTTGAAATCTGCACCAGCTCTAACGCGTCGTGCTGCACGGCGTGCCCGGCCAATCCTGCCGTTGTAAAGCGGCCTCGCCGGGTGCGTCACCACCGCGGCGGGGCCTTGATCCCACCCCGTAAGGAGGGCGAGGACCCATGAGCGACGCTACAGAAACCGCACGTTCAGTCGAGACTGGGCGCCCGCCAGACGGTAGAGCGACGAAGTGCGAGTCAGATGCGACAACGATCATTCGGGCAGTGACTGCGATCATGGCGACTGTTGTCGGCCTGACCTTCATGTTCGGTTTCGGTAACGTCCTCAGTCTCGCGCTCCGGCTCGGTGTACCCGTCTGGGTTGCGCCGCTCGTTGCTCCTGCGGTTGATCTTTCGATCCTCGGACTCTTGCTCGGCACGCGACATCTGGCACTCACCGGGGCATCGTCAGACGTGCTGCGGCCAGCCCGCCGACTGCTGATCTTCGCGAGCGTGGTCACCCTTGCCCTGAACGTTGCAGAGCCTCTCGTTGCCGGCGAGTACGGGAAGGCGGCATTCGACGCGGTGGGTCCGCTTCTGCTGATCGGCTGGTCAGAGGTTGGGGTGCGCCACGAGGCGTTGTTTGACCGAGTGGAGGTGGAAGGACTCCACCCGCTGCCTGTCGTAGCAGGCGGCGTGAAGCTGAGGGCAGTCTG
>NZ_JBIWKS010000032.1:0-22045 GCF_044765805.1 Lentzea sp. NPDC102401 | reverse complement strand
GCATCCGTATCGGGCTTGACCTGTCCAGGCCGCGGCATCCAGGCACCTCCTGAATGCTCAACTTACCGAACCAACCCTTAAGTCACCGGTATTGGCCCTAGAGCAGCTCCAGCACGAACGGGAGTTCCTGCGCCGCGTACCAGGCCAGTTCGTGGTCCTCGGCGCTGCCCAGGGCGAACTCGGCGTCCGGGTCGCCCAGGTCGGCGGCGTCGATGACGTCCGCGGCCGCGCGCACGTCCTGCTCGGCCTCGGCCGTGTCGAGGTGCACGGCCGCGACGTCCTTCGTCGTGAACGAGCCGGCGACCTTCACGACCGAGAAGTCGAGGTCCGGACGCAGCGTCACGTCGTCCACGTCCACCGCGATCACCGCACGACGCGGCTCCGCCTTCTCGTCGGCGGCCAGCAACCGCAGGGAAGCCCGCGCGGCGTCGAGCATCGCCGAGTACTCCAGCTCCTCGGTGTCGCCCGCCGCGTAGGACTCGCGCAGCGCCGGCGTCAGCGCGAACGCCGTGCCGGTGACCGGAGCGAGTTCGCCGCTCTCGACGAACGTGCGCAGCATCGGCACCGTGGCCGGGATGTAGACCCTCATGCGCTCGCCGTCCCCATCAGTTCCTCCACCGACTCCTCGACCATGGTCGCGAGTACGTCCACATCGGACATGGCGTCGCGGTCGCCGTTCAACCCGAAGTAAACACCGCCGTCGTACGACGTCACCCCGATGGCCAGCGCCTGGTTCTTGGCGAGCGGGACGACCGGGAAGATCTCGGTCATTCTCGCGCCCGCCGCGTACAGGGGAACCTGCGGGCCCGGAACGTTGGTGACGATCACGTTGAACAGCCGGCGGCTGAACGAACTGGCGGCGCGTGCGCCGAGTGCGTGCAGCGTAGGCGGTGCGAAGCCGGAGACCTTCACCAGCGCGTCGGCGGCGACGGACTGGCCGGACTCCTGGTGTGCGCGCATCGCGTGGCTCACGTGGTGCAGGCGCACGACCGGGTTCGGTTCGCCGACCGGCAGGTCGACCAGGTAGGCGCTCACGTTGTTGCCGGAGTCCGGGTCGGCCTCGCGGACCGACAGCGGCGCCATCGCGCGGATCGTGGTGCTGCCGGTGACGTTCTCGCCACGGCTGAGCAGCCAGTTGCGCAGGGCCCCGCTCAGCGCCGCGAGCACCACGTCGTTGACGGTGCCGCCGTGCTGTTTGCGGATGGCACGCAGGTCGTCGAGCTGGGCGCGGGCGACGGCGAACCGACGCTGCGGCGAGGTGATCCGGACGTTCAGCGGGCTGCCGGACGCGGGCGTCGCGACGGTGCGGACGGCGCTCGCGAGCACGCCGAACGCGTTGAAGACCTTCTCGACCGTGTTGACGGTGTCGAGCGCGGCGCTGCGGACGTTCTCCACGAGCTCGCCGGGGCGCTGCACGATGTCGGTGACGGCGTCGGCCACGAGCTGCAGCGAGCTGGGCTCCGGCTGCGGCATCCAGAGGTTCTCGACGTTGGTGCGCGGCGTCGGCGACACGTCCAGCATGACCTGGCCGATCTCCAGCGACGCGATGCCGTCGATCATGGCCTGGTGGGTCTTGGTGATGACCGCGGTCTGGTTCTTCTCCAGCCCCTCGACCAGGTAGATCTCCCACAGCGGGCGGGAGTGGTCGAGTGGGCGCGACATCAGGCGCGCGACCAGGTCGTCCAGCTGCGTCTCGTTGCCCGGCTTGGGCAGCGCGGACCGGCGCACGTGGTAGGTGACGTCGAAGTCCGGGTCGTCCACCCAGACCGGGCGCGCGATGCGGCCGGGGACCTGCACGACCTTCTGCCGGTAGCGCGGCACGAGGCTGAGGCGTTGCTCGATGAGGTCGACGAGCTTGTCGTAGTCGAAACCGGCCTTGGGCCGGCGGAACACCGCCACGCCACCGACGTGCATCGGCGTCGTGGAGTCCTCCAGGTACAGGAACGAGGCGTCCAGCGCTGACAGTCGGTCCGGCATGCCACCCAGCCTAGTGGCGTTCGCGGTCCATCAACTTCTGAAGTGCGGCGCGTTCGCGCGGATCACGGTCGTGCCGCTCCAGCCGGATGCGCGCGGCCTCCGGGATCGCCTCGACCGCCTTCGGGTCCACGTTGGCCATGAACGACCGCAGGAACCGCCACCGCGTGAGCTTCATGACCGGCGCGAGGTGGGCGACGGCGAGCGAGACCCAGCTCAGTGCGACGTCGAGCCTGCGGTCGCCCTTGGTCGCACTCGCCCAGTCCAGGACCACGGGTCCCTCCGGGCCGAGCACGACGTTGCCGGGGTGCAGGTCGAGGTGCAGGAGGTTGCCCTCGCCGCTCAGGAAGTCCGGTGCCGGGATGAGGTCGAGGCGGTGGTGCAGGTCCGCGAGCTCCGCGCCGAGGCCGCCCGCGAGCCACGGCTTGCGGCCGATCTCCTCGGACATCCGCGGGCCGGGCACGTACTGCATGACGAGTTCGTCTGCGGTGGCCTCGTGCACGCGCGGCACGGGGATGCCGAAGCCGCTCAGGTACGACATCATCTCGGCCTCGCGCCGCAGGTCACGGCCGGTGCGCGTGCGTTTGACGAGCAGCCCGTCCGACCGGATGAACACATCCGAGTCCTGACCGCTCGCGAGATGTTGACGTTGCGCGACGCTGCGCATACCTGCCGTCATGTGACGATCATCATCGATATGATCCGAAACACAAGGGCCGAACGGCTCTAGTGGAGCTCTTCACCCGTTTGAGCCCCGTGTGCCTGCCTCTGGCACTCTCTCCCGGTGGAGATCTCGCCCAAGGACCGCTTCGTCACCGTCTACGGCCGCAAGCCAGTGCTGGAAGCGCTGGACGACCCGGCGCTCACGGTCGACAAGGTGGTGCTCGCCGACACGGCCCGGGGCGCGGCCGCGCACGAGATCATCGACGCGGCCCGTACGCGCGGGGTTCAGGTGCAGCGGGCGACCGCGCAGCGCGTGAAGGTGCTGGCCGGAAACGGCAAGCAGGACCAGGGCGTGCTCGCCGACGTCGTGGCGCCGCGCATGAAGCCGCTGGCGCTGGCTCTCGAAGAGGGCGGGCTGAAGTCCGTTCTGGTGCTGGACGGCATCACCACGCCCGCGAACGTCGGCATGATCCTGCGCACCGCGACGGCCGCGGGCATCGACGGCATCGTGGTGCCGCGCCGGGGCGTCGCCTCGATCGACCCGCTCGTGGTGAAGGCCTCCGCCGGAGTGGCTTTCCGAGCGCCCGTGCTGCGCTGCGGCACCTCGGCGGAGGCCTCGGCTTTGTTGCGCGCGTCCGGCTTCCCGCTTTACGCGCTGGATTCCCACGCTTCCGACACGATTTATTCCGCCTCTTTTTCGTCGCGCTCCGCATTCGTGCTCGGCAGCGAAACGTCCGGAATCACCGACGACGTGCGTCCGCACATCACGTCGTGGCTCTCGATTCCGATGGCGGCGGGCGTGGAATCGCTGAATGTCGCGTCAGCGGCGGCCGTGCTCTGCTTCGAGCTCGTGCGCCGGGCCCAGTGAGGCGCTCAGAGCCAGTCGACGTGGTACCCGGTGACCTTCGGGTAGCCCAGCAGTGACGTGCACGCCGCGACCGACGCATCGCCCCTGACCCGGCCGATCGTCCCGTACTGGTCCCAGACGCCCAGGCCGTTCGTGCAGTGCGCGACGGCCCGGAAGCGTCCCGGCCTGCCCTCGTCGCAGTAGACCTCGACGGTGCGCCCGTCCCGCAGGTAGTCCTCGTAGCAACCGCGTTCCTGTGCCTGGGCGGGTGGTGCAATTGCCGTGGCTGCAATGGCGACTGCAACACAAGCGACAATTCTTCGCATTTTCTCCCCTAAGCATTCCGACTGCTGACCAAATCGACGGTAGTGCGTTGCCGAATATGGGGCAATGCGCGGCGGGGTGAACCCTCAATCGCGGAGCGCGATCGCTAGCAGGATTTCCAACTCCTCGAGGGTGGACCGTGTCGACCGATGGTGGACACCGACCATGCCCGCCTCGGCAGCGCCGCGGACGTTGACCGCCAGGTCGTCCACGAAGACGCACTCCTCGGGTTCGAGGGCCAGCTTCCGCGCTGTGAGCAGGTAGATCTCGGTGTCCGGCTTCGCGAGCCCGACCTCGCCGGAGACGATCGCGGCGTCGAACAGGCCGGTGTAGACGGTCGGCGGGTGCCACCAGCCGTCCGCGTTGGACAGCAGCGCGGTCTTGAGACCGTGCGCCTTCGCTTTGCGCAGCGCGGTGAGCAGCGGAGGTTCGGCGGGGTTGTCCTCGCCGGGATCGGTCAGGACGCCGCCGTAGTCGAGCACCAGGGCTTTCAGCACCTGCAGGACGGTACCCACTTTCGGGTGCCCGATGTCCTGATGTCGTTGTTGGCGCGCCAGGTTCGGCATGCCCCCAGTCGTTCGCCGCCTGCCCGCCTACGAGCCTCCGGTCGGAGTCTCCGGCGGTTTCGTGATTCCCCGGCCGCGGCCCAGGCCCGTCTGGGTGCCGGTGCCGGAACCGCCTCCGCCCGCCTTCGACGCCTCCCGGCTCGTCGGGGTCGTGCTGGAGGTGCTGGACGGGCGGCGTGCCACCCGGCTGCTGCGGCAGGTCGCGGTGCCCGTCCTGGCCGCTCGGCTGAGTGGGCTGGTTCGTCCTCGGACCACGCGGATGGTTCGCGCGCCCAGGGTCTGTCATCCGTCCCGGTTCTCGGCCGAGGTCTCGGTGACCGTGCGCAGGGAGGGGCGGGTGCTAGCCGTGGCCGGACGGGCCGAGCACCGGAGCGGGAGGTGGTGGTTCACCTCGTTCACGGTGCTGGAGTGAGGCCCGGAAAAGCCGCGTGGGCCGCGTTCCCGGAGGAACACGGCCCACGCGGTGGTGGTGCGGGTCAGCGGGGCTTGCGCTGGTTCTTCGCTGCCTGACGGGCCGCCTCACGACGCTCCTTGCGGGTGCCGCCCTGCTGGCCGGCCGCGCCGCTCGCCTCGGCGTGCTCTTCCACGCCGCCGTCCTCGGCCGGGCCGCTGTAGTTCAGGTTCTGCTGGCCGGGGCCACCGAGACCCTTGCCGCGCAGGGCGGGCGGGATGGCGTTGCCGCTGGCCAGCTGAGCCATGGCCGGACCGGCGGGCGCCTCGGGCTCCCGCTGCGCCTGCTGCTGTGCGGCCGCCGCGGCGCGGGCACGAGCGCGCGCACCGCCGCCACCGCCGTTGCCGGAGACCTGCGGGAGAGCCTGCGGGGCCGCGCCCAGGGCCACGGGGACCTGGGGCTCGGCGACGGGCTCCGGCTCGGCCGCTTCGACCTGGAGGTTGAACAGGAAGCCGACGGTCTCCTCGCGCAACGCGTCGAGCATCGCGTTGAACATCTCGAAGCCCTCGCGCTGGTACTCGATGAGGGGGTCGCGCTGCGCCATCGCGCGCAGGCCGATGCCCTCCTTCAAGTAGTCCATCTCGTACAGGTGCTCGCGCCACTTGCGGTCCAGCACGGACAGCAGGACGCGGCGCTCCAGTTCGCGCATGGCGCCTTCGCCGACGCGGCTCTCGATGTCGACCTCGCGGGCGCGGTAGGCGTTCATCGCGTCCTCGACGAGGAGATCGCGCAGATACTCGCGCGTCACGTCCTCATCGGACTCGAGGATCTCCTTCGCGTTCAGCGAGACCGGGTAGAGGGTCTTGAGGGCGGTCCAGAGCTTCTCGAAGTCCCAGTCCTCGGCGTAGCCGTCGGCGGTGGCGCCGTTGACGTACTCCTCGACGACGCTCTCGATCATGTGCTCGACCTGGTCGCGCAGGTCCTCACCGGCGAGAACGCGGTGGCGCTCGGCGTAGATCACCGTGCGCTGGCGGTTCATGACCTCGTCGTACTTGAGGACGTTCTTGCGGATCTCGAAGTTCTGCTGCTCGACCTGGGTCTGCGCGCTGCGGATGGCGCGGGTGACCATCTTGTGCTCGATCGGCACGTCGTCCGGCACGTTCAGGCGCGTCATGACCATCTCGACCATGGACGCGTTGAAGCGGCGCATCAGCTCGTCCTGCAGCGACAGGTAGAAGCGCGACTCACCGGGGTCGCCCTGACGGCCGGTGCGGCCGCGGAGCTGGTTGTCGATGCGGCGCGACTCGTGGCGCTCGGTGCCGAGCACGTAGAGACCGCCGGCCTCGCGGACCTCGTCGGCCTCGGCCTTGCCCTGGGTCGTCAGTTCCTCGACGACCTTGGCCCACTCGGCCTCGTACTCCTCCGGCGTGGTCACCGGGTCGAGGCCGCGGTCGCGCAGCTCGTGGTCGGCGATGATGTCCGGGTTGCCGCCCAGCACGATGTCGGTACCGCGACCGGCCATGTTCGTCGCGACGGTGACGGCGCCCTTGCGGCCCGCCTTCGCGATGATCAGCGCCTCGCGGTCGTGGTGCTTCGCGTTCAGCACCTCGTGCGGGATTCCCTTGCGCACCAGCAGCTTCGAGAGGTACTCGGAGCGCTCGACGCTCGTCGTGCCGATCAGGACCGGCTGGCCCTTCTCGTGCTTCTCGGCGATGTCGTCGGCGACGGCCTCGAACTTCGCCTCCTCGCTCTTGTAGACGAGGTCGGGCTGGTCCTTGCGCTGCGGCGGGCGGTTCGTCGGGATGCCGACGACGCCCAGCTTGTAGGTCTGGTGGAACTCGGCCGCCTCGGTCTCGGCGGTACCGGTCATGCCGCCGAGCTTCTCGTACAGGCGGAAGTAGTTCTGCAGCGTGATCGTGGCGAGAGTCTGGTTCTCCGCCTTGATCTCGACGTTCTCCTTGGCCTCGATGGCCTGGTGCATGCCCTCGTTGTAACGGCGACCGGAGAGCACACGACCCGTGAACTCGTCGACGATCATGACTTCACCGTTGCGGAGGATGTAGTCCTTGTCGCGGTTGTAGAGCTCCTTCGCCTTGAGGGCGTTGTTCAGGTAGCCCACCAACGGCGTGTTCGCGGCCTCGTACAGGTTCTCGATGCCGAGCTGGTCCTCGATGAACTCCACACCGAGCTCGGTGACGGCGACCGTGCGCTTCTTCTCGTCGTACTGGTAGTGGAACGACTTCGACTTCTCCTCGATGACCTCGATGCGGTCCTTCTGGGAGAGCTGGGTGACGTCGATGCCGCGCATCCGCGGGGCCAGCCGCGCGAACTCCGTGTACCACCGGGCCGACTGCTCGGCCGGGCCGGAGATGATCAGCGGCGTGCGGGCCTCGTCGATGAGGATCGAGTCGACCTCGTCGACGATCGCGAAGTAGTGGCCGCGCTGGACGCACTCGTCCAGGCTCCACGCCATGTTGTCGCGCAGGTAGTCGAAGCCGAACTCGTTGTTCGTGCCGTAGGTGATGTCCGAGTTGTACGACACACGTCGCTGCTCCGGAGTCATCTCGGAGAGGATCGCGCCGACGGACATGCCCAGGAAGCGGTGAACGCGGCCCATCCAGTCCGCGTCGCGCTTGGCCAGGTAGTCGTTCGTGGTGATGACGTGGACGCCCTTGCCGGCGATGGCGTTGAGGTAGACGGGCATGACCGAGGTCAGCGTCTTGCCCTCACCCGTGCGCATCTCGGAGATCTGACCGAGGTGCAGCGCCGCGCCACCCATGAGCTGAACGTCGTAGGGGCGCTGGCCGAGGGTGCGCTTCGCGGCCTCGCGGGCCACGGCGAACGCCTCCGGCAGCAGCTCGTCCAGCGACTCGCCCTCGGCGTAGCGCTTCCGGAACTCCTCGGTCTTGCCCCGCAACTCGGCGTCGGAGAGGTCCACCACCTCGTCTTCCAGGTGGTTGATGTGCTGTGCGATGTTGCGGAGGCGCTTGAGCATCTTGCCCTCGCCGGAGCGGAGCAGTCGGGACAGCACCATCTGGATAGACCTCATCACCTGTATCGCGGCGCGCCCACGTCGGACGCCTTTCCCCTGCCCATCGTAGGCAAGTCGCCAAGATGTGTGCACGGACACAGGCGGATTGGCTGGACCGACCTGGTCTGCGCAGGTCAGGTGCCGTTTCTGCGATCTTCCCAGGCCACCTGTTGCCGGAGCCCCCCACCTCGGCTACTGGTGTGGAGAACGTATGAGGACGGCGTAAAGGTTCCTGGTCCCGTCAATTTCACCTTGACGGTGAACGTCGCGGGACGAGATGAGTCCGACCGGCGGTAGACGCACGCCGCCGCCCCGCACGCGAGGGGTGCGGGGCGGCGGCGGTCGAAGGAACGTGGTGGGCGGTCAGGCCAGCCTGATCACGCCGTAGTCGAATCCCTTCCGGCGGTAGACGACGCTCGGGCGTCCGCATTCGGTGTCGGCGAACAGGTAGAAGTCGTGTCCGACCAGTTCCATCTCGTAGAGGGCCTGGTCGACGGTCATCGGTTTGGCGGCGTGCTCCTTCTCGCGTACGACGCGTCCGGGCAACTTGTCTTCGAGGCCGTCGTCCCAACGCTGCGCGGGCACTTCCGCCATGCCCTCGTAGTCGGCCTCGGGTGCGTCGAGCACCGCGGTCTTGGCGCGGCGCGACGTCATGCTTTCGCCGGCGGACTGGTCAGCCAGTCCGCTTGTCGCTTCGGCCACCGAGATCGGGGCGCGGGCCCCGTGGTGGACGCGCCTGCGGTCGTGTGACCGACGCAGACGGTTCTCGAGCTTCGCGACCGCAGAATCGAGCGCGGCGTAGAAGTCACCCGCGCAGGCTTCGGAACGGACCACGGGTCCACGTCCCTTGCCGGTGATTTCGACCCGCTGGCAGTTCTTCGACTGACGGCGGTTCGGCTCGTGGAAAAGTTCCACGTCGTAGCGGATGACCTTGCGGTCGTAGCGCTCAAGCCGGGCCAGCTTTTCGGCGACGTGAACCCTGTAGTGATCGGGCACCTCGACGTTGCGGCCCTTAACGACGATGTCCATACACGACCTCCCTCGCTTTGCTGCGAGCTATGGCTGGACTGCTTTAAAGCGCCGTGGCGATCTTGGATCGCGGATGTGTCGCAGAGGGTCGTCTCCCTCAGCTCTCACGGCGCCAGGATCATGGGCTGTTCGCCTCCTCCCCGAGGGCCGGGAACGCTGATAGCGGTGCACGTTAGCTTGGGATTCACCGTCGCGTAAGCCCCCTTGCCGGGGGAACGACGAGATTTTTCGGTGACTACGCAGCGCGACGACAGCGCGTTGCCGAGCGTTTCCCGAGCGTGCTCCGAACCAGACCCGACAGCCCCTGGCTCACCCGAACGGCGCACAGCCGGACCGGCACTCGACGGCAGTCTCGCTGCGTCGAACGGGTCCAGTCGCGGCCTCATACCCAGCCAACGGGCGACCCCCGCGTCATGTTCCCGAAACCTGGAAGAGATCGATTCCGAACCACTCCGTGGACGCTTACCGCACTTCTTGCAACGGAACTGAGCGGCCCCGATACCCGATCACGGCCCTGTCACGCCCGGCCGAACGGCGGATTTCGCCCAATGCCGGACAAGGCAGTCGATCACCGTCGCGACGGGACGTACCAGCATTCCAATGAATAACCGCTGGTCAGCTCCATACGTGAATAATCGTTAACTTAGGGCGGGTGCGAGGGGCCCGTCCGCGGATCACCCCAGGAGGCGATCGCCGCCGCGCCTGGGCCTTGACCGACGAAGCGATGTGCGGACGTCTCAGTTCTGAAACGCCCGCTCAACAGAGGTTGGGACAAACGGGGCGAACCGAGTTACAAGATCTTGGGACGTCGTCACAGAACGCGCGCCGAGCAGCGGGTTTCAGCGCGCCGCGACCGTGCCGGAGATCGACATCGTCACCCCAACTTCACCCTTGTGGGCGGTGCCGAAAGTCCCCGCCGAGCTCCTCCGGCGTCTTGTTTCGGTCCCGGCCGCGATTTTCTGTCAGACCCCGCCGCCATCCTGATCCCATGACAGCTCTCGATCTGCTCCTCCCGCCCACCTGCTCCGGCTGCGGCGTCGCCGGCACCGCCTGCTGCGCCACGTGCCTCGCCGGCTTCGGCCCGCCCACACGACTCCAGGTGCCCGGCGTGGGGCCGCCTGTGTGGACGCTGGCGGCCTATCACGGCACCGCAAGGGAACTGGTGCTCGCCTTCAAGGAACGGGGCGCACGAGCCCTTGCAGCGTGGTTCGGCGCCTTGGTCGCGGCCACCCTGATCGCGATCGGCCCTCCACCGTGGACGCTCATCCCCGCACCCTCCCGCCGCAGCGCCGCGCGAAACCGCGGCGGCGACCACATGCTCCGAATCGCACGGGAGACGGACGTCGCCACCGTCGCACCGGTCCTCCGGCTAGCGCCGGGCGTGGCCGATTCCGTGGGCCTGACCGCGATCGCCCGCAGACGCAACCTCGCGGGGCGGGTGGAGGTCTGCGGTCCGGCGCCGCCGGGCACCACGGTGCTGCTGGACGACGTGATCACCACCGGTGCCACGGCGTCGGCCTGCGTACGCGCCTTACGGCAGGCGGGGGTGCGCACGAACGCGGTGCTCGTGCTGACCTCGGCCCGGCCGCACCGGCCAGGGCAGTAGGGGCCGCAGGCTTCGGCGGGCACGGGAACCACACGCCTGCGCGCCGTGGGCAGCCCAACCGCGACAGCTCACTGCGTTGGCAAGCCGGTCACTGCCTCGGCAAGCCGGTACGACGGCTCGCTGCCGTCAAGCCGGCTACGACGGCTCGCTGCCGTCAGCTTGGTCGCGGCGACGCGGGCCAACCGCGTGGGCCTGCCGGCCCGCACAGAGCTCGCGCACTTGCAGCCACAGCCCGACGGAATCGACCAGCCCACGTCAGCTTCGGCCCGACCGTGCCACCCCACCCGCATCAGCCCACTGCCGTCAACTCGCCCGCGTGAGCCCACTGCCGTCAACCCACCGCACGGCCCGCCGCCGACAACCCTCAGGCGTCAGTCCACTGCCGCCGACCCCGTCCACCTGAACGCGGCCGACATCAGCCCCAACCGCGCGAGCCCAGTCCGGATCAGGCCCGCCGACGTAAGCCCGACCACCTGCAGCCAACTGCCGTCAGTCCAACCGCGGCAACCCATCTGCCATCAACCCACCCGCGTCAGCCCGACCTCGGCCCGCCACGCCGGCCCACTGCCGACAGGCCCCGATGTCAGCCCCACCGCCGTCAGCACGACCACCTGAACCCAGCCGCCGTCAGCCCACCGCGCGAGCCCAGTCCGGATCAGCCCGGGTAGAACACCAGCGCGCCCGACGGCACCCGGATCGAGCTCGACTTCCACACATCGGTGATGTCCGATGCCGACCACAGCCCGGAAGAGTCGACCACCTGCACCTGACGCGCCGCGGCCGCCGCAACCGAACCCACCGGCACGGTGAGGTTCGACTGGCTGTAGCGGTCCATCTTGTAGCCGTCGGTGTAGACCTTGGTGACCGGCCACGCGGGCAGCGAGGAGGAGACCACCAGCACGTCCTGGGAGAGCCAGTCGATCGACTGCACGGACGCGGCCAGGATCGACGGCTGCAGCTGCCGGGGTGAGCGCAGGGACACGTCCTGGTTGTTGCGCACCACCGACGCGATGTAGAGCTTGCCGGCGATCACCAGCGCGGCTCGTGTGCCATCGCGGGAGAGGCGCAGTTCGCTGATCGAGCCGAACGGCAGGATGTCGGTGATGTTGACGCCCTTGGCGGTCCAGCTGCCGTTGTCGGAGCGGGTCACGCGGGCGACCGAGTTGCCGTCGACGGCCGTCCAGACCTCGGTGCCCTGGCCGGTCGAGAGTTGCCACGTCGGCCTGGAGAGCGTGGTCGCGCGCTGGTCCACTTCGGACAGGTCCTGCTCCAGCTCGCCCACGCGCAAACGCATTCCGCCACCCTCACGCGACACCACGGCGAGCCGTGAGCCGTCCAGGGACTGCGCCGCCGACACAGCGCTGTAAGCGCCCGCGCCGGCAGGGCCCTTGATCGGGTTGCCGTCGGTGAGCGAGCGGATCGACCCGTCCGTCACGAGCATGCCCTGGAGGTTCGCGTTCAGCGCCAGCAACGTCTCACCCGCGGTCGCCGACACGTCGGACGGCCGGTAGTCGCGCTGGTCCGGCAGGATCTGCTGGCCGTCGACGAGCACGCGCACCCGCGACGAGGTGATGCCCGAGTACGACTTCACGACCTGCGCCACGATCTGCTTGCGCTTCTCCGGCGTCAGGTCCTTGCCCACGTTGGTGAGGTTCACCTCCATCGCGCCGTCGTCGGACTCCTTGGTGTCCGAGAACTTCTCGGTCTCCTGACCGAGGGCGCTCACCAGCGTGTCGCGCACCGCGTCACCGGGGCCCGCGATCAGCAGCTCGGTGACGCGCGTCGGGATGCTCGTCGCCGGCGGGATCACGACGTAACGAGGATCCGGCACCAGCACGGTGAACTCGGGGTTGTAGAAGTACAGCGTCACCCGGCGGTAGGTGGTGTTGAACAGGTTCTGCGGCATGTAGACGCCGAGCGGCGGTTCGGAGATCCGCCACTGGTTGTCGCTGGTGCGCTCGACCTTCACCGGGATGCGGAACTCGCCGAGCTGCGGCACGAACGCGTTGTCGCTGCCCAGCCGCCCGACGTAGTTGCCTTGCAGGAGAACGGTCTGCGTCTTGTCCTGCGCCGCCTGCGAGGTCGGCACGGTGGAGAAGCCGGTCTCGATGATCGTGGGGTTCTTGGTGTCCCAGTTCTTGTTGGCTTCCGGCGTCATGAACGCGCGGGCCGCCGCATAGTCGCTGTCCGGGTTCGCCGTCGCGTTCAAGAAATCGCGCACGAGCATGAACGGGTCGATGTTCTGGCGCGGTTCGGGCGCGACGGGGGTGTTGGACGCCTTGCTGTCCTTCGACCCGATCGGTTTCGGCTGGGTGTTCGTCGGGATCGCGGCGCACCCGGTCAGGGTCACGAGGACGAGCACCAGCAACGACAGCCGCTTCACCGCACTTCCTCCGAAACCTCGTTCGCCGCCTTGTCCGCCGGAGTCCCGTCCACGGGCTCCGCGGGCTGCCAGGTGATCTCCTCGGGCCGCAGCTCGATCTCGCCGGGCTCCTCGTCGGCGATCGGCTCCTCCACCACCGTGACGGGTTCCAGCTGGATCGCGGGCGCCAGCGGCAGCGGGCTCTCGCGCAGTTCCTCGCCGTGCCTGCGGGGCAACGTCAACCGGAACACGGCACCGTGGCCGGGCTCGCCCCACGCCTCCAGCCAGCCGCCGTGCAGCCGGGCGTCCTCCAGCGAGATCGACAGACCGAGACCGGTACCGCCGGTGCGGCGGTTGCGCGACGGGTCGGCGCGCCAGAAGCGGCTGAACACCAGGTCGGCCTCGCCCTGGCGCAGTCCGACGCCGTGGTCCCGCACGGTGATCGCGACGGCGTCGGCGTTGCCGCGCATGGTGAGTTCGACCGGCTGGCCCTCGCCGTGGTCGATGGCGTTCGCGAGCAGGTTGCGCAGAATCCGTTCGACGCGGCGGGAATCGAGCTCGGCGACGAGTTCGTCGTCCGGCAGGTCCAGCACCACCGGCGAACCGGCGCTCGTCGAGATCGCGCGCACGGAGTCGTGCGCCCGGCGCGCCAGCACGCGGATGTCGACCTGGTCCGCGGTGAGTTCCTCGACGCCGGCGTCCAGGCGGGAGATCTCCAGCAGGTCGCCCAGCAGCGACTCGAACCGGTCGAGCTCGTCGACTAGGAGTTCGGTGGAACGGGCGAGTCCGGCGGGGAACTGTTCGCGCGAGGCGTGCAGGACGTCCGCGGCCATGCGCACCGTCGTCAACGGCGTGCGCAGCTCGTGCGAGACGTCCGAGGTGAAGCGGCGCTGCAGCTGGCCGAACTCCTCCAGCTGCTTGAACTGCGCCTGGATCGACTCGGCCATCTCGTTGAACGACTCGGCCAGTCGCGCCACGTCGTCCTCGCCGACGACGTGCATGCGTTCGTGCAAAGTGCCGTCCGCGAACCGTTCCGCGACCTCGGCCGCCTGCCGCACCGGCCGCACCACCTGGCGCGTCACCAGGTTCGCGATGAGCGCGAGCAGCACCAGCAGGACGATGCCGCCGACCGCGAGCGTCGACTGCACGACCTCGGCCGTGCGCTGCTCGGACGTCAGCGGGAAGATCAGGTACAGCTGCATCGAGCGCGCGGACGTGCTGATCGGCAGGCCCACGACGAACAACGTGGTCTGCGCGCCGTCGCGCTGCACGGTGTGGATCTGGGTGCCGGAACCGCCGTCCTCGACCATCTCGCGCAGGCCGCGCGGCACGTCGTCGAGCTTGCCGACGGACGGCACGCGCCCGGCACCGGCGGACCCCAGCCCGTCGGCCAGGACCGGTTCGAACGCGCCGGCACCCGCTGTGGTGGCGTCCGTACCGGCGCCACCGACGGCGAGCTTGTTGATCGCGCTGGTGAACCGCGTCTGCACGCTGTCCGGCCCCGGATTCAGACCGATCAGATCGGACTGGATCAGGCTGCGCGAGGCGATGGCCTGGCGCACCGCGGCCTCTTCCTTGGTGTTCAGCAGCTGGTTGGTGATCTGCATCTGCAGCACCATGCCCAGCACGAACACCACGGCCGACGAGAGCGCGAGCGTGGACACGACGACGCGCAGCTGCAGCGAACGACGCCAGAGGTCACCAAACGCGGACCATCGCTTACGCGCTTCCTCGGCGAGGAACTGCGCCTTCGCGATGGCCGGCCGAACGAACTTCATACGCCACCTGTCACGGAGGGCCGGCCTTGTACCCGACACCGCGGACAGTCAACACCACCTCGGGGTGTTCCGGGTCCCGTTCGACCTTGGAACGCAGCCGCTGCACGTGGACGTTCACCAGGCGCGTGTCGGCGGCGTGGCGGTAACCCCACACCTGCTCGAGCAGCACCTCGCGGGTGAACACCTGGCGCGGCTTGCGGGCCAGCGCGACGAGGAGGTCGAACTCCAGCGGCGTGAGCTGGATCGGCCTGCCCTCGCGCAACACCTCGTGGCCGGGGACGTCGATCGTGAGGTCGCCGATCTGCAGGACCTCGGACGGCTCGGCCTCGGTGCGCCGCAGGCGAGCCCGGATGCGGGCCACCAGCTCCTTGGGCTTGAACGGCTTGACGACGTAGTCGTCCGCGCCGGACTCGAGACCCAGCACCACGTCGACCGTGTCGCTCTTCGCCGTGAGCATCACGATCGGCACGCCCGACTCGGACCTGATCGCCTTGCAGACGTCGATGCCGTTCATGCCCGGCAACATCAGGTCGAGCAGCACGAGGTCGGGCTTGAGCTCGCGCAGCGCGGGCAGGGCACGGGCACCGTCGGCGACCACCGCGGTGTCGAAGCCCTCCCCGCGCAACACGATCGTCAGCATCTCCGCCAGGGCGGGGTCGTCATCGACGACGAGCACGCGTGCCTTCATGCTCAACATCGTCGCACTCCCGGTCGCACGTTCGCGCACCGCCCACGTTCCGTTGCTGCTGGTGGCGATGTGCGCTCGTTCGGTAACCGGCCGGAACTGTCGTTCCACGTACCCCACCTCGCCCCGTTTGACCTGTTCGTCGCGGGAGTATCCGCGCGAGGATCACCTTTTGTTACCAGGTGTTCTCAGGTTGCGCGAACGGCGGAAGCCAACCAGATGCGCGCGTCACCCACTTTGCGCGGGTCGGTGATCGCGGGGACCGTGCGGTCGTGCCGGGCGGCGAGGTCGACCTGATGCGTCACCGCGGCGTCCCAGCCGTAGCCGCCGAGCCACTCGACCGGGTCCTCCACGTCGGACTGCCAGCGGGCGTCCAGCGCGTCGAACCGCTGATGCACGGCCCTCATCTGCGGCAACTCGCGGAAGGCGCGGTTGACGTGTTCGAGCGCGAGCGTGCTGCCGCGGGCGGACATCGCGCTCACCCAGTACAGGACCTGCTCGCCCGCGTCCGGCGGCAGAAACATGAAGAGGCCCTCCAGCAACCACGCCGTGGGCCTCTTCGGGTCGAACCCGGCACGTATGAGCGCTGTCGCCCAGTCGTCGCGCAGGTCGCACGGGACGACGACGCGTTCGCACGCGGGCTGGGCGAGCTGATCGCGCAGGGCGTCCTCCTTGAACTCGATCAACTCGGGCAGATCGAGTTCGAAGAGTGTCGTGCCCGGCGGCCACCGCAGCCGGAACGCTCTTGTGTCGAGACCCGCCGCCATGATCACCACCTGGGGCAGGGCCGAGCCGAGGAGCTCGTCGTCGAAGTACCGGGTGCGCAGGACGAAGTGATCGCCCGCGAGGGTGCGCACGCCGTTCAGGTCGCTCGCGGAGCCGGCGGCCTCCACGAGTCCTGCGGCCAGCGGGTCGTCGAAGAGGGGGCGGAGCTGACGTTGCTCGGTGGCGCGGGCGGCAGCGATCAGGACCGCCGTACGGGCGACACCGACCGGAGGGCGCTGCAGGACACGCTTCAAATCGCAATCCCCTATGCACTCAGAGTGACGTACCAGACACTCGATCGTGTCAATCGGTACGCACGTGAGCGACCACTCAAGGAGTGAAGAGCGGTTCCAGAAGCGAATGAAAGTTCACGTTTGACCGCCCGTCGACCACTTGCCACGGCGCGAGCCAGCCGATGTTCGCCAATCCGTCGTAAACGACACCGCACCGCGCCTGCAGCGAGCCATCGGACTCGTAGATGTCGCGGGCCCGCGAATCGTCGTCCCGCTCGCGCTTGGCCGCCCGCGCGGCCGCGACCTCCACGGGCACGCGCAGCAGCAGGTGAAGATCGGGAACGGGCAACCCGAAGCGGTCGATCTCCAGCTCGCGCACCCACCGCACGAACTCACCGTGCTCGTCCTGGTGCAGACGCGCGGCGCTGTACGCGGCACTCGACGCCACGTACCGATCGAGCAACACGACGTCGTGCTCTTCGAGGTCCTTCCGGATCTCGTCGGCCGCGCCGCGCCGGTCCAGCGCGTAGAGGACGGCCATCCCGTAGACCGAGTCGCTGAGGTCGCCGAGCCGGCCGTAGAGGCCGTCGCGAACGAGGTCCGCGTGCACGCTCTGGCCGTAGCGCGGGAACGCGTGGCCGGCCACGGTCCTGCCCTGAGCGGCCAACGCCTCGGTCAGTCCGTTGGCGAGAGTGCGCTTGCCGGCACCGTCGAGGCCTTCGATCACTACGAGCTTTCCCACGCCAAAACCCTAACGGGAGCGGCCCCAGCCACTCACACGGCCGCAGCACGTCCCCCACACGGGCGAAATCCGAGCTTTCGATCACCAGAACGAGTGACTACGGTGAACAGTCACACGGCGCGTGTGAAGGGTAGGTGCCGCGGTGGCCGCGGATTCCGGGCACGCCGGGTCGGTCGATGAACCGATCGGGCTCCCGACTGGGGTTTTACCGACCCCCCTCGCCGAGACGCTGCGCTACGGGCCGTTCCACCGCGCTTTGCGCGAGGCGATCGCCCACCGGGGCCTCTCGCTGGCACGGCTGCGCGCTCATCTCGAGCAACTGGGTGTCCAAGTGGGCCAGTCGACACTCTCGTACTGGCAACGCGGCCTGCGTCATCCCGAGGTGCCACGCGCCATCAGCACAGTGCGCGCGCTGGAGACCGTGCTGCGCCTGCCGCCATCGTCCTTGTTGGACCTCATCGGCCCGCGCCACGCGAACACCTACGCGCCACGTCCTGTCGCGACCTGGCCGGAGTCCGCGCCGTTGCTCGCGACGTTCGACTCCGTACCAGAAGCGGCACGAGGCAACGCCGACCTCGAAGTGCTCTCCGTGCACGACACCGTCCAGATAGGCATGCACCGCGAGCAACGCTCCATCACCACCCGGCTGGTCGTGCGCGCGGTGCGGCAGGGACCGGACCGGTACCTGGCGATGCACCACGGCGACGAAGGCTCGTTGATCGAGAACGCGATGGTGAGATCCGGCGAAGGATGCCGGCAGGGGCGCCTGCGCCGGGAAAGCGCTTCCCGCAACCTCGCCGTGGAGATGCTGTTCGACCGGCGGCTCGCGGCGGGCGAGGAGCACGTCTTCAGCTTCACGATCGCCGACGACACCGGCAGCGCGACGCCGGGCCACCACCGGACGTTCCGCGACACGTGTGGCTCTTACCTCGTGCAGCTCTCGTTTCACCGACGAGCTATGCCCGCGCGCTGCATGAAGCAGTTCCTGGCCTCCGCCGACGCCACGCCTGTCGACGTCGACGAGCTCGTGTGCGGGCTCGGCGGCGTCGTCAGCGCGTACTTCGGCGACGTCGGGCCGGGAATCGCGGGCGTCGCCGTCGAGTGGAGCTAGACACAGCCAGGGCGAGGAAAGCGAGAAAGCTAAAGACCGGCGGTCCGAAGACCAGACCGGCTCCAGATTTAGAAGGAAGCTCTCTCATGGCCTCGCTGAGACCACGTTAGCAGCGATTCCCTTCAGTCCGACAGCAGTTTCCCGAGTTCTGCCACTGTGGTGACAGCTCCGGTTTCGTCCTGCGTCAAACCGACGCGGATCACCGGAGCGTCCTTTGTGGATCCCTTGCGTGCGAACAGATCCCTCAACCGCGCCACGGTGAAGTACTTGCGCCGCAACGCCGCTGCCGCGATCAGCTTCACGACGTCACGGTTCTCCTCGACGCGGTTGCCCCACGACGCGCCGCGCAGGTAGAGGTGCAGCCAGGTGCCGAACCAGGAGTCGCCCTCCCGTTCGAACATCACCGGCAACGCGACCTTTCCCCTGCCACGCATGGAAGAACGCGCGCGAACAGTGCTCGGTTCGAACGGCTTTCCCATCTGGTCGAGGTCGCGGCTCATGAACCCGAACATCGACTCGGCGACCTCGTCGAACCCCTCCCCCGAGTAGATGTTCACCTGCGGCACCACGTACTTCGCCCTCATCGCGTCGCGGTGCAGGTCGATGAACTCCGTCGCGCCGTCCGAGGCATCGGTCAGGTCACCCGAGTAGCAGGCACCGGCCTGCTTGAGGTTCGTCCACGAGACCTGTCCCTTGTACTCGAAGTTCTTGTCGAGCAGCACCGCGGACAGGTCGTAGTCGGTCCGCTTGACGTGCTGCCGCCAGTGCACGAAGAACCGCAGCACGTCGCCGCCGAACCAGAGCTTCGACCCGCGCGGAAGCACGCCGAAGCCTTCCTCGGTACCGGAAACCGGCACCACGACGTCGAGCACCTCGTCGTCCACGACCAGCTCGGAGTACTCCGGCAGCCTGCGGATCAGCTCGTTCTCGACCACCTCGACGATCGCCTCGACGGCCTTCGGATCCAGCGGCTCACGGACGTCGTCCGCGATCCACACCCGGCGGGCACGGGTCGCGAAGACGCGCGCGGCGTCCGGCGTCGTGCGGTTCGACAGGTGCTCCAGCACCGAGATCAGGACGCGACTCGACACCTCGGGCACGGCGGCTTCCACGTGCTCAGCGAGGTTCTCGGCGCCGTGCCGGAGAAGCCTGTCGAGCTGGCGCAGCAACATGCCCGGCGCCTTGGCGAGGATGCTTACGGCACGCTCGACGTCGTCGTCCGCGAACGCCATCTCGACCTGCCCGGCGAACGACCGCGCGACCTTCTCCCGACGCGCCACCGCGAACACGTCCTGCGCGCGCTCGAACGGGTACTCGTGCGGGTGCAACCGCTCGCCGAGGCGCTTCCACGCCTCGCGGTTCTGGTTGACGTCGCCGAGTTTGCTCGGCGCGACCTCGTTCAACGCGCCGAGCAACGCCCTGCGCTCAGGCCTGCGGAACGACCGGAATCGCGTCGGCTCCTTGAGCGTGACGTCTCCCCCGGACGCCTCGGCCGCAAGGCGCAGCACGTCGGTGACGGTGTCGATGTCCTGGAGCGGCCGCTGCGCGACGAGCCGCGCGGCGTTGAGGATCGCGCGGTTCTCCCGAACGGGAACGTCCACCTCCCCGTCGACGCAGAACACGGCCAGCTCGCCGAGCAACGCCCTGTCGTTCTCCGCCAACGGAATCGGGCTCGTGGCGAGTTCCTCGAACAGGCGCCGCACCTCTTCGTCGAGCGTGCCACCGAGGTGCACGACGGTGATGCGGTCCTTCAACGACGGGATCAACTCGTCGTGCGCCCGCAACATCTCCTCGTACGAGTGCTGGACCCGGCCGTACTTCGGCAGGTCGAGCAGGTTGGACGTGGGCGCGACGCCCTGCTCCAACGCGTCCCGCAGACACTCCCACCAGAACGCGAGGGTGTCCGGCACGTTGTGCGGGAACTCCTTGAAGTACGGGTTGTGCTGCCCCCGCGCACCGATGAGCTCCTTGACCGCGCGCACGACCTCCGCAGCGAAGTCCTCGGCCCCGGCCAGCCCGCCGACGTGCTCCAGCAGCTCCCGCGAGGCCTTGAAGCCCGACCCGATCAGCGCTGCGTCCAACTGCCTCGCGAGCGCGGCGCCGTCGCCCGGCGCACCGTCGGAGGCCGGCACGCGCAGGGTCTTCTTGATGATGGTCGTCCGCACCACGTCAGTAAAACCCGCACGTCAACGCAATTCCACCCGTTTGGGCACGATGTTGTTGTCGCTCCATCACCTAACGTCGAATGACATGAACGGCGATCCGTCCACCCCCTACAGCCGTGATCTCGGCGATGAGTTGCGCCAGGTGCGCGAGCGCTTCACGACCTTCCGCGGGCGGCGAATCGCCCGAATGCTCGGCTGGGATCCCGGCAAGGTCTCCAACATCGAGCACGGCAAGGTCCGGGCCACCGAAATCGACATCATCCAGTACCTGGGCAGGTGCGGACGTCCTCAGAACTTCATCGAGGACTTCCTGAACAGGTACCGATCCGCGTTCAACCCCTATTTCGTGCAAGTGCCGACCAACTTGCGCACGATGGCGCTGGCCGAGTCGACGGCGGACAAGATCACCAGCTACGACATGACGTCCATACCCGGCCTTGTGCAGTCGGAGGAGTACGCAGCCGCGCTGTTCGAAGCACGCCTCGCCGCGCCAGATGTGATCGAGAGGAACGTCCGGTTCCGCATCGAGCGGCAGGCGATCCTCCGGCGACACAACCGCCCGCAGTGCACCTTCTACATCCACGAGCACGCGCTGAGGTTCAAGGTCGGCAGTCCCGAGATCATGGAGGACCAGCTCATGCGGCTGCTCTTCCACACGCACGTCATCCGGGTCGTGCCAGCGGCAATCGGGATGTCGGGTGTCTTCGCGGCCAACTACGTGCTCTGGGAGTGGGAGAAGCGCGGCAGCACCGCCTACACGGAATCGGATCTCGCGCAGGTGTTCGTGCAGGACCTGGCAGGGATCAAGCACTGCAAGCTGATCTTCGCGCACCTGGATGCGCTCGCGCTCGATGAGGAACAATCGCGGTCGATGGTGGCGGATCTCGCCAGCCGATCGCGGGAGGACCTCAGTGGCCGGAAACTGCACCTGGCGTAAGAGCAGCTACAGCGGTGGCACCGACGGGAGCAACTGCGTCGAGGTGGCGTTCGCCCAGTTCGTGCGCGTGCGCGATTCCAAGAACACCGCAGGCCCCGAGCTGAAGTTCAGCGTCGAGGCCTGGCAGGCGTTCATCCACTGAGCCCTTCGGGCAGCGGTAGGTCGAGCGCCGCGAGGAACCGCCGGGTCTTGACCTCGACGAACACCTCGCCGTCGTCGATCTCGTCGACGTCCTCCGACTCGTCCCACTCGAACCCGTTCGGGTCCTCGTCCTCGGCGAGGAACGCCAGCAGTTCCGCCTGCTTGGCCGGCGCGTCCCCGGAGTTCGACAGCGCCCACCACGCGGCCAGTCCGGCGGCCTCGCGCAGGACGTCGGTCGGGTCGGACGCGTTGGGGTTCTCGAAGTAGGTGCGCGGCGTCAGTCCCAGGTAGGCGACGCCGGCGCCCGGCCCGGCCGGGGCGTAGACGACCGAGGTGATGTCGCTGTCGTGGATGTCGATCCACAGGAACGGCTCCGCGAGCGGCGGCAGCTCGCCCTCGGACAGCGTCTTCCACGAGCCGTGCTCGTAGGCGTAAGTGCCGAAGAATCCCACGCCGGACATCAAAACAGGGGCCTCCCGCGACGCGCGCGGGAGGCCCCTGTCGGAAGTGGCTCAGTAGCGGTAGTGGTCCGCCTTGAACGGGCCCTCGACGTCCACGTCGATGTACTCGGCCTGGTCCTTGGTGAGCTTGGTCAGCTCGCCGCCGAGTGCTTCGAGGTGGATGCGGGCGACCTTCTCGTCGAGCACCTTCGGGAGGCGGTAGACCTCGTTGTCGTACTCCTTGAACTTGGTGAA
>NZ_JBIWKS010000031.1:0-23616 GCF_044765805.1 Lentzea sp. NPDC102401 | reverse complement strand
GAACTCCTGAGGGTAAGGCTTGGGCACAGCGACATCCTCCCAGCTCACCATCACGGCAAGCCAACTCAGATGTCACCAATCCGTGCAGCAGACCCCACGAACACGTTCGCGAGATTGGTCTCGCTGAAGACGAGCGGCCGCGCCTTGTCGAACTCCCAGAGCACGAAGCTGGAGGCGACGATGGGAGCGTCCTTCGGCACGATCCGGATGATGTGCGGGTTGAACAACAGCCGGGCGTACTGATCTTCCATGATCTCGCCGTTGCCGACCTTCAGATCGAGCGCATGCTCATGGATGTAAAACACGCAAGTCGGCCGATCGTGTCGGCGCAGGATTGCCTGACGCTCGCCTCGGTACTGGACGAGGTTCGGGATCCGCTCTTCGGCGACCACTCCGGTCATCCGGTAGATGCCGTCGGCGTACTCGGGTGACTGCATGAGGCCCGGCATCGCCAGCACGTCGTAGCTCGTCATCGTCGTAGCCGTCGATTCCGCCATTACCATCGTGCGGAGGTTGTCCGATACCTGCACGCGATACTCGTCGAACGCGTACTGGTAGCGGCGCTTGAAGTCGTTGACGAAGTCGATGTCCTTGCCGCACATGGACAAGTACTGGATGATGTCGATCTCGCTCGCGCGCGCCTTGCCGTGTTCTACAGTTGAGATCTTGCTCGGGTCCCAGCCCAGTTTGTCGGCGAGCTTGTTGCCACTCAAACCAGTGCAGGTCTCCCGTAGCCGACGGAGCTCGTCGCCCAGGTCCCTGCTGTACGCGGTGGATGGAGTCATACACCGACGCTATGGGTTGTATCCAATACAATCAGGTACTCGTTCGGGTGAAAACAGTCCCGGTCGCTGTTCGCGTTCCGGTGGAGACTGGGGACTTTCTCGTAACTTACGTCTTCCCTCCTCGTCATATCGGCTTTACCGTTCCAGGTGTGAGAGCGCTCTCAAAGGTGAGATGGCGGCGCGGACTGGCCGCCGTAGCGATTGCCCTGTCGTCATTGGCGACGGTCGAGGCCGCGTACGCGGCCGACGACTACACGCAGAACGTGACCGCGATCGACGCGACTCAAGCCCGGATCAACTTCACGCCGACGACCCCTGCTGTCTACGTCGACGTGCACTACCTGATCTCCGGCCAATCGCAGCAGAACTTCCGGATGACCAACAACGCCGGGACCTGGCAGAAGACCGTCGGGTCGCTGTCGTCCGGCACGGTGATCGACTACTGGTTCACCTACGAGAAGTCCGGGCCCCAGTACGACACTCCGCACTTCAGCTACACCCACAACGGCGCGTCGCAACCGGTCGCGACGCCGACGTTCAGCCCGCCTGGCGGTACGTACTCGACCGCGCAGACGGTGACGATCTCGACCGCCACGTCCGGCGCGACGATCCGCTACACGATCGACGGCTCGACGCCGACCTCGTCGTCGACCCTGTACAGCGGGCCGATCTCGGTGCCCAGCAACAGGACCATCAACGCGATTGGTATCAAGTCGGGTCAGGCGAACTCGTCGGTCGGCAGCGCCTCGTACGTGATCGGCACGCCGGTCGCGACGCCGACGTTCAGTCCGCCGGGCGGCGCCTATGCGTCCGCGCAGACCGTGACGATCTCCACCGCGACCTCCGGCTCCACGATCCGGTACACAGTGGACGGTTCGACGCCGACCTCGTCGTCGACCCTGTACAGCGGGCCGATCTCCGTGCCCAGCAACAGGACGATCAACGCGATCGGCATCAAGTCGGGGCTCGCGAACTCGGCCGTGGCCAGCGCGACCTACACGATCGGCACGCAGCAGGGTTGCACGCAGTCCGACAACCCGAACTTCGGGCCGAACACGCGCATCTTCGACCCGAGCATGTCGGCGACGAGCATCCAGGCGCAGCTCGACACGGACTTCAACAACCAGAAGGACACGCTGACCGCGCAGATGGCGCCCCGCCGGGTCGCGCACCTGTTCAAGCCCGGCACCTACAGCGGCATCCACGACGACGTCGGCTACTACACGTCCGTCTCGGGTCTCGGCCGCAACCCCGGTGACGTGCTGATCAACGGTGACATCACCGTGGACGCGTTCAACGAGTCCGACAAGGGCGTGGCGCTGCAGAACTTCTGGCGCTCCGCCGAGAACATGGCCGTCAACCCGGCCAGCGGCACCAACCGGTGGGCGGTCGCGCAGGCCGCGCCGTTCCGTCGCATGGACGTCCGCGGCAACCTGGCGCTTTACCCGGCGAGCTACGGGTTCGCGTCCGGTGGCTACACGGCGGACACGCGCGTGTCCGGTCAGACGGCGTCGGTCTCGCAGCAGCAGTGGTACACGCGGGACACGAACTACGGCAGCTGGGCCGGCGGTGTGTGGAACATGGTGTTCTCCGGTACGCCGGGCGCACCCGCGACCACGTTCCCGAACCCGCCGTCGACGAACCTCGCGACGACGCCGATCTCGCGCGACGTGCCCTACCTCTACCTCGACGGCAGCCAGTACCGCGTGTTCCTGCCTTCCCTGCGCACCAACGCTTCCGGCGCGTCGTGGATCAACGGCGGTACGCCGGGCACGTCGTTGCCGATGAGCCAGTTCTACGTCGTGAAGTCCGGCGACACCGCCGCGACGATCAACGCGGCACTGGGTCAGGGCTGCAACCTGTTCTTCACGCCCGGCATCTACAACGTCAACCAGACGATCAACATCACGCGGCCCAACACCGTCGTGCTGGGCATCGGCTACGCGACGATCGTGCCGCAGAACGGCGTCACCGCGATGCAGGTCGCGGACGTCGACGGCGTGCGGATCAAGGGCATCCTGTTCGACGCCGGCACCACGCTGTCGAACTCGCTGCTGACCGTCGGGCCCGCTGGCTCCTCGGCCTCGCACGCGTCGAACCCGACCACGCTGCAGGACGTGTTCTTCCGCGTCGGCGGGGCGGTCGCGGGCAAGGCGACGAACAGCCTCGTCGTCAACAGCAACAACACGATCATCGACCACAGCTGGATCTGGCGCGCCGACCACGGCAACGCCGGCACCTGGGGCTGGAACGAGGCCATCGGTGACACCGGCCTGGTCGTGAACGGCAACGACGTGCTGGCCACCGGCCTGTTCGTCGAGCACTACCAGAAGTACCAGGTCATCTGGAACGGCAACGGCGGACGGACCATCTTCTACCAGAACGAGATGCCGTACGACGTGCCGAACCAGGCGGCCTGGAACGCGCCCAACGGGGTGACGGGCTACGCGGCCTACAAGGTCGCGGACAGCGTCACCACGCACGAGGCGTGGGGGCTCGGCAGCTACTGCTTCTTCAACGTCAACCCGTCGGTGAGAGCGGAGCACGCGTTCGAGGTGCCCAACCGATCCGGCGTCCGGATGCACAACCTGCTGACCGTGTCGCTCAACTACCAGGGAACGATCACCCACGTGATCAACGACGTGGGGGCGGTGACGCCGCCGGGCACCGTGCCGGTGAACGTCGTCAACTACCCGTAGTGCTGCCCTGAAATACGGCCCGTCACCGCCTCCTGGTGACGGGCCGTATCGCTGCCGCCACATATGATGCGGCCATGTCGATCGAGCGGGGCGCCGAGTTCGCCGAGTTCTGGGCTGAACGGCACCTGTGCACGTTGTCCACCGTCCGTCCCGACGGGACTGTGCACGTCGTCCCGGTGGGGGTCACGCTCGACGCCGAGGCCGGTGTCGCGCGGGTGATCACCAGCGGTGCGTCGTGGAAGGTCAAGCACGTTCGCAAGGCCGGGTACGCCGCTGTGTGCCAGGTGGACGGTCGGCGCTGGTCCACCTTGGAGGGTCCCGCGGTCGTGCGCGACGACGTGGAATCCGTCGACGAGGCCGTGCGGCGGTATGCGCTGCGCTACAAGCAGCCGCGGGTGAATCCGCAGCGCGTGGTGATCGAGATCCAGGTGAAGCGTGTCACCGGCACCGTCTGACGTCGTTGTCGTCGGCATCGGCGCCGACGGGTGGGACGGGCTGTCGCCCGCCGCTCAGCGGGCGGTTTCCCGGTCGCGGGTGTTGATGGGGTCGCGGCGGCAGCTCGACCTGGTGCCGGGGGAGTTCGAGCGGGTCGCGTGGCCGTCGCCGCTGGTACCGGCGTTGCCCGAGTTGTTCGAGAAGTACCGGGACGTGTGCGTGCTGGCGTCCGGTGACCCCATGTTCCACGGCATCGGCACGACCCTGGTCCGGCTGCTCGGCGAGCGCGTGACGGTGATCCCGCACCCGTCGTCGGTGTCGCTGGCCTGTGCGCGGCTCGGGTGGGCGTTGAACGAGGTCGAGGTCGTGTCCCTGGTGGCGCGTTCGATCGATTTGCTACGGCCCGTGTTGACTCCGGGACGGCGTGTGCTCGTGCTCGGTGGCGACCCTGCCGCTGTCGCCGAAGTCGTCGGCGCGGACGGGCAGATCGTTGTGCTCGAACAGCTAGGTGGGTCCGCCGAGCGGGTTTACCCTTGGTCCGGGCAGGACTCGGACCCGTTGTGCGTGATCGCGGTCGAGTACCGCGGGAGCGCTCTCTCGCGGGTTCCCGGACTGCCTGACGACGTTTACGAATCCGATGGTCAGCTGACGAAGCGAGAGGTGCGGGCTATTTCGTTGTCGAGATTGGCGCCGCTGCCGGGGCAGCTGCTGTGGGACGTCGGATCAGGGGCGGGTTCCATCGCGATCGAGTGGGCGCGCACGCATCCGACGTGCCGGGTGATCGCCATCGAGCAGTCGGCCGAACGCGCAGAGCGAATCGCCGGTAACGCTGCGTCTCTGGGCGTGCCGGGGGTGGAGGTCCACATCGGACGGGCGCCGGACGCGTTGGAGGGGCTGGAGAAGCCCGACGCGATCTTCGTCGGCGGCGGCGTGACCGTGCCCGGCGTGATGCAGGCCTGCTGGGACGCTTTGGCTTCCGGTGGCCGTTTGGTGGTGAACGCCGTGACGCTGGAGTCCGAGGCCGTGGTGGCGCAGTGGTACGCGCGGCTCGGCGGCGACCTGGTGCGGATCGCGGTGAACCGCGGCTCCGCCGTCGGCAAGTTCACCGGCTGGCGGCCGCACATGCCCGTGACGACGTGGAGCGTTACCAAGTGACTGTGCACTTCATCGGGGCCGGTCCCGGTGCGGCCGACCTGATCACGGTGCGGGGGCGCTCGCTGATCGAGTCGTCGCCGGTCTGCCTGTACGCGGGCGCGTTGGTGCCCGTGGAGTTGCTGGACTTCTGCCCTGACGGGGCGCGCAAGATCGACAGCGCGTCGCTGACGCTGGACGAGATCGTCGCCGAGCTGGTCGCGGCCTCGGAGCAGGGGCTGGACGTGGCCCGCCTGCACTCCGGGGATCCCTCGGTGTTCAGCGCGATGGCCGAGCAGATGCGCCGGTTGGACGCGCTGGAGATCGCTTACGACGTGACGCCCGGGGTGCCGGCTTTCGCGGCTGCGGCGGCGTCGTTGCAGCGTGAGCTGACGGTGCCGGGGGTCGGGCAGACCGTCATCCTGACGCGGACCTCGCAGCGCGCCACGCCGATGCCCGAGGGTGAGGACCTGGACACGCTGGGCCGCAGTCACGCGACCCTGGTGCTGCACCTGGCCGTGCAACGGATCTCGGACGTGGTCGCAGAGCTCGTGCCGAACTACGGCCTGGACTGCCCTGTCGCGGTGGTCGCCTACGCGTCGCGTGAGGACGAGGTCGTGCTGCGCGGGACGCTGGACGACATTGCGGCGCAGGTCGAGGCCGCCGGGATCAAGCGGACCGCGGTGATCATCGTGGGGAACGTGCTCGGGGCGACGCAGTTCCCGGACAGTCACCTGTACTCGGCCACGCGCGTTCGATGATCCTGATCCTCGGCGGAACGGGGGAGGCACGCGAGCTCGCGTCCCGCGTACCGGCCGTTTCTTCGCTGGCGGGGCGGGTCAGTTCGCCTCGATTGCCCGCCGGTGAGGTCCGGATCGGCGGGTTCGGCGGTGTCGACGGGCTCGCGCAGTGGTTGCGGGACAACGATGTCAGCGCCGTGGTCGATGCCACGCACCCTTTCGCTCGGCAGATCACCTCGAACGCTTTCGAGGCTTGCGGACGAGTCGGCGTTCCGTTCCTGATCCTGCGTCGGCCTGGGTTCACGCCGCAGCCCGGGTGGCACTGGGTCGACAGCGTCGCCGACGCCGCGCGGAATCTGCCTGGGGAGCGGGTGTTCCTGACGACCGGCCGGCAGGACCTCGCCGAGTTCACGGCGTGCCCGCAGTGGTTCCTGGCACGGATGGTCGAGCCGCCGGAACCACCGCTGCCGCAACGGATCGAGGTGCTGCTGTCGCGCGGTCCGTTCACTGTGGACGGTGAGCTGGAGCTGATGCGGTCCAGGGAGATCGACGTCCTGGTGACCAAGGACAGCGGCGGCTCGATGACGTCGGCCAAGCTCGAAGCCGCGCGCCGTCGCGGTGTGCCGGTGGTGATCGTGCGTCGACCACCGCTCCCACCTGCGGAAACGGTGGCCGACGTCGATGCCGCTGTCAGCTGGTTGGGTACCGTCGGGGTGTGAAGACGACTCCCTGAGGCGTCACGATCGTCTGCGACGAGCCGATGATCAGCAGGCAGCGCATGTCGATCGTGGCAGGGTCGAGCGCGCCGAGCGTGAGGACGCGGATCTCCTCCTCCGGGCCGCCGACGTCGCGGCCGACGACGATCGGCGTCTCCGGGGCGCGGTGGCGGAGCAGCAGGTCGCGCATGTCCGCAACCTGGTGCGTGCGGGCCTTGGACGCCGGGTTGTAGATCGCGATGACCAGGTCGGCCTTGGCGGTGGCGTCGAGGCGTTCGGCGATGACGTCCCACGGCTTGAGCCTGTCGCTCAAGGAGATCACCGCGTAGTCGTGCCCGAGCGGCGCGCCGGCCTTGGCCGCCACGGCGTTCGCGGCCGTCACGCCGGGGATGACGCGCACCGGCACGTCCTGGGTCTCCGCGGCGACTTCCAGCACCGCGGTGGCCATCGCGAAGACGCCGGGATCGCCCGACGACACGACCGCGACCCGCGCGCCCTTGCGCGCCAGGTCCAGCGCGAAGGCCGCGCGTTCGGACTCGACCTGGTTGTGCGAAGAATGGCGCTTCTGGCCAGGGCGTTCCGGGACGCGATTGAGGTAGGTGCTGTAGCCGACCAGTTCGTCGGCGGCCTCCAGCTCCTGGCGGGCCTCCGGGGTGAGCCACGCGCGGGTGCCGGGGCCGAGGCCGACGACCACGACCTCGCCCTTCGGCCTGGCGGGCTTGGACTGGCTCGGCAGCAGCGCGATCGAGAAGTACGGGACCGTCTCGGGATCGACGTCGGCCAGCGGCGACATCTTCTGTCGGCCGGTGGTGGCGCGTTCGACGTACCACGCGCCGTCGAGCCGGCCGGCCGTTTCGAGGGCCTCGCGGACGTTGCCGAAAGTGCGGCCCAGCTTGAGGATCGCGGCGCAGTCGGTGTCGGCGAGCCTCGACGCGAGCTCGGCGGGCGGCAACGTGCCCGGCAGGATCGTGAGCACCTCGTCGCGTTCCACGAGCGGTGTGCCGAGTACTGCTGAAGCGCCGCTCACGGACGTGACGCCGGGGACCACCTCCCACTCGTAGCGGTCGGCCAGGCGTTTGTGCATGTGCATGTAGGAGCCGTAGAAGAACGGGTCTCCAGCGGCCAGGACGACGACGACGCGCCCGGCGTCGAGGTGCGCGGCCAGCTTGGCGGCGGCCTCCTCGTAGAAGGCGTCGATCTCGCCCTGGTAGTCGTCCGTGTCCTCGGTGGTGACCGGGTAGACGAGCTGTTCCATGATCTGCGGGTTCGGATCGTCCTGGCTGCGGAAGTACGGCGCCGCGATGGTCTTGGCGACCGACCTGCCGTGCCGGGCGCTGTGGAACGCCACCACGTCGGCTTCGTTGATGAGTCGCGCGGCCTTGACCGTCACGAGTTCCGGGTCGCCAGGACCCAGGCCGACGCCGTAGAGCTTGCCCGTCATTCTTCCTCGCTCGCGATCGCGTTGATGGCCGCCGCCGTCATGGCACTGCCGCCGCGCCGGCCGCGCACCACTAGGTGCTCCAGATCCGTTGCGGCCAAAGCTTCCTTGGACTCCGCCGCGCCGATGAACCCGACCGGGATGCCCAGGACCGCGGCGGGCCTCGGGGCTCCGGCGGCGATCAGGTCGAGGAGGTGGAACAACGCCGTGGGGGCGTTGCCGATCGCGACCACCGCGCCGTCGAACCGGTCCGCGAGCAGTTCCAGGGCGGCGGCACTGCGCGTGTTGCCGATGGTCTGCGCCAGCTCTGGAGTCCGCGAATCCTGCAGGTAGCAAAGGACTTCGTTGTCCTCGGGCAGGCGGCGGCGGGTCACGCCGGACGCGACCATGTTGGCGTCGCACAGGATCGGCGCACCGTTGCGCAACGCCTCCCGGGCGTCGCGCACGACGTTCGGGGAGAAGGCGACGTCGGCCGGCAGGTCGGTCATGCCGCACGCGTGGATCATGCGAACGACGACTTTCGCGACGTCGGCGGGAAACCTGGTGAGGTCCGACTCCGCGCGAATGGTGGCGAAGGACTGGCGGTAGATCTCCGCCCCGTCCTTGATGTACTGCGTCAACGGATCTCCTCGTAGCCGTCGCCGGTCGCGACGAACTCGGTCACAACGCCTGCGGGACGGCCGCAGCGGCGGGCACAGCCCGACCAGTGCACGGCGCCGGGAGTGTCGGACCTGCTCCCTAGAATTGAAATTGGGGGTACCCGGCCCGGCACGTGTGTGTGGTCGGACGCATCGGTCCGTGTGTGCGCATCTGCTCGTGTGCGGCCGTTGACCCAAGCGTGGACATCGGCGCGTACGTCGGACAGCGACTTCGCGCAGCCGGGGCGGCCGGTGCAGGCGCTGACGCCGTGCCAGGGGGAGGCCGGGTCGGTGATGAGGCCGGAGGTGTCGGTGCCGGCGGGGACGACCAGGCTGCGCCACGGCGTCAGGCGGAGGGCGACGCCGGGGAGTTGGTGGGCGCCGAGGCGGCCAAGCGGGACGCCTGGTGTCAAAGGTGAAGGTGCGACAGGAGTCACAGCCGGGGTGATCCGCGGGGCGTCGGAGGCACCGAAGTGAGCGGTGATCTTTCGCACACCGTCGTCCACTTCGGACAGGCGCCAGGCCTGCCCGCGGAGCTGCTGGAACAGGCGGGCGGCGGTGAGCACGGCGTCCACGGGGTCGGTGACGCGGACGCCCGTGTCGCGGCCGGCGAGGAGGAGGACCCACGGGGAGGGGGTCGAGCCGGACGCCTCGCCGCCTGCCTGGTCCACATCGCCGCTGACCAGGCCGAAGTCGCCACCCAGCCCGCTCACCGCGGCTCCCACCGTCACCAGGAACCTGCCCGGCAGCGCGGCCAGCGCCGGGTCCGCGCACAGGGCCGCGTCGATCGCGTCGACCAGCGCCTGGTTGTCCTCCAGCGGGGCGGCGATGATGTTGCGGATCCGCTCGTGCGACGCGGAGGGCAGCAGTCCGGCCTCGGCCAGCCGCGCGCCCAGTTCCACGCCGTCCGCCAGCCCCCTGATCTGGAGGTTCGCCCGCGAGGTCAGTTCAATCGAGCCGGAGCCCAGCTCCAGCGCGGCGAGGCGCACGACGTCCCACTGAGCAGCGGAAAGAGTGCCGCCCGGCACCCGGATGCGCGCCAGCCCGCCGTCGGCCGCGGCGTGCAGCTCGACGGCGCCGGGGCAGGCGTCCGGGTGACTACGCATAGGTCGGACTGTAACCCGCCGGTTAGGGTGAGCCCGAACGACGAAGCGCAGGAGGAAGCCGGTGTGAATCCGGCGCGGTCCCGCCACTGTGACCAGCGAACACCGCTGGGAGTCAGGAACTCCGCTTCGCCAGTCACCCGCATTTTGGGGCGAGGACCCCACGAGGGATGGAGCCTGCGTGATCCTGCTGCTGTCGACCTCCGACACCGACCTGCTGTCGGCGCGTGCGAGCGGTGCCGAGTACCGGCTCGGCAACCCCGCGCGACTCACGACCGACGACCTGCCCGCGCTCGTCGACGGCGTGGACCTCGTCCTCGTGCGCATCCTCGGCGGGCGCCGGATGTGGGAGGAAGGCCTCGACTGGCTGCTGGCGTGCGGCCTGCCGGTGGTGGTGCTCGGCGGTGAGATGCAGCCCGACGCGGCGCTGATGGAACTGTCGACGGTGCCCGGTGGCGTGTGTGCCGAGGCGCACCTCTACCTCGCGCACGGCGGTCCGGCGAACCTCACCGAGCTGCACAAGTTCCTGTCGGACACCGTGCTGCTGACCGGCCACGGCTTCGAGGCCCCCGCCGCCACCCCCACGTGGGGTGTGCTGGAACGCGAGGGAACGCCAGAGGGTCCGACGGTCGCGGTGCTCTACTACCGCGCGCATCACGTGGCCGGGAACACCGCCTTCGTCCACGCCCTGTGCGACGCGATCGAGGCCAAGGGCGGGAAGCCCCTGCCGGTCTTCTGCTCCTCGCTGCGCACCGCCGAACCCGAACTGCTCGACACGCTGCGCCAAGCCGACGCGCTCGTCGTGACGGTGCTCGCGGCGGGCGGCACGAACCCCGCGAAGGCGTCCGCCGGCGGCGACGACGACGCGTGGGACGTCGGCGCGCTGGCCGCGCTCGACGTGCCGATCCTGCAGGGGTTGTGCCTCACGTCGAGCCGCGAGTCGTGGGACGCCAACGACGACGGACTGTCTCCTTTGGACACCGCGACCCAGGTCGCGATCCCCGAGTTCGACGGCCGGATCATCACGGTTCCGTTCTCCTTCAAGGAGATCGACTCCGACGGCCTCACCGTCTACGTGGCCGACCCGGAACGGGCGCTGCGCGTCGCGGGCATCGCGGTCCGGCACGGCAGGCTGCGGCACATCCCGGTCGCGGAGCGCAGGATCGCGGTCATGTTGTCGGCGTACCCGACCAAGCACTCCCGCATCGGCAACGCGGTCGGCCTGGACACGCCGGCGTCGACCGTGCGGTTGCTGAAGGCCATGCAGGAGCACGGTTACGACATCGGCGACGCGCTGCCGGGCGTGCAGGAGCTGGACGGCGACGCGCTGATCCACGCGTTGATCGCGGCCGGTGGCCAGGACGCGGACTGGTTGACGCAGGAGCAGTTCGAGAGCAACCCCGTGCGCATCGCCGCGGCGGACTACCGGGAGTTCTACGAGACGCTGCCCGAGGACTTCCGCGAGTCGATGCAGGAGCACTGGGGCGAGGCGCCGGGCACGCTCTTCGTCGACCACAGCAAGTCCAAGGACGGCGAGATCGTGCTGGCCGCGTTGCGGTCCAACAACGTCGTCGTGATCGTGCAGCCGCCGCGCGGGTTCGGCGAGAACCCGATCGCGATCTACCACGACCCGGACCTGCCGCCGTCGCACCACTACCTCGCGGCGTACCGGTGGATCGAGTCGAACTTCGGCGCGGACGCCGTGGTGCACGTCGGCAAGCACGGCAACCTGGAGTGGTTGCCGGGCAAGACCGTCGGCATGTCGGCGTCCTGCGGCACGGACGCGGCGCTCGGCGACCTGCCGCTGGTCTACCCGTTCCTCGTCAACGACCCCGGTGAGGGCACGCAGGCCAAGCGGCGCGCGCACGCCACGCTGGTCGACCACCTCGTGCCGCCGATGGCCCGCGCCGACAGCTACGGCGACATCGCGCGGCTGGAGCAGTTGCTCGACGAGTACGGCAACATCTCCGCGATGGACCCGGCCAAGGTGCCGGCGATCCGCGCGCAGATCTGGACGCTGATCAAGGCCGCGAAGCTCGACCACGACCTGGGCCTGGACGACCGGCCGCACGACGCCGAGTTCGACGAGTTCATCCTGCACGTCGACGGCTGGCTGTGCGAGGTCAAGGACGTCCAGATCCGCGATGGCCTGCACATCCTCGGCGAGGCGCCGACCGGCAGTGTCCGCGTCAACCTCGTGCTCGCGATGTTGCAGGCGCGGCAGATGTGGGGCGGTCAGGTCGCCGCGCTGCCCGGCCTGCGCGAGGCGCTCGGACTCACGACCACCGCTCGCGAAGACGTTGACGCGATTGAGGAAGAGGCGCGCGGACTCGTCCAGGCGATGGAGGACGCGGGCTGGAATCGGGACACGGCCAAGACTCTGCACGAGTCCGAGGACGTCCAGAAGATCCTGGAGTTCGCGGCGGTCGAGGTCGTGCCCAGGCTGGCGCGCACCACCGACGAGATGACGAACGTCCTGCACGCGCTGGACGGCGGCTACATCCCGGCCGGCCCGTCGGGTTCTCCGTTGCGCGGCCTGGTGAACGTGCTGCCGACCGGCCGCAACTTCTACTCGGTCGACCCGAAGGCGATCCCGTCGCGGCTCGCGTGGGAGACCGGCCAGGCGATGGCCGACTCGCTGCTCGCCCGCTACCGCGAGGAGAACGACGGCGAGTGGCCGCCCTCGGTCGGGCTGTCGGTCTGGGGCACGTCCGCGATGCGCACCGCCGGTGACGACATCGCCGAGGTGTTCTCGCTGCTGGGCGTGCGGCCGGTGTGGGACGACCAGTCGCGCCGCGTCACCGGCCTCGAGGTCGTCTCCCTCGACGAACTGGACAGGCCGCGCATCGACGTCACGATCCGCATCTCCGGCTTCTTCCGGGACGCCTTCCCGCACGTCGTGTCCATGTTGGACGATGCCGTGCAACTGGTGGCCGCGCTGGACGAGCCCGCGGAGCACAACTTCGTGCGGGCGCACATGCTCAAGGACCTGGAGGAGCACGGCGACCAGCGCAGGGCCACGTTGCGCGTCTTCGGTTCCAAGCCGGGTGCGTACGGCGCGGGCGTGCTGCCGTTGATCGACAGCCGCAACTGGCGCGACTCGTCCGACATCGCCGAGGTCTACGCGGTGTGGGGTGGCTACGCGTACGGGCGTGGCGTGGACGGCGTGGCGGCGCGCGCGGACATGGAGTCGGCGTACCGGCGGATCGCGGTGGCGGCCAAGAACATCGACACCCGCGAGCACGACATCGCCGACTCGGACGACTACTTCCAGTACCACGGCGGCATGGTCACGATGGTGAAGGCGTTGACGGGCAAGGCACCCGCCGCGTACGTCGGCGACAGCACGCGCCCCGAGGCGGTCCGCACGCGCACGTTGACGGAGGAGACCTCACGGATCTTCCGCGCCCGCGTGGTGAACCCGCGCTGGATCGGGGCGATGCGCAACCACGGCTACAAGGGTGCGTTCGAACTGCAGGCGACGGTCGAGTACCTGTTCGGCTACGACGCCACGACCGGCGTCGTCGCGGACTGGATGTACGAGAAGCTGACCGAGTCGTACGTGCTCGACCCGGAGACCCGGAAGTTCCTGCAGACCAGCAACCCCTGGGCGTTGCACGGCATCGCCGAGCGTCTGCTGGAGGCGGCCGAGCGCAAGATGTGGGAGCACCCGGAGGAGTCCACTTTGGACGCGCTGCGGGCGGCCTACCTCGAGACCGAGGGCGACCTGGAGGACGGCGCCTGAACGACGCGGACACAGCACTGACCAGGTGACGGATCGAGGCGGGCGGACAAGCCGTTCGCCTTGATCCCGTCCAGCAGGCCGTTGATCAGGCACAGGGTCATGCCGCACACCAGTTGCGCGTGCCGCTGCGCCAGGCTGTGGAACGGGCAGTTGCCCAGCAGGATCGAGCCGCCCTCGGTCCGGGGCTCGAAACCGAAGTCTCCCAACGCCCCGGTCAGATCGCCCGAGGCCGTGGAGGCCAGGTCCGCGCCCCACTCGTGGGCACGCCGGTTGAGGATCTCGCGCGGAGGCTCGCCGGTGCTCTCCGCCTCCATCAACGCGTCCGTGACCAGATGGCTCGCGGCCTCGTAACGGCGGTCGGGCAGCGACACCTCGATCTGCTCCTCGGAGCGCTGGTACAGCTTCGCCGGTCGCCCCGCGCCAGGTCCGGTGCGACCGGTGCGCCGCTGGTGCACCACTGTGAGCAAGCCCATCTCGACCAGCTTGTCGAGGTGGAACGCGGCCGTCGTGCGGGGGAGCCCAGCGGCCTGCGCGGCCTCGTCCTTGCTGATGGGCGCGATTTGGTGCACGACGAAGTCGTAGAGCCGGCGGCGGTTCGGCTCGTCGAGGGCCGCGACGGCGGCGACGGGGTCGGCCATCTCTAAAACCTACTCTTGTTGACTAAATTCGGCGAACGGATCTACCGTGGCGAACATGGACGTCGAGGCGGCGCAGCGAGCGGTCACGGACCTGCTCAAGGCACTGGGCAAGGACCCGTACTCGGCGCACCTGGCCGACACCCCGCGCCGTGTGGCCGAGGCCTACGAGGAGATGCTGACCCCGCGCGCCTTCACCATGACGACGTTCCCGAACGACGAGGGCTACGACGAACTCGTGCTGGCGCGCAGCATTCCCGTGCAGTCGTTGTGCGAGCACCACATGCTGCCGTTCCACGGCGTCGCGCACGTCGGATACCTGCCGGGAGAACGGATCCTGGGCCTGTCGAAGCTCGCGCGGGTCGTGGAGATGTTCGCCCGCGACCTGCAGGTGCAGGAACGGCTCACCAAGCAGGTCGCCGACTGGCTGCAGGAACACCTGCGGCCCTTGGGAGTCGGCGTCGTGATCGAGGCCGAGCACATGTGCATGTCGCTCAGGGGTGTGCGGGTCAACGGATCCCGCACGGTCACCTCGGCGTTGAAGGGCGCGCTGCGGGAGAACCCCGCGACACGCCAGGAGTTCTTCTCCCTCGTTCAGGCCGCCTGAACAGGTCCGAACACGTAGGAGCCGGCGGCGTCCGCGTTGTCGCCGGCCCAGAACTCCGCCCACAGCGTGGCGAACTCGGCCCGCGACAGCCTGCCGTCGCCGTCGAGGTCCAGCACGGAGAAGTCGGTCGTGCCCTCGTGGCCGAGCCAGGCCTCGATCATCATCCGGTACTCGTCCTCGGAGACGTAGTCGTCGCCGTCCGCGTCGACGGCACCGAACATCACGTCCGCGGTGCCGAGCACCGGCTCGATGTTGGTGGGCAGCACGTCCACGACGTTCAGGACGTCGTCCAGCGTCACGCGTTCCGCGCCGCCCGCGGCCGACTGCAGGGTCGTCCACCAGCCGAGCATCACCTGGGACAGCAGCTTCTCGTCGCTGCCGCGCAGTTCCGCCCAGCGCGCGGCGAGGAGCCGGAAGTCCTCCTCGGTCAGATAGCCGTCGCCGGTGACGTCCATCGCGCCGAACACCAGGTGCACCTTGCTGCGCTGAAATTCGCTCGCCATGCGCAGGACCATAGGCCGAATGCCGCAACGGGTTCTATCGGCCGAACGGGTCCGAACTAGTCCACGAACAGAGCATCCGCCAGCCGCAAACGGCCGGACACTCCGAGCTTGCGGTAGATCCCCGAGAGCACGCCCTCGACGCCGCCGACGGGCATGAGCAGCGTGGACGCGATCTCGTCGTCCGAACGACCGCGTGCGGCCAGTTCCGCGACCTGGTGCTCCGTCGGGGTGAGCGCGGTCGGACCGGTCTGCCGCATCCGTCGAGGTCCGGCGCTCGTCGCCACCAGTTCGGAGTAGGCCCGCGCGGCCATCGCCGAGGATCCGCACTTCTGCGCCAGGTCCATCGCGTCACGCAGACAGGTGCGTGCGAAAGCCGTGTCGCCCTGACGGCGCACCACGACGCCGAGATCGACCAACGCGCGCGCCAGCTCCAGGCGGGCGGGGGAGCCGCGCAGCACCCGCACGGCCTCTTCCAGCAACGTCCGCCCGGCCGCGCCCGCCGTCACCCGGCCGGCCGCGCGCAACGCCATGCCCAACGCCCTGGGCGCACCCCAGTCGCGGGCCAGCGCGACCTCTTCCATGGCCAGTTCGCGGGCCCGTTCGCCGTCGCCCATCGCCGCGCTCGCCAGCGCCGCGCCGGAACGCCACGACAGCGCCGCCGGATTGCGGTACGGCCACGCCGCGCAGTGCCGTCCGGCGGCCAGAAACGCTTCCAGGGCCTCGTGATCGTCGCCTCGTGCGGTCAGCATCCGCCCGCGCACGGTCAGCACGCCGCCGTACGACCAGACGCGCCGCGCCTCGTCCGTCGAGGCCTCGGCGATGACCGCGGCGGCCTCGTCCAGGCGGCCCTCCTCGAGCAGGATGTCGGCGAGCAACGCGGCGTGCCACGTCGACACCGCGTGCCAGCGCCGGTCCTGGCGCAGATGGTCGGCCGCGACCTCCAGGTCGGCGCGGGCCGAGACGAGATCTCCCTTGCGGCGCTGGACGTTCGCGCGCATCACGTTCGTCAGCGCCCGCAACGCCGGAGCCTGCGCGCGGTCGACCTCGTCCAGCACGGCCAGCGCCTCGTCCAGCGAGTCGGCCAGGTTCAGCGTCATCGCGGACGCCAGCGACGACAGCACGCCCGCGGCCGACACGAGCGGAACCGCTTCCACGGCACTGATGTCCCCGACCATCACGTGGTGCAGCACGCCGGCGGGCGTGTCGAGCGGCACCGACGACGGCACGGCCTCCTGCCACACCAGTCCGTGCACGACCAGATGTGCCTGGGCCGGTGGGGAACCACCCAGAACCACGGGGATCTCGGCGGGGTTGCCCTCGGCGTGCAGCGCGTAGGACAGGGCCACCGCGGACTCCACGTCGTCCACATCGGACTGGAACGCCTCGCGCAGCCGGGCCGTCGCGCCGGGCAGGTCGCCGACCAGCTCGGCGATTCCCAGCAGCCGCAACGCCCGTGACGGGTTCGCCACCGGTTCGCGCAACGCCCGCCACAGCAACCGCGCGGCACCGGCCGTGTCGCCGTGGTTCACCGCCTCCTGCGCGGCGCGGTCGAGCACCTCGCCCGCCCACGGTTCCAGACCGGGCGAGGTCTCCAGCAGATGATCGGCGACGGCCCGGTCCGATGCGCCGTGCGTGCGCAACGACCGTGCGGCCCGAAGATGCAACGCGGCCCGCGCACCGGCCGGCATGTCGTCGAGGACCGCGGGCCCGGCCACGCCGAGCAGTTCGACCGTCCGCATCGCCTCGGCCAGTTCGACGGGACTGAGCCGGGTCAGCTCGGCCAGCACGCCGGGATGCGGCGAAGAGCCCAGGGCCGCAAGGCAATGCGCCGTGGCCACCACGGCAGCCGGACGGCGGCGCAGCCGGGCGGCCATGATCTCGCCGGCCACCTCCGCGCCGCGCTGGGCGACCCTCCACGCCGCTTCGGCGGTCGGCGGCACCCGGTCCTCCGCCAACGCCTTGAGCAGCCGCGTCACCGTCAGCGGGTTGCCGCCGGTCGCCTCCACACAGGCCGTCACGAACTCAGGCGCGGCCTCACCCAGCGCCGACGTGACCAGCACACCGATCTCGGCCGGGGTCAGGTTGTCCAGCGTGACCCGTTGGCACGCCGCCATGATCTCGCCATGAGAAGGATCGTCACACCGCTCGCCCACACCCACGGCCAGCACGAGAGCGATGGGCAACCGTTGCACCCTCAACGCCAGATAGGCGAGCCAGCGCAGGGAAGCGGCATCGGCCCAGTGCGCGTCGTCCACGACGACGAGCAGGTCACCGCGCGCGGCCAGCCCGGCGGCCAGCCGATAGATGCCCTGCAGGGCGGGAAAATCGGCGGTCACGGCTGTGAGCTGCAACGCACTCATCGCCTCCGCGGGCACGAGATCGGGGTCGATCAGGTCGAAGAGCTGTGCCACGACTCCGAACGGCAGGTCGCCTTCCAGCGCACTGCCCCGCGCCCGCACGACCTGCCCCCGCCAGCGCGCGGCGAGGTCGTCCAGTGCCGCCGTCTTGCCCGTGCCGGGTGCGCCTTCCACCACCGTGGTCGTGCCCGGCACCACCTGATCGCTGATTCCGGCGCACCACACTTTCAGCCGGTTTTCCAAGATCTCTCCACAATCCGCCGCTGAAAGTATCAGCGGAATTGATGTTAGGAGAAAGCGCTCCACTTGCCCAGGTAAAGGTTCCCGCGTCAAGGGCGTCTCAACAGGAGGGCTGCACGTATGATCCCGCGGGCAACTACTCGAATGGGTAGCGGCAGCGTGGCGGCGGCCTCACCCGCTCATCCCAACGGCCTAGGAGAGGCGCTTCGGGGCTGGTCGTGGTGCAGGTCGTTGTGGTATTGCAACGAGTGTTCTCCGCCGCCGCGGAGCGAAAGGAAAAATGGGTGTCGGGGAATCAGGACGGGGTGTTTCGCGGCCGTGAGGGAGAACGGGAGCTCCTGAGCGGCGTGCTGAACGCGGGCACCGGTGTGGTGTTGATCGAGGGGGAGGCGGGCACCGGGAAGACGCGGTTGCTGGCCGAGATCGCCGCCGTCGCCACGGGCCGCGGGTTCGAGGTGGCCACCACCCAGGACGAGTTCGATCAGCCGTTCCTGCTGGCCCGCCTGGCCGACCGCCGCCCGGACGGTCCCGCACTCGTCGTGCTGGACGATCTCCACCTGGCCGAGCCGGAAACCCTGGCAGCCCTGCGCGCACTGTTACCCGCGTCCACGCACGAGAAGGTGGTGTGGCTGCTCGCTCGCCGCCGCGGCGAGGGTGCGGACCGCCTGTTCGCCGCCGCCGCAGGACGCGGAGCGACCCGGATCGAGCTGAGGCCGTTGGCGGACAACGTGGTCGAGGATCTCGTGACCGACCTGACCGGCGGCATCCCCGACCAGGACCTGAAAGCGCTTGCTTCGCTCGCCCAGGGCAATCCCGCCGCGCTGGTCGGCCTCTTCGCCGCTCTCCAGCGGGACGACCAGGTGGTGGTCACCGCCGGGCACGCCTCGATCAGGACCGACCGCTCGCCGCGTGCCACCGAGGCGTTGCTGCGCGACCGCGTGAGTGCGTTGAGCGGCAAGGCGAGGCACCTCCTGCAGGTCGCCTCGGTGCTCGGGCCGCGCTTCGAACCCGGTGACGTGGCGGAGATGCTGGCGTCGAGCACCGCGATCCTGTTGCCCGCACTGGACGAGGTCATCGGCGCGGGCGTCGTGACGTCGCTGGACGACCGGCTGGCGTTCCGTCACGAGCTGCTGTGGCGGCAGGTCGCCGACTCCGTGCCCCTGCCCGTGCGGCGCGCGCTGCACCGCGAGGCCGGCGAGATGCTGCTGGCACGCGGGGATTCCGCCGTGCTGGCCGCGCGGCACCTGCTGCACGGCGCCCAGCGCGGCGACGCCCGGTCGATCGACGGCCTCGTCGAGGCCGCGAAAGCCGTGCTGTGGAACGCCCCCGAGGCCGCCGCCGAACTCGCGGTGCGCGCGCTCGAACTGACCGACCAAGCGTCTGCTTCGCTGGTCCACCGCACGGTCATGGCGGTGCGCGCACTCACCGCGGCCGGCAGGCTCACCGCCGCGCAGGCGCTCGCGCGGGAAGCCCTGTCCCGTCACGTGTCCCCGGAACCCGCCGCCAAACTCCGGCACTGCGTGGCCACGACGTCGTTGCTGGGCGCCCGGCACGCCGAGTCGCTGGAGATCTCCGAGGCGTTGCTGCGCGAACCCGACCTGGCCCCGGAACTCGCGCCGTGGGTGGAGATCACCCGGCTGATGGCCTTGCTCGGCCACGACCGGCGCCGCGCCGAGGAACTCGCCGAGGAGGTCGTGCGCACCCGTCAGGGCGGGCCGGACGACGTGCTGGCAACGGCTTTGGCCGTGCTCGCGGCGATCGCGCGCGACACCGGGCGGCCCGGCGCGGCCCTCGAACTCGCCCGCGAGGCCGCGCGGTCGAGCACCTCCCACGACCTCAGCGCCTACCCGCAGTTGCTGTTCGCGACGCTGCTCGCGGGGCTGCGGGAGTTCGCCGACGCGGACGACGTGGTGCGGCGCGTGCGCAGCGGGCCGTCCGCGGTGGTGACCAGGGAGGTCATGACCGCGGTCGTGCGGGCGCGGATCCTGTTGCAGGCGGGGCGGATCGAGGAGGCCTCCGCCGAGGCGCGCGCCGCGCTGACGGTGGCGGAGGAGACCGGGCACGAGACGGTGGTGGCGCCCGCGCTGGCGGTGCTGGCGATGGTCGCGGTCCACACCGGCGACCTGCCCGCGGCGATCGAGCACGTCGAGCGCTACCGCGAGCACGTCCCCGCCGACGAGATCCTCTTCTCCCGCGCCTACTACCAGTGGGCCGACGTGCTCGTCACCCACGTCGGCTCCGGGCTCGAGAAGGCGCTGGCGTTGCTCACCGACGAGTACCCGGGCCTGGTGTCGTCGGGGCTCTTCGCGGAGGAACCCCGCGCCGCCGGGTGGTTCGTCCGCCGGGCGCTGGAGGCGGGGGACGAGCGGCTGGCGAAGGCCGTCGTGGACCGCGCGGAACGGCTCGCCGAGGAACACCCCGCGTTCGGCGCCGTCGTCGCGGCCGCGGTGCACGCGCGCGGTCTGTTCGACGCCGACGCGAAACTGCTGGAGCTGGCCGCGCAGCAGCACCGCGACCTGTGGGCGCGGGCGAACGCTGCCGAGGACCTCGGCGTGCTGCTCACGGGCACGCCGGACCGGGCGGAGTCGGTGAGGGCGCTGGAGACCGCGCTCGGCCTGTACCGGGAGATCGGCGCGTCGCGGGACGGCGCACGGGTCCTGGGTCGGTTGCGCAAGCTCGGCAGGCGCCGCAGGGCCGCTCCGGCGCGACCCGCGTCCGGATGGCCCAGTCTGGACGACACCGAACGGGCGATCGCCAACCTGGTGGCCAAGGGTCAGACGAACCGGCAGATCTCCACGCAGCTGTTCATGTCACCGCACACGGTGAACTTCCACCTGCGCAAGATCTTCCGCAAGCTGGAGATCAGCTCTCGCGTCGAGCTGGTGATGAGGTCGCGGGACGACCAATAGGCGTGGCGGTCCGCTTGGCCTGACGGCGGAGTTGCAGGATGCGGGCCGCGCCGACCACGGCGACGAGCAACGCACCGCCGATCGCGCCGAACAGCAGCGCCACCCCGAGGGGAAGGCTGAACTCGCCCCACAGGAAGTGGATCGTGGCGTTGCCGCCGTTCTGCAGGATGAAGATCAGCAGGAAGATCAGCACGACGATCGCCACCAGCACGGCGACCCAGGTACCGCTGATCCGCGTGGGCCGTGTCGTCCTCTTCGGTGCGACCGGTGCCGGTGCGGCCGGGATCGGTTCGGTGACCGGCGTTTTCGGGGACTCGTCGCTCGGGTTCGCCACGATCCACATTATCGGCGCCCGAGCGTCGTCCCGCGCGTTGGCGAACGGTTACAACTTGCGCAACCCGGACAGCACGCGTTCGAGCAACGCGACGTTCGGCTGGGCGGCCGGCTCGTGCACCGCGACCAGGTTGAGCGTGATCAGGTCGCTCAGCAGCACCCGCGTGACGCCGAGCGGGATCTTCATGAGCGCCGAGATCTCGGCGACCGACCGCGGCTGCAGACACAGGCGCATCATCGCGGCCTGGTCGTTGGTGGCGCGGTAGAGCCGGTCCTCGTCGGTGGAGAGCAGCGTCTCCAGACGCAGGTCGTGGCGGGCCGTCGTGCGGCCGCCGGTGCGGGCGTAGGGACGGATGAGCGAGCTGTCCCTAGCAGGGGCGTGGGTCGGTTCTTGCTCTTGCACAGGCCACTCCGGTGGCGGTTCCGGTGGGCGTTGGCGCAACGGTTGCTGACGGGGCAGTTGTTGCGTCTCCGCGCCAGTGAAGTCTTCACTTCCGTCGGCGCGTAGCCGTCTACGGGTCGCGGGCGACCCGAAACGCGCCCCCGTGTAACCGATTGCCGTCGCTTCCTCGTCGTGCACGTGCTCAAGCTATAACGAAGTCGCCCAAATGTATGTGGATCACGTTGCCTTTTTGTCACCCAGATCGAATCTGACTTGGATTGCAGTGCCCGACGACGTCGTTTGGGTGCGCACGAGGTCCGCCAAACGGTTGACGAGCAACAGACCGCGACCGCCTGGTTCGTTTGCGTGAACAGGCGTTCGGCCGGCCAGAACATCGGTGATGTGCCCGTTGTCGTTGACTTGGCAAACAATACTTTTCGGTTCGGCCCAGACGCGGACCGTGCTCTCGCCCCCGCCGTGCCGCACGCTGTTCGTCGCGAGCTCGGTGACCGCGAGCGCGAAGTCGTCGACGCGACCGTGGGACAGACCGAGCTTGACGGCCTGCTCACGGGCGAACGCGCGCACCGCCGCCATCGTCCCGGCGCCGACGGACGTGCTCGCCGCGTCGGACGGGATGGGCAACGGCATCGAGTGGGCCGCGACGACCACCCGCGCGGGGTGGAAGTGGTCGCTGGGACGGTGGCCGCTCGCGTCGATCACGACCGGGTGGGTCTTCTCGGCGTCGGCCAGGACCTCGTGGGTGAGGGTGGTGATGCTGTAGGGGCACAGGATGCTCACGTCACGGCCGCTGAACGCGTAGTTGACCAGCGCCTCGTGCAGCGCGCACGCCGGGTACTCGACGTCGGTGTGCAGGTCCCACACCTGCTCGCTGACGATGCGGACGGCCCCGCGATGCCGGTCGGCGAACGCGCGGAGCTCGGGGATGATCCGGCCGGGGTTGCGGCCGGTGTCCGCCATGTCGATGAACGTCACGAGGTGGGCGAACCCGCTCAGCGCCTCTTTGAGCAGCTCCAGGTTCGTGCTGGGCACCGCCACGGCGACCGGTTCGGCGCTCGCGAGACCTTCCATGACGAACGGCACGGTCCCGTCGATGTAGGAGTCCTCATCTGAGTAGAAGAGCGCCGGATGTGCGAACGTCATGTGCCACCTCTCGTCAACGTCCCAGGATGTCCACCCGGTGCGTTGCTCAAACCCATCATTTCTTGACCCTCACACCGTGTCAGCCCCTACACAGGAGCAGTCATGTTCACCATCGGAGACTTCGCCCATCTGGGGCGGGTGTCGGTGCGGATGCTGCGCCACTACGACGCGGTCGGGCTGCTCCTGCCGGCCCGCGTCGACCCGGCCACCGGCTACCGCTTCTACACCGCCGCCCAGCTGCAACGACTCAACCGCCTGCTCGCGTTGAAGGACCTCGGTCTGACGCTCGACCAGGTGCGTGTGGTGCTCGACGAAAAGCTTTCCGTCGAGCAGTTGCACGGCATGCTTTCGTTGCGGCGCGCCGAGCTGCGGCAGCAGATCCTCGCGGACGAGTCGCGGCTGCGGCGGGTCGAGGCACGTCTCCGTGCCATCGAAAGAGAAGGCGCCATGCCGACCGACGAGATCGTTGTGAAGCCCGTTCCCGCCGTCCGGGTCGCCCGGCTGACCGCGACCGCCGCCTCCTACGGGCCCGAGGACATCGGCCCGGTCATCCAGCCGCTGTACCCGCAGCTCTTCGAACGACTGGGCCGCGCGGGGGTCGCGCCGTCCGGGTACGGGATCGCCACCTACGAGCCCGCCGAGGGCGACCAGGTCGTCGTGCACGCAGGGGTGACCGTGGCCGTCGAGTCGTCGCCGGCCTACGAGTTCGAGGTCGTCGACCTGCCCGCGCTGGCCGAGGCGGCGACCGTCGTGCACCGCGGCACCATGGACGACGTCGACGTGACCTACCAGGCCGTGGCGGCGTGGATCGAGGCGCACGGGTACAAGCAGAACGGGTTCGCCCGCGAGGTGTACCTGAACTACGGCGAGGGCGACCCGGCCGACTGGGTGACCGAGCTCCAGCTGGAGATCAGCAAGCCGTAGGAGGGCGATCGCGGCCCGGCCGGAGGACAAGGCCTAGCGGCAATACCGGTGACTTAGAGTGGTTTGCGCTGGTTGTTGGCTGAGGCGGTGCGGTGGTGCGGTGCGATCCGGACTGCCTCGGTGGGGTCGCGGGTG
>NZ_JBIWKS010000030.1:0-25755 GCF_044765805.1 Lentzea sp. NPDC102401 | reverse complement strand
CTTGCGACCGAACTCGTGGAGCGAGAGGTCGGCCACGGCGAAGTCGATGCCGTTGCGGGTCTGCAACCGGTCCGAGGTCATTGCGAAGTCCTCCAGGGCACTTCAGAGAGGGTGTCGTCCGACCATACCGCCCGCCGATGGACCACTATGACCCGAACGTTGGGTAAGGGAGGTCACGGGTGTTGATTGCGGGCCCGGACACACGTGTCGTCGAACTGCGGGTACATGGCGTGCAGGGAACGACGCCGCAAACGCTGGTCGACGCCGTTGCGGCCGTGGACGTTGCGGGAGACGGCCTCGGGCGCATCGTGCGCCCGGCGGACAGACTCCGCAGGCCCGCGCCAGGACCGGTGCTGCAGACCGAGGGACGTCCGATCCCCCGCGTCGTGGAGGGCTACCTGTGGGGCGGGATGACGTCCGGAGGTGTGGCCAAGGCCACGTGGGCGCTGCTCTTCCCGTTCAGCATCGCGAACGTCGCGCACTGGATGCTCCCTCCCGTCCCCGAGCGGAATCTGCCCGCTCACCTGCTCGGCATCGGTCTGCGGTCGTTGTTGCGAGTGTTCGCACTGCTGCTGACGGCGTTGCTGGTCGCGCAGATCTCCGTGGTCAGCCTGGACCTGCTCGCCGCCCAGTGTCTCCGGCCGGGTACTGCGTGTTTGACCAGCATTCCGGCGGACGTGCGCACGTTTCCCTGGTTCCGGACCTTTCTGGGGCTGCTGCCGATCGTCGTGGTGATCGCGGTGATGCGGCGCGTCTCGCACGTCGAGTGGCGGATCGAGCGCAAGGCCATCGCCGACGCCGAGGAGCAGGAGAAGCAGCCCGCGTCCGGACTGCCCGGCGCCCACGTCGCGACCGACCCGGACACGCCGGCGTTGCGGTCGCTGCACGTCGTGACGTCGCTCGCGGTGACGGCGCTGATCGCCCTGGGCGGTCCGTTGAAGCAGCTCACGGCCACCGGCGGCATGGGTGTGGCGATCACGGTGGCGTGGATCGTGTCTCTCGTGCTCATCGGCGTGTCCGTGCTCGGTGTGCTGCTGCTGGACGACCCCACGGGCGGTGCGCCTCATCGCGGCGGACGGTGGCTACGCGCGGCGTTGGGCCGCAAGCCGCGACGGCTGCTGATGGTGTTCTCGGTGCTTTTGGTTCTGACGACACTCGGTTTGCAGGAACAGCTGCCGTTGCGGGTGCCCGGCGCGGACGTGACCGTGCAGGTCGTGGCGTTGCTGATGGCGTTCGTGCTGGTGCTGTTCGGGCTGATGCTGCTCCCCGCCGCCCTGCTCGCGCGGGGCACCTGGAAGTCGTTGCCGCGCGAACTGCGGCCGTGGGCCGGCGGCTGGTTCTCCGCGCCGGTGCTGGCGATCGCCGGGCTGCTCGGCGGTGGTTTCGGCGCCGGGGTGGCGTTGCCGGTCCGCAAGGCTTTGGGCGACGGGCTGAGGCTGCCCGCCGGCTACGAGTACATCACCCTGTTGTGGGGTGTGGCGGGCGCTTTGGCGCTGTTGAGCACGTTCGCGGTGGCGTCGTTCACCGGCGCCGTGCGGTGGCGGGCGTTCCGCAAGGGCAAGGTGTGGGCGCGCGAGGCGTCGTTGCTGCACTCCGGCCGGATGCGCGACCTTCGCACCGCGACACGCGCGTGGTGGTGGGCGCGCTGGGAACGCAACCACGGCCACCACATGATCCTGATCATCGCGTCCGTGCTGGTGGTCGGTGCTGTGCTGGCCACGGTGCTGCGGGTGCAGAACGTCCCGCTCGGCTCTTGGGCGGTGTTCTCGGCTTTCGGCGTGTTCGTGCTCGGCTTGCTGGCCGTGTCACTGCTGCGCGCCGTCTATCTGGCGGCGCGGCAACCGGAGTCCGGACGGCGGCTCGGGATCATCGCGGACATCGCGCAGTTCTGGCCGCGCGAAGCTCACCCGATCGTGCCGCCCTGCTACGCGCTGAAGGTCGTGCCGGAGCTCGTCGCCCGCGTGCAGGACCACCTGCGCGACCCAGGGACCCGCGTCGTCCTCTGTGGACACTCACAGGGATCTTTGCTGGTCGCCGTCGCGGCAGCCCGGTTGCTGGAGGAACTGCCCGCGCACGACCGCGAACGGATCGGCCTGCTGACAGCAGGTTCACAGCTCCAGTGGGCCTATCCGCGGGCGTTCCCCGCCGTGGTGCCGCACGCGTCACTGGCCCGGCTGGCCGGCGGGCTGGACGGACGCTGGCGCGCGCTGTGCCGGGGCACGGATCCGTTGGGCGGCGCGGTGACGACGTGGCGGCGGCAGGTGTTCGACGGCATGTTGCTCGGCGTCGGCTACCGGGAGGACGGCTCGGAGGGCGCGCTGGCACCGGCGTTGCGCGGGCCCACCGGGGCGTTGGTGCTGGGCGGCGACCACTGGCTGCCGGATCCGCAGCGAGGCCCGTTCCCCGGCCGTCGGTGGCGGTCGGGGGTGTCGGCGCACTCGGACTACACGTCGGACCCGGAGTGGGACCGGGCCGTGGCGATCGCGGCGGGACTGTTGCAGGTGGACGCGCCGGAGTCGCCTTCGCTGCCGTTCGCGCGCAGGCCGGAAGCTCGGTCGCGGGACGCGTTGGGCGGCTCCTAGCGCCACACCACTAGACCGTGACGACGATCTTCTTCCCGTCGTGGAGCCCCTTCTCCAGGTGGCGGTGTGCCTCGACGACGTCGTCGAGGGCGAACACCCTGCCGACGGCGGGCCGCAGGGCACCGAGGCGGACACCGGCGTTCAGGAAGGCCGCCATGCGATTCACCACGACGGCGTCGAGGGTGTGCTCGAAGCTCCGGTAGCTGAAGATCGTGAGCGGCGGGCCGGCGGGGAAGGGCGTGGGCCGTGGGTCCAGGAAGCCCGCGGCGACCAGCGTTCCGCCGGGACGGGCGGCCTTCAGCAGATCCTGCTGGCCGGGGCCCATGACCACGTCGAGGACGATGTCGGCACCGGCACCTCCGGTGTGCCGGCGGACGGCTTCGACGACGTCCGCGTGGTCGGTGGCGATGACCGCGGCCGCACCGGCGGAGAGCAGGTCGTCCTTCTTCGCGCTGTGCCGCGTGACGGCGATGGGCACGGCGCCGATCTGATTGGCGATCTGAATCGCCGCCCGGCCGACGCCACCGGACGCGGCGGTGATGAGCACGTGGTCGCCCGGCCGCATCCTCGCCTTCTCGACGAGGGCGCCGTAGGCGGTGGAGTACGTGACCCAGATCGCCGCCGCCTCCTCGACTCCGAGCCCGGCGGGCCGGGTGATGACCCGGCTCACGGGAACCGTGGTGTAGTCGGCGTAGCTGCCCCTGACGCTCGCGTCCGGAACGGCCGTGATGATCACCGGATCACCGACCTCCAGTCCGGCGGTCTCAGGGCCCAGCGCATCGACGACGCCGGTTCCTTCGACGCCGAGGCGAGCGTGCGGCAGGGGGACGACCGCGGGCAAGGCCCCGGAACGCATCATCTGGTCGAGCGGGTTGACCGCGAACGCCTCGATCCTGACCCGCACCTCACCGGCCGAGGGTTCGACGACCGGCTCCTCGACGACGTGCATGACCTCCGGACCGCCGAACTCGTCGAACACGACGACTCGTGGCATGGGATTCCTCCGCATCTGGTGCTGAACTCGCTGCTGCGGAAGACGTTACGAAGCCGTCGGTTACCTCCTGGTACCTTCGATTCACATGCAGAACGCGGCCGGACCGGCCTTCCTCGCCGACTGCCCCACGCGCCTGGCGGTCGAGATCATCTCCGACAAGTGGGCAGTGCTGGTGCTCTTCGGCCTCAGCCACCAGCCTCGCCGGCACGGTGAGCTCGTCGACCTCATCGGCGGCATCTCGCGCAAGGTCCTCACCCAGACTCTGCGCCGGCTCCAGCAGTACGGTCTGGTCGAGCGCCGTGCCGACTCGCCCCGGCAGGTCGAGTACAGCCTCACCGACCTCGGCCGCACCCTCGTCGAGCCGATCGAGGTCCTGACGAACTGGGCGAGGGACCACGGCGGTGCCGTCGTCGACTTCCAGGAGGCAGCGGAAGCCGCCTCCGTCGCGAAAGGTGTCTAGTCTGCGAACCATGCTCACTGGGGATCTTGTCCGACTGCGGCCCGTCGAACCCGAGGACGCCGACGCGTTCCACCGCTGGCACAACGACGAAGAAGTCATGCGGTGGCTGTCGAGCTACTTCCACACCTCGCTGGCATCGGCGCGCAAACGCTTCGGCGACCGCCAGGAGAACTCGTACGAGAAAGTCACCTTCTGCATCGAGACGCTCAAGGACGGCAAGCTGATCGGCGTCGTCGTGCTGCGCGACGCGGACCCGATCAACGCACGCGCCGAGGTCGACATCTACATCGGCGAGAAGGACCACTGGGGTGGCGGCTACGGCACCGATGCGCTGCGCACGGCGTGCCGGTACGGGTTCGACACCATGCGGTTGCACTCGATCGAACTCGGTGTCGTGGAGGCGAACGCCCGCGCGATCCGGTCCTACGAGAAGGTCGGTTTCCAGATCGACGGGCGGTACCGGCAGGCGTTCTTCCGCGACGGCGAGTGGCACGACTGCCTGTTGATGTGCGTTCTCAAGGACGAGCTCAAGTGAGCGCGGGCGCGAGGTGACCGATCGCCTCGCGCAGGTGGTCTTCGACTGAGGTGGCCGGCACCACGACGAGGCCGGACGGGCGGACGTCCACCCAGCGCTGCACCGCCAGGCGTGCGGCGGCGGACACCGCGGCCGCCAGTACCTCGGCGCCGAGCGGGTCCTTGCCCAGGCGTTCGGCGATCACGGTGGCGATCGGGGGTTCCACGGACGTCACCGAGTCGAGGTAGGCCTCGCGCAGCGCCGGCGTCGAGTTGATCAGCGCCAGGACCTCGGTCTGCGGTTCGCGGTACTGCTCGGTGAACGCGGCGATGATCGAGTCGACCAGCGGTTCGGACGAAGGCCGTGAGCGCAGTGCGTCCGCTACCTGGAGGGCGCGCGAGGCCGTGATGCCGGCGACGATCGCGTGCTCGCGGCTGGCGAAGTAGTTGTTGTAGGTGCGCGGCGAGACGTTCGCCGCTTCGGCGATCTCGTCGACTCGTACGTCGTCCACGCCCTTCTCCAGGGCGAGGCGCAGTGCGGCGGCCGACAACGCCGCTCGGGTCTCGGTCTTCTTGCGCTCGCGCAGTCCCACGCCGGTCACTCTAGAGACCGGTTGCAACACGATCACTACCGATTGACTTTCGATAGATCACTACCGATACTCGATCCATGATTGCTGAACGTTGGGCGGTGACAGCCCTCCGGGTGTTCCTGGTGGCGTTGTTCGGGATCCTCGTCGTGCTGGAGACGTTGTCGATCCCAGGCTCGTACGCGTACATGGCGGAGCAGAACCCCGCGGAGGCCCACCTGAGGTGGCCCTCGACGATCGTGTCGATCTTCTGGGTCGTGTGCGTGCAGGTGGTCATCGTCGCCACGTGGAAGCTGCTCACGCTGGTGCGCAAGGACCTGATCTTCACCGAGGCCGCGATCAAGTGGGTCGACGTGATGGTGTGGGCGATCGCGGCGGCGTGGGTCGTGCTGGTGGGGGTGTTCATCTGGGTCGGCGTCAACGCCGACGACCCCGGCGTGATCGTGTTGTTCTTCCTGTTCACGTCGGCGGTGTCCGTGGTCGGCCTCGTGCTCGTCGTGATGCGGGCGCTGCTGCAGCGCGCCACTACGCTGCGCGCCGACATGGAAGCGGTGATCTGATGGCCATCGTCGTGCGCATCGACGTCGAACTGGCCAAGCGCAAGATGAGCGTCGGCGAGTTCGCGGAGAAGGTCGGGCTGACCCCCGCCAACGTCGCGGTGCTGAAGAACGGGCGCGCGAAAGCCGTGCGGTTCAGCACCTTGGAAGCCATGTGCCGCGTTCTGGAGTGCCAGCCCGGCGATCTCCTCGAGTTCGTGGACGACGAGGAGTCCGCCTAGCCCAGACGCTTCGCCAGTCGGTCGGCGGCCTCCAGCCGCCCCGACTCGGCGAGCAGGCCCACCGGTGCCAGCACGTAGTCGCGGTCGACGGTGATCTCGGCGGTCCGCAGCACCGGTCGCAGCACCGGGTCGGCCCGCAACGCCTCGATGATCGGCGAGATGTCTTTTGTGTGCCGGAAAACACCGCCGGAGAGCACCAGCAGGCCCGCGCCGTGCGGGCCGAGTTGTCCGTCGACCTGCCTGAGATGCCTGCGCACAGCCAGAATCGCCGCGAACGACGCCAGCTTCACGTCGACGGCCGGGTCTTCCGCCAGCCAGTCGACGTTCTCGGCGCGGTACCGGGCTTCCGCGGTCAGGTCCTCGGTCGTCAAGCGTTCGGCGAGAGCTTCCTTGACCACGCCCGGCGCGGACCAGCGCATGCCGAGATCGCCTTCGACGGTGCGGCGGTCCGGCGGCAGCGCGACCGTCCTCTCCAGACCTTCACTGTCCACAGTCGACACCGCCGAGTAGACGTCCGTGGTCGCGCCGCCGACGTCCACCACGAGCACCGCGCCTTCACGCTCCTGTGCCGCGAGCCGGGAAACGCCTGCCAGCACGGCATCCGGCGTCACGGCCCGCACGAGCTGACGGAACCTCGGGCCGCGCGACAGACCCTTGCCACCGATCACGTGCTGGAGGAACGCCTCACGGATCGCCCGGCGGGCCGGTTCCGGGGCCAGCTGACCGACGTCCGGCAGCACGTTCGGGCAGGCCACGACGGTGCGTTTCGCCAGTAGTTCCAGCGCTTCCGGCTGCGCCTCGGCGTTGCCCGCCAGCACGATCGGCACGGCCACGCGGGCGAGCTTCGCGGCGTTGTGCAACAGGACCGACCGGTCGCCGCCGTCCGTGCCGCCGACCAGCAGGATCAGGTCCGGTGTCGTGGCACGGAGTGCCTTCACGTCGACCGAGCCCGCGCTGACGTGCACGATCTTGGCTCCCGCGGACAGCGCCACCCGGTAGCCGGCCTCGGCGCTCACGACGCGTTCCTGACCGACGACGGCAAGCCTGAGACCACCGCCGGCCGACGAGCACGCGAGGATCTCGCCGTCGCCGACCTCGGAGCGCAGCACGTCGATGCCGCGCAGCACCTCCGGCGGCGTGGTCGGGTGCTGCCCGGTCCGGACCAGCTCGCCCTCGGGCGTGACGAGAGCGGCCTTGGTCCAGGTGGAACCGACGTCGAGACACAGGATCACGGGGCTAGCTTGCCATCATGAAGCTCACACCCAAGGTGATCCTCGAAGGCACGCGGCTGACCGGCAAGACGGATCTGGCCTTCGCCCTGAACGAGCACCCGCGTCTCGTCGGGCATCGCCGGTACCGCTACCACTCGCCGTTGATCTCGGCGGAGTGGAGCGGGTTCAGCAACGAACCGTGGGGTCGTGGGCTGATCGACTTCGCGCCGGACGAGACCGCGCACGCGATGGAGACCTACGAGACGTGGGTGCGGATGTTCGAACTGCAGCGCTACTACTCCTGGATCGTCGACCGCTTCCACCTGTCCACGCTGGCGTTCCAGGCACGGCAGGGGCGCGAGTTCGACTTCGGCTGGCTGGAGGAACGGCTGAAGCCGCTCAACTTCGCGATCGTCCTGTGCACGCGGCCCGAGGACACGTTCGCGGAGGCGCGGGAGGAACGGCTGAAGATCAGCGCGAACCCGAAGCAGTACGTCGCACTGGAGCCGTTCGTCGAGGAACAGCGGCAACTCCGCGAGCTCGCGGCGAAGTCGATCCTGCCCGTGCTGGAGCTGGACGTGACGCGGCAGGGCCCGGACGACGTGGCCGAGTGGCTCGACCAACGAGGCCTGCTGACGCTCTAGTCGTCCGCTTTCTCGTGCACGGTCTGCATGAACGACCCGAGCTGCGCGAGCTGGTCCGGCGTGAAGAGGTCGATCAGGTACTCGCGGACCGTGGTGACGTGACCGGGTGCGGTGGTGAGCAGCAGGTCCTTGCCCGCGTCGGTCAGCACGGCGAGGATGCCGCGCTCGTCGGACTCGTGCGGTTCGCGCCGCACGAGTCCCGACTTCTCCAGCTTGCCGATCTGGTAGGTCAACGAGCTCTTCGAGACCACGACCCTGCGCGCCAGTTCGGTCATGCGCATGCGGTTGCCCGGCTGTTCGGACAGGACGACCAGCACGTTGTACTGCGCGTGCGAGAGGCCCGCGTCGCGCTGCAACTGCTGTTCGATCTGCCTCTCGAGGAGGTGGTACGCCTGGACGAAGTGATGCCAGGCGCTGCCTTCCTCCTCGGAGAGCCACCGCGCGTTTCCCATGGTGGGCAGGTTAGTTGGTCACGACCTACTTGCCTGCCTTGTCACTCTGCTTGCCCAGCACCGAGTTGCGTCGGCTGTAGACGAAGTAGACGACGACGCCGAGCACCATCCAGATGATGAACCGGATCCAGGTGAGCGCGGTCAGGTTCAGCATCAGCCACAGGCAGGCGAGAATCGCGAGGATCGGCACCAGCGGCACGAGCGGCACGCGGAAGCCGCGCGACAGGTCCGGCCGCGTCTTGCGCAGCACCAGCACACCGCCGGAGACGAGGATGAACGCGAACAACGTGCCGACGTTCACCATCTCTTCGAGCTTGCCCGCGGGGAAGAAGCCCGCCGCGACCGCGACCAGCGTGCCGACGATGATCGTGATGCGCGTCGGCGTGCCGTGGCTGCCGGTCTTCGCGAGCTTGCGCGGCAGCAGTCCGTCTCGCGACATCGCGAACAGCACGCGGCTCTGGCCGAGCATCAGCACCATGACGACGGTGGTCAGACCGGCGAGCGCGCCGACCGAGATCACCGTTGCCGCCCAGTCGACCCCGTTGTCCGAGAACGCACTCGCGAGCGTCGCGCGCGTGCCGTCCGGCTGCGTGGCGAGCTTCGTGTACGGCACCATGCCGGTGATCACCAGCGTGACGGCGACGTAGAGGACCGTGACGATCGCGAGCGAACCGAGAATGCCGCGGGGCACGGCCTTCTGCGGGTTCTTGGTCTCCTCCGCCGTGGTCGCCACGACGTCGAACCCGATGAACGCGAAGAAGACGATCGACGCCGCGGCCAGCATGCCGAGCACGCCGTAGGTGCTGCCCGAGTAGCCGGTGATCAGCGAGAACAGCGACTGCTCGATGCCCGTGTGCGCGGCAGGCCCGCCCTCGGCGGCCGGCGGGATGAACGGCGAGTAGTTCTCGGCCTTGATGTAGCCGATGCCGAGCACGATCACGAGCAGCACCACCGCGACCTTGATGGCCGTGATGACCGCGCTGACCCGCGAGCTCAGCTTCGTGCCGACGACCAGCAGGGTCGTGATCACCGCGACGAGCAGCACGGCGCCCCAGTCGAACTTGAGGCCGTCACCCACCTCGGTCTTCACGTCGAGCCCCATGAGGCCGAGCGTCGTCTGCAGGTAGGCCGACCAGCCCTTGGCGACCGCGGCCGAACCGACCGCGAACTCCAGCACCAGGTCCCAGCCGATGATCCACGCGGCGAACTCGCCGAACGTCGCGTAGGAGAAGGTGTAGGCGCTACCCGCGACCGGCACCGTCGAGGCGAACTCGGCGTAGCACAACGCGGCCAGCGCACAGGCGATCGCCGCCAGCACGAACGACAGCGAGACCGACGGCCCCGCGATGTTGCCCGCGGTGCTCGCGGTGAGCGTGAAGATGCCGGCGCCGATGACGACCGCGACGCCGAAGACCGTGAGATCCCAGGCCGTCAGGTCCTTGCGGAGCTTCGTGTCCGGCTCGTCCGTGTCAGATATCGACTGCTCGATCGACTTCGTGCGCCACAACCCGTTCCCCGGCACGGTGCATACCTCCTTGATGGAACCTGAATTGGCCCACAGTAGAGGTACCCGGCCCCCAAACGCCCTACAGCTCGTTCCATATGGAACGCGGGGGCCCCGCGTTACCCGGAAGGTAACGTGGGGCCCCCGCGTTCCAGGAAAGGATCAGGAGCTGGTGACCGTTGTGCGGTCCAGGTCCGGCTCCAAGTAGATGAGGCGCGCGTGCGGCACCTTGTTGCGCACCCGCTGCTCGGCGTCGTTGATCGCCTGTGCCACCTGGTCGAGCGGCAACTGAGGCTCCAGCGCGATCTTCGCCGCGACGAGCATCTCCTCCGGTCCGATGTACTGCGTCTTGATGTGGATGACGCGCTGCACCTTGCCCGCGGCCAGCTCGTCGATGATCACGTCGAGGTCCTTGTCCGACGCGCCCTCGCCGATGAGCAGCGACTTCATCTCGATGATCAGGATCACAGCGATGACGCCCAGCAGCGCACCGATGGCGATGGTGCCGAGTGCGTCGAAGACCGGGTCGCCGGTGACCGTCGCGAGCCCGACGCCGATCAGGGCCAGCACCAGACCGATCAGGGCGCCCGCGTCCTCCAGCAGCACGACCGGGAGTTCCGGGGTGCGGGAGTTGCGGATGAACTGCCACCAGGTGGCGTCGCCCTTGATGAGCTTCGACTCCTTGATGGCCGTCATGAAGCTGTAGGTCTCGAGGCCGATGGCCACCACGAGGATGCCGACCGCGACCAGCGGGCTGGAGAGCGCCTCCGGGTGCTGCAGCTTGTGGATGCCCTCGTACAGCGCGAAGACCGAGCCGAGCGTGAAGAGCATCAGCGCCACCACGAACGACCAGAAGTACCGGTCGCGGCCGAAGCCGAACGGGTGCAGCCTGGTCGCCCTGCGCTGCGCCGTCTTCTGGCCGAGCAGCAGCAGACCCTGGTTCGACGTGTCGGCCAAGGAGTGCACCGACTCGGCGAGCATCGACGACGAGCCGGTGATCAGGAATCCGATGAACTTGGCCACCGCGATTCCTGCGTTTGCCACCAACGCCGCGACGATGGCCTTGGTTCCGCCCCCTGCTGACACGCCTGTCTCCTTGCTGATAACCAGTCCTGGCCGGAAAGCTGTCTGCTTTGTCCGGTCGTGAACCTTAGTCTGTTCCGGCCGTGGCACGGAAAAGTTCAGCGGATTCAACACCATCCGGGCGCACGAGCACCGCCGGGTCCGACGCGGGGAGCCACACGGACTCACCGCGCGCCAGCCGCAACTCCTCGCCACGGACGTTGGTGAGTACCACGGCGCCCTCGGTGCAAATCATGATCTGCGGGCCTTCGTGGTTGATCCGCGTCTCGCCGGCCAGGTCCAACCTGGACAGTTCGAACTCGGGCGCGGGCGTGCGGTAGACGCGGACACCCGGTTGGATCTCCTCGCCCAGCAGCACTTCCATGTCACCGCAGGTGAAGTCGAGCACGCGCAGCAGTTCGGGCACGTCGACGTGCTTGGGCGTGAGGCCGCAGCGCAGGACGTTGTCCGAGTTCGCGAGGATCTCGATGCCGGTGCCCCGCAGGTACGCGTGCAGGTTGCCGGCGGGCAGGTGGATCGCCTCGCCCGGCTGCAGCACGATGCGGTTGAGCAGCAGCGCGGCGAGCACGCCCGCGTCACCGGGGTAGGACTCGCCCAGTTCCAGGATCGTGCGGCACTCCAGGTCGAACTCGCCGTGCTCCTTCACGTGCAGCACGCACGCGTCGAGAACCTGGGGCAGCAACGTGCTCAACGACGTCTGCGGCAGCGTGATCAGCATCGTGAACAGCGCGCGCAGGCCCGACGAGTCCGGTTGCGCGACCAGCATCTCGGTGTACGGGGACAGCGCGGGCGCGTCCAAGCTGCGCAGCAGCGAGACGGTCCGCGACGGCTCCCGGAAACCGGCCAGCGCGTGGAACTCGGTCAGCGCGCAGACCAGTTCCGGCTTGGCTGCCGGGTCCTTGTAGTTGCGGACCGGGGAGTCGAGTGGCACGAGGCGCTTCTCCTCGGCCGCGAAACCCTCCGCCGCCTGGGCGGCCGACGGGTGCGCCTGCAGGCTCAGCGCCTCGTCGGCGGCGAGCACCTTGAGCAGGAACGGGAGCCTGCTGCCCCACCGCGCGGCGACGCGCGTGCCGAGCTGACCGTCCGGGTCGGACGCCAGCAGGTCGAGCAGCGAGCGCTCGGTGCCGTCCGCGCCGGCCACGCGGGACGGGTCGCCGGGGTGGGCGCCCATCCACAGTTCGGCCTCGGGATGGGGTGCGGGCACCTCCTTCCCGAGCAGCTCGGCGATGGCCGTGCGTGAACCCCACGCGTACGGCCTTACCGCGTTGTGCAGCAGGTCCACTTCTAAGTCAGCTCCCAAATCAGTACGGGTTGCCGCCGAGAGTTCCGGCGGCGAGCCCGAGGTACAGCGCGGCCAGTTCGAAGCGGAGCGCGAGGAGTGCGGCGCAGACCGCGTCGCCTCCCGCCACCTCGACGGCCGGCTCCAGCACGTCCGCTCCCGGCAGGGCGTCCTCGGCGGCGTGCCGAACAGCATCTGCCACCGGGCCCTGGCGCACAGCCAGCAACAACACGCGCACGAGTCCGCTGCCCGGCTCGTCGTCCGGGTCGGCGAAGAGGTCCGCGCCGGAGGTTCCCTGCACCGCGCGGCGGTGCAGCACCGGGCGGGTCAGCGCCTGCGGATACCCGGCGACGTCGCAGGCCACACCGGCGAACGCCGCCAGCACGCCCGCGCCGTGCATGCCGACCGACGTGGCGACCTCGTCGAGGCCCCACAGCAGCGGCGTGCGGTCGGCGACGCGCAACGCGAGCGACTTCGCCGGGTTCACGAACGACTCGTGCATCGGGTGGTCGCGCTCGGCCTCCCGGTCGAGCTCGTCCGCGATCAGTTCGACGTCGACCTTGAGCAGGCCGAGCGAGTGCAGCACCAGCAGCCACGCGGCGAGCGCGCGCGGGAAGCTGAAGCCCGGCGGCACGTCGATTCGGGGCGGCAGCAGCACGGCCCGGCCGGCGGCGGCCGCGGCGATCGGACCGGAGTCCGGCGCCGTCAGCAGTGTGCGGGCGCCCCTGCGGACGGCCCTGTCGATCGACTCGGCGAGCACCCTGTCACCGGGGTCCTCGGTGTGCGCGAGCACGACGTCGAGAGCGCCGACCCAGGGCGGCACCTCGTCGGCGAGCACGACCGGCACCGAGCAGCCGGAGCCGAGCAACGCCATGACGACGTTGGCAACGGTGACCGAGTGACCGGGCCGGGTGATGAGCACGACCGCACGCGGGCGTTCGGAGAAGATCCGCTCCAGCCCCGCCTCGGCCGCGGCCTCGGCGGTGGAACGGACCTGCGCTCCCGCCCGCGCGGCAGCACGCAGCCAGCCGCCCGTGTCGGCGTCGGCGAGGCGGCCCGGGTCGTCGAGCAGCGTGTCGTCGAGCACCTGATCACACAGCCGACGGCGGCTCGACCGCCTCGTCCAGCAGGAGAACCGGGATGCCGTCGCGAACCGGGAACGAACGACCGCACGCGGTGCACGTGAGGAAGTCCGCTTCCGGATCGGTCGGCGTCCCGACCTGCAGGGGCGCGTGCTCGGGGCACGGGCAGGCGAGAATCTCCAGCAACTGATCTTCGAGCTTGACGGCCACGGTGTTCTCTCCTCAGGCCCGCACGATCGCGAGGACCTCGTCGCTCAGCGCGGCGACGGCCTCGGGCGTGGCGGCTTCGACGTTCAGGCGCAGCAGCGGCTCGGTGTTCGAGGCCCGCAGGTTGAACCACGACCCGTCCGCCAGCTGCACGGTGAGACCGTCCAGCTCGTCGATCGTGACGCCGTCCTTGGATCCGTACGCGTCCTTGATCGCGGCGATCCGCCCGGCCTGGTCGTTGACCGTCGAGTTGATCTCACCGGAGGCGGCGTAGCGGTTGTAGATCGACGTCAGCGTCGACAGTGGACCGTCCTGCTCACCGAGCGCGGCCAGCACGTGCAGCGCGGCCAGCATGCCGGTGTCGGCCTTCCAGAAGTCGCGGAAGTAGTAGTGCGCGGAGTGCTCGCCACCGAAGATGGCGCCGGTCCTGGCCATCTCCTCCTTGATGAACGAGTGGCCGACGCGCGTGCGCACGGGCTTGCCACCGTGCTCGGTGACGATCTCCGGCACGGCGTGCGAGGTGATCAGGTTGTGGATGACCGTGCCGCCGGGGTCCTTGGCCAGTTCGCGCACGGCCACCAGCGCCGTGATCGCCGACGGGCTCACCGGGTCGCCGTTCTCGTCCACGACGAAGCAGCGGTCCGCGTCGCCGTCGAACGCGACACCGGCGTCGGCACCCTCGGCCTTCGTGCGGGCCTGCAGGTCCACGATGTTCTTGGGGTCGAGCGGGTTCGCCTCGTGGTTCGGGAAGCTGCCGTCGAGCTCGAAGTACATGGGGACGACCTCGATGGGCAGGCCCTCGAAGACCTGCGGCACCGTGTAGCCGCCCATGCCGTTGCCCGCGTCCACGACGATCTTGAGCGGGCGGATGCCCTTCAGGTCGACCAGGTCGTTGAGGTAGGCCGCGTAGTCGACGAGCATGTTGCGCTCCTCGAACGTGCCGGGCTCGACGCCCTCGGCGTCCGGGACCTGGTTCTCGGCGTCCTGGCGGATCTGCGCGAGACCGGTGTCCTGGCCGACCGGCGAGGCACCCGCGCGGCACATCTTGATGCCGTTGTACTGCGCGGGGTTGTGGCTCGCGGTGAACATGGCGCCGGGCAGGTCGAGCTTGCCGGACGCGAAGTAGAGCATGTCCGTGCTGGCCAGACCGATGCTGATGACGTTCACGCCCTGCGCCTGCGCGCCTTCGGCGAAGGCACGCGACAGCCCGGGCGACGAGTCGCGCATGTCGTGGCCGATGACGATCGTCGGTCCACCGACCAGGCGCGCGAAGGCGGCGCCGAAGTCGCGGACCAAGCCGGCGTCCAGCTGCTCGCCGACCACCCCACGGATGTCGTACGCCTTGACGATGCCGGACAGGTCACGCACGCCGCACACTCCCGAAACTCGCTCTTGACGGCCACTGCCAGGGCAGCCTACCGGCGAGAAGATTAGTGATGCGTGTGGTCAGTCAGTCCTCGTGCGGATCAGGCAATACCCGCAGGTGGCCACGCCTGTGAGAGCCCGCGGACACGTCGGGCAGCTTCGGGCTCACATCAGCACGCCCAGCCTCCCTCACCGCCTCGGCCAACGCCGTCAGGTCGTCCACAGTCGGCTCGGGCGCCGCGAACTCACCCTGGTGCCTCACGACCTCCCAGCCACGAGGCGCCGTGAGCCGCAACGCGTGCTCCTCACACAGGTCGTAACTGTGTGGTTCGGAGTACGTGGCAAGCGGCCCGACGACCGCGGTGGAGTCCGCATAGGCGTAGGTGAGCGTGGCGACAGCCGGGTTAGCACACCCGGTTCGCGAGCACCGTCTCACGCTCCGCACGATCGGGGACGATAGCGCGTCCACGGGAGGCTGTGTGTGAGGCACGCTGTGTTTAGTCGTCAGGGGTAGCAACTAGGCTGCTGGGTTGTGGTGATGGCACGGGGTTCACAGCGGCAGAATTCGCCGCGCCGACGCAACCGCGATCGGCACGGCCGAGGCCTGCGCGGCCCGCTCTACCCGGCCACGCTCCCAGCGGCCCGTTCCCGGGCAGAACGCTTCGACGCGCTGGTCGTAGAGGCACTGGAGCCCATCGAGGCCCGCTGGCGAACCGAACTCACCCAGCTCGACGTGGCCGTGGACGACGTCCCGGACGTGCAGGTCGAGGGCGAGGACGGCGTGGTCGAGGACGGCAACGTCCCCCTGGCCCGCCTGCTCCCGCCCGGCTCGGACAACCGTGCCCGGATCGTTCTCTACCGCAGGCCTCTCGAGGCGCGGGCGAAGGACGGCGCCGACCTGTCCGACCTGGTGCACGACGTGCTGGTCGAACAGGTGGCGAACTACCTGGGGCTGGACCCGGACGTGGTGGACGAGGGCTGAGACCCCTCTCACACACGGCTCCACCGTCAGGCTGCCTTCCGCCGCGTCGGGATGGCGGTCAGCAACGTGAACAACGCGGCGGCCGCCTGCCCCAGCAACAAGAAGTCCCGCAAGGTGGAGGACATCTCCACCCGGACCTCGGCGGCAGAGGACGGCAACGGCACCCCGACCAGGTGTCCCCAGGCCCGGACGACCGGCACCTGCTGCCCGTCCACGAAGACCTGCCAGCCGGGCTCGTCCTCCGCGGCCAGCACGAGCACCCGCCCCTCCCCGCCGGGCGAGACCTTCACGGCGACCTCCGGCAACGACAGGTTCACCGGCACCACACCGGACGCGGCCAGTTCCTCAGGCGGTTCCCCGCCGGTCCGAGCCCGCCGCGCCAGATCAGGCGCCAGCAACACCCCGGTGTCGGCCGCGAACCGCAGCCGCAGCACCGGCCGTCCGTCAGAAGCTCCCGGCGCCACGGACACCAGTTCCCCAGCGGCAGCCCGAACCCGAGCGGACGCCTCCTCGGACGGCAGGACCACGAAGGTCACCCCGGAAGCCGCGGCCTGAGCCAACGCGGTCTTCACCGCGGGCGCGGCCCCGTCCAGCAGGGACGAGTTCCACCGCCGCAACCGAGCAGGCGACGACACCGTGGGCACGAGATCGTCATCCCCGAAGGCGGGCATCCGTCCGGCGACCTGACGCACCGGCGAGCCCAGGATCAGCACCGACCGCCCGGACCGTTCCAACTCGGCGGTCAAGGACGGGCTCAAGGCAACACCACCGTCAGCCTTCAACGGCCCGGAACGCAGATCCAGCAACCCGGCCACTCCCAGGCTGACCAGCGTCACCACACCAACGAGGTACACGGCCCGCCGCACCCGAACCTGCCCGGCAACGCCCGGCGTCACCCCACGCTGACACCCGGCGAGCACCACGCACACGAGTCCCCACGCCAGCAAGACCAACGGCGTCCCGGGCCAGGCTCCGACAGCAGCCACCGCCGCGAGCGCACCGATCGCCAGCACGATCACCAACAGTCCGGGCAGCATCGAAGCGTTGGGCCGCAACACCGCGGCAGCGAACGCGGCGGCCACGAAGACCGAGCACACGACCAGGTTCGGCGGCGGCGACGAGAACGCGGCGCCGAGACCGTTGAGGACCATCTCCGGGTGTTGCAGCAAGACGGCGGGCCACGGCAGAAGCAGCCCCATCGGCAGAAGCACGATCATGAACAGAGCCGCGATCCGGCGTGCGCCGCCGGTGACGGCGATGAAGCCGGCCAGGGCGCCCACGATGATCACGACGTGGGTCAGCGGCGAGAAGGCACCCAGCACCGCGACGCCGATCGCCGTGCCGGAAGCCATCGGCAGCCAGGCGTGCGTGGACGACGCGCGCAAGACCGCGTACACGCCGGCGAAGACCACAGGTGTCACGACGTGCACGACGATGACGTCCAGGCGACCTTCGGCGACCGCGGTCGTGGCGACTGGCAGCAGGCCGTAGAAGGCGGCCACTACCGCTCGCACGGAACGGCGTACGCGCATGCCGCGTGACGCGATGTAGGCGGACAACGCGGCGAGAGGGATGTCGCCGAGCAACAGCAGTGCGACGGCGAACGAAGGGCCGCCTGGGATCAGGCCCAGGACGGCCAGCGCGGCGGGAGCGGGGGCCGCGGTGCCGCCGAGGACCGGGTGCCACGACGACAGGTAGGTCGACCAGACCGAACCCGCCGAGCCGACCGGGAGCAGCCGGCCGCCCGCGAGGTTCAGGCCGAGGCGGGACCAGTTCGCGATCACGGCGACGGCCGAGAGTCCCAGTAGGAGCAGGACCGGGGGCGCGAGCAGCAGTGACCGCAGCATCCGCGACTGGTCGACCTCGACGAAGACCATGCCGGGAGCGCCACGCGGACCGGGCGACGGGCGGGGGCGCGGCGTCGGGCGCAGAGCGCCGGGCAAAGCGGCGTCCACGGGGACGACCACGGGTGGGCGGCGCAGGCCGGCGACGCGCGGGCGGCCTCGGGAGGCTCCGGCGGGCAACGCCGACGGACCCACCGGGCGAGAGTCCACTTCGGATGGTTCGAGCCACGTCGAACCTGCATCGGTTGCGGGCAAACGACCTAGCGCGGCGTCCGCCTCGACGCGGCGGCGGATCAGGAAGGTCGCGCCGGCGCGGATCGCGTTGCGCAGCCGGGTGAGTCTGCTGGTGAAGAGGCCGCGCACGACGGCGGAACCGCGGCGGGCGCGGCGGCCTTCGAACAGACGGCCTCTGGTCAGGAGGTAGCGGGCCGCGCCGACTTCGGCGTGTGCGTCCGCGAAACGCCGGAGGAACAGGAAGCCCAGGGCGCGCAGCAGCGACAGGAACAGCAGTCGCGGAACTCCGACGAGAAACGAGATACTTGAACAATTGACCAAAAATGTACGCATGCCGTGCGCTCGGTCGACGCCACGAAATGACGGACCCGGCCGCGCCATGGCCGCATCCAAACGACGTGAGCCTTTAGTTGCGGCGCGTGCATGTCGCATGCGTGCGACCGGTACGCACAGGACCAAATGACCCGCGCGATTAGCGCGCCAGCCGAAGTCGAGATCGTCACGCAGCAGCGGCATCGCTTCGTCGTAACCGCCGAGCGCGTGCCAGACCTCACGTTTGATCAGCGATCCCGCGGACGAGACGGCGAGAACCTCGGTGCTCTGCTGAAACGACGCGGAATGTTCGGCCGACGACAGGCCAGTCTGTCGATGTCCTGAAGAATCCGTCGACAAACCCGCCTCGACGACCAGACGAGAATCCACCCAATCGAGGCACAGCGGGCCCAGCACGGCAGCCGACGGCGACACCTCGGCCGCCGTCAACAGCGAGGCCAGGCAGTCGGGTTCGGGCGCGCTGTCGTCGTGCAGCAACCACAGCCATTTGCCGGGGTCACCCCACCGTTCGACGGCGTGCTCGACCGCGATCCGCACGGCGGTGCCGTAGCCGGTGCCACGCGGCGCGGTCAGCACGCCGTCCAGCAGATCCCCCGCGTCCGCCAGCACCTTCGCTGTCCGGTCGGTTGATCCGGTGTCGACCGCGATCACGTGCCGAGGGCGAATTCGCTGACGCCGCAACGCGGACAGCGCCGTGCTGAGCCACTGGTCGCCGTCGTGGCAGACCAGGACGCACAGCACCGGCGCTGTCCGGAGCCTCGGCTGAGGACTTGTCACGCCCTCAAGTTAGGGCACGAAGATCACGCTTCTAGACGGCTCGCTTCTTCAGCTTGCGGCGTTCTCGTTCACTGAGACCACCCCAGATGCCGAAGCGTTCGTCGTGCTGGAGTGCGTACTCAAGGCACTCCGAACGCACCTCGCAGCCCAGGCAGATGCGCTTGGCCTCCCGAGTCGACCCTCCCTTTTCGGGGAAGAACGCCTCAGGATCGGTCTGTGCGCAGAGCGCGCGCTCCTGCCAGTCCTGCTCGTCGGCAGGGTCGAACAGGTACGACAGCTCGCCCTGCACGACCGGCTGCGTGACGTGATCTTCTTCGAGCTCTTCGAATTCCTGCATTTCGTCCGCCTCCTCGCCTTCCGCTCTCCCCGGTTGGCGGACGCCAGACGCCGTTCCCACAACGACGAATGACACCGATGTGATTACACCTGCGTCACAGCGGGCGGTCAAGCGGAGTCCACACGTCGGGGGATATTCGCGCGGATGGCCGCAAAAACCTTGACTGGCAGCACAGACAGTGATTCAGGTGTTGCAACGTGTCCCCGAACGGCCCACGACACCAGCCGACACGCCACACTGGAGGGGTGAAGCGATCAGCGGTTCGCCCCAGTCCACTGTTCCTAGGCCTGCTCGCGGCGGCTGCCGCTGGAGCCGCCCTCACCCTGCTCGAGGGTGACGTCGCCATCATCTCGGGCACCATCCTCTTCGTACTCGCCGGGTGGGCGGTCACGCTGTGCCTGCACGAGTTCGGGCACGCCGCCGTCGCGTACAAGGGCGGCGACTTTTCCGTACGTGACAAGGGTTATCTGACCCTCGACATCCGCCGTTACACCGACCCCGTGCTCAGCATCGTGCTGCCGCTCGTGCTGCTGGTGTTCGGCGGAATCCCCCTGCCGGGTGGCGCGGTGTGGATCAACCACCACGCCCTGCGCTCGAAGAAGATCGAGTCTTTGGTCTCACTCGCGGGGCCGGTCTCGAACCTCGTGATCGGCGTTCTGCTCGCGCTGGTCGTCGCGATCTTCTCGCCGCCGGCCGCGCTCGCCGCCGCGATTTCGTACCTTGCTTTGTTGCAGGTGTTCGCGTTCGTCCTGAACATCCTGCCGATTCCGGGCCTCGACGGCTGGGGCGTCATCGAACCGTTCCTGCCCTACGAGGCACAGCGGTTCGGCGCGAAGGCCCGGCCGTGGGCGCCGCTGGTCCTGTTCGCCGTCCTGATCGGCTTCACCGCCGTCAGCCAGCTGTTCTTCGACGCGTCGACCTGGGTGTTCGAACTCATCGGCGGTGACCCGTTCTCAGCGGGCGACGGCTCGCGGGCGTTCTCGTTCTGGCGCTACCTGTAACGGCGAACCGGCGCTGTGGAAGCATGGGCGGGCGTGAAGGTCGTAGCACTGGTCGGCGGAGTCGGCGGCGCGAGGTTCCTGCAGGGACTGAAGGCTCTTGGGGCGGATGTCACCGCGGTGGTGAACACCGGCGATGACGTGTGGATGCACGGGCTGCGCATCACTCCTGACCTCGACACCTGCATGTACACGCTGGGCGGCGGGATCGACACCGAACGCGGCTGGGGCCGTGCGGACGAGTCCTGGACCGTCAAGGAGGAGCTCGCTGCCTACGGCGCCGAGCCGACGTGGTTCGGCCTGGGCGACCGCGACATCGCGACGCACCTCGTTCGCACCCGCATGCTCCGCGCCGGCTATCCGCTGTCGGCCGTGGCGGAGGCGCTGTGCGACCGGTGGAAGCCGGGCGTGAAGCTGCTGCCGATGTCGGACGACCGCGTGGAGACGCACGTCGTCGTGGAGCTCGACGGTGAGACGAAGGCCATCCACTTCCAGGAGTGGTGGGTCAAGCACCGGGCCGCGCTGCCCGCGAAGTCGTTCGCGTTCGTCGGCGCCGAGACCGCCACCGCCGGGCCCGGCGTGCTGGAGGCGATCACCGAGGCCGACGCGGTGATCCTGGCCCCGTCCAACCCCGTGGTGAGCATCGGCACGATCCTCACCGTGCCCGGCGTGCGCGACGCGTTGCGCAAGACCGAGGCCGGCGTCGTGGGCCTGTCGCCGATCATCGGCGGGAAGCCGTTGCGGGGTATGGCCGACGCTTGTTTGGACGCGATCGGTGTGGAGACCTCCGCCGAGGCGGTCGGGCGGCACTACGGCTCCCGCAAGTGCTCCGACGGCATTCTCGACGCGTGGCTGGTGCACACCGGCGACCGGGCCGACGTGCCCGGTGTCGCGGTGCGCGCGGTCCCGCTGCTGATGTCCGATGTGGACGCGACGGCGCAGATGGCCCGCGCCGCGCTGGACCTGGCCGGAGTCGAAGTTGACTGATCACGCCGCGGCCGCGCTGGAGCTGCTGCCGGTTCCGGGCCTGCCGGAATTCCGCCCCGGCGACGACCTGGCCGGCGCGATCGCGAAGGCCGCCCCCTGGCTGCGCGACGGCGACGTGCTGGTCGTCACGTCCAAGATCCTGTCCAAAGTAGAGGGACGACTCGTCCGGGTACCGGCCGATCCCGAGGAACGGGACCGGATCCGGCGCGAGCACGTCGACGCCGAGTCGGTGCGGGTGCTCGCCCGCAAGATGCGCACGCTGATCACCGAGAACAAGCTCGGCATCGTGCAGGCCGCATCGGGCGTCGACGCCTCGAACGTGGCGGGCGACGAGATCGCGCTGCTCCCGGTCGACCCGGACGGCTCCGCGGCCTCGTTGCGCGGCGCTCTCAAGGACCTGCTGGGCGTCGAGGTCGCCGTGGTGATCACCGACACGATGGGCCGCGCGTGGCGGATGGGCCAGACCGACGCCGCGATCGGCGCGTCCGGCATCCGCGTGCTGCACGACTACGCGGGCGCGGTCGACGAGCACGGCAACGAACTCGCGGTGACGATGGTCGCGATCGCCGACGAGATCGCCGCGGCCGCCGACCTGGTGAAGGGCAAGCTCGGCTCGGTGCCGGTGGCGGTGCTGCGCGGGTTCGAGGTGGTGGACGACGGCTCCACGGCCCGCGACCTGAACCGGCCGGTCGAGGAGGACCTGTTCAGCCTCGGCACGGAGGAGGCGCTCGCCCAGGGCCGCGCTCAGGCCGTGCTGATGCGCAGGTCCGTGCGGTTCTACTCGGACGAGCCCGTCGATCTCGCCGTGGTGCGCAGGGCAGTCGGTGCGGCACTGACCGCGCCCGCGCCGCACCACACGAAGCCCCTGCGGTTCGTGCTGGTTCGGGAGAAGCGCTTGGAGCTGCTCCAAGCGATGCGCTCGCAGTGGGAATCCGACCTGCGCGCCGACGGGTTCACCCCCGAACAGATCGCCCGCCGGGTGCGTCGTGGCGACCTGCTGGTGGAGGCGCCGGAGATCGTCGTGCCCTTCCTCGTGCGCGACGGCTCGCACGCCTACCCCGACGACCGCCGCGCCGACGCCGAGAAGACGATGTTCACGGTCGCCGGCGGCGCCGCCGTGCAGGGCCTGCTGGTGGCTCTGGCCGCCGAGGGCCTCGGCTCGTGCTGGGTGTCGTCGACGATCTTCTGCGCGGACATCGTGCGTTCGGTGCTGGGTGTTCCCGGCGACTGGGAGCCGCTGGGCGCCGTCGCGATCGGGCATCCGACCGAGCCGCTGACGCCGCGCGAGCCACTGGAAGGACTGATCGAGCTGTGACGCTGCACGCCGACGCCGTCTCGACGCTGAGCCGGTTCGCGGGACAGGACGCCCTGCGCGAGGCCTACCTGGGCTTCCTGGCGGCCCGTTCCGATGCCTGCCAGCGTTCTTGCGAACCAGGGCACATCACGGCCTCAGCGTTGGTCCTGGACGCCACCGCGGAGCACGCGTTGCTGACGCTGCACCCGCGCGTGGGCCGATGGCTTCAGCTGGGCGGCCACTGCGAGCCCGAGGACTCCTCACTGGCCGCCGCGGCTCTGCGCGAGGCCACCGAGGAGTCCGGCATGCGCGGCCTGCGCATCGAGCCGACGCCGATCCACCTCGACGTGCACCCGATCACGTGCTCGCTGGGCAAGCCGACGCGGCACTTCGACGTCCGCTTCCTGGTCCGCGCTCCCGTCGGCGCGCAGCCGGTGCGCAGCGCTGAATCCGTCGATCTGCAGTGGTGGCCGCTGGACTCGTTGCCGGACAACGTGGACGACCTGCACCCGTTGATCGAGAGCGCTCTCGCGCGGCTGCGTTAGAACTTGCGGTAGTCGCGCGGCGAGAACCTCGGGGCTCGCCGCGGCCGGCGCAGGCCCGCCGCCTCCAGGTACATGACCGCGCGGTGGCGTTGCGGCTTGTAGGGCTCCAGCAGCTCCATCATGCCGTCGTCGTCGCCCGGCGTGCCGGTCAACGCCCACGTGACGTTCTTGGCGACGTGGTAGTCACCGACGCTCACGGCGTCCGGGTCGCCCCAGGACCGTTGCGCGACCTCGGCCGACGTCCACACGCCGATGCCGGGCACCTTTTCGAGCAGCTCGCGGCTGCGCATCTCCGCGGCCTTCTCCAGCCGGTGCGCGACCTGCGCGGCGTTGATCAGCGTCCTTCTGCGGGCGCCGTCGAGCCCGCACTGGTGCCACTCCCAGTCCTGCAGGCCCAGCAACCGTTGCGGCGTCGGCGGAACCTTCAGCGGCTTCGGCCCGGGAGCGCTCTCGCCGAACCGCCGTCCCAGCTCACGCCACGTCCGGAAGGCCTCCACGCCGGTGACCTTCTGCTCCAGGATCGAGGCGAACAACAGGTCCCAGACCCTGTTCGTGGCCCCGAGCCGCAGCCCTGGCCGTTGCCTGCGCGACTCGGCGATGATCGGGTGGTGCGCGACGAACTCGTCCACCGTGTCGTCCGCGCCGAGCAGGGCGGGCAGCCCGTCCAGCAGCCACTGCCCGCCCTCGCCCCACGCTTCCGCCAGCACCTCGCCGCTCGTCCTCGTGACGTGCAACGTGCCGGGCCCGCACGGCGTGTTCGCCGCGAACCAGACACCGCCCTCCGCGCAGAAGGACGGGTCGCCTGGTCCGCGGCGCAGCCTGCCGAGCACCGCTCCCAGATCGAGTGGGAACGGTGGAGTCCAGGCTCTGCTAGGCATCCGTCGAGAAGCGCACGCCGGCCTCCGGCAGAACCACACCCGGCCACACCCGCGCTCCGCCGATCAACTCACACCGCGCGCCGATCACCGCGGAGTCGCCCACGACGGCGTCCTTGAGGACCGCCCCGGCCTGCACGAGCGCACCGGCACCCACGATCGAACGCTCGACCAGCGCACCCTCGCCGACAACGGCACCGTCGAACAAAATCGCGCCATCGAGCACAGCACCGTCCGCAACCGTGCAGTTCGCACCGACCGCGGACCCGCCCTTGAGCGTTGCGCCTTCGTGCACGCTCGTGCCCTCAAGCACCAGGTAGTCACCAGGCTGTGCAACTGCCGCCGACGGCGCGACACCGCGCACGAGGTCCGCGGACCCCTGCACGAACGCCTCGGGCTTGCCGAGGTCCAGCCAGTACGTGGCGTCCACGTGCCCCTGCAACCTCCGCCCGGCCTCGAGCAGCCCGGGGAACGTCTCGCGCTCCACCGACACCGGCCGCCCGGCGGGAATCGCGTCGATCACCTCACGCCGGAACACGTAACAACCGGCGTTGATCTGGTCCGTCGGCGGGTTCTCGGTCTTCTCCAGGAACGCCTGAACGCGCCCCTCGTCGTCCGTCGGCACACACCCGAACGCACGCGGGTCCGCCACCTTCACCAGGTGCAACGTCACATCTGCCTCGTGCTTGCGGTGCGTGTCGACGATCCCCGACAGGTCGACGCCCGACAGGATGTCGCCGTTGAAGACCATCACGTCGGGCTCACGGAGCTTGTCCGCCACGTTGCGAATCGCCCCCGCCGTGTCCAGCGGCACCTCTTCCACCACGTACTCGAGTTCCAGCCCGAGCCTCGATCCGTCCCCGAAGTACTCCTCGAACACCTCGGCCTTGTAGGAGGTCCCCAACACCACGTGCGTGATGCCGACCTCCTTGATCCGAGACAGGAGGTGTGTCAAAAATGGCACCCCTGCGGTCGGCAACATGGGCTTGGGAGCGGACAGGGTCAGCGGGCGAAGACGGGTGCCCTTGCCCCCGACCAGCACCACAGCTTCGACGCCGTGCACCTTTTTCCTCCTCCGCGTTACAGCGAGCCGTTCGACGGAATACTCTGACACGAAGCAGATCGTCATATGGGATCTGGTCCCGGCAAGGAGCTAAATCCGACATGGACCCCCGCGACCGGGCCGACGCCATGCTCGCCCGCGCCCGCGCACGTGGGCGGAACATCGTGACGCCGGACAACATGACGTCTCCGATGGACTCCTCGGACACGCAACAAATCCCTCGCTCGCTGGTCAACGCCATGGACCCGCGCCGAGACCCGGACTCGACCATGATCCTGCAGCCGGCGCAGATGGGCCAGCAACACCACCAGCAGCAGCGCCCGCAACACCACGCGCCGGGCCAGCCCATGCCAACGCAACCGATGGCCGCCCAGTCGAGGCAGGGCCAGCCGCTGCCGGCACCGCAGGCCCCGGCAGATGACGCGGAGATCACTCAGGTCGTGCAGCCGGGCCTCATCCCGACCGTCTCGAACCACCAGCAGTCCCGCAACTCACTGAGCCAGCGGCTGAGCGGCGACATGTGAGCACTCCCGGCGGGCACCGCCGGGCAGGCTGACGCAGGGGTCCCCTCCGGACCTGGGTCCCCCGCGACCCAACGTACAGAGCAGGTCTGACACTCCCGCGAAGCGAGAGCGAGCACCCGCGACGCCGAAGACATCCCAGTTGGTAGTGCTGTCAAGCGGCAGCGGTGGTGTGGTGTTGCCAGGCGGTGGTTTCGTCGTAGATGGTGCGGGTTTTGAGA
>NZ_JBIWKS010000029.1:0-40867 GCF_044765805.1 Lentzea sp. NPDC102401 | reverse complement strand
CGGATGCGTTGAGAGGCGCACGTCCGGTGCGGGAGGCGGCTCGGGGAAACGGACTGGCTGCGAGGCCAGCACCGCGTCCCGAGTCGACCTCACCCACCCGCCCATCGTTGTCACGCCACCACCCGGACACCTCAGAGCGGAGCACCCGCCTGCCGGCCGATTACCGAACCGGCACACCACCTCGATCTCAGGCTTCGCCCCAGCGTTCTGAGGACAACCACGCAGCCATAGGCCCCTTTGTCCGGCCACAGGCGAGGCTGCTCCGCCAGCAGCGCCCGCTGCGCGGGAACCGGTGCAGCCCGAGCTCCGCGCTGCCGATCAAGTGGTGTGAGGGTTCGAGGCCCACGAAGATCAGCAACGCGATCTGCGCGCACGCTTCCGCCCACGTGAAGCTGAAGCCGGGGTTGTCCTGCGCCATCGGCCCCGCCCAGGAGACTGTTGTGCGACAGCCTCGCCATGTCGGCGGCCAGGTCGCGCAACCACGCCATGAGCAGCTGTGCGCTACCCCAGCCAGGACTCACACTGCGACCCTCCTCGTCAGGTGAGCGCGCAGGCTCACTCCTCGCCCCGACCCTTTCGACGTGGAACAGGCTGAGAAGGTCCCATCAGAACTTCGCCGGAGGAGTGGGCCCGGAAACTGATCGTCGTCGGCAACGTCAAAGGACCGCTGCCCGACCGCGTTACTGTCCGAACAGGACTTTCCGAGCAGGATCTCGCGGAACTGCTGTGCTCAGCCGAAGTGGCATGCGTTCCGTCACTGTACGAAGGCTTCGCGCTGCCCGCGATCGAAGCGATGGCGTGCGGCACTCCCCTCGTCGTCTCGGACGGAGGTGCTCTGCCGGAGGTCGTCGGCGACTGCGGCGTCGTGGTCCCAGCAGGCAACTCGTCCGCGCTCGCCCACGCCCTGCGGACGCTGTTGAACGACCACCAGCTCCGCCGTGAGCTCGGCGACCGCGGCGTGATCCGCACCGCCGGTTACACCTGGCACGCCACCGCCGAGGCGACGGCACAGGCGTACCGGCTTCTTCTCGACGACCAACGAAACGGCGTGACGTGCTGACGATCAACTTCGACCGGTTCCCCACCACCACGGGGAACCGGGTGCTCGACTTCGGCTGCGGTGACGGCCGGCACGCCTTCGAGGCCTACCGCCGGGGCGCCGACGTCATCGCGCTCGACCTCGACGACACCGCGCTCAAGAACGTCCAGGGCATGTTCGAAGCCATGGCGGACGTCGGCGAAGCACCGCCACACGCCACGGCTCGCGCCGTACGCGCCGATGGCGCCGCACTGCCGTTCCCGGATGGCGCATTCGACCGCGTCATCGCCGCCGAGGTCCTCGAACATCTTCCTGACGACGCAGCGATCTTCGATGAACTCGTCCGCGTGCTCGCGCCAGGTGGTCTGATGGCGATCACCGTGCCGCGCTGGTTCCCCGAACGCATCTGCTGGGCTTTGTCGACGCCCTATCACGAAATCGAGGGCGGCCACGTGCGCATCTACCGCCGCTCGACCCTCACCGACCTCGTGTGCAAGGCCGGATTGCGGGTGATCGGCAGCCATCACGCTCACGCGTTCCACTCGCCCTGGTGGTGGCTCAAATGTCTGGTCGGGGTCGACAATGAGACCCGGCTCGTCAAGGCCTATCACGACGCGCTCGTCTGGGAGATGAGGCGAAACCATCCACTGACCCGGCTCGCGAAACGCGCCCTAAATCCGTTGCTGGGCAAGAGCTTCGTCCTCTACGCGGTCAAGCTGTGAACGACACCGCCAAGTCCATCGCCGCGGTACAACACTCCAACGGAGCCATCCCCTGGGAGGCTGGGCGGCACGTCGACCCGTGGAACCACACCGAGGCCGCGATGGGCATGGCCGTCGCCGGCCTGCTGGACGAAAGCCGCGCCGCCTACGAGTGGCTCGCCCGCACCCAGAACGACGACGGCTCCTGATACACGTCCTATCAGGACGGTGAACCGGCCGACACCGCACGCGACACCAACTACAGCGCCTACATCGCCGTCGGCATCCACCACCACTGGCTCCTGACCGGCGATCATGGCTTCCTGACGGCCATGTGGCCCACGGTGCACGCCGCGATCGAGTTCGTGCTCGGCCTTCAACGAGCCGACGGAACCATCCCCTGGCTGCCCGGCTCTGACATCACACTGCGCGCGGGCTGCTCCAGCATCCACCACGCGATACGAAGCGCGAGCCACCTCGCACACGCCGTCGAGGATCCACGACCATCGTGGTCGGCCGCCGCGGGACAGCTGGCGGACGCGATCCGCGGACCCGAGAAGTTCCTGCCGAAGCCTCACTCGATGGACTGGTACTACCCCGTGCTGGGCGGAGTGCTCGACACGACGGCGCTGAGCCGGAGGTGGCACGAGTTCGTCGTCGCCGGCCTCGGCGTCCGCTGCGTCGACGACCAGCCCTGGGTCACCGGTGGCGAGACCGCCGAACTCGCACTCGTACTCGCCGTACGCGGCCACCTCGACCAAGCCGATCAGCTGCTCCGCGACGTCGAACGCCTCCGCGACACCGACGGTTCGTACTGGACCGGCTACCAGTACGAGAACGACGTGCTGTGGCCCGACGAACGCACCACCTGGACCGCCGGAGCCGTCCTGCTCGCACACGCCGCGCTCGCGGGAGAACCCGCTACCACAGCCACATTCACCCCGTCGGCCTGACCGACCAGGACAAGCTCGGCATCGGCGCTTCGCACCAGGACGAGTACCTCAGCGTGGCGGGAGGAACCATTCAGTGCGGTGCTCGGCGTTTGTCTGCGCGACGTTCCCGTCCACGCAGAGAGCACGACCGAATCCGGCATCGCCGAACACACTCTCATGCCGAGAACGGACGGCACCCAGTGCCGGGCCTACGGCACAGAGCCTCGTTCATCAACGAGGCGGGTTGGTGTTCCCAGGAACACATCGGCGTCGACCGGGCTGTAAGCGATGTTGAACGTATCCATCCAGTAGACCAGTCCTGCATTCCCGACGCGCTGCTGAACCGGTAGTTCAGGCCAGTTGGAGTTGTTGCGCCGGCAGTCCACCCTCGTCGAGGGTCCGGCGCACGTCGTAAATCAACTCAGGATCACGCGCTTGTCACTCGGCGATGTTCACCGACATATACGGTGCCGCGTCACCGAACTCAGTCAGCCATCGCCGCTCCTGCGGACAGGCCTCACGTAGCACCCATCGTCCCAACGGGACAATCAACTCGCTCTCAAGGTTCGAGAGCACGGCGTCGACGGGGCCTCACGGGGCTGGGATCCGGCCAGCCCAGTATCTCCAGGCTGACCGGCATTCCTGAACGTTCGCGCCGAGATCCTTCTTCCGTGGCCGGGCCGACCACGCTGAAGTCGCGCCTGCACCAGCCCTCCAAGAACTCGCGCACGTTGTCGGGAAGGTCCAGATGCCGAAGGTCAACCCGCCCTCCTGCCTGGCGAATGTCTCCCAGCGAGGGTTGGGCGCGCCGAACGTCCTGTGGATACTGCTGGCTCTCGATAGCGGTTTCCAGGAACGGCAACGCGAGCAACGAGTGCCTCATGTTCGCCTCCTTGGTGATCATGTCTCCCCGGAGACGGGACAGCCTGCGTTGCTTCCACCACGTGCCGCCGTCCAGCCAGGGCAACCGCGCCCGAAGCAAGACCTCGGGGTCGAACTCCAGGGGCGTACCCATGAGCATCTGCTGGGCCAGACTGCGGCCGATTGCTTGGGGTGACCAGTAGCAAAGGTAGAGCACGTGTGGGCCGAACTCCTCCACTAGGCCGGACAAATCGCCTGAGCTGTGCAGCACACTCGCCCAAGGTTTTGGTCTGTTCCTGCGCGGTCTTGGCCCAAACCAGCTGTACCTCAACCAGTTGGCGAGGCCTGTCTCGTACTCGCCGGAGTCCAACTCCGCGTCGAGCGCCTTCTCCACGGCTGAACGGTTGTTCCGCGAGCACTCACCGAGAATGGTGAGTGGTTCATCGTCGCGCACCTGATAGAGCTCGACCTGCCAGGGCAACCAGTAGTGGAATCGATTTTCGACCGGGTGACCGGCGGCCAGGCGCACAGCTGAGCGCACCACCGCCCGCGTGGCCTGGGGACTGGGCTGGATGTAGCGGAGCGATTCGGCGGCGAACCGCGTGCTCAGGAAGCTTCCTTCCTCTACTACCAGCCGAAGCAGATCACTCGCTCCATCGTCGTGTTTCTGATCGTAAAGTTGCAGAGCGATCTGCGGTACCACTCCACCAGAGCCCTTGAGCAGGATCGGCCGCAATGCTGCCCACAATGGTCCGGCCGTCCGGTTCGTGCGCACCAGATGATCGGCGGCGAAGAACTCCAGGAATGTTCGGTGTGTGAAGCCGTACCTCAGTTCCGCCTGGCCCGTACCGGTGTCGGTAAGAACCCAAGGGCGGCCTGTGCAGAAGTCCACAAACCTGTTTGCGTTGTCTTCGGCCTCCTCGGCGTCGAAGCCCTTGCGTTCCAGGTACTGCGTCAGCATTGCCACGATCCGGCCTCGTGGCCATGCCGTTCCGGAGTTCTCCGCGGTCAGCTGTCGCCAAGCCAGGTAACCGACCGCGCCACGAAGATGGCTTTCGAACCGGGTCGGCATCGGCAGGTCCCGCATCCGATCCCACTGGTCGAACATCATCAGCGCGCACTTCTCGTACGCCTGCGCCAAGTTGGTGGGCAGGTAGTGCTCGCTGGAGTACATGGCGCACAACAGCGCGAGCATCAACGGGTTCTTGCGCAGTTCGCCCAATGACTCGCTCTCCCGCAGGAACGACTGTGCGAGCTTCGGCCGCTCGTTCACCGGGGTGCTGCTGTCGAGCACGAACCACGATCTCACATAGCGGTTTACTCTCGGATCGTCGAACTCCTCGATCACGGCGGTCTGGAACGATCTCGGGTTCAACGGCGCGATCTCGTAACCGATCTTGCGTGCGGTCACCACGAGAGGCACGAGCGGGTAGAGCTCGGCGAACGACTCGACCAACCTCGCGAACCGCTGTCGCACGTCGGGGTCGATGAGTTCGTCGACGCCGTCCAGAAGCACCACCGCGCGGCCGTTGCGCAGGAGGTACTCGACCGCGTCCGGTGGAGGCTCAAGACCGTACGGCTCGCGGCAGACAGCCTCCAGATGCGACACGAGGCTCACCCCTCCGGCACGAAAGGCAGAGGTGAAATTCCTGAGCACCACGAGGAACGGCACTCGTCCGTTCTTGGCAGACGCGACTTCCCAGGCCATCTTCGCGACGAGCGTCGACTTGCCCGCGCCAGGATCGCCCAGTATCACCGAGCGCCTGCCTGGCAGGGTGATGTCTTCGAGATTTCCCAGGGAGGGTTTGACGTACAAGCGGTCGTACGAGACCGACCTGCTCATTCCGAGATGAGGCATCCGCATTTCAGCGTGCTGAGAACGGACCTGTGACCCCATGCGTCGTGCGAAGGAGTGAAAGGCCGCAAGAGACTCGACCCTCATGAGGAGGTTGTTGTTGCCGATGGCCGCGTTTGCGAGTTGTGCGGCCGACACGCCCACTGCTTGATCCACATCGCCCGGCTGCAGAGGGGCGATGCACCTCATCACCGCGCCCCGCATCTGGTCGTACACCACCTTCGCCGCAGTTACGAGGTCGTCTGGCCGCCAATGCCCCGCATGTCCCAGCCCCAGGTGTACCGCTTCGCGCAGGCCCTGCTGGACGTCTTTGGGTGCGGTGCGATCGGTAAGGAGCCTCCACAACGCGAATTGGCGGGTCACCTCCTCGAAGTCCGGCGATTTGAGGTATCGCCCGATGGCCTCCGTGCAGGCCGGGTTGAGAGCCTCGACGAACGCCGCCGACTCCTGCGAGCTCATGACCTCGCGCATTGCGTCACGGGCACCCTTGTGCAGCTGGTCGCGTATATCGCGCCTGACCAGCTTGTTGGTGGCTACGACCGCGACGTGGGCCGTGATGTTCGCCAGTTCGGACATAACGATCACCAATACCTGGTGCACCAGGTCAACCGCACGCCACCACTTCGACAGCCGCGAGATTGTCCACTTTTTGGCATGTCTTTCTGCTGTGGAATGGCCGACTGCGGGCAGTTCGCGATAATGTCCCCGTGACGGAGAACGTGCCGATCAGCAATGCACTCAGGCCACAGGGTGGGTGCGCTTTGGTCCGGCCGTAGAAGAAGATCGTGCAGCCTTCGTAGTGGCGGGTCAGGGTGGGGCCGCCCTCGCTTCGCAACCGCGCTGCCGCCTCAGCATGCGGGACCAGCAACTCAGCAACGTCGGTCCACCGGTGACGATGGCGCAGCTCCAAGGCCTTGATCTGTCATGCGGGCCTCGCTGAACCGAGCGCCCGTCACGGGGATCCCGTTGAGATGCTCGACGCCCCTGGTGGGGATCCGCCCGGATGGTGTGTTGATCCACGCGATGACGGGCCGAAGCCAGCCTCGGGATGGCGGCTACCTGAGCCCGCAGAACTACCGACCGGGTGATTTCTTGATCACGAAAGGACAACCGGCCGAAGCCCGAGGTCGGAACCATCAGGCACACGCGCGTGCTTCGTTCGAGCGATCCGGCCAGCTGACACCAGCAGATCCCGGTGCTCTACGCAACTACGAAGGTACTGCAACCCGTTCAGGTTGATGCCACTCACTCTGTTCAGCGATGTATTCGATCACCAAAAGTAGCTCGACTTGGAGATCTTCCAGTGTCACTCCGTTGCTAATTTCCGCGTCGGCGATCGCTCGCCGACGAAGAGCAGTGCGCTGGCGGTGACTTCTGTTTCCCCGTCAACGAACCCAGCACGAGCACCTCGTGGCTGCTGAACACCGTTCGCGCGTCGGCGCGCTCCACCCCATCGGCTCGAGCCTTCTCGTGACCGCCAGGGTGGCGATGCCGAGGGCTTCTCGCATTGATCGCGCAGGACGAGCGTGCCGACGTGCGCGCTGGACGAGCGTACGAGGAGAGTTGTGCACAGTGACGCTACGAGTGGTGACTACGCGTTCGACACTGGTTCAGAGCTGCTGACTCGCGCGGCGCAGATCAGCAGGCTCACCTACGCCCAGTTCACGACGATCCGGGACCTGGCCGTCGAGGCTGGCCTGAACCCCCAGGTCGGTGCGGTGACCGCCTGGCTCGCGGCGGATCCGCAGGACGCCATCAAGCAGTTGAAGAAGCCTCGCGAAGAGGTGCTGGCAGCGGGGGTCACCGCCAAGGTCATCAAGATCGACGTGCTCACCGCGCCGTTGATCCGCGCCCCCGAGAACCTCCGGATGTCGGCACACCGGCACGAGGGCAGGTACCGCATGCCCGCGTACACCTCCGCCGAGGACAACTCCACGTTGAAGCTGTGCCTAGACGGCACCACCGACGTGGACACGGCGATGAGGTTCTACTTCGGCGAGCTCGCCAAGGTGGACGACGAGATCCTGGCGAACAACCAGTACGGCGACGACATCAGGGCCAACGGCATCCGCGTCGGCGGCATCCTGTTCCCACTGGTGATCGAGTTCGCGCAGATCCAGCCTGGAATTGCGGGCTGGGAGACCGCCGACAGCTATGGTCGCACCTACTTCGCCCAGGACGCCGAGGGTGTCGAAGCGGCTCACGTCCTCGAGTGGCTGCGGACGATTCCCGCGAACGGCCAGGACTTCGCGAGGCATGCGCTGTCGAAGCGGCGCGCCGAGGTCCTCTCGATCGCGGGCAAGGTGCTGGCCGGCAACAGGATCGCGCGCAGTGAGGGCAAGAAGCTCCGGCGCGCGGTGATGCCCAGCGCCAAGATGGTCGTGTCCGTGACGGGCAAGGTCCGGCTCGACGAAGTGCGGCGCCGGGTCGTCGCGCAGCAGCACTTGGACCGCCCGACCCCGTTCAGCCCTGCCACCGACTGGCAGACCCGAGCGGACGCGGTCGTCTCCTGGCTGCACCAGAAGGGAACTCTCGTGGTTCCGCCGGGAGGGCACACAACCGACGACATCCGTTGGTGGCTCGATCAACCACACGCGGCTTTGGCGACCGGAACCGTCCGCCCGGACGACATCGCCATGATCGCCGTCTCGTCCATGCTCACGGTGCCCAAATCGGCTCGGGACAAGGACATCAGCGATGCGCTGAGAACCCGCGGTGTCACCGGCAACGTACGAACCCACGCCCGCAGCGAGGTCGTGGCGCACGTCGTGTGCCGGTTACTCCGGGGATGTCACGACCTGGATACCCGGCGTTCGGCGATGGAACGTGCACTGAGATGGACGGACCTGCGCGCCCAGAAGTTCGACCCGCGACCGCCGGAAGCGCTCCTCGCCGAAGCCCTCGCCGAACTCGACGAGACCGCGCCTGGCGTCCTGGACCGTGCTCTCGGGGGCAAAGCCGAGGCCGGGCCGGCCACCCTTCAGCTGGTCACCAGAGGCGCGTTCTACCTGATCTGCGCACCACAGGGTGGTGCTCCTCAGCTGACCCGCAGCAACCCCGGCGAGGGCAAGGCCGCTGAACCTGACGTGGTGCTCCAGAAACTTGCCGGTACCGCAGCCGGCCTGCAGCAGCTCGCCCAGGCAATCTTTGACGGCCGCCGGCGTCTGCCCGTGCGCCGAGTCCCCGCGGGTGGCTGCGCGTGGGACACCCCGGTGGCGCCCGACGAATCCGACGTGCTGACGGCAGCTGACCTGCGTCAGCTCGCTGTCGACCAGCGGCCGGCCCTCACCGACTCGTCCGCGGCCGCCCAGCTCGCAGCCGACTCGCACGAACTGCGATTGCTGCTCGACAGCGCCGTTGACACGGTGCGCCGGATGGCCACACGCTCGGACAGCTCGGTCCCCCTCCTCGAGGACCAGGGCTGGAACGACCCCACCGGTTGTATCCCCCTCATCGACGAACTGGCCAAGCACACCAGCTACTGGCGCCATCGCTTCACCGCGGTGAACCGGCAACGACCGGCGGACGACTTCCCGTCCCTCAGCGGGCACTCGTGGTGACCCATCGCCGTAATCTTCGAACGATGGCACAAAGTCTCGACGAGCTCCTCACCAACATCACTCTCTACTGGTTCACCAACACGGCCGCGACTTCCGCTCGCCTGTACTACGAGGCCCAGCACAACGAGGGCATGCTCGCGCCCGGCTCCGGCGGCACGCCCACCGGTTTCGCTCTCTTCGCCAAGGAAATCGTCACTCCGCCCGAGGAACTGGTGCGCCGCAGCTACACCTGACCCGATTCACCGCCTTCGACCGCGGCGGTCACCTCGGGGCATTGGAGCAGCCGGAGGAACTGGTCACCGAGATCCGCGAGTTCTTCCACCCGCTCCGCTCCTGACGCATGCGCCACACCTGACACCAAGCCGACGGAGTTTCCAGCGGCGCACCCGCACTCAAGGTGTAACGATCACCTCACCGAGAGCGACGATCTCCTCGTGGCGAGAAACCCGGCGATCTCATTCCGCGGCGCGCTGAAAATCTTCGGAGCGGACACACCAAGCTGGGTGAAAGCCCTTGACCTCGTGCTCGGGGGCTTCATCCTCACCGCGGGTGGCCTACCGACGACCAACCCCCTGAGCGCGGTGTGGGGGTGGGTCGACCAAAAGAACGAGGCGATGCGTCTTCTTCGTGAGGGTGTTGACACGGTGACGTCCAAGTTGGCCGACAAGCGTGGTCTCGAGCGACACGAACTGGTCATCGCGGCGCACACGATCATCGTGGCCACCGCGTTCTTCGACGCGGTCCGAAGCGTCTTGGACGTGCGACTCAAAGGCACGCTCGATTTGAAGGAGCCGGCCCACGCCCTCCTTCACCACATCTACACCGGTCCCGTACCGACTCCCTCCGCGACCAAGAACTTCGATCAGGTCGTCAAGGCCGTTGAGGGTTGGGCCAACGTCGCAGTGCTGCACGGCGTGGAGACAACGTTCGGCGCCTTCAAAGAGGAGGATCGGCGTCGGGTCGTGCTCGAGACCGGAGAGCGCTATCGACATCTGTATCAGCAGCTGAAAGTGAAGGTGCCGGAGTTCGCGGTATGGGCGGACCAGATGGAGCACAGATACACCCACACAGCCCTGGGCCGCCTGGAGACGCTTCTGCAGCCAGGACCGCCCGCACGTGGCGCCGCCACGACCGTTGCCACCATCAACCGAAGCGAACTGGCCCGGCCAGTAGTCGACAGCCACGGATACGGAGGCGGACTGACCTTCCCCACGGTCGACGAGATCTTCATCAGCCCCAGGTACGAGCAGGGGCATGAGACTGGCACCGATCTCGAGCTCGTCCTTGCTCGACATTTCACCTCCTTCGAAGCGACAGAACGCCCACTGGTCGTGCTCGGGCATCCGGGCGCGGGGAAGTCGCTGCTCACCAAGGTGCTCGCCGCACGTCTCTCTGAGAGGGGATACACGGTGGTGCGGGTACCGCTGAGAGCAGTGGAGGCCGATGCGTCGATCAGCGAACAGATCCGCGAAGCGCTGGTACAAAGCAGCAACGGGCGGGTCTCGTGGGCTGAACTCTCCGACCAATCCGAAGACAGCGTCCGGGTAGTTCTGCTGGACGGCCTGGACGAGCTGATCCAAGCCAGCACGCACAGCCGGCTGAGCTACCTCCACGACGTCATCGAGTTTCAGCGTGTAGAAGCTGTGCTTGACCGTCCGATAGCGGTCGTCGTCACCTCCCGCACCGTCGTCGCCGACCGCGTTCTGCTTCCAGACGGCTGCCCGGTTCTCAAGATCAAAGACTTCGACGACTCGCAGATCGAGGAGTGGCTCTCGCGGTGGAATCGGGTGAACACGAACGACTCCACCCGTCAGATACCTCTCGACATCGCACTCGCTCAACGCGACATCGCCGGACAGCCCCTGCTGTTGATGATGCTGGCGCTCTACTTCTCCGACCCTGACGTAGAACTGCGCACGGACCTCTCCAAGGCCGAACTGTACAAGCAACTGCTGGAGGCCTATGCAGAGCGCGAGGTGGCACGACCAGACCAACCCAATGTCACCGAAACGGTCCCCGATCTGCTTCGCAGGCTGGCGATCGCCGCGCTCGGCATGTTCAACCGCGGCAGCCAGAACATCAGCGAAGCTGAACTCGCAGCAGACCTGACTCACCTCGAAGAGCTGGTGACCTCCGGCGAACATGTACTCGGCCAGTTCTTCTTCGTCCACACGGCTACAGCGACCACGTCGGCGAAACAGCAACGCAGTTATGAGTTCCTGCACGCTACGTTCGCCGAATATCTGGTCGCCTCTCAGCTGTACGACACCGTAGCCGAGATCGCGGTTATCACAGCGTTGCGCGGCAAGACAAAGCCTGACGACGATCTGCTCTTCGCTCTGCTCTCACATCAACCTCTCTCCCGGCGCTCACCGATCACGAGTTTCCTGGCTCACAAGTTCCGAGTCGACCCGAACGGCTCGAACCTGGTCGGTGCAGTGGACTCGCTCATCCGCGGATTCCCGACCCGTGCCGAACCGAGGCGCTACATCGCCTACCAGTCCCTGCAACGCAACCACATCCGCACCTTGGCCGCATACTCCGCTAACCTGTTCGTACTGCGTCTCGCCATCGCCGACGGACGCCCGGTCGAGCTCGCCAGCGTCTGGCCCGATGACTCCCAAGAACACTGGAATTCGTGCGTATCGCTCTGGAAGGCGGGCTTGGACCAGCCCCAGTTCCAAGAGCTGGTCAATTCCCTCAGCATCGACAACGGCCACTTGCGTTGGAACCAAAGGCCTCTAGGGCGAGACCTCGATGTCGGAGTCCACACCTACTTGCTGGCCGACCAGAACGAAGCCGCGCAACTCCTGGCAATCGGTCATGCTGCGGTTGGCCTGAGCCAGGCGGACGAGGTGCTCAGCAACCTGAACATCGCGCACCGCCTGTTCGCCGTCCTACGTGCGGTTCCGATCAACAACTGGCCGGCTATAACCATCGAGCTGCTCGAAGAGGCGGCGGAGTACAACTCGCGGCCCGCCGAAGAAGTCTGGAACCTACTGCGCAACAAGACAGGGACGTTCCCGCACGGCTTGGCAGGCCTCCTCGCGGCGTGGGCCGTTGGTCGCGAAGAGCAGCTACCTCCGATCGCGGTAGCCGCCGCAGCCTACCGTCTCCCTGAGGTCTTCGATGTCATCGAACCGCTTGCTGAGCACCTTCCCGCGCAAGGGAAGCCGCTCTTCGAACTCGCACGGCACAAACATGGCCGAATCGACGACATCGAGCCCATGGAAGGAGCAGCAGTACATCTTCTGATCGCAGCCATGATCGAATGGTCGTGGTCAGAGGCCGGTCGGCGTCACTACCCCCCGACGACGTTGGGCGGCACCGCACCGCAATGGTGATGACAACCCCTTGCACACAACACCGAAGTGGCCCGCCCTCCAGCTTCGGCCAGACGATTTCCTTCAACCAAGCCATGATCCGACCAGCGGCCTGCTCGCTACCCAGCTCAGGGGCCGCATTTGCCCGTGGCCGGTGCGGTATCGCCGCACGCCCCGCAGATCCGCCGCACCTTAAGTCTCCACGCCAGCGGCCAACGGATCGTCGTCCGCCGCAACAGGCACGGGCCGACGGATCAAAGCGGCCGCGTCGTCGTCTCCCCGAAAGGACCACCGGAGGAAACGGGAAACGGGTGGTGCTCGCTCCGGTTGCAGAGCACCCTTCCTCCATGCTGTTCATCAACTTCCGCGTCCGTGATGGCAACGACATGGCGGGCTGGCTGGACGCAGAGCTCAGGTCGGTCTTCGGCGACGACCAGGTCTTTCGCTCAAGCAGGTCCATCGAGCTCGGACGCGACTTCGAACCGCTCCTCTGGGACGCCGTGGACAACTGCTCCGCGATGATCGTGGTGATCGGCGAGAGGTGGCTGACGGAGTTCGGAGAACGGTTGTTCACCCCAGATGACATCGTCCGCCGGGAGATCGCGACGGCGCTTGCCGCAGGTAAGCCCGTCATCCCTGTCCTCGCGCACACAGGCCCGATGCACGGAGCACAGGAGTTGCCCGAGGACCTGGCTGGTCTGGCCAAGTGCCAGTACGTCCGGCTCACCTATCGTGACCAGCACGTCTTTCCTGGTTTGATCAACCGGCTGATCAACGATGTGCCCGAACTGGGGATCGGTGTCCGGGACGGGATCAAGGACCTGGCCGCCTGGAGCCACGAGCTGTCGCTGTTCGGCGGCTCCGCGCTCCCCTCGGATCTCGTCCTCCTCGGACGGGAGGACGCCGCCGAGACCCTGCGGTCGTGGTTGGCCGGCCCTCCGGGAAACCTGGTCGTCCAGGGGCAGACCATGGACGAGGTGGCCGCGTTCGTGGCAGCGGTTCTTCACCGGCACGATCCGCACCACCGCGCGGTTCTGCTGACTTCCGAGGCCGGCTGGGACCATGCGGCCAAGATCCCGATGTCGTTTCCCGCCGTGGTGATCAGCGACAGCGTCCCGGTCAAGCAGATGCAGAACACCAGGCACGTGATCATCGCCCGCGACGGGTTCGAAGCCCTGCGAGACGCCGTTGTCCTGCCGCGGGTCCCACGCGACCGAGCACGTGACGCCTTTCTCGCCCAGGACATGCCGCTGCACGAAGCTGACGAGTACGCGGGCCTCATACGGCGCAGTTGGCGAGCGGTGAACCGCAGGCTTCACCCGAACCAGCCTCGTCCCGCCTGGACGAGGGCACCTGACGCGGCACTCGCCGCCCCGTTGGCGCTGGTGAGCAGGTGGTCCGCCACGAACGAGGCCGACCACGGCGTCATCGCGCGCATCACCGGCCACGATTATGCAGAGGTCGACAGGTTCGCGACGGCCACGGCAAACCATGGGGACCCGCTGGTCCACCGCAGCGGTTCGCGCTGGCAACTCGCTGACCCGTACGACGTGTGGACGCAGCTGAGGTCCCTGCTCACCGCCACAGACTTGCGGTTGTTCAGCGAGTCGGCGATCGAGGTGTTGAGCGAGGTCGATCCGGTGCTCGACCTTCCTGAGCCGGAGATGATGTCGGCCGGGATCAAGGGCATCAAGCGCACCTGGTCCGACGAGCTGCGCGAGGGGCTCGCTCACGGTCTGGCCCGTCTCGGTGACGCCGGAGCCGCTCTATTGGGGGGCGTTGAAGCGGCGACACACGCTGCACGCGTCGTCATTCAGCTTTTGGGGAAAGCCAACGAGGACCGCACCGGCTTGTTGTGGCGGTCCCTCAGCGATGTGCTGCCGCTGCTCGCCGAGGCAAGCCCACGAGCTTTCCTCGACGCGGCGGACTCGGCACTACGAGACGAGAACGCACTCCTTCGAGTGATGTTCGAGGATGAGACAGGCCACCAACTGCACCGGCACTCCGCGCACACGGGTCTGTTGTGGGCGTTGGAGACGCTGCTGTGGAATCAGGAGCACCGCGGCCGGGCAGTGCTGATCCTCGCCCGCCTGGCCGAGGTCGACCCGGGAGGCCGACTGAGCACCCGACCAGCCCTGTCACTGGTGAACGCGCTCACCGTCGCCCCGGTGAGCCCCATCCCGCTGGACCGCCGATCGACCATGGTCAACCAGGTCCGAGCTCGCCACCAGGCGGTGGGATGGCAACTGCTGATGGACCTGACCGAGCCGAACGGTTTCCTGTTGTACCTTGCGCGGCCAACCGTCCGGGTCGACTGGACTGGCGCCGAACAGGCATCACCTGAGGCAGCGGAGGCGTACCGCGATGACCTGCTCAGCGCCGTGCTGGCGGATCTGGCAGCTGTGCCTCAGCGCTGGGCTGATTTCCTGCAACGCATCCCCTCGCTTCACCCTGCTGGCCGTGATCGATTCCTGACAGCTCTGAAAGCGCTCGATGCCGAGGGGCTGGGCGACGACGGCGCACGAGCGTTGTGGGAGGAGGGCAACAAGATCGTTCGCCACGAATCAGGCGCCGTCGAGCTGCCCCGCAACCTCTCCTCCGAACAGCTCACGCGGTTGTCGGCCTTCCTGGACCGCAACGAGCCGGACGCCGATCCGACACGACACGCCTGGCTGTTCGGCTGGCACCCTGATCTCTCCGGCGTCGACCGCACCGACCTCGACCGCCACCGCGCAGTCCTCGAACAGCGGCAACGCGAGGTCGTCGCCGCGGAGTTCGCACGGCACGGCACCGAAGGCCTGGTGCGGCTGGCGGCGGCGAGCGATCGGGGGAACCTGGTCGGCTGGACGCTGGCGCAGGTCGCAGGCGACACGGTGCGAGACGAGGTGTTCGCCGTGCTGGGCACCGACTTCGCGGACGGGTGGGTACGCCGCCAAGCGCACGACGGTGGGCGCGGCTGGATCACCGAAGCGATCGCGTCCTTGCCGGAGGAGACCTCTGCCAGGACCGCGTTCCTGTTCTCGCTACCGGTGAACTGGGCCGTGGAACTGGTCGCAGAGGAAGTCCCAGAGGTGCGCGACCGGTTCTGGATGTTCGTCCCGGCTTTCCCCTACCCGGACGAACAGCCGGAGAGGTACCTGGCCGAGATCCTCGAACACGACCGACCGGCACCCGTCATCGATGCGTTGTCGTTGGCGTTGCACGAGAAGAGTGGAGACTGGCGGCCTTCAGCCGATCTGATCGAGGCCGCTTTCGACAGCCTGCTGAAGTCCCCTCAGTCGATCAACTCTCACACCGCCTACGCGCTGGAACGTCTCGTGACCTACCTCCACACGAGCGGGCACGACCTGCATGCCGTCGCGTGGTGGGAAATCGCGTTCACCGGCGTGTTCCACGACCGGCCTCCTCGGGCGTTGCTGGCGCTGATCGCCGATGACCCCAACGAGTTCGTCAAACTGCACCAGTTCCGCTACCTGCCGACCGAGAAGCTGAACCCCAAGGCACTGCGGTTCTACATGACCGGGGAGCGCATGCGCTGCATACCGGGGCAGACCGGTGATCAGGTGGACCGGGCGTACCTGCTCGGCTGGGTGCAGCATGTGCGCGAAGCCTTGGGCGAGGACGGCATGCGGCGCTCGGGTGATCGAGCCATCGGATCGCTGATCTCCGCCGGTCCGAACGGAGAGGACGGTGCCTGGCCGGCTGAAGGTGTCCGCGATGTTCTCGAACTCCCGGACGCCTACGAGCTGCTCGCGGGCTTCGGCCTCGGTCTGGCCAACGACGGAGGCGTGTCGGCCAGGGGCGTGTACGACGGAGGGCAGCGGGAGCGGGAGGAGGCGGCGCGCTACACCGCCTGGGCGGACAAGGTGGAACGCAACTGGCCCCAGACCGCGCAGATCCTGCGCGAGCACGCCGAATACGTTCTGTCACAGGGAAAACACTGGGATCGGGAAGCCGAGGACGACCACGACGAGTAGCCCGGAGGCGGGCGAACTCCGTGTCGTGCCGCAGAAAACGAGTGGACATGACCTCATCATTGAGAACATGCCCCGTGAACTCCTGGCCGTTCATCACATGCGCGACGGGACCGTCGTGCTCGCGTTCAGCGACGGCAGGGCGGTAACCGCAGACCTGGGGCACCCTGTGTTCGAACCGACCAGCATGCTCGACTCGTCGACGTTCCTGCCGCAGGTCTTCCGGCTCGTTCTGCGGACGACCAGGGGTGACGAAATCGTCCTCGAGCTGCCCCGTCCCACCGATCTGGCACCGTTGCGCGGACGACCGACGATCTACCTGGATCAGAACCACTGGAGCACTCTCGCCAAGACGATCCACGATCCCACCCGAGTGCGGAACGAGGACGAGCGTCGCGCCTCCCAGAGGCTCATCGACCTGGCACGGGCACACGAGGTGGTACTGCCCATGTCGGCTGCGCACATGGCCGAGACCAGCAAGCAGAACGACCTGGAACAACGCTACGGCCGCGCGCTCACGATCGCACAGCTCTCCGCCGGATGGAGGCTGAGAGACCCACTTTCCCTCCGCCAGCTCGAACTCCAGCAGATCCTGACCTGGCAGTACCGCGGCGAGAGCCTCGCAGTCCCTGCCGCGGTCACCCTTGAGCCCGATGTCGTCCACGAGGCTCGCGGCCTTGCGATCCCGCCGGTATCGCCGGATCTATCTCCTGAGATGCAGTGGTCGGTCCGGTCTCAGACCAGCGTCCTCGCCGACATCGACGCGATGCTGGACACCGAGCCCTGCCCGATGGACGGCGTCGCGGGCTGGGTCACCGGGTTCCAGGACTTCGCGACATTCCTCCGCGACAACCCGGCCGGCCCCGAGATCAGGCGTCAGCGAACGCATCTCAGGTTCGTCGCCGACCTCGGCAAGGAGCTCGCCGAGGCGGCGTGGCTGACGGGCGTCACCCGGCCTGAGGACCTGTCCGACTGGCTGACGAATCGCAGCGAAGCCGACATCCGGGAACTGCCCGCGCTAGGACTGTTCCGCGAGGTCCTGCACGAGAAGCTGTCCGATCCCAACCTCAGGTGGACCGAGAACGACCTGACCGACATGATCTACCTGACCGCCGCGGCCGGCTACTGCGATCACATCGTCGGCGAGAGAACCCACATGTCGCACATCGCCAACAGCGCTCGACGCCTGGGCCGCACGATCAACCTCCACCGCACACTCCGGTCACTCGTCGAACAACTCTGATCCTTCACGCCCCGGCGATGTGCTGCTTTCGCAGCGAACAGCGTGCACGGGCGGCCATCGTCCAGAGGATCGCGCTCGTGGTGATGGGACAGCAGTCGGGCGAACGAGTCCTTGACACTCGATCAGCGGCGATCGCAAGCGAGGCTCGCGTCGAGCATCGTCGTGGCTATTGGCCACAAAGTGGACAGCTCGCGCACTCCGCAAACCCACTTGGCGCAACGTGATTCACTTTTAACATGAATGGTAAGTCCCGCCGCCGCGCCGCGCGGAAGCAGCGACAGAAGCAGGCACGACTGGCTGAGGCCGTGCCCTTTGACGTGCACACGCTCACAGTTCTCGACTCACTGACGGCGATGGAGAAGCTGATCCAGTCGTTCACGCCGTCTGACGACCCCGCAGCGAGTATCGGAGCGACGTTCGACGAAGCCGTCAGCCAACTCGTCGCCGACGTCCGCCAGTTCGACACGCTGCGGCTCGTCGAGGTCGCCCGACTCATGTTCCTGCCGTCGAGTTTCGGCGGTCCACCTGTGTCAGCTCTCGACGCAGTCGCCGCCCACGTCGAACTCCTGGCCTTGATCGCGCTGGCCGCCGAAGGACCCAATGGTTCCAGTGGCTCCGGCAGCAACCTGTCGACGACCGAATTCGTGCCCGCAGCGAAGAGCCAGCTCGACCACCTGATGCACCTGTCGCAGCTGCGCGTCATGGCGACCACGAAGCCCACCGACAAGCTCGCCATGATCTCGGCCTACGTCCGGGGCAACGAGGTCTGGATGCGCAGCACCTCCTACGCCGACGTGGCCGAGGCGACCGTCCACAGCCTCTTCGAGGATTGTCCAGAGGTTCGGCAAGCGCTCCTTGCCGACCTCGGCTTCTCCGCCGCGGATGTCCTTGCGGTGCTACAGAGTTGCCACGACATCCAGATCGCCAAGTTGAACACCCGCATGCAGGCGATGTTCGAGTCCGTTGACATCGCGATGAACTCGACGACCGAAACCGGGCCGGACCCAATGCTGCGCAACGCCGCACAAGAACAGTTCTCCGCGATGTGGGAGCCCGCGATCGAGACGGTCACGGCAGGAATCGAGGAGATCTCAGCAGCAACAGGACAGCCGGCTGACCGTGTCAGCGCGATCGTGGACCAATTCCGCCTCGATCTCGGCACGAGCACTCCCGCCGAAGTCGCGGACGACTTCATGGCCGGCAGGAATCCTCTGCGCACGCACCCTGTGCTGGTCCACGACAGCGGTCGCATCATGCTGCCGCACAGTGCTCTCATCGCGGGGGCGATCAAGGAGAACTTCGAGGAGCACCTCAAGTCGTCGCCGGTCTGGGAGACCTACCGCAAGCACCGCGGCGATCTTCTCGAAAACCGGACGCGGGCCGCGCTCGAGAAAGTTCTTCCTGGCGCGAGCCACCGCGGCGGCGCAGAGCGCTTCGAGTACTTCATCCCAGCAACCCCGAAGGAACAAACAGCAGGAGATCCCGCCAAGTACACCAAGCGCGTCGAAGGGGACCACCTCTTTCTCCTCGACGACGTGGCGATCATCGTCGAGGACAAGGCCAACGCGCTGAGCGCGCTATCGCGTGGCGGCAAGGTCAACCGCATCAAGACCGACCTCACCAGCATCATCTCCAAGGCAGCCGAGCAGGCCGGCAGACTGCGCGATCTGATCGAAGGCGACGGCGGTGTCCGAGTCGAGGGCGAAGGCTGGGTCGACCTGACGCATATCCGGGAGATCCACACGATCGCGGTGAGCCTCGACGACCTGTCGAGTGTCGCCACGGCGACCGCCGAACTCGTTCGAGCCGGACTGCTCGCGCCGGAGAACATCTGCTGGACCGTCTCGATTCACGATCTGGAACTCATCACGGAGCTCATCGACCGGCCCGCAGAGTTCCTGCTGTACCTACGACGACGACGCAACCCACAGGTGACGGTGCTGTACTCCGCGCCGGACGAACTAGACCTGTTCCTCTACTTCTTCGAGTCAGGGTTGTGGGTCGAACCGGACCCCGACCAAGAGCGCGCAGCATTTCCGTTTCTCCCCGAACCCAAAACCGCTCAACGCCGCCGCTATCGCGGGCAAGTTAGGTCGTTGATCACATCTCGCACCGACTCGCTCGACCGGTGGCACGACGCCAAGCTGAACGGCGCGGACGCCTCCGCGCTGAAACCCACCATGGTCGAGGCGCCGCTCGCACCACTCGCCGACCTCCTCCATACGCAAGGCGTCTACGGGTGGCTCAGCATCGGCGCCACCCTTCTCTCAGGCGCCTTCGAAGCCCAGCGCAAGCTGGCCGGCTCGGCGCAGCATCTGCTGTCGGAACCGCGAAGCGATGGCCAAGGCCGCAGTCTCACCTGGCCCGTCACCGGCACAGTAGAACCTGCAGAAGGATGGTTGCTCGTGTGGGCTACCCATCCTCCGCACGAAAGTCTCGCGAAAGCCCACAAGCGCCTAGCCGGTTATCTGAAGGCCAAGAAGCACCAGCTGTCCCTGCCGCGGGCGGTCGTCTTCCTGTACGACGAGGCAACCCGACAACTGCAACACGTCCAGTACGACGGCGACATCGGCCCACTTCCCGATGAACTCAAACCGTGGCTGGGCAGTCTTCAACCGCCGGAGGCCATGCAACCGATTCGGCAGTCTGCACGCGAGCGACAACGAAGGAAAGCGAAGCGCGCCACGAGGTGATCTTCCACAAAAGGACGGTCTACACCGCTTGTTAGTTGGGCCTCACAAATGCTGTTCATGGCGACCCTCAATTCAGATTGTGAACGCCAAGGCGTCTCCTTTGGAGACTTGGGCCATGCCTTGGGAGCACGGAGTGGGAGCAGATTGGGAGCAACTCCGTGCGTTAAACAGACCTGAACGGTCCTCAATAGGCCTGGACGGACCCGCGCCAACCTGCAGAAGTGTTGTTTTCGCAGGTCAGCGCGGTCTCGTGGCCATAGTTCACACCGAAGAGGTCACTGGTTCGATCCCAGTATCGCCCACAGTGTGTTTTACCAGGTCAAGGGGCCTGCCAACGATCTTTGTTGGTAGGCCCCTTGCGTTGTGTGGGAGCAAATTGGGAGCAGAAGTCGTCCTCCAACTCCCGAGATCTGCGCGAAGTCTTGTCACCGAGATTCACGAATTCGCAGGTCAGCGAATCGACACTCAATGGACTGCCGGTGACCTCTTCGCCGCCACCTGAGAGGTCACCAGGCGTCAGACTTGCCTGACACGGCATCGCCTTCTAGAACTCCGTTCCGTGCGGCGACTGGTCCAGGGGGTGCACGGCGATGGCGATCTTGCCTCGGGGGCGCCTGCGCCCCTCGTCGGCGGAGCCGCCTTCCAGCAGTGCGTGTGCCTGCACGATGTCGGCCAGCGACAGCACGGCACCGATCACCGGTCGGAGTTCTCCCCGGTCGACCAGTCGGCCGAGGGCCTCGACCTTCGCCCGGCCGGGACTGACGAAGACGAAGTGGTAGGTCGCGTTCACGCCCCACGCGGCGAGCAGGTTCTGGGGTTCGGAAGTGTCCATGATGGACACTACGCGTCCTCGGTCGGCGAGAATCTCGGGGCTGCGGGTGAGGGTGCTCCCGCCCACGGTGTCCAGGATGACGTCCACCCCGCCCATCGCGCGGATCCGCGGCTCGTAGTCACCGATGGAGAAGTCGATCGCGGCGTCGGCGCCCAGAGCGGTGACGAACTCGTGATCACTGGCCCGTGCGGTGGTCACGACCTCGGCTCCGAGCGCCCTGGCGATCTGGATGGCGGCCGACCCGACCCCGCCCGCTCCGCCGTGCACCAGGACCCGTTCCCCGGCCCGCACCCCGGCGCGTTAGACCAGCGCTTCCCACACCGTCACGCCTACGAGCGCGAGGCCGGCTGCCTCGACGTGCGACAGGCGCGCGGGCTTACGGGCGACCAGCGCCTGGTCAACCATCCTCGCCCCGCTGCGCGAGCGCGGGGTACCGGTCACCTATCTCGCCGACGACGAGGGTCACGGTTTCGCCGACCCCGAGAACCGGCTGTGGCTCTACCGCGCGATCGAACGGCACTTCGCCGAACACCTCGATGGCCGCCGCGGCGAGGGTGGTGCCTGATGGTGCGCGGACCACAGAGTCGTGCGCACCATCAAGCACGGAAATCTCACCGCGGCAACCGGCGGGGGCACGGCGCCCGGCGTCCTGGCCGATCAGTCCAGGAACGCGCGGAGTGCGGCGTTGACCTCGTCCGCGTGGGTCCAGAGAAGCCCGTGCGGGGCGCCGTCGATCTCCACGTACCGCGCCTCGGGCAGGGCTTGGCGGAAGCGGTGTGCCGTGGCCTCGATGGGGAGGATCCGGTCGGCGGTACCGTGCAGGATCAGGGTCGGCTTGCCGCTGCCGCGGACCGCCTCGACGTCGGCGCGGAAATCCTCGATCCAGGCGGAGACGACGGCGTGGGCGGCCACGGGGGCACTGGAGATGGCGACGTTCCAGCTTGCGGTGACGGCTTCCTGGCCGATGCGGTGCCCGAGGTTCTCGTCGAGGTTGTAGAAGTTCGAGAAGAACTGCTCGAACCAGGCGTAGCGGTCAGCCCTGGCCGAGGCCTCGATGCCGTCGAAGACCTCCCGCGGCACGCCCTCGGGGTTGTCGGTGGTGGCGACGAGGAAGGGCTCCAGCGAGGCCAGGAACGCCAGCTTCGCGACGCGCTGATGACCGTACCGCGCGACGTAGCGGGCGAGTTCGCCCGTGCCCATCGAGAACCCCACGAGGACGACGTCCTGGAGGTCCAGGGTCTCCAGGAGGGCGTTCAGGTCGACGGCGAAAGTGTCGTAGTCGTACCCGGACCCGACCTTCGACGACTGGCCGAAACCACGGCGGTCGTAGGTGATGACCCGGTAACCGGCTGCCAGTAGCTCGCGCGTCTGACGTTCCCAGCTGTGACCGTTCAGCGGATAACCGTGGATGAGGACGACCGGCCGGCCGGTGCCATGGTCCTCGTAGTAGAGCTCGACGGTGGTGCTGTTCTCTTTCCCGGCGGTGATGTAGCCCATGGTCTCTTCCCTGTCTGGGGCCCGTTCAGGACGAGGTCTGGGAGGACCTCGTCGTCACTGGACCGTTGCCATCGCCAGGCTCATAGCGGTGGCTCTCGATTCGCGTCGGTAGAAATCCCTTAGTTGACCGCGCGCTCACCGAGCCGTGTGGTGGGTGGTCACCGCGGCGCAGCCCACGCCGCACCTGGCACGGGGCGCTCGGATCGCCCATCCTGTCCGCGTCGGGATACCTGTCCGAGGGGTGTGGTCGGCTTCGGCCACAATGATCCGTACTGGTGTGGACGGACTCAGGAGGAAGCGAACCTCATGGATCTCCTGGGCCGCCATGCGGAACGCGAGGCGGTCGAACGCCTTCTGGTGCAGGCGCAGGCCGGACACAGCGGGGTCGTCGTGGTTCGCGGGGAAGCCGGCATCGGCAAGACCGCGTTGTTGCAGCACCTCCGCGACGTCTCCGCCGGATACGGGTTCCGGGTCGAGGTTGCCGCCGGGGTGCAGTCCGAGGCCGAGTTCGTCTGTGCCGGCCTGCACCAGCTGTGCGCACCGTTGCTGGACCGCGCCGCGGCGCTGCCCGAGCCGCAGCAGGCCGCCCTCGGGGTGGCGTTCGGGCTTCGCGACGGTGCCGCGCCCGGTCGGTTCCTGGTCGGGCTGGCCGTGCTGAACCTGCTGGCCGAGGTGGCCGAGGAGAAGCCCCTGCTGTGCCTGGTAGACGACGCGCAGTGGCTGGACCAGGCGTCCGTCCAGGTCCTCGCTTTCGTGGCGCGCCGCTTGGCGGCAGAACGGATCGTGCTGGCGGTCGGGTGGCGCGACGCCGGCGATGGCGCTGCCGACCCGTTCGCCGGACTGCCCGAGCTGGACCTGGCAGGGCTGGGCGACGGCGACGCTCGGGCGCTGCTGGCCTCCGCCGTCCGCACACCGCTGGACGATGTCGTGCGCGACCGGATCGTCGCCGAGGCACGCGGCAACCCCTTGGCGCTGCTGGAACTGCCCCTCGGCGCCCATCCCGCAAAGTGGGCGGGCGGGTTCGATCTGCCAGACGGGGTGGGGGTTCCGCGCCGGATCGAGGACAGCTTCGCGCACCGCTTGGGCAGCTTGCCGATCGAGACGCGGTCGCTGCTGCTGGTCGCCGCAGCCGAGCCGACCGGCGACGCGGAGCTGTTGTGGAGCGCGGCGGCCCATCTGGGGATCAACCGGGACGCGGCGTCGCCCGCGGAGGCCGCCGGGCTGTTCACCGTCGACACTCGGGTGCGGTTCCGGCACCCGCTCGTGCGCTCGGCGGTCTACCGGGCCGCCCCGCCATCGGACCGGCGCCGCGCACACGCCGCGCTGAGCATCGCGACCGACGCGCAGCGCGATCCCGACTGGCGGGCCTGGCACCGCGGGCAGGCGGTGCTGGGCACCGACGAGGACGCCGCGGCGGAGCTGGAACGCTCGGCCGGGCGGGCACGCGCCCGTGGCGGGTTCGCCGCCGCGGCCGCGTTTCTGGAGCAAGCGGCCGCATTGACTCCTGATCCTGCTCGTCGTGCGGGTCGAGCGCTGGAGGCCGCGCACGCCAAGCACGCCGCGGGCGCTTCCGATACCGCGCTGGAGTTGCTGGCGGTGGCGGTGTCCGGGCCGTTGGGCGCCCTGCAGGGCGCCCGGCTCGAACTGCTGCGCGCCCAGATCGCGTTCACGCTGACGCGCGGCAGCGAGGTGCCGGGGATGATGCTGGACGCGGCCAAGACGCTCGCCCCGCTCGACGCCGCACTGGCGCGCGAGACCTACCTCCACGCGCTCGACACGGCCATCATCATCGGCGGCCCCGCTCTGTCTCAGGTGGCCGAAGCCGCACGAGCCGCACCCGCACCGCCAGGACCGCCGGGGCCGAGTGACTTGTTGCTCGACGGACTGGTGACGATCTACACACGAGGGTTCGCGGCCGGCGTGCCCGAACTTCGCCGGGCGCTCCGGGCCTTCTGCGACAACGATCCTGACGTCGTGAAGACGGGCGACGGCGGCACCCGCCGCTGGCTGTGGCTGGCCAGCCGCACCGCGCTGACGGTTTTCGACGACGAACTGCTCTCCGTGCTGGCCCACCAGCACGTCCGACTCGCTCGCGAAGCAGGCGCACTGGCCACGCTGCCCCCGGCGATGCTGTTCCTGTCGGCCGTGTCGGTGCTCGCCGGCGAGCCGGCTCGGGCCGCCGAGCTGATCGCGGAGGAAACCGCCATCAGACAGGTGACCGGGGGCGTGCCGCTGCGGTTCGGCCGGCTGGTGCTCGCTGCCTGGCAGGGGCGCGAGGCAGAGACCGTCGAGATCCATGCAGCCGCCGTCGAGGAGGCGACCGCACGCGGGAACGATGCCGAGGTCTCGCTGGCACAACTCGCTCATGCGGTGCTCCACAACGGTCTGGGCAACTACGCGGTCGCGGTCGACGCCGCTGAGCAGGCGTGCGAACCTCTCAGCGCACCGCACGCCAACCTGGCCCTTCCCGAGCTGGTCGAGGCTGCCTCCCGCGCCGCGCAGCCCGAGCGTGCGGCAGCCAGCCTGGAGGAGCTCGGCCTGCGGGCCCGCGCCACCGGCACCCGGTGGGCGCTGGGGATGGCGGCGAGGTCGCGAGCGCTGACCAGTACCGGGCTCGTCGCGGAGAAGCACTACCGCGAGGCGATCGAGCTGCTGCAAGGGTGCCGGATGAAGGCTTACCTCGCCCGCACGCACCTCGTCTACGGGGAGTGGCTGCGCCGCGAGGGCCGCCGTCAAGCTGCCCGTCAGCAGCTGCGCACCGCCCACGACATGCTCACGGAGATGGGCATGGACGCGTTCGCCGCGCGCGCCGAGCGGGAGCTGCGCGGTACCGGCGAGCGTCCCCGCAAAAGGACCGCCCAGCCGGCTGACGCGCTGACCGCGCAGGAACTGCAGATCGCACGGCTGGTGGCGACCGGGGCGACCTCCCGGGAGGCCGGCGCGCACTTGTTCCTGAGCCCGCGCACGATCGAAGCCCACCTGCGCAGCATCTTCCGCAAGCTCGGCATCACCTCCCGGCGGCAGCTCCGCGACCTGCAGCTCCCCTGACCGGCGAGCGTGCCGGTGCCGCCGCCGTCAGTCTCCCGTCCTCGGTCTCTCGTCCAACGGTGCTCGCAGGTCACGCGATCGGTCCCTGGTGCCGAAGCCAGAAGTCGACCGCCTCGGCGCGTGGTCGTGGACGCATACCGCTGCGCTCGCCCCACTCCATGACCTGGTCGGGGAACTCGGCCGCGGACGGCCAGCGGGTCAGGCCGGGTCCGTTCGGGTCCCCGGTGGCCGCGAACCGGACCCAGCGGTCGGTCATCTGTCCCGACAGCCGGTGGTCGAGGTCCGTGTATTCGGCGTCGCCGGTCGCGCCGAGGGTTCCGTAGGCGTACATCAGCTCGGCTCCGTGGTAGGCGCCGAACTCCGGCAGCGCCGGATCAGGGGGTACTCGGGTGAAGAAGTAGACGTAGGCGTCAGCCTTCCTGCTGTGCTCACGGGCCCACAGGTGCATCGCCCGGTGCATGAGCCGGTCGGTGTCCGCGTGCAGGAGCGAGTCGAGGACCTCCTCGTCCGACCCGCCCGGATAGAGACGCAGGTACTTCCCGGCATCCGCGCCGAAGCGACGCTCGATGTCGGACCGGTAGGCGGCCGGGTCGGTGTCGGGCGGGGCGGCTCGTGCGAGTGACGCCTCGTCGGCGTTGCTCCCGACGAGGATCGGGACGTCGTGCTGCTCCCCCGCGGCGAACACCTCGGCTGCGGCCCGGCGCAGCACGTGCCCGTCGAGCGACGGCCGCCAGTGCGCTGCGAGCTCGCGCGAAGCAGCGAACACCCGGTCGGCGGGCATCGCCCGCAGCTGCGCCACAGAAGCACCGCCCAGGCGGTCGCTCAGTTCCCGGCCGGCCCTGCGAGCCACCTCGCGGGTGTCGACCTGGTCTCCGGCCTCGGTGTCCCCCGCTGTCCCCAGGCAGCCCCCGCTCCCGCCGATCACCCGGTGGAACAGCCCCTCGGCCGCCGGCATCGTCGACAGCAGACACACGCTCTGCCCGCCCGCGGACTCACCCGCGATGGTGATCCGCCGCGGGTCCCCACCGAACGCCGCGATGTTGTCACGGACCCAGCGCAGCGCTGCCACCTGGTCGAGCAGGCCGTAGTTGCCGGAACTGCCGTGCGGGGACTCGGCATCCAGCTCGGGGTGGGCGAGGAACCCGAACACACCGAGCCGGTAGTTGACGGTGACCGTGATGACATCGCCACGCCGGGCCAGAGGACCTCCGTCGAGGACTGGCAGCTCACCCGAGCCCGTCGCGAACCCGCCGCCCGGAATCGTCACGATCACCGGCAGCGCTGCCGAGTTCGCCCGGGTGCTGCGCCAGACGTTGAGGTAGAGGCTGTCCTCGCTGGTCGGATACGGGTTGACGAACACCTCCGCCAACGGGACGTCCACCGTCTGCTGCAGCGCTCGCAGCCAGAACGCCGACGACGGCTGCACCGGCACGTCGGCGAACGCCGCCGCCTCCCGCACCTGAGTCCACGGCCTCGGGGGGACCGGGGCGCGCCACCGCAGCTCGCCGACGGGTGGCTGGGCGTAGGGCATGCCCGCGAACACCTCGACCGCCCCGTCCGCGGTCCGCAGCCCGGATACCGGGCCGTACGCGGTGTGGACGGTCGCGCCGGGAATGGTGCCCTCGCCCGCCGCGGCGCGGTGCCGCGGGCCTGGATGACTTCCGAACACCGTCGCCGCCAGCAGGGCCATGACCGCGCCCCACGCGGTCACGCGCGCGGCCCGGCGGCGCAGGCGCACGACCACGACGGTGATCCCGGCGAGCAGCAAGGCGGCGGCGAACCATCCCCACGTCGCGCTCCGGTTGAGGTACAGCAACACCGACGACGCGAGCGCCAGCACCACGAGCGGCAGCAGGAGCCCGAGCAGGCGGCGGGCTTCGGGCTTGATGGTCGGCAAGGTCTACTCCAGCTGGGGGTCGTCGGGGTCGTGCGAGGGCGGAGGAACGGTCATGAGGTCCCTCCGCCGGGCCGCGGCCCCAGTGGCACCGGCGCGAGGCGCTGCGCCGGTGCCACTGGGGCCGCGCGGATGACGCACGAAGCGGTTCCCGGTGCGGCGGGTTGCGCACAGTCAGGCGTCGTCCTACCGAGTCGTGCCGGTTCCGTTCCACCGAAAGGGGTCGTCCTCGAGCGAGGAGCGGTCCCACCGTCCGAGTTCGGCGGCGGCCTGGTAGGTCGTGTGGAGGAACTCGGCGACCGCACGATCGGGATCGGGCGCGACGCGGGCAACCTCGTAGGGCAGCAGGAACTGCTGGAACTCGGTGCTGTAGAACGCACCCTCGGGACCGATCGGCTGATCGGCGAACCCCTCCGGTGCGGGATAGGCGTAGGAGTAGAAGGCGCCTTCCTCTCCACCGCCGGGCCAGAACCCGCAGCTGGACAGTTCCCGCGAGTATCCTTCGACCATCACCCAGTCTCCGCAGTTGGGCGCTCCACCTGGATGCGGAGGAGCACCTCGCCCGGAGAAACGGGTACAGGCCAGGTCCATCGCTCCCCAGAAGAAGTGCACCGGACTGACCTTGCCGACGAAATGCGATCGGAACTCGCCCATCACCTGGTTCGCCCGGAGCAACTGCCGCCAGAACAGGGTGGCCGCCTCGGGTTCGTAGGAGGCGTGAACGCGGTCCTCGGTGAAGGGGATGGCCGGCTCCACCTCGTTGGGATGCGGCCGGATCGGTGCCTCGATCCCCAACTGGCCGAGCAGGTCGAGAACCTGGGCGTAAAACTCGGCGACCGTCATCGGTCGGAGCGGGAGACACCGCGTACCGCCGTTGCTGCTGCGGATCTCGAGCGAGTGGCTGATGAAATCGAACTCGATCTCGAAGGCCCCCTCGCGGTACGGGATGGCCGAGGTCGTCAACCCACGTGGGCTGACGTACAGGGTCACCTGCCACCAGTGGTTGAGCAGCGGGGCATGGGCCATGCGGATCTTGCCCACGATCTGGGTCCACATGTGCAGTGTGTCGCGAGTGGACGTCCAGTCCGAGACCCGCAGACTCGGCCAGCCCGTCGTTGCCGGGTTGATCATTTGTTCTCGCATTCTTCAGAGCCGTTGGTAGAGCACAGGTCGTGGTGTTCGAGGATCCGTCATCCCGGAGCCGGCCGCAGGTGATCAGCGGTACTCGGGATTGGCATCGTCGAGGCGACAACCGGCGTCCCATGCCGCACGCTGGTTGCCGTAGGCCGGGATCCCGCCGGCGCGCCGGATCATCGACGCGAGGTGAAGCAGGTTGTAGGTCATGAACGCGATGTTGCGGTTGGTGAAGTCGTTGTCCGGACCGCCGGAGCCCTCGTCCAGGTAGGAGGGGCCGGGCCCGACCTCGCCGATCCAGCCCGCGTCTGCCTGGGGCGGAACGGCGAACCCGAGGTGCTGCAGGCTGTAGAGGATGTTCATCGCGCAGTGCTTGAGGCCGTCCTCGTTACCGGTGATCAGGCAACCGGCGACGCGCCCGTAGTAGGCGTATTGGCCATGCTCGTTCAACACTCCGGAGTGACCGTAGAGCCGTTCGATCACCCTCCGGGTGACGGAACTGTTGTCGCCCAGCCAGATCGGCCCGGCGATGACGAGGATGTCGGCCGCGAGGACTCTCGTCAGCAGGGCGGGCCAGTCGTCGGTCTCCCACCCGTGCTCGGTCATGTCCGGGCGGACGCCGGTGGCTATGTCGTGATCGACGGCGCGGAACTGGTCCACGCCGACCCCGTTCGCCTCCATGATCGCCACACTCCGGTCGATCACGCCCTGGGTGTGGCTGAGGGCGGGAGATCGGGTGAGGGTGCAGTTGATGTAGATCGCGCGCAGCCCGCTGAAATCAGGCCGCGCGGTCACGGAATCGGTCATGAGGATCCTTCCGGATGGTCGGTGCGTGCTGACCAGACACCTCTCAGGCGCCGTTCGGCCACACATCGGTTGCCAGGAGTCGCCAAACCCGGCGAAGCACGTCGGCCTGGGCGGGGTTGTAGAGCTCCTGCAGGGCGGCCGCCGCGATCCGGGCTGCCGACCGCGTCTCGGCCGGGGCGTCCGAACCCGCGAGCTCCGGATGCTCGCCCAAGACCCGGCGGATGTAAGGGACCATGCGTTCCGCCAGGCTCTGCCGGGCTTCCTCGCCGGTGCCCGGGACCAGTGAGTCGAACTCGTCGTCGGTCGGGTCGTGGGGCACGCTGCGCAGCATCTCGGCGTAGGCGTCCCGGCGCCGCGAGCCGAGAAGCTGGGACATGATGAGCACGAGTGACCGGTCGGTCTCCGACATCTCGGCCGCCGAGGCGACGCCGACGGGCAGATCGGCGGGCGCACCGTGCCGCAGGATCAGCCCGAGTTCCACCCGCGCTCGCGCCAACCGCTCGATCGTGGCGCTCAGCTCGGCGTCCAAGGCCCGCAAGGCCTCCGCCGGATGATGATCGCCCTCTCCCATTTCCGCGATCCGGGACAGTGAGAAGCCGAGATCGGCCAGGCGCTTGATGCGCAGCAGCCGGACCAGGTGCGTGACTCCGTACTGCTTGTAGCCGTTGGATCGCCGCTCCGGTTCGGGCAGCAGCCCGAACTCGTGGTAGTGCCGGACCGCCCGCAGACTGGTTCCGGCCAGCTCGGCGATCTCCCGCGTGCTCCAGGCCATGTCCGCACTTCACACCGTGCCGCTGCGGCATGGTCAAGGCGACGGTCCTGGCGGCACCTTTTCGAGAATCGCGCCCGGCACCCGCATCCTCGCCGAACCGGGCAACGAGGCCGCGCGGCGACAGGAGGTGGCCGAGGCCCGACGAACCAGGAAGATCAGCGGGGCGGGCACGAGGCACGGTCAGGCCGACGGCAGCAGCCGGGTGCCGCGCCTCCACGCCCAGACCACGACCAGCGCGGCGAGGATGGTCAGCGGCCAGCCCATCGCGATCCGGGCGACGCCGAGCCAGCCGGTCTCGTTGCTGACGTAGAGCCATTGCTGCACGGCGAACCGGGCGCCGAACACCGCGGCGGCGGCGAGCGTCGCGACGTCATGGGCGTGCAGCACGCGGCGGTCGGCCCGCCAGGCGTGCTTGCCGCCGTGCACGAGGCTCCACGCGACACCGGTCAGCGGTCGGCGCAGCAGCACCGACCCGAGCGTGATGACGAACGCCGCCAGATAGGTCCAGATGCCGATGACGAAGAAGTCCCGTGCCGACCCGGTCAGGCTGACGATGCCGATGGCGACGGCCAGCCCGAGAAGGCCGCCCGCGGCCAGGCTGAACCGCTCCCCGCGCAGCAGCCGGTAGCCGACGATGGCCAGTCCGAACGCGACCGACACCATGATCGTCACGTTCAGCGGCAGGAACGCGTTGGCCGTCACGAACACGAAGACCGGGAGGGCGGAGCAGACGAACCCGACCGGGCCGCCCATCTGTTCGAGCGGCGTCGGCCGCCGCTTCGGGACGGGCGTTTGAACGACCCGCTCCTCCCCTGCCGGTACACGGTTCCGATCGGTCGTGGTCATGTCTCCTCCTGGAGCACCTGTTCGAGTCTCTCCAGAGAAGTCCGTGCCGCAACGGCACAGTCAAGCCGCAGTGGCCGGGACCACGCGCGGGCCTGCCGGTCGGTCGACTTGACCCGGCTGCGCGACCTCGCACGGCTTGTGAGCCTGGGTAGTTCGGCACGCGCCGAGCACCAGCGATCGAGGACGACCTTGCCGCCGGAGCACGGTGATGGTTACCGGCGGGTGGCAGGAGCGGACCCTTGGCGTCGCACGAACAACGCAGTGGCACAGGTGACGAGGGGCATGCCGTGCGCGCTTGACCGTGCCGTGACGTCACCGTCTGCACTGGAGCGTGTCCAATCGGAACGGCTGCCGGTGAGCGGCACCTGATCACGCGAATCTCGGCACGGATCACGTCCACGGGACAACCCCGACGACCTTCACCGCCGGACGGGAGCGGGACTGTGCGCACGGTGTTCCCGGGTGAGGGCCTGATCCCGGGCAGATCGGTGGCATCGGCCTCGTGATCGCAGAGTTATTGGCCTTCGCGCTGGGAAAGCGAGCACTGAGGGGCTCGATCGATTCGGCCGGGGCCGGTCCTGTCGAGCCGACGGCGCCTCACCCACGAGCCCCACAGCACGCACGACGCCCGAGAGGTCCCCGTGACTGAACGGCCGGGCTCTGGCCGGGAGGGCGGTCCGTCCGGGGTGCCCGACAGCCTGGTGTCCGGCGAACTCAACCTGTCCTTTTCGGCGGCCGCATGTGTGCGATTGCGGTGATTGTCACCGATGCGAACTTCACCAGCCTGATCGGCTTGTCACGCCGACGGCCTCCTAGGTGCCCAGCACCGCAGTGCAGGCGGGGACTGCCACCGACGCGAAGAGAGCGTGGTCGAAGCGACCCTGGTGGCCGGACGTGTCGTCCACGTCGGCCGACATCGGCGGACGTGCACCTGGCCGTCCGTCACCGCCCGACATCGCGGAGGGATGAGCTGTGTCCTGGAGCACCCGCGAGCTCGCCGAGCTCACTGGCACCACCGTGCGAGCGGTGCGGCACTACCACGACGTCGGCCTGCTGGAGGAGCCACGACGTCGCGCCAACGGCTACAAGCTGTACGGCGTAGCGCACCTCGTGCGCACCTTGCGGATCAAGCGCCTCGCCGACCTGGGGTTCTCACTGACACAGATCGCGGAGCTGGGTGACGAGGACCAGCATCCCCGGAAAGCCCTGTGTGTGCAGGAGATTCACCTCGGTAGGACCCTCGACCGGTTGCAGGGGGTACGCACCGAGATCCGCCAGATCCTCGAGCAGGCCGCACCCGTCGACCTCCCACCGGAACTCGCCGCGCGAATCCGGCACACGGGTCTGTCCGATGCCGACCGTTCACTGCTCGTCGTGATGAGCCGGGTCCTCGACCCCGCTGTGCTCACCGCCTTCTTCGAGACTCTCCAGGCGACTCCCCCCAGTGCTGCGGCGACCACGTTCGAGCACCTTCCGGCCAACGCCGACATGCGCACCCGTCAAGAGCTCGCGATCAGTTTGCTCCCCCGGAGCAGGACCATCTGCGCGATGCTTCCCAGGCTTTGGAACACGACCGGCTTCAGGGACACCGCGGCTGGCCGGACCATTGAGCAGGCCGTCCGGGACCTCTTCAACCCCGCACAGCGCGATGTCCTGCGTCGAATCGGCTTGATGATCCGGCGATCGGGTGACCACTCGAGATGAATGAACGGCAGGAGAGACGACCAGCGACCTCAGCGCGTTCTCGGACTCGATGCCGGTAAGGGCGAACCCCATGCCGGCGGCCTGGACCCGACCGCCAAGCGACCGCACGACGCACCGCTGCCCGATGTCGAACAAAGCCGCGGGCGTTGTTCGACAAGCTCGCCGCGGTCGGGGCGTTGTGAGCGCGGAGGTTCTCCCATCGAACACGAAGCAGTTACGACCACGCCAGCCGGGCCGCGTGACCACAACTGTCACCTGACTCATGCAGCGGACGTTCGGTGGTCAAGGCTGCGGGTCGCGGCGTCGCACGCTACGCGCTGGGGTCGCGTAGCCATTTGTTGCGTTCAGCGCATCGCCGGGCGGTGTCGACGACGCTCGCGATGGCGGGGGACGGATCGTTCGCGCGCCACAGCACGGAGAGTTCCGCCATGATCGGCGGATCGACGACGTCACGAACGACGATACCGGTGCTGGTCTTGACGGCGTGCTCGGCGAACGATGTCGGGGACAAGCTGAGCTCGCGCCCGCTGAAGAGCCGGGCGAGCATGGCGTTCACCGGTGGTTCGTCGAACGTGCAGATCTCGGGAGAGAAGCCCGCCTCGTGGCACGCGGCGACGATGCTGTCGTAGTACACCGGGGCGTGGTGGCGGGCGAACAGCAGCAGCGTCTCGTCGCGGAGGGCCGTCACCGGGATACGCGGTGCGTCAGCGAGGCGATGGTGAGCGCTGAGGACCGCGGAGACGGGCTCTTCGCGAAGGAGCTCGCCATTCACCCCGTCGACGAGTTGCGGTGACAGAGCGAGGCCGACGTCCAGCTCTCCTGCCTGGAGACGTTCGGGAATCTCGGCGCTGAAGAACTCTCGAGCGTCGACCATGAAGTCGGGGTGGTCTTCCCGGAGAGAATCCAGGAGCGCCGTGAGCGTGTCGAAGCTCGTCACCGGTGTGTAACCCAACCGGATCGTCGTCGCGATCCCCGCCCCGGACAGCCGGGTGAGCTGCACGGCTTGCTCCAGTGCGGCCAGCGCTTTCGGCGCCTCGCGAGCCAGTGTCCTGCCCGCGGCGGTGAGCTGCACGCTACGGCTCGAACGCACGAACAGCGGGGTGCCGAGGGTCTCCTCGAGCTTGCGGATCTGATGGCTCAGGGACGGTTGAGCGATGTAGAGCCGCGTGGCCGCGCGGCCGAAGTGGAGTTCCTCGGCTAGGGCCACGAAGTAGCGGAGGACGCGGGGACTGATATCGATAGAAGGATCCTACTGCCGGGCGTCCGGACAAGTCTTGGACGCCCGCGGGATGGCCTCCGTAATGTCGTTCCCAGGCCACGAGAGGCGTACCAAACCGCCCGTCGGACCTGGTCGGAGCTGGTGTCGGTTCGCGTGACCGGCCTCCATCCCACTTCCCCAGGCAAGGAGAGAAGCATGAACATCGCCGTGCTCGGACGAGGCAACATAGGCGGCGGGCTGGCCGACCTGTGGGAGCGTGCCGGGCACCAGGTGACGCGGCTGGGGCGTGGCGGTGGCGACGTCGGCGCCTCGGACGTGGTGCTGCTCGCCGTCCCGGGAACCGCTGTGGAAGTGGCTCTGTCATCCATCGTCGGGCTAGAGGGCAAAACGGTGCTCGACGCCACGAACCTCTACGGCGGTGCCCTGCCTCCGGCCGGATCGTCCTCCAACGCCGAGTACGTCAAGTCGGTGACGGGCGGGCCGACGGCGAAGGCGTTCAGCACCAACTTCGCCTCCCTCTTCGGGCAGGTCGCCGACGCCAGGGTACGGCCGAGCAACCTGTGGTCCGGTGACGACGAAGTCCAGGGCGTCGTCAGGCAGCTCAGTCTCGACGCCGGCTACGAGGCGGTCCGCCTGGGCGACCTGAGCATGGCCGCCACGCAGGAAGGACTGGCCGGCCCGATCTTCGCGATCGCGCAGTCCGGGCTCGGTCAGTTCGTCTACCGGCTGGCATCACCCGAACAGCTCTGATCGTGATCATCGGACGTTCAACCCAACACGCGGAAGGAACATCGTGACGCGAACCGCCAAGGCCGGACTCGATGCGCTGCTCACCCCCGAAGAGAGCGTACTGGTGCTCATCGACCATCAGCCCTACCAGTTCGCCAATCTCAACAGCCACGACTCGACCATGATCGTCAACAACGTCGTCGGCCTGGCCAAGCTCGCCAAGGCGTTCGCCGTCCCCACGGTGCTGACCACGGTGCTCGAAGAACGTGGCGGGTACCTCATCAAGGCCCTCCAGGACGTCTTCCCCGACCAGAAGCCGATCAATCGCACGTACATCAACACCTGGGAAGACCGTCGTGTCGTCGACGTCGTGGAGAAGACGGGCCGCAAGAAGCTGATCATCGCCGGGCTGTGGACGGAGATCTGCGTCGCCATGCCCGCCATCCAGGCACTGGCTGAGGGCTACGACGTCTTCGTGGTCACCGACGCCTGTGGCGGGGTCAGCGCCGAGGCGCACGACATGGCGGTGCGCCGCATGGTGCAGGCCGGCGTGGTGCCCATCACCTGGCTCGCCGTGTCCGGCGAATGGCAGCGCGACTGGGCGCGCGAGTCGACGCTCGCCGAGCTCACACAGGTTGTCCAGGAACACGCCGGCGCCAGCGGGATCGCGTTCGCCTGGGAGCTGCAACTGCTGGCCACACACGCCACCGATGGAGCTGGCGTGTAGCGCCGACGCCTCGCTGGAGGCGGGTCTGGCTCGTACACCGTGTGCCGGACCCGGCTCCTGGTGTGTCAACGAGTGGCCAGCGACCACTCACCACGAAAGACAAACGCGGAAACGTCGTAAGGATGGTCATGTCCGCAACCGCCGCTGGCGCAGAGGTGCCAGACGAGGGCGGCACGGGAAGCGGCGCAGCTCACTCGGAGCGCGCGGTGCGGTACCCGGCTGCCGACGCCGCGCACGAGGCGATCACGATCGGGGTGAGCATGTCGCTGACCGGCGCGCTCGGCCTCAACGGGCGTTCGGCCCTGCTCGCGCAGAAGATCTGGATCGACGACGTCAACAGCCGCGGTGGGCTGCTCGGGCGCCCCGCCCAGCTCGTCGTCTACGACGATCGAACCGATGGCACGCGAGTCCCCGGCATCTACCGGCGGCTGATGGACGTCGACGCGGTCGACCTCGTGCTTGGCGGCTACGACACGAACACGCTCGCTCCGGCGATGCCGCTCATCGCCGAACGCAACCGCTGTTTCGTGGGGCTGACAGGACTCGGCGTCAACACCGAACGGCAGTACCCGAACTACTTCGCGATGATCCCCGCCGGACCTGACCCCAGCTCCGCGCTCACCGAGGGCTTCTTCGAACTCGCCGCCCGGCAGGTGCCGCGCCCCCGCACCGCGGCCTTCATCTCGGCGGACGCGGAATTCGCCCGCAAACCACATCATCGGTGCCGCGGAGAACGCCAGGAAACACGGATTCACCGTCGTCGACGAGAGAACCTATCCGCTGTCTACCGACGAGTTCACGCCGATCATCGCCTCCGTGGCCGACCAGGACCCGGACCTGCTCCTGCTGTGCTCCTACCTCGACGACTCGATCGGCCTGATCCGGGCGCTGCGCGGCAGCGACTGGGTGCCGAAGATGGTCGGCGGGGCCGTGATCGGACCTCAGTCGACAGCGGTGAAGAGCGCACTCGGGCCACTTCTGAACGGGCTGGTGGACTACGAGTACTGGCTCCCCGTGCCGAGCATGATGTTCACCGGTGTGCAGACGCTCATGAACACCTACCAGCTACGGGCACCAGCCGAGAACGCGGATCTGATCGGCTCCTACATGGCACCCCAGGCGTACGCACAGATGCAGGTCATCGAACAAGCCGTCGCCGCAACGGGAAGCCTGGACGAGCAGGCGTTGGCGCAGTCGGGATGAGGTCGTCTCGCACGCGCAGGCGATCCGCGCTGCGGTCACCGAGGCCGTACTGATCGATCAGACCGGCGTCGACGTGGTCACGTCGGGTGAGCGCCACCGGCCGGAGTTCGCGATCGGACATGAAAACTGACGGAGGACGCATGGCAGTGAAGGTGAAGGATGTCCCCGAAGCCAAGCAGTACGAAGCTCGAGTCGAGGGAGAGTCCAAGGTCGCGGGTGTCGCGCAGTACATCCGCACCGCGGAACTCATCGCGTTCGTACACACCGAGGTCTCGCCGGAGTACGAGGGCAGGGGGGTCGGGGCGGCCCTTGCCCGCGCGGGCCTCGACGAGGCCCGCGCCGCAGGTCTGCTGGTTCTGCCCACCTGCCCGTTCTTCGCGGGGTGGATCGCCCGGCACCCCGAGTACCACGACCTGGTGTACCAGTCCCGCAGCAGGGTCAGCGACTGAACCGCAAGGCACGGCAGCGATGGCGAGTCGGTCCGAGCAGGTGGTCCGCGTGGTGCACCCAGACCGGTTCAAGAGGGTAAGGACGTCATGACCGAGCAGATGATCGGCAGAAGCTACCGGTTCAACTTGGGTGAGCTGAAGGTCCGGTTCACCTTCGATTCGCAGACGCAGGGCAGCTTCGTCGTCGAGAGCGGCGGTGGGCTTGCGCCCGACGGTCACGCGGAAACCGTGAAGCTCGACCTGAGGAAGATCCGCGACGGCGTCTACCTGAACTCGTGGACGGAGGCCAGCGGTGCCACCGTCACCCACGTCGAGGACTTCGCCAACGCGACGCTGTATTCCAACGTGACCGTCGACGGCACTCTCCACAACTTTGTCGGGACTATCGAGGAGGCATGACCATGGCCGCGAACACGGCGACCGACCAGGCTCAACGCAACACCGAAATCGTACTGACGGCCATGCGAGAACTCTTCGCCGAGAAAGACCTCACGGCGCTCGACCGGTACTGGTCCGAGCCTTACGTCCAGCACAGTCCTCAGATGGCCAGCGGTCTGGACGCGCTGCGCGCCGTCGTACCGCGTCTGGAGGGCTTCTCGTGGGAGCCGAAGCGGATCGCCGCACAGGGCGACCTCGTGTTCACCCACAGCATCGTGCACGGCTGGGCACCGAACCCGGTCGTCATCGTCGACATCTTCCGGCTCGAGAACGGCCGTATCGTCGAACACTGGGATGTTGTCCAGGACCTCACCTCCCCCGAGGCGACCGTCACCGGCAACCCGATGATCTGACGTTCCGCGGGCGGGAGAGGGCGGCGTATCCGGCACCCCACCTGACCGGGCGCAGCCACACCGAAGGAGAGTGGCAACTGGGCTTGGCCATCGCGGCGAAGGCCTCGTCGACATCGGCGGCGACCCACGCCGCCAGATCGTCCTTGCTGACGCCTTTCAGGTCGGGGTCAGCGGCGAACGCGGCCTTGAGGTCCTTCTCCAGATTGGCGAGCACCGCCTTGGTGAACTCCGCCTTCGACGGCAGCGCGGCACGGAACGCCTCGCGCTCCTTGGTCTTCGCGGCGGTCGACTACTTGACTGGATTTGCCTTGGTGGCCTCGACCTTCGCGGTCGTGGCCACCGGTTCCTTCAGCTCCATCGGGCATCCCTCGGTCGGCGGACGGAGTGTCAACCGGCAGTCGTCCCGGTAGTCGACGTCGTTACCCGACTGAGGGGATCCCACCCATTCAACTCAGGTGGTGCACGGATGACGCCGCGGTGCCGACCGCCCCGAAGTGGACCATCAGCGACCTGGTCGCGAACGTGGGCCAGACCCAGCACGGGATCGCGGAGATCGTCGAGCGGCGCATCACCGACTCTCACACAGCTTCGGTCGAACGGTCTCGCGAGCGGTGCCAGGCGAACGTTCGCGGCGGCAACGTCCGCTTCTGCCGCTGAGCGTGCGGCCGACCACAAGCAAGACAGCGCCGATGAGCCTTGGGAGCACGGAGTGGGAGCAGATTGGGAGCAACTCCGTGCGTCGAACGTACCGGAACGGTCCTCAATGGACCTGAACGAAACCGCGCCGACCTGCAGGAGTCTCGGTTTCGCAGTTCAGCGCGTTCTCAGTGCCATAGTTCACACAGAAGGAGTCCTCGAAGCGGCCTGAACTGCGCTCAACGGCATCAAACCGCAGTTCAACGGCCCTGAACGGACGCGTACGGCGATCACGGCACAGATGAGCACTTAGTATTTCCGGGAGCAGGAGACACGACCGGATCTGGTAGATCCGGTCGCACGCTCATGTTCCGTACCGGGTTTGATGGAGACCGTCAAGCCTGGATGATGAGGAGCAATGGCCGCACCGAAGAAGTACCCAGACGAGCTGCGTGAGCGGGCGACCAGGATGGTCGTGGAGGCCCGCCGGGATCCGGCGTCCGCGGTCGGGGCGATCAAGCGGATCGCCGACCAGCTCGGGATCCACCCTGAGGCGTTGCGGACCTGGGTCAAACGCGCGGAGATCGATGGCGGTGACCGGCCGGGCACCACGTCGAGCGATGCGGAGCGGATCGCGCAGCTCGAGCGGGAGAACCGGGAACTGCGGCGTGCCAACGGGATCCTGAAGTCCGCGTCTGCTTTCTTCGCGTCAAGCTGGACCGCCCCTCCCGCTGATCGTCGCCTATATCGACGCCCACAAGCACGAGTTCGGAGTCGAGCCGATCTGTGCCGTGCTGACCGAAGCCGGCGTCAAGATCGCTCCGAGCACCTACTACGCCGCGCGTTCCCGCCCGCCTTCGGCGCGCGCGGTCCGCGACGCGGTGGTCACCGAGAAGATCAAGGAGGTGCACGAGACGAACTACGGTGTGTACGGCGTGCGCAAGATCTACGCCGAGCTGGCCCTCCAGGGCGGGGTCACCGGGCTTCCAGTCGCCCGCTGTACCGTCGCCCGCCTGATGAAAGCTACTGGGCTGCAAGGGATTTCCCGACTGAAGACCCCGCGCATCACGCGCAGCGGCAAGGGTAGCGACCCGCGCCCGGACCTTGTCAGGCGAGAGTTCGCCGCGGCGGCGCCCAACCGTCTGTGGGTAGCCGACATCACCTACATCCGTACCTTCAGCGGCTGGGTCTACGCCGCGTTCGTGCTCGACGTGTTCTCCCGCCGCGTCGTCGGCTGGCAGCTATCCACGTCGCTGCGCACCGATCTGGCGCTCGACGCCCTGGAGATGGGGCTGTGGACCCGCAGCGAACTCGGACTCGATCCAGTTCAACCACGACGAGTAGGTGGGCACGAACACCAACTCGACCTGGTTGCCGGCGCACCAGATACGAACGTCGGCGTGGCGGTGTGGGGAGAAGTTGTCGCAGACGACATACAGCTTCTCGCCGGGCCAGCGGGTTCGCAGAGTCTTGAGGAAGGCCAGGAACTCCTGGCGGCGTTTGCGGGATCGGATCCGGTAGGAGATGTGGCCGGTGGTCAGGTCGAGTGCGGCGAGCATGTGCATCACGCCGTCGTTGCGGTTGTAGGTCGCCCGCAGCCGTCGCGGCCTGGCCTGCAGGCGCCAGGACTTTCCCTTGCGGGGTAAACAGGTTGAGTGGACCGAACTCGTCCACGCAGATGACCCGGCCGTCGGTGGGCGGGTGATCGTAGAGGTGCATCTTGGCGATGAAGTCCGGGTCGGTCGAGGCCTTCCACGTGGTGCTGGCCTGCCAGGAGATCCCGCCCGCGCGCAGGATGCGGCGCAGGGTTTCCCGGCTGATCGCGGCGACGGTGCCCCGGTCGAGCAGGTGGGCGCACAGCTTGCTTAGCGACCAGGTGGAGAACGCGGTGATGCCCCAGTCGGAGGGAGACGTCCGGGCGATCAGGCAGATCCGCTCGCGGATCCGGTCACCGATCGTCTTCGGGCGTCCCCCGCTCCATTTTGGGTCCAGCGCCGCGAACCCCCGTTCGTTGAACGCGTGGATCACGTCCCGCACGTAGTCCTCGCCGACCTGCATCAACGAGGTGATGTCACGGACCGCCTGGCCTTGGCCGGACATCAGCACCACGATCGCCCGCCGCAGCTTCACCGGGTCCTTCGCGGTCCTGGTGATCCGCGCCAGCTTGCGTCCCTCTTCCGTCGATAACCCGCGGACGAACACGCCCGGACGACGAGCCATGACCACCTCCCGCACTCGACAAGCGGGACCAGCCTGACCCGATCAGCCTGGAAGATCAATTACCTGGTCAACGATCTGGGCAGCACCACTAGTAGACCGTCGCTTCTAACCTTTGGGGTAGAGGTGGCGGAGTCGGGTGCGGGCGTCCTGGGTGGTGAATTGCCAGTCGACTCCGCGC
>NZ_JBIWKS010000028.1:0-50309 GCF_044765805.1 Lentzea sp. NPDC102401 | reverse complement strand
GGCCGCGTTGGCCGGCTTCGTCGGCGTGGTGATGGCACTCATGACTTCCGCTCCCAGAACGCCGGACCCACAGCCTCGATGAAGTCGCTGCGGGCAACGAACGAACCGTTCCTCGTGTGACGGTAAGCGAGCACGAGGTCGATCGCTCAACGATGAATCGGATCGAGATGTCCCGCTGAGAGCCATCGTTCATCGGGAAGCACGGCTCTCAGTTGCTGCCTTGAGCGCACGTCGGGACGGCGCCAACCGCTGGGGCTTCTCCGCCTTGCGCGGTGGCCGGTCGTTGGCGATCAGAACAGCCATCCACGGCAGAGGAACGGACAACAGGATCAGACCGAGCGCGAGCCACCAGATCTGTGCGAACACCACCGCCAGCACGATGCACGGGATGCGCAAGCTCATGATGACGGCGTATCGGCGTCGTCTGGCGGAGAGCTGGTCCTGGTAGGACGGCGCGGCCGAGGTGATCAGCACGGGATGTTCGCCACGATGCGAGTTCACAGGTGAACCTCCGATCTCGCCTGGTGTTCGGTCGGAGGGCCGCACGTGGTTCGTGTCTGCTCGGTCACTTCGAGAGGTCCGGCTTCTCGGTCGCGGCTCCTGACCCAGTTCCGACGCAGGCAAAAACGCCGATGGGGCCGCCTTCGGAAGATGTCCCGAAAACGGCCCCATCGTGGCCCATCAGCTCTGGTCGGTCCACCACTTCTGGCCGGCCGCACCGAGGGTGGAGATCGGGTCGTAGTAGGGGTAGCGGCGGTCCAGCGCCTCGGGATCTTCGAGTTCGATCCCGGTGCGGTAGTTCTTGGTCCAGTAGGAGATCCCGAGCTCACGGTCATATTCGGCGAGCTGGTGCACCCACCGCTTGCCGACGTACGGCACGTCGCAGACGATCCGTGGCGTCGCGTAGCCGGGCAGGTAGCCCATGATCGCGTGCTGCAGCTCCTGCGCCTCCCACACCGACACCCGCCAGTGCTCCGCGTTGGGGATCATGTCGCACATGTAGAAGTAGTACGGCAGGATGTTCGCTTCCCCTTGCAGCGCGAAGCAAAGGTCCAGCAGGTCGTCCGAGGTGGCGTTGACGCCCTTCATCAGCACGCCCTGGTTGCGGACGTCGCGCACACCCACCTCAAGTGCGGTGCGGGCGGCCTCGGCGACGAGAGGTGTCACGGACTGTGCATGGTTCACGTGCGTGTGGATCGCGAGGTTCACGCCGCGCCGCGATGCCGTGCGTGCGACGCGTTCCAGGCCTTCGACGACGCGTGGCTGGAGCCAGTGCTGGGGCAGGCCGGCGAGTGCCTTGGTGGCCAGGCGGACGTCGCGGACGGTCTCGATGTCCAGCAGGCGCATCAGGAACGACTCGAGTTGCGGCCACGGCACGTTCGCCACGTCGCCGCCGGAGACCACGACGTCGCGGACGCCCGGGGTCTTCTTCAGGTACTCGATCATCTGGTCCTGGCGGTCGACCGGCTTGAGCGAGAGCTTGTGCTTGTCGATCAACGGCGTGGAGTTGCCGACCAGGTCCATGCGGGTGCAGTGGCCGCAGTACTGCGGGCAGGTCGACACCATCTCGGCCAGGACCTTGGTGGGGTAGCGGTGGGTCAGGCCCTCGACGACCCACATCTCCGCCTCGTGCAGCGAGTCGCGCTGCGAGTGCGGGTGCGATGGCCAGTCGGGGTCGCGGTCGGAGGCGACCGGCAGCATGTAGCGGCGGACCGGGTCGTTCAGGAACGCCTCGGTGAAGGCGTCGGGAGAAAGTTCGGCGTCGACCGCCATCGTGTTGAACATCTGCGGCGGGATCAGCATCGACATCGTCGCGAACGCGCCCATGTCCGCGGCGAGGTCGTCGTAGAACTTGTCGGTGAGCAGGTCACCCGCGACCTTGCGGAGCTGCTTCACGTTCTTGACACAGTTCACCCGCTGCCACTGGGCGTCGCGCCATTGCGCCTCGGTCACGTGCGACCAGCCGGGGAAGCGTCGCCAGTCAGGTTCGACCAGCTCTCGGCGGACGTACGTGTACGGCTGGCGGTCCAGCCGCTCCAGCGCCGTGGTGGCGTCGTGCAGCGCAGTCATCCGTACTCCTCAGCGTCGAGGTCGCGTAAAGATATCCTGTCATACCGCTAGCGTGCCGTAAATATTTCAGCTCAAGACCTGGTGGAGGGCCGGTCGGGAGCATTTGGCGGCTGTCGTGCGTTGAGCAGGCATGCCCCTTTTCGCGCTGCTGCTGCTCGGGATGTTCGCCGAGATCGCGGTCATGGTCGCCGTCGGCAACGCCATCGGCGGGCTCTGGATGATCGCGTTGCTCCTGCTCGGCACCCTCGTCGGACTGTCGCTGGTGCGCCGCCAGGGCGCGCAGACGATGGCCGCGTTCCGCGAGTCGGTGTTCCAGCGCCAGCAACCGCACCAGGAGATGGCGGACGGCGTGCTGATCGCGGCCGCCGGCGCGTTGATCATGGTGCCGGGCTTCATCAGCGACGTGGCCGCCTTGTTCCTGCTCTTCCCGCCCACGCGCAAGCTCGTGAGCCGGCGGATCGCGCGCCAGGCGGAGGCGGCGGCGCTCAAGTTCGAGCACGAACGCCGTTTCGGCGCCGGCCAGGTCGTCGAGGGCGAAGTGATCGACGTCGAAGCCGAGCCCGTCGTCATCACCGAACGGCGCGAGCTCAGGTGATCCGCGCGTACCGGCCCTCTGACCTGGACGCGCTGTACGACATCTGCCTCGACACCGGCAACGGTGGCCAGGGCGCGCGTCATCTGTTCGACGACGCGCGGTTGATGGGCCACGCCTACGTCGGCCCGTACGTGGCGTTCGAGCCCGACCTGGTGTTCGTGGCGGAGGACGACGAAGGGGTCTGCGGGTACGCGCTCGCGGCGTCCGACACGGAGGCCTTCGAGGACCGCTGTGACCGCGACTGGTGGCCTGACCTGCGCGTTCGCTATCCGCTGACGTCGAACTCGAACCGGATCGTGCAGCAGATCCATCAACCGGCCCGCGCCGACCTGATGATGATCCGGGACTACCCGGCGCACATGCACGCGAACCTGCTGCCCCGCGCGAAGGGCAAGGGGTTCGGCGGCACGCTCGTTCGCACCGTGCTCGAACGCCTGGAGAAGGGCGTCCACGTGCACGTGCGGCACCACAACACACACGCGATCGGCTTCTGGGAGCACATCGGCTTCCGCGTGGTCGACTCCGCGGACAAGCTCGTGCTGGGACTGCGTCTCTAGGACTCGATCAACCCAGCAGGTCCTTCATCAGCAGTTCGAAGTCGAGAACCTCACGCCCGGCCGGCACCGCCGCGTAGGTGGAGTCCAGGAACCGCTGCAACTCGGTCGCCGACAGCTGGAACACCGCGTGCGAGTCCTCGGTGAACAGCTCCAGGAACAGCACGTCCCCGTCGCCCGGCCGCAGCCGCACGTCCCCGAGCCCAGCGGGCGACAGGATCCCGTCCGCGAGCAGTTCGCGTCCGACGAGCCACACCGACTCCTGGTCGCGTGCGTGAAAACGCATGGTCACGGCGTGCGGATCGTCTGAGCGGTAGTGGAGGTCGACGTTCATCGGCTCGACCGAGCCGTCCGGCCGAACGAACTCAACGACGGTCGCCGTGCCGACCCGGGTCTCGTTGAACATCGCCGTTCCTCCTCCGCGGTGAGGGTGCTGCACTCAACACGGACCCCGTTCAGGATCGGTTCAAAGCTTTTCCAAAACTTCTTTGCTGGGTACCTGAGGCGCATGACGGTCTACGGCATACATGCGTCACACGAGCAGATACATCCCACCGACCTCCTCACCGCCGTGCGCAGGGCGGAGGAGGCGGGGTTCGGCGCGGCGATGAGCTCAGACCACTTCTCGCCCTGGAGCGCGCGCCAGGGCCAGTCCGGGTTCGCCTGGTCCTGGCTCGGCGCGGCACTGCAGGCCACCGACCTCCCGTTCGGCGTGGTCACGGCCCCGGGACAGCGCTACCACCCGGCGATCACCGCCCAGGCGATCGGCACCCTCGCCGCGATGAACCCCGGCCGGTTCTGGGCCGCACTCGGCACCGGTGAGGCCAGCAACGAGCACATCACCGGCGACGGATGGCCCCGCAAGGACGTCCGCACGGCTCGGCTGCGTGAGTGCGTCGACGTGATCCGGGCGTTGCTGAAGGGCGAGGAGGTCACCCACGACGGCCTGGTCACGGTCGACCGCGCGAAGCTGTGGACGTTGCCGGACGAGGTGCCCCTGCTGATCGGCGCCGCCGTGAGCACGGAAACGGCCCGTTGGTGTGCCGAGTGGGCGGACGGGCTGATCACCGTCAACACCACCCCGGAGAAGCTGCGCGAGGTCGCGGACGCCTACCGGGACGCGGGCGGCAAGGGCAAGCTCCACCTGCAGGTGCACCTGAGCTGGGCCGATGACGACGACACGGCTCTCGCGATCGCGCACGAACAGTGGCGCAGCAACGTGTTCCGCCCACCCGTGTGCTGGGACCTCGAACTGGCCGAGCACTTCGACGTGGTCGCCGAGCACGTCACGCCGGAGCAGGTCGCCGAGGTCGTCAACGTGTCCGCGGACCTGAAGTGGCACGCCGAACAGCTGCGGACGTACGCGGACCTCGGCTTCGAAGAGATCTACCTGCACCACGTGGGCCAGGACCTGATCCCGTTCGTCGACGCGTTCGGCGAACACGTGTTGCCGGAGGTGACCGCGTGATCCGCACGTCCGACGTCTGGTGGAAGAACGCCTTTCTGTACTGCTTGGACGTGGAGACGTTCTCCAGCGACGGCTTCCGCGGCGCCACCGAACGCATCGACCACCTCCACGCGTTGGGCGTCACGTGTGTGTGGCTGATGCCGTTCTATCCGACCCCTGAACGCGACGACGGCTACGACATCACCGACTTCTACGGCGTCGACCCACGGCTGGGTTCGCTGGGCGACTTCGTGGAGTTCGTGCGCGCCGCAAGAGACCGTGGCATGCGCGTGATCGCCGACCTCGTCGTGAACCACACGTCCGACGAGCACCCGTGGTTCCACGACCCGTCGAAACGCGACTGGTACGTCTGGGCCGACAAGCCCCAGAGCGACGGACCGCAGGGAATCACGTTCCCCGACAAGGAGAACAGCCTCTGGGAGTACTCGGAGGAGGTCGGCAGGTACTACCTGCACCGCTTCTACAAGCACCAGCCCGACCTGAACGTCTCCAACCCCGAGGTGCGCGACGAGATCGCCCGGATCATGGGCTTCTGGATGGAACTGGGCCTGAGCGGCTTCCGCGTGGACGCCGTCCCGTTCCTACTGGAGCACAACGACCCAGTCGACGCCGTCTCGCTGCCCGACCCGCACGACTACCTCACCGACCTGCGGGCGTTCCTCAACCGCCGCAACGGCGAGGCCGTCCTGCTGGGCGAGGTCAACCTGCCGTACAAGGACACGATGGCCTTCTACGGCCAGGGCGTCGGCGACGAGCTGACGATGTGCTTCGACTTCGTCGGCATGCAGGCGATGTACCTGGCCCTGGCGCGCCAGTCGACCGGCCCGCTGGCCAAGGCCCTGCAGGAACGGCCGCAACCGCCGCGCGACGGCCACTGGGCGACGTTCGTCCGCAACCACGACGAACTGACGCTCGACAAGCTGCCGATGGACGAACGCCAGGAGGTCTTCAACGCCTTCGGTCCGGACCCGAAGATGCAGCTCTACGGCCGCGGCCTGCGCCGGCGACTGCCCGGCATGCTCGACGGCGACCAGCGCCGCATCCGCATGGTCTACAGCCTGCTGTTCACGCTGCCGGGCACGCCGGTGCTGTTCTACGGCGAGGAGATCGGGCTGGAGGAGGACCTGTCGCTCGAGGGCAGGCTGGCCGTGCGCGTGCCGATGGACTGGGATGCCGCGGGGGAGCAGCGCCACGACCCCGACTCGTTGCTGACGTGGATGCGGCTCTTGGTCGAGCGCTACCGGGAGTGCCCGGAGCTGGCGTGGGGCGAGGTGAAGGTGCTCGACGTCGGCGACCCGACCGTGTTCGCCCACCGCGCGGACTGCGACGGCGGCTCGGTGATCGCCGTGCACAACTTCACGGACCAGGAGGTCACCGTGCGGGTTCCGGCCGAAGGGGTGCTCACGGACCTGTTCACCGGCCGTTCCGTGAAGCCCGCGAAGATCGGCGCCAAGGTCGACCTCGCACCGTACGACTGCCGTTGGTATCGCCTGGTTACCGAGTGATGCTTGCGTAATCTTTACGCTTCACGTGAAGATATCTTCGAGACAGCGTCGTCGACCGAAGGATTTTCGCGTGAGCGTGTACGGACTGCACCGCGTCCTGAAGCCTGCCGGTGTCCTGCCGCAGCAGGCGTGGCGGCTCGACGCGGAACCCGTGCCCGCCCCCGACGAGGTGATCGTCGCGGTCGAGCGGCTCAACCTGGACGCGGCGTCGTTCCGGCAGCTCAGGGAGCAGCACGGCAGCGGCGCGGCGGTCCGGCAGGCCGTGCTCGACATCGTCGGCGAGCGCGGCAAGATGCAGAACCCCGTCACCGGGTCGGGCGGCATGCTGCTCGGCACCGTCCTCGAGGTGGGGCCGGAGTCGCCGCTCGGGCTCAAGGCCGGTGACCGGATCGCGACGCTGGTCAGCCTCACGCTGACGCCGCTGCGGATCAACGACGGACTGCAGGACTGGGACGGCGAGGACGAGCAGGTGCCGTGCCGGGGGACCGCGGTGCTGTTCGGGCGGTCCATCGCGGCCGTGCTGCCGGACGACATGCCGAACGAGCTGGCGCTGTCCGTGCTTGACGTGTGCGGTGCACCGGCACTGACCGACCGTGTGGTGCGCAAGCATCCCGGTGGGTCGGTGCTGGTGCTCGGCGGTGGTGGCAAGTCCGGGTCGCTCTCTCTTGCGGCCGCGCGTCAGGCCGGTGCGTCGCGCCTCGTCGCGTTGGTGCCGACTGAGCGTGAGGCCGCGCAGGTGCGTGAGTCGGGTCTCGCGGACGAGGTCGTGATCGCGGACGCGCGCAATCCGGTGGCCGTGGCCGAGGCCGTGGGCAAGCAGGTCGACGTCACGGTCGTGTGTGTGGACGTGCCGGGGTGCGAGCACGGTGCCATCCTGGCGACCGCCGACGGCGGCACGGTGATCTTCTTCTCGATGGCCACCTCGTTCAGTGCCGCCGCTTTGGGAGCGGAGGGTCTGGCCGCGGACGTGGAGATGATCGTCGGCAACGGATATGTGCCTGGTCACGCCCAGTTCGCGTTGGACCTGGTCCGGACGCGGGCGGGTGTGCGGGCCCTGTTCGAGCAACGGCAGACTGCGTGACGTGAGTACGCAACTTTTGGTCGGCGGCCGCATCTACGCACCGGACGCGACGGCGATGGCCGTCACGGACGGTGTCGTCGTGTGGATCGGACAGGACTCGGTCGGGCGCGCGCTGCACCCGGACGCCGAGGTCATCGAGCTCGGCGGCGCCTTCGTCGCGCCCGCGTTCGTCGACGCGCACGTGCACGCCACGTCCGCTGGCCTGCTCCTGACCGGCCTCGACCTGACGAAGACGTCCTCTGTGGACGAACTGCTGGAGAAGGTGCGCGCCGCCGAAGGCCCGCTGGTGTGGGGTCACGGGTGGGACGAGACGCGCTGGCCGGAGAACCGCCCGCCGACGCGCGCCGAGGTCGACGAGGCAGCCCAGGGCAGGACGGTGTACCTGTCGCGCATCGACGTGCACTCGGCGTTGGTCTCCTCGGATCTGATCACCGACGAAGCCCGCACCGCCGATGGGTTCTCCGCGGACGGCCCTCTCTCGCGCGCCGCACACCACCTTGTGCGAGGCACGGCGAAAGCCGCCATCACGCCCGAACAGCGCGCGGCCGCACAACTCGCGTTCTTGACCTACGCGGCGTCGAAAGGCATCGCGTCCGTGCACGAGTGCGCCGGCCCGGACATCTCCGGCGAGGACGACCTGCGCGAGCTCCTGGCCCACACGGAGGGCCCCGAGGTGGTGGCCTACTGGGGTGCCCACGAGCTGCCTTCGGTTCCCGTGCGCGGACTTGCGGGCGACCACTTCGTCGACGGCGCGATCGGCTCCCGCACCGCCGCGTTGGCCGAGCCCTACGCCGACGCCGACACGTCCGGAGCCCTCTACCTGGACGGACGGCAGATCGCCGACCACCTGGTCAAATGCACCGAGTTGGGCGTGCAGGCGGGCTTCCACGTCATCGGCGACGCGGGTATGGCCGCCGTGATCGAAGGTTTCGAGATCGCGGAGAAGACGCTCGGCACCCCCGAACTCGCGTCGGCACGCCACCGCCTCGAACACGTCGAGATGGTGTCGGAGGAGCAGGCGGAGAAACTCGCCGGGTGGGGCGTCATCGCCTCCGTCCAGCCGCTGTTCGACGCCGAATGGGGCGGTCCGACCGGGATGTACGTCCAGCGACTCGGTGACGAGCGCGGTGTGGGGCTGAATCCCTTTTCACGTTTGGCGGCGGCCGGCGTCGCGCTCGCGTTCGGCTCCGACACCCCGGTGACCGCCATCGACCCGTGGGCAGCCGTGAAAGCTGCCGTCCACCACAGGACCGAAGGCCACGGTGTCTCCCCGCGTGCCGCCTTCACCGCCCACACCCGCGGCGGCTGGCGTGCGGCGGGCGTGAACGACGGCCTGACCGGCACGCTTCAACCCGGCGCGCCCGCGACGTACGCGGTGTGGGAGACCGGTGACCTCGTCGTCGCCGGCTCGGACGCACGGGTGCAGCGCTGGTCGACCGACCCGCGTTCCGGTGTGCCCGGACTGCCCGATCTCACCGGTCCCGCGCCCGTCTGCGTGCGGACCGTTCTCAACGGCCGGACGATTTACGAGAGGAAGTGACTCATGGCGTTGCTCGACCTCGATCCCTTGGTCGTCGCCACGGCGCGCAGGCTCGCCGCGCGGGCGGCCGAACCGGTGGTGTCCCTCGCGAAGGCGCACACGACCGTCGCCGTCGAGCGCGCCACACTTCGCCTGGCAGGCATCACCGGTGCGGACTCCACACACCGCGCCGGTGACGTCCCCTGGGTCAACCGCGTGATCGACACGGTCCGCGAGCAGTGCGGGCTGGAACACGGCGTGGTGCTCCCGGCGTTCCACGCGTTGCGCGAGCACAACCTCGGCACCCTCACCGAACTCGCCGAGGCCACCGCCGCCGGCCAGATCCAGTTCAGGATCCCCACAGGCAAGGACCTGACGGCGGCGCGCAAGGCGTCCACGTCCGCGGTGTCGAAGGGCCTCAGGTCGGTCGACCGCAACCGGGCCCAGCGCGACAAGCTGATCACCAAGTGGGGCGATCCCGCGCAACGCCCGTGGATCTACCTGATCGTCGCGACCGGCGACATCGACGAGGACGTCATCCAGGCCCAGAACGCGGCCCGCGCCGGCGCCGACATCATCGCGGTGATCCGCTCGACGGGGCAGTCGCTGCTCGACTACGTGCCGGAAGGCGCCACGCACCACGGGTTCGCGGGCACGTACGCCACGCAGGAGAACTTCCGGATCATGCGCGCGGCCCTCGACGACGTGTCGAAGGAGGTCGGCCGGTACGTGCGGCTGACCAACTACGCGTCCGGCCTGTGCATGCCGGAGATCGCTGTCCTGGCAGGACTTCAGCGCCTGGACATGATGTTGAACGACTCGATGTACGGCATCCTGTTCCGCGACATCAACCCGATCCGCACGTTCGTCGACCAGCGGTTCTCCCGGCAGGTGCACGCACGCGCGGGCATCATCATCAACACCGGCGAGGACAACTACCTCACCACCGCGGACGCCGTCGACGCCGCGCACACCGTCACGGTCTCCCAGCTCCTCAACGAGCACTTCGCCCACGAGGCGGGACTGCCCGACCACCTGCTGGGCCTCGGCCACGCCTTCGAGATCAACCCGAAGGTGCCCGACTCGTTCCGGCTCGAACTCGCGCACGCGTTGCTCGCCCGCGAACTGTTCCCGGACGCGCCGCTGAAGTGGATGCCGCCGACCAAGCACATGACCGGCGACGTCTTCGACGGCTATCTGCTGGACGGGTTCTTCAACCTCGCGGGTGTCCTGACAGGACAGTCCATTCTGCTCGTCGGCATGATGACCGAAGCCGTCGTGACGCCGTTCCTGTCGGACCGCGACCTGGCTCTGAAGAACGTCCGGTACGTGCTGAACGCGGCGGGCAGCCTCGCCGAGGACTTCCGGCCCTCCCCGGACGGCCTGATCGTCAAGCGTGCGCACCAGGTTCTGGGTGAGGCAGTGGATCTTCTTGAACGCATCGTCGACGACGGCCTGCTCAACGCCATCGCGGACGGCACGTTCGGCCTGATGAAGCGTCCTGCGGACAAGGGCAAGGGCGCGGACGGCGTGGTCGAGAAGGCTCCCGAGTACTTCAACCCGGCTTCGGAGATGCTGGAGGCCAACGATGTCTGACGCGAAGAGGTACGTGCGGCCGTACGGCGACACCACCGGTGACGGCATGATCCAGACGTCGTTCACGCTGCCGATTCCCTTCGGCCCCAAGGCGGACGGCGCGGCGCTGCAGCTCGCGAACAAGATGGGCATGGACCCCGCGATGGTGGTCCACTCGAACCCCATCGGCGCCGACTTCACGTTCTTCGTCGTCTACGGCTCGGTGAAGCACCTGGTGGACCTGGACGACGTCAAGGTCGTCGAGCGCGAGTACCCGTTGCTCAGCCCGTCCGAAGTCAACTCGGCTTTGAAGAAGGTGTTGCGGCGCAAGCTGGTCGTCGTCGGCGGGTGCATCGGCACGGACGCGCACACCGTCGGCATCGACGCGATCCTCAACATCAAGGGGTTCGCGGGCGAGAAGGGCCTGGAGTACTACCGGGAGCTGAAGGTCGTGAACCTCGGCGCCCAGGTCTCCGTGCCCGAACTGGTGCGGTCCGCCCGCACCGAGAAGGCCGACGCCGTGCTGATCTCCCAGGTCGTGACCCAGCGGGACGCGCACATCCTGAACACGCAGGAGATGTCGGCGGCGTTCCGCGAGGCGATGGGGGACCGGCGGCCGCTGCTGGTCGCCGGCGGTCCGCGATTCGACCCGTTGATGGCGGGCGAACTGGGAGTTGATCGAGTTTTCTCCCGGGGTACCACGCCGGGTGAGGTCGCGAGCTATCTGGTGCACGCGATGCAGGAGAAGAAGGGGGTCGCCGCGTGAGCGGAGCTTTGGTCGAGGGTTTCTCGGTGACGCATCGCCGTTACGTGCCGCACTCGCATGCGCACTACGGCGGCAACCTGGTCGACGGTGCCTATGGGCTCGGAATGTTCGGTGACGTCGCCACCGAGTTGCTCATTCACACGGACTCCGACGAGGGGCTGTTCGCGGGGTACAGCTCCGTCGAGTTCGCGGCGCCGATCCAGGCCGGTGACGTCGTCGAGGCCTCGGCGACGTTGGTGCGCATCGGGAAGCGGTCGCGTGAGATCGAGTTCGAGGCGCGGGTGGTGTGCCGTTCGGCGCCCGAACGCGGATCTTCGGCAGCCGACGTACTGGTTGAGCCGATCGTCGTAACGCGGGCACGTGGCACGGTCGTCGCGCCGAAAGCCGCTGAATAACACCAAAATTTAGTCCGAACCGGATGGCGTCCTGCTTCGAATCCCCGCCGTGGGAAGGGAGCAGGACAATGCCAAGTAGCAACAAACAACGATTACGCCGGGGTGCGATCGCCGCGGCCGTGGTCGCGGTGGCGGCGGCGATACCGGCGGCACAGGCCTCCAGTCACCGCGAGGCACCACTGATCGCGGCGGATCCGGCGGTCGACAACACCGACGTGTACGCCTTCACGAGCCCCGACAAGCCCGACACCGTCACGCTCGTCGCGAACTGGTTCGGGTTGCAGGAACCCAACGGTGGCCCCAACTTCTATCCCTGGGCCACCGACGCGCGGTACGACCTCAACATCGACGCGGACGGCGACGCGGTGCCGGACAAGACGTTCCGGGTCACGTTCGGCACGGACGACCGGCGGGGCAAGGCGAACACCTTCCTCTACAACAACGGGCCGGTCACGTCGATCAACGACGACAACCTGTTGTTCCGCCAGAACTACTCCCTGGAACTCGTCGAGCAGGGTAAGACGACCCAGCTCGTGAAGGACGGCCGTGCGGCGCCGTCGAACACCGGACCGGCGTCGTTCCCGAACTTCGGCGCGATCAGGGACCAGGCGACGGCGAAGATCCCGGGCGGCGGGCAGGTCTACATCGGACCGTCCGAGGACTCGTTCTTCCTCGACCTGCGGGTGTTCGACCTGCTGTACGGCGGGAACCTGAAGGAGGTCAACCAGGACACCCTGATGGGGTACAACGTCAACACCATCGCCATCCAGGTGCCCAAGACGATGCTCGCGCTGAAGGGCGACCCGAAGCGCAACCCGGTGATCGGCGTGTGGAGCGACACCGAGCGCCGCACGCTGAAGCTCGACCCCGGCAAGGCGACCCCGCAGGGCAACTTCGTGCAGGTGTCGAGGCTCGGCAACCCGCTGGTCAACGAGGTGGTGTCGTCCGCGCCGCTGAAGGACGCGTTCAACGGGCTCGAACCCGTCGGTGACGCGAAGGTCCAGGCGCTGCTGGACCGGGTGAACGACCCGGAACTGGCCCGGCTGATCCAGGCGATCTACGGCATCCCCGCGCCGAAGACGCCGCGCGCCGACCTGGTGGAGATCTTCCTGACCGGCATCACCACGAAGGCGGGCGGCCCGATCAAGGCCGATCTCAACTCGCAGCTGAACAACGCCGACGTGAACCCGAAGAGGTTCCAGCCGTCGGAGATGTTGCGGCTCAACATGTCCACGCCGGTGACGCGCAACCCCAACCGGCTCGGCGTGCTCGGCGGGGACCTGCAGGGGTTCCCGAACGGGCGCAGGCTCACCGACGACGTCGTGGACATCGAGATCCAGGCGGTGGTCGGCGCGGCGCAGACCGGCAAGCTCGTGCCGGCGCTCGCGAAGGGTGACCGGGTGAACGGCAACGACGTTCGCTTCGGAGATCGGTTCCCGTACGTCGGACTGCCCAGCAACCAGGCGGTCAACTCCCGCTGAACGAGGGTGCCTCCCATGTGGAAAACACTTCCGCTGCTGGCTGCCCTTTTGGCTGTCGCCGCCTGCGCTCCCCCGCAGGCGGCGGCACCCGCCGCCACGCAGACCTCTTCTTTGCAACGCAACGCCGAGTCGTTGCAGGCCAAGCTCCGCCGCACTCCGCAGGACGCCTCTGCCTGGGCCCAGCTCGGGGCCACGCACGTGGAGCTCGCCCGCGTCACCTTCGACCCCCAGCACCACCCCCGTGCCGAGAAGGCGCTGACCGAGTCGTTGCGGCTCAAGCCGGACGGCAACGGCGAGGCGTTCATCGGGCGGGGTGCGCTCGCCAACGCTCAGCACGACTTCGCTGCCGCCCGCGACTGGGGTCAGCGCGCTGTGTCGGCGTTGCCGGACTCGGCGGCAGCGCAGGGCGTGCTGGTCGACGCGTTGACCCAGCTCGGCGACTCCGAGGGTGAAACCGTTGCGCTGCAACGCATGCTGGACCTCCGGCCAGGGGTCGCGTCGTTCACCCGTGCGGCCTACCACTTCGAACTGCGCGGCCGTCTGGACGAGGCGCGCGGGGCTCTGGAACGGGCGCTGGAGTCGGCGTCGTCGCCGGACGAGGTCGCGTTCTGCCGGCTCCACCTGGACAAGCTGGACGGGCGGACCGACGAGTCCGTCGAGGCCACGCGCGAGCTGGCGTCGAAGGTGCCGTCACCGGAACACCTGGTGAGGTACGGCGAGGCTTTGGACAAGGTGGGTCAGCCTGCCGAGGCTCGGGCGCAGTACGACCTCGCGTTGCGGCAGTTGCGCGCTTTGGGCGGAGACGACCTGACGGCGGCTTTGATCTCCGCGGATCACGGCGACCCCGCCGAGGCGTTGCGGTTCGCGGAGAAGGAGTGGGCCAAGCGCCAGAGCGTCTTCACGGCTGATGCTCTCGCCTGGGCTCTGCACGTGAACAAGCGGTCCGCGGAAGCGCTGCCGTACTCGGACAAGGCCGTCGCACTGGGTTGGCGAGACCCTTCCGTGCTGCGGCACCGCGAGGCGATTCTGGGGAGCCTGCGATGAGAGTCTTCTTGTTGGTGCTGTTCGGGATGCTGCTGATGGGCGGGGTGGCGCAGGCGCACCCGCTGAGCAATCTCAGCGTGAACCACTACGACGGGCTGCGGGTGTTCGCGGACCGGATCGAGCTGCGGTCCGTTGTGGACAGTGCGGAGATCCCGACCCTGCAGGACCGGGAGTTCGTCGACGCCCGCAAGCGCTGCACGGAACGCGCGAAGTCGTTGAACGCGATGGCCGACGAGCAGGAGCTGCGCTTCGAGGTGCGCGACGCCGACGTCGTGCGCCCGCCCGGTGAGGCCGGCCTGCCGACAATGCGCCTGACCTGCGAGTACACCGCGATGCTGCCGGTGCGTGGCGAGGTCGAGGTGACGTTCAGCGATTCCTACCTCAAGGACAAGCCCGGCTGGCGCGAGATCACCGTCGTCGGCGTCGACACCGCGGTGTCCGGCGCGCCGGCCGAGACGATCAGCAACGAACTGCGCACGTACCCGGACGACCTGCTCTCGTCGCCGCTGGACGTGCGGGCGGTGCGGTTCCTCGCGCAACCAGGTGAGGGCACAGTCGTCACCCCACCTGGTGTTCTGGGTGAAGCCACGAAGGCGGCCGTCGGACTGGTGGGTGATCTCACCCCGGTGGTCGGAATCGGTGCGGTCCTGCTGTCTCTGGTGCTGGGCGCGTCCCATGCGGCGCTGCCCGGCCACGGCAAGACCGTGATGGCCGCCTATCTGGCGGGTTCGAGGGGAACCCGCCGCGACGCACTCCTCGTCGGCGCCACCGTCACCATCACCCACACGGCGGGTGTCCTGGTGCTGGGGCTGCTGATCAGTGCGTCCAGCGCGATCGCGGGCGAGTCGGTGCTGCGCTGGCTCGGCGTCGCGAGCGGTCTGCTGGTCGCGGTGATCGGAGGGGTGCTGCTCCGCTCGGCGGTGCGGTCCCGTGGTCGGGAGCGGCACGGCCACGGGCATGGACATGGTCACGGACACGGCCATGGTCATGGGCACCGCCGGGCGGGGCTCGTCGGAATGGGGGTGGCGGGCGGGTTGGTGCCGTCCCCCTCGGCGTTGGTGGTGCTGCTGGGCGCCATCGCGCTCGGCCGCACCTGGTTCGGCGTGGTGCTGGTGCTCGCCTACGGCCTGGGCATGGCGGCGATGCTGACCGCCGCCGGGCTGCTGCTGGTCTCGTTGCGCGACCGCTTCGGGCCGCGTCTGGCCCGCTTCCGCAGGTTCGCGGACTTCACGCCGCTGGGCACCGCGGCGCTGGTGATGCTCGTCGGAGTCGGTCTGGCCACGCGTGCGCTGGCCGGTTAGTCAAGGAGAAGGATCATGAAGAAGCTCATCGTGCTGGCAGCCCTGGCCCTGGGCCTGGCCGCGTGCGGCACCGAAGGCACCCCCACCGCGCAGTTCGACGACGAACGGCAGTCCGACATCTCCTGCATGAAGCACCAGGAGCAGACACCGGGGGAGGAGTACTTCGACGAAGGTAATTGGGACACCGTCGTCTCGTTATCCCTGTTGCGTTACTACACGTCGAACGGCGCAAAGCCCTACTGCGACGGCAAAACCGCCACCGACGCCGACCAGGGCTGGCGCAAGCTCTACGTGCAGATGGGAGCCGAGAAGAACAATCTGCGCTGAATCGACCGCAACCTCCGCCGCTTTCTCCCGTTGGTCAATACAGAAGTAGCTACATGCGGGGAGGATGGGGCGCAGTGAAGATCGACCACCAGGGGGAGACACCTCCCTACGAGCAGGTGCGCGTGCACTACGCGCACGCCATCTCGAACCGAGAACTGCCGGTGGGCGCGAAGCTGCCAACGGTGCGTGCCCTGGCGAAGGACCTGGGCCTGGCCGTGAACACGGTGGCACGCGCCTACCGTGAACTGGAGGAGGCCGGCCTCGTGGAGACGCGGGGCCGCGCCGGCACCGTGGTCAGCGCGAACGGCGACAGCAACCGCGAACGCGTTCGTGCGGCCGCGGCCCAGTACGCGGCGATGTCCGCGGAGCTGGGTCTCTCGCGGCAGGAGGCCATGGAGATCGTCGGTGCCGCGTTGCGGTCCTGACCGCGTTCACTCTTTCCCGGCGGCGGAACGGTTTCTGAAACGGCGTCGTTCCACATCGATCGCTCGGAGTGGCAGGAGGTCGCGGGCGGGGCGGTTCGTGATCTCCTGCGCGCCGTCCGCGCGACTGTCCGGCGTGGAACAGGAACTTGTCGCACCTCGTTCCCCCGGGCTGCTCCAAGCAGGTGATCAGCACCTCCGCGACACTCACCGTGAGTCGGTCGCGCCGGCAGTCGCCGTTCCCCATATGCCCTGGTAGTCACCCGTTCGCGACCCTGCCGACCCGTCTCGGCAGAGCTAGGCTGCCCGATGGATCGTGAATAACTGATTCGTCAGTCAACTTAGGGGTGCGAGATGGGGCGGACCGTCCGCGACGGCCTGCGGCTCACGGCCGAACAGGAGCAGTTCGTAGAACTGGCCAGGGAGTTCGCGGCCAAGGAGATCCGTCCACGCGGGCGTGCCGTCGACGAGGCGGACACCGAGTCGCCGCTCGACGTGTGGAAGAAGGCGTCCGCGCTCGGGCTGACCTCGTTCATGCTCCCCGAGAGGTTCGGCGGCGGTGGCGCCGACCTGCTGACCCAGGTGCTGATCCAGCAGGAGCTGTGTCACGGCGACATCGGCATCGGCAACCTGATCACGTCCAACGGCTTCTTCAGCGCGCCGATCGAGCACCTCGGCACACCGGAGCAGCAGGAACGGTTCCTCGGTCCGCTCGGGTCCGCGGAACCGCCGCTCACCGCGGTCGCCGTGACCGAGCCCGGCAGCGGGTCGGACGCGGCGAGCATCCAGACGTCGGCGCGGCGCGAAGGCGACGAGTACGTCCTCAAAGGACAGAAGACCTGGATCTCCAACGCCCCCTACGCCGAGATGTTCGTGATCTTCGCGACGGTGGATCCGTCGCTGAGGTCGCGTGGTGTCACGGCTTTCGTCGTGCCACGCGACACGCCGGGGCTGACGGTCGGGCCGCCGTTCCAGAAGATGGGGCAGCGCGCGATCGTCAACGCCGAGGTGTTCCTCAGCGACGTGCGCGTGCCCGTGGAGAACCGGCTCGGCGAGGAGGGGCAGGCGTTCGCCGGTCTGATGCGGACGTTCGACGCGTCGCGCATCCTCATCGGCGCGGCCACGACGGGACTCGCCCGTGCCGCGCTGGACTTCGCTTCCGCCTACGCGGCCGACCGCGAGCAGTTCGGGGTGCCGATCATCCGGCACCAGGCGGTGGCGTTCCGGCTCGCGGACATGGCCACGCGCGTCGACACCTCGCACCTGCTGGCCGTGCGCGCGGCCGCCCTGTACGACGATGGCCACGCGGTGGCTCAGGAGTCGGCGATGGCGAAACTCGTCGGGTCGGAGAACGCCATGTGGTGCACGCACGCGGCCGTGCAGACGTTGGGGGGCTACGGATACTCCCGCGAGTATCCCGTCGAGCGCTGGATGCGCGACGCCAAGCTCGAGGAGATCGAAGAAGGCACCTCGGACATCCAGCGCCTGATCATCTCCCGCGGCCTCGGTGAGAGATGATCTTCTCCGATCCCGCGTCCGTCGCCGTCGTAGGGGCGAGCGACGACCCCGCCAAGTGGGGTCACTGGCTCGCTCGCGGCGCACTCGTAGGCCACGACCGCCGCGCCGTGCACCTCGTGAACCACGGTGGTGGCGCCGTTCTGGGGCAACCCACCGTCCGTTCGCTCTCCGAACTGGCCGAGGCTCCCGAACTGGTCGTCCTCGCCGTACCCGCGGCACACGTGCCGGCCGTCGTCGACGAGGCGCTCGCGGTCGGCGTACGCGGTTTCGTCGGCATCACCTCGGGAATCGACGATCGCGTCATCCGCCGGATCCGGGACGCGGGCGCGCGGCTGCTCGGCCCGAACTGCCTGGGCGTGTTCGACGCGGCGACGTCCCTGCACCTCGCGTGGGGCCGATTCCAGGCAGGCTCGCTGGGCGTGGTGTCGCAGAGCGGACAGGTCGGGCTGGAGATCGCCGGGCTCGCGGCGTCCTCGGCCATCGGGATCTCCCGGTTCGTCTCGGTCGGCAACCAGGCGGACGTGACGGCGACGGAAGCGTTGCTGGACCTGGTCTCCCACGACCTGACCACCGTCGTGGGCCTCTACCTGGAGAGCTTCGGCCCGGGGATCGTGGCGGCGATGTCGGAACTGCGCGCGGCCGGCAAACCCGTGGTGCTCCTGACCGTCGGATCCTCCATCGCCGCACAGGAAGCCGCCCGCACGCACACAGGCGCTCTGACGTCCTGTTTGGACGTCGTGGACGCGGCCTGTCGCCTCGCGGGGGCGGTTCGGGTGGCGACGCCCGCGGCTCTGGTGGACCTGGCGGCGGTGCTGACGTCCGGGGTGCCCCGCGGGGGCAGGGTCGGAGTCATCTCCGACTCGGGCGGGCAGGGCGCGATCGCGGCGGATCTCGCGGCGGCGGCCGGGCTGACGGTGCCCACGTTGTCCGCTGTCGACGGACTGCCGGTGGGTGCCTCGAAACGCAACCCGATCGACCTCGCCGGTGCGGGGGAGCAGGACCTCGCGAACTACTCCCGCGCGGTCGAGGTGCTGGTGCGCGGAGGCGAAGTCGACACGGTCGTGTTGTCGGGCTACTTCGGCAGCTACGGAGAGGACACGCCTTCTCTGGAGTCCGCCGAGGTCGCTATCGCCGCTCGGATCTGTTTGCTGGCAAGGGAAACCGGCGTGCCCGTGGTCGTGCACAGCATGCGCGAGGACTCCGCCGCGGTACGCACGTTGCGAGCGGGCGGCGTGCCCGTGCAGCACACGATCGAGCGGGCGGTGGCCGCACTCGGTGACGCGGCACGGCTCGGTGCGCTTGATCAACGGTCCGCTCGCGCATTGGACGGCCTGGAACTGTCGGTGCCGACTGGAAGAATTGAAATTGGGGGACCCCCTGAAGGGGACGCCTGCGTGAGCCTGCCCGAAGCCCAGTCGGCCTCGACCGCGCCTTCCGTCCCGGGCCACTCGGCGGTTTCGGTCGAGCTCTTCCTCTCGTCCCAACCAGGAGCTGCGGCCGTGCCCTTCGAACCGGGTTACCTGGCGGCCCGTGACCTGCTCGGCTTCGTCCGGTTCCCCAGGGCACACGCCGTCACGTCGGCGGCCGAGGTGCGGGCGACGCACCTCGAAGGCCCGTTCGCGCTCAAAGCCGACTGGTTGGCCCACAAGAGCGAGCACGGCGGCGTGAAGATCAACCTCACCGACCCCGCGCCGGCGTTCGAGGAGATGCGAGCGCGGCTCGGCCCGGGCCGGTACGTCCTCGAGGAGATGGACACGCGAGAGCACACCGTCGAGCTGATCATCGGCGCGAAGCGGGACCACTCGTTCGGCCCGGTGATCCTCGTCGGCGCGGGTGGCATCCACGCGGAGTTGTTCCGGGACACCGCGATCGAACTCGCGCCCGTGACTCCCGCCACAGCGCGGGACATGCTGGCACGCCTCGTCTCCGCCCCGCTCCTGTCCGGCGCGCGCGGCACGCCGCCGGTGGACGTGGCAGCGTTGGCCGGGGTGATCGCGATGGTCTCCGAGACGCTCGCGGCCAGGCCGGACCTCGCCGAGATCGAGCTGAACCCCGTACGCGTGGGGCCGGACGGCGTGGTGGCCGTCGACGCGCTGATCATCCCTTCGGGAGAGCCGTCGGGACGACCAGAGCGGACAACGCGTGGCATGACCCCACCTCGCCTCGACGGGGATGACGCGCAGGTGCGTGAGCCGCTGCGCCGTTCGCCGGATTGCGGGCCTCGATAGGTTCTTCCGCAGTGACGTGAGGAGGCCTCGATGCTGGTGGTGCTGGCACTGCTGGCAACGCTCGTGCCGCCGCCCGGCCCGGTGACGATCGACGTGGTCAGCGTCGGCGGTTCCGGGTGCCCGGCCGGCACGACGAACGTCGCCATGTCCCAGGACAACGAGGCCTTCACGGTCACCTACAGCGATTTCCTGGTGCAGGGCAACGGCAACGAGGCCAAGAGCAGCTGCACGATCGCTCTCAGGATCAACCACGCGGCCGGGTACACCTACGGCATCGCGGCGACGGACTACCGCGGCTTCGCGCACCTCACGGACAAGGCGAAGGGCGTCGTGCGCAACGACTACTGGTTCCCCGGATTTCCGACGCGGCACACCAGTCATACCTATGAGGCGCCGATGAGTGACAACTGGCAGGTCACCGACACGCCGAGCGGGGTCGCGCACGGGCCGTGCAAGGATCGCAAGCCGTTGACCGTCGAGACCGAACTGAAGCTCACCGGCAAGGGGAGTGGCAGCTTCATGACCATGGACTCGACCGACTCGAGCGTGAGCACGACGTTCCGGCTCTCGTGGAAGAAGTGCGCGGAATAACAAGCGCACGGCACCGACGTGGTGTTCGGCATCCCGGACACCCACATCTCGGTACCTACCGCGCTCTGGCGAACTCGACATCAACCACGCCACGAGCAGAGGCGCCGGTTTCGAGGCCGACGACTACGCCCGTGTCACCGGCAAGCAGGCGTCCGCCTTACCACGAGCGGCCCGGCCGTGACACAAGCCTTCGCGCACATGGCCTCTGGTCGTCTCGCCTGGAGATTGCACTCGACCTGATCGACGAGGTCAGCGAGGTGGCCGCTGGTTCTGGTGGCCCACCGCCTGGCGACGCCGTCGCCGCAGTCGCGGGTCGGCCCGCGACTGTCGTCCTTGATTTGTCCACAAATGACCGCTTGTGCCGTGAGACCATCCCTCGATGGCGCACGACGACCTGGACTTCACTACCGGCGATGTCACCGGCGGCACGGTGTTCCAGGCCAACAATGTTCACGGGGATGTACACCTGCACCCAGGCAAGAGCCCAGGACCCGCGTACGACCCACCCTCGACGTGGGCCGATGTGAAGGAACCACCACCGGAGATCCAGTCGCTGCTGCGGGCACAGATCCATGCTGCGCACGAGACCCCATATCGCCTGCCGGGTGCCCGCAAGCCCTTGCTCGACACCGCCTACGTCCGTCAGGACCTCGGCAACCCCGTGGAGGAACCCGAGCCGCCGCGCCAAGGCCCGATCCTCGACGACGACGGCAGGCTGATCGAGACCCCGTCCCGCCCGGCCATGCGCATCGCGGTCCGCCCGCCGTCGCGCCCGATGAGCACGGCACTGGACGCAGACGAACACCTCGTCGTGACCGGAGGCCCAGGTCTCGGCAAATCCACCCTGACGCTGTGCCTGGCCGCGGACATCGCCCGGCACTGGACGCATCGCGACAACGCCCCTCTGTCCGAGCCGGTCGTGCCGCTCAGGATCACGGCCCGAGCACTCGCCGCACGCCTCGACGTTCCGTTCGCCCAGGCACTCGCGGAAAGCGTCGTGGCCGAATACGGCCCACTTCTTCGAACGCCCGTCGACAAGGACCTCTTCGTCACCCGAGCGGTCGGCTGTCGCTGGCTCCTGCTCGTGGACGCGCTGGACGAGGTCTCCGACGCCGACCAACGCGGTCGCCTTGTCAACGCCCTGGCGGCCTGTGCGTCGGACGGTCCCTACCGCCTGCTGCTCACCACCAGGCCGACCGAAGGCGGCGCCCTCGCCACGTTGCACCGCATCAGGGCCGTCCGCTACGAACTACAACCCTTCGACGCGGCCGCACTCCGTCGCTTCGCCGCCAACTGGTTCCTCGAGGACGAGGCCCAGCGGTTCCTGCGCGAAATCCGGGAAACCCACCTCGATGAACTCGTCCAGGTCCCGCTGCTGGCCACGATCGCCGCGATCATCTTCAGCGAGCACGCGGCGCAACCGTTGCCCGGCAACCGGTACTCCCTCTACGACACCTACCTCGCGCACATCCGCCGGGACAAGCTGGACCGGTTCGACCGCGAGAAGCTCCTGGAACACCTCGCCCGCGTGCGCCTGGAGTCCGAACTCTCCCTGCTGGCCGCCGCCCGTGCCCAGGTGGGGGACGGGGTGTGGCCGGAGGAGCTGACCGACTACCTGCTCTCGGTCGGCCCGTTCATCCTGCGCGGCGAGGACCTGGAGTTTATCCACCAGAGCTTCGCCGAACACCTCGCTGCCACCTCCCGCGCGCGTGAGCTGCCGAGCGAGTTCTGCCCGACCGTCTTCGCCGAACTGCTGCACGCCGCGGACGCCCGCGAATCGGGCCGCTTCGCCCGCGCTGTGCTGCTCCACCACACTCGCCTACACCCTGCCGAGGCCGACCGCCTCTTGGAGTGGCTGCATCGCGGTGACGCGGCGCAACATCTCCTCGCGACCCGCCTGCTGGCCCACCACCTGCCGGCCTCGGCAGAGGTGGTCGGTGCCTTCCTGACCACGGTCCAGGGCTGGGCCCTCACCACGCAGTACAACGCGGCAGAGATCCTCTCCGAGGCTTCTCGGGCCACCAGCCATCCTGGGCTCGTTCCGTGGCTGACTGGCCTGATGAACAACGACGACGCGCCGTGGCGGTCGCGCGCCGAGTGCGCCACGGCGTTGGCTGTGCGCGTGCGCGGCCAGCACAGCCCGGACGCCGTCAGGTTCCTGCACCAGGTGATCGACGAGGCTCAGGTCACGGTCGCCGACCGGCTCGTTGCTGCGGAAGCTCTGTCACAGTGCGGAACCCGCGAACGCGACACCTCTGAACGCGGCTTGCGTGAGGTGCTCGCCGATCCGAATGCCGGGGCCCTCTCCCTGCGCACCGCGGCGGTGATCCTGGCGGCTTTCGACGGCGAAGCACGCCAGTTCGCGATCGACACGCTCCTCCAAATTCTGTCTGATGTGGACTCTTCGCTGGTCGACATCACAGAGGCGGCCACTGGGCTGCTGGAGATCGACCCTGAGTTCGCGGACATCAGCGCCCGCCACTTCTTGTTCGTACTGAACACTTCGGCCAAGGGCGTCTACTGCTGGGACGACGCGGCGACTGGACTGGCCTCGATCAGCCCAGCGTACCGCGACGAGGCGATCGCAATGCTGGCCGCGCGCATCACGGACCGCCGCCTGCCCGCAGGTGAGCAGGTGCTCGCAGCAGGAGCTCTGGGCGAACTGGGATCACTTCATCGGGACACCGCGGGTGAGTTGATAGCGACGATGGCCGCGAGTGCGGTTCACACGCTGGATCACTCGATCCTGCTGGGTTACCTGGTGACGTGCGGTGCGCAGCGGAAGAAGGCCCTGGCTGATCTGCGCACGCTGCTCGCCGAGTGGCATTTGAACTGGTACCAAGTGGGACTAGCGGCGTCAGCTCTGGGCAGCGCCGGGCCTGCGTACCGCGAGGAAGCAGCTGCCGCGCTGGTGAACGCCAGCGCACCGCATGGCTCGTTCGATCATCTGAATGTCCTGAGCGAACTCCTCAATCTCGGCGAACCTCATCGGGCGCGGGCAACGCGAGATCTGCACGAACTGCTCGCTGATCCCGGCGTTGACCTGTACGCGCGGTGCCGCGCCGCAAACATCCTCATCAGGTCAGGGCCGGATCACCACCCGCAGGTGATCAAGGTGCTGCGGGAGATCGCGTCCGCACATCCTGATCCCGTTGCGGCGCCGAAGGCCTACAACGACCTGGCTCGAACTGGTGTCGGCGGCGAAGCACTCGCCGCGTTGCTGGACTGTGCTCGTTCGTCGGAAACCGCCGGCAACGCCATCGGCTTGCTGGCCGTCACCGTGGCCGGCCACGGTGACGTATGGACGGGTGAAGCCGCTGAGGTGCTAAGGACAGCCGTTCGGGACGAGCGATCGCCGCTGCAGGTCCGGATCACCGCGGCGAGAGGGCTTTGCGCTCTTGGCAGCCGTTTCGATCGGGAGTCAGCGGTTGAGCTGCGCCGAATCATCACCGGCTCGTTGATGCTCAGCGATTTCGCCTTCGCCGTCGGCCAGCACACGGACAAAGGGGCCGGGCCGCGACGTGAGTTGGCCGAGGCACTCATGGCGGTTCTCGCTGACGAGCGGACCACGAGCTCGCGTGCGAGGAAGGCCGTGGAGGCGTTGCAAGACCTGGGTTTCGGTGGTGATGAAGACGTTCTGACGGTGGCGAAACGTCTCGCGGACTTTCCTGGCCTTCCTCTGGGGGACCGGGCCGAACTGCTCGTCTTTCTCGCGCGCTCCTCGCCGCACCATCGAGTTCGCGCGGTCGAGACGCTCGTCGGCCAGCCGACGAGCGTTCCCTTGGACAGACTGAAGACGCTCACCGACCATCTGCGAATGTCCGATGTGGATTTAGGTGAACACTTTCGTGGACAGCTGATCGCAGGTTCCTTGTTGCAGAACGAACGCGTGGCTGTCGCCGCGACGCTCAGAGACGCCTCCGAACTGTGGAGACTCGGGCGGGACGACCTGCTGGCGTTCTCGATCCGGGAGTGGGCTCTGCGCAACCTGGTTCTGGTCGAACCGCACACGTTGGGTGAGGCGAGTCGCTACTGGAAAGCCATGATCGATGATGCCGACGCGCCGCTCTATGATCGCAGCCAGGCGGTCTGGGCGCTCTTCCTCAAGGATCGGAGAACCACGTCGGCGTCAATCGCCACGCTCTGGCACTTTCTGGAGGCCCCAGGCAACTCAGCTGACGAGCGGGGAGGCGTGTTGCACTTCCTGGAACTGCTAATGCGGCCATCGTCTCCGCGTCTGAAGAGGGCGTTGGTGGAGGTCCTGCGTGGCCCTGACGTGGCGAAGTCGGCTTGGCGGCAGTTGATCAGCAAGACAGATCGTCAGTCGCGCACGCAGCTCGAACGCGGCTTGCTGACTAACCGTTCAATCGCGATCGACGACCGCGTGCCCGTTGCGGATCAGTGGGACGACCTGCCGTTGCGTGAGGAAGTGCTCGCGGAGGTTCGTGATGTCATGGCGGCGCCGGAAGCGTCTCAGCACGAGCGGGCGCGCGCCGCAGTCGCCTTGTTCGGTGTCTCCTTCGTCTTCCAGGCCGAGGCCGTCGCGGCACTTGAGGGATTGAGTGGACGTTCGTCGCGGTCCGCTCTCGCCGGTATGAGCCAGGCGCACTGGTGGCTCATACATGACGAGGCACTCGCCCAGGTCGTGGATGAAAGCCTGCCGTATCGGGTGCGGCACGCGGCCGCATGTCTGCTGAAGGACATCAATGCCGAACCCACCGATGCCGTGAAGAAGGTTTGGTACGGCGCGCCTTCCTGGTTGCAGCGCATCAACGGCTTGCTGAACTGCAAGGACGTCGACGCCGTTCGGGGCATTCGAGATGATGTGGACGGACTTCCTGTCTCGCGCGTGCAGGCCGCGTGGAGACTCCGACTCTATCGGAGTGAGGACCGAGCGGCAGGCATCCAAGTGATCGATCAGGTGGCGGAAGACGACTCCGCTCGTCCCAGGTTCCGGGTGCGGGCAGTCTCTCATCTCGTCAACTTCGGCACGGCCGGGAGAAAGCGTGCAGCGCTCGTGGCGCGCGCGATGATGAGCGACATCGATCTTCCTGTGCTGGCGCGAGCTGAGGCTGCCGCGCTCCTCTGCAAGTCCGCGCGGACGTCCCGGCGAGAGGTGCTCGGCGTCCTCACCGAACTCGTGCCGCAAGCAGATCCCTTGCGGCGTGTGGAGGTGCTCAAGCACATTGGCGCCTTGGACTCGGCGCGTGCGATGGTGCAGCTGCACGCTCTCGCGGCGAGCCAGGTCGGCCCGGTGGTGCGGATGCGATGTGCACGGGCGCTAGTGGCGATGCGGCACGACCAGCGGGAACGGGCGTCGGTGATCGCGCGATCCGTGGCATGGGACGAGAGCGTGCCTCCGCACGTTCGCCGCAATGCCGCGCGTGACCTGGCGCGGTGGAGTGAGCTGATGCGGCAGGACGCACGGGACCTGTTCGTCCAGCTCTCGGGGAAGTGCGCGGAATAACAAGCGGACGGTTGACGTTCTCTGCTACAGTCCGTTCGTACCCGGCGGTGCGCAGCTAAGCGCACGTAAGTTCCGATCAGCTGCTGGACGATCACAACGCCGCAGCCAACACCCCCGGCTTCTCGCGCCGGTGGACCCATACATCAGATGCGGTCGGATCGACGGCATCTGCAGCGCTCTCCTCCCGTCGCACCCCGTGCGCGGAGTCGATGAAGCGCGTCTCGAACAACCCTCCTGAAAGGACAGACCCGATGCACATCGGTGTACTCGACGTACGTAACCACAAGGCGTTTCTCGTTGACGGGCCGCAGGTTCCGCAGAGTCTCGTGCGACAGCACGACCTGCGGCGCGGCGACCAGATCAGCGGTGAAGCCGAGAACGACAAGCTCATCAGCGTCGACACGGTCAACGGGCGCAAGCCGCACAAGCGGCCACGGTTCGAAGACCTCACGCCGCTCTATCCCAACGAGCGGCTGCGGCTGGAGCACGACCCCAACGAGCTCACCAGTCGCACGATCGACCTGGTCATGCCGGTCGGCAAGGGGCAGCGGGCGCTGATCGTCGCGCCGCCCAAGGCCGGCAAGACCATTGTGCTGCAACAGATCGCGGCAGCGATCGCCAAGAACTACCCGGACGTCCACCTGATCGTGGCGCTCGTCGGCGAACGGCCTGAAGAGGTCACCGACATGCGCAAGACGATTCCCGGTGAGATGTTCACCTCGACCTTCGACGAGCACCCCAACGAGCACATCCGCGTTGCCGAGCTCGCGGTCGAGCGGGCCAAGCGGCTCGTCGAGGACGGGCAGGACGTGGTGATCCTGCTCGATTCGCTGACGCGGCTCGGGCGCGCGTACAACCTCGCGCAGCCCAACGGTGGCCGCATTCTCAGCGGCGGCATCGACGCCAGGGCGCTGACGCCGCCGAAGCAGTTCCTCGGGGCCGCGCGCAACATCGAGGACGGTGGCAGCCTCACGATCTTCGCCACCTCGCTCGTCGAGACCGGGTCGCTGGCCGACACGGCCATCTTCGAGGAGCTCAAGAGCACCGGCAACGCCGAGCTGAAGCTCGACCGCAAGGCCGCGCAGAAGCGGATCTACCCGGCGGTGGATCTCCACCAGTCCAGCACCCGCAAGGCGGAACTGCTGGTCGGGCCGCAGGAACTCGCCATCACCGACACGATGCGCCGTGCCATGGCCGAACGCGACATCGACGTGGTGCTCGAAGGGTTGCGCAAGACCCAGAGCAACGCGGAGTTCCTCATGCAGATGTCGAGGTGACGTCACGAGCGCGAGTCGGGGAACCCAGCGCGTAGAACAAGAAGCCGATGCCGAGCACGATCAGCAGTAGGATCACCTGCGACAGCGTGTACTGCGTCCGTTCGCCCGCGAACGCCGTGGGAAGTTCCGGCGGCCAGATCAGCACCACGACGGTGAACGCGACCAGACCGGTCGTCAGAACCGTTGTCAGCACGGCGAAAGGCGCACGGAACGGGCGTTCGACGTCCGGCATCCGGCGACGCAGCACCAGCATCGACGGGAACGTCAGCAGGTAGCTGACGAACGTCGTCGAGATCACCAGCGCCAGCCCGGCGGTGAAGTACTTCTCGGAGTCGCCACCGGACAGGTTCAGCGCCGTCACCAGAACGACGGACGCCAGCAGTCCGGACAGGACGTTCACGCGCAACGGAGTGCCGTGACGAGGGGACAACCGGCCCAGACAGGCGGGCCCGGCGCCGTCCGCACACGCCACGGCCTGCGCCCGATGGGCCCCGATCGCCCACGAGACACCGGAAGTCAGCACGCCGATGATCAGACCGGCCGCGCACACGCTTCCCAGCACCGCACCCGCCCCGGTCAAGGTGACGGTTCCGTCAGGCGAAACCGATCCGCCGTAGACGGTCAGCACCTGTTTGGCGGCGTCGATGAACCCGCCCAGGCCCTGGATCCGCGACGCCGGCACCACGAGCAGAATCCCGAGAATCGGCCCCCCGTAAAGAAGAAACGCCGCGATGCCCGCGCGCAGGATCGCGAACGGCACGGTGCGCTGCGGATCGGTCATCTCCTCGGTGGCGGTCGACGGGAGTTCGAAGCCGACGTAGTTGAAGATCAACACCGGCACCAGCGCCACGAAACCCGTCCAGGTCGGCACGAAGTCGCCGCCGGACAACGGTTGTACGCCATTGCGAACCGCGTAGACCACGACCGAGACCATGAAGAACCCCAGCAGCACGATCCGCGCGAACGCACCCGCGATCGGGACCCACTTGCCGACGCGCAACGACGCCGCGACCGCGAGAACGCCGGTCCAGATGAACGCCAGGCCCGCGATGTGCTTGCCCGCCATGCCCAACGGCAGGAAGAACGTCTCGAACGTCGTCACGGCGATGATCGCCAGCGTGCCGCCCGTCCACAACGGGTTGGACAGCCAGTAGAGGACCTGGTTCACCCCGGCCGCGAGCCGTCCGAACGCGAGCTTGGTCCACACGTACGGACCGCCCTCGACGGGGAACGCCGTGCCGAGCTCGGTGGTCAGGAACCCGTACGGCAGGAAGAACACCACGGCCAGGATCACCATCCAGACGAGCCCCTGAGGGCCGTGCGCGGCGACGCTGCCGATCGTGTCCAGGCCGACGAGGGTGCAGAGCAGGTAGAACGTCACGTCCACGCGGCGCAGCGACTTGCGCAGGTGGGTGCGTTCGCCCAGCCAGTTTCCGCTGAGAGGCTGTACCTCGCTCACGGGCCCTCCAAGTGGTTGACTGATTCATCAGTCAGTTATGCGGGGCTGATCACACGCTCGAGTCAAGGGGACGCGTTCGATGAGTTATCTCCAGGTCACGTGGATCGACCCGGCGACGGGAGCGCGTGGCTACCTCGTCATCGACCGGCTGGTGCGCGGGGTCAGCAGCGGGGGTCTGCGCATGCGCGCAGGCTGCACGCTCGACGAGGTCCGCGGTCTGGCGGAGGGGATGACCGCCAAGGAGGCGCTCAACTACGACCCCGGCGCGCGCTACGTTCCCCTCGGCGGCGCGAAGGGCGGCATCGACTTCGACCCCTACGACCCGCGGGCGCAAGAGGTCCTCACGGCGTACCTGTACGCCATGTCGCCCTACATCGAACGCTTCTGGACGATGGGGGAGGACCTCGGACTGCGGCAACAGGCCATCGACGCCGCGATCGAGAAGATCGGCCTGCAGTCGTCCATCCAGGCGGTCTACCCGCTGCTGGACGACGAGCAGAAGGCCAGGGAGCGCCTCGCGGACGCCTTCGCGGTCACCGTCGACGGCGTCAGCCTGGACGAGCTGGTCGGCGGCTACGGCGTCGCCGAGGCCGCGCTCGCGGGAATCGAGCATCTCCACCTGCGCAACCCCACCGCGTTCGTGCAGGGCTTCGGCTCAATGGGCGGCGCCACGGCCCGCTACCTCGCCCAGGCCGGCGTCAAGATCGTCGGGCTCGCGGACGTCCACGGTGTCATAGCAAACCCTGATGGGCTCGATGTGGAAACCCTTTTGCTGTCCCGGGATTCCCACGGCGCCATCGACCGGTCGCGACTGCGTCCCGAAGATCGACAGCTGGACCGCGACAGCTGGCTCGACGTCGAAGCGGACGTCCTGGTCCCGGCCGCCACCAGCTACGCGATCGACAGGGACAACGCGCACCAGGTCAACGCCAAGCTGATCGTCGAAGCCGCCAACATGCCGATCACAGCCGATGCCGAGATCGACGCGCTGGTCATCCCGGACGTGGTCGCGAACTCCGCCACGAACTCGTGGTGGTGGTGGACCCTGTTCGGCGACATCGACGCCACGGCCGAGTCGGCGTTCGCGAAGATCAGCACGAACATGCGCCGGCTCGTCGCCAAGATCGTCGACCAGCCCTCACCCCGGGCAGCGGCGGCAGAACTCGCGGCCACCGCGGTGAAGGAGATCGAACAACGGTTCCGGCAGTCGTAGACTCGGCCGATGCCTGGCCTGCAGCACGCCATCACGATCGCGGCCCCGCCGGAACGCGTCTGGGAGGTGCTCATCGACGTCGAACGCTGGCCGGAACGGATCCCGACGGTCGACTCCGTGGAACGCCTCGACGACGGACCGTTCACTGTCGGCTCCAGCGTCCGCCTCAGGCAACCGAAGCTGCCCGAGGCTGTGTGGACGGTCACCGAGCTGACCCGTGGGATGTCCTACACCTGGGAGTCGAAGCAGGCCGGCGCCCTCAGCGTCGCCTCGCACGTCGTCGAACCGCACCCGGACGGGGCCCGGCTCACCCTTGCCGTGAGCGTGTCCGGGCCGCTGTCCGGGCTCGGCTGGCTGCTCACCAAGCGGCTGGCCAGGCGGTACGTCGAGACCGAGGCCGCCTCTATCAAGAGCGTCGCCGAGACCCGGGACTAGTCGAGCGGGCCGAGCAGCCACGCTCCCGGCCCGTCCAGGTCCTCCGAGAAGTAGTACGCCCGGATCGCCGCCAGCAGGTCCTCCGTCCCGATCAGGCCGTCACCGTCGTGATCGAGCCGGGCGTGAACGGCCCGTGCGGCGTCCTCCGGCAGGTTGATCCACGCCGTGGTCCACCGCATGTACTCGTCCACGCCGAGCTGGCCGTCGCCGTCGTGGTCGGCGACGGCCATCAGCGCGTCGAGGTACGGCACGTAGATGTCGTCGAACGCCTCCGGCCGCTCCAGCAGGCCTTTCGCGAACGCGGCCTTGTACTCGTCCACGCTGATCCGGCCGTCGTCGTTGGTGTCCGTCATGGCGGAGAGGTGGTCCCACACACCCAGCAGGTGCTCCTGGAACCGCCTCGCCCGCCGGTCGTCCGGGCTCAGGCCGAACGCGGCGGTCGTCCGTGACGCCGCCAGTTCGAAGTCCGCTCGGTTGACGTACCCGTCCTGGTCACTGTCGTAGGTCTCGAACCTGCGACTGAGCTTGCGGTCCAGGAACGTCGTGATGTGCATGCCCCCTTGGTACCCGGTCAACGCTTCTTGCGACGCGCCGGGGCACCAACGTAATCCGCCAGGTGCTCGCCGGTCAGCGTCGAACGGTCGGCCACGAGGTCGGCGGGCATGCCCTCGAACACGATCTTGCCGCCGTCATGGCCGGCGCCGGGGCCGAGGTCGATGATCCAGTCTGCGTGCGCCATCACGGCCTGGTGGTGCTCGATCACGATCACCGACTTGCCGGACTCCACGAGCCGGTCCAGCAGCCCGAGGAGCTGTTCGACGTCGGCGAGGTGCAGGCCGGTGGTGGGCTCGTCCAGGACGTAGATGCCGCCCTTGTCCCCCATGTGCGTGGCCAGCTTAAGGCGCTGGCGTTCGCCGCCGGACAGGGTCGTCAGCGGCTGGCCCAGCGACAGGTAGCCGAGACCGACGTCGTTGAGGCGCTCCAGAATCGCGTGCGCGGCCGGCGTGCGAGCCTCACCGGCGCCGAAGAACTCCACGGCCTCGGCGACGGGCATCGCGAGCACCTCGGAGATGTCACGTCCGCCGAGCTTGAACTCCAGCACGGCCTGGTCGAACCGCTTGCCCTCGCAGACGTCGCAGGGGGACTCGATCGTCGCCATGATGCCGAGGTCGGTGAACACCACGCCGGCGCCGTTGCAGTTCGGGCAGGCGCCCTCGGAGTTCGCGCTGAACAGCGCGGGCTTCACGCCGTTGGCCTTGGCGAACGCCTTGCGGATCGGCTCCAGCAGACCGGTGTAGGTCGCCGGGTTGGACCGGCGCGAGCCCTTGATCGGGGTCTGGTCGACGACGATCGCACCGGAGTCCTTCGGCATCGACCGGTGGATCAACGAGCTCTTGCCCGAACCGGCCACGCCGGTGACCACGGTCAGCACCCCGAGAGGGATGTCGACGTCGACGTCACGCAGGTTGTTCGTGGACGCGCCGCGGATCTCCAGCACGCCGGTCTTCTCCCGCACCTCGGGCTTCAGCGACGCGCGGTCGTCGAGGTGGCGGCCCGTCACGGTGTCGCTCTTGCGCAGCTCCTCCAGCGACCCCTCGAAGCAGATCGTGCCGCCGCCCCGCCCGGCACCGGGACCGAGGTCGACGATGTGGTCGGCGATCGCGATCGTCTCGGGCTTGTGCTCGACGACGAGAACGGTGTTGCCCTTGTCCCGCAAGCGAAGCAGCAGGTTGTTCATCCGCTCGATGTCGTGCGGGTGCAGCCCGATCGTCGGCTCGTCGAACACGTACGTCACGTCGGTCAGCGCGGACCCGAGGTGCCGGATCATCTTGACGCGCTGTGCCTCACCGCCGGACAACGTGCCCGCGGGCCGGTTCAGCGACAGGTAGCCGAGACCGATCTCGACGAACGAGTCCAGCGTGTGCGCGAGCTTGTCCACCAGCGGCGCGACGGACTTGTCCTTCACACCGCGGATCCAGTCCGCCAGGTCCGTGATCTGCATGTCGCACAGGTCCGCGATCGAGACGCCCTTGATCTTCGACGACCGCGCCGCCTCGGTCAGCCGGGTGCCGCCGCAGTCCGGGCAGGTGCCGAACGTCGCCGCGCGGTCCACGAACGCGCGGATGTGCGGCTGCAGCGCCTCGCGGTCCTTGGACAGCATGGACTTCTGCAGCTTCGGGATCAGGCCCTCGTAGGTCAGGTTGATGCCGTTGACCTTGATCTTGATCGGGTCCCGGTACAGGAAGTCGTGCAGTTCCTTCTTGGTGTACTTGCGGATCGGCTTGGCCGGGTCGATGAAACCGGACTGCGCGAACGTCTGCACGGTCCACTGGTTGTCGACGTTGTAGCCGGGCACTTTGATCGCGCCCTCGAGGATCGACTTCGACTCGTCGTAGACCTCGGTCAGGTCGATGTCGGAGATCTGCCCGCGGCCCTCGCAGCGCGGGCACATGCCGCCGGTGATGGAGAACTCGCGGCGCTCCTTGACCTTCTGGCCGCCCTTCTCGATCGTCACGGCGCCCGCGCCGGAGATCGAGGCGACGTTGAACGAGAACGCCTGCGGGCCACCGATGTGCGGGGTGCCCAAGCGGCTGAACAGGATGCGCAGCATCGCGTTCACGTCGGTCGCGGTGCCGACGGTCGAGCGCGGGTCGGCGCCCATCCGCTGCTGGTCGACCAGGATCGCCGTGGTGATGCCCTCCAGGAGGTACACCTCGGGGCGCGGCAGCGTCGGCATGAAGCCCTGGATGAACGCGCTGTAGGTCTCGTTGATCAGCCGCTGCGACTCCGCGGCGATGGTGCCGAACACCAGCGAGCTCTTGCCGGACCCGGAGACACCGGTGAAGACCGTCAACCGGCGCTTCGGGATCTCGACGTCGACGTCGCGCAGGTTGTTGACCCGCGCGCCCTGCACGCGGATCAGGTCGTGGGTGTCGGCATCATGCGCCGTCGGAGCTGTCCTGGTCATGGCGCAAAACTAACTCGCGCACCTCGGCTCTGCCTTCTTGATTCCTGATTGGTTACGCACGAATCCGGTAGTGGTACGTGCACACCTCGCGGAACCCCGTCCGTTCGTACAGCCGGAACGCCTTGGTGTTCGCCTTCTCCATCTGCAGGTACAGGTGGTTCGCCTCGCGCGCGGCCGCCCATGAGGCCAGTGCGGCCAGCACGGACCGTGCGGCGCCCTGACCGCGTGCGTGCGGGAGTGTCGCCATGCCGAACACCCCTGCCCACCCCTCCTCGGCCACGGCTCGTCCCACGGCCACCACCTGGCCGTCCACCTCGGCGTACGCGTACGCGCTGGGGTGCTCGACGCGGCTGAGCAGGTCGCGTTCGGCGCTGACGTCCCGCTTGGTCACCTTCTGCCACGCCGCCAGCCACTCGTCGGTGGGTCTGGGCGTCACCTCGCCGGCGTCGGCATCGGCGTGGCGCAGCACCTCGGCGGTCGAGGCGATCTGCAGGGACATGTCATGACCCCGCGTGTAACCCCTGTCCTCCAGGCGCAGGTCGAGGTCGTCCGCGCACACACCCGGCGTGATCTGGAACCGCACCCCGGACCCGTGTTCGGCGCAGAACTCCTCGGCGACCTCGACCCGGTCTTCACGGTCGTGCGGCAGCACCGCGCTGACCCACCAGGCGTCGCCGGGGGAGTGCCGCAGCCACCAGCCGCCCGCCTCTTCGACGTGTTCGGCGGGCTGGGCCCTGGCCGCGTACTCCTGCAGCGTCTTCAACAGCACGTCAGTCCAACGATCCGAGCAGCCAGTTGCCGGCCTCGGCGGGATCCTCGGAGAAGTAGAACTCCCGGATCGCCTCCAGCAAGGCTTGAGTGGACAGCAGTCCGTCCTCGTCGGACAGCAGGTCGTGAATTCCGCGCGCGTTCGCCTCCGAGAGGTTCATCAACGCGCCGGTCCACGTCACGTGCTCTTCGAGTGTGAGTTTGCCGTCATCGTCCTCGTCCGCGATCGCCATCAGCGCGTCGAGGAACGGCACATAGCCCTCGTCGAACGACTCCGGCGTCTCCAGCAACCCGTTCGCGAACGCCTTCTTGTACTCCTCGACGCTGATCCGCCCGTCGCTGTCCTGGTCGGTGACCGCTGAGAGCTGCTCCCACAGCCCGATCAGCATGTCGTGGAACCGCACGGCTTTCGGGTCGTCATGAGGTAAGCCGAATGCCTTCGTGGTGCGCTCGCCCGCCTGTGTGAAGTCCTCCCGCTCGATGAACCCGTCACAGTCGGAGTCGTACGTCCGGAACCGGCGGGCCAGCTTGCGGTCCAGGAAGGCGGTGATCTCCATAAGGCCCTTCTACCGCATTCCGCTCCGAAGTAAAACGCCTCTGTTAGTGCAGTGAATGCGAATTCTCCCGGTTTTCACCGGCGTCCCAACCCGGAGAACGCGCTCGCTACGACCACCATGCCGATCATCCCGATTACCGCCGCGATGCCACCGACCGCCGGTTTCGACACCTGTTCGACGTGCGCGACCGCGCGTGGAGGCGCTGGTTCGTCAGGTGCCGATGCGCGCGGTTCGGGAGCGGGCGGCAGCGGGGCGCTCAGCGACTCGATCCGCACGACCGCGCTTTCGCTGATGGCCCCACCGGCGCCCGCGCCGGACACGGTCAACCGTGAGTTCGTCGGGGCCGTGGCCAGGCACGTGTAGGTGATGCGCTCACGCGGTTGAAGTACCGGGAACTCCCGCTGGCACGCGGCGGGCTCACCCTCCACGCGGACGTCGGCGATCGGCAGGTCCGACGGGTTGCCGACCGTGACGGTGACCGTGACGCTCTCGCCGTCCAGCGCCCGGTCCTTCGACCAGGCCGCGCTGATCGTCAGTCGCGGGTAGATCACCTTGACCTGCACGGACGCCGACGCCTCGACCTTGCCGCCGATCTTGTCGGCCGCCGTGACGGTGGAGGTCAGCGCGCCACTCTCGTCGCCGGCGGGGGCCGTGCAGCCGACCGTGGACGTCGCGCCGGGATCGAGCTGCCCCTGCACGGGGTCACACCCCTGGGCCGAGCGGGCGGCGAGGCCGTAGAGCGGGGTGTCGCCGGTGTTCGTGACCGTCGTCGTGAACTTGACGGCCTGGCCCGGGAGCGCGGTCATCTCGTCGGTCGCGGTGGTCGCGCGCAACGCCGGATGCAGCACGTCGACCGTTGTCGCCTTCTGCGTCGCGAGTGGATCGCCCGCCAGGCTGGTGCCGCTCACCGCGACGGTCGCGGGGTAGTCGTCGTCGGCCGCCGTGGACGAGCAGGTGCGTGTTTCGGTCGCGTGTGCGGCGATCGTGCCGATCTGCTGGCCGCACACGGTCACGTCCGCGGCGGGCGCGTCACCGACGTTGGTGATCGTCGCGGTCTGGGCGACGGTGTCCTCGGGGTGCGCGGCGGGTTTCTCCGGGTCGATCGTCAGCGCGAGTTCGGGGAGCGGGAACGACCACGCGATGCTCTGGACGAGGAACGCGTCGTCCGCCCTCTTGAAGCTGAGTTCGGCGCTCTTGGTGCCGGGCTTGAGGGCGTCCTCCCCGATGGTCACCGTGCGCGCGTCGACGCTCATGTTGTTGGGATACGCGGCACCCTGTGCGGACGACACGAACGCGTTGCGCCCGCCGATCGACGCGCCGTTGACCAGCATCTGGTCACCTTCCGTGGCCCAGTCGCCCTCGTACGCGGTGATGCCCAGACGGATGACCCCACCTGCTGGATGCGTCGGCGCGATCGGCGTGCTCAGCACCGGCTTCTTGGTGGGAAGCCGGACGTGCCCGCCGTGCACCGCGATGTGACGCTTCGCGGGTGCCGTCGCGGTGGCGTTCGCGAACTTCCACACGACCGTCAGCGACCATCCGCCGAAGCAGTCGAACCCTTGCGGCGCCCAGACGTTGCCGACCGTCACGGTGCCGCTCGTCAGCGCGCGGGTGACGTCGGCTTCGGCGCTGTAGAAGGCGTTGTCGGTGTGGGAGAGGTCGTCCGGTGCGTCGATGACGAACCGGTCGGGGGCGACTTTGGTGCCGTTGAAGGTGACCGGGTCCCGCGGTGTGCCTGGTGGATCCTGTGCGTCGCGGCAGGTGGCGCTGCCCGCCCAGCCGAGCTTGGCGTAGGCGACGGTCGCGCCGGCCGGGAGGCTGAGTTCGGCGCTGGACGAGTTGACCGTCGCCGGGTCGGCGTCGACGTCGGTCCACGACATGCGATGCGCGTTGTTGAGCGCGGAAGGCCCGTGCCCCTTGCGGTTCAGGGCGTCCACACAGGACTGCGGCGGGTACTTCGGACGGGGTCCGGCCTGCTCGGGCGTCGGGCAGGTGAGGACGGAGTTGCCGACGACCGTGACGTCTCCGTACACCGCCTCGTCGAACTGGGTGCGCCACACCTCGGCCGCGGCGACCGGCCCCGGTGTGAGCAGTGGGATCAGCAGCACGACGGCGATGAGGATCGGTACACGCATGCCACGCCTTCCGGTCGGGTCGGGGCACAGGTTGGCACGCTTCCCGGTGGTTGTCACCGCCCGTTGATCACGCCGTCCTCACTCTCCGTCGCGGTTGGCGGGGTGCGGTTCTCCTGTTCGTGTCAACGGGTTGCGGCCGCGCGCTCCGATGTGGACCTGCTGTGTGCTTGATCAACGCCTCGTTGCTCTTGACGGGCGCACAACAGTGCCGGGAAGCGTGGTGTTGGTGGTCAAACGGTGTCCGCTGTGGGGAGATGGACCCCATGTGGACCGCGCTAGTCATCGTTCTCGCGTCGGTGGTCGTGACCGCCATCGCCTGCATCCTGTTCGGGCGCTCCCGTGCCCACGAGCAGGCCGACGACCGGGACGCGGACTCGCGAGGCTTCCTGGGCGCGGTGATCAGCGGCCTGTTCATCGTCGCGCTGGCGTTCTACGTGGTGATCGTCTGGGAGGAGAGTGGCGCCGCCGAGGACAACGCCTCCCGCGAGGCCGCCGCAGTGGCCGACGTCTACTGGCAGACCGCCGTCATGCCACAACCGCAACGCGACCACATCCGCTCACTGCTCACCGAATACCCGAAACTGGTGGCGGACAAGGAATGGCCGCGCCTGGCCGCCGGCGAGTCCGACGACACGACGACCGACACGCTCAACTCGCTGCACTCCGAGATCCTGTCCCTGCCCGCGTCGCCGGACCAGGTGAAGAGCGCGCGGGAGCGGTCGCTGGAACGGATGCGGGAGATCACCGACCTGCGGCGCGACCGGCTCGACTCGGCCGGCGGGCTGGACAACACCGGTGTGCTGATGTTGTTCGGCACGATCGCGGGAGCCGTGGGGATGATCGTGTTCCCGTTGCTGATCGGGTTCACGGCACGGAGGCGGCACGTGCTGCAGATGAGCCTGACGGCGGCGGTGCTGGCGTTCGTGTGCGTGTTGTGCGTGGGGATGACGCAGCCGTTCAGCGGGGTGTTGCGGGTGGAGCCGGAGTCGTTCACAGGCCTGTCGGAGGAACTGGCCGGGATACCGGTGGAGGAGAACCGCTGAAAGTCGTAGAACCCTTCTACGTCTGCTTCTTTCAGGTCAATTTGGGCCCGAAATGATGGAGGCGAGGGGAGCGGCAGCGCTAATTTCCCTCGCATGCCAAAGAGAGTGTCCACTGTGCTGGGACGCGAGTTCGGAGACAACCTTCGCGCCATGATCGCCCGTACCGGTCTGAAGGAGGCCGAGCTGGCCCGGCGCCTTGGCTGGGAGCACGCCAAGCTGTCGGACCTGGTCAACGGCAAGGGCGGGACCTCACTGGAGGAGTTCACCTACCTGCTGGGTGTTTGCGGCGTCCGGCCGGAGGAGTTCCAGTATCTGAAGGGGCTCTTCCTGGAGTCGCGGGAGAAGGGGTGGCTTCAGCTCTACGAGTCCGTGCTGCCGCCTCATGTGCGGACGCTGATCCAGCACGAACGCCTCGCCAAGGAGATCGTGCACTGGAGTTCGCTCTACCTGCCGGGCCTGCTGCAGATCGAACCGTACGCTCGCGCTGTAGCTGAGGACTCTCCGTTCATCGAGGCCGAACAAGTCCCGAATTGGGTGGCCGCGCGGATGGAACGGCGAACCATCGTGGCCGGGCACCGGAAGTTCGTCTTCTACGTGTACGAACCAGTGCTGCACTCGCAGGTTGGGGGCGCGGACGTGATGACCGAGCAGCTTCACGAGTTGCTGCGCATGTTGATCCGGCCATACATCACCCTGCGCGTCCTGCCTGCGGGGCGGGCGCTCACCGGAGACTTCAGCCTCTTGAAGTTCGAGAAGTACGAGCCTGTCGTCTACCAGGGAAGTCTGAACTCGGCGCTGTTTCTCGATGACAAGGCATCGATCGGGCTCTACCAGCAGGCCGTGAAGCAACTGGACCGCGTCGCGCTGAATGGGGAAGAATCTCGTGAGTTGATCACCAGCATCGTGTCCTGAGGAGGCCCGGATGACCGAGTGGCGTAAAAGCAGTTACAGCGCGACCGATTCCGACTGCGTCGAGATCGGGCGCGGCGTCGGCATCCGGGACTCCAAAGCGCCCGCCACCCACGTGCCGGTCGAGGCGGAGGCGTGGGAAGGGTTCCTGCGTCTGGTCACCGGTGACTGAGATGATTCCCCCAGGAAGTCGAACTTGGGGGAGAAGCAGATGTGGGGACGCAGGACCGCGACGCAGCGGTTGGCCGAGTCGGCCGGACTGACCTGGAAGCTCCTCGACGACCAGAGCGAGCTGGCCGTCGCGAAGCTGACCGCGTGCACGGCCGCAGATCGGGCGTCGGCCGACGACGTGCTGCCGATGGTCGCGCGCGTCGCGGAGAAGCTGGCGGCCGAGGAGGCCAACCACGAACTCGTGGTGACGCTGGTCGAGGTCATGCAGCACCTCGCCTCGCACGGCTTGGAGCAGTTCCACACGACGGAGGAGATCCGAGTCGTGCTCGGGCCGCGCTGCCTTCTCGTGTGGGAGGCGGTGGAGAAGTTCTGGGCGGCGGTCGCCGAGTGGACCCTGGAGAACGGAGAGCTGCGGTCCAATGAGGACGTTCTGTCCGTCGAGAACCCGCAGCTGCGTGCGATCCTGTGGACCTCGAACAGGAGCCTGGGCGACGGCACCCGCGTCGGTACCAGCGACGCGCTTCGGTACGAGAAGTCGGGCGGTGAGCCGATTCCCGGCTACCGCGAGCTGATCGCTCCCTGAGATGGGGACAGCCGCCCACCTTGGGGATGGGCGGCGTTCCTCCGCGGCAGATCAGTAACCGCGGTCGGGCATGATCACCCAAAGCACGATGTAGACGACGAACTGCGGTCCCGGCAGAAGGCAGGACAGCAGGAACAGAAGGCGCACGGTGCCCGCCTTCATTCCCCAGCGCTGGGCGAGCCCCGCGCAGACACCCGCGATCATCCGGTTGGTCCTGGGCCTGCTCAAAGCAACTGTCGTGGTCATGTACCCAGGATGCCCACTTTCGTCCATCTGTTGCATCGGGGATGAACCCTGATTTCACCCGGATGAGCTACATCACGTAACTCCAGGGCTGTGACCTGCGACAGCACGGTTGTCCCGAACGTTGGGGGAGCCGAGATGCGCTTTGACTTCCTGATCGACACGGTGTTCATCGCGGTCTACGCGCCGCTGTTGTGGCATGCCTGGCAGTGGTTGCGGACCAAGGAGCGAAACGGGCCGCCGTCGCCGTTGCGCAGCCTGACGCTGGTCGAGAGTCCGTATCCGCGTGCGGTGCCGATCACGGTTCTGGCCGTGGGGCATCTCGCGGGCAATCCCGTCGGCCTCATCGCGCTCGGGTTTCTCGTGACGGTGGCGGTGGAGTCGGCTTGGCGGAACCGGGATCGCTGGGTCCGGCAGCACCTGTGGGCGTTGGGACGCCTCAGGGTTCAGGCGACGGTGGTTCTGCTCGTCTCGGTGGTGGTGTTGTTCGGGGACACGCGGTCGCTCGAAAGGCCAGGGGTGGGGCTGGCGATGTTCGTCGCGGCGGTCGCGATGGGCGCGAGCGTGTGGTTCGTGATGCGACGGCTGGTGCTGACGTCGTGGCCGCAGAAGACGTGGCGCAGTGCGCGGCCTGAGCTCGGGGCGCTGATCAGGCTTGGGCTGTGCATCCTCGTAGGGGGCGTCGGGTGGATCTACGGGCCGCGGCAGCTGACCGGGTACGCGATCGTGCTCGGGCTGGTGGTGTTGCTCGGGCTGGTGTGGGTGGTCTGGGAACTGGAGGACGCTGCCGCCGCGAAGAGCAAGCTGGGTGACGCAGACCAGATCCGGGCCAGGGCGGCGATGAGGCCGTGCGCGGAGCAACGGCCCGCGGTGATGCGGGTGGCACGGGGACTGGCCGTGACCCCGTTGGTGACCCTGGGGATCGCCTACGTGCCGATGGCGTACGACGGGGAGAACGCGTTGACGGCCATGCGGGTGCTGGTGTTGTGCACGGTGGCGGTGTTGTTCGGGGACTGGTTGATGGCGCGCGGCGGTAAGGGGCCGTCGCATTCGCCGCACCACTGGTGGTTCACGGCCGCGGTCGTGGCGATCTCGACGGCCAGTCTGATCGCCGTGGGCGCAGTCGGGCGCACGCTTCCGCTGGCCGTGGTGTTCCTGATGTTCGCCGGGCTGTTGCTCAGCGAGGCGCAGCGGTTCGCGGAGACCGTGCCGGTGCCGAAAGGGTTGCTGTTCCTGGGTTTCACGCGCACGCCAGTGGCACTGCTGCTCGTGCTGTGCGTGGTGACGAGCGGGCTGAGCTATCCGACGGACGCGGTGGAGAGCTGGTCGACGAACCTCAGGCACGTGGTGCGCATGGCGTCGACCGTCATGGCCCTCGATCCCGCGAGCACCTGAAGCGCGAGGCCGTCGAGCATGCTGACCATCATGTTCGCGAGTTCGAGCGGGTCGCCGGACGAGTGGATGTCGCCGGAGGCCTGGCCGTCGCGGAAGATGCTCGCCACGATGTCGCGCCACTCGCCGTAGAAGCGCTCGTTGAGCTCCTGCAGTTCGGGGCTGCGGATGGCCTCGACCCAGAGTTCGGCCCAGACCTTCCACGCCTCGACGGTCTCGGCCCCCTCGGGCAGGTACGACTCGATCACCATGCGCAGGCGCGACAACGGGGGCTCGTCGGACTCGAGGATCCAGCGGCGCCGGCGGACCGAGAGCTCGAAGCAGTGTTCGAAGGCCGCGTCGGTGAGTTCGCGCTTGGTCTCGAAGTAGTAGTGGACCGTGCCACCCGACACGCCGGCGTCCTTGGCCACGTCGGACACCCGGAGGTGGCGGAAGCCCTCTGCCGCGATCACCTTGCAGGTGGACGCGAGGATCTGCGCCTTGCGTTCGGCTTCCACGCTTGGACGGGGCATCCGTCACCTCCTGATTTAGCCCGAACCTTACCGAAACCGGGAGCGAAGCTTGCGCTTGTCGACCTTTCCCACTTTGGTCAGGGGCAGTCGAGGCACGATCGTGACCCCTCTGGGCTGGTAAAGCTCACCCAGTTCGGCAACGACCGAATCGCGAATTCTGTCGACATCGACATCCGGTCCTTCGGTGACCAGGAAAAGATGCACGACCTCGCCCAGCGCCTCGTCCGGCCGAGCGACCGCCGCCGCCTGCCGGATGCCGGGAAGCGTGACGAGAAAGTCGTCAAGCAGGCGTGAGTAGACGTTGTCGGACGTTCTACCAGTGACGATGACGTCTTTGCTGCGGTCGTTGAGGTAGAGGTAGCCGTCGGAGTCGAAATAGCCCATGTCGCCGGTGTTGAACCAGCCATCGGCCGTTTCGCTCAATGGAGGTTCGCCCCAATAGCCCTCCATCACGAACGGGCCGCGCACCCACACGTCACCGTCGCGGGTCTCGACCTCCATGGCGGGATTCGCCTTGCCGACCGTGCGCAACGTGTCCGGCCGCGAGAGGTCGACGGACGTCGCGGGCATCATCGTGATCGCCATGGCCTCCGTCATGCCGTAGCCCTGGTTGACGACCGGGCCCCACTTCTCGATCGCCTGGCGCAGCCGCTTCGGGGCGAGCGGCGACCCGCCGAGGATGACGGCGCCGAACTGCGGGCCGGGGCAGTCCGGGTGATCGAGCACCTCGTACATCATCGGCGGCACGAACATCGTCGCGTTGATCTCCTCGTCGCGGGCGAGGCGCACGAACGTGTCCGCGTCGAACGTCGACGGGCCCAGCACCAGCTTCGAGCCGGTCATCAGGGCGAGCCGCGCCGCGCCGGACCCACTGCCGTGGGTGATGAGCGTGTTGCAGAGCAGGTTCATGGGCGGCGTCTGCGCGGACGCCGCCCACCGGTCGTCGGAGCGGTGGACCGCGAGCTTCGGCAGGCCGGTCGTGCCGCCGGTGTACATGACGGTCGTGAAGCCGGGCGCCGGCACGCGTTCGACGGGGTCGCCGGGGAGGTCGGCGAGGTCCCAGCCGTCGAGCCGGGTGCTGAAGGCCGGGTCGACCACCACCCCGGACACGTCGGCTCGCTCGATCAACGCCCTGAGCTCGCTCGGGCCCGGCTCCGGCGGCACGTAGACGAGCCGGCCGCCGAGAAGGTGGACGGCCACGGCCAGCAGGACCGCCTCCGGCGTGTTGCCGACGTACGCGGCCACGCCGTCGCCGGGACGGATGCCGCGCCGGGCGAGACCGTCGGCGAGGCGGAACAGCAGGTCACGGGCTTGCGCGCGGGTGAGTCTGGTGTCGCCGCCGATCACGGACTCACGTTCGTCGTCTGTGGACAGTCGCTCCAACACAAGATCGACGTAGCTCATACGTCCTGTGTACTCCGGGGCCTCGTACTCTGATCGGGTGGTTGCACCCCCCATCGCGCCGGAATCGCCGGAATTGCCCGCGCGCAGGCGAAAAGTGAGCACTCCGGTGCTGTTGCGCGCGGCACTCGCCGTCGCCGGCGGCGTACTGGTCTACCTGAGCTTTCCGCCGCGCCCGCTGTGGTTCCTGGCGCCGTTCGGGTTCGCGTTGCTCGCGTACGTGATCTACGACAGGCGTGCGCGTGCCGGGTTCGGGTACGGGCTGCTGTTCGGACTCGGGTTCATGGTGCCGCTGCTGCGGTGGACCGGTGAGTTCGTCGGGCTGATCGCGTGGCTGCCGCTGGCGCTCGCGTGCGCTCTGATGATCGCGATCGGCACGGCGGCGATGGCGTTCGCGTCGCGCGTGCCGGGCTGGCCGCTGTGGGCGGCGTGCCTGTGGGTGGCGGACGAGGCGCTGCGCGGGGTGTTCCCGTTCGGCGGTTTCACCTGGGGAAAGATCGCCTTCGGGCAGCCGGAGGGCTGGTTCCTGCCGCTCGCGTCGCTCGGTGGGGCGCCGCTGGTGACGTTCGCGGTGGTGCTGACCGGGTTCGGGCTGTTCTGGCTCGTGAAGAACTGGAAGCTCGGCCTGCCGCTGGTCGTGGTGCCGCTGGGGGTGGGCCTGGTGGTACCCGTGGGGGTGGACGCGTCCGCCGGGACGGTCACCGTCGCCGCGATCCAGGGCAACGTGCCGCGCGCCGGGCTCGACTTCAACTCGCAGCGCCGGGCCGTGCTCGACAACCACGCGAAGCGCACGCTCGAACTGGCCGCCGACGTGGCGGCGGGCAAGGTGAAGCAGCCCGACGTCGTGATCTGGCCGGAGAACTCGTCGGACATCGACCCGTTCCGCAACAGCGACGCCGCCGCGGTCATCGACAGGGCGGCGAAGGCGATCAAGGCGCCGATCGCCGTGGGCGCCGTGGTCGTCGACAAGAGCGACGGGCTGCCACGCAACCAGGTGGTGCTGTGGGACCCGGAGAAGGGGGCCACGGACACCTACACGAAGCGCAAGCTGCAGCCGTTCGGCGAGACGATGCCGATGCGGTCGTTCTTCCGGCTGTTCGCGTCCGAGGTCGATCGCGCGGGTGTCTTCCAGCCCGGCACGGACCCGGAAGGTTTCGTCATGGGACCGGCGAAGGTCGCGATTGACACATGTTACGAAGTGGCGTTCGACTCAGTGGTCCGCGACTCCGTGACGGCCGGCGCGACGATCATCGCGATCCCGACGAACAACGCCACGTTCGGCTACACGGAGATGACCTACCAGCAGCTTTCCATGTCCAGACTGCGTGCGGTGGAGCACGGACGGGCCGTGGTCGTGGCGGCCACCTCAGGCGTCAGCGGGATCGTCGAACCTGACGGTTCCGTCACTCAGAAGACTGGGCTTTTCGAGCCGGGTGCCCTGGTCGCGACACTGCCGCTGCGGTCACAGACTACGCTGGCGACTTGGCTAGGAGCCTGGCCCGAGTGGGTGATTGCCGCTGCGGGCTTTGTGGCGTTGGCGCTGGGCTTCACCCGACGACGGAAGGACTCGAATGGCGCGGCAGCCTGACCAGGAACTCGGGCAGGTGCTGGTGGTGATCCCGACGTACAACGAGCGGGACAACATCGGAAAGATCGTCAAGCGACTGCACACGGCACTGCCCGACGTGCACGTGCTGGTGGTCGACGACGGCAGCCCCGATGGCACCGGCCAGCTCGCCGACGAGATGGCGGCCGCGGACGACCGGGTCCACGTGATGCACCGCACCGAGAAGGCCGGCCTGGGCGCCGCGTACGTCGCGGGCTTCCAGTGGGCGCTGGAGCGCGACTACGGCGTCATCTGCGAGATGGACGCGGACGGCTCGCACGCACCGGAGCAGCTGCACCGGCTGCTCGACGCGCTGCCGAAGGCCGACCTGGTCCTGGGCTCGCGCTGGGTGCCGGGTGGCGAGGTCGTGAACTGGCCGGCGCAGCGCAAGTTCCTGTCGCTGGGCGGCTCGCTGTACTCGCGGCTCGCGCTGGGCGCGAACATCCGCGACATGACGGGCGGCTACCGGGCGTTCCGCGCGGACACCCTGCGCAAGCTGAACCTCGCCTCGGTCGCGTCGGCCGGCTACTGCTTCCAGATCGACCTGCTGTGGCGGACGCTGGAGCTGGGTTTCCGGGTCCGCGAGGTGCCGATCACGTTCCTGGAACGCGAGTTCGGCGAGTCGAAGATGAGCGGCAACATCGTGCGCGAGGCGCTGATCCGCGTGACCAAGTGGGGTCTGCGCCGCCGCGGGAACCAGGTCAAGAGCCTGTTCACCGGCAAGAAGAAGTAGACCGCCCTGCCACTTCGGACCGTTCTTCGCGGACGGTCCGAAGTAGCGGCCGTCATCTCCAGTACTTCCCGTCCGACGGGCACACGTGGCCGGTGCCGTCGCACGAGGTGCAGTCCCCGAACGTCCACTGCACCTTGCCGTTGCCCTTGCAGGTGTCGCAGCGGATGGTGCTGCCGTGACACTTCCTGCAGTTCGCGGGTCTGCCATTCCAGGCCACTGTCTCCTCCAGGGATTCGTTGGTGAATCCCCTGTCGGAAAGAGCCCCGCGACCGTTTCCCGATCCGGGAAAGATTCGTGGTCGAAGGTAATGAGCCGACTTCATGAGCAGGCCTTACCGTTGTTCCCATGGGCCTCGCCGACCGGATGATCCGCCTGCTCTGGGCGGTCGGCGGCGAGGACGTGGCGGCACGGATCCTGCGCACGCACTGGCGCCTGCTGCCGACCGACGACCCGCTGGGCCGCGCGTTGCGGTCGCGGCTGGTGAAGGCGCTGCGGGCCGAGCTGCCGGGGCACGACGCGCAGATCCGCGAGGCCGTGCTGGTCGACGAACTCACGCTGCTCAACGCCGCCGAGCGCGTGCGGCCGAGCAGGGCGGCGGTGCTCGAGATCGTTCGTGCTTTGGCCGGCTCGTGAACGGGTATCACCGTGGCATGACGCTGGTATCCGAACGCCATCCGGTTCGCGCTCTCGGGCTCATCGCGGGGGCCGTGCTGGTGACCGCCGTGGTGGGGTCCCTGTTCTCCGTGTCGGCCGGATCGACGTACATGGCCCTGGAACAGCCTTCCTGGGCGCCGCCCGCATGGCTGTTCGGTCCGGTGTGGACGACGCTGTACGTGATGATCGCGGTCGCGGGCTGGCTGGCCTGGCGCGCGGGAGCGACCCGGAACGAGTTGACGTTGTTCGGCGTGCAGCTGGTGCTGAACGCGGCCTGGACGCCGTTGTTCTTCGGGCTCGGGTGGTTCTGGGTGGCGTTCGCCGAGATCCTGGTGCTGTGGCTGGCGATCGTCGCGGTGATCGTGGCGTTCTGGCGGCGGAGCAGGGCCGCCGGGGCGCTCCTGGTGCCCTATCTGGCATGGGTGAGCTTCGCGGCGGCCCTGAACGTGTCGATCGCCGTTCTCAACTGATAGTCGTCTTTTGGCGCGGCACGAACTCGCGCAGCACCTCCATGCCGGTCATCGCGGGCGCGCCGGACGGCTCCGGGCCGAGCACGCGGGCGATGACCGGGCCGAGCACCTCGCGGAAGAAGCGGTCGGCGTGCTCCTTCGACTCCCACACGGCGATGACCCGGAACTCGCCGTCGGCCCGGCAGGCGTAGCGGGCGCGCAGGCCGTCGGGAGTGGCTGCGCCCATCACCTGGTCGAGCTGGTCGAGGGACTGGGTGGGCGGGGTCGCGATGGTGAGCCACATGGGGTCCTCCTGGGGTCGGTGTGCTCCCAAGGTAGGAAGTTCGCGCTGGTCAGCCATCCGCCGGAGTACTCGGTGCGGTACTCATCCACGCCGCGATCTGGCTGCGGGTGCTGAAGCCGAGCTTGGTGAGGATGTGCTGGACGTGGTTCTGGGCGGTCCGCTCCGAGATCACCAGCCGGCGCGCGATCTGCCGGTTCGTCATGCCCTCGGTGACCAGTGACGCGACCTCGTGCTCGCGGCCGCTCAGTTCGGTCGTGGTGAACGCGGTCATGCCCAGCGTGCGGATCGCACGGTCGGCGGCGCGGTGCACGGCGTCGGCGTCACGGCCTGCCGCGCGCAACGCGGCCGCGAGGTGCCAGCGGGCCTCGGCGGCGAACGCGGGCGCGCCGGCGCGGGAGGCCTCGTCGACGGCGGCGTTGAGGTCGGTGATGGCCTGCTCGTGGTCGCCGAGTGCCAGGTGGCCGCGGCCCAGCGCGAGGGTGACCGGGCCCATGTACGCGACGCCGTTGCCGGCCGCGTGCTCACCGCGGAACTCCGCGAGACGGGGCATGATCAGCCGCAGGTCCTCGGTCAGACCGAGGCCTGACGTCACCAGGACGGCGTCGACCAGGCCGGGCAGCACGAAGAACGCGGGCAGGTCCCACTCGGCGATCGGGCCGGAACGGCGGTAGAAGTCCAGGGCCTCGTCGCGGAAACCCGCGCGCAGCAACAGGAACGCCCGCGTGAGCTTCGACATCAGCCGGAACCGCGGTGGCGGGTCGTGGAAGTGACGGGCCAGCGCGAGGCCGTCCTCGGTGACGCCGAGATGACAGGAAAGCCCGCACTGCAAAGCGAAGTAGGCGCCCGACGCCGGTTCGCGCTCGATCACCCGCATGCGGTCGTAGGCCCTGCGGCCGACTTCCTGGGCCTCCGCGAAACGGCCCTGTGCCTGGGCGAGGCACGCCGTCACGACGTCCAGGTGCCACAACGGGACCTGGCCACCGACCCGTTCGCAGGCCAGCTTCAAAGCCGGGATTTCTTCTTGTGCCGCAGCGAGTTCGCCGCTCTCGACCAACGCGTGGACGCGCCACAGCGAGCCCCACATCGCGCCGCGTGGGCTGTGCGTGCGGTGGGCGAGGTCGATCATCTCGGTCGCCAGGTCGAGGCGTTCGGCACGTCCTGCCGGACCTGGGCACGCCTCCTGCCTGGCGTGCAACGCCTCGGCGAGCGCACGATCGTCGCCGCGGGCCAGCCTCAGCGCCTCCCGGCTGAGCTCGTCGAGCCGGTGCTGCTCGCCGCGGTAGAACGCGAGGTGGCTGCGCTGGGCCAGCAACCGGGCGCGGGTGGCCTGGCCGACGTCCTGGCGAAGGGCGTTGTCGCACAACGGGGTCGCGACCGCGTTGACGCCCGCGCCGGGCGCGGCTTCGAGGACCAGGGCGGCCTCCGCGATCTGCTCGGGCGACGAGGCCAGCTCGGCGGCGCGCTGGGCGGCCTGGACGCACCCCGCGAGGTCCCCGGCGAAGTAGGCGGCTCTGCCCAGCGCCACCTGAACGTCGTGGCTGTCGTCCAGCTCGGCAGCGGCGCGGTAGAGGCGGACGCCCTCTTCGTAGGCGAGCCTGACCACCGCGTCCTGCGCCGCACGGATCGTCCACGCGCGGGCCTCTTCTGTTTCACCGCAGGCGTTCCAGTGCCGGGCCACGTCGGCGTAGCGCGTGCTGGTCGTCATCGCCTCGGCGATCCGGCGGTGCAGCGCGCGGCGTTCGGCGGGGGTGAGTGCGGCTTCGACGGCGTCGCGGGTCAGCGCGTGCACGAACCGGTGCCCGGTCGCGTCGATCAGCGTCGTGGCCTCGTCCAGCGCGCTGATCGGCAGGCCGGACGCCCTGGCGGCCAGGTCGAGGTCGAAGTCGCGGCCGATCAGCGCGGCCGTCTTGACCAGCTCGCGGGCGTCGGGACAGAGCCGGCCCAGGCGGGCGGTGACGATGTCGCGGACGCTGCGCGGCGGCTGGTCCGCGCGCCACGTGCCGTCGCCGACCGCGCGGGCGATCTCCGTGACGAACAACGGGTTCCCGCTGGTCAACTCCGTGATCGTGGCCGCGTGCTCGGTCCCGACCAGCTCCGCGACCTCGTCGGGGGACAGCCCGTGCAGGTCGATCCGGTCGGCCGAGCGCATGAGGTCCGCGACGGCCGGGCACGGATCGCGGAAGGTCGCGAACAGCAGCACGTTCCGCAGTTGCGTGGCGAGATGAGCGAGCACGAGCAGTGACGCCTCGTCGGCCCAGTGGACGTCCTCGACGATGATCACCAGGTCGTCGCGGTCCAGCGCGGTCGCGATCGCGTCGAACACCCGGAACCTGTCCTGCGGCACCTCGGCGTCGTGCGCGAGCACGAGATCGGGATCCGCGCCGGTCGCCTTCAGCACCTGCCGCCACGGCCAGAACGCGGGCGCACCGGCGGTTTCGACGCAGTGCCCCCACACGACCTCCCGGCCGACCGCGAGCGCGTGCCCGGCCAGCTCCTGGGCCAGCCGCGTCTTGCCGATGCCCGGCTCGCCACCGCACAGCACCAGCCGCCCGGTCTCCGCCGCCAGCCACGATCGCGCCGCGGCAAGCTCGCGACCACGCCCCACAACCCTCACACCTGGATATCGCTCGGGTGCGGAACCGCGTTTCCTCCCGACAAATGGCTGGCGGCGTCGCCAACGTTCCGGCAAGGTGGTCCGCATGCGCCGCTATCGCAGCTGTCCGCCCAGCTCAGGCTCTCCGTCGTGACGCCGTAAGGCCTCGCCGACGTCGAGAGCCGCCCGCCCGTGCGAACCGGGTCAGGGCGGCTTTTTCGTGCGCGGAAAATGCGCACGACAATGGTGGAGATGGGGCTGTGGAGCCCCGCCCGTCTGTAAAACGGGAGCCCCGTGCAGAGTCGGTTCGACTCCGACCTCCACCACCAGCCGTTGGGCCACCGGGGTGAACCCCGGCAACGACCCCCGCCCCGCACACGACCTACTAGCGGAGGAAGGGGACACCATGTCCATCGACGTTCAGCAACCTCGTTCGCTCGGCCTCGTCGGGAGCCGCGTCCACATCGCCGGCACCGCGGGTGGGGCGTTCGAGGCCCAGTTCGGCTACCGGATCCACGAGGGCCACGACGAGGTGACCGGCGGGTTCACCGCGGGAGACGGGGTAGGCGGCCACGGCCAGTTCCAGGTCCAGGTCGACGTGTCGGGGGCGTCGTTCGCGCTCGACCGGCTCTTCGTCGAGGTGTTCTGGGTGTCGCCGCAGGACGGCGCCGAGCTCGACAAGGTCATCGTGCCGGTGGTGTACGGGCCGCGGATCGTGCCCGGTTACCGGGTCTACCAGGAGTACGTGATCAAACCCGGCGACTCCCTGTGGTCGATCGCCACGCAGTTCTACGGCTCCGGCAACACCTACACGCGGCTGGTGCGGGCCAACCCGCACGTCATCACGGACCCCAACGTGATCACCCCGGGGAGCGTGATCCGGATTCCGCAGTCCTGATGTGACCGTTATCTGAAGTGCCGGTGAACGTGAGTCCATCGTGGTTCAGACAGCCGTCGCCTTGCGGCGGAGGCGTTGGCCCGCACCAATCGGTGCGGG
>NZ_JBIWKS010000027.1:0-51103 GCF_044765805.1 Lentzea sp. NPDC102401 | reverse complement strand
CGGATGCGTTGAGAGGCGCACGTCCGGTGCGGGAGGCGGCTCGGGGAAACGGACTGGCTGCGAGGCCAGCACCGCGTCCCGAGTCGACCTCACCCTGGTCTCCTGCAAGCGATCAGCTCAACGAGTCGAGTGCGTCTTGTGTTCGATGCTGATCGGTCGGCGCCGCTTGCCACTGAGAAGTCGGGCTTTGGCACGCCCGAGCCGCAGTCCCACCTCGATGAGGAGGCGGTTGCGCCGCATGTTGACCGGCAGACACGTGGCAGGAGAGCGCCGGAAGACCTTCTGGTGCGGGCGCGGCGAGAGGATGCAGCTCATCGGGCAGCTCATCAGAAGCCGATTTCGGCTAACACCTTGCGTATCAGGCTCGGTGTGGGTGCAGCTCGGGCCCGACGGCTCGTCAAGATCGTCCGCTCTGAGTTCGACGAGCAGGCCCAAGAACCCGAATGCAATGTTGCGCGAGAGACACGCGGTGAGACGATCGTGGCAGCCTGAAGCTGCCGATGCCCGCAGCTGCGGCTCTCGAACAGATTGAAAGACGAATCCCACTGTCAGTGCGCGCCGAGGTCGAGTAAAGCGAGGAGATCCAGGAAACCGAACGCGGACTGCTCCCTAAATGAAGGGCGGTTCGCGAGCGAACCGCGATCTTGCGTGATCATCTGCAGCCATGGACCAAGACAGTCCTGGCCTCAATGAAGAGCGGTTCACGAGCGAACCGCAGTTTCGGTCCGGTGACGGTTGTAGGCCTTGGCACCCTCACCTCAATGAAGGGCGGTTCGCAAGCGAACCGCGATTGAAGTGCTGCAACGACGACAGCCGTTCGAGCTGCTGGCCACCTCAATGAAGGTGGTTCGCGGGCGAACCACGATCCTGGCCTGTTCTAGCGGGATCACGCCCGTGCCGTTGGCACCTCAATGAAGGGCGGTTCGCGAACAAACCGCGATCGCTCGCGGGCCTGGAGTACGGCCTGACCCGCGGCTACGACCCGCAATGAAGGGCGGTTCGCGAGCGAACCGCGATACGCATTCGCGCGACACCGGGCGGTGAGCCCATTCTCGGACCTCAATGAAGGGCGGTTCGCAAGCGAACCGCGATTGCGGCCGCTCTTGGTGCGGCCGTGGTAGCCGGTGCGCGTACCTCAATGAAGGGCAGTTCGTGAGCGAACCGCGATCAGGCGATCCACACCATCGCCCCGGCAGTGAAGATCATCTGGCCGCAATGAAGGCGGTTCGCTCGCGAACCGCGATCGATCATTCTGCCGTGGGGAACGCACAGCGACACCTACACCAGACCTTAATGAAGGGCGGTTCGTGAGCGAACTGCGATTGGGTGGTCATGTTACCGCGTGTGAGCTTGGTGGACAGCGCGCTTCGTAAGGGGTCCGCCATGGAGGTGACTTGCTGGAGCGCGGAGAGGCCTGGTGGCTGTAGTGGAGGTCCTCTGAGCTGCGGCTTTGAGCGGCGAGAGGTTCGTGCCTGGGCGGTGGTCTGCCGGAGCCTTCGGGGTGTTATGGGACAAACGGCCCGTCTGCGGTAAGTGGCCGTCCACGTCCCAGGTAGTCCAACTGTTGGGCGTGGTCGCGACGGAGCGGTCACTCGATCGGGTGACAGTTTGGGTCTCTCTCGACGGATGGGCCCGTTTTTGTCAGAGGGCGTCCCTATGGTCCGCCGCGTTAGGTGATCGCGAGAAGGGATGTCGTCTGTGACCGCGTTGTTGACGGTGGAGCGGCTGGTGCGGGCCGTATCGCCGGGCGGGCCAAGTTGTCTGAGTTCGATGACGGAGCTGGCGCCGGCGGGTGGGCCGCAGTGTGCGATCGCTCCGGCCAAGTTTGCGATGCCGCGGTCCGCGCTGGGGACCTACGCCTATGAACGCCGTTACCTCGATGGAGAACTTCGGCAGGCGGTGATCGTGGACTCGAAGCAGAGCCAGCTCAACCGAGCCGAAACGGCGTTGCAGCAGGCCATTGACGATGGGCATCCGCTGCTGGGGCGGTTGCCGCGAGTAGAGGTGACCTACCAGCGCGGAGATACGGCTGAGCACTACACGGATTTGACGCTGCCGCACCGGGTGTTCGACGCGCACATCCGGGCCGGCACGGTGGAGGGCGACGCGGTGACCGCGGTGCCGGCGTACCGGGCGGCTCGGGACGCGACGGCCGCTGCCGCGCGGGCGTTGCTGGAGCTGAGCCCGATCACCCTGGTGTACGGGGGCTGGGACTCCAGCCGTGCCGCCCGGCAGGGGCGGTGGCGCAGCATCCTGGTCGGTGAGGTGCTGGGGTTCTGCGACACCATCGAGACCCCAAAGCGGGGTGGGGCACGGGTAGACGGGGTGGGCATGCGAGTCAGCCTGCCCGGCCCGGTGCTCAAGGAGATCGCTGAGACGCAGCGTGCGGAGCTGAGCAGCAAGACCTACGACAAGGTGATCAAGGAAGCGGGCAAGCTCGCCAAGGGCGCTACGGCGTCGGCGTCGATGTTGGGGCTAGGGGGAATCCCGCCGACGCTGGAACAGTTGGCCGGGGTGGCCTGTGACCGGATCGTCCGCTCGCACGTGCTGTCGTTCGCGGCGTTGCGGCAGCTGCGGTTCGGCGCAGGCCCCGAAGGAGACGCGGCCTGCCGGGCGGTGCTGGCGGCGTTGGCGCTCAACGGGTTGGCCCGGTCGGACGCGGAACTGTGCCTGCGCGCCAACTGCGACCTGATCGAAGCCGGCCCGACCGTGGTTCGGATCGACCAGCGCGGCGGGCAAACAGACCAGCTGACGCCGCTGGACATTGCTGCCGCGGACAGTTTGCTGGCCGAGGCATTGGCATTGGCCGAAGCGGCCGCCGGTCTGCGCTGGGACGGAGTGGCACTCCAGGTGGCCGGGAATCCGGCCATCGTGGCCGGTGCGGTCGACGACACCGATAGCGACGAGTGACGCCGGTGAGTTTCGCGATCATCGCTGATCTGCCGCTGGGCGTGTACCGGGGGCATGTCGGTGACGGGGATCTGGACGTGGTGGTCTCGCCGGCGCGTCTGCACGCGGCGTTGCTTTGCGCGGCGGCGGCCGGCCCGCGCGCAGTGGAGGAGGACGGCCGGCTGGTGCCGTGCGAACAGGACGATGTGGCGCTGCAGTGGCTGGAGCGGCACCCCCCTGATGGCATCCGGCTGCCCCGCCGGTGGTTGAACACCGGCGCGGCGGTGGCGTTTCGTGACGAGGGGTTGCTGAAGAAGTCGAAGGCCGGGTGGGCGGTGAAGAAGAACGGCAAGCCGGCCGCGATGTCGGTGGCCGTGGACGGGCCGTTTGCCTGGGTCTGGCGTCAGGATCCGCCGGAGGCGGTGCGTGCGGCGCTGGCGGCGATGTGCGCGGATGTGTCGCATCTGGGCATGGCGGAATGTCCGGCGCGGATGTGGACCGGGACCGGTGAGGCGGTGCAGCCCAGCCACGTGTGGGACACCGAGGCCACCTTGTTTGGCGGTTCTGGCGCGGGGGTGGATGTGGTGGCGCCGGCACCTGGGAGGGGCACGGTGCTTGCCGCCGCGCACGCGGCCAGGGTGGGGGTGACGCCGTCGGTGAAGGCGGATGCGATCAAGACTGACGAGCAGAGCGTGCGTGCCCCGGTTGCTGGTGAGGCGCTGCAGATGCTGCGTTACGTTCCCTGCGGCGGTCCGGTCTCGGCGGCACCGTGGAGCACGGTGTGGCTGGCGCCGTTGGATAAGCCGGTGGAGCACGACGAGCGCGTTGCTTGGGCGGTAGCGGTGCATCGCGCGTTGATCAGCATTATCGGTGACGGCGCGCCAGGCGTGATTACCGGCGCTTACCCGAGGGGCGTGTCGCGTCCGGCCAACCGGGTGGCGATCCAGTTCCTCGAAGTGGGGATGCCGTTCGCGTACGCCACGAGCGCGCCTTCGACGGTGGCGGTGCTGTTGCCGTCGGATGCCGCCGAGATGGACGTGCAGGTGGTGGGGGAGGCGCTGGCGCGCTTGCGGGTCATCCGGCGGCCCGGAGGCGAGCAGCGCGCGGTGGTCGGTCAGATCGCGGTCACCACCGGCGAGGACTTCTGGCCCGCGCCCCGAGCGGGCCTGCGCCGGTGGTGGATCACCGCGCCGGCTGCGGTCGCTGACAATCGCCCGCCCCGTGGCGCGTGGTCGGTCGCGGACACCGTGGCGACCTCGGTCGGGCTGGTGTGGCGGGACACGTTCCCGGTTACCGGACGCAGCGACGCCCGCTACCGCGCCCTGGCCCACGCCGTCGCGGAGCGGGGTGTTCGGGTCAGCTGGGCGAGCCTGATCACCAGTGGGAATCCGCGCCGGTTCGTGCACAAGATCCAACCCGGCGCCGTGCTGCAGCCGTATCGGGCGTTGTTGTCGCTGGGCAGCTTGGCGGGCGAGCGGACGCTGGTCGCGATCGGGCAAAGCCGCCACCTGGGCGGCGGGCTGCTCACCCCGGTCGACCTTCCGGTCGAGGAGGTGGCCGAGTGAGCCTGACCCGTGAGGACTTCGCCGCGTTCTTCGACCACGTCCACGGTTCGCAGGGGTACAAGCCGTTTGCCTGGCAGTGGCGGCTGCTGGACCGGGTGCTGGACACGGGCCGGTGGCCGGACCGGATCGACGCGCCGACCGGAGCGGGCAAGACCGCGGTGATCGACGTGCACGTGTTCGTGGTGGCGCTGATGGCCTGCGGGCATCCGGTACGAGTGCCGCGCCGACTGGCACTGGTGGTCGGCCGCCGGGCGCTGGTCGACGACCAGTACGAGCACGCCCGCACGGTCGCCCGGTTGCTGACTGAGCGGGATGACCGGCCGGAGGTGCTGGGCCGGGTAGCGGCGGCGCTGGCCACGTTGCGCTGGCCTGGTGAGGACGGTTCTCCGCTGCTGGTGGGCCGGTTGCGGGGCGGCATTCCCCCGTCGCGGGCGTGGCGAGGTGATCCGACCGCCTGCGCGGTGCTGTGCTGCACCCCGGACATGTGGGGCAGCCGAATCCTGCTCCGCGGCTACGGCACGAGCCGCCAGGCACGCCCGCGAGAGGCCGGTCTGCTGGCGTTCGACAGCGTGCTGGTCGTCGACGAGGCCCACCTGTCACGCCAACTGCTGACCACCGCGCGCCGCGTTGCCAGCCTGGTCGACGTCGCCGACGCGCGGCTAGGGCCGATGGGGCTGCAGGTGGTGGAGACCACGGCCACCCCCGACACGAGCACGGCCGTCGAAGGCACGGTCGGCGTCAGGGCTGAGGATCTGGACCATCGCGATGGCGCAGAGCTGGCGCGGCGGATGCGGACCACCAAGCCGGTGCGCACACTGAGCATGCCGGTCTGGCCGGTGCCGAACACGGGACCGAAACGCGCAGCCGCCATCCAAGCGCTGGCCGAGGCGGTGGTCGCCTTGCGGGAGGAATTCGGCCCCACCGTGGGATGTTGGGTCAACACTGTTGGCGTCGCAGTCGCTGTCAACACCGAACTGACCCGCCGTGGCCTGAGCACCGCGCTGGTGTGCGGCCGGATGCGCCCACACGACCTGGACCAGCTCACCCGCTCGGGACTGCTGACCGCCCAGGGGAATCCTTCAATCGACGTCCTCGTCAGTACACAGACCACCGAGGTGGGCGCGGACCTGGATCTGTCGGCGGGCCTGAGCGAACTGGCTCCCGGCACCGCGCTGACGCAGCGCGCGGGCCGCGTCAATCGCCGGGGACAACGCGACACAACGGCGTTCACGATCGCGGTGCCCGCCACCGGCGTGAACGGCAAGACCACGTCCGGTCCCTACCGTCCCGACGAGCTTGAGGCGGCGGCCGACTGGGTCGCGGGCCTGACCGAATTCGCGCCGTGGCCGCTGCGCACGACCCCGCCACCCGAGCCTCGCCCGCGGCGGGATCTGTTGCAGCGCTTGGAACTGGCCGATGCGTGGCAGCTGGCGCGCACCAGTGACGAGCTGGCCGCCGAGCCGGATCTGGATCTGTGGCTGGCCGAGGACTTCGACGACGAACTCGACGTCGGCGTCGTGGTCCGCGCGGACATGCCCACTGACCCGCAGGACGCCGTGGCGCTCATCGAGGCGCTGCCGCCTCGCGCCCACGAGGTGTTCCCGACCCCGATCTATCTGGCGCGCCAGGCCATCGAAGGCATGTTGCCGACCAGGGACACGGTGGGGCGGGTGCCGAGTGTGGTGCGGGTGCGAGGCGAGGAGGTGTGTGCCCTCGACCATCCCGAACCACAGTCCACAGTGGACGTACATGCGGGGGATGTGTTCGTTGTTGACGAGACCGCCGCGATCTTCCAGTCCGGGGTGGTGCGCCCGGCCGGTGGCGAGACCAGTACGGACGTGTTGGAGGACTACGACACACCTGGGCCGGGCCAGGTCGTGATCCGCCTCGGTACCGGATCTACGCTTCCCCACAGCGACCATGTGGCCGCGGTCCTGGCTGTGATCTATGAGGCCATGGCCGAGGAGGACACCCAGCTCGCCCATAAGGCAGTGGCCGAGGCGCTGGATGGGATCGGCTATCCACGGCCGCGGATGCTGGCCGCCGCGATCGAGCTGCTGCGCGAGAAGACTGAGCAGTGCGAGGTGCTGCTGCATCCGGACACGCCGGGAGAAGAGCCGCCGACCCGAGTGATCGTGCGGGACTTGCGTACCGCCGTGCGAGACGAGCTAACTCGGCAGAGCTGGACCCCCACTCACGAGGTGCCGCTCACCATGCACAACGAAGCGGTGGCCGCCCGTTCGATGAAGCTGGCCGAGCGCGTGGGGATGGTTGCGGAGCTGCAGGAGGTGCTGCGGTTGGCCGGGTTGCACCACGACGACGGGAAAATCGACAGCCGATGGCAACGCTGGCTGGGCGTCGATCCCACCGCGGGCGAGCCACTGGCCAAGAGCAGCCGCACGACCGTCACCCAACGGCGGCAACGACAACGAAGCGGCCTGCCACTGGGCTGGCGGCACGAACAACTGTCGGTGCTGAACTGCTGGCCCCACCTACCCGTGCACGAGCGGGAGACGATCGCCCGGCTCGTGGGCACCAGCCACGGACACGGCCGACACGAATTTCCGCACACCGCCACCGAACTCCTCAACCCTGGCCTCCCGGCCGATGCCGAGCTGGCGCGGTGGCTGTTCGACGAGGGCGGCTGGGACGCGCTGATCGACACCACCCACCGGCGGTGGGGTGTGTGGGGCTGCGCGTTCCTGGAGGCGGTATTGCGTGCCGCCGACGGCCAGATCTCCGGGGAGGGTTCATGAATCCCCTCGTGCTGGACCGCGGCGATCCGCAGGTGTTGTTGTCGCACATGGCCTTCTACGGCCTCACCACGATCCTCCACGACGCCGGGCACACCGATGTTCGGATGTCGTGGACACTGGGGATGCGGCCGCGTCCCCAGTTGTCTGCCGCGGATCTGACCTGGCAGCAGGTCGGCGAGACGGTCCGCGCCCACGCCGCGCACCAAGCCAACCCCGACGGGTGGCTCGCACAGAACATTGTCCTGAAAGGCAGCCCGCGGGGTGTGATGAGCCCGCGGATCACCACGATCCCCGACCAGCAGTGGCCCGAGGTACAGGCCCTCCGGCATGTTGTGCTCGATCACCTCACCGCAGACCGGCGTCAGCTGGATCTCCGGCTCCTCGCCGCACTGGGCGAACCCAGCTACTGGCGGCGCAACCCTCAAGGGGACCGGCTGCAGGACGACGGAGCCAGCCGCCTGGAGATGCAGGCCCGCAACCAAGGCTCCGAAATCGTCGGCAACAAACTCCGCAAAATCGCCGACACCGTCGGCCACTGGCCGGCCGAGTACATCATCGAGGGCCTGTCCGGGGCCGCCGTCCGAGACGACATCAACCACAACAAACACGACAGCCGCACACCGACCGGCTTCGCCGCCCCGGGCCCCACCGACAACGCGGTCGCCTGGTGCGCGCTGTGGGGTATCTCCCAATTCCCCCTCGCCCACCAGACCTCCCGCACCTCGGTCACCACCGGGCATCTGGGCGCCGCCGGCTCGGGCTGGTTCTACGTCCCTGTCTGGAACGGACAGTGGCTACCAGCCCGGCTGCGCACCGTGCTCGCCTCGGCAGCGTTGCGCGAGGTCGCCGGCCACGGACTCCACACCAACGCCAACCATCCACCCCTGGCCCAAGAAGCCGCACGCCGACGGTTGACCGCCCAGGGCGTCACGGCGATCGTCCGGTTCCCCATCCACCGGTACGGCTCCGACAACGCACCCGAACGCCGCGCCCAACGCGGCCAAATCCTGCGCTACCGCTAACCACACCGAACCAACATGTGCGTATGCGCTGTGGGGGTTCCCAGCTCCGAGGAGCAGGGAACCCACGCAACAACAGCGGTAGCGGACGTAACCACGACCAGGCGCGGCGGCGGGGGCGTCCGGCTGTGGACGGCGACCTCAATGAAAGGCGGTTCGCGAGCGAACCGCAATCTGCTCGCCTGCACCGTGGCGTTCGTCGTCGGCGTCGCGGCACCTCAATGAAGGGCGGTTCGCGAGCGAACCGCAATTGCCTGGCCTGTCGGGCGTCATCGGCCACGCCGACTGGACACCTCAATGAAGGGTGGTTCGCGAGCGAACCGTAATAATTTTCTACGAGCGTGCGGGTCTGTACCTCGATTCCGAGGCCTCAATGAACGGTCGTTCGCGAGCGAACCGCGATCAGCACCGGCTTTGCGCCCAGCTCCTGACCCGCACGCGTGATACCTCAATGAAGGGCGGTGCGCCGGCGAACCGCAATGCGCGGTGCTGGTTGCGCGTGGCCTCGTCCTCGCCCGCACCTTAATGAAGGCGGTTCGCGAGCGAACCGCAATGCCCTGCGGTGCGGCAGCTCTAGGCGTTGTACCTGGTAATCCAAATGAAACGCGGTTCGCGAGTAAACCGCAATCGCGATGTCGAGGGCGATGTCTTCAGTATCGAAGAGACCTCAATGAAAGGCGGTTCCCGAGTGAACCGCGATCCGCCTGCGCAAGCAGAACGTCCCCACGGTCGGTGGCTAACGTCAAAGAAGGGCGGTTCGCGAGCGAACCGCAATGTCCAGGCGGTCCGCGTTGACGGGCACGCGCTTGAGCGGACCTCAATGAAGGGAAGTTCGCAAGCGAACCGCAATCGTTGAGCTTCTCGCCGGCGAAGTCCTCTGCTTTCTGACCTCACCGAAGGGCGGTTCGCGAGCAAACGCAATCGACCAGCCGCCGGACACCTCACGCAGTCAGGACTCGACGAGGCCTCAATGAAGGGCGGTTCGCGAGCGAACCGCAACGGACGCGGACGGTGCCGGCCAGCAGCGCGGAGCCGTCACCTCAATGAAGGGCGGTTCGCGAGCGAACCGCAATATTGGTCAGGCCTGCGATCTGGGCCTCGGCGATCGTACCTAAATGAAGGGCGGTTCGCGAGCAACCGCAATCTGGCCGCCGACGACACAGTCCGCGCACACGGTGCGGCAACCTCAATGAAGTGCGGTTCGCGAGCGAACCGCAATTTCTGCGGCACCGCGGTGTTGTTGCCCTCGCCCCAACCTCAATGAAGGGCGGTCCGCGAGCGAACCGCAATCGTGCGCGTCGGCCGGCCAGTCGAGGTGTACGAACGGCACGTCGCCTCAATGAAGGGCGGTTCGCGAGCGAGTGAACCACAATGCTCACCCAGAGCCAGCCCTACCGGCACGTCATGGGTCCTCAATGAAGGGCGGTTCGCGAGCGAACCGCAAAGGAGGCCGCCATCCTACCGCCTGTGACCTCGGCGAACAGGACGCTCTGCAAAGGGTACGCAGTCGGAGGCAGCGGGTGGACAGGCGTGGGGCTGGCTCGCTGGAGGGAATGCCCGCTGAGCTGCTACTTCGCGCCGCGAGAGGTCCACGCCTGGACGACGGCGCCCGCAGCCGCGGCTCTCGAACAGATTGGAGGGCGGATCGCAGTCAGCGCGCGGCGAGGTCGAGTACAGCGAGGCAGAGTGGACCCTCGTGGTTGGTGAAGGGGTTGTGCACGACGGTGTCCGGCGACGCGGATTCCAGGACGTGGATGGCCGCTGCCGCGTCCGGCTGCGGTAGGGCACCCGTTTGGCGCAGTACCACGGCGAAGAGGTGCGTACGTTGCAACGGTTGCAGTTCCAGGTATGCGTGGGCAATCGGATCCCAAGGAGCCGCCATTATGGGACTGTTCTGACGAATTCCCATTGGTTCTCGTAGGGCGGCTTGGAACGCTTCGACGGCGTCTGTGTCCACTCGCAGCCGTCGCATCAGCGGCTTGGTGAACATGGGCAGGTACCAGTCCGACATGCCCATCCGAATTCTGGTGTGAACGCGGGTCGCTATGGCTGGCAGATCTTGCGGTTCGGCTGCACCGAAGGCGATGCCCAGCGTGTCGTTCCAGCCTCGGTGCTCACGAGTTGCGGAGTCTGACTCGAACCACGTTTCGAGGTCTCGGAGCGCGGCGATAGCCAAGCTGTCCGTTGGAAACAGCTGGGTGTAGGCAGCTAGCTCTGCGCTCGGATAGATGTGGCCTGACTGGGTGTCGAGGGCGTCCTCGGCGAGGATGGCCTTGAACACCGCGTCGGGCACATTCCAACTGTCTCGGTCCAGCACCGAGTCGAGGAGCTGGTCGTCCCGGAGGTGCATTGTGTGGCCGAGTTTTGGCACGAGTGTACGAAGGACTCCTTCGTCACCCCTGTTCTCTTCTTTGGCCCACAAGAGAAAGTTGCGATCTTCGCGGAGCGTGGCATCACTGTCGGCCTCGTGACGGAGCATCTCGGCGATGGCCGGGTACCGGGAAGCGACTGTCGCGAGCGCGGACATGACGTGGCGCCGTTGCTCGATGGCCGACATACGCCGACTGTCGGACTTCCCGTTCAGCCGCTCGAAGATGTCGTCGCCGAAGTGATCACACAACCGTTCCCAGTTCTCGGCGACGAGGTCTACGAGGATCTGATCCACATCACCGAGTGGGACATCGAGTTTGACGCCGGGCGCGCCTGAATGACCGATCGTTTCCTCAATGCCGTCAATCAGCGTGAGGTCACCGAGCATGAGCATGCCGATCCACGCCAGTTGCCGGCGCTCTTCGAGTTCAGGGCCGTAAGCGCACAGGTCCCGCTTGATCTCCTCGCGCAGCCATTCCATCTCTGACGTGAGAGTGTCAGAGCCCGCTAGGTCGTTGTGGGCCTGCTGGTGACGCGTGATCGCTTGGATGAGCCCAATGAAGGCATTCCGGCGAACCTCGGTGTCCGGCTCGTTCTTCCATTCCGCCATGACGTCGATGAGGTCGGCCGCGGCGAGCGAGCTGCGTGAAAGCTCGAACGCCAGGACTTCGCGCAGCCCTGGCTCGATGTGCTTAAGCAGGTTGAGGGTCTTGTCGAGGATCCGGAGGGAGGGTTCGTCGGTCCTGCCGCAGTACGCACTGAGGATTGCGGCTGGAATGGTGTCCGGAATTCCTGAAGTGATGGGCCTTGGGTCGTGGATGAGCTTGTCGGCGAACTCCTGGACAGCTGGCTGCCCAGGCCAGGCGGTGATGACCTCTGGGACGTGCCACATCAAGATGTGCGGGCTCACGTCCGTGCACAGCGCTGCCAGTTCGGCTGGATCATAGCTGGCAAGCACCTCTCGCATGGCGTCGGCTTCAGCATCCGGCTCCCTGACGGCATTCTCGAACCGCTTCCAGGCATCGGCTACGGCTTCGGCCACGACGACGCGATTCTCGCTCGGACTACCTGGGTCGGGCCGGCGCAGCAGGGACACCAGGACGGCGAAGCCCTCGGTCGGACCGAGTACGTCGACGGCTACGCCGGCCATAGGCGCGGCCTGCGCAAAGTCGCCGCGGAGCCGGCTGGCGAGGACTGTCTGGACGTGCTCGTCTTCGGCGTACCGCTCGACCAGCGTGCGGGCCGCGGCGTATGGCCGCATGCTGTCCAGACCTTGCAACAGCACCGTCCGCGCGTCGGAGGGCGGCAAGGTGGTGGCGAGACCAGTGACGCTGTATGCCGTGAAGTCTTGCACTTTGACGTCCACATAGGAGCGTAGAGCCAGTGCAAATTCCGGATCGTCGCTCCACTGCTCCGGGATCATGCCGACGTTGTACAAGATCAGGCCGCGTCCCTCCGGATCTGCGAGCTCTGCGGCCACCCAGTCCTTGAAGCGGCTATCGTCGCTGAAGGCGTTGCAGGCCAGGATCCATGCGAGCTCACGATCGCCGCCATTTCGGCCGTTCGTCGTCAAGGTCTCCAATGCGAAGTCGGCCGCTCGCGCATCCCCGGTGGCGGCGATGTTGACGAGGTCCGCTCCGGGCCATGGTCCGGAGAACTGGCCTTCCTGGTGAAGCAATGACAGCAGCCAGTCGCGTTCCTCCGGCCGGAACCGTGAGGCATCACCGTGCGCATTGCCGCGTTGCAGCATCTGCAGGCCAACCAGCCGGAGGGACATGGATGGCTGACGACGTGCCCAGTCGATCAATCGTGTGGTTTCGGATGCGTCAGCCCAGCCTTTGCCGAGAGCAAGGATGGCAGCGGCCTGGGTCGCCGACGATGGTCCGGTCTCGGTGAACGCCACCAGCCGCTCCATCAGGCCCTGCTGGCCACCGAACCGATGTGCGATGGCCAGCGCCGCATGGACCTTCACGTTGTCTTCGGGATGCCGGAGACCCCAGAGCAGGTACTCGGCAGCGACGTCGTCGGCGATGGCGAGATCGCGCAGCGCCCACATGGTTGGCGACGGGTCCGGACGGGGCCCGGTCAGCCACCGCTTCATGATCGGCAGCAGGTGGGTCCGCGCGATGTGGCTCGCGAGCGTGCCGGCAAGCGCCGTGATGAGATTCGCCCGATGGCGCAGCGACGGATGGGTCTCCACCCGTTCGACGAGCCTGTTGAGGTAACCGGTCTGGGATCTCGGGGTGAGCTTGACACCGGCGGCGAGCGCCTCGGCGAGCAGCTCGTACCCGTCAATGTCCGCCCATCGTTGGCTGCCCGTGTCAAGGGCAGCGGTAAGCAGTGGCTCCGTGGCATGAGAGCTGACCTGCGCAGTCAGCAGCGCGAGGAGCACATCTCGCCAGGCCGGATCATGCACGAACCTCTGCATGGCCTCAACCTGCGCTTCAGCAGCCAGCGTGGCGAGATACTGGCCAGCGAGGTGGTCGAGCACCACTCGATGCAGGAAGCCGACGGAACCCGCGCCGTGCGACACGATCAGCCCGAACTCGTCTTCTGCCATGGCGAGCACAGCGTCGGCAATCCTGCGGGCCTCGGCTTGCTGATAGCCCAGGACGGTGTCGTCGGTCATCGACTCGACGATGAGCGTGCGCATCTCCGGCTTGGTGACAGTGCCGGACGGATCCTTGACACGAAGACGGTAGGCCACGGCGCCGAACAGCGCGGTCACCTCGGTGGCCGGCAACACTGCCCCTCTGGCGTGTGAGGCACGTTGCCGCATCTGGGGATGCTTTTCGAGGAGCAACTCGACAAGCCGAGCGTAGATCTTGAACCGTTGACGGGGCAGAGGTTCGCCTTGCCACGTTGCGGCCAGCAAGGTCAGGAACAGCGGAGACCTGGAAAGCTCGGCCAGTTCCGGGATGGCGTCCAGTTGGTCAAGGAACGGCTCGACGCCGACCGTCCACATCGCCAGGCCTGCCGGAGAGGCTTCCGACTGCGTGACAGGCTGAAGGATTTCGGCCACGATCGTCCAGCGCTGCCGGTCGGTCAGCGGCGTGATCTCAGCCTGAGCCCAAGGACGCCTCCAGTTGAGCCGGTCAACCGCATAAGGGCGTGTGGAGAGAATCGCTGACGCGCTGGTGCGGCCAAGGAACGCTTCAAGGATCCCGAGAGCGCGTTCGGCTGCTCCGACGTCGCTCCATTCATCGACGCCGTCAACGAGCAGCAGCAAGCGGTCGTCCCGCAGGGCGCGCTGGACCAGCGGCCACAGGTGGGTGGCGCTCTGCGACTTCAGCCAGGCTTCCGCGGCCGAAACGAGCGAGTTTTCCGTAGATGCTTCAAGGTGGCGGCACAGGAACCCGAACGGCAGCCAGATCGGCAGGTCAGTGGCATGTTCCCGTTGCAACGCGATGGACTGCGGTTGGGACGACAGCAAGTCCGTTGCCACGAACCGCAAGAGGCTGGACTTCCCAGCTCCCGGACGGCCGATCAGCAGTCGGTACTTACCACCGGCCAGCCACTCGTCAGCCGCAACGGCGCCAACCGTCCCTGACGCGGCCTGGCTTCTACGCTTGATTAGCTGGCGGGCAGATCGGAAAGACTGCCGGCGGGCGCCTAGTCGCGAGGCGATGAAGGTGTGCCCATCGCCTGAGCTTTCCGCCGAGTGTTGATTTTCAACGGGCGGCTCTGACCGCTCGGCGTCGATCACGTCGGCCCGTTGACGGTTCGGGTCGACATCCAGGATGACGAACTCGCCATCGGGGTCTGGGCTCTCAGCCAGGTGGACTCCCCCCTGGGCAGAGAAGACGGCGTGGTAGAGGTCGCGAAGCCCTGCACGGAGGTCTCTGCTGTCCTGGTGCGACAGGTTGTTCGCAAGAGCTTCGGCTGCGTCTGAGCCACAGAAGCGTTCTACCCAGGGACGGCCGAAGAAGTCATCGACGATGCGGGGCTGGTCTTTCAGCAGGCTGGAGACTTCCTGCACACCCCACGGAACGAAGGTGATCTTAAGTTTGGCCAGACGATCGGTCTGCTCACGGATCGCATCGTCCAGCTTGGTGTCCTGCAGGTCGAACGAGGTAGCGAAGTGGAACGCCGCCGTCTTGTCCGCCCATTCACCCTTCAGCAGGTCGTCGACAGCTTTCTTCATCCTGGCAGCCGTCAGCTTTTTGATCCGCCGAGACTGCAGTGTGATGTAGTCCCGACCGCCGGACGCGCCGTGCGTCAGGTCAAGCGGGAGCCGAGCATAGGCGTCGATCCCAGCTTGGGCTTGGCCTGGAACCCCGAAGAGCTTGGCGAACTGGACAGGTCGGACGGTGTGCAGCAGCCTCAGAAACAGCCGCTCAGCGTCGGGCCACTCCAGTTCACCGATGGGAAGCACCTGAGCCCTGGTGTCGATCGGTGGCGCCGGCAGCGCCCCCGTAGGTGCAGACCAGAGGAGCGCTTCAGGGCGGTCTCGGCCACCCGCTTCGTCCGCGAACGCGATCGTCGTCATCCTTCGCTGCCTCCCGCCTCGGCTCCGACCGCCAAACAAGCACAAGAGACTCACCCACATATGCTGGGTACGCGGCCCTGGTGCGGTTGGGCGTGGGCTCGTCGGTTGCCGGCGAACACCCCGTTATGCCGTTGACGAGTTCTGCCGTCCCTGCACCGGAAGGTTAACGGTGAGAGTCGATGTCGATGCTGAACGGGTCGCTTGATGCTGGCAGATCTGGTCCGGCGTCATCGGACCTGCTGGCTGCTGCGGCTGGGAGTGACAGCTCGCTCAGCACCAGGTGAAGCGCCCGGCAGCACGCGAGCACGCAGGCCAACGGCGACACGATCACCAACGCCGTCGAACACGCCATCGGGCGACACCACCATTCCTGACAGCTCCGTCAACCAGCCGACGCACATTGGCGCGATGCCTTCCCTAGCACTGGAAGCCCGTCAGGGAGGGCATCGCGCTGCGTGCGCTGACGCATCTGAAGGACGTCGAACCTCGATGACTACCAACGAAATTCACGACGCCCGGCAACTCATTGCCGCGATCAACATCCCCACAGAACGGCCGCGCTGCACTTGGTGGGCCTGGGTAACGCCACCCGGTACCTCGCGTCCGGAGGCTCCCTGGTGGGCCACACTGAGCGGACGTGGCCTTGCCGCGGGACACCGCGGCACTGCTGGACGCGTCGCACAGCGGCGCTACTTCCTCGAGGTGGGCGACCGGATCACCCGACTGCCCGCGCTGCACCGCCGTAACCCTGCTCTGACCGGCTGGAACAGGCTCCCGCGCCCCCTTTGCTGCACAACTTCCCGCATCAACCAGGACCCGAGTCTTCAGCCTGCGGCAGGTCAAGGATCGTGCAGCACGTATCGCTGGGAGGATCATCGGCATGTCGGTCGGGCGTGTGGAGACCAATGTGCGCGTGCCGAAGTCGGCCTTGGCGGCGCTCCAGGAGTTGTGCGCCGAGAGAGGCCGCTCTCGTGACGCGGTGCTGCGTGAATTGCTGGACGAGCACCTGCGGATCCAGGAGCCGTTGCCGCCGGGAAAGCGGTTGACGCACGTGTGCACCCTGCTGCGCCACCCCGCCCCGCCCGAGTACCGCAGGCAGAAGGCCGGCGGCGCGGTGCTGCGGCTGCGGTTGGACCCCGGTGTCGCAGATCGGGCGCGGGCGGTGTCGCTCCGGCTGCCCGGCCAGCCCTCACGCCGCGGGCCCGGCGACTACCAGGCGCGCCCGCTCACCGACGAGGTCCTCGATGGCCTGCAGCTGCGGCTGATCACCCACGACGCCGCGAAGGGTCTGTGGGGGCTGGCAGTGTCCGCTTCCCTGACCGGCACCGAGGAGGAAGTGCTCGCCGACGCCGACCCCACCTGGCCCGCGCTGAGCCACCGGCCCGCCCGCCGCCGGTTCACGCGCGAGCATGCGGAGTCCGTGGCTGAGGCGCTGCGGGAGCGGGAGGCGTGGCACGCCCCGTATCGGCACGAGCTAATCGCCCACTTCACGTACAAGCTGCTCGCCAGCCCGGACGCGAAAGCGAACGTGGAGATGCTGCATGAGCAGGGCCGCGACTGGGAGGCACTGCGGCACGATCTGCACCAGCACACCGACCACGAACACTGGCTGCTCAAGGGCGCGCCGAGCGTGCCTGCGGAGGTGCTGGCGGGCCGCGGCAGCTCTGCGGTGTGGCGGGCCCGCCGCCGGGTGGCACTGGAGGACATCGGGGTGTGGCTGCGCGAACAGGACCGGCCCGGCCCGGCGCGCGTAGTCGACCCACCTGGCTGGACGTTACATATGCCGCCGGGATGGCACTCGCTCGTGCTGCCACCGGGAGCCGCCCCGGCCCCGGTATGGGCCGGGCACCTAGAGCAAGGGCGGTTGCTGGCGCTAGCGGTGGGCTCCAGGACGGTGCTGTGGCCGGTTCTCAGCCTGCCTGGAGGCGGCCTACCCGGTCCTGTGCCTGGCGTCGAGGCCGCGTTCGCTGCGCTGGCGCGGACCGCACGGCGGGCCCCTCTCGTGGTGGTCGAGGCCGTTCTGGCTTGCTTCGACGACACCCCCCAACCACCCGAGGAACCGGAGCGGGAGCCGGATTCGGCGGCCTACCCGCGTGAGCCTGAGTCCGGCCGCGAGAACGCCCTAGTCGTGCCCGACCGGAGCGAGCAACACGAGAGCCAGTTGGGCAGGGTGCTGGTGCCAGCCGGCACTGCCCGCAACCTCGGGCTGATCGACACCGCCACCCGCGACCGGCTCATCGCCGAGGCCCGCGAGCGCACCCTGCAGGCCATGCGGGAAGTCCTGGCGTTGGTCGAATCCACGCCCACGGCCGGCCTCGACGAACGTGCCGTTGCCGCGCTGCGCTCCTCGATTTCGCTGGACAAGGTCGGCTACTTCACGAAGATCCTCACCAATGCCGAGGTCTCCTTCGCGCCGCAGGCCGCGCTGTGGCACTGGCCGATCGCCTCGGTGGCCGACGCGATCGAACGGGACTGCGAGCCCGCAGCGGTGGGGTGGTTGGCGTCATGGTCCGCAGAGGCGCTGGGCACGCTCGCGCGCGAGCGCAGGGTGCAGGCCTGGGACGCCGGATTCGTCCGGTTTCGGGCGAAGCGGTACCCGTAGGGGGCCAGGATGAGCGGATGTGACATTGAGGATTACAGCCGCTCCCTGCGCGACGAGAAGAGTGGTCAATATCAGAAGAAGTGGTCCCGGTGCGGCGCGGCGATTGCGACGTTCAGGGGTCCCAAAAGGAAGTGACCGCGATGCCGTTCTGGACTCCTCCACCCCACATTCCTGACGATGCCGGTGCTCCGCGCCGCGAGCAGCCTGTCCCTGTGCGGGTCGCGCTAGTACTGGGCAAGGTGCTGCTCGGCCAGCTGATGGCCTGGGCGGTTCGGCGCTGGTGGGAGTGACCGGTCTGCTCGCACGCTGACCGAGCAGGGGCCCGCCTATGCCGCAGGCGGGCCCCTGCTGACGTTTGGTGTGACCGTCGCGGTCGTCGACCTCCCTGTCATCACCAACGCGGGCGGCCCTGGGGTGGGGACTGGCGGGCTTCTGCGTGCGCGACAACCACATGGAGCCAGGAGAAATGATCACGACCGACGTCATCGTGCCCCCGATTCAGTTGTCGCTACTGCACTTCCCGACCCTGAGCGGACTGGTCGCGCCCTGGATCGGGGCATGCACAGCCGACGGTCGATACCTGTTCGGCTCGAGTCGATCGCGATCGAATTGGCCGCGCTCTGATGAACTGGTGGTGCGGAGCGTGCGGATGGGATCTGCATCAGCGGAGCCGTCCATGAGTACTGACGCACCGTCTGTCTGTATGGACAGGGTCTTGGGCGCCCACAAGATCACCTTAACTGGGTGCCTTGGGTTTCGGCCGCGTTGAGGCGGACAATGGTCTCGTGCGCAACGAAATGTCCGGTGAGGCGACGAACGTTGTACAAGCGCGCCGGGTCGGCACGGTTAACCTCTATGGAGTATCCGCTCCAGCCGACCCGTGGCCGGTCGTCGTTGGCGCACTACCCGCCCTGGCATCTGCGCTACAAGCTCGTCCTGGAATTGCCGAGCAGTTGCGCCCAACGACGACCACAGTGCCAGGTATTGTGCCGACACAGGTTCTCGTTGGCAGCGGCGGAACGGGCAAGACCCAGCTTGCAGCGACCATTGCGTACCACACACTCAACGTGCCTGCTGATGCGCGCGATCTAATAGTGTGGGTAACCGCGGTATCACGTGATGCTATTCAATCCATGTATGCGGAAGCCGCTCGCAGGTTAGCCCTTCTGGGTGCGGATGGCACGGACGTCGTTCGCGACGCCGAAGTTCTTCTATCCTGGCTGACTACCAGCAGCCGGAGTTGGCTCGTCGTGCTCGACGACATCACCGATTTACACGATGTCGACGGGTTATGGCCGAGAGGGGCGTCGGCCCGCGGTCACGTGATCGCCACAACGCGCCGTAAGGATCCCACATTAACTGGCGGCGGTAGGAAGGTAATCGAAGTGCGTACTTTTACGCCGACAGAGTCGTCTTCGTACCTTACTACACGTTTGTCTCAAGCAGGCTTCGGGCACCTGCTGGACCAGTCGGTTCCCGAACTGGCGCATACACTGGGCTACCTTCCGCTCGCCCTCTCGCACGCCGCCGCCTACATGCTGCGAAAGCAACGCCTTACTTGTGCCGACTACCTCGCACGTTATCGCGAGCAATACTCATCCCTGAGGGACTTACTACCCGCATGGGCAGACACAGAAGCATACGGTCGACCAGTGACTGTGACGCTGACTCTTGGGCTGGCTGCTGCAGACTCTGCAACTCCGGTTGGCGGCGCTCGCGCAGTACTGAGGGCCGCTGCGCTGTTGGATCCTGCAGGACATCCGATGCGATTCTGGGAAACTCGTTCGATGGCTGGCTTTGTAAGTGAGCTCATTGAACGAAATGGCGCGAATGCTACTGTCACTTCTGAAGACTTGTGGGACCTGTGTTTGGAGCTAAATTCATACGGCCTGTTACAGGTCGACCCTTCAGTCGGAGACCGCGCAATAAGCATGCACGCAGTAACAGCTCGAGCGGTTCGAGAATCTATCGACTCGGACGAGTTTCCGATAGTCGTTGCCGCAGTTGCCGACGGGCTCGCAGAATTATGGCCTCAGCGCCACTATCTCGACCCGCACCTCATTTCAGTGCTACGCCCCAATGTGGACGCGCTTTGGTTGAACGCCACGGATCAGATCTGGAAACTTGGTCGCTATCGTCTACTGTTAGTTGCTGGCGATAGTCTTTTTGATGCAGGGTTGCAGACCGCTGCAGTTGGCTACTGGAAACGAATTTCGCACTCGGCGGCAGAATTTCTCGGTCCTCATCATCCTGACGTGTTCACGGCACGTGCCCAGGTCGGGCGTGCCCAAGGCCACGCCGGCGATCCGGCCGCAGCGGTTCAGACGTTGAGGGCAGTCGTCGCGCAGCAAGTTGAAGTGCTCGGCACCGAGCATCCAGATACGTTGGCGTCGTCGCAGGATTTGGCTCGTTGGAAGGGGCACGCCGGGGACCCGCGTGGAGCAGTCGCCGATACGAACGCGGTACTGGAAGTGCGGCGACGAGTCCTTGGCCCTCAGCACCCAGATACATTGGCGAGCCGAATGCTCTTGGCACGTTGGCGAGGCGAGACTGGAAACGCGACGCTCGCTGCAGAAGAATTGTCAGAACTGCTGCAAGAAATGCTCGCGGAGTTGGGATCGGATCATCCCGCCGTCCTCAAGACACGCAACAGCCTCGCCTATTGGCGAGGCGAAGCAGGTGATGCTGCAGGAGCTGCACAAGCGCTGGAAGGCTTGCTCGAGGACCACCTGCGAATACTTGGAACGGATCACCAAGAAAGCCTCAAAACTCGTAACAATATGGCCTACTGGCGCGGTGAGGCCGGGGATAGTGCAGGGGCTGTACTGATTCTTGAAAGGTTGCTCGGCGACAGGCTTAGGATCCTCGGCCCGGATCACCCGCAAACACTAGCGAGCCGTAGCAATTTAGCCTACTGGCGAGGCAAATCGGGAGAAGTACGAGCCGCTGCGTCTGAGTTCCGAGCGCTATTGGAGGATCGAATTAGGGTGCTCGGCCATGATCATATAGACACGCTTGATACTCGCGCGAACCTTGCGCGGTGGAGCGGCGAAGCTGACGGCTCGTCGCGAATCGCAGTGCTATTCGAGGAACTTTTGGCTGATCGCCTTCGCGTGCTTGGTCCGGATCACCCAGACACACTCACTACACGTCACGAAGTAGCGCGTTGGCGAGGCCACGGCGGAGATCCGGAAGCCGCAGTTCTTGGGCTCACTGAGGTCCTACCTGATCGAGTCCGTGTTCTTGGTTGGGATCATCCCGACACGCTCGCCACTCGTCATGAAATAGCTCGCTGGCAGGGTGAAGCTGGCAGGCATTCGATTGCGACTGTAGGTCTAACCGCTGTGCTCACAGACCGATTGAATATCCTGGGCCCGAAGCATCCGCACACCTTGGTCACGTTTGCTGAATTGGGTCGCTGGAGAGAGGCTGAAGGAGACCTTCAGGCGGCAGTTGATGCTTGGGAGACCGCCTATCATGGCCGCCTGCAGGTACTGGGGTCCGAGCATCCTGATACTTTGCTCGCCCAACGACAACTCCTGCGTCTCCGCAAGCTAAACGGTTCTCGAGACTTAGATTAGAGTCAACAATCGATTGAATAGTGTCGTACCGGAAAGCGCTAGAGCAATCGTCTCCTGCCGGGCCGATGCATGATGTGGCAGCATTGCAGCGAAATGCATGGCGGCCTGGTAAAGCGATCGAAGATACATGGGGTCGCCAAGGTAGCCAATGAACTGTTCAGCAATGCTGCTGTAAGTAGGCAATGTCGCCACCGTGAACTCGTATTCGCAACTCGTTACCTGTCGAAGCTGATATCGGCCAGTCATCACCATGCCATATGCGCCCTCTATCGACTGTATGAGTTTTCCGTAGTCGTACTCCATCGGCAGTAATGGCCCACCCCGCGGATCGACCACTTCTGTAGACGAGCCGTCCGGCAGGATGTTGCCAAAGTGCAGATCGCCGAAGATCACCCCGACCTTCCTGGGCCTCAAATGGGAGCGCAGCCTCTCCGACTCCTTGATCAATTGCCAGCATTCCTGCATGCCGGTCATGGGAACATCATTTATGGTCAGTACTGGGCTAGTCAGTAGATCGTGCAGATAGCCGTACTGAAGGCCTTGTTCGTATCGCTGGCTAAATCTTTGGGCAAGGAAGTTGTCAATGGCAAATGGGGGGGCGATATTTTGACTGCGTTGAAATAGTGCGCCCTCCATCCGGAGTGCTCGCCTCAGATGTTCTTGTAGGGCTGAGGCGGGTTGCCTCGCAATTGCCGCGTCGTCCAAGGTGGATGAGTCGCCAAAATAATGCAGCACAATAAAAGAGAAAGCTTTGCCCAAGCAGTCTGCGACGTACAGCCGCCTCGGGAAGCCAATCGCGCTGGCTTTTCTGTACCAGGCGATCTCGTTGCGCATTGTAACGGCGGAGCCAGATTCCATCTTCAGGACATAGGATTGGTTCTCGATTCTGAAATGCCAAAGGGCGGAAGGCGTGTTGTGTGAACGGACCGTTGAGACGGCGTAATCTTGCAGAAGCTCCGTCACGCCGGAATCGGCTATTGGTGATGACTGAAACGCCCGAACTCGCAGGCGGTCTACTACCTTGAAGAGTTCGTCGTTCAGAGCAGGATGGGCATCTAGCGTATCTTGTCCTTCAGTGCGACTACGCACTAACGACCCCTTTGATAAAATCGATTAGATCTATACTGGAACGTGCTTCCTGTAGTTGGTCGGCAAGAGTGGCGGCATTCAGTCGAAACTTCGGCTCATCAATGATCCGCTCTAGGTTGTAACTCAACTCGGCGACGGTTATGCCCGTTGACCAATGACCTGCAATTGGAATTGCCGAGTGGACAATTGGGTCCACACGCCAATCCAGTGGCTGGCGATAAGCTGGGTATAGTAAGCCAGCCCCGAACTGCTCCGCCTGTATGGCCCAAGCGGCCTCGGATGAAGTCCAAGGTAGGCACAACACCGGTACTGATCTTTCCAGCGCGTGCACAAGTGTCGTACCGCCTGCAGTGATCACAACATCGGCATTGTTAAGCAAGTGAAGGTACTCATCCGGTGAAACTAAGCCGCGATATGTATCACCTAGCGTAAACCAGTGACCGTAACGCGTCTTTTCGCCAATGACAACGAAGTTCATAGCAGAAGTTTGGGAAACGAGACTTGCGAGCGTTTCTGGATACGCAGACTCCGGCCGGTTGTTACCTTCCGCAAGATATGACACGACTAGTGGTCGACGCCGGCGAGTGTGAGTCTTTTTCACTGGTGCAGGTGATAATGGCCCGACGTGTAGATCTTCTTCTGCCCTGGCTTGTAAAGGGTCCAGTTCTCGACAGGTGGGGACTAGATTGGCCACCCCTTCAAACGTTTCGCGTTCGTCGACGTAAGGTTCTAAGCCGTGTTGCGCGCGTACCTCGTTAAAGCAGTCGAGACATTCCATTGTCGGTCGATCTATTAACTCGTTACGTTTCCAGTCACCCAATCTTCTCCCCGAGCGCAGGCCATGTGCCATGGCGAAAGAAACGACTGGCACCCCTACGGCATCGGCCGCGATTCTTATCGTGTCGTGATAGTCGTTCACGATGATGTCAGGGCAGTACTCCTGAATCGCTGCTATTGCAAGCTGGACGTTGACTGCCACAAACTTGGAGTCGAATCCAAGGGCAAGCCTGCGCTGTGCGTGCCGGAAAGCATGTGAGTAAATAGGCATTGGTATGGCTCTGGAACGACGTCGCGGTGGCCGGTTCGGTAATTCGTAAACCTGTGCGGCGGGCGCAAGCTGGCGAACCAACGCGGTCTTGTTCTTGCTCGCAACGAGCATGCACGAGTGGCCGCGTCGGTCAAGTAGTGTTGCAAGATAGGAGACTCTGGCAAGATGACCTGAGCCGCCGTCCCAGAACGCTAGAAGTACCCGCATGATCGAACTCCTCATTTGCGCCGAAGATCAACGGTGTACTGTGCGGTCACAAAATGTGTCCGAGCGAGATTTCAATGGTTGCAGGCTGCTTGGCTAAGTTGGTGCCAGCGAAGATGGTGAGCGTCAGATGCAGTGCTGCTGGGCTGGTACTGGAATGATTGTCGAATGAGAGTCTGCTTCGTGGGTTCACAGTAGATCCCCCCAGCCGCGTTCAAAGATGGTGGCAACGAGTCTTTTCATATCACACGCGTGTGCTCGGTTTGTTATGACGAGAACGTCTCCGGTGTTGACGATTATTAGGTCATCAATTCCGAGGATGGCGTAGCGAGTGCTCGGGGCGTCGCTGTGAGCGAATACAGCCGGGGCCGTGCCATCAACTGTGACTACATTTTCTGGTGCGAATAGCGCTGGGGCTCTAGTCGCCAAGGCGTCCCACGTGCCCATGTCAGCCCAGTCGAATGATGCGGGCACGACCTGAACGACGCCCGCGGCAGCCGCAGGCTCGAGCACGACGTGGTCGATGGCAACAGCCTGTATGCGCGACCATGATTCGGCCTCCGGTTGGCCATATTGGTCCAGTGCTGCCTCCACCGCGGCTATCACGGACGGAGCAAACGCGCGCACGTGCTGGAGGAAAGCCTCAGAACGACAGGCCATGATCGCCGAGTTCCAGAAGTGCTCGCCGGTTCGCAGATAGTGCTCCGCCGTAGCGCGGTCGGGCTTCTCCTTGAACAATCGTGCGCGATGAGGCGTCGATGGCGATGATGGGTCCGGCGCATGGATATAGCCGAGGGTTGTGTCAGGTGAGCGCGGACGTACGCCGACGCAAATCAGGTCGCCACTCTGTGCATCGATAACTGCCTGCGTTAGGGTATCGACCCACTGGCTCGATTCACCTGAGATAAGGTGGTCGAAGGGGGTGCTTACGATGAGTGCGTCCGGATGCTCCTGATGGATAAGCATCGCGGCCAGGCACAACGCCGGCGCCGTGTCTTTGTATATCGGCTCGACGATAATCGAGGTGATGCCGAAGGCTGCTCCGATCGTTGTTATCGATTCCTGGTGGTCGGCCCCGGTTACGAGGTGCACCCGGTCGGACGTCGTGATCATTAGGGCCCGTCGCAATGTCGCTTCAATGAGTGTTTCGCCGCTGCCGAGATCGAGTAGGGATTTCGGATGGTCATGCCTGCATAGCGGCCATAATCTGCTGCCGTGCCCGCCAGCGAGTATGATGACGTGCACTTCAGCAATATTCATGAAGACTTCTCCAGGCTCGTCGGACGACGGTTTCTATTTCGGCAAACGCCTGCACGTATTTTGGAGCGGCGCGAACGTGAGTGCAGGCAGATCTGACCACGGCAAATATTCAAGGTTTCCGCGTTACATGCGTCGCTAATAGCAACTGCACTTTGTCTCAGCGTGCCCGGCTGACTGGGAAGATCATCATGATCCGGGACGAGTCTCACGGCACCTATTGTGCAGTACCGCTGTCTAAAGTACGCCAGCGTCGAGGGTGACGTGCTGTGCTCCGTATGGGTGACGTGGGTCAGTGTGGCTGCGCTACTGACGTGTTGCGCCGCGGATTGTTCAGGTGTCTCGCAGGTCATGTGTCTGCAACCATGGGTGCTTGCATATCGAGCGGTGCATCATTATGCAGCCCAGGTCCATCCATGCTAGTGGTACGCATCTTTCCGGCAGGGCTGGGCATGCAGCCACTCCGGATATGCAGCCGCACGCCAGCTGGCTTCGTGGCTAAATCCATCCATGCCTTACGGAATCGTGATCTCGCCGTAGAGCGCAACCTTCTTTATTTGACGACGTGCAACAAATTGGCGACTCAGAACACTAGATGGGATCCCGGCAAGGTTCAGTCGATCAGGACAGCAGCTGAGGCGAAGGTCTGGACGTCGACGAGCAGATCCGTCATGACCTACGCCGCGGGTTCGGCGGAAACACCATGCGGCATGACGGAACTTGACCAGTTCCGCGAACGCGGCGACGACGTCATTGAAGCTCCGGTCGTCAGGAAAGGGCAGCGCGCGGAGATTCTGACCGACGCGGTCCACAGACCGAACAAGGGGATAGTCGCTCCCGCTATCCACACGGCGATCATCGGCGTTGGGAGGCGCGGCCGCTACCCGGTTTCGCCGAGACCTCCGCACCTTCCGACACATCGCACCGAGCGTCTATCTGGTGTTCGAGTACGGCCGCTACGTCGCACGCTCCACTGACGCCCTGCCCGACAAGTGGTTCATGGCCTCCGGCGCTCACCTACACACAAGCGATTCCTGCAGGCACGAGCTGATCGGGTCACAGCCTGCCCGTCCCGCTGCACGACCGCACCGAGCCCGAGCCGGACCAGCACGTCTAGGCACGGATCACTTCCGAACCGCCAAACCGACCCCATCAAGGAGTCTGACCATGCCTTCACGCGATGAACTGCAAGCCAGGCTGTACCTGCTGCGCGCAGCCGAACCACCAGCACCCGCCATCCATCAGTACGTCGCCGTCCACGGGCCGATCGACGCCGTCGAGCGGATCCGGCACGGCACCGCCCCCGCCGCCGTCGTCAGCGAGATCACCCGACCCGAAGCCCGGATCGCCGAGGACCTGCAGGCCCTCGGCGATGGCACGGCGCGCTTGCTCACGCCCGAAGACGACGAGTGGCCGTTCGGCCGACTGACCAGCCTGGCGGCCGGCCACGGCGCTCCGCTCGCGCTGTGGGTGCGCGGCAGCGGCTCGTTGGCCAGGCTCACCGGCTCCGCGGTCACGGTCACGGGCGCCCGCGCGTCTTCGGCGTATGGCAACACGGTGGCCGGGGACATCAGCTACGAGCTCGCTCACGCGGAGGTGACCGTCGTCAGCGGGGGAGGTCTCGGGGTGGACGAAGCTGCGCACCGCGGCGCGTTGGCAGCCAAGGGCAGGACGATCGTCGTGCTCGCCAACGGAATCGACCGGATCCACCCGCACCAGCACGCACGGCTCTATCAAACGGTGATCGACCAGGGCGGCCTGCTCGTCAGCGAGTACCCGATCGGCACACCAACGTCCCGTCTCCGGTTCCACGCCCGATGCCGGCTATTGGCTGCGCTCAGCGCGGCGACCCTGATCGTCGAGGCCGGGCAGCGCAGCGGCGCACTCACTGTCGCCCGAACTTCCAACGAGCTCGGCCGTCGGGTCTACGGCGTGCCCGGACCGATCCACTCCGTCACGTCGAAAGGAGTCAACGAGCTGCTACGCACCGGCGCCGCCACGGTAGCCCGTTCGGTCGAGCACATCGCCTATCGGGAGGGATTGCGATGAACAGCCCAGACCGCTACCAGGCTGGCCTGGCCGATCTACAGCTCCCTTACGAGTGGGGGTCTGCTGCACCGTTAGGTGACATCTGAGTTGGCTTGCCCAGATGGTGAGCTGGGAGGGTGCCGTGCTATCCGACTTGTGGTTTGCTGACCGTGGCGGTAAACCGCTGAAGCCCAATGGCATCAAGATCTCGTTGTTGATCGATATGCCACCCTCTTGATGTGGGTGTGCTGGAGGGTCCGAGCCACCGGCCGAAGCCTGTAGTCGTAACGCGCGAGCTGGCGAAGATGACGATCTTCGGCCCGCGTGGATCCTTGGCGGGGGCCGCACCAGCAGGTTGACGAGTGCGTCGCGTTTGGTGTCGTGTGTGATCGCGTCGCGAGCGAGGTGGCGGAGGTGGCCCAGTCCTCCTGACGGGGTTCACCGGACAGCCACGCCGTTGCCTGTCGCGAACCGCGGTCGTGATCGGCGTCGCCTGGAGTCACCCTTTGAGTGACTACGACAGGCAATGCGCTGTCAATGATTCAACGGTTCAGTGGGCGCCGTCTTGGATGAAGGTACGTGGTTCCTGGAGAACCGCGCGCATGCTCGAAAAGTCGGCGAGCCGCTCGGCCACTGTGGCACGCGCGAGGTCGTCAGGGAGCGCGGATGCGAACTTCAGCCCCTCAACAGCACTCTCGCTTACCTCCGGCAGCTCTTCTCGCAGCGGGCCTGTAAGCGCGTTCTTGACGTCGCTGAAGCTCATACCGGAGAAAAGACGGACCGCGTTGTCTCCGACACGCTGTCGCCGATCGACGAGACCTGGAACTGACGCATGCAGTGTCCGGTTGGCGGCTGAGCCCGCCCACGTCCACCAGTGCAGGTCACCGTTGGGGGACCGTGAGATGACTGTTCCGTCGGCAACGACATGACTGCTGTGCAGTTCCCGCAGTTCACTGAGCGCCCTCACTGCTCGACGGGTCAGCACGACACCATCAGGAGACGTCCCGAGCAGCACCGTCCTCATACCGCGCGTGATTTCGAACGAGAGACCACGGCCGCCTCCGCCCCAACGGGCTCGGCCAGGCAGGTCGCTCGGCTCGACGAAGCAGCGCCTGCGCTTCCAGTCGACATGGTTGACCTTCCAGGCGCGGCCGGCCAGTAGGAGTACCCGTGGCCCCACCACCTCGACCAGAAGTGCGTCGTCACCGACTTGCCCGATCTCCTCCCTGCCGAACAGAACCAGAAACTCAGGCGCCGCGGTGAACACCGCGGTGAGATCGGAGAAGTACCTGCGGCCGAATCTCCGTTCGGCTTCCGGGCCGATGAAGGCGAGGTCACCGTCGCGGTCCAGGAACCCATTGGTCAGCAGGTGCTCCATGATCTCCGTCGAATCTGGCCCGAACAACGGAAGGCCGCCCCAGCTCTCCCGCCACGTTCTCACTCCGACGGTCTTCTGTTGCAACGCCAGCGCGAGAATCTGCTGAGCGACGATGTGCCTGGGCGCGGCAGGTGCCGTGATCGGTTCGACCCATCCTTGAGCCCATCTGGTGAGCAGGCCGGCCGCGTGCAGGACGGCTTCTTGTTTCAGACACAGGAACAGGCAGTTGCGGTTGCTGCCGGCTCTTCGACCGGTCCGACCGATCCGCTGCAGGAAGGACGCAACGGTCTGAGGAGCGTCGATCTGGATGACTCGGTCGAGGTCGCCGACGTCGATGCCGAGCTCGAGCGTTGAGGTGGCGACGATCACGCAGTCCCGTGCCTCGCTGAAGGCCTCCTCGGAACGTTTTCGTTCGGCAGCCGAAAGCGACGAGTGCGAGAGGAACGTGGTTACGTCGTTCGCACGCAACGCGGCGCCGAGTTCCTCAGCTCGGCGGCGGCTGTCGACGAAGACCAGTCGTTTCTCGCCGCGATGCAGCGTTGTGATGACTTTCGCCGCGTTGTCGATGGTGCCCACATGATCGAGGCTGATGTCAGCGGTCACCGCGCCGGTTGCCTGAGGAGCCACGACCCGGCGAGGCCGACCGCTGCTGCTTCCCTGCAGCCAAGCCAGGAGCTCGTCGGGGTTACCTACAGTCGCAGAGAGACCGATGCGCTGCAGCTCTCGCCCAGCGACCTGTGACAGCCGTTCCAGCACGGCCAGCAGGTGCCACCCGCGGTCGTCACCGGCGAAGGCGTGCACCTCGTCCACCACCACTGTGCGGATGTCTTGGAAAGTGTTCCTCGTATCGATGTTGGCTGATACGAGCATGGCTTCGAGTGATTCCGGTGTGGTGAGCAGAATGTCGGGTCGTTCCCGAAGGATCCGGCGGCGCTGGGCTTGTCCCACGTCGCCGTGCCACACGTCGGCGCTTCTGCCCAACCATGCCGCGTAGGAGTTCAGTCGCGGCGTGAGGTTGTTGAGCAGTGCGCGCAATGGGCACACGTACAACACCGAGATTCCGGTCCAGCCCTCCGCGGCCATTCTGGACAGAACAGGAAAGGCTGCCGCCTCTGTTTTGCCACCGGCGGTCGGAGCCAGCAGCAGACAGTCGACCCCGGCGAGCACCGGCTCGACGGCTGCGCCTTGCAGTGGCCGCAGACCGGGCCACTGCAAGGTGTTCACCACGTGATGCTGCACAGCGGGATGAAGTGCGGCCAGCCCGATGTCAGACATCGAGATCGATGTCATCCGGGCTGACCGCGGCCGCCTCACGTTCAGCGTTGGTGAGCTCGCCGCGGTCGATGGTCAACGCGTAGTCCTTGAGCGGGTTGAAATCCTGGTACTGCTCAACGGTGTCCAGCACGTTCAGGACGAGTTTGCGCAGGAAGAGCCGCGGCGCGACACCGACCTTGCCTCCCAGCCCGCCTGCCACGGCGGCCGCGAAGATCTTGAGGTACTCGTCGTCGACCAGGGTTCTCACTCGATGCGCCGCGGGAGAGCCTGATGCGTACAGGTCCCGCACCCGGCCACCGAGTTCGACGAGCCGGTCGATGGTGAACCCGGTCAGCCGGATCTGGGGCGCGCGAGGATTGTCGAACCGGGTGTTCGCCGTGAAATCGGTGTGCAGCCGTCCCGCGAGTGGAGGCAGCAGCTGAACGCCCTGGCGTCCGTCGAAGAACGCGGGCGTGCCGGTGACAAGTAGGTACAGGCCTGGGAATCTGCCTTTGTCCACCTCGTCGATGAGCTGCCGCAGCGCGTTGAGCGCTTTGGCCCTGGCGTCGCTGCGTACCCGCTGAAGGGTCTCCACCTCGTCGAGCACCAGGAGAAGCCCCGGATGCCCGGCGTCCCTGAGCACGGTCAGCAGGCCTTGCAGGAACCCCAACGCTTGGAAGTGGTCGATGTCGCCTTTCACACCGGCGGCACGCTTGGCTCCCGCTGCTACGTGCGGCTGGCCCGCCAGCCATGCGGCCAGACCATCGGCTGTTTCCTGGTCACCGTCTGCCACCGCCTTGCGATAGCCGCGCAGCCCGGCCGAGTAGCCAGGTGTCGTACGGGCGATCTCTCCGAGGCGAAGTTCGAGCAACGCGTCCACCGCGCCGCCAAGCTTTCCAGCGTCGGCGCCGTCCACTTCACCTTCGGCGAGAACGTCCTCCTCCAGCGCGAACATCCAGCTGTCGAGCACTGCGCGGAAAGCACTGGGCGGACTCACTGCTGTCGTCAGGTTCTCGCAGAGCCGTCGATACACCGTTTCCAAGCGGTGCAGGGGCGTCTCGGTCTCCGAGATCTGTACCTCGCTCACCGCCATGCCAGCAGCCTTGGCGCGCTCGGCGAGCCACCTTGCGAGGAAAGTCTTGCCTGCGCCGTATTCCCCGCGGACAGCCTTGAACTCCGCGCCGCCGGACGAACACGATGACAGCTCTTCGTCGAACGTAGGGGCGATTCGTTCGAGGCCGACCGCGAACAGGTCGAGCCCGGTCTCTGGAACCGTGCCACGGCGCAGAGCCGCCAGCACTGCACGCCGGCGCGCTGGGCTGATCACTCCCATCAGCCCTCCTTCGGGAACTGCTCGTTGAGCAACTTCTCGTTGATCAGAACCGTGCGCCCGTTGTCGATCAGGTCGACGACCGGGAACTGGTCGATGTTCAGTACGCGTCCCAGCGCGGCCACCAGACCCCTGGGGTTGCGGCCAGGAGTTCCCGCGGCGTGCAGTACGTCCGCGACAGGTAGCCGACCGCCTGCGACCAGTACCGCGTCCACGACGCTGGCGAACACCTCAGGTTTGAGCACCCGGTTCGCAGGCTGTCCTTTGTGTGTGTTGACGAACGTCTCCGAGGCGACGAGCTGAGCGCCACGCGAGAGCAGCGGCCCGTCGGCCGCGAACAGGTCCGGCTGATCGACAGAGGGTTTCCGTGCGCCACGTTTGCTCGGCTTGGCTACAACGGGACGCTTTACCGGTGCGGCTGTCCGTCCTGTCCACCAATCCGGTGCGCCGAGCGAGTTGACGGCCCAGCCGTCCAGCTCATCCGTACCGGGTGGGAGCAGGACGGCGAGTGGGATGGCAACCTCCGCGAGGGCTGCACCACCGTGATAGCCGTGAGTCCGCGGGCCGTAACGAACGGTCTCGCTCGTTGCGAGCACCGCTGATCCACCGGGGACCAGCACTCGGCGTCCCGACAACAGGACTTCGTCCGAGCCGATGTCTCCGCCGGGCAGACGCCACCGCGCACCGCCTGTGCTGTCTGGCCGGTGGGTCGATCCGTGCTCGAGCACGTGGCCGTGATCGCTGGTCATGACCACGACCCAGCCGTTTTCGGCGGCCCGGCCGAGAAGTTGAGGAAGACCGGCGACGTGCTCGTACTGCCACGCCGGCTCATCAGCCTGCCTGCCTCGGCTCAACGCGTCGTCCACCGTGTTGAGTACGACGGTCATGACCTGAGGTTCCTTGCGCGGGACGAACTCCGCGTCGATCTCCGCTCCGAGGTCACGCCCGTCGGAGCCGCCGAGCCCCGCCTTGTGCACCAGAACGGCGCGGGTCCGAGGTGGCCAGAACGTGTGTTTCGGGAACGCCCGTTGCTCGTCGTCCTGCGTCCCACTCACCAACGAGGCTGTCAGCAGAGATGTTCTGCTGTAGGCGGTCTCGGTCGGAAACGCGGCCAGGACCGCTTCACGGCCTCCGTCCGCCGACCGCACGACCTCGGTCCAGCCGAGCCGCCGGTTGTCCGCGATCGAGTTCACGATCTCGGTGGCCGCGGCACCGGACATGCCGTCGATCACGATCAGCAGAACCTTGTGGTTGCGCACGAGCGGCGCGACGATCTTGGGCAGGAAGTCCTCGACCGCACAAACGTCGTCCGGGACGGTTTGTGCGACTTCGGGAAGTCCTCGCACAAACTGCTGATCGAGCGTGGCACGGCGTGCCCCTGCCTTCTTCGAGATCGCGCCGAGTGCCTGTGCCACCACGGAATTGGACGATCCCCGGCGCACCTGTCCGAGCTCAGCGTCCACCCAGGAGAGTTCCCGGGCGTGTGCGCGCAACGCGGCAGCGGGGCTGAGCGATTCCGGGGATGGCGTCGACAGCCAGCGACGCAGTCGCACAGCGGCTCGTAGCCGCCGGACGTGAGCTACCTCGCCGGCTGCCAGGTGATGATCGTCCACAACGGACAGGGCGGATTCGTCGAGGCTCGCCGCGGCGAACTCCAGCCGTGCGGTGAACCCGCTTGGCAGAACACGGCTCTGATGGGCTTGGGCGACACCGTTGAGCTGAGCCAGCAGTGTGTCCGCGTACCTGATCTGCTGCCACAGGTGATCTGTGCCGGCGTGGGTGACGAGCTCCACGGCCTGCGCCGCCGCTGCTGCGAGATCGTTCCTGCTGGGCTCCTCCGAACCGAAGCGGGTATGAACGAAAGCACCGAACGCGTGCCTGGCCTTCGGATCGTCCTCCGGACTGCGTGCCACCACATCGGCGACAAGGAGCTCCGCGATGAGGTCATCACGCGTGATCGCGAGCCGCAGTACCACCTCCGCCGCGCGACCTAGGCGCTCGACGAGGTGCTCGGTGAGACCGGCCCGTTCTTCGTCGCCCAGGCCTCGCCACCGTGTCCGGGTCGGCACGTCGTCCAAGGCGGTGATCAGGCCACCGAGGTCCAGCGTTGTCGGATCGACGGCCAGCCGGTTCCGCATGACATGGCCCAGCGCGACATCACGACCGAACGTGAGGCCGACCATGCTGGGCAGCTGGCCGGAACGAGCGAGGTCGACCAGTGCGTCGACGAGCCACGCGTTGTCGCCGCCACGCAGTTGCGGGTCGAGTTGCCTTGCCCGCAACAGGTCCTGGAGCAAGGTGTACTTGCTGACGTCGTAGAGCCGCTCCCGGTGCATCCGTGCCATCACGTCGTCGCCCAGCTCACCCGCATCGCGGTCGGTCAGCACGACAAGGACGGTGTAGGTGTCGGAAGGTGGCGGTGCCTCCGCCAGCGCGTCGAGAACAGAGAGAACCGACGGGCAGGCGACGAAGCGAACTGGATGGCTGTGCAGGACGTCGTCGGCCGGTCCGGTCCACACCGGCTCGCCACGGGTGCGGATGCCGATCACCACGCGACGGCCGACCGCGCTGCGGCTCGGCTCGCTGTCGATGGTCCTGATCAAGTCCCCGACTCGGCTGGTGACCGCGTTCCCGATAGCCGAGCCGAGCTCAGCCGCGGTCATCGGACGCCTCCACAACGCGGAACTGGACCTCGATGGTCGCATCGGGGTTCTTCTCACCGAACGCCCGCAGCTCCGAGAGAACATCGTTCAGGCGGCCCTTGGCCTGACCGGTGCTACGCGACCGCGCCGTGGGTGCCGTACCAGTCGCTGGAGGCGCGGGTGGTGTCGGCGCCGACGCCGGTCGGACCTGCTCGATGAGGCGCCGCTTCGCCGTGTCCAAGGCCTTGCGCATGCTCGATACGTGTTCGTTCGAGTTCGCGCTCTCCTGCAGGGCTTCCCTGATCGGCTCGGCGGCGGGGTTGTCGAGCCAGTCGAAGATCGCCCAGTCGGCGCCGCGCAGCGCACTCGTCACCTCACGAGCGGTTTCGAGAGACTTGCTGAGGACGACGGGCTCCACGCCACCAAGATCGGCCCTCGCGAGGGTGGCCACCAGAGCTGTGGGGTCGTTCACCGTGTGCAGTTCGATCAGCAGGTTGCTCGCGGCGACCGCGACCGGGTGGCGTCCGTTCGGCTTGTCGTGATCAAGCCCGAGGCGGGGGGAGTACTGGTCGAGCACCTCCACCAGTTCCACCGCGGGCAGCCGGAGCTCTTCGACCTTGCCGGTCAGAGCTCGGGCGAACCGCGCGACGGCACGTGGTGAGATCACGCTCGTCCGCAAATCCTTGCCCGTCAACGCGGCGGCTCGTTTGCAGGCAATGTCCCAGTCGTCAGCCGAAGGCAGCGCCTGCCGGTAGAGCACCATGTCGTCAGTGACGATGTCCGGCGTGTCGGGCGGATCGATCCGGCGTTCGGCGCGCATCCAAGCGCGGTGGGTGAGTTCCGCGAACGTCGCGATGATCAGGTTCTCGACGCGGCGTTCCATACCGAGATCACGCAGCCAGGCACGAACCGTTCGCACCGGCAGGGCCGTGTCCGCGAGGTCAGCCTGTGCCGCCTTGCGGTCCAGCTCGTTCGGCCAATGCCTGCTCAGCACGAACGGGCCGTTGTGCTCCTCACCAAGCCGAAGAGGGTGCGCGATGCGGCGCAACGCCTCACGGTCGGGCTTGTCCACCTCGGTCCGGCCTTCGGGGTCTTCCGCTGCCGCACGGACGTGCCGCAGCGTGGTGCGCAGGTCGGCATCGCGGACCACGTCACCCTTTCGCTGCGGGTCGAAGTCAGGGTGATCCGGGTAGGTCGCCGCGTACAGTTGGTCCACCAGCGACCGCAGCGCGTCGGCGAACGGCCTGCCCGCGTCGAGCCTCGGGTTGACCGTCGCATCCAGACTGGCGAGGTGATCGTGCCAGTCCTGGACGATCTCTTCCTTCGGTCGTGCGACTAGGCCGTACGCATTCTTCAACGCTTCCCGCAGCTCGCTGCGCAACGATCCTTGCAGGTTGCGCAGCAGGTCGCGAGCTCGCTGCCGGTCCTCCGCGCCGATGTTGAGAGTGTTCTTCTCCAGATGGTTGCGGTCCTGCAGCAGATAGTCGACGCGGATCAGCCGGCTCAGTTTGTCGAGCACGTCCGCGGTGAAGAAGCCCGGCAGCCAGGCGATCGCAGACCGGTTACCCAGACGCTCCCGCAGCTTGAGCACCCGCGTCCGGTCGTCGGCCGCGGAGTGCGTCTCCGTGTCGAAAGGGAAGTCGAGCAACAGCCGCCAGCGGTCCTCCTGCGACGGCTCGAAGACGTCGTCACGCAGGTCCTGCTGGTCGCGCACGTTGCCGTACACCAGTTCCAGCATCCGCCGGCTGCCCCGCCAGGCAACCGGGTGCTCGACCGGCATCGTGCCGGTGTCCTTGACCCCGAGCTCGTCGAACAGCAGCTCCCGCACCAGCTTGCGTCGCGATGCCTGATTGTCCAATGTGGTCACGCGTTCGAGGATCGCGTTGACGTTGACGCCGACGAGGTTCAACCGGACGGTCGGGTCGTTGCCCTCACCGACCTGCAGCTCGGCCACCCGGCTCGCCCAGCTGCGCAGCCTGCGCACCACCTCGCCGACCTCCTGGCCGGGGATCGGTGTGGTGATGGTGCCGTGGTTGAGCGCGGCGAGCCTGCGCGCGGTCAGGTCACGCAACGCCTCGACGTCCGGCGCGAGCGCGGCCAGCAGCAACGTCTTGATCAACCTGTCGTCGCTGCGGAACGCCTGCAGCAGGCCCGGTTGCGTCTCCGCGTGGCCGGCGACCTGGTCTTCGCGCAGGTCCCGGTCACGCAGCAACATGGGCCGCAGAGTCCGCTGGTAGAGAGTGCGGGCCTCATCGAACTCGTGCTTGAGCTTCTCGGTGAACGGCTGGTCCGCCCCGTCCGCCACCGCGTCGAAGAGATCACCCAGCGGGACGAGCTGACCCAGTTTGAACTCGTCGCGCCGGTTCACCAGGATCTGCCGCATCAGCAACAGGGCCGTGCGTTCACGCTGGAGCGCGGAAGACACGTGCACCAGGGTGTCCATGAACGCGGGACTGAATGGATACGTCCGCGCGAATGCGTCGCCATCGCCCGTGCCGAGCAGCACGTCCCGGACCCAGCCGGGCAGAGCATTGGTGCGCTGGAACGCCTGGTTCAGCACTTCTGCCTTACCTGGCAACGGTTTGAGGACGCGTTCCTGGGCGATCAACGGCAGGTTTCGGTCCTCGAGAGTGATGCGCTCGATGCGGCCGTCCCAGTGGTTCAGCCGGTCGTGGAACGACTGCAGCTCGGCACCGGTGCGTTCCGCACCGATGCCCAGTTCCCGGAGGTCGCGCTGGCGAGCGATGAAACTGATGATCGGCGCGGGACGGTTGGCATCGCCCGCTTCGACGAGCTTCGCGACCTTCTCCGTCTCGCGACTGATGAACGCCTGGTCGCCGATCTTTCCGGCGAGCCAGAGCACGAGCTCGTCCAGGAACAGCACGATGCCGTCGTAGCCGAGTCCCTTGGCGTGCTTGCTGATCGCGGACAGTCCCTGGTCCAGCGGGATGAAAGCGTTCGCCGCACCACGGACCGAGTCGACGTAGCTCGGGAAGTACGACTCGATGACCTTCGCGATGAGCTCGTTGGACGCGTCGCTGTCGATCGGCGCGTCGAAGCCCTTGTCGAGCTTCTCGACCGTCATCGCCTGACCGAGGTCACCCCATGTCGCGTCGGCCTGCTTCGACAGGCCGGCGAGAAACTGCTCGTCGCCGAGCTTCTCGCGTAGTCCCCGCGCGTCGTCGAGGAGTCCTTGCGCGCGGTAGACCTGCGGAATCGTCTTGCCAGGGTGGTGCTGCCGCACGTGGTGCACGTAGCCGCCGAGGATCGCCGCCTCGAGGCTCTCCGACCCGGTGAGGTGATAGGGGATCAGCAGGAAGCGCCTGGTGCCGAGCCAGCTGTGCCGAACGGCCACATCACCGAAGTCGCGCCGGTCCAATGTCGCCTGGTGACCGTCGAGCATGGCGTGCAGCACGGCCATGAAGTGGCTCTTACCCGAACCGAACGAGCCGTGCAGGTACGCGGCCTTCGAGCTGTCCTCCTCCAGTGAGGAGTTGATCAGGTCCAGCGCCTCGCCGAAGGCGACACGAAGCTGGGGCGTGACCACGTAGCTGCGTAGGGCCTCGTCACGCTTGGAGTCGACGCCCTCGGTGAGTTTGAGGACGAAATCACCCCGGTGGACGCTGAGCGGGATGTCGATCAGTTCCCTGAGCAGCGGCGCTGTGCTCGGCCCGGCCATGGTCACGCTGTGAACCCCCTGGTTCGCGGTCTGTCGACACCCACCGTAGTGGGCTGAGCGGATTCGATCAGGACTACCTCGGCCGTTTGTCGGGGTCGTGGCGCCCGGTGTTTCATCCACCACTGCGCGATAGTGGCGTCGCCGTTTGTAGATCGTGAGAGAGGACGTGGTTGTGGCACGCACCTGGCTGTCGATTCAACTGGAGCTGGTTCACGGTCGTGGGGGAAGACCTCTGGCCGAGGCCGGGTCGTGTCTTCGCCGCTGCCCGCTCGCATACATTTCTGCAGCTGGCACAGGCCATTGACGCCGCCTTCGCCCGCTGGGATCTGTCCCACCTGCACATGTTCACGCTGGCCGACGGCACGCCGATCAGCATGCTGGACCGGTGGGACGGTGTGGAGCCGGACGGCACGGTGGACAGCCGGACAACCAAGCTGAGCCGTCTGAAGCCGGGCGACCAGTTCGCGTATGTTTTCGACTTCGGCGACGACTGGGCGCATCTCTGCACTGTCGGTGCCGAACGCATCGACCCGCTCGACGAACTCGGGATCCTGCCGGACTGGCCGTTGCCCTTCCAGGGCTGGGGCGCGATGCCCGACCAGTACGGCCGTCGCTGGGCCGACGACGACGGTTCCTCGCCGGTGCCGAAGCGACCGAAGAACACGCTGAGCGACCTGCCGCCGATCCTGCCCTGGTGGGGTCCGCAGCGCTGATCCGTCAGGCGGCCGTGCGCGCATCTCGGGCGGTGCGGACGACGACGAACATGCTGATCGCCATGCCGACCACAGCGAACACGATCGTGGCGACGGCTGGGCTGATCGGCAACTCTAGCGTCGCGGAACCGTTGTGACATAACACAGCCGGCGTGCTGTCGAGCTGAAGCTCCACCGTGGAGTCGGCGCCTGCTCGCATCTGTTTGACTGCGTCGCTTTCGCACCACTCGTGAAGCGAGAAGATCTGAGCGACGCCAGCGAGGGCAAGTCCGAAGAACGTGGCGAATACGAACGTCGCGGCGATCGCGACCGCACGCCTGGATGAGCGATTTTTCGACATATCAGCGTAGGTGGCTCCGGTTCTCGAACGACTCGTCATCGTCATCGGGGCGACGAGTCGTAGTGCGCTCGGCCGCTGGCTCAGGCGTGGCGGTGACGCGTTGCTTGAGCTGGAGGGCGTTGTCGAGTTCCTGCACCAGGTCAGCCATGCTGAAGTCGAGCGTCTCGGCAGCGCGCTTGGCAGCCTCGTGCGCGGCCATGATCTCGGCGGTGAGCCATGGTTCGCCGCCTTCGTACATCGTGTTCGGAGCCAGGTGCACGCGCACGAGCTTGCCCATCATGTCCACCCACACCGTGACCGCTCCTGTGGGTGACACGCCCTTGTACTCGCTGAACAAGGCTTTCTCGGGGTCACGCCGGATCTTGGCGAACCGCTCCTGTGCCTGCGCCACCATTTCCTGCGGATCCATGACCTCTCCTAGGGCTGCAGCTTGCCGAGCGACTCGATCGACTTGAGCGCGGCCGCCGACGCCTCGGTGCACTTGGCGATCTGCTCGTCTGCCTTGAACTTCTGCGAGTGCCACCACGCGGCCATGCCCACAAGTACGCCGAGGATGCCGAGGATCAATCCGACGACCGCGCCGATGCCCGTGAGGCCGACGATGATGCCCGCGATCACACTGATGACACCCAGCACGAAGCCGATCGCGCTCCAGATGTTGTTCCACAGGTCGGAGACCTTGAACTCGAAGCCGTCGGCGACGTCGACCAGCGCTTGGCCGACATCATGTGCGGGCTTGCGCATGTCGCTCAACGCCTGCTTCATCTTGCCGATCCGCTGGGTGTAGGCGTTGTTCGCCTCACCGGTCCACGCCGATGCCTGGTTGGATGCTGTCTCCAGGCCTCGGACACATCCGTCGATTGCCCGGCCCAGATCGTCCGCGCCATCGGACTGCCCGGTGCCCCAGACGTCCCTGCCGATCCTGCGAAAGGCATCCGGGTCGATGTCCTTGATGATTCGCAGCGTGGACTCGATGGAAGGCAGTCCAGCGCCGTGCTTCTTGGCGAACCCGTCGATCTCTCTCGCATCCGAGAGCAGCGAGTCCGTGATCACCTGCTGTAGAAAGCTCATGTCACTCTCCCCGCGTCATTCCGGATACGTCCTGCGCAGGCTGTCTCCGACAAGCCGCTCGGCCTCGAGGTATTCCTGCTGCGTCTTGTGGACAACGTTGATCGCGGTCTCGATCGTGGTGTGCACGCGGTTGATGAAGTTGTGCATCGTCTGACTCGTCGCCGCGTAGTCCTGATCGACGAACTTCGTCAGGGCCATGATCGCCCCACCGACGGTCTCTTCCACGTTCTCGTAAGGACTGACCGACTGCACGGTCATCGTCCCTTCGAGACTCGCCTTCGCTTTGAAGTCTCGCAGCCCCAACGCGTCGCTCGCGCCTTTGAGCGTGACCTTCAACTGATCGAACTCAGCTGGATCGAGCGCGTATCCCTTCCCAGGCTGACTCACGCCGTACGCCACCCCCTGTGATCGTCCAATCCCGGACTGTAACAGGGGGCGCGTCGGGCGGCCCGCGATTCGAAGAAAGAGCGTTGGGGCTTGATCGCCCCAACGCCGGTCACCCCGTGGAGAGTTCGAACCTGGTTCCGCGCTTCTGCCCGGTCTGGACGAGGTCGCCGCGGTCGACGAGGTGCTTGAGCAGTGCCCTGGTGGCCGGCGTGGACAACCCCGTGACCTCGGCGGCCTGAGCCGTCGTCATAGGCCCATGGACGGCGAAGTCGACCACGACCTGGATCTGCTCGGCGGTGAACACGATGTCGACCTTCGCCCGAGGCATCGCCTTTTTGGCTCGGCCCGCCTTGCGGGGGAGCGGCGCGACGTCCACCCGGCCCTTCGGCTGCCAGGCCCGCAGATCCTCACGGGGAATGTGCAGATCGCCCAACTGCCCTTCGAGGAAGCCGTCGTAGATCGCGAAGGGCGACGCACCGAACGCCGGGTCGATCTCGCCGTGCCACTGCTGCACCCATGGCAGCACCTCGTCGAGACCGGCGAGCATCGGCAGCAGGCGTTCGCCGTCCCACCCGTCCTCGCCATGGCGTGCGGTGATCAGCACTGCGAGCGCGTGTGCCTGCTCGCGGTGGTCCCAGCCGGCCCATCCGAGCAGCAGGCTGCCGTCACCGTCGCGGGTCGCGGTGGGGTAGGAGATGAACCGCTCCTTCGGCACGTCGAGCTTGCCGCGGTGGCGCCAGTACGAGGTGCGCAGGAAGTCGCCGGAGCCGTACTTCGGTGGCACGGGGATGTCGCCGAGCGTCTCCTTGACGGCGTTGCGCACTGCGGGGTCTGTGACGTCTTTGTTGAGTTCCGCGGCGATTGCGTCTTCCTGGCGCTGCAGGTTCCACACGTGTTCCCAGTCGGCGCGCTTGCGCAGGCCTGCGGGTTTGTAGCGGTAGACCGGGAGGAACGGGACGTGCTCCTCGTCCACCAGCGTGGCGACGATCTCGGCCAGGTCGGCGTCCTGGTTGCCCAGTGCGTCCGTTGCCCATAGGCGGGCTACCTCGGTGAAGTCGTCGTCTGCGCGGATCAGGTCGGTCAGTTCGGAGACTGATCGCATGGTCGGCTGCTGTACGCCGTTGGCGTCTTCGGCGAACCACAGGTGGCGTGCTTCTAGTCGGTCCTGGAGCCAGTTGGTGAGAGCCTCTTCCTGCAGCTCTTTCCATCGCTGCGGGCGATTGTCCTTTGTGCTCCACCATCGCCGCTTGTGCTCAGGACGTTCTATGAGAGCGATATCTCGACGTTTTTCGATCAGGCTGATCCGTGCCTCAACAATCTTCTTGTAGTCGGCAGGCCAGTGCGTAGGGATCTCGGAGACCATATCTATTTCATGTCGCGTGAACCATTGGGTCTCGATCTTCCCTGCGTTTACCAGTCTGGCCAACATGATCTCGAAAGATCGTTCACCTGGAAGAATTGGGGGAACGTCCGTTGTGGGCTGAGCAAGCACTGTCGACGCTTCATTTTGAGACAAAATATTATAGCTGGAATAGACCTCCCAGTCTAGTTCTTCCTGGTTGGAAACCATCTGGGACCGGATGGTTTCGTAGTTTCTCGCGGCCTGGCTGAGTCGATTCCTGGATGGAGTCTCTCGGTCTGCGACTCTTGTGGGTGATGTCGCTATGAGCGATTGGCTAAGTCTGTCAAGTGTGCGTCCTCGTTCAATTGGGGCAATCCTGGGCAGAGGGAAGTCTTCAAGCTTGGTGCCTGTGAATTCGTAGAAGACTTCCCATGCGTCGTGCATGAAGCCGCCCGAACCTGATTGACTTCCCTTGCTGTGGCTTACCTGCTTCATCCAGAAGCAGGCTGTCGAGGAGTTAAGAACACTGAGTAGTCCGAGATGGTCGTCTTCACTCGCGCCTTCAGGTAGCTTGATGATGGGCGCCGACTGTTTGAAGACCTTGCCGCCTCGGTCTAGTACGAAATGATTGTGTGTAGCGACAAAGGCAAAGGCTACTCCGAGTGGAACGGAAAAACGCTCAGGGTGCCACCTGCTCCACTCATACCACGTGAGGCCAATTTCCTCGTGGGTTCCTGCGGGTTCCCTGCGGGCACGTAGTCCAGTTCTATTTGGCCACAGGTGTTTGAGTATGGCCTTGTTCAAATTGGCATCAAATGTGAGTGGCGAATATGGGAATGTAATTTGGGTGTCGGTGGTTATGGACCAGTCTCGCACGACCTCGCCGTACACGAGAGGTTTGGACTCGTCTGTAAGATTTATGCGGTTAGCGGCGATCTGCGAAATGAAATATGCGTCGTCCGAGCCGGTGTGGGTAATTCTTCCTATTGTCTTGAAGTGGGAAGACAAGCGTCTATCTTGGGTAGATAGTCGCATGAAAAGTTCGTTAGCTCCGCCGCCGCTTAGAGACCATGGATGCTTGGCCAGGGCCGTTCGTGGAAAGTCGCTGACACTTACCCAGTCGGATTCGCTGTCGACCTGTTCTATCTGATTGCGAATCGCCGTCCACACCAGGCCTGCAGCCGGGTTCGCAGGCTGCGATGGTTCGCCCTGGATGCCCAGCACAGCGCGAACCGGACGCTCGCGGTCGGGCGCACGGTGGCGCCCTACCAGGATGATCGTGGGCGTGCCATGCTCAGGAATGAACGCGCCGGACGTGTCGATCACGTGGGTCAGGTCGACAGCAGGGAAGAACTCCTGCACAAGCTTGGTGCCGAACTCGCGCTTCATGAAGCCGTTCGAGGTGATCTGGCCAACGATGCCAGCGCCGCAGCCGTCGGAGCCTGCGCGGCAGGCGAGTTCGAAGAAGCGTTGCGCGAACGGCACGGTCAGCTGAAACTGGCGGTGGCAGGCCGAGTAGTTACGTCGGTATTCGCCGTTAAGGGCGGAATCGCTGACTGTGATGTATGGCGGATTGCCGACGACGACGTGATACGAACTTTCATCAAGAAGGCTGGGGAACTCGTGCACGTCCTCAGCAGCGAGTTGGAGGCCGATCTCTTCGTCCATGCCATCGAAGCTGCCGCGCTTGCCTGCCAGCAGCGAGTCTCCGGTCGCAACCGTCACTGTCCAGCGCTGGCTCGCTGCATGCCTGATCGTGCCCACACCAGCCACGCCCCAAGCGGCGAGAACGAGACGGAATCGGGCGATGGCGACGGCGAACGGGTTCAAGTCGACGCCGTGTACTGAGTCCAGAGCCTTGCGGGCGATCTCGGTGTCGCTCAACCCAGGTGCTTCGTCCCGCCATGCATCAACCAGCCTGCGGAACGCGCCCAGCAGAAAGTGGCCTGATCCGCACGTTGGGTCGATCAGGCGGAAGCCTTCGAGGCCGAACTCCTCCAGCGCGGGCTTGAGCGTGTAGTCGAGGATGAACTCCTCGACGAAGTCCGGGGTCTGGAGGAGGGCGTACTTGTCCTTCGCCGCCTGCGACATGTCCTGGTAGAGGTCGCCGAGGAAGCGGGTGTCCCAGGAGTCGTCGCGGAAGTCATGGATCAAGGTGCCGTCGGAGCGGCGGGTGCGCCAGAACGCGATCAGTGCCTTCGCGCCGTCGTGGGACACCGGGATGCGGTAGGCCGGGTTGTGCTGCTTGTCGAACAGCATCGCGCCGGCGTCGCTGCGGCGCAGTGAGTCGAAGCTCTGCTCGATCCAGTCGGCGTCGGTCGCGTGCGGCTTCTGGCGGAAGTAGGCGTTGTGGGCGTCCTCGGCCTCGGCCAGGCGATCTTCTGGGCCGGAGAGCATCGGGTCGATCAGGCGGTTGTCCTCGCACCAGCGGGCGAACACGGTGCCTAGCACCCATGCGACGGCGGCCTGGGTGATCTCGTCGCCGAGGAAGGTGTTGAACGTGGCCGCGGTGCGCCTGGCCTTGGTGGCTCTCGCGTGATCGGCGGCCAGCTTCGCCTTGACATCGGGTAGCAGGTCCACCTGCTCGCGTAGATCGTCCTCCAGAGCGATGACCTGCTTCTGGAGGTTGGCAAGCAGTGCGGAGTGATCAGGTGCGGGCGACGTCACGAAGAGTCAGGTTAGTCACCCGCCGCAAGCGTTCGCACGAACCTCGCGAAGACGGCACGCCTCACTTCAAGATGGCCTGACTCAGGACTCTTCGAGTTCGATGAACTGGACCAAAATGTCGAGGGCCGTGCTGGCGTTCTCAGCGATCACTGTGGCGGCATCTGCGACACGTCGTCCTCCGCCAGGGCCTTCCCAGAAGGTTGTCGCGCTCCCTGTCCAGGAATTCCTGGACGGTGTCGCGGACCGCCTCGTACTTGGCCTCCAATTTCAGGATCTCGCCTGGCTCGATGCGCATGGTCACGCCCGCGCCGGACCCTCCACCGCCACCCGTCGCTGCCATGAACGGCATGAGCCTCCTTTCTCGCACCTCAACACAGCGCCACTGAGACGTCGCTGTGCGTTTATAGGTCCCACGCGCGTTCACCGTGCGCACACAGGATGGAACCGAATCAACCCGCCTGTGACCGAGGCTGCATCCCGGAAGGCCACGGAGAACGGGCGATCACCCACTCCTCGGGCGTGTTCACCCGGATCACGTGGTCGCCGATGCGCGGAACCTTCGTCTCGTCTCCGGCCGGGGAGATCAGCACCAGGGCATCCGGGCCGGATAGGCCCTCGGTTCCCGGTCCGTAGCGGGCCCGCGAAGCCAAGCGCTCCAGCAACGCCTGCCCTGCCGGATATCGGCCCAGCGGCGTGAGCGCGTCCAGCGGCAGCACCGGATGCCGCGACCACTCTGTCTCCAGCAGCTCGCACGCCTGCGCGACCACGCGGTGCAGGTTGAGCTGGTCGTTGCTGCCCGGTTCGGCGGCATCAGCCAGCAGCACTCGGTCGAAGCTAGGGATGTTGAGCTGGCGAGCCACCTGTCGGACCGCGGCGACGAACGCGACCGACACGTCGATCACCGGCATTCCGAGCGCGATCTCCACGGCCGTGCGGGCACGCTCCCAGCGTTTGCGTCGGACGGTGATGATGCGGACGCCACCGTGACGCGCGGCTTCAACCAGTCGCGCGTCGACATCGCTCGCGGCGGTGCCTTCCACCAACGGTGGGCTAATCGTGCCCGTGGAGGTGGATGGATCCGGTGTGACCGCGGTGATCGCGGGCAGCGGCGGCCGGTAGTGCTCGCCATCCCAGACCACCGAGAAGCCGGCCTCGGTCAGCAATGTCACCAGCGCTTTGCCGGTGGGCAGCCGCTTCAGACCGGGAAAACGGTTGTCGACGCGTTGCTGGAGTCCGCTCGCGTCGAGACCGGTGTCCGGTAGTCCAGCCCCGGCTTGGGAGAGGCGCAGTGCACGTACGAGCGGGAGGTCCTTCGGGTACAGCTCCAGGCGCACGTTTGCGAGCACGGACCCCGACGCCACGGTGGCGAGTTTGATAAGCCGCTTCTCGTCGAATATCTCGCCGGAACGCTCCGCGCACGCCGCCAGCACGCGAACCACGGCGGTGGGGGTCGGCAGCGGGTCCTGCGTGGCCAGCTCCTCAGCTTTTTTGATCAGCTGCACCGCGAGGTCGAGCAGTGCCTCGTCGGACGGTGTGTCGACGGGGTCCTTCGACCCGACCTGCAGCGCCATCAGCACGCGGTCGTGGTGCCGCCGGAGCGTGAAACGCGGCTCGTCGAGCACCGAGTCGGTTTCCACAGCAGCACGGAGTACCGCGTACGCGTACGCCTTGCGGTGCGCCTGGTCGGTGGCGTCCGAACAGCCGTGCTGGGCAAGGAGGTGGTCGGCGAGTTCCTCGGCCGCGGCCACCCGACGCAATGCAGTTAGCGCTTCGACGATCTCGCCCCGCACGACGCCGAGGACGTCAGTACCCGACCATGCCTTACGCCGCCCGGACAGAACTTGGGCGATTCGGCCCTGCGTGAGGTTCGTCGACTTGGCGACCTGCACATTGGTCGGCCAGCGCAGCTCCGGCAACGCACCACCCTCGTCGGGCAATCCGAGCAGGAGCCGGCTGATCGTGGTCTGACTGTCGTTGCGTCGCTTGGACGTGGGGACCAGGCCGGCCACGATCGCGTCGAGTGGCAACCGCGTCCCGTCGACGTCCGCGGGCAGCCGGGCGGTCCTGATGGCGCTCGGATCGGCAAGCAGTCGCGCTCGCCACTGGGTGATGCGATCGATCAGCTCGTCGCGCGTCTTGCGGCTCAAGCCACGAGCCTTGCGCACCTCGTTGAGCCGGAGGTCGAGCAGATCCCCGACAGTGTTCGCGCCCAGGCGATGGGCGACAGCGACGGCGCGCAGGGTGAGACCCGCTGCGTCGAGCGCCGCGTCGAGTGTGGCGCGGTCAGCGGCTTCCTGACGCAGCTCGACCGGGTTGTCCGAACCGGACGACGACACCGCGGCGGGGCCGGTCTCGTCGAGCGCGGTGAATACCCGTTGCCAGGCCTCGCGCATCTCCAGCGCCGACCCGAACCGCTGCTCTGCGTCGCGGTGCAACGCCCGGCCGAAGAACGTCCGCAACGGCTCCCGCAGCGGAGCTTCGAAGAGTTCACTCGATAGCGTCACAGGCTCGGTGACGAAGCGCGGATTGGTGCCGTCGTCGCCCCACGCGGGCAGCTCCAGGCTCGCCATCTCGTGCAGCGTGACCGCTGCGGCGTAGCGCTCGGCATGTGCGTCATAGACGGGACGCCGGTCGGTTCCGAGGAACGGGTCGATATAGCCGCGCGTGCCGGCATTGACGTCCGTGACGGGCGCCCCCGCCAGAGAGAAGTCGAACAACACCAAAGCGCGGCCGAACCTCGGATGGTTGCGCACACCGAGGTTGTCCGGCTTGATGTCGCGGTGGATGACACCCTTCTTTTCGAGGTATGCCAACGCATCCAGCAACTGGTCACCGAGTAGTTGCAGCTTGTCCGGCAGGAGCGCGCCTTCGTTGCGCAGCACGTGGGCGAGTGAGCGGTCGCCCGCGTAGTCGATCTCGATGGCGTGCCTGGTGCCCAGCGGGAACAGGCTCCGGCGCAGAACGACGATGTGGTCGTGTCGGAGGTGTTCCAGTGCCGCTGCCTCGTCGACGAGGCGGTCCTCGGCTTCCGCGGATCGCGATACCTTGACCACGGTGTCGATCCCGTCGTGCATCACCAGGAACGCTCGCGCGGTGGCGCCGGTGCCGAGAACACGCTCGACGACGTAGTCGGTTTCGGCCAGCGCCTCACCCTTGGAGGCATTCCAAGGATCGTTGCGTTCGCTGGCGGGCTCATCGGACTGTTGTGCTTTGTCGAGCTCGTCGATGAACTCGGCGACGTCGGTGAACCGCGAGCCGACCACGGGCGCCGTCGCGAGCGCGATCACCGTGTCGAGCTCGTCGGGGATGCCGTCGTCCACGGCACGTGGGTGCAGGCCGCCCTGCTTGCTGAGCTGCTCCAGCAGTTCCGGCCGGGTCGACGCGGGTGGTTGTCCGGTGAGGAGCAGGTACGCGATCGCGCCGACGCCGAAGACGTCGATCGCCACGGTGCCGTCCGGCTCCTCGGTGAAATCCGGCGCCAGATAGGCGGCTGAAGCCTCTTCGACGTGGGCGGCCGCGCCGGTGCTCGGCCGCAGCTGGTGCATGGTCGACGGACCGGACAGGCCACGGGCGGCGGCCTGCCACTCACCGACCTGCAGACGGGGCTTGGTCCAGTCGTCGCCAGTCGGCTGCACGATCACGGCGCGTGGCGACAGCGCCCGGTGCACCAGCCTGCGTTCGTGGGCGTAGTTCACCGCTTCGGCGAGCTGGCGGATCAGGTCAAGCCGGGTCGGCAGGTCCAGTTCGCCGTGCCGCTGCGCGACGAAGTGGTCGAGCCGTTGCGCGTCCTGCGCCTGCTCGATGAGCAACGCGGGTCCGGCCTCGTGGTCGACGAAGTCCACCGGCCGGAGCAGGCCTGGGTGATGGATGCCTTGGCAGGCACGGAACTCACGTTCCGCGGCTGCACGGATCGATCGCTGTTTGTCTGGATCCGCTTCGCGTTCGTAGAGATAGATGCGGACCCTGCGGTACTCGCCCGGCATGTCCTCGCGCGTCGCGTCGTGGTCCTGCCACGTCGGGCCGCTCGCATAGGGGCGAGGCCCGATCTGCCACTGGCCGACGGTGACGCTGCGCCTGGTTCGGTGAATCCCTACCCGTTGCAACAGGCGGGGAAGAGCGCGAAAGAAGTCCGCGCTCGGTGGTGTGCGGCTCACGGCGCCGAGCAGCAGGTCAGAGCCGATCTTGGGTAGCGACGTGCCGTCTTCGGGGCCGAACACGTTGTACTTCTGTCCTTCGGCGAGCTGGCACACCAGGCTCGGTTCTGACAGGAAGATGGCGGCCGACACGTACGGAACGGTGATCCGGTCCTGCCTGGCTGCCTGCACGAGCAGGGACTTGAGCTTCTTGGCCTTCAGATCGGCGTCGCCCAGCGGGTTGTCGAACGTCCACGTGCTGCCGTTCGGCCGGTGCTGTACCCAGGTGGCGAAGTGATTGGACAGCCTGCCTCTAAGGCTCTTGATCTCGATGAGGTGCAGGCCGCTCGGCGTGGCGACGAGGAGATCGACCTCTGGCTGACCGCCTTCCTTGGGCGTGAAGGTGAAGTTGGCCCAGGCTGCGTAGGGATGCCGGTCGGGCAGGAGCTCCCGCACGTGCCGCAGTGCCGCGCGCTCGTGTTTGAACGCTGACTGCGTGATCTCGTGCCACCTGCTCGACTGCTCTTCCACCCCGTGTCCCTCCAGCTCGACGATCCATCATGCCCGACCTCATCGCTGACCAGATGATCACCCTCCGCGATCAGCGCTGTTCGTTGTGACGTGTCAGGCCCTCGTCAGTCGACACTGGTCACCGGGAACGGAACGCGCTCGCCTTCCCACGACGACGGCTTCGGCTCGGTGAAGTTCGCCATCGGCTGTGCGTCGTCCTTCTCACGGCCGAGCACCTTCCCCCACTCCGAGGTGGTTCCGGTGACGAGGAAAGGGCCGATCGGAATCTCGATCAGGTCGTCATCAACCAGGACGGGCATGCTTTCACCGCCAACGACCAGGTCTCCGTTGACACCCGCCGCTGCCGCGGCAAGCACGTCGTCCAGGTCCACGGTCGAAATCGTGCCTGACCAGTCCGCACCTGCTCCGTGTGCCGTCGCGACCAGTACGCCGTCACCAGAAGGGTTGTCGTACCGCACGAACTCGAGCACGGAGCCGGAGATCGGATCGACGGACTCTGCCGCAGACGTCAGCCATGCGGGTTTGAACTGTTCGAGCAGGCTGGTCATCGCATTGGCGAGTAATCCGCGTCGCGTGGCCAGGAACGACCTGTACGCGTCGGCATCCCGCAACGAGCTGTCGAGCGGAATGAGGTGGGTGGCGAGCTCCTGGTCACCGAGGGTCGGGAAGTAGTCAGCGGGAGACCTGTGGCTGATCTTGCGATTGGCCTTGCCCGAGATGAACGCCAGGTTCGCGAGGTCGTTGATCTCCGACTTGCTGTACTTCGCGGTGTGGCTCTTGAGCGTCGCCTGTGGGTGAATGTGGTGGTACTCCAGCCTTTGACTTCCTTCCGCAGCGGCGGAGATGGCGATGCTGCCCCACCAGTCCTTCGCTCCTGCCTCTTTCGCCACGAGGAAGCTGAGGAAGAAGAACGGACTTCCCACTGTCCGGCCGACGAGGTCCTGAGGTGTCACGGTCATGCCGGCGTCGACTACGCCGAGGTTGCCGAGCAGCTGCTTCACCGGCGCTTCTGTCCGAGCCGCGGGTATGTCCTGGCCGAGGCGAGTGTCGGTGGAGCCGCTGTAGCGGTTGCGGATAGTCGCGAGCAGGAACCAGTAGAGGATGCCGTTGGCGCTTGTCGTGTCGAGTTGCTCATCGTCGCGCTCACCGAGCAGCACGATCAACGGGAGCAGCACGATCATCGAAGGCAGCAGCTTGCTGTGTGACGCGCCGAGGTTGTTCTGTAGCAAGGGAACGAGATGCCGCAGGCCGCGCTGCACGGTCGCCCAGCCGCTTTCCAGTTGGTCGTCGGTGGCGGCGACCAACCTGGCATGCGACCAAGCGGACAATCCGCGGCCGAGCACTGCCCCGGTGAGCGCTCTGGTCAGGAAGGTGACGTCGACGTCGCCGTATCCGCGTTGCGTCCAATAGAGTGCTTCGTCCTCGAGTTTCGTCAGCACGCCGGGCCACCGGGCCGACAGCGTTGCGAGGGCCAAGTCTGATGTCCTGAGTGGACGCCCACCGCTGTTCACCCGCACGAAGATCTGAGTGACCTCGTCGTATGGGAAGTCACGCAACACCTCCATGTGGAACTTGTGACTCGGGATGGTCGCCAGGCGCTGCAAACGCTTGCTGATGTCATTGGGACCAAGGTCGGGATTGAGCTGGTGCAGTCTCCCAACGAGCTCCCACTGGTCGACGCCGGGCTTGAGGACGTCGAAAACCTTGATCCAGCGTGGATCCTTGGCGGTAGCAGCGCTCTGGTTCTGGAACTTCTCGTTCTCGATGTTGAACACGATGGCAGCCTGCGGGTGATCAGTGAGAACCCGATGCAGAGACGTCACGCGCTGCTGTCCGTCCAGCAGGTACAGCGGTATCACGGCCGGCTGGCCAACCGGCTTGCCGATCGCCACCGCTCGGGTCTGCGGAGCATCGTCGGTCTGCCAGAACAGCAGCGAACCCGACGGGTAGCCGCGGTACAGCGACTCAACGAGTTTCGCCACCTGGGTCGGCTTCCACACGTAGCCGCGCTGGATCTCCGGCAGCTTGATCTCGCCGCGTTCGATCTGGCCTACCAATGCGCCGATCTCGCGCTCGGTCTTGTCAACGGGCATGTTGCCGGAACTCCCACCGTCGATGAGTGCGTCGATCGACTCATAATCGCGGGGTCGTGCACAGGCGTTAGCAGGTCGAACCCCTCGATCGGTCTACCGAGTTGGTTGATTAAACGTATCCGCATGATCACAGCTGGTGCCGCGATCTGAACGAGGAGATGAGCAGTAAGCCATCTGGGTGACGTGAGCGTCATCGGCACGCGATGGACCAACGCACGCAGCACTCCCTGGCGAGACGTGTCGGACTCCGAGTTTTCCGTTGTGAACTGAACACGAATCGTGCTGATCTTGCCCTGGAAGAGGGTCACGCGTTCCCGGCGCTCGTCGAACGACAGCACCTCGCCGTCGGCGCTCACGCGATGGACCGGCGCTGAGGGGACTAGTGGCCTGGGACGTGCTCGGGCCCCGACAGCCGCGGATCTGCCTGACGGCGTCAGGCAGATCCGTTCGAGCCTTGGATTAGCGACTCCTTGCTCGGCCAGTTACACTTGGAGACGACCTGGAAGAATAGGCCGGAGCACGACGCTCAGTCGTTCCACGCTGGGGGTCAAGGGGCAATGCCACGTAGCTTAAGTTGATCTTGGTGTTGTGTGGATGGTCCGGCGTGGTGTCCTGATCATGACGCCGGGCGCTGGCACGGTGCTGC
>NZ_JBIWKS010000026.1:0-53216 GCF_044765805.1 Lentzea sp. NPDC102401 | reverse complement strand
TCTGCCGCCGCTCCCGGATCTTCTGCTCCAGCACCGTCCGGAACCCCCGCACGCCGCACCACCTCCTGAGTCATCCATGTCGCCTGCATGTCGCCGCCAAGTCGTTCTGCTGACGAAATGCTGATGAGACGTTGATTTCAGTTTGACATGGATCGCCACCAAAGCGGCCTACCGAGGTCGTCAGGTGGTCGACCCATCCCAAGGCGAAACACCGAAAGGACTCTCAACGTGCCGAAGAGGATCTCCACCGCACGCGGCCGCGAGCTGGGCGCCGGCCTGCGGGCGGCCTTGGCCAGCGCCGGCCTGAGCTCACGTGACGCCGCCGCAATCTTCGAGTGGGACGAATCAAAGGTCTCGGGCATCGTGAACGGCAAGGGCGGAGCAAGTCAGCTCGAAGTGGCAGTATTTCTCGGAGCCTGCCGAGTCAGGGCCGCGGAACTGGCACACCTGATGTCACTGCACTCCGAGACTCACGTTCGGGATTGGTGGCAGCAGCACGGCGTGTACGCGCCCATCTGGCTCCGGACGCTCGTTGAGCACCTGAAACTAGCCAGAACGGTGACGAGCTGGCACACGCACATGGTGCCGGTCTTCCTACAGACGGCCGAGTACGTGCTCGAACTGCAGGCGGCGTCGGCAACCGCGCCCCGGAACGAACTGCAGGACCGCGTGCAAGCGCAGTTGGCACTGCAGGAGCTGATCAAGTACGGAGTCACCCGCACGTTCTTCATCGACGAGTTGACTCTCCACCGGATGGTCGGCGGAGCCGAAGCTCACGCCAGGCAGATGATGCACCTCGTACGGATGGCGAACCTGCCGAACGTCACGATCAGGATCCTGCCCTCACGGCACGGCGCGCACGCTGGCCACGCTGGTCCCTTCACTCGGCTGACGTTCGAGCAGTACGAGCCCCTGGTGTGGGTCGAAGCCGAAAACTCCAGCCTCTTCATTGAATCCCAGGACGCAGTCAAGGGGTACGAGAAGGTCATCAGCGCGCTCGACGAGACGAGTCTGAACGAAGCTGCTTCCGTAGAGCTGATCGCCAGCATGTGCGTGGGAGCCAAGGGTACCAGTGCCTAAGAACTTCAAATCCAATCTTCAAAACCGCGCCGTTGGCCGGGCGCTAGCCAGATGGCGCGCAGACAGCGGCATGAGCTTGACTGAAGTGACCAAACATGTTGGCTGGTCTACAGCCAAGACGTCGATGCTGCAAAATGCACTTCAACCCATTCCTGATCACGACGTGCTCGCTCTAGCGCTGATATACGGGATCGCTGACGATCGGCGGCGACCGGTACTCCTAGGAGCACAGCGCGCACAGGCACCTACGCAGTTCGAGCTACTGGGCGGCGATATCTCAGCTTGCCTCGGCTGGACCTACGCCGAAATAGAGTCCGAGGCGAACTACACGCGGGTGGTTGCATTGGAGGTCTTACCACCCGTTGTTAGATCACCAGAGTACGAGGCAGCGCTATGCAGGACACAGGCCGACGCATTATCGAAGCAGCTCCATCGCCACTACAGCGACGCTGACCGCAAACAAGTGATTGACCATCTTCGCAACGGACCAACGCTGTGCATGGATCTCATTATCGGAGAATCGATCTTGCATCGTCCAGTCGGAGGCTCGCTGGTTATGGCTGATCAACTGCTCCGTTTAGCTACATTTTCCACACTGCCCGGCGTGCGAGTGCAGCTTGCACCCGACAACAATGGCGCACTCGCCGGAATGGCGCCCTTTACCGCCATGTCGTTCCGCGAAGTCGCGTTCGACGATGTCGTATACCTCGATACCCTACACGGCGGAACGTGGCTGGAATCCCAAAGCGACGTGCAGCCATACACAGAGACGTTCGCACAGCTCGCCTCAGAGGCGCTCCCCACCAACGACACATCTGACCGACTAATCGAAGCCGCACAACAACACAAAGACGCGGACTGACCGAACGGGTGGCGGCAATGCGAGCGCGAACGTAGCGTGTGTTAACGTCGACACCCAAGCGCGAAAGCGATAGTAACACCTCCTGGCGCCGCCTCCTCCGCGCCTACGCCGCCAGCATGTTCACCCGCGAATTCCATTGTCAGCTCCCATCTCGCGCCAGTGCCGCCTGCTCAACTGGCGTTACTTCAATCAGCTCAAGCAGCGATAACGTGTCACCACCCAGATCACCCAGAGTCAGAAGTAGATCAAAGAGGCCAGGACGCCTAGCTAGGTCAATAAGCGCATCAGTAACGGGGCCGAGTCGGCCATCTCCAGCAAGCTCCACAGCTGCCCTGCGAACCCAAGGGTGATCGTCGGTCAAGCCCCAGCCCAGAACCACGTCAGTCCGATCTAGGTGTTCACTTACCCAAGGGTCCAGCAAGACCGCTGTGCGCAGCGTTACCGAGGGAAGGGCCCCAAGCTGTTCGAGGCTTCGCAAAACAGCGCTCGGCCGCCTACTTTCTGCATATGCCCGAAGATTCGACCTTCCATCGCGTCGCCAGTTTCCAAATAAGCCCGACATCAGCCATTTCCCACTCGCCGACGACAGTCTTCCCCTTGGCTCCAAAGAATATAGGTACTTAAAGAGCGGATCCTCCGAAATTGGACGAGCAACAACGCGGGACGGCAATACGAAACCATTCATACTCAAATGCGTAGCGACATCCAGATACACACCTTCTTCCCCGGTTACTCTCGCAAGATCAAGAACCCAGGCCGAAAGCCATTGATCACCTTTTTCCGACGCACGGAAGTGCTCCAGAACCTCCATGAGGCCCCAGGATGTCTTCACAAGTTGACTGCGCTCCACACATTCAAAGTCGTACTCACCGCAGTCGGTCAGGTACATGCTAGCCAACCATGTCGCATTTGCAGGCATGTAAGATTCAAGAACGCTCAAGGCAGCTGTACGTAGGCCTCCGTCCGTGCCTAAAAGATGCCGAGCACCGATCAGACCTACACAGACTTCCATCCAATCTTCCGAACTGATCAACCTGAGAGCTACGTCATTGCGGATCCGAGAATGCCCCGGCTGACTATCTAGAAATGACCCGATTGCGCGCCGCACGAGCCAGCTTGCCTCTCCAGCAATCCGCGATGAGGCTATTTCACCAACTAGAACTGACTGATACGCTTGCGGAAGTTCCGCAGCGGAATACCACATCAGTTCTCGTGCCACCCGGTCAGCACTCTCAAGTTTGCCGACGAATCTATCCGCAGTTTCTTTGGCAGCGATCAGATCGCGTTGCTCTCGGATTAGCACGACGTCGTCGTTACCTTCCGCAACGTTGACCACACATCGATCCTGCGCACCCTTACCTGAGTTCAATTCTTTTGCTAGCGCCACAAGTGAAAGTTCACTGCCAGTCACTGAGGCGTCCTCGATGACACCAATCAGTGCTGAGGTAAACGGACTCCCTTCCGGAAGATGCTCCGCAGTAGAGAAAGCAGCGCTTGACGCAAGAACCGAGAGAGTTGTTGGCGTGAGCAAATTTGGTCTATTAGCTAGGCTCGCAGCCGCGCCCGAATGGCAACAGTCAAGGATCAATGCGGCATTTACCTCTGCGCATGCATTAGCCAAATCCGATACCGCTAGGTGACCTCTACCGTCATCAAGCGCGTCTGAGCACGCCAACATTAAGGTGCTTCTCCGAAGCCTGGCATGTCCACTAAAGTAGATGACCAGCAGGTCTTCCGAACGCAGAATTCGAGAAGTCAGCGTCAGGAGCGCTAGCGCCTCATTAGCGGATGGGTCCTGCATCGTTATGCTGCGCCACATGTCGTAAGTATCGCCAAGCCCGAGCCGCAGACTCTTGTGCAAGTTGTGAGCGTCCTGATGAGCACAGGGAATGTCTTCCAGCTGCCGGCTTCCTGGATAGCCTGATACGCCCATCGACACTACTACGGTCTTCATGCCTACCGCCTGGATGCCCGATCAGTCGCTACTGGAGTCCGGATCTTTCTTATCTCCGTCATCGATCTCCTTGATGGAATAGGTCCTGCCATTTATGGTAATTTCGTCATCGGAAGACCCGCGTCGAGACACACCCAAGGCGCCGACCACGAATTTCAGAACATCCCAGGTAGCGGCAACACCCAGACCCACGACTATGTCGATGATTACTGAAGATTTCTTGCCCGACAACGGCCGACTATTGACCTTGGCAGCTACACCCATGCCCGCCACATTCTCCGCCATAAGCCCGAGCAGCTGAGATACATATTCCGAGGACCCTCTGTTCTCGACTTTAGTCGATTCAGCAGACACTACTTGACTCCATTTTCAGTCGGAACCTTGACGGGAACTTTTCCAATTTCCAGCATTGCTTGTTCATAGCTTGCTTCTAGGATGTGGAAGCCTACTCCATCTTCCGGTCCGGTTGTTTGTGGTCGCATCTGGCCCCCAGGATGAAGCGTCCAATAGCCAACATAAGCAGATCGCGGGCGCTCAATGACCTTCATTTCCTCCCTGCGAGTTCCACGCACCGATGCAACAAGGTCGCGAAACTTTGCATCCTCGATAGCAAAGTCCTCAAACGTCGGCTTTGCGTTTGAAGGGTGCGGCTGTATCAGGCACCATTCTGACAGACCCACTGAATCGAGTTCACGCTGAAGGCCCCCCATCACCTCTCGGGTGACCGCTGATGTAATCACAGTATTGACTCGAACCTTTGCGCCGTCGCCTATCAGATCTACCAGAAGTGCGAGCGCTTCCCGAAACGCGCCAATCCGCCCACGCAGCCGATCGTGAATCAGCGAGGTTCCGTCCATAGACACGATCACCCGCGCGAATCGGTTATGATTCGTAAGCAACCAGCCTCGCGACTTCGGCGAGATGACACCACTGGTGGTCACAGTGAGGTGCATTCTACGCTGCTCGCATAAATCGACAGCTTCACCGAACTGACTGTACGAAACAGGCTCGCCGCCGCCAAAATCTACCTTCAGCACCCCAAGCTGCTTTAACCTATCGACTATGGGCTCAAGCTTGTCAACTTCGGTGCCTAAGCCGGATTTCGTCGAGAAACAGTACGGACAAGTGAGTGCGCAGACATCGGTGATGTGCCACATCACCTGCGGTAAGCCCACGTGGTATGTACCGGAGAAAGCGTTGGTGTCGGGATCGTATTCCATGTCACCCCTATACGTAGATCGCACGAAACGCCAGCTGTCCAAACTTTTGCCGAGGCAGCGTTCTTGCGGCCAACTCGACGGCTCGTCGACCGGACTGCAGAAGAACTGATAGTTCTATTGACAACACCACAGGCGACTGCCCCGCCGTCAACGTACGAGGCACGCGACCACCTCCCAAGGCGGTTGTCATTACCTTCATGTCGATGCACCAACAACAGTTGTTACGTGCGCAGCGACGAGACCACAGCCCTGGTCGAGCAATCGCATCAGCAAGCTATGAACTTCGCCGTCCGCCGAGCGGACGGTCAGCGCAGCATGCTTGCTCACCTGCCCAAACGGCGTGAGGAACCTACGCGTGCGCCAACTGCCGCCCGGCGCCATCCAGGGGTTCGTCTCGATCGACATGACGCAGCAGCTCGACCCCGCTCGGCCGAGATGCGCGCGAAGCGCGCGTCGACACGCCGGCCCAGGCCTACGCTGGTGCGCAGTGCGGCCTGAGCTCCTACCCGGCCACCCGGCCCATCCGCGATCAGCTGAGACGAGCCAGAAGCACAGGGATGCAGCGCTATCGGGACGGGGTTCACGATGCCCGTCCCGATAGCGCCTTCAAGCGGTTCGCCCAGGTAGCAACCCGGTTCTGGCCGTCCTGACGACGTGGCCAGCCATCGAAATCGGCGGGACGACCGGGACGGGTTGGTCAGGCGACGTCATTCCATAGAGAGCCGTAGGGATAGAGAGCAAGTCGCTCCTCGGACACGTGGGGGTTCAAGTCGGTAGCGACTTGAACCCCCTTGCATTGACGCTGGCGCTCGCGATGTGAACGCTCGCTGGTGCTTGGTTGATTCACGGCCTGGGCCATGTATATGGGTGGCTGGTACGGCGGGCGCCACAACACGTGACATCCACAACTCGCCGATACCCGTCGCCGTGTGGCCCCCGAAACTGGACGTTACCCTGAACAACTCATCGCCCAGATCGAACAGTTGTCAGTGGCCAGTTCAAACTCCCCACTGACAGCCAGTTAGCGGGGAGATATCTGGCCGCACCACAGTTGCCACGAGTGATGTGGATGTTCACGCTGAAGTCCCCGACGTGACCGAGGCGATCGGTGGCAAGCCGACCCGGAGCGCAGGGCGCGCCAGCGGCCGAGCACCGGAAGCGGCGCGGCAGCCTGGGGTCTTGGGCAGCATCGAAGCGGCCCGCTGCCCGTAGGCCCCGCGGCGGCGCCGTCTGGACGGCGACGCCCGATCAGCCTGTCCGGTAGTTCGTCTCACCTCCGGACTTCACCGACAGTGCAAATGGCCGCCAGCGGGGAACGTAAGTGGCCGCCACAACTGGCCGTCCACGGGGAATTCCTGCTGGCCGCTGACAAACAGTTGACTCCTTCAGCGTGAATCTAACAAAGCGTGTCCGTGCATTGACGAGGTCGAGAGGTTCCGCAGCGGCAGGACTCTGCGCCCCATCTCAAGCAGGTTGCCACTTCAACGGAAGCGTATTGTACGGGCCGGTCGGCGCGTAGCGAGAGGCAACGCCCTGCATGATCAGGTCTATCGCGGCCAGCAGGCGCAGTTCCCGCCCAGTTGCCGGCAGCCGGACCTGTCAGGCGCAATCCTTCTATCTGTCGTGAACAAGACTCGCTTAGGGCTCCTCTTCTGGCAGCACTACCCTCAGCGCGGCACCTGACAGTGTCGGATGTGGCGTCTCAATGACCTCCATATCCGCCTCGACCACCGAGTTCGAGTAGCGCCGCAACAACTGCCGCGCCCTGTACAAGCCGAAGCCACGGTCTGTGCCGCGGGTGCTCACCCCCTTTCCGAAGATCCGACGGCCCCGGACCACGGCGGGTAAACCTGGGCCGTTGTCACGGACATCGACCAGAACTTCGAGGGTGTTGACCGTCACCATCACCGTCACGTTCCAGTCGCCGGCGCCCGGCATCGCCTCCGCCGCGTTATCCAGAACCTCGTACAAAGCCGCCTTGACCACCTCCACCGGTACGGCGACTCGAACTATGGGAGGACACCGCAGGTCGAGATGAACATCGGGGTACTCGCCACGCCACTGCGCTGCCAGCTCCGTCAGCAATTCGGGAAGACTGGTAGTCACGGGATGGATGTTGGCCCACTGGCCTTCCGCGAGTTCCTGCCGTACCGCGGACACGAGAGTCGCCAGCCTCTCCGCGTCGGCTGCCGCGCTCTCGGCCTCGACATACGCCGAGTAGGCAGGCACCACGACAAACCTGTTGCGATGCCAGGCGGTCCAGGCCTTCGCTGGCTCGACGACGGCTTGCTCAACGCGTGTGGCCATTCGGTTGAGCGTCCCGATCAACCGGCCCTCGGCCTCGCTGCGAAGGAGTCGCACCACACCGGCGAGTGGCACCGTGAGCTCGTTCGCCGATCTCTGCTGAATCAAAAGTCCATTCGCCAGCAGTACTTCCACACCGTCGGCGACGTCGTCGCGCGTCTTGTCGTCATCGGAGGCGATGACGGCGAACTCGAGGAGATCTTTCCGTCCCACCGCACCCGTGTCGTCGTCACAGCTGGCCACTGCGGCCCACCATGCAGCTTGGGCCTCTGGCGGACCACATCGGGTCAGGAGAACGTCACGTAGCGCTTGCCGAAGAGCCGCGTCGTAGCGCCACCCGCCATCTGCCTCGTTCCAAAGGTTCCGGCTCACATCCTGCGAGTAGCGCAACGCGACCCTCAGCAGGGAAGCGTCCATGCCGGTGCACTGGTCCATCGCGAACGCGGTTGAGGCGGCACCGCGCAACGACAGGTGCGTGATCCACCGCAGCGCCAGCCATCGGTCCGCGGGGTCGTCTCCCAGAATTCGGTCGAGAGCCTCGGCAGTGTCTCCAATCAGGGCGTCGACCGGCCATTGTGGGGCGACGACGCTCAGCAAGCCCACAGCGCGATCACGGGGCGGCAACACGACCAGTCTGAGCAGGTCCCGCAGCGAAAGCACTGCCGTGGAATGGCGGTCGGTGTACTGGCCGGAGACGAGATCGGGCCCCACCGCGATGTGAGGCTGCCACGAACTCGATGATGGCGGCACCGCGGTCGTGCCGGGACTGGCGATGTAGAGATCGACCTTGCCGTTCGGGTGCAGCCGCGACAGGTGATCCTTCGCGAACATTCCCTCGATGAAAGCCATGTGTCCACCGTCGGACGGCATCGCGGTGACCTGCCGGTCGGCCACGCCCAGGAACGCGTCGAGGGCGGTGGCGAACGCTGCGGCCGCCTTTCCCGGCTGGCGCGTGCTGAGATCCTGGTACGCGGTGAGCACCTGCCGGGCCTCCACGTCCGACGGCTTCCACAGACCGAACTCGGGTGGACGGCTCTTCCCCTGGTTGAGGTGGTATCCGAGCATCTCCTCCGGTGACCACCGCCCCGTCCACGTGGGAAGCGCCATCGTGGCCTCGGGGATCGGAGCTCCCACAGGTTCGCGGTCGAGCCTCGCCCGGACAGCGACCAGTTCCCCCGCCGCCAGCAACGCCAGCAGCTGCTTCGACGCGAACTGACCCGCATCAGCGCCCGCTGAACGTTCCTGTTCTGTGATCCGGTCACGCAACGCCCTGCTGGCGGCCTCCACCTTCTCCTCAAAGCGGGACTGCACCGGTCTCATCAGTTCGTCTGCCGCAGCCACACGGTACGATGCGCGTTTCACGAGCTCTGTTAGATCTGGTTTGTCGAACCGCACGCCCGCAGACTCGGCACGACGAACCAGTCCTTCGACGCACTGCCGTACCGTCACGACCGCCTGTTCCCGCGCCGAAGCCAGCCGCATCGCGAGATCCGCTGAACCTCGCTCGCGCGCGTCGGGCCACTGCCCCAGCAGGTGTTCCGCGGCAACGAACTCGCCGCGATTCAACAGATCGTCGAACACGGCGTGCGCAGACATACCTCCGACCGCGGCGAGCACCGCTCTGCCGAGTACGACGGGATCCGGCGCTGTCGCGTCCGGAGAGTCGTCCAAAGCGACGAGCACATCAGGAAAGCGCAGCCGGCCAGGCCACCTCCTGAGCAGTTCGAGGTCGAGCGCGCTCATCGGATCTCCTTCCCGATCGTCGGCATTGAGCTGAACCAGTGCAACAGGGCGTTCGCGGCATGACACACCGGAACGTCGAGCGCTTCCGCCTCGGATTCGAGTCGATGCCACTCCCTCTCAAGGAAACGCGCGAACCTGCGTTGCTCAGGAGCCAGTACGGGCCGGGCCTCGTGGTCGTCCGGGATCACGGCCAGCCGCCGTGCCTCCTCCACGAAGTGATCGACCTTCCTCGCGTACGTCAGGTGGTTGCTCCAGGCGATCTTCTGGATCATGAGTTGCTTCGACGCCAGCCCGTTCATGTACGCACGAGCGTCTTCAGGCAAGGCCGCAGCGATTCGTGCTCGTTCCACCTCGCTGACCTCGTTCCGCGCGATGCTCAGCACATCCGTCATTATCTCGCCCGGCATGAACATCTCTCTGTGCAGCTTCTGCCCAGGCACAAAGTTGAAGTGGTTCTCCCCCTTCTCAAACGCCTCCACCTTGATGCGAAGGTCTTCCTTGCTCTGCCGGACATCGCCGTAGAACGCCCGCTTGCGCGCCCACTCGTCGATGTCAGCGAGCGGGAGCGGCGCGCGCGTAGCGCTGAAACAGGCCGACGCTTCCTCGACGAGCCGACACCACGTCGGTGGCAGACCTTCCCTGTATCCGTCGCCCCCCGCGGCCAGCAGGTCGTAGACCTCAAGTCCACTCTCGGCACCGTGGAGGAGCATCTCCGCGACGACGCCCACGAGAGCGGTGAGGCGCCCTTCCGGCGGTCCTGCCGCGAGATCCACTGCGAACTCGTACAGCTGTTCCCCGAGCGGACCGTGTTCAAGCGGGATCGCCGCAGCCGCCTGTGCGGCTGGAAACTCCGGATCGCCGATCAATGGCGCCAGCAACCCCGCCTCGACGAACGCGCGCCTTTCCCACGCCTCATGCAGCAGCCACCTGCCCCAGTTCTCACGCCGTTGCCCTCCGTCGGTTTCCCCCGCCAGCAACATTGCCGCTTCGCGGCGCAACCTGTCCGGCGGCGCTCCCGCGACCAGCCGAGCGTCGAGCACCGCCCACGGATCGTCGTCGACTTGGGCCCCCGTCAGGGTCGGCAGCGGAGGAAGGTAGCGAGGCGCGTCCTCCTCCCCCGCGGACAGCCCGAACCAGTCCCGGATACCCATGCTCGCGGCGAACTCCGCAGTGAACATCGTGCTCACGACGTGCAGTCCAAGTTCCGCAAGAGGTTGGCCGTGCGTCGGCCGTGCCGACTTGTTGCCCACCGGCCCATGGCCGCCGACGACAAGTTCGTGATCACGGATCACCGCGCGTGCTTTCCCTTTGGTGTTGCGCAGGGTCTGCGCGGCAGTGACCTCACCGAGCACATCGGCGTACTTATCGACCGGACGCCGCCCGCCGTGGAACTGCGGGTGCTGCAGGTGGACGATCACACCGCGGTTGATGGCCTCCAGCAACATCTCCGCGAGCTCTGTGCCGCAATTCTCCGTCTCGGCGTTGTCGTCGATGATCGCGAGTCGCTCGGCGCTTCCGGCGATCGTCCGACGAACGAGGTCGACGTAGTCACCACCCGCGACAGCGCGCACGACCGGAGCACCCCGATAGACCTCTTCCACTGCGACCACGAGTTCTCTCAGCACCCGGCCCCAGCTGGCGGCCCACTTCGTGCGATACCCGATCTCGTCCGCTCGCCAGCCCTCCTCGACCTCCGGCAGCCGGAGCCGACGCCACAACAGCGGCTCCGCGTCGTCCAGGTCCTTCTGCTGGGCGCCGAAATCGGTGGGCAGGACAGCGATGCGGCGCGCCGTCTCCCAGTCGGGATAAGCCTTCTTCGCCCACTTCAGCACGTCCAGAACACATTCGGGCGCCTCTGTGGTTCCATCGCGAGGGCCCACCAGCACTCCAGCCCCGCTGTCCTCCGACAGTACGCTCCGGGAGCTGAGGAACACCTGCTTGTCGTCGCAGACGATCACCGATGTGGTGCACCGGCTGCTGCTCCCCTCCAGCAGGACATGTCGCGGAAACTTGGCTTTCAGTTGCAGCAATGCGATCTTGGTCTTGCCGTCCAGCGCGGCCGACGGATGATCACCCCAGAGGAACACGAGCCGCTTGCCGAGCTCAGCCGCGGTCTCCAACAACGGCAGCACCTTGTTCAAGGCGTTGTAGGAGATGCGCGGCACCGACAGCACGATCTGCTGCTCGGCCTGCTCCACCAGGTAGGTCAACGCCCAGTCGGCACCACTGCCCGGTGCCACGCACTCCACCGAGCATCTCGAGCGCTCCGCATCCTCGACGTAGGTGAGCACGCTAGTGACGGTGGCACGCAGCTCCTTGTGCAGGTCCTCGAGCTCGTCCGGGGCGACCGCACTCACGTCGTCAGCGAACTGCGCCAGCTCGACCATCAGTGCACGGAGGTCAGCCGGCGGCGCCGCGGCCGGCGCTTCCTCGCTCAGCAGGCGGCGTACGAATCGACTGTCAGGTCTGTCCCGGACCAACTCCCGGACCCTCGACTGGAACCGCTGCACCGCCCGCAAGTTCCATCCCGGTGGAGTGGTGACCGGGGTCAGCGTCAGCTGCCTGGTCACCTGATCGCGCCCAAGCACCACCTCGACCGTTTTCCACTGGACAGCTTCCGGAGGACTCAGCAGCGGATTGGCGAACGACACCTTCAGCACCTTGCGCGGCAGAAGTTTGCTGCGTTCGTCCCGCACGGCCTCCCTCACAGCCCTTAACAGCGCGTTCTGCGGGATGTCACTCACGTCCACACCCCGTGTCACCGGCATCTCAAGCGCGCCGAACTGGCTCCTCTCCATACCCGGTCGATAAGGCATGATCGTTTCAGTGACAGGGTCGAAGAGGAACTTGTCCTTGTCCAGCTTGGCGACGACAGACTCGTCCTCGGTCCGGCCGCACGCGGCCAACCCGGTGGACGTCAGCTCCAGAACGTTCTTTGTGAGGTCGACCGCCAGCAGCCCTCGGCTCCACAGGCCGTGCACCACGTCGAGCATCAGCCTGCTGGGCAGAGAGAATAGTTCGGACAGGTGCTTGACCGTGGTCCTCCCACCGGCCACCGCACGCAGGACCAGTCCCTCCAGTGTGCCCGCGCCGTCCGCCTCTCCCAGTTCCATGTTCAAAGTGATGAGGCGGCATGGGATGGATACGAGCACCGAACTGGTCATCGGACGACCTCCCCCGTGGCGGCGTCGACCGTCCTGCCCACCTTGCGAAACTCGGCGATCACAGAAGCCCAGTCAGGTCCGCCGTAGCGTTCGAAGTGCGGCAGGTTGCCCACCACGATCATGAGCTGCTTTGCGCGTGACAACATCACGTTGATCACTTCCGGGCTGGCGGTGTGACCCACGTTCTGCCTGACGTCGACGCCACGTGCCCTGCTGCGCACGAGGGAGATGATTCCGATGTCTGACTCGCCGCCCTGGAACGAGTGCACCGTGTGCACTCTGCCCTTGAGGTCACCCAGGCTCAGCTTGTCCACCTGCTGGCGGTACGGCGTCAGGACTACGAGCCGGCCGGCGTTCTTGTCCTTCCGGAGGTTCAGGCGGCCGACCAGTTCTTCGATCAACGAGGCCTCGCCCAGGTTGTACCAGAAGCCTTCGTCTTGGCAGGCCTCGTGACACGACGTGTCCAGCCAGACGAGGGGCGCGCCTTCGAGATAGAGCGGATCGGACAGGCCGTGCACCCTCTCCTCCCGCATCCGCGCTCCCGACTCGATTCCGCCGTAGAAGGTCTCGGCGAACGGCATCGCGATGTCCGGATGCATACGGAACTGCGTGTCCAGCGAGTTGACCGGTGGCGAGCTCCCGCTGGGTCCTTCCTCCCGCTCCTGCGCAAAGAATCCCTCAAAGAGTCGGACGAACTTCTCGTACCCCTCCCGCGCAGCGTGGTGCAGCGCGACCTGTTCATGCTCGTGATTGGCCAGCTTCTCCAGAAAAGTGTGCATGTCCCGCGCCCGATGCGGACCGAGTTGCCGATGGTCACCAACGAGCGTCCAACGCACCCCTCGCACGAGCGGGATGATGATCTCGGTCGGCCAGGCCTTCGCGGCCTCCTCCACGATCACCCAGTCGAAAACGCCTGCCGAGCTGCGGAGATCATCGGTCAACGTTCCCGCAATCGAGCAGGTGGCAAACACGACGTCAGCACTTGAGCGCACCCGTTCGGTCAGCTCCACCAGGGTCTTCTGCGCGGCTGCGGCCCACCGCCTCATGAGTTCCGCCTCATCTTCGTCAGCCGCGCCGTCGCAGCCCTTGTTCACCCGGTCCCGCACTCGTTCGACCAGAGCTCGCGCGTTCTGCTCAGCGGTCATCCACCGCAGTCCGGCCGGCAGATCCTTTTCGTCCTTGCTCCTGGCGAGCTCGCGCAACACCAGCACGGACTGGTCGTCGACAGCGGGCTTGAGCAACGCGACCACCTTGGCCGCCAACTGGTCCAATGCGTCGTTCGACTGTGCGCTCACCAACACCCTCGAGCCGTGCTCGGTCGTCAGGTACTGGTGCAAAGCCCGGGAGACAACCGTGCTCTTTCCCGTGCCTGGCGGTCCCTGCAGCGCATAGAACGGGTGCAACCGGAGCATCTCCGCGACGATCTCGTCCGCCTTGCCCACGAGGTTCTTTGTGTCCGGCGGGAGCGGAATCCCGATCACGGAGTCCCGTTTGTGCGTCAGTTCGATCGACCTCGGTGTCCTCAGCACCTTGGCGAGACCCCGTCGCTGACGCAGGGCGTCGACTCCTTCGCCCTCCCTGCGCAGCTGAACCTCGCTGCCGACATCGCCTTCAGGCCTCAACCACCCCTTCTCCGGCACCGACCGCTTTCCGTTCCTCGGCCTGACCACGATCGCGTTGTCGTCGAGCCGCTTGACGATGGCGACTTCATCCCCGTGCCTACCGAAGTAGGGGGAGTCCCTGTCGCCTCCGATCTTCAACACCGGAACTTCCGACTCGTGCAGCAGCTCTTCGGCGAACCCGCCAAGCGACGGTCTCAACCGGCCGCCGTCGACCGAAACGTAGGCGGCGTACAGCGCGTCCTCGTGTTGTCGCGAACGGTCCTTCTCCTTGTCGTGGACGAGCACGAATGTGCCGTCCTCGAGATCACGCCGGTAGAAGGGGTACTGACGGGCTCTGTGCATCAAGCCGCGGTACTGCAATGTGAATCTGGCCTGCCGCATCAGCTCGTCGACGCCGACGTCCTCGCGTGCCCGCTCGGTCGTCACCTCCTCCGTCAACGGCTTCCACGACGGACGTCCTGCGCGGTGGTCGTCGAGCGGATCGCCCGCCCGGAACGGAACGAGATCCACTCTTCCGATGCGTCGCCGAGGGCGGATGGAGATAATCTCTGAGGCATTGCGCTTATCCGTCAGGTACTTGATCACTAGGGTGTCGTAGTGCGTTTCCCTGCTCCGTCCCGAACTGGATGCCATGTAGTGGAATGCGCAGAACCACACCGCCTGTTCACCGATCAAAACCCACTGCGCGTCGCGTTGACTGGCAGCGTTCGTACTTGTCGCCTTCACGAAGCCGGTCGCCCCTCCATGGCAATGCACCAGTTCCGCATTGCACAACTCGTTCTCCAGAAAGGCCTGAAGTTCGGTACAGCCTTCCGGAGTGTCCGGCGAGTGGTCGATCCAGCCGCGGATCCTGTACAAGGTGTCGACCGAGTCGTCCGGCATGAACGCAATGAGTTTCAGCTCGGTCTCGGCTGCCTCACCCTCCAACGCCGTGCAGATGTCCGCCCAGTGCTGCTGCAGTTCCCCTGACGCTTCGAAAGAGGTGAGGCGATCAGCAGGCGCGGAGTCGAGCATGTTCCGCAGCGTCTCGCGCAGTGGCCGCGGGATCGTCGTGTCGCCGACCAGTCTCACTCGCATCGCGTTGTGCAGGTCGATCAAGGCCGAAGGCAGTTCGTCTCTCGTGGCTGCTTCGACCGCTCGGCACTCATCACGCAGCACGCGTACCAGAGGGCCAACGAAGAGTTCCCAACCGAGCACGCCCAAGCCGAAGACGTCTGTACTTCCGTAGTCGAGCTGGCGGAACCCGACGTCGTGGAAGATAAGGGCATGACGTTCCGGTGGCAGATATGCCAGGTGGTGTGCACGCGTCAGTGAGCCGGGAGGTTTCAGGAACAGGGCTCGCACGACCTCGTCGTACTCCGGCCTGCCATCTTCGTCGAACACAGCGTGCAACAGGTTGTTTAGCAGTGCACTGACTTCGAAACGCGCAAGTGAAAACGTCGTCCTGTCGGGTCTTCCCTCCACATTCTTCACCCGGATCGCGCCGAGGGACAGGTTCCTGTGCATGACCCGGGTTCCGTGCAGCTGGCACAGCGCGTCCACCAGCAGGCTAAACTGTTCGAACGCGACGACCGGCTGGGCAGGCGCCCACTGGGTCAGCAGATCCTCCCAGTCGCGGGCGAACGGTTGGCCCTCGTACCTGGTCATCACAAAAGCGATGCTCTGGCCGCGATCGAACTTCCCATCCTCGATCTGGGGAAGTGCGGGATGCCCCAGAACCTGCAACCGCAGCAAACTGCGCACCTCGTGCTCCCACAGTTCGCCGCCCGCCTGCTGGAGACCGAGGAAGAGCGTCACGTCACGCACTTCAACGCTGTTCCGCCTGTCCCGCAATGTCAGGTTGACCAGCCTGTTCGGAATCACGACTTCGGGGTCGTACAACCGCTCGTAGCCGCCATACCTCGGACTCGGGCCGGTGAACAGCTCGTCGAGAATGTCCTGCAATTCGTGGTCGTCATTCATCATCGTTCTCCGATCCGTCTGACGAGCAGGTCCCGCACAGATCCAGCACGAGCACACCGTCGTCCGTCGACACGGCGAGGCGCAGCTCGTTCAGCACGACCAGTCCGCGGCAGGCGGCCCCAAGCTCGATCACCCGAAGGCGATCCCACCCCTCGCCGGCTCGTCTCCACAGAACGACCGCGCCTCGGCGGTTGGCCGTCGCGGCGACATTCACAAACCCTCGTTCCGAAACCAGCGGGACCTCGGCCACCACTCGGTAGCCGAGCTCCTGCGCTGCAACTCCGACGATCGTTCCTGTTCCGCAGGTACCGTTCTCCTCTGTCAGCACCGCGTCCGCGGAAAGCCACTCGTCGCCGTTGGTGGCGTCGAGCACCATCGGCCTGGCCTCGTCACCGCGTTTCTTTACGATCACGAGCGCTTCGCCGCCGTTCGCCCACTCATGGCGGTACATGTGGTCCGCGACCGGATACGAACCACCTTCTCCTTGGAAGCCGACGGGAACCGACGGGTCCCAGAAGTGGACTCTCCGGTCACGTTCCACTGTCACCGCGACCACGGGGCCGGAATGGGGGCCGCGCAGAACTGTCATGGCCCTGATGGCCTTCTTTCCCATCTGCACAGGTTCGAGACGACCACCGGGGCAGGTCACCATCAGAACGCCGTCGTTCTGCCCGAAGATCGACGCGGTCCGCCCGGCAGCGGACACCACGACGGGTATCGCCTGCCGCCCGAGGTCTCGTGGCCTGTTGTCCTGCTGCTCAGCCTCGACATCGGCGACGATTTTGTTGTCACCGTTCAACTTCCAGTAACCGACCGCCCCGCTCATGCTGGTCGTGACAAGGATCGCGCCCTCTGCTGAAGCAGCTGTGGCCATTCCCGCGAGAACACTGGGAGACCTGACAACAGAGAGAAGAACGGGACTGGGCCCGTCCGCACTCCACAGTCCGATGTGGCCGGACTGCTGAGCAGTCGCGAAGAACCGCTCGCCACACCTTCCCGAGATCGGCACCAACCCCACAACCTCGGTGCTCGAAGGAGGTTCGGTCTGCTGTGGTGCGATTCCGGCCGCATCGAGCAGAGCGACGTATCCGGCCTCTCCAGCGATCACGAAACGGAACGGCTCACCGTGAAGGGCGACGATCGCCCTGATCACCTCACGAGAGGTGTGCGTCTGCGATGTCGGCACCTCGCTCGTGAGCTGCCACAACCGCACCTTCCGGTCTTCGTGGGCGGCGGCAAGGAGAACGGGAACGTCGTCTATTCCCTTGCTGCCGCACGCGCCGATCGCGCTGACCGCGCTGGTGGCGTCTCTCATCAGCCTGGTCGGGTGGTGTCGTCGCCACGGTTCCCACACCAGGATCGTGCCGTCGAGCGAGCCGGTCACCAGCCACCGCGCCGACGGATCCGCCGCGACCGCGGATACCGCGCCGTCGACACCCTCAAGCTGCAGATGTGGAGGTACCCGACGCAGCCGTCCCCAGCGAATCCGCCACGCCGCGTTCGGACCGGCTTCGTGGAGACGCCCGGTGGCCCTCAGTCCGCCCAGTTGGCGCAGGCCAGGACGATCGTCGTGGTCAGACGACTCAATCAGGTGCGCGGAGACGACCGTGCCCACCACCTCGATGGGCAGGTCGATCGCGGCGGCCTCCGCCCCGGGACGCGGGCTGAGCGCCAGCGCGGTCAACGATGGCATGGGCAGTGCGTCCAGCACTGCGGTGTGCCCAGCGAGTGCCGCCCAGCCCTGGGCTCCGCAGTCCGACGCGTACTCGGCGAGCCGCGACCGGAGATGAGGGCTCATCCGTTCCTTCGACCGGGCCTGCCGGTCCGCGAGCTCCAGCAGGGCGGCGAACATGCCGAACCGCTCCTGCTCGTGATCGCCGGTCTCCAGGAGCTGGTCGGTGAAGCTGCGATTTGCCAGGCGGTACACACTTCTCCGGTACTCGCCGTCCAGCATGATGTAGCCGGCCGCGAGGTGGAGGAACGACGCAAGGTCGCCGTCGTCAACCCCGCCGTCACCGGCCAGACCCGCTGCGGCTTTCGCCCAGATTCCCTCAGCCCTAGGCAAACCGCGGCCATGTCCGTACGTCAGAGCTCGCAGGAAGGCTCGGGCCTTCGGCATCTCCGCGGTGATGCGTGTGACCGCCGCGCCGAAGAGACCGCTTCTGTTGCTCTCCAACAGGACACTCAGCGAGTCGTTGTCGAAGAGGATAGTGGTCCGCTCCTCAATCGCCTGGATCACCAGGGTCGCCTGGAGGAACTGCCATTCCCCGCTGCGCACGTGCGACTCGACACGGTCAGCGACCTTGCGCACGAGCGCGGACAGGGTGTCGCCGGGCTCCAAGTGCCGCATCGCCAACCGGCGAACGTGCTTCTCTGTGTACTCGCGCGCACCGACAGCATCCGGTTCCACCGTCCACACTTCCGCATATCCGGTCCGCGATCCGAGAACTTCGAGCAGATCCGTCCCCGGCACGTCGCCCTGGTCACCGATTGCACCCCGCGCTGACGCAGGTCTGGTGCCGACAAGCAGCCGAACCCCAGGCACGTTAGTCAGGTCCCGGAGAACCGAGGCGACCTGGACCGGGTCTCTCGCCTCGTCCAGCGCATCGGCAACGATCAGCCACTGACCTTGTGGCGGGGCATTGACGAAGGCGGCGCGAACCGCGTCGACGTATGCACCTTCCTGATCCTGCAAGCCCAACCACATCGCCAGCCGACGTACAACGTCGTCCGGTGTGCTTCCGGTCAGCGCCAGTACGACGACACCGGGCAAGTTGCCTTCAGGAGCGCGCCTGACCGCCTCGGCGAGCAACGCCGACTTGCCCGCACCCGCCGGGCCAGTTACGGCCAGCACAGCGGCGCCGCGCGGATTCCCAGCCCAGTCAGCGATCCGCTGGAGGTCCTCGGCGCGTCCCGCGAAGCGGGTGGTCGTCTCAAGGTGGCTCGCCCCTGCGGCTACACGGCCGACGGGCACCGAGCGAAGCGCGTCGCCCGCCTTCAACCGCTGCTGATCGGCGACGGTCATCGCACCCGCGTCCTGGAAGTCGCCGGGCAGCACCAGCCGGAACTCCGTACCGGGGTCAGCACCGAGGATCTGTGAGAAGAACACGTCCTTGTCGCGACACACGACGTCCGCGATGTGTCTCAGCGTGAAGACCTGATCGTGGTGGGTCAGGGACACCAGGTAGTCCTCGAGCGCCTGGCGGAACTTGCCCAGGTATCCCGGCCCGCTGATCTCGCCTGAACCCACGAGGAGCAGCGCGTGGCCCGGAGGACGTCTGCTGCCTTGGAAGAGATTGGCGATGTCTCCGACGAAACTCCGGCCGTTGCAGGCTTCGATCACGACGACCGCCCACAGGTCGTCGCTGTTGCGCTGCCGGCGCGTCTGCTCCTCGTGAATGTGGTGAGCGAACATCGCCGGCGTCACATACGCGTTCCCCCCGTCCGGCCTGGTGCGTGGGACGTGCAACACAGCGCCGACGTCTCTGGCTTGGCCGTGGCCGAACCACAGCAGGGCGGACGAACGGTCTTCACCGTCCCGCTTGGTCGACCACCTCGCCAGAGCGGCGTCCGCACCGGAGAGGGAGACGATCACCTCTGGCATGTCAGCGGCGGTGACTGGTCGGCCGCCCATCTGAGCCAGCGCAGCGACGGTCAGCTTCGCCTCGTCGAGAGTGCCCGCGTCAGCGAAGCTGTCCACCGGTCCGACCGGAAGGACGTGGACGTCGAAAGTGTCTCCTGACATCGTGCCCTCACCGCTCCACGACCAGCACCAGCCGGTACGCGGGTTCTCTGCCGCCAGTCACCTCGACCTCGTATAGTCCCGGTTCGTGCAGCAGGCACTCGGCGGTCGCCGTGCCGTCACCAGGCCGGAGGATCACGGGGCGCACTGCGCCGCTGCCGACTTCCCTGAGCACGCACGTCGGCAACGCGTCTCCGTCCCAGCCCGTCACCGTGATGTCGAACGGACCTCCCAGCGGAGCCCACTCGGGAACTTCCAGCCCGATCTCACCCTCCCCGAGCATGTCCGGGAGCTGACTGGGGTGGCTCAGCCCGCGAAGCATGCCGGCCGCCAGTTCGACCACGGTGCTGCTTCGAACGAGCGCGCCATGCTCCTGCCTGATCTCGATCGGCTTTGCGTCCGAGCCACGGTCGTGCGCAGCGAACTGGTAGACGGTCCCATCTCCTCGGCGATCTTCACGCCTGGGCGAACCGTCCTGTTTCTTCAGAACACGGCCCCCGTCCCGCATATATACGTACTCCTGGCCCACCGCGCCGGACGAAGTCATGCGATAGCTCTGCAACGTCCGATGCCCGTAGCCCAACACCATGCTGTGCCCAGGAAGAGAAAACCCGCTGAGACGTTGTCGCCTCCAATCGAGCGAAGCTTGTGCCAGATCCGCGTTGCCGCCCAATGCAACGATGTCTTGGAGATCCGGCGCTCGCATGTCGGTGCCGTCGTCCAACGAACGATATGAGGGCAGCAGATCGTACAGCCCCGGCATGGTCGGGGCGACCGCGCGCAATAGGTCCGGATCGACCGGTACAGGCGCTCCGACACCGGAGTTGAGCATCACTGCGGCTTTCACCGAACCGTGGAACGGCGTACCCGCAGTCAGCACCGCACGAATGTCGTCCCGCACATCCTCGAATCGCAGGAGTTCCCGGACGAGAAGCCCACCCATCGAGTGCGCGACGAACAGGAGGCGCGCGGGTCCGGATTCCGGATTTCTGGCGCGGTGCTCCTGGTGGGCGTGGTGGCTTCGCCAGGCGTCCAGATGAGCGCGGGCGGCCCGACGCAGCAGGACACCGTTGTGCGCGACGGAGAGCCGCCAATCGTAAGGAAACGTCGATACCGCGTCCTTGTGCAAAGCGTTCTGGCGCATACGTCGAACGATCTGGCCGTAGGGTTGCATTCCGCCAAGGCCCGGCAGCCAGTCGGCGATGTTGAGCAGCCCTGTCGCCTTGACCCTCGCTAGCTGGCCTGAGCGCTCTTCCTCGGTAACTGCAAGGCTGCGCAACCGATCCGCGTGCATCCGCGCGGTGTACTTGAAGAGCTCGCCCACACCCCAGAGCGTCTTACCGGTATTGATGTCTTCAAGTGTGCTGCCCATGATCCCTGGTACGACGATCACGGCATCGTGCATCAGCCTCATCGGTGCCGGCTGGCCAGTCTTACTGTGTGAAAACGGCGGCATGGCCAGCTCATCGATCAGACTTCTTGTTTGTTACACAGTTCCCGAAACCGGACACGCTAGATCGAAAACACTCTGCGTGATCCGCCGCCTGCGATGAGCCACGCCCCGCACATCCAGGTCGACTTCATTTACTCCGATCCGGTGACACTTACCCGGACATGTAACACGTGCACGAACCCCAACGACGAAGCTGGGAAAGCCGCGTGAGGAAGGCACACCAATTCTACTGTCACTTGGAAAAATGCGAATCGGACTTGCCTTTCGTTCGCCGCTGATTCGTGATACTGAGGTCCAGTTTTGCAAACTGGCCACAGAATCCGTCACCCGCGCGCTCCAGGCGCCCACGCACTGGGTTCGCATGGATGCTTCGTCCTGACCACCTGCACGATCAGCCGCAGGGCAGATGCGAAGTCCTGCCCATCGTCCAGCGCCAGCGCTTCGCACAGTCGCGTGGACAGGTCCGCCGACGTGTCGTCATACACCAGCTACAGAGCGCCGATCACTTGCCTCCAGCCGCGGAAGCCCAAGCGACTGCGGGAGTGACCGCCTCTCCGTGTCGCCCAGACCGCCTATGGCGCCCTGACAGGCGGACAGGAACGCGAACTCGTGGCCGTGGTGGTCGGCGGCCAGAGCGGCCACGGTCAGCGGCATCGCCCGCCTCAGTTCCGCCGTGCAACATCAGGCCGCCTGGCAGGGTCGTCGAGTTGCTGGGCAGGTGCGCCCAGAGGTGCTGCTGAGCGCCGGTGCGCACCGGCTCCGTCGTCGCGACATCCCGGCAACATCAGCGCCCGTCCCACGTGGAACCCTTCAACACGACGCGCAAGCACGGCCGATCGCACATCTGGGACAGCCAGCCACTCCCCCGTCCTGAGTCCTGCACCATACCTCTCCGCAGCTCTCCCTCTCAGACACCGCCTTAGAGCCCGTCCTGCGTGGCCACCGCGGGACGGGCTTCTTAGGCAGAACAGGCCAGATCGGCCTACTCAGGGTCGCCAAGGGCTACGTGGGTGAATAGTGTGCGACTTCGTCCTCGGACATACGAGTTGATCAAGCAGAAGAGGTCGTCCGCGCGGACGACCTCTTCTGCTTTCTTCGCTGTCAGCTCTTGTGGCTGCTCATAGTGCGGCCTTAGGGCTGTACTTGACGTGGCAGGGTTCCGTCAAATTCCTTGTTGACCATCGTGAGCAGCTCTTCCGCATCGGTCGAGTTGGAGCTGCCCTCATGCAGCTCTGCTTCACCTGGCCGAGGGGCAACTCGGCCACAGCCTTGCCGCATACGTGACTCTGTGCACCGCCCCGAGTAACGCTGCACTGGCGATGCCGATGTGAAGAGGTACGGTTCCGATGCAACCCGACGGAAGTGGTCGTACCAGTGAACATGCCCGAGGTGGTCACAAGTTCATGGCGTGATCGTTCGAATACTGTGGGGGTGATTCCCGGCAAGTCCGATGATCAGGCTAATTCGCTCCGACGCGTGGTCGAGCAGCTTCCGCTAACTAGTGGCCAAGACGTCACACTTACATTCATGGGTGGCGAGGTTCGATCGGTACCTTGCGATGTATTCTTCACCCGTCAACTGACACGAGGTGGCATGGTGGTCCGGTCTAGCGCGGACACCTGGGACGCCTCACCCGCGACTCGATTCTGGTTCGAAACCGGGGATGATATTTTCTTCGCTCGCCACCTGCATGCGAACGTTAAGCTGTTTGGTGAGCTTCTCGAACATATCCGCAGGGAACCAGATGACAACGACTTCCTTAAACTCGCCCAGCGGTTCAACCTATCATGGACGAGTCTTGACCAGGTTCGAAGGCGCCTTTCATGGCTGCAAGCGCTCGGGTTACTAGAACGCTGGGGGAACTCGAAGCTTGTCGTCACCGATCTAGGCATACGATTCCTCTCTGAAGTCGAACTTGAACTTGCCACACCGGAAAGCGTGGCGCAGGACTTCAGCTCAAGTGATGATGAGGCTGCGGACCTACCGGAGCCGCAACCATTCCTGGCCGCAGCGCTTGCCAACTACCACTCCGAGGGATCAGCTGAACGCAAGGTCCTAATCGGCTACATCCCTAAAGGACGAAAGGGAGTCGGGCGACCATCCAACGGAACGCAGTCCGGAACCTTCGACGCGGTTCGCAACTATCTTGAACTGATCGGCGCCGGCGCTTCGCCCGACGAGATATTCAACAGAGCGGAAGACGCTTTTGGACAGAAGAAGAGTTCCTTCTCTCAAAGCATGAATACCTTGCGCAACATGGGCGTTGTCGACATGGTGTCGTTCAATCGCTTTGGCGTGCCCAGCAATATGAAAATCCTCCTTCAACCCGGCAACGAAGTTGATTTCGTCCGACACCTTCATCTGCGATACAGCTTCATCGGAGAACTCCTGGCAGCTATCGATGATAGCGTGTCAGCTTCTCATCTAATTACCGTAGCGAAATCCGATTTTGGCCTCGTTCAGATGAATGATGCAGAGATTCGCACCCGCCTATCTTTTCTTTCCGAAGCCGGACTTGTAGAGCGTATCGACTGGTTTCGATATCGCATCACCACGAATGGTCGGGCACTAGCAATTGAACTTCCGCTTGACGTTCCCCGAAAGTCGACGCCGTCACCGGCAAAAGATTCGAAAGATCTAGATTCTAATGTTGCACTGACGTCGGCGCCTCTAACGGAACTGATCACGGATCTACGCAAATGCGCGAATGCCAGTGACGCCAGTGCACAGTTTGAAAATGCACTGATGCGAGCGTTCGAACTCCTCGGATTCAATGCTCAACATCTCGGCGGCAAGGGACAGACCGACGTCCTACTTACCATCGATCTATCGCCAGCCGACAGATACAGGGCGATCGTCGATGCCAAGGCCTCCGCAAGTGGGGTAATCGGAGACAATGCAGTAGCCTTCGATGCGATCAAAGACCACCTGAAGAAACATAAGGCTGATTACGCCGCCATTGTGGGACCAGAGTTCGCCCCCAGAGTAAAAGAGTGGGCGGCAAACCACAAGATCACTCTAATCACCGTCGAGGAGTTGATTAGACTTCTTGAATTGCACCTTACCGCGCCACTGACGTTGCCACAGTTGCGTGTCTTGTTCGAGAACCCGGACGACATCACCCCAGTTTTCGACTCTTACAGCTCCGCAGGTGCAGCCATCGATATTTTGACCAGAATTGTCAACGTGCTCTACCAAGAGGCCAACGATGACGATCCTATGGCGGAGGGCTACATATCCACGGAAAATCTGCACTTCACACTGCGGAAGGATGTAGTTCCACGGCCGTCACGAGCGTTCCTGGACGACTGCTTGACTTTCCTGACCAGCAGCCTAGTCGGTGCGGTCAAGATGAATGGCGACAAGTGTAAGTTGATCGACGCGCCGACCAATATCGAGCGGCGACTAATTGGGCTGAGTGCCAGCCTCGGCTCACTTTCCCTCGGAGACGATGGCTAGCGACTCGATGCGTCGACGACTGCAACGCGGCGCGGACGGCGCTGACCCGCCACTGCTCGATGTCGCAGGTGGTCGGCGGCCGGAACCCCAACTCAGAAAGTTCCGGGGGCTTCGCTATGGGCGCTTGCTCGTCTGCAGGCCTCTGGAAGCGACGACAGCACCCTCTGCCGATCTGTCCCGTCCCATCGTAGAAGACATCGAGGAAGCCGGTTGGCTATTCCGAGATGTGGGGGTGGGACGGGCCCGTGCCTGTCCCACCCCCCACGACCATAACCATCTACCCAGCTAGACGGTGCGTCTCGGCTGTCCCAACGGTTGTCCCGCCGATGCGGCCCCGCAGGACGGGCAGGACGACCTTGTCCAGGCCCGACCAGTTCAGACGAGGCGTGTGCTTAGCGTGCAAGATCGCCTCGGACACGGAATTACCCCACGGGAGCAGTTTTCTTCGTGGGGTAATTGCTTTATATCGGCATTTCCAGCGTCCCCGATCCCCAATCCAGCGCCAACGCCGCTTGCGTCGCAGATAGAGTTCGCGCGGGATTTCGACCAGTTGGCCAGGGTCTTAATTCCAGATCAGACCCTACGCAGGTAATTGCTAGTTGTAGATCGTGGACTTGTGCTGTCAGATCGGACTCCGGATTGTGCCCGCGCTCAGCGATCAGTCTCGGGAGCGCCTGAAGCGCGACGTCCTCGCGGACGTATGTGTTGGCCGGCGCATCCGGCGGCCGAGTCGACGCGCTGTTGAAGCCGTGGCGGCACCGGTAGGCAGGTCTGCCGTGTACCCAGTGAGCGTCCATCTTCCGGTCGCACACCCCGCACACGACCAGACCAGCCAACGCGTGTCTGCGCGCCCCGCCGTCTTTGGTCTGCCTCGGTGCCCTGATCCGCTGAACGGCCACGAAGGTCGCATCGTCGACCAGCGGCTCGTGCGAGAGTTTCTCGGACACCTCCCACATCGTGACCGGGTTGCGGGTCACCCGGCCCGCGGCACGACCACCCCGCCGGCCTCCAGGTCCCCTCCCCCGCGTGCCTTGGCGATTCCACACCTGCCTACCCGTGTACCGCGGGTTCTCGAGAATCGCCGCGACCGCGGTCACCATCCACCGCCCGCCTGTCCTATGCGGGTTGCGTCCTGGATCCGCACTCGACGGACACGGCACACCACGGTCATTGAGCTCGCGGACGATCGACGCCAGCGCACGACCACCCGCACGCTCCCGAAACATCCACCGCACCCACGGTGCCGTGACAGGATCCGGTGCCAACACCTGCAACCGCCTACCCCACCCGCCGTGCCGGGCATTCGGATGCGGCCCACCGTCGACCAAGCGATACCCGTAGGGCGGACGACCGCCGAGAAACCGGCCCTGCTGACTGGCCTGCGCCCGCATCGCCGCGAGCACCCGCTGACGAGCACGAACCACCTCCCGCTGAGCCTGCGCGCCGAGCAACACCATCAGCGCCTGGTGGACCGGGCTGTCCAACTCGACCGGGCCACCGGCCTCGGGCAACCACACCGCGACACCTAACTCGTTCAACTGCGAGACCACCTCGCGGAACTGGTCACCGTAAAACGCCCGCTCATATTCGCCGATCACCACCGCGTCGAACACACGGTCCGACCGGGCCGCTGCGGCGAGAAGTGCCGACGCCTCAGGACGCTCCCACCACGACCAACGACGCGACCTCCCCACGTCAAAGAACTCCACAACCACAGAACCGACACCATCGATCAACTCATCCGACACAGCACGCTGCCACGCTCGAGAGGTCTGCGGATCCTGAAACTCACTCGTCGACATCCGGCCATAGAACGCGAACCGCACACCCGCCTCGGGCACCGGCGCTGTCGCTGGTTGGGGACCTGCCACCACAGCGAGCAATTCAACGTTCGTGAGCGCGGTCATCATCTACTCCCTCAGGTCAGAGCGAAGACCACATCGCGACAGTTACATGACGAGTTCCAGCGGATGTCCACCCGAACAGCACAGAGCACCGCCGCATGTCCCGATTGACTTAGGCAAACGTGATCTCGCGCCCGAAGAGTCGCCCACCCTGTCGACCGTGATCGGTTAGATATTCCCTTTGACACGGAAAACTTGCCATCGGCGGCCAGCGGTAATGGGGCGGCCTCGCGCGGCGACAGGTAAGCAGTCACCTCACCTCATGGAGCAGCTGTGCGCACCGCGTCTGTTCTCACCCTCAATTGCTCTACTGGCCCTGATCGGGTGCAGCGCAGTGCCCACCTCGAGCACCTCCAGCGGTGCCACCTCGACCACAGCTACACCCACGACAACCTCGCCCACCCCGACAACGCCGCCTTCGGCCGGCATCGGACAGACCATCAGCAACCGAGGGATCACCCTCACCGTGACCGAGACACGCGCAGTGAACTCCGTTCTGATGAACGAGTCCAACTACCGCCCAGGCTCGGGCAACGAGACACACACGGAGACCATGCCTAAGGCCGGCGGCAGGTTCGTCTCCGCAACCGCTCACGTCGTCAACAACGCAAAGGTCAGCTTCGTGCTGACCTGCAGCCTGCCGGTCAGCACGAAGCTGGTTGACTCACAGCAGCGCAACTTCGACGCCATCGACGACCTCTACAAGATCAAGGGCAACCCTGAATGCAATGACCAACTCCAACCTGGCTTCGAAACCGACATGACCTGGGTCTACCTCGTACCGCAGCCCGCTACCGTCATCGGCTGGGGCTTCCAAGACACCACCGATTTCTCAGGAACGATCGACTTCACCACGGTCCGCTTCAACGCCTAAACCTCGCAGCTAAGCAGCGAGCGCAGACCTGTGTAGTCACGGGCATTACGTCCGCAACTACACAGGCACCTGCCGCACCAACGTGGCCAGCACCGCACGATCCGCTTGGTCAAACCGCGGGCAACCATGAGTACGGTTCAACACCGCGATCGCACGCCGCAGCACCAGCAATTCCGCATTCTTCGCCGCCGGCAACCGGCCAAGCAGAACCAATCAGCCACCAAGCTGGACAAAGACGAGATAGAGCAGTCGCAGCGCCACGCCCGCGATCATGCCGTCAGACGACAGAAACCGATCACTGCAGCTCAACCGCGGACTGATCCAGCCTGAGATTAGAATGAGCTTTACTCCAGGAAGCGACCTTACCTTTATTGTTACCCCGCAGGCCCCCTACCGGCGATGAGTAGCACCCGGAATGCGTTTCGCGCGCACTTTCCGCTAAAGCACGCACGCGATCAGCATCGCCGATTCGGCGCTAGGCGAAGAACAGCTCGCGCGCTGTGGCACCATCTGCCGTACCTCGTCCGCGGCTTGGACCGGATCTGTAGGTCTATCTCGTCGTGCCGCCCTTCCAGTCTCTTCGGTTCTTACCCTTTCAGCACCCCGCTTAAACCTCCTAGCGAGTCGGGCTACGCGTAAATCTACGCAACGCTCCGCTCGACCGGCGGTGGGCGTTCTGCAGCGCCGCGCATGACGCGGATCTCTCCGCCTGAGGCTCGTTGATCGCCTCGACCAGTGCGGCCGCGTCGAGGTGCATTGATGGCCGTCGTCGACGTGCACCGCGCGCTCGGCGACTCCACCGACTGCCGTTGCTGCACGACTCCGGGCTTGTCACTGGACGGCGGAGTTGACAATTTCTGGACAGAACTAGGTCATTGTCCCACGAGTTGCAGCCCGCAGGCCGAGATCGTGAGACGCTCGCGCCGATTTGCCGCTCGCCCACTGACCTTGCCCCAGATCCGGGCCCAGGGAGCGCAGCCACCGTGGTAGCTGGCTGCCACCGCTGAAGGGCCTCACTCACTCCGCAGCACTTGCTTCACGAGAACGTATTGGCGTCCCGCGAACATCCGTCCCAATCGCCACAAGGGAGGCCCACTGCCGAGTGCCAGCCTGTGGTGCGCAGAGCCACAACGAGCCATTGCGGCCACAAGCCGTGTCCGCGCTATTGCTCCGCGCAGGCAAGCAAGTCAAACCAAGCCAGGCTGGCAAACGCCTTCTGGTGATCCTGTCTCGCGTCAGGCCGCAGGCTTCTCTAGCACCGGACGTCGTCACGGGTGCTACCCACCAGTGAGTCGGAAACATTCTGGTCGACGCTGCGGATCGTCAGGAGCTCAGTGCGGACGACCGTCGCCATGGCGTGCCGACGCCTGGCTCGGCAGCATGATCACATCCTTCACTCGACGTGCAATGGCTGTGCAATCGACTGCCGACCGCCGCGATCTGTCAACGCATCTGGCTCTCCGCGGACCTACGCATCCTCTCCAAGTCCCCCTGATGCACGGCTTCGAGCTCGTCGACAACCCAGAGACTCATCGGCAGCCAATCCCAACGAGTCGAATGACCGCCATTACGCCATCTGGGGGAAGATCACCACTTTTCATCCCGTGCGCGTCCGACTGTGTAATGGTTTGACCTCCGGTTGCGATACGCGGCGTAGTTGTCGGTTCTCGAATGTTGTATTGCTAGGTCACCTCGGAAGATGGGGTCGTACCTTGTCGTCATGTTTGTGACTGCCGGGCGCTCATGTTGACAAATGCGGCCAGCCCTCGATTCACCGCGTTCCCGTCATGCCGAACTTGCTCGGACTCTCATCTGAGCTGCCAGGACTTTCGAAGGTGCTTGAAAGTGACGATCATTGATCAGAGCTGGACTCCGGACGTCACCCTCACAGGTGCAGTGCGAGAGCTGTTCGACAGTGCGATCGCTGCGTATCGCGCGAACCACAACCTCGTCTCCGAGCACGCGAACCACGAGGAGTCGATTCGGGTGGGCGGATACGCCAACCGCACACTGCTCGAACTCGTACAGAACGCCGCCGACGCGATGGCGGGCGCGGCCGAGGGCAATGGGGGAAACGCCGGACGGGTCGAGATAGTTCTTGACCGGGACCGCAGGACGCTCTACTGTGCCAACTCTGGCCGCCCATTCTCAAAGAGCGGACTCATCTCTATCGCCCACGCGCACCTCAGTGGCAAACGCGGCGATGAGATCGGTCGATTCGGCCTCGGGTTCAAGTCGGTTCTGGCGGTTTCCGACTCTCCTCAGATCTTCAGCCGCTCGATCTCGTTCGAATTCAACTCGACCGAATCTATGGCGGCACTCGCCGACATACCTTGCACGGCACGCCGGTATCCGACGCTGCGCACCGCCACCGTGGTCGATCCACACGCGGCATTCGAGAACGACCCGATCCTCGCCGAGCTGGCCGAATGGGCGAGCACCATCGTCAGGCTGCCAGGGGCGAGCAATCTCGACCGGCTCCGAGCGGAGATCAAGGACTTCCCGTCCGAGTTCCTGCTGTTCGTCGGTGCCGTCCGCCAGGTGAGGCTGCGCGTGCTCGGCGAGGACGGCTTCAACGCGAGCCACGTGTCCCACGACTTCGGCGACGGACACTTCAAGATCGAACGGTCGGACGGTGCAGGCGACGAGTGGTTCGTCCAGGACCGCATGCACCGGCCGACGACGGAGGCGCGCAGGCAGGTGGGTGAGGCGGTCTCGCGGGCGGAGGTCAAGGTGACCGTCGCGATGCCGCTACGCCACGCGAAGCACCGCACCGGACGCCTCTGGTCGTATTTCCCACTGCAGGACGAAACATCGGCGTCGGCCCTCTTCAACGCCCCTTGGAGCGTAAACGACGACCGGACCACCCTGCTCCGCAACAAGTACAACCACGAGATTCTCGAAACCCTCTCGAACATGTTCGTTCACATGTTGCCGAAGGTCAGCAGCAAGGCGGACCCCGCTGCCCACCTCGACTACATGCCCGCGCGAGGCAGGGAAGCACTGTCGTTCGGGGACGAGTTGCTGTGCGCGTACGTGCCCAAGGCATCGGCTGATGTCGAGCTCGTGCCTGACGCGAACGGGACGATGAGGTTTGCCGCCGACCTGCGTCCGCTGGACTTCTTCTCCACTGTGGACGACAGCACAATTCATGAGGCCTGGATCAAGTCGCCGAACACCGGTGACGACGTTCCTCACTGGCGTTGCTATGGCACGCAGCAGCGCTTCGCCCGACTCCGCCAGTTGTTCGCCGCGGAGGTGGTCCACGACCTGACCTCCGAGGACGGAGGCCTGAAGAAGGCCGACCGGGACCTCAAGAAGACGTTGGATGGCATCCCGAAGCGCGGGCTTCGATCGTGGCTCCAGGAATGGGCTGGCGGCCCCGATCTCGCATCCGCTGCGGCCGCGGTCAGGTTCGCGATCGAGCACCAGCACAAGCTGCCCGACGCTGCTCAGGCGAAGGTCGTTCCGACCACGGGCGGGCTGCGCGCGCTCAGGGACCGACACTTCATCTTCCTCCACCAGGAGGAAGATGTGGACATCGAGGAAGCCGTCTTCGTCCTCCCTAAGTTCCTCGCCCAACCCGGTATCGAGGACCTGCTGCGGCGCAACAACTTCCGCGATCTGGATCCAGAGGCCGTGCTCAACGCACGTGTCGCCCGGCTATCGACTTCTTCGGGAGACACGGAGTTCGGAAAACTCTGGGACGCGGTCATGGGGGTCCCCATCGCCAAGGCGGTCAAGGCGTTGGCAGGCAACCAGCAGCATGTGAAGGTGCCGACGCGCGACGGCGGTTGGGCGTTCCCCTACCAGGTGTTCGACCTCGATGCCCCGTTGGCCGATCAGTTCGCTCCACTGACGCTCGACCCCAATCGCTGCCTGTCTCCCGTCGCCCACCGGATCGGCGTAATCCAGGAACCCGTCAAGGACTTTCTCGTCGAGGACGAGGTCTGGTTCCAGCAGTACCGGACTTCGGTTCTTCACGCCGTCAACGATGCACGGGGACCGGGCGAACGTCCTGTTGAGAACGTGGACATCTACCCCGGCAAAGGGCCTGGGCCGTTTTCCATGCTCTTCATGTTGCGAGATGTTGCCGCGACGCCCGATCTTCGCGCCCGCTGGACGGTCAAGCTGCTGGAGACCGACGACGCCGACTGGACGTGCGATGACACCGACACTGGTAAAACGCACGCCATCCAGTCACCGGTGAAGTGGGCCGTAGAGCTAGTGGGCCTGCTCCCGTCGACCCGAGGCATCCGAGCACCTCACGAAGTTGTCGCTCCCTCTCTCTTGCAGTACGAGGATTTTCTCCCGCTGTTCCGCGGATCCGGCCGGATCGCTGAGGCGTTGGGACTTGCGGACTTGCTGGAGGACGTTCCGATCGCCCTGATCGAGGAGGCGCTCGCGGCCGAGTTGTTCCCGCCGCGCATCGAGGACACCGTACTGGTCGACTTCGTTCTCGCGGCGTCGCGAATCGTGTCCCCCGTGAGGAAGCCGGCACGTATCCCGGCACGGGTGGGACGCATGGTCGAGTCGTGCGCACCGAACTCCGTGTACATCGCGACGACAGACGAGCAGGCGGGGTACCTGGCGTCGCGTCAGCGTCCCTGTCTCAGGGCGACAGACGAGCAGGTCGGCGACCTCGTCGAGGTGGTCGGCTGTCGCCGCTTCGAGGAGAGCTTCACGTTCTCCATGTTCATCGAGGGACAGCAGGAGAGCGAGCGGGTCCTCGACATTTTCACTGGCCTGCGCAACACACTCAATGCGGACAAGGTGCACAACGCGACGCTCGCCAAGGCGATCCACGTCGCCAAGCGCACCACGACGGAAGACGGTGTGGAGGATCAGTCGCTTGAGTGGCACCTCGCGGATGAGCGCGACCTCGTCGTGCGCAGTGATGTAGACGGCCGTCGCCTTCTGGAGGTCGTCAACAACGCGTTCGGCCTCGGGTTGACGAACGCTCAGCTGGAAGAGGTTCGCCGAGCAGGTCTCGACCACCGCCTCGAATCCCTCCGACAGCAGGCTGCGGCGGCAGCAACCGACGCCGCCCGGTTGGAGCTGTACCTGGGCTCCGACGACATGCGCGACGCGTTGCCGAAGGGACTGTGGCAAGCCCTAGAGTCACAGGGACACGTCGACGACGAAACCTCGGTCGCCGAACTTCTTCTGACCGTGTACGGAAAAGGCTCGATCAGACACCTCAAGGACCTGTTTCTGCAAGAGGGCTTCTCCGATGTCCCCACGAACTGGGCCGGAGGAGCGTCGACCATCACCTGGCTGCGGAAGATGGCCTTCGGAGCCGAGTACGCGGGTCGTCCGACTCGACCGCAGGAGCACGAGTTCGTGGTTCCGGGCGCAGTCAAGCTCACTGAACTGCACCAGTTCCAAAAGAAGATCAGTCGCCAGATGAAGGACGTGTTGACGCTTCGGGATGCGAACGGGCGTCGTCTGAAGGCGATGGTCGAGCTGCCCACCGGAGCCGGCAAGACACGAGTCGCCACGCAGACGGTGTTGCAGCTCTTCGTCGATGGTCAACTGCAGGGACCGGTCCTGTGGATCGCGCAGTCCCAGGAGCTCTGCGAGCAGGCGGTCCAGACCTGGAGCACGGTTTGGCGCGGCATGGGCGACGAGCGCCCGCTGACGATCGGACGCCTTTGGGAGAACCACACCGTCACCAAACCGGACACCGCGTTCAGCATCATTGTGGCGACCGACGCGAAACTCGACAGTGTTCTGGGCGACGCGGAATACAAGTGGCTTCGGACACCCTCAGCGGTGATCGTGGACGAAGGCCACCGGGCAGGAGGCTCGGAGCGCTACACGAGGATCCTGAGCCTGCTCGGTATCGCCGGCCGTGGTTGGGAACGACCACTCGTTGGCCTTTCCGCGACCCCGTTCAAAGGCAAGTCCCACTCGGCGACCGCGGCATTGGCAAGCCGGTTCGGGAACCGGAAGCTCGAGGCGTTCGAAGCCGACACGGCCTACACCCAGCTCGCTGGCCTCGGCGTCCTCGCTCAAGTCGAGCACAAGGTGCTGGAGGGTGTGGACATAGCGCTCAGCCCGCAGGAGATGGCTGAGGTGAAGAGTCAGCGGAAGATCAGCCCAGGCGTTCTCGACCGCGTCGGCCAGAACCAAAGGCGGATGGCGATCCTGATCGACCACATCCGTAACCTGGACCCGACCTGGCCGGTGCTGGTTTTCACGCCGAGCGTGCTGTCGGCACAGGTGCTCGCCGCGACGCTGAGGTTCCACGACATCGAGGCTCATGCTGTCAGCGGGCAGACGGGGCGCCAGGAGCGACGCGACATCATCGACCAGTTCAAGGACGGCAAGATCCGAGTCCTTGCGAACTGCGACCTGCTGATCCAGGGATTCGATGCGCCCGGTGTGCGGGCTCTGTACATCGCCCGGCCGACGTTCAGCCCCAACGCCTACATCCAGATGGCGGGCCGAGGGCTGCGGGGCCCCGCCAACGGCGGCAAGGAGAAGTGCCTCATCGTCGACATGGCGGACAACTTTGGAGACGTCAGCGACTTGCTCGGTTACCGCGAGTACGAAGACCTCTGGCAGGAGCAGCGAGCATGATCATCGTTCCGGACCTGGCGGATGTCGAGAAGAGATCGGACAGCGAAGCCGAGCGTCGGGTCGCACGACTTCTGCGCGACGTCGATGCCGACGCGCATGCTGTCGCTTTTCACTCGGTGAAACTGCGCTCGCACGCCTACAAACAGCAGGCTGAGGCAGACTTCGTCGTCCTGTGGAAGGGCGTCGTGCTCGTCGTCGAGGTCAAGGGTGGCGGCGTCAGGAAGTTCGAAGGCACCTGGTACAGCGTCGACCGACGCGGTGACTGGCACAAGCTCGCGGGTTCCCCGATGGCGCAGGCACAGTCCGCCATGCACGCGTTCAAGGACATCCTCAGCGAGGAGGGCATCGGCTGGTTCGCGCACGAGGCGGTGGTGATCACGCCCGACATCGACGCACCACCGCACTCAGTCGAGTGGAAAACGGACCATTGGCTTTCGAAGTCACATATGACCGTCGCATCGCTGACCGCCGCGTTCGACGCAATCTCAGCCGGCGCCAGGAAGCCTCCGGCAGGCCGGAAACTCGCCCGCAACGTCGAGCTGCGGACCCAGCTGTTCGGCGAGTTCACCAGGATGCCGGTGATCGACGCGCAACGCGGGGCGGTGATCGAGGAGCAGAACCGGGCCACGGAAGGTCAGGCACGAGTACTCGCCTCGCTCGCGCGCAACCCGCGGGTGATGGTGTACGGCGGCGCGGGTACCGGGAAATCCCTGGTGCTCGTGGAGGCGGCCAAGCAGGAGGCGGATCAGGCCAGGACCGTGCTGATCACGTTTCGGTCCCCTGACCTCGCCGGGTTCTTCACTCCCTACGTCGACAGGCGCGGCATCGACGTCGTCCCGTTCGACCGGTTGACGCCGGACAAGACCTACGACGTCGTGTTCGTCGACGAGGCACAGGATTTGATGAACGCCGACGGGATGGACAGGCTCGACGCCGTCGTCGCCGGCGGTCGCGGCGCGGGCCGGTGGCGGATGGCCCTCGACCAGAACAACCAGGCACACGTCGACGGAGCCTTCGACAAGGACGTGTTCGAGCTCGTCGCGTCCGAGGCGCTGCAGGTGGATCTCACGCTCAACGTCCGCAACACGCGGGCGATGGTGCACGTGGTCAAGGAGTATCTCGGGGCGGATGTCGGGGACCCCGGCATCGTGCACGGAGAGAGAGTGCGCTGGCACGCCCTGGACGGCGCTGCCGATGTCGCCGCGGCGGAGTCACTCGCCGCCGACCTGATCGCCGACGGCGTCCAGCGAGACCGGATCTGGATCATCAGCACCACCTCGACCGCGGCTACCGCCCGGAGCGAGCGCGGATTCATCATCACCAGTCCGAGGTACGCCAAAGGTCTGGAAACTGAGCACGTGGTCGTGTGCGACCTCCCCTCGATGTTCGACAGGGCTGGAATGTCAGCCTTCTACGTCGCGGTGACCCGTGCGCGCGTATCGCTGCACATCCTCGCTTCCAAGGACGACAAGAAGCGCCTGCAGCAGCTGGCCAGGCAGCGGTTGGTGACCACGTGACGCTGACCGAGGCACAGAAAGCCGCGCTGCACCACCTACGCACCACCTACGTCGGTCCCGTCGACGACACGGAGGTCGTGCTCAACCCGCCCCACCTCCAATACGCGGTCGGCATGCTGTTCCCGCCGGAGGCTGAGAGCACGCCAGTGGACTCGCCCGCCGGCGATGAACTCGCACCCGACGTGGTCTCCGGCGACGTAGAGGAGGACGGCGCGGGCGTGCCGCTGGCCGAGGACTGGCGTCCATCCTCGGTTGCCATGTCCTTCGTCACGACCCGAGCCGACGTGCTGTGCGACATCTCAGGCGGCACCTACGCACCGATCTCGGACGACGGCCCACCCCGATGGCAGCGCAGTGCCTTCAGATTCGGCGGGCTTCGCCTGTCCAAGGGCACTCCGCCGCACCAGCTCAAGGCAGGTGGGGTTCCGTTCGAAGTCGGGTCGCGCTGGCGGCCGTTCGGCGATGCCTATCTCGTGACGGTGCACGCGCGCGTGCTGTCGAAGTCGACGGGGAACGACAAGCTCGACATCGTCCACATGCTCTTCCAGGTCGGGTTGAGCGTGACGCCCACTTTGGGCGGGCAGATCCTCGACTACGACACCTCGCGTGCTTTCGACTTCGACGACGAGTCTGCGGAACTGCGACTTCGCTTCCGGGACCGCAAGGTCTACGCGGTCGGCCACGGCATGGCCGTGGATTGGGAGCTCGCCGACGGCAGCTGTGCTCGGGTGTTTCTCGAACCGGTTCCCGCGTTCGTCGTCCCAGCGGTCGAGACCACAGGCTTCAAGAAGGGGACTAACGAGGCCAGGGCGTTGCGCCTGGACCTCCTCGAGAAGATCGACACCGCCCCGAACGACGTGCTGACGTCTCTGGACGCATTCGTTGTGGCGTTCACCGGCTGGGTCGCAGAGCAGAAGGCACGCGCGGCCACGTTCGACGCCGACGTCGAGGTAGCGCAGAGGATCACCCGTCGCGCCGAGACGGCTATGCATCGGATGAAGGCAGGTGTCGACCTGCTGCGCGATCCCGCGCAGCAGGAGCTGCGCGTCGCGTTCGCTCTCGGCATGGCTGCGATGCGGCTGCAGATGCTCCAGGCAGCGAAGAGTCGAGCCAAGGACCCGAACCTCGTCACCGAACCAGTGTGGCGACCGTTCCAGCTCGGATTTCTCCTCGTCTCGCTCGCCTCCACAGTCGACGAGACGCACGCCGACCGCGAGCTCGTCGACCTGATCTGGTTCCCCACCGGTGGCGGCAAGACGGAGGCCTATCTCGGTCTGTCGGCCGTCGAGGGCTTCCGCCGCCGCCTGACGCATGGTATCGACGGTGCGGGCACCGCGGTGATCACCAGGTACACATTGCGGCTGCTGACCGCTCAACAGTTCCAGCGCGCGGCTTCACTGATCTGTGCGATGGAGCTGCTGCGCGAGCGTGACCCCAGGGCGAAGGGTCTGGCCCGCTTCTCGATCGGTCTGTGGATCGGCAACGAGGCCACGCCCTCGACCAGAGCGGACGCGAAGGTCGCACTTAGCCGCCTGCACAAGGCTGCCCGCCCGGAAGAGGCGAACAAGTTCCAGGTCGAGAGCTGCCCTTGGTGTCGCCGCCCGCTGCTGCCGAAGAAGTGGACGGCTGACCCCGACAGTTACGGGATGCGCCTGGAAGGCCATGACGTCGTCGTCCACTGCACCGACTCGGGCTGCGACTTCCACCTCGGGCTCCCCTTGGTAGTCGTCGACGAGGTGCTCTACGAGAACCCTCCCACGATTCTGCTGGCGACCGTCGACAAGTTCGCCCGCCTGCAGTTCAACACCGAGTCGGGCAAGCTGCTCGGACTTGGCACCCGATTCCTGCAACCGTCGTTGATCATCCAGGACGAGCTGCACCTCCTGTCCGGGCCGCTCGGCACCACCGTTGCGGTGTTCGACGCCGTCATCCAGATTCTGCTCAGCCGTGGCGGCACCATGCCCAAGGTCGTGGCCTCGACGGCCACGATCCGCGCGTCGGACGAACAGGTGCAGGGCCTTTACGGACGAAAGGTCGCGCTGTATCCACCGGCGGGTCTCGACGACGACAGGACGTTCTTCTCCCGTCCCGTCGAGAACGGCGAGGGGCGGCTGTACGTCGGTCTGATGCCCCAGGCTCTGTCCCAGGTCTCGGCGGTGATCTCCGCGACCACCCCGCTCGTCGAGCTCCCCGAGGTGTTGACGAAGGCCGCACCGGGCGTCGCCAGGGACGCCTACTGGACCGCAGTCATGTATCACAACAGCCTGCGGGAGCTCGGCCGCTCGGGAACGTTGGTGGTCGACGACGTCAACGGCAGGCTGGACGCACGAGCCGAGCGACTGGGCCTGCAGTCCCGCAAGGTGCGAGCGGACCGGGTGTTGGAACTAACGAGTCGACGCGGACCGGAAGAGCTACCCAACGATCTGCGTGCCCTCGGCCGCAGCGTCGACGGCGACGAAACCGCCATCGACGTCGTCCTGTCGTCGAACATGCTGTCGGTGGGAATCGACATCCCCCGCCTGGCACTGATGCTGATGGTCGGGCAGCCGAAGACGACCGCCGAGTACATCCAGGCCACCAGCCGGGTGGGACGCGGCGACATCAAGGGCATCGTGGTGACTCTCTTCAGGTCGAACCGCGCGCGCGACCGTTCGCACTTCGAGACATTCCGCGGGTACCACGAAGCGCTGTACCGCAGCGTCGAACCGACGAGCGTCACGCCGTGGTCGTTGGCTTCTCGAAAGCGGTCGTTGGCCGGCGCCGTCGTCGCACTGTTGCGACACTCGGTTCCTCCGCTCGCCGCGAGCGCATCCCGAATGGACCTCGACGACCCACAGATGCAGGACGTCATCGAGAAGCTGATGACCAGGTTCGTGAACCTGGCAAGCCGCTCGGAATACCTTGAGGAGCAGGACACCAGGGAAATGGTGTGGTGGCTCCTGCGCGGCTGGGACAGTCGCGCAAAGATCGCCCGTGAGACGGGAGCGCCGTTGCCTTACGAGCGACGCAAGTCAGCCGACAAGTCGCTCCTGAAGCGCTACGACCAATCCGGTGAGGGCTGGCTCGTCGCCGACTCGATGAGATCGGTGGATCCGAACGTCGCGGTGCAGGTGTACGAACCCAACGAATGGAGCGGCAATGGACCGGATCACGCATGATCTGCGTCTTTCCGAGACGATCGCGCCGTTCGGTGTGGGCGCTGTCGTCGACGTGCGCGGGGAGTCCCTGATCGCGGCCGACACGTCCTGGTGGGATCTGAAATACGCTCCGACGATCAGCTGCGAGCGGCTCGTCGCGAGGCTGGACGGCGGTCGCGGCGTGCTCCGGCAGCCGCCCTCGCACTCCGGTCGGGCGGCGAAGGACACCAAGGGTCTGCTCTACTGGCGGTTTCCGGCTTGGCGGTTCTGTGAGCGATGCAGCAAGCTTTCGCAGTACACGGGGAAGAAGAACGGACGATGGGTCAACAAGTGTGAGTGCGCCGGCACCCTCGTTCCTATGCGGTACGTGGCGGTCTGCACCGCAGGCAGCCACATCCGGGACATCCCGTGGTTTCAGTGGGCACACCGCGGCACTGACAACGGCGTCACCGAAGCCGTGCGGTTCTGCCGTGCCTACAAGGAGCTGACGTTCCGCCGGTCGTCTCAACACGGCGAAGGCCTGGCGTCCATCCGGATCTCCTGCGGCGGCTGTAAGCGAACGCGTTCCCTGGTCGAGCTGGTGACCAAGGACGCCCTCCGTCGAGACGGGATCAAATGCCTCGGATCCCAGCCGTGGGAGAGCGCCAACGACACCGTCTGCGACCACCCGCTCGTAGCGGTGCAGCGCGGTGCGACCGGTAACTACATCGCCGACCTCGTCTCGGCGCTGCACATCCCCGAGGAGCAGCCTGCCTCGAAGGCGAACGCGGACCTGATCCGGAACCACGTCTACTTCGGCAAGGTCGTCACCGACAACGGCGGCCCGCAGGCGGACATGGTCGCGGGTTGGATTGCGGACGAGCTGAACGTGTCGAAGGAAAAGGTGCTCGCACTCGCCGCGGGCGGCGACGACGCGGACGAATCGGTTCTGCAGGAGCTCAAGGACGGTGAGTGGGCGGCGTTCCTGAAGAAGCTCGAATGTGGCGTCGACCATAGTCAGGGCGATTTCGTCGTCGACGGGTTGCCGGTGCCGATCGACGCGAAGTGGCCGCAGGCGCTGACGAGCCGACTCGCGGGCCTAGGCCAAGTGCACCGCGTCCGTGAAGTCCGGGCGCTAAAGGGCTTTCGGCGGTACAGCGCCGAAGCCGACGTGCTTCCTCCGGACTTCGGCACGGACCGGGCCCAGACGAGGGTCTACCCGGCGATCGAGCTGTTCGGCGAAGGCATATTCCTGCGCTTCGACGAAGCCGAGCTGGCCGAGTGGGAGAACCGTCCCGATGTCCAAGCACGAGCCGACATCCTAATGCGCCTGCGGCACGACAGCCCGTGGGCGCATCGACTGGACGTTCCGGAACCTCGCTTCATCGCGCTGCACACGCTGGCGCATGTCCTCATCAGAAGGCTCGCCTTCGCGAGCGGCTACGCGTCAGCGTCACTGCGGGAGCGGATCTACGCGCACTCGGGCGGCCCCGACAACACTGCGGGTATCCTGATCTACACGGCGGCAGGCGACGCCCAGGGCACGCTCGGCGGTCTGGTCCGACTGGGGCGACCGGACAAGCTCATGCCGCTGTTGCTAGCTGCTCTTGACGATGCTGACGTCTGCTCCAACGACCCGGTGTGCATCGAATGCGACCGACAGCGGGCGGCACAGCTGAATCTATCCGCCTGTCACGGATGTGCACTCGTCAGCGAAACGTCCTGCGAGACCGGCAATCGGTTCTTGGACCGGCAGCTTGTTCTTGGTGGCAGCGAGGTGACCGGGTTCCTGGAAGAGGTACTGCCGCAGATTCGCCATTGAGACAGAAAGGTGTGAACGATGCCGCACAACCGCATCGCGTGACATCGCTTGCAGAGTCGCGTGATCACTGGTTGCTGGGCGCCCTGCTCCGTACGCACGACGGCGTGCAGGAATGGTCACACGTGATCTGAGCGTGGCAACTGACGAATCTTTTGAGCCGGGTACAGGCCGAGTCGCAGTGAGGTGCCCACGAGTTTGATCGCGGGCACGTCATGGGTGTGCCCACCGGATAGGGCCGGCGCCAACACTTGCACCCTCCGATCCCACCGCCCATGCACCGGGTTGGGGTGCCAGCCCCCATCGACAAGCCGATTCCCATACGGCAGACGACCACCTAGAAACCGGCCCTGCAACCGCGTCTGCGCCCGCATCGCCGCCAACACCCGCACGAAGAGGACTCGCAAGAGGCGTCATGACATAGAAGGAAGGAACTGGTGCACACGCCACCCTGCCTGTCCCGGTCGCGCGATCTCGCCATGGGCAGCTGGGCGACGCGAAGGTCCCGTGTTCGATGGGAACAGGTGACACAACCTGTCCCACGTCCCCTGCGGACCAACCGCTGCAGGTAGCGGCCTTCAGACCCAACGTGTGAGGCCCGTCCCGCGTGACAGCGCGGGACGGGCCTCATGTGCTGACGGGCCAGGTCAGCCTAACCAGGCCCAGGAAGGGCTACATGGGTGAATAGTGTGCGACTTCGTCCTCGGACATCGGAGTTGATCAAACGGCTGAGGATTCTTCAATCCTCAGCCGTTTTTTCGTTCATGGCGTCAACCGCTGGGCGCAAGGGCGTCCACTACGCCCGATCGGCAATCATCGTCCTCGGCGTCGACATGGCCACCTACAAAACGCCCCACTTCGCCAACGATGTCCCGACTGTGCTCGACGCGATCTCGAGTCGGGGAGAGACCCTCCCTACTCCTGCGAGGAAGACAACCGCGGTTCGCGCTCGGCATTCCCGAACCGGCTGAGGTCGGCCACGGGACGTCATCGTCGCTCGCGCTAGGAGACAGAGATTCCGGCGATTTCCTCGCGTGTCGCGTGGTCCCGGTGAGCGACCGCCTCGCTGCCGAGATCCAATGCCCTGCCGTCACACCAGTTCGTCGAGAATCAGCTCGAACCCTCGTTTGAGGCCGTTGCCCTCCGACCACGCCAGCGCACCGTCGTGCTGGAGACGGCCGACGACCACGCCCGGTGAGATGCCGACCATCTCGGCGAACTCCTCGATCTTCGTGAACGGCCTGGGCCGACCCCGCAGCCGCTCGAAGTCGTACGAATAGCGTGTGGGGATCAACATCTCTGCGGCGAACCGGTTCGCCTCGTCCTCCGCTGGATCCTCGTCGTACTTCAACGGATCCCCATCCAGGAACGTGAGCCGCTTGCCATGCAGGAGAACGTGCCCGATTTCGTGGAAGACCGTGAACCAGAACCGATCGTCCTTCTTGTGCCTGTCCGTCAGGGCGATCAGGACCTTCTCCGGGGTGAGCCACCTGGTCGCTCCCGAGACGTGGGTGCCCCGCATGGCCGGCATGAACACGAGCGCGACACCGGCACGTGCGCACAACGCGGGCAGTTCCGTCAGCCAGGATTCCGGATTCCGGCGGCACAGGGCGCGTATCTCCGGCAGCGACCGGACCAGTTCGTCCCGGCGGAACGGCTGACATTCGACCTGGCGGGCGCGCAGCACCGAGTGGCGCAGCCACACGAGCACCGAATAGTCGTTGGGCTCGATCTTCGCAGATCTGCGAAACGCCACCTGGTAACCCGCCCACAGCTCTTCAGCGAGACCGGGATCAGCGACGCCGAAGAAGTTCAGCAAGCGCCGCAGGTTCTGCACCGACTTCTTCTTGTCCGGCAGGATCTTCCTGACGACCAGTTCCGCCAACGGGAAGTTGTCGAGCCAGTCCAGGTGCTTGCCGAGCTTCACGTCCTCCGACGCCCGAACCGCCTGCGCACGCCATGCAGCCTCAAGCCGGTTCCACGCGACCGCAGGCAAACCGGTGACTCGCTCGAGCACCTCCGCGGTCTCCGGTGTCAGAACCGCCGTGCCCTGGATCATCTGGTTGAGGTGCTTCGTCGAGATCCCGGTCCGGCGAGCCAAGTCGGCCTGAGTGATGCCCAGTTCCTCGAGAGTCTCCTTGAGCGTCTCCCCCGGCGAAGCCGACGACTGAGGGACGTACTCGAGCGGTTCGGCGCCGAGTGTCATCGGATACCTCTCAGATGGTGACTTCCTTGCGTGGTCATGCCGCGACCGCGATGGCCGCCACCACGAGCTCCCGCACTTCGAACTCGTCGAGCCGGCCGTCCGGCAAGATCGGAGGCGGATCGTACCGAGGCCGCACCCGAAGATCCGCGACACGCCCGAGCGCGACGAGCAACGATCCGTCACCGCGCGTGGCGTCCTGCCTCAGCCGCACCGCCGGGAAACGCCGCAGCTCAGCCAGGTGGGAGGCAGCAGAAATCTCCCCGAGGCGCCTGCGCAGGGTCGAGGCCAGCGGCTCGCCGTAGACCTGAGCCCGCTCCCCGTCGTCGTTGCAGACGCGTGCGAGCTCAGAACTATCGAAAAAGATCTTCACCCGACACCTCGGCCTCCTGCGGGTTCCGTACACCCGGAGACACCATGTTAGCCTCTGTCCTGGATGGACGTTTCATGCACCCACTGGGTAAACAGAACTCCTCCGGTACTGTTCGGCGGTCATGCCGTGATGGTCGACATGGCCCTACCTAAGTCTGGAGGTCACCGAAGTGACCGAGAACGAGCGGCACGTCGTGCCGAACAACGAGCGTGGCGGCTGGGACGTCGTCGCTCCCGGATCCTCGCGAGCGAGCAGCCACCACGACACCCAGGCCGACGCCATCGCGCGCGGCCGGGAGATCGTCGGCAACGCGGGTGGTGGCGAGCTGCGGATTCACGGTCGCGACGGCCACATCAGGGACAGCGACACCATTGCTCCCGGCAACGACCCGAACCCACCTCGCGACCGCAGGTGAACGTCCACCGCGTACATCGGACGGGCACCCGTCCGACGTACGCGGTTCAAGTCCCTGCTGACCGCCTCGGACGCGCCTGGTCGCGCCGCACATCCACACAGACATGTCTATCAACCGGAAGGTGCGCGGATGGGCAACGGCACCCCGTCGGCTACGAGGGCGGTCGGGCCCAGGGGCGAGACCCGCGCCGTCCCCGAGGCCGTCGCCCGGCAGGTCTGGGTGAGGGCCGGCGGCCGCTGCACGATCTGCAACCGGTACCTGATGGAGGACGGCGCCACCGGGCAGGAGGTGCCGATCGGCCAGCTGGCGCACATCGTCGGCTGGTCCACCGCCCCTGGTTCGCCGCGTGGCGACCACGACCTGCCCGTCGAGGAGCGGAACTCGGCGGAGAACCTGATGCTCCTGTGCCACGACCAGCATCGAGTCATCGACCACAAGAGCCTGTGGGAGGTGTTCGACGTGGACACGCTGCGCGCGATGAAGCGCGACCACGAGGAACGCGTCCGCAGGCTGACCGGCCTCGATCACGACAACCGCACGACGGTGTTGCGGGTCGTCGGCAACATCCACGGCCGACCGGTCGAGCTCACCTCCTCCAGCGTGACCACGGCGCTGCTGGCGAAGAACCGGTTCCCCGACTGGATCCTGCGCGGCGCCGATGAGTTCGAGATCGACCTTCGCGCCATCCCCGGTGAGCCGGCCAGCAGCCCGGCGTACTGGGCGGCCGCGCGTAGCCATCTGGAAGATCGGCTGAGGCATCTGTGCACGCAGGTGCGCAAGGAGTCGGTGAACCACGTCTCGGTGTTCGCGTTGGCCAGGATCCCCGTTCTGGTGCTGCTGGGTACCTACCTGGACAAGATGCTGCAGGTCGACCTCTACCCAAAGCGGCGCGAAGGCAAGCCGGTCTGGGGCTTCGACGAACTGGGCGAGCCGACCCGTTTCACCTCACATCTCCTGCGGCCGGGCAGCGATCCGTCGCGCGTCGCTGTGCTGTGCTCGATCTCCGGAAGCGTCGACGTCGACCGGCTCCCGAGCGGCGTACGCGACACCCACTCGATCTACGAGCTGCGACCCGAGTCGGCGTTGCCAACGCCTGAGCTCATCAACACCCAGGCGACGTTGGATCGCTTCTCCCAGGCGTGGCGCACCCTGCTGTCGACGATCGAGGTCGATCATCCTGGCGCCCCGGCCATCCCGATCTTCCCGGCGTTGCCTCCGCCTGCGGCCATAACCATCGGCCGCCACCTCCTGCACGCAGCGCATCCGCCGCTGCACATCTACGACCGCATGCCCGGCTCATCCGACTACATCTTCGCCACCAGCACCGAATTCTGACCTGTGCAAGGAGCACCCGTTCGATGGCCGACTCCCCAGAGGAACTCATCTCCCAGCTGCTGACAGGTGGCGTCGAGCAACTCGACATTCCCGACGAGCTTCTGGACAAGACCATCGCCTGCTACGAGGACGTGGGTGAGTCGTTGCTCGACCAGGGCGGCGACCTGTGGTCCGTCCATCCTCAAGGATCGATCACTCTCGGCACCATGATCCGCCCTCCCGACGAGGACGGGGAGTACGACATCGACATCGTCTGCCACAAGGCGATCAGCAAGACCAGCACGACCCAGGAGAAGCTCAAGAACGAGGTCGGCAACATGCTCACGGCCTACGAGAAGCTGAAGACCGACGACGACAGCGACGACCTCCCCATCCTGTCCATCAACGAGTGCCGGCGCTGCTGGACCCTCGGCTACGACGGCTTTCACCTCGACGTCGTGCCGTGTGTGGTCGATGAGGACTACCCGCCGGACAGCATCCTGCTCACCGACCTGAAGCTGCGCCCGTGGCACCACAGCAACCCGAAGGGCTACGCGGAGTGGTTCCGCGACCAGTCCGCCGAGATGATCCGTGCACTGGAAGCCAAAGCCGAGGAGGCGGGCGTCCCCGCGGTTCCGAACTGGACAGTCCGCACCACGTTGCAGCGCATGGTTCAGGTGCTGAAGTGGCACTGCGCCAACCACTTCATCGATGACCTCGACGACCGTCCGCCATCGGTCATCATCACCACCCTGGCCGCCCACGCGTACTCCGGCGAGACGGATGTGTTCACGGCCGCGCTGAACGCCATTACGCGCATGCCGGACCACATCATCGAGGTCGGCAACAAGTTGTGGGTGCCCAACCCGGCCCACGAACTCGAGAACTTCGCCGACAAGTGGAACGAGCCCAACAAGCGCCACGAGAAGTTCCGGTCGTGGCTCGATGTCCTCGCCGCCGACCTGAACAGCGCCGGCGACACCGCCGGGCGGGGCCTCGACCACCTGGTCGACCGGCTCAGTGAGTCCTTCGACCTCGGACTGCTGAGGAAGTCGGCCCAGCGCATGGGCCTGGAGGCCAAACAGTTCCGCGATGCGGGCAAGCTTGGCATGTCCCGCAAGGCGGGCGCGCTCATGGCGACGAGCGCATCAGCTCCCCCTATCTGGAAGCACACCTTCCATGGTCCGACGCAGCGGTAGGGCGGTCCTCACCGCGGCACAACACGCGTTCGGCATCCGCCGGGCGGTCAGCGGCAGCCGCTGCCGCATCCGGCGAGGTGTGCTGACGTGCATCGTGGACCTTCAGCCCACACCCGTGTCACGCCGGTACACCGTCAGGATCACCCACCGTCCGCCTCTCGATCCGGTCGTCGAGGTCATCACACCTGTTCTGCGTCTGCACCCCGGCGCGCAAGGACTACCGCACGTCTACACCGACGGCAGGTTGTGCCTGTACGAGCCCGGCGAGTGGAAGACCGACATGCCCGTCGCCGGCAGCATCCTGCCGTGGGCCAGCGAGTGGCTCTTCCACTACGAGATCTGGCTGGTCACCGGTGCATGGACAGGCGGAGGCGACTGGCCGAGCGTTGATCAGGAGGGCCTTGGTGTGGCCATCGCGTGTAGCGACACGGGGCGGGCAGGCCAGCCGGCCGCGTCGGTGACCGATCCTCCTGCTTCCGTTGCGTAGTAGGTGATCCGCCTACCACTCAAGAAATGGAGCGTGCGCGTCACCCGCGCACCGTCGTCGACCTCGTTGATCGAGTTCTGATACGGCCATCGCGTTCGGCCTGGGACGGCTCGGCCACCTTCGGGACGGAGCGGCTAGGCCGACGACGACGATCAAGCCTGTGCGGTGCTCCGGCGGGCGACCAGGAAGGCTCTAGGCCTGTGGGAGGCAAACGCGGTCTAGCGAGTCCTGATCTGACCATCAGGCTGCCTAAGGTACGCACTCGTTGATCAAGTTGCCGCGTACTTGCCGGCGACGCGCCCACGGTCTTGACCGGGCCACGCGAGGCGGTGAAGGGCGTGGCGTTCACCCCGGACGGTGCCCGGATCGTCGCGGTGGCGACGATGCACGCCTGGAAGGTTCGCCCGCGCACACTGCGGCGGGATCTTCACGACGTCGATCCCGGCGTCATGGACCAGCAGTCTGACCTGTACATCAAGCTGGGTAATCGGCCGCCACCCCGGCGCGTTCGGGCGCCACGAAGAGTGATCAGCCGCAGAATTTCTCGGGCGGCACGGCTTCGATGCTGTACGGGATCGTGTTGAAATTCGACCGAACCGCGCTGCGGTACCGGAGGCCTGCGAATCGGGCGCGGTCTTCAGCAGTCAGCTTGTTGTCCCGGTCCTCGGACGCGCAGATCGACGGCGCGACTCGGAACGGTTGACCGTCGCGCTTGAGGATCTGCGTGCGCTTCTCGCCACCGATCTCGTAGTCGAAGGCAATGTCGAACGAGTACGCGGCACGCATGGCCATGAACGCCAGCGACAACGACTCCTTGTGCCCGTCGGTCAATCCGATGCGCTTCTCCTCGAAGAACGCCCTGCCCTTTGGCGACTGCTCGTCGACGATCCTGGCCATTGGGTTGACCTCGTCGAGCGAGAACACCATCCGCAGCGCGTCGCCACCCTGACTGCCAAAGTCGACCACGTGACCCAGCGGCATCTGCTCCATCTTCGTCAACGGCCGGACGTTGAATAGCGTGATCTCCTGGTTGCGCAGGCCCTCCACCTCCACCTGCAGCACGACGCCGCGCAGCATGAACGCTCCCGAGTCAAGCCACGCCTTCTGCATTTCCTCAGGCCATCCGAGCAGCGGCCCAGGCCGGGTGTGCTCGTCAGAGGGAAGAGTGACATCGGTGGGTAGGACAGCGGACCACCCGCCGCCAGGGCGCCCCATGTTCAGCAAAGTGATCCGGAGATCCGTGCCTGGCCGGAAGAGATCACGCACCTCGTCACCGATGCCCTGGGGGTGGACAGTCTGGGTGAAGACACCCGTGAACGCCGCGCTCACTAGGGCCGCGACCGCCGCCAGCACGGCGCCGACGATCCACTTCACTGCGCGGCGCCGCCGTGGCTCCTCCTGCTGCTGCTCGGTTTGCCGCCGGGCCACCTGCCGCCGCCGGTTCTTGCCCATTTTCACCATCCTAGTGAGGGAACCGCGCCATGCCAGGGCAGTGCGCGCCAGCCTGTTCTTGCAGTGACGCCGGCATTTCGGCATCCGTGATCTTCGTGGTGTGCACGTCTGCTTTGCGCAGCACACCAGACTGGTCTGGCACGTAGGTGGTCTCGTGCAGCACGAAGCCAGCTGGCCGCAGGTCGGTGGCGCTCCAGTCGGCGTATGCGAGGCTGACGCGGATGCCGGCGTCCATGCAGGTAAAGCCGGAGCTCTCGTAGATCGCCTGACCGATCGCGACTTCCTTCAGATCACCGTCGATGAGGTGGAAGGATCCGTCGGCGTACTCGTACATCTGGATAATCGTGGTATGCGCGCCGTTGCTGAACGGCACGAACAGCTCGGCCCGTCCGTCTCCGGTGATATCGGCTGCGCCAAGCCACTGCACGGCGGTCATCTGCTGGGGCAAGATCGTGCGGACGGTCTTGTCCCCCAGGTCAACATCGGCTGTCAGTGTGAGCGTCCCGGCGCTCGGCCAGGACTGCGAAACGGACACCTCGTCAGCAGCGCCGTCACCATCGAGATCAGCGCGGGCCGTGCCGATCACCATCGTGCCGCCGACCTGTGCCAGGCACACGGCGTCGGACGGCGCACACAAGTCGTCGGCTACATCTCCTCGCCCGAACGCGGCTGGTGCATCCACTGCTTCAACGCCGTCAGCGACGTGCACCCGGCGGTCGCCGTGCCGGAGTTCAAGGACCGCGTCCGCGGAACCCGAGTCGCGCAGTGTGGCCACCGCGCTGGCCCCGTCGGTCAACAGACGCACGCTGAACAGCAGTTCGTGGGAGACCTGGGTCCAGCGCCCACGATCGAGCAACCATTCGCCGGTCGAGTCCAGCATTGATCGATCGCCGTCACATGTCTTCGCATGCACGGCCGAATGAAGCCGGTTCTCCTTGTCCCACCACGTAGACAGCACGTTCACACTCGCGGCTACGGACGTGTCCTTCGGTTCGGCCGCGGTGAAGTCGGTGCCCACCAACGCGTTTCTGTCCGGAACGGCAACGAAGACCTCGCCGGCGCTCTCGCACTCACCGGCCTTCCCGAACGCCCCGATGATCGCGTGGATCGTGCGCCCCTCGACGTCGCCCGTCTGGACGGCCTCACGCAGGCCGCGGTGAAACGTTTTCCCGTCCCGGCCGGTGCGCCGGTTGTTCCAGCTGCCAAGGCGTTCCGACTTGCCATCCACGCGCACTCGGTAGTAGGCCTCGGTGTTACCGTCCACACCCATCAGCAGCGTCTCGTCCGCCCCAGAGAACAGCGCGACGTAGCGGAGTCCGGGCAGCATGTCCGGAAGCTGCACCGGTGGTTCGTCACGCGCGAGGTCGAACCGCAGCAACCCACCGAAGTACGAGTCGTCAGTCCAGCTCTCCGAACGTTCCGCCACTAGCACTCTGCTGCCACTCATCGCCGCAAGAGTCGTGCAGCGCAGGCACTTCAGGGTGCGGACCCGACCTTCGAACACATCCACGACAATCAGTTCGCGGTTCTTGTCGCCGGTCAGGAATGCCGCTCGCCGCCCGTCGGCCGTCCACACGACACGGCTGAGTTTGCCGTTCTGCGGCCGGGACCACCGAACGATCGCCTTCGCCCCCCGCATAACGACGACCTCGTTCGAGGTGACGTAGGAGTAGACAGCGCCGCTGACCGGCTGCGGCTCACCGGCAGAACAGACACCTATCGCAAGCAGGAGCACAGCGACGATCAGCCTACTCGCCATCAGCGACTCCTCTCCGGCCGGTACCCGCCATTTCGGTCCCATCCGATCGGGTGTTTCACCGTCGGACGCACTGCACCCGAATGGCGCAGAGCGGTAACGGATCGCGGAACAGAACCTATGGACACCCCATGAGAAAGGGCCTGCTGCTCTCAGGTTTCACACTGATCGTCGTGCTGTCGGCGGCGATCGTCGTCGTCCTGCCGCACCATGAGCAGACCACGCCGCCTGCCACATCGCCGATCGCCACCTCTGCCCCGCCGTCCGAGGACCCACCAGCCGCGACCACGAAGGTGGTCATGGTCGTCGCAGTCGACCCAGCGGGCGAGGCCGCGCGCGACTTCACCCTCGCCGCAGGCAGTCAACCCGTGTCGGGGTGCGGCAGATCGCACGTCTCCGTCGGCACGGACGTCGTCGCATGTGGGCCGGCCGCTGCTGGTGCGGACGTGTGCTGGGTGCAGCGTGACCGCCGAACTCTGTTGTGCGGTACAGATCCTTGGGACCGAGTGTTGCGCCGGGTCGTCTCGGACAAGCAGGTGCCACCTGTACCTGCCGCCGCAGACGCTCAGCCGTGGGCACTGGAACTCACCAACGGCGCCCATTGCAGAGTCCGCAACGGAGGTTCGTGGGGCGGTCGCGCAGACGGCTACAACGGTGCCTACTACTGCGATCAGAAGGGGCAGTACGTGCTGGTGCGGACCGGCCCGGTGGTTAACCGCGACGATCCATTATGGACCGTTGAATTCGGTCCGCTCGGTGCGCCGGACGAGAACTTCCCGGCGCCGGCCAAGGTTGGTGTGCTCACCGCCTACTTCGCGGGTTCGGCCTAGTACTACAGCCGCATGGCGTGATCTTGGTCGATGTCGTGGCGACGTGAGACGGCCACCGTGATCAACTTCGAGGTGTGTTGGGACTCGAAGCGAAACGGTGGCCACGTTGCCGATCTTAGACCTGGACGCGTGGCGGGCCGGGTTCGACGACCTGTTCGCCCGGTTCGCAGGCCGGTTCGCGCAGGTCCAGACCCGCAGGCGGGCAAGAGCTTATGTGCTGGGTCTGCTGTCGCGGACCGAACGCAAGAACGGTGGACCCTGGCCGAGCAGGCAGGCGAGGACACCCCGGACGGCATGCAACGCCTGCTCAACCACGCGGCGTGGGACGCGGACAAGGTTCGCGACGACCTGCGCGGATATGTGGTGGACCATCTCGGGAACGAGCAGGCAGTGCTGGTCGCCGACGAGACCGGGTTCCTGAAGAAAGGCATCAAGTCCGCCGGCGTGCAACGGCAGTACTCCGGCACCGCCGGACGAATCGAGAACTGCCAGCTCGGAGTGTTCCTGACCTACGCCTCCCCGCACGGACGTGCGCTGATCGACCGCGAGCTCTACCTGCCCGAGGCCGGTTGGTGCGCTGACCGGGACCGATGCCGGGAGGCCGGGATCGACGACGAGGTCGAGTTCGCGACCAAGCCCGAACTGGCCCGACTCATGCTGGAGCGGGCAGTGGACGCGGGGGTGCCGTTCTCGTGGTTCACCGCGGACGAGGCCTACGGCCAGAACCCTGGTCTGCGGTCCTGGCTGGAACAACGCGGTATCGCCTACATCATGGCGATCCCGTGCACACAGCAACTCCCGACGGCCGCGGGGAAACGACGGGCCGACATGTTGGGCCGGCTGGTGCCGAAGACGGCCTGGCAACGCCGCTCCTGCGGCGACGGCGCCAAGGGGTCACGGCTGTATGACTGGGCACTGGTCGACGCTGGCGATCACCACAGTCTGCTGATCCGCCGCTCGCTCACCCGTAACGCCAAGGGCGTCCACGAGCTGGCCTACTTCCTCTGCCACACAACGGATCCGGTCCCGCTGGACGTGCTGGTCCGGGTGGCCGGGACCCGGTGGGCGGTCGAAGAATGCTTCCAGGCGGCCAAGAACGAGGTCGGCCTGGACCACTACCAGGTCCGCAAGTACGGCGCCTGGTACCGGCACGTCACCCTCGCGATGCTCGCCCACGCCTTCCTCGCGGTCACCGCGAAGACACAAAAGGGGGCTCTGCAGACCCCGATGACGGCATGATCCCGTTGAGCGTCAACGAGATCAGGCACCTGCATGCCACCCTGACCTTCACCCCGCACCCGCGTTCACACACCGAGGCCTGGTCACACTGGCGACGACGCCGCCAACACCGCGCCCGGCAATGCCACTACCAGCGACGACTCAAAGATCACGGCCTGCGGCTGTAGTACTAGGAGATCCAGAGTTGGTCGCGGCGAGGACGACGGAGTGACAAGGTGGATGTAACCACTGCGAGGCACCACATGGAGCGAGCCATCGCGGAGATGTGGCAATCCCCGAGTACAGCCAGAATCGGTGTCGTCTTCGCCCGCGGCGACGAGGTTCTGGTGGCTGCGCACAAAGGGCAGGACGGCCATCGCCACGCAGAGGTCATCGCACTGAACATGGCTGGCGCCGCAGGGATCGATCTGCGGGGCAGCACCGCGTTCGTGACACTGAGCCTTTTTCATCCTGTGGCGGCCTCGTAGTTCTGTAGGACGTGGATGGCTTTGGCCAGTCGGCCGGCGCGGCGGGGACAGCAGCGGAGCTTGCGCAGTACGCGCCAGGTCTTGAGCTGGGCATTGGCACGTTCGCCGGGGCCGCGCAGGCGGGCGTGGGCGCGGTTGGCGTCCTTCTGCGACTCGGGCTTGTTGCGGCCTTTGTACGGGGTGATCACGTGCCGTCCGGTCTCGTCGTAACCGTGGTAGCCCTTGTCACCCAAGGCAATCAGCCCGGCGGTGCGCAGGGCGGCGAGGATGTTCCAGATCCGGGCCGCGGCGGTGTCGTGGGTGCTGCCAGGCAGGTCACCGGACACCCACAGGATCGTCCCGTCCGGCGACGCGATCACCTGCAGGTTCACCCCATGCATCTTGTGCTTGCCCGAGTAGAACGGGCGGTCGGCGGCGATCCTGTCGATCGGGATCAGCGTGCCGTCGATCACCACGTAGGCCAGGCCCTGCCGTTTCGCCTTCCGCAGCGCGTCCCGCAACTTCGGGGGCCGCTGGGCCAGCAGTTCGACGGTTTCGTTGACGTAGCGCCAGCACGTCGTGGTGGACACCGCGAACCCGGCGCCCACGTCGGCGAAAGTCTCGCCCTTGCGCAGGTACACCAGCACCAGCAGTGCCTGCTGTCCTGGGTTGAGCTTGCGCCACACCGACCCGACCTGCTTGCGGTGAGCGCGAACCAGGCCGGACACGAAGGTCAGGGTCTGATGTGACAACGGAAGCGCAGCACGGTAGAACAACACGTGAAGCCCCTGGGTGCGGAACGATCTTGGTCGAAAGCTCTGCTACCAGGGGCTTCGCCACGTCCGGGCACCGACACGCCGAGCATTGCTGGTTGCAATCGGCATCCCTTGCGCGCCAACGCATCCAGGTCAGGATGAAAAGGGCTCACTCCAACGACGAACAACGTCGCGAAGAACCAGCCCAAAACCTGGAGCGCGACGCTCCAACCCACGAGCCAGGCGGAAGCCACACCGTTTCGGAAGTCGCAGCGCATCCTGGCGTTGGTGTTGATGAGGGGCAGCGAGATATCCGCTGCGAGCCGGACAGCATCACCCTTGCTGCACAGCTCCGGACTTGGCGGAC
>NZ_JBIWKS010000025.1:0-67354 GCF_044765805.1 Lentzea sp. NPDC102401 | reverse complement strand
CCACGCCGACAACGTGACCGGCCGTTTCAACTGGGAGGCCATCACCACAGCCTCCCAGCCAAAGACTCCATAACTAAGCAGCGACACGCTACTAGTCGCTGATCGCGTCTACCTTCGCCGCGCCCAAGACGACGCCCCGCTGCCCGCCGCGCTGTCCACAGTCGGCATCCGCATCACCGCAGGCATCTCATGATCGCGCTCGGCCTCGTGTTCAACCTGCCACAGCTGCCGCAACGCGTGACCCCGGACTACGAGTTAAGCGCAACCTCGCGCACCGGATCTGAGGCCGCGTTGCCGCCCGCTGGACTGACAGCTCACAGGTGTCGCCAAGCCGCATTCGATTGGACGGCGACCGGCCGCGCCGACGCTCGAACAAACGTTGAGGCCGGGCAGACACATGCGTCTGCCCGGCCTCAACTTCACGAACGGCTTGCTGAACAGATCAGCGAGCTAGTCAACCACCTGCGATCACCGCGGCGACAAGGCGATCACCGTGCCGGGACGGGCCCAGCGCAGGATCGAAGCGAGCGTGCTCGCGGGAATCGCCACACAGCCAGCGGTCGGAGCGCCGTTCGTAACATGCACGAAGAACGCGCTACCGGCACCTGGAACGCGTTGTGCGTTCACGCCCATCACCAGGGCGTAGTCGTAGACGGCGCCGTGTTCACTCAGGTTCTCCGACGTGCTCTCGTTGAACGGACACGTTCCCCGAGCACACCGCTGGTGCGTGTTGTAGTCAGGACTGTTGATGTCACTGACCCACCAATCCGAGCTGTCGAGACGAAAATATGACACCCCGGCACCTGGGTCAGCCTGTCTGCCGAACGCGCCCGTGATCGCGAAGACCCCGGCCGGCGTTGCCGACGAGGATTCCCCGTAAGAACTCGAGATGCCGGGCGAACCGACCTTCGCCGCAACTCCGCCGATCACCGACGCCCAGTCACTCCCAGACTTCTGCCACGTAGACACAGTGGCGTTGGAACCGCCCAAGCCCACAACCGAGATCACCTGCGTGGCCGTGCCCACGCGACCAGCGAACCACGGCGCTTCGGCACGCTGCGTCACAGTGGGGGTAGCTGCCGCAGCAGCGGGCCGCGGCACCGAGGAACCGGTGCTCTCGGACGGCTTAGTCACGCTGCTGGCAGATGTCGTCGTGGAGACTGTGCTGAAGATTGGTTCACTGGAGGAGCCGACGGCTGTCGGTTCAAGGGAGCTAGAGGACCGCGCAGCCGAATCGCTGCCGGGCGAAACCTGCGGAGACCCACTGGCGTTCACCACGACGAGCGCGGCAACGGCCACCGCCGCCACGACTGGACACAGGACTCGGACCACGAGAGGAACCTTCGCGAGGCGCCGAAACATTGCACTCTCTCTACGCACACAATGCGACGCAATCTACGCCGCTACTTGACTTCGTCGACGGGAAGCCGCCGGACGAGACCGGTCTCGAATCGCCTGAGGCGGGTTCGAGACCGGTCGTCGTCCGATCAGCCGCGTACTACTCGGTTTCGGGACCGTCGGTCACATTCCTGGCGAGCTCGTCCTGATGCCGCCAACGCCTCCCCAGTTCCATCCCGGCCAGAACCGGGAAGGCCGCACCGACTCCCAAGATCACGGCGTTGTCGACCGTCAAAACGATCAGCAATGAGAGCCCGACACAAACAGCCAGGACTACCAATCGCAAGGGAGTCAACCTCGGAAAGCGAGGCTCACTTCTCGTCATTATTGCCTCCGATTGATAGCGAGTTTTCTAACGCCACGGACGCCATCTCCACCAACCGCGCGCCTCGGGTTTCCAGCGTTTACCCTGGTAGAACCAAGGTTTACGGTAGAGTACCGTGCCCTTCGCTGTGGTCGCGGTACGTCCCTTGACCGTCTGGTTGGCTCCGATTCTCGCCCGTAGCGGCGAAATCGAGCCTGTGAAGGCACCCGCAACAGTAGCTACACCCGCCTTCTTCCAAGACCAGTTGGGCGTCCACGCGTTGCTTGCCGCGTAACTGCCGAAGGCTGCAGCAGCACCTACAACTGCGCCGCACACCACGCTTACGCCGCACGCAATACCTGCGGCCACTGCGCCAACAGCGATGGTGACGCTGGCGATGGTCCTCCAGTTGTTCTTGACGTACGAAGTGGTGGAGCGCCAGACGCCGGACACAGTCGACTTGACGCCCTTCCACGCGTCTCGCCAGCTCCAGTGACCGTCAAGGTCGGTGTCGTTGATCGGGTCGGCGTTGACGTAGTCGTAGTCGTTCGCGCTACCGCCTTCGGCCGGGTCGACCGACAGGAAACGACCGAGGAGCGGGCTGTAGGGCCGGGCTCCCATCTGCACGATCGACAACGCCCCAGCGTGCTCGTAGAAGCGTTGGTGCTGACCGAGCCAGCCGTGGTCCATCTGACCAGGTGCGGTGTCGGGCACGTTGTCCGTGTCCACGGCACCGCTCGTCGTCAGCGGCTCACCGAACGGCGTGTACGTCCGCAGCGCACCGATCTGCTTGCCGTCTGCACCGGTTGTCAGCGCGAGATCCCCGCGGACAGTCGGGTGGTTGAGCGTGCGGTCCGCCGCCTGCGGTTTCCACGTGTACAACACACCGCCGGGCAAACTGATGCTGCGTGACAGCAACTTGTTGTCCGGGCCGAAGGCCAGGTCGGCCGTGTCGCCGCTGCCGGTGTGGCCGTACCGAACGTCGGTCGCGGTATCTCCTGCGGCAGTCGTGCGCCGCATGATGCGGTCGGTGGCGTCCCGGACATAGGAGACGTCCGCCGCATCAGTGCCGGCGGTGCGTGCCGCGATGTTGCGGTCCGCACCGTCCCACGACAAGTGCGTCGTCGAGCCGCCTGCCGTGTACTGGGTGGTGTTGCCCTTGTCGTCGTACTGCACGTTGGTCACCGCGGCGGCTCCGACGGTGCTCAGCAGCCGGTCGGCTGCGTCGTAGCAATAGCTCGTCTACGCGGTACCGGACGATGACTCGTCCAGCAGCCGGACCCGGTTGGTGTTCAGTCCCGCGTTCGACTGCGTCCCGGCAGGACACGCAGCGTTCGCGTTCGAGGTGAAGTCGTAGGTGTAGTGATGTCCTGCGACCCACGCCTCGGTCAACCTGCCAACCGCGTCGTAGACGTAGTTCGGAGCGCCCGGCCGGGCATCAACTCCGCCCAGGGACTCGTCGATGACTGTGCCTGCCCTGGTACGACTCACGGTCGAGTCGACCTGGACATTGTCACTGGTCTTCCACCGCTGTGACACCAAGCGTCCTGCGGCGTCCTTACCGGTGGAGGCAAGCGAACTGCCCCCCGCGTACGCGACGCACGCGATCTCTCCCGCTGAGTCGTGCGTGACCGTGGCCAGAACAGCCGCATCCAACGACACCGTGAGCAGGCGCCCCGCGTCGTCGTGGGTGTAGCTGATCGTCTGTGCCGGGTCGGCCGGGTTGGGTGGCGTCACTTTCTCCGAGGTCGCCCGACCGGCCAGGTTGTAGGTGGTTTCGGTGCGCACACCGTTGGCGTCGGTGTACTCCACCACCCTGCCGAGCAGGTCGACCCGCGTGGTGATCGTGCCGTTCAGGTCGGAGACCGACGTGGTCAACGGGTCACCGTTCACGGCGAAGTTCGTCGTGACAGTACGTTCAGGCGCCGACGAGTTCGACGGATACTTCACCGAGGTCACCCGGTCGCGTCCGTCGTAGGTGGTGCAGGTCCAGGAACCGCTGGTGCCCTTGGCCGCGATCTTGCCGGAGGCTTCGAAGATCTGTTCGTCCTCGCGCGCCGCACCGGTTCCCGGCGTGGTCAGCTTGGTGAGCTTGACCAGACCGCCCTGGTTGGTTGCCTCAACCGTCTGCGTACATGGGTTGTCACGCGTCTCGGTGTCGCCGTACTGGACGTTGGTGATCTGCGCGCCGGTCGGCATGGTCTTGCCGGTCGTGCGCAAGTAGCCCGTGCCTGCGGTCTCGTACGAGGTGCGCGTGGTGATGCCCGCGATATGCGTGCTGGTAGGCAAGCCGAACGCGGCATCAAGACCGTCGGTGTAGCTGGTCGTGCTGTTACCGCTCACGACCCCGTTGGACTCGGCCTTCACCACTGAGGTAGACAAGCCGTAGCGAGGACGCAGATACGTGCCAGGCACGATCTGATCCGCGCCACCGGGCCTGGTCCAGTGCAGATGCAGGTCGCCGATACCACCGGTGTTGTTGTAGTCGATCCGGATGCGCTTGCTCGCACCCGCAGCCGGCGGAGTGTAAGTGGCGGTGTAGGGAGTAGCTCCCTGGTCTTTCCAACCGTCAGCGATGAGTCGGTCGTCGATCCACAGCCGCACGCCGTCGTCACCGACGACCTTGAGGGTGTACTGGCCAGCGTCAGGGAACGTGATCTCACCGGTGAGGCGTGCCGAGTAACCGGTGCCGCCCAGGCCCGCGGCCGGTGGCGTGGTGCCGTCGAAGTGCTTGTCGACCGACCCATCAGCGCCCAAGCCGCCGGTCACATGTGCCTTCACCGCACCGGTCATACTGGTGTTGTTCCACCACGAGACCGCCAGCCCTTGCAAGCCCTCGTCGTAGTTGGTGCGCGTGTGCGGCATCGTGGCCGCACAAGCCGCGGTGGGCTGCTGACCGGTGAAAACAACTGGCCGGCGCCGGCCCCCACTGGTCGGTAGGCCGGTCGTTGTGGTCGTAAACCGTCGAGGACACCCGACCGGCGACATCTGTGGTCGTGAGCTGGAGGTCCTTGTCGTTCCACATCGTCGACGTCGACCTGCCCGTCGCATCCGTGGAGCTCAGCTGCCGGTCTGCGGCGTCGTAGGTCACCTTCGTGGCATAACCGGAGGCGGGGCTCAGACCTGCGATGTCCACAAAGGTCTGGCGGTTCGCCAGGTCATAACGGTAGGTGTTACCAGGACGCGGCGCTCCGGCCTGCCCGTTCGGCGCCGGCGTCTCCACTCTGGTCGCACCCCTGCGACTACCGACGGCAGCGTAGTCGATGAGCGTGTAGGTCTCCCAGATGTTACGAGTCGCCGGATCCTGCGCTGCCCAGTCCAGTCCTCGGGAGTCACGAATCGCTCGCAGCGTGCCGTCGGCATTGAAGCCGTACTCGGTGATGTCGTTGCCGGGGTTCTCGACACGGGACACCGCTCCACCGCGGTACCACAGCACGGTTTGCGTGCCGTCCCAGTATTGAATGCGGCACAACATCTGCGACGGCGGCAACGGGTCCCAGCCCGTCGGCATGGTGCGGCCGTAGCAGTCGTCACCGGGCCGGTTGTAGAACAGCTTGTGCGAGCGCTGCGAAACCGGGTCGGTGATCTGGGCCAGCCGGGACGGAGTGCCAGTCCAGCTCATCACGTTCGCCGCAGGCTTACGACTGTCCACAACAGACGCCTCTGACGCAAGAGTACCGTCGGAGTTGAAGTTGTAGACGTTCCCGCCCTCGTGCAGCGTGATCTTTCCGCTGGTGTCCAGGCCGAGGATGCCGTCCTCACCCGCTGGCGGTGTGAAGCTGCCGCTGGTAGTCTTGGTCCAGGTGTGCTTCGTGCCAGTGTGGTCGGTGAGGACGATCGTCTGGTCCTGCACCTGGGCCTTGGTGTAAGTGGAACCATCACCAGTCAGGTTGCTGTTGAGCTGCCAGCCGCGCGGCAACACAGGCAGATCCTGGCTGTACAACCACGAAGCGGGAACGATCTGCGGCGGCACCGCCTTGTTCGACGCCTCGTTGGTCTGCACGAACAACTTCATCCGGCCGGGACCGCTGGAGTGGTACAGCTCGGCCTTGATCGGCACCCGCTGCCCGGCGGTCAGCGCGATCTCGGTGACCGGGCCGTTCTGGCTCGTCAGCGCGAAGTTGACGTCCGAGTTGTTCTTATTGTTGTAGACCAGGGTGTTGTTGACCCAGATCTTCGCACCGTTCGCGTGCACCCCACCGAAGTGGTAAGTGCCGGTCACCGGCACCTGGAAGAAACCCTCCCAGCGACCGATGAACCAGTCCTGCGCCAACGCCGGCGCGAACACCGACTCCGTACCCCAGTCGGAGTTGACCTGCGGCTCGTTACGCGTCAGCACCGGGTTCGCGTCCGGCGTGCCCGAGCGGGTGGAGTCGTTGAAGTACGAGGCACGCAGACCGTACGGCTCGACCGCCTGGGAGTTGTAGCTGAACGTCAATCCTGACGAGCCGCCGACGGTGGTGAACGTCGGACCGGCGTCCTCGGTGTGCACGTTGCCGTTCGCCAGGTTCACGGAGACTGGCCCCAACGTGTCCTTCGGTGCCGGACCCATGTCACCGATGCGCTGGTCGACCTTGAAATGCCCGGTCCAGCCCGGATGTGTCGTGGTCACTCCACCGCTGAGCGCGGTCAGCACGGTCCACGTGTAGCTCGTGCAGTCGGTGAGCACACCGGGTGGCACAGTCCACGTGTTGCTGGTGATGCAGCCGGAATCGACGACGACGCCGGACTGCCCGTCAGCGCCAGTCGCGACCTTGAAGCAATACAGCGTTCCATCGCCAGAGGGGTTGCTCACCGGGCTCACGGACAGCGTCGGCGTCAGACTCGTCATCACGGTGCCGTCCGCCGGGCTCACCAGCGACGTCGCCGGCGGCGCGGTGCCGTGGTCGACGATCAGGTTCACCTGCATGTTCTTGTATGACCAGTCGGTCGTCTCCGAGCCGGTCAGCATGAACCAGGTGCTATTGTCCCGCGCGTTGACCTTGCCCGCGATGAAGTCGGTCAGCGCCTTGGACTGGATCGAGCCCCGGTCACCGATCGGCCCACCCGCCAGGAACTGACCAACACCGTTGATGTCCAACGAGGTCGCGTGGTGCAGGTTCGACTGCCACGACAACATCGACCCCGTCTGCGCGTTGCGCCAGAAGTCATAGCGGGCACCCACAACGTTCTTGCCGAACAACGGTGTGAAGTCGTGTCGGAAAGCCGTGCGCCACACCGAGTCCGACCCATTAGGCCCGGACTTCGAGTTGCCCACCGCGATACCGCAGTTGGTGCACTGGTAGCCGTCGGACTTGTAGGCCCTCGACTCGTCATCGTTGTTGAACCCGTACGTGTAGGTCGGGTCCACGATGATCGGGTACACCCAGGACTTGTCGTTCAGCCACGTCGGGTCGACTGCCACGGTCAGCAGCCACGCGTTGCCGTCCTGCCTGAGCGCGTAGGTGCCGCCGCTCTGCGCAGGCGCCTTGTTGTCCTTGGCGCTGCCTGAGGAGTCCCAGGTCACGATCGGCGGCAGCGACGCCACGACCGTGCCCTTGGCATCCTTGATCAGCACGCCGTCGTCCTTCAGTGACGGTGTGAGCGTGCCCAGGTCCATCCGGAAGACCCAGCTGCTGGTCTTCGTGGGCTTCTTCAGGACGATGGACTCCTTGACCGCGCCCGGCTCGACCTCGTACTCCAGGTCGGTGTCGGGCAGCACGTCGGCGTAGGTCGCCTTGGAGTCCTTGAGTTGCCTGGAAGAACGCTTCGCGCCCTCCAGCGCCACCGAGATCCGCTGGCCCGATTCGCCCAGGTCGATCGGCCCCATGGTGACCAGGCCGCGGTCCTCCGCGGACGCGGCGAACTCCGGCTTGAGCTGGTGCAACCCCGACTTCGCCCGCTTCGAGCCGCGGTCCTCGCTCAGACGGGTGTCCACCGGCCGCCAGGCACCCTTGTCATCGCGCACGCTGACCGGCACCTTCGACAACACCGTCGTCCGCGTGCCGTCGGAGTTGCGGTAGTCCACCGACTTCTCGGCCCGGCCGATCTCCTTCGACGTGTTCGCGTCGAACTTCGAGCCAGACTTATCCGCCTCCGCGCCCATCAACGGCCGGAAATCGCCAGCGGCCTTCGGCGACTCGTGCGTACGCCCCTCCTGCTGCGGGGTCCCCCACCCCGGAACATCGCGCGGATCGTTGTACTTCGGCGCAGCCGCCACCGCGATCGAAGGCACCGCCGACACCACCGACGCCGTCAATGCCGCCACCAGCACAGCGGACATCGCCGCTCTGCCCCCAGGTCTCCATGACCGTTTTGCCCGTCTTACTTCAGGCAGACTCATCCACACTCCCCCGTTCACGAAACAACAGAAATCCATCGGCCACACGCCGAGGACGACAGCCGCCACCAGCACACGGCGGGCCGACTCAAGGTCAACTCACGCCGCGCCTGCGCAGCACGAAAGACAGCCCGGGGTCACACTCAGGGCAGCCAAAGAAGAAGGAAGGTCAGCAGGCGGCAGTGACTAAAGCGCGCCAGCCCGCGAGTCGCTGAGAAAGCGATCCGACGACGAAGATGATCGTCGCGTTCGATCTGTGATGCGGCTCCGCAGCACACGTCAACAAGTCGAGCTGTCCCACAAGATTTTCCCGGTTCTTCAGATGAACTTCTCCGAATAGAACCGCAAAAAAAATAGAACTTGAAGCAATTCAAGAGCTTGCACTGAGATTGTTTTGCGATGCTAAGGCAAGCAACCAGTTCTGCGTCCGGCACGACTCTCCCAGCCGGACGTACCACGTCCCGGCCGCGCGGTGACTCGCTGGTAATGGCGAGCGTTCCGCGAGTCGCGGCGACCAGGACGTGGTGGAGTCCTTGGCACTGGAACGATCGACATGGATCGGCCGATCGTTCCAACGCCAAGAACTCCATTAATCTTGATGACGTAGATTCAGTTGATGTGAACCATCGCTCGAATCTGTTTGCGCCCGAAGGGGAATGGCGATGCTCAACAGGCGGAGCGCACTGATGGCGGGCGGACTCGCAGCCGGAGTGCTCGGCGCGCCAAAGGTGCTGGAGCCCACCGTGCGTGTGCACACATCATGATGCACACACCAGCGCAACCGCTGTTCGCCGGTTCTGGGTTTCGGCGGGCAGTTCATCGGTCCGACCATCAAGGCCACGACCGGGCGTCGAACCGTAATCCGCTTTCACAACAAGTTGAACGAAGGCGCCAACGTGCACTTGCACGAAGGCCACACCCCGCCCGAACACGACGGTCACCCGAAGGACATCATCGAGCCCGGCCGATCGCGTCGGTACTCCTCCCCGAACGCACAGCAAGGCGCGACACTCTGGTAACACGACCACAGCCACCACACCAAAGCAGCACATGTCTACTTGGGACTTCACGGTGCCTACATCCTGGAAGACGACTCCGAACGGGAGCTCGGTCTGCCACAGGGCGCCTACGAAATCCCGATCATGCTGCGCGACATGCGCTTCGACGACAACGGCAACATCGTGGTCTTCGACGACCCGTCCAAGCGCACCACGCTGCTGGCCAACGGCGTTCCCCAGCCGTACTTCGAGGTCGCGGCCCGCAAGTACCGTCTCCGTCTGATCAACACCGCCAACCAGCGCGTGTTCAAGCTGAAGCTGGCCGACGCCGAGTTCACTCGCATCGGCTCGGACGGCGGCCTTCTTCCTGTGTCGGTGGAGGAAGAAGAGATAGTGCTCTCCTCGGGAGAACGGGCCGACGTCGTGGTCGACTTCTCGCGCTACCGGCTCCGTTCCCCACTCGTACTCGCCGACGTTGATGCCGGCGAGATCCTTCGCTTCGAGGTCGTACGCCGCGCGACAGACCAGAGTCGCGTGCCGGCTGAACTTCGCCCGATGCCGGCACAGCCATCGTCGACCGTCGACCGCGTAGTCGACCTGGCGTTCCTGTTCAAGCCCAACGACCGCCCCGACGGGACGATCAACGGCAAGGTCTTCGACATGGAGCGCGTCGACTTCACCGTCAAGCGCGGCGCCACCGAGACGTGGCTGATCAAGAGTTCCGACCTGGCCGGCGTCAAACACAACTTCCACCTGCACCTCGTGCAGTTCGAGGTGCTCGAACGCACCGGCGGTCCTCCCCTGCCGAGCGATCGCCGTCTCACGGACACACCGTGAGGATCACGGCAGGCGAAACGATCAAGGTTAAGGCGACGTTCACCGGCTACACCGGCCGGTACGTCTACCACTGTCACTTCCTCGAACACTCATGGATCGGGATGATGGCGCAGATGGAGATCGTGTCCTGAGTGTGCGGACCCGCCCGGATTCCTACATGCTCGGATGGATTTTCCCCGTGCTGAAACCGATAATGAACGAGCGCCCTGCACGGCTCTCCCAGCCGGGGCGTCCTCCTGGTCGCTCAGCGTCTTGCCTGGTAACACTTTGGTGAGCGTTCCGCGAGACGCAGCGGCCAGGGCGTGATGGAGTCCCCGGTGCCACGAATGTCGGCTGCGGCAAATCCGACAGGCACCGGGGACTCCGCTCTCACTACAACGCGAAACAGTTCAACTGCACAGGCTTACCGAGCAATGCGTCTTGCACGCCGTCGTAGACAGTCCCGTCGAAGGCCATGCCCACGTGCGCAACCGTCCGCAATGGACATTGCGACTGCACCAGCACGTTGGTTGCGCCGTCGTTCATGCGAGCGTTGTCGACAGGACGTACCAGCTCATCGAGCACCGTGTAGAGGTTCGTGTACCGAACCGATCCGATGGTGTCCGGTCCGGCGTTGAGATCGTTGAGAAAGCTGGACCCGACCTTCATCTGCTGGCACGCAACGATCCGCAGGCAGTTCCCGCCTCCGAAGAAGTTCGCGATGGTGGCCACGATCGTTCCGTAGTTGGGGGCGGCGAGGTTGACCAAGGCGCTGACCTCGGCCGCGCCGCCTGATCTGATGTACTGGCGAGCGACGAGCCCGCCCTGGGAGTGCGCGACCAGCGCGACGGACGAAGCCCCGGTCCTCGCACGGAAGTCGTCGGAGAACCGATCGAGGTCGCGGGCGCTGGTGCGTATGTCGGCAGTGCCCAAAGCGGTGAGCTGGAAGATCCCCACGCTGTACCCGTCGGCGCGCAGGCGCTTGGCGAGCGGCTCGTAGAAGAACGCCGGACCGAACGTGCCTGCCACAACGATGACCGCCCGCGGCGGCGAAGTGGTCACCGCGTTGGCTGCAACGGGGAAAACGAACAACAGAAGAACTACAACGACGAAGCGTCGAATCACTGAGGGCCTCCTTGCCCGAGCGATGACAGCGACTTGCTTCGGTGAGCGCGGCACCCAGAGTGACCGGAGCGAGCACGCGCTGCAGCAGCTGTGCCGCCCAGTGGAACAACAGGTGAAAGCCCGGTTTCGGCGCCATGGCCGACATGCTGTTGCGGACGGACTCCTATTGATCAACAATGGGTCGTGTTCGACAGCGACTTTGCCGACGACCCAGCGATCACGGAGCTGCGGCAGCTAATGGCGGCCTGCCAGTTTGTCGAGGTGGTGGGCAGAACCGCCGATCTCGGCCCCGAACCGGCGATCGCAACGGATCGCGCGCGGTGGCGGATGCTCCTCTTGCTCCGGCTGGCGGCATTGGTGGTGCTCATGCGCTATCCGGAGGCCGAGGTCACCTGTCGACAAGCCCTCAGGTCGGCGGAAGCAGACGGAGATCTCCCCGCTCGCGCCAGGATTCTCGGATACGGGCTCACCACTGCCTACTTCCTCGGACGCATCGAGGAAGCGGTAACTCTGCTCGACGAGGTGCTCGCCGCCGCGGAGGAAATGCCGCAGGGCCCTGGACGCATGTCGACTCTGACCGCCGCGGCGATCGGAGCCGGGATGATCGGCCTGACCGATCTGAGCGACGAACTGCTCAGCCAGCTCGTCGATCAGGTGCTCGCAGCGCCTCATGGAGTGATCCCCGCAGGCGTCGTCATGTTCGTGCACGCATTGCTGACCACACGACGTTGTCAGCTCGCCCTGGAACTGGAGCAGCGAGGGCAGGCGAAGTACACCGATCTATATCGCAGCGTCCTCACTTTGGCGAGCGACATCGGCGTCGACGTCCTGGACGGGGCCGTGATCAACAGCTCCCTGGCAGACCGGCCGGCGAACCTGTACCTCGCCCACCTGTGCTTCGCCAAGATCACCATCGGCGAGGGAGCCGAGATCGAGGAAATGGTGCGGTCCGCGACGGCCGGCGCCACCACGGCGACGTTCGACTCGGTGAGCGCCACCACGGAGATCATGTGGGGCTTGAGTCAGCTGCGCGTCGACCTGCAAGGCGACGAGATCGATCTCGCCCACTGCGACGCATTGGCCAGACATCTGATCGGGCTGGCGGATCAAACACGCACCCCCGTCTTGCAAGCAGAGACCGCGCGCGTCTTCCTCGAGGTCGCACTCCGAAACGGTGACTCCGTGCTCCGCGCAGCAGCAAGAGAACGTTACGAAGCAGCTCTCGAGCAGCTGGACTGGATGACGAGGCTGGAACGTGCCCAGTTCACTGGCTTGAGATCGCAGACGATGAGAGCCATCGTCCGTGACTTCCTCGGATGAACCGATCCCACTGCGTCAGGACGTGATGAAGAGCCTCAAACCGTTGGCGCGCAACGATCCAACCAGCTCATCCGGTAGCCGCTCGCTGGTGATGCACGCGTCGACGAGATCCAACGAGCTGATCAGGTGACTCTCTGATGATGGCGCGGCACTGCCGGGCATGACCACCGCGACAACACGACAGCCTGACAGCGTGGCACGCCGGCCGGCGGATGCGGCGAGTTCGGTCCGAGCCTGAACACCGTCAGCGGTGATACCGGAACATCCGATCAGAGCCAGCTCGACGCTGATGTGGTGATCTCGCTCGGGTATCACCGTCATCGAGGGGCTCAAGAGACCAGGCGGCACGATCACGGTGAACCGGTCCTCCTGCCCGCGGAACAACGCGGTCAAGGACAACGACTCCGTGTGCACCGTGACGTTGGACAGATCCCGCCTGCTGATCAGAGCGCTCACAACGGAGCGCGTGCCGGGGCCCACGGCGACGCTGTCGCCGCTGCGCACAAAGGCCGCGGCCATGGCACCAGCCGCGGGGTCGGCCACGTCCTCTGGGACCTCGTGGCGATGGGGGGCCGTCGACGCGACCTTCGCCCCGCCGCGTACCCGATGCACCTCACCGCTGTCTTCGAGCCAGCGCAGGTCGTGACGGATGGTGACTTCTGAAACTCCGAGAAGTTGCGTGAGATGACGTACCTGTACGAATCCCTGTCGCCGAACGAGGTCGACGATGTGGTGACGACGCTCCATGCTGCTCGCCACGACAGGATCACGGCTGGTCTCCACCGTCGCCGCTGAGGTTCCTCTGCCAGTACCCATGTGTGCGCATCGCCAGTCGACATCGTTTCGGAAGTGGCAAAGTTGAAAGTAGAACAGATATCATGCGTTCACAAGCTCCGCTGACCGTAGGAATCGGCTGCCAGGAGGAGGGCGCGGTGTCGGACAAGGAGTCATCCGACCGCGACCAGCGCCAGCGACGCATGGCTCAGATGGTCGCCGACGCCTCCTACGTGGGAGTCAAGGAGCTCATCCGCGAATTGAGGGTCTCCAGGGGAACTGTCCAGGCCGATCTGCGCGATCTCGAAGCAGCAGGTCAGGTACGGCGAGTCTGGGGCGGCGCGCAGCCAGCCACCAAGACCGCGCCCAGAACGGCCGATCCCGTGTCCGCTGGTCCCGTCGCGGTGGCAGCCGCTCTCGTGAGGTCGCAGGACGCGATTCTCCTCGCGTGTGGTGACCTGTCCGATGCGCTCGCTGCCTCACTGGTCGAGCGGTCTGACATCGCTTCTCTCCGAGTGCTGACCGGCGATGTTCGAGCGTGTGCTCGCTTCGCCGAAGACCCCGTCCGGTTCAGCGTCCTGGTGACGGGCGGAACGTTGCGCGGCACCGTGCTGGTGTCGGATGACATCGCGCCGCAACACGACGAGCCTGTCGACATCGCCTTTCTCCCCTGTCATCGGATCAGCGCCGGCGGTCAGGTTTTTCTGACTGAGGAGCAATCCGCAATCGCCGCGTCGTCGGTAGCGGTCGCAGCTCGCCGTCGAGTGTTGGTGTCCGATGTGGACGTGTTCGCTGCTTCCGGTGGCAAGAAATGGCTTTCCTTGAGCGAGTTCGACGCGGTGATCACCGGCGCCGTGCGGGATCGCTCGCTCCTCGCGGGTCTTCGCTCGGCAGGTGCTCAGATCCTCGTCAGCGACTGACGAGGATCAGCCCGCCAGGAATTCGGCGGTACGCAGCCGTGCCGACCATTCATAGGCGCTCCACCGACGTCTCCACTGCCGGTCGTGCTCCGCGGCGTTGTCCTTATCTCCCAGTTCTCTTGTCGTGCAGGCAACCAACCGGTTCAGCTCGATACTCAGCAGGGCAAGGCCCGCGTTGTCGGTCGAGCGATAGGCGCCAAGGGCGAGTCTGAGCGCGCCGGCGACACTCCCCTCCACCGCAGCGGCCTGGGCGAGCGCTATCAGCATCAGGCACCGCGCTTGTTCGCCGGCTCGCGAGAACACGTCGGACCTGGGTGGGCACTGCCGCAGTGGGGTCCTGGCCGACGTGCCGAGCAAGGCCGATGCCAACATCTCGAATGCAACCCCGGTGCAGCGCCACACTTCTTCGGAAGACCGCTCGACCATTGTCCGCCCGAGCAGAGCAGCTCGGCGGAACTGCGACACAGCTTCATCCTCGTGTTCGAGGTAGATGTACGAGAGACCGAGCTCCACTCTGAGCCGTTCGTACGCAGACAGCTCACGCAAGGTCCAGGTGTGCGACCCGAGCCGATCCCGTTCATCGGCAATGCGGCCGAGCCACGTCTCCGAGACGCCATGCATGCCGAGATCCATGCTCAAGACGGCGAAGTCGCACGTGGCTGTCAGCGTTGAGTCGTCCGGCTTCCTCATCAGGTCGCCCAAGTCACGCGTGATCAGCTTCATCTCACGCAGCGCTTCGTTCGGTCGCCGGTCGGCGAGGAGGACCGCGGCGTGGACAACCCCGATGTGCACGGCTTCACCGGTCAGACCGCATGCACGCGCCTGCTGTGCTATCTCGGCCAAGACAATGGGCGAAGGTCTCTCAGCAATCGATTTCGACTGACATCTTGGTTGCATTTCGACCATTCGCAAGCACGTGTGAGTCAAGCGGCGATTTTTTCTTTCGAAGGTCTTCTTGAACGGCGACGACCGCCAGGCCGGTTCGCAGCATCATCAAGTCCCTGGAGCTCACCGGATTCCATCCGGTGAGCTCGGCGATCCTGGTCAGTCGATAGTCGAGCGTGCTGCGATGCAACGACAGACGCCGTGCAGCCTCGTTGCGATTGCCGTTCGTGTGAAACAGCACTTTGAGCGTCGCGACCAACGTCTGGTGATTCAGGACCCGCGCCATCGCCGGCGCCAGCATGCGAGCAGCATCGACGTCCTGCACCGCGAGCAACTCCAGCAGGACGTCGCCCCGTTCGTAGACTCCGGGTGGACAACCGAGTGCCCTGACGACCACCGCAATCCGGTGCGCCAAGTCCGTCGCACCTGCGGGCGAACCCGGCCAGTCGGAAGGCGCCACACCCGCCCAGCAGTCCGCCGCGGGCGGGAAACACGCGGCCAGGATTCGTCTCGCGTCCGCGGGCCCCGTGGCGACGAGCAGCCGGCCCGACCTCCCGGTGCCGAGATGCAGGAGCCTTCCTCCAGCAGCAGAAACAAGTTCCCACTTGGACACACAGGCCGGCACAGGGGTCACATCCGCGAAGGTGGCTCTGAACGTCGTCCCCGACGTTATGGCCGCGCGCTCGTGGAAACCGATGAAGAAGCTTTGCAGGACGCGTCCCACGACGGTGTCGATCGCATCCTCGTCGGCCGGATGACAGGTGCCCAACAGCCGGATCAACGCTAGCCGTAACGGCCGGACCACCTCCTGCACGGCGTGTCCGTCCTCACTCCACGAGGAGCCGGCGTCCCGCGCGATGATCGCCGCATCGCGACCGGGTACGGACATGCCGCCCCGCACCTCGGCCCGCAACCCGACACCAATGCGCTCCGCCCAGTTCTCGAACTCCGCTGGAACACGGTCGGCAGATCGCAAAAGCCCAGATCGCCGTTCATGACTCTGTCCTTGCCCTGACATGGCCAACCTGCCTTCAAAGACCAACGATGCTCTGACACTGCCCGTCGCGTCGGCCGCAGATTGTGGTCGTCGAACCATCCGAGAATCACTGGTTGTTCCACGTGGCGGAACAAGAAGGCGAGATCGGGTTGGCCGGATTCCGGACCTCAAGCGGATTGCACTGCCGGGAATCGCGCCCTGACCTGGCACTTCAGACGCACGGGCCAAACGAGATGACTTTCGAAATCGGTCGAGGAACCATGCAGCCGGCAAAGTGATTGCCCCTGCAAGCAATCGGGTGGCCGCGCGACTCCGACGTCGAGAACACCTGTTCCCTTGCGCTGCAACGAGTTTCGCCACTTTCGCGCTTCCTCTGCCCCCACCGGGGAGATGGCTTCCGACCGCATGAAACCGCGCGATCAGGCTTGAGTTCCTCCGAAATGAGATGGCTCAGCACGGCGAGCGAAAGGCATCCCACCTGCACTCTTGACGAATCCGAAAGATCAGAACTACAGTTCCGGCGACGGTCACCCCTGCGGCCGTCGCGCCTTCCTTCGTGTCAGAAGCAGGCGACATTTCGTTCCGCGTGGAGGTCAGCGATGACGCGCCAGTTGATCAACGAGTCCGCGCCGGCGAGCGAGCACGTGCTGGAGCGAGCGTTCAAGCTGTTGACCGCATTGGTTGTGGCAGAGCGTCCAATGTCCCTCACCTCGTTGAGCATCAGGTCGAACCTTCCGAAGACGACGGTGCTGCGCTTGGCTCGCACGCTGGTGACGCTGGGGGCATTGGAACGGCAGGTGAACGGCGACTACGCCATCGGGCTGCGGTTACTCGAGCTCGCCACGCTCGCACCTCGCGGGCACGGGGTCAGGGCGCTGGCCTTGCCACAGATGGAAGAGCTGCGCTCCGCAACCAGACAGCAAGTGGTTCTCGCAGTCATCGACGGCACTGAGGCAGTGCTCGTCGAGCGACTGTCTCCTCAGGTGAACGCCCGCTCTCAGTATCGCGTCGGCGGGCGAATACCCCTGCATGCGACCGCTCTCGGCCAGTGCCTGCTGGCACACTCCCCTGCTGCGTTGCAAAACCAGATCCTCGACGGAGACCTGTCGGTGAGCCCGGAGAGCATCGTGATCGCACCGGCGGAACTCCGTGCCCGGCTCGCAGCAGTCCGCAGGTCCGCCACCGCTGTGGTGACCAGAACAGCACCCTCGCCCTGCATGACTGTTGCCGGCCCTGTGTTCGGCCGAAACAGGCAGATTGTCGCTTCGCTGGGCGTCGTCACTTCACTGGAGGCGTTCAACCTCAAAGCGTTGCGAAACCTGGTGAACACGGCCTGCAGGAAAGTCTCGGAAGCAAACTCATCCTGATGACCGCCTCCACGCGTTCGGATGGGGATGCTCTCCCATCCGAACGCCAGCATGGACCTCGCCGTGATTCTAGCGGTGGGTGTGCAGGAACTGTTCGATGATCTGATCCGGCCGGCGCCTCGACGCTGCGCATCGAGGCGCCGGCCGGATCGCCAACCGTCGACATCGCGATACCGCCCGTGGCCTGGCCGGGATCGCCTGACCAGTCACACCGCCGACTGCGCCGCCGATCTATGTGGGCAGATTCCGCATCCGCTCGATGGCAGCGCGGCTCAATGCTCTGCCCGACGCGGCGGAGATGGCTTCGAACAGCCCTGCGGCCGCGGCATGGCGGCCGAACCGCCCGTTGATGAGGTATTCGGTGAGCGCTCCGATGACGGCGCCACCGGCGGCCTCGCTGGCCGGCCGGGCCACGCTCAGCGGCGTCCCAGCCTTGAGCAGCAACGCGAGCACGCCGATCCGGACGGCCAGGCCGCAGGTGACACCGATCGGTGAGGCCAGCCACGGCGACATTCCCGCGAGGCGAGGCGACGACCGTGCTTGCTGCGGTCGCCGTCGGCCACCGCGAGCATGTTGATGGCGTTCAGTCGCGACACGTACTGCACGACAGCCAGGCCGCGGTCGTGGTCGTGGCGACGGGCGGTAAGCATGCGCAGCTCGACAACCAGCTCCTGATCGGCACGCACCACGGCCAGGTCACGGTGCATGCGGGCTTGGTCGGCGATGACGTAAGCGTCCTTGGCATCGGTCTTGCCCGCACCTCGGTATGTACTTGCAGCCCGATTCACCCTCATGCCGGGCAGGTACACGACACGCTGACCATGGCCAGCAGTAACGCGACCAGCAGAGCCGCCTCACTGCTGTGCAGATCAATGGCCCACACCAGTTCCTTGGCCAACGCACCGATTTCCCTGATGAGCACCAGCAGAGCGGACTCGTCGTGGACCACACGCCGCGAGAACACCCTGCCGCCGGCAGCGTCCACCACCGCCGCGTGATGATGCTGCTTGCCGATGTCCACTCCCGCCCATGCCGGTCCAACCATGTCTCCTCACACCCGATGTCCAGTCCCGAGAGAGCCTCGCAGGCAGGTCCCTATCCAGCCACAACAACGCAGCTCTCAATCAGCAGCCGAGTCACCCTTGAGGGCCAGACGGCCAGTCATAGGGAGCCACCTGCGCAGACAATTGATAGCCACATCTGGCTCTCCTGGGACATCCGGGCCACTACAAGACCCAGACGACATCAAGACATGGACCACTGATCAGTTAGTACTTTACTCGTCTATGCTTCGGCGCGGACCATCGCGCGGAGACTGACGTCCGGTCCGCGGTTTCCAGAATAGTTCGAACGTGTAACGATCTGACGAAGATCTGCAGCGGACTCACGGAGTACTGCGGCCCAGATGTGTCCGTGCGTTTCGGCGACTTCTCCTTACCGGGCAAGGGCGTTGGTCGGCGCTCAGAGGATCGCACGGCCTCCTCGGGCCACCGGTGGCTGCTCGTCCCAGTAACCCGCCGACTCGGGTTTGCCGAACAGGTACCCCTGAGCGAAGCCGCAGCCGGCACGTCGGAGCCACTCGGCCTGCTCCTCCGTCTCGATCCCCTCGGCCACGGTCTGTGCGCCCAGCACCTCGGCGAGATCGATCACGCAACGGATGACGCTCCCGGTGCGGCGGTCGTCGATGTCGCGGATGAACGAACTATCGATCTTGACGATGTCGAACGGGTAGCGCCGCAGGTAGCTGAGCGACGAATAGCCGGTGCCGAAGTCGTCGAGCGCCACTCGAACCCCAAGATCCCGAACAGCCGCCAGGCCGCGCATCGCCCCCTCGTCTGCCCAGACCGACTCCGTCACCTCGATGGTCAGGTGTCCCGGCGGCAGAGCCGTCGCGTCGAGCACCCGGTTGAGCGCGGGCAGAAACACCGGCGCGGACAGCTGCCGGGTCGACACGTTGACCGTGACGCCCAGGGCGTGCCCTTGTGCGAGCCATCGGACGGCCTGCCGACATCCGGTGTCGAGCACGTGCTCACCCAGAGGCACGATCAGTCCGGTCTCCTCGGCCAGTCCGATGAACTCGCTGGGACCGATCAGCCCTCTGCCTGGGCGTTGCCACCGCACCAGGGCCTCGGCGCCGGTCACCGCCGACGTCGAGAGTTCAACGATCGGCTGGTAGTGCACCACGAGCTGCCCGTTTTCCACCGCGGTGCGCAGATCGGCCCGGTCGCGTTGACGGGCAAGCAAGTGATCTCCCATCGCGGGACGGAACAGTCGCATCCGCCCGCCACCCTCGCGCTTCGCCGCGTACATCGCCGTATCGGCGTCGCGCAGCAGTTGCGCCGTTTCGGTACCTGAGGACGAAACAGCGACGCCGACGCTGGCCCGGATAAGCTCCGTCGTGCTGGCAAGCTCCGCCAGCAGCCGCACGGCCAACCGGCTGGCTTCGAGAGAGTTATGTCCGGGTGCCAGGACAGCAAACTCGTCACCGCCCAGTCGCCCCGCGATCACCGGCAGCCCGATCGCGTCGGTGATGCACCGGGCAGCGGACCTGAGATAATCGTCTCCTGCCTCGTGTCCGTCCGCGTCGTTGATCTCCTTGAACTGGTCCAAGTCGATGACCAGTAACCCTACCGGTCCGTTCTCGAGAGCCGATGTCAGAAGCTGCATGAACTGCGCGCGGCTGACGAGGCCTGTCAGGGCGTCTCGCTCGGCCATGTCGCGCAGCGTGTCCTCCAACTGCCGTCGTCTGCTCACGTCGACTGCGGCAACCACGACTTGCACAGGACCGGAAGCACGCGTCACGGGCACCGAGTGAACAGAGATGACGCCGACATCGCTGACGGCCACCTCTACCGGATCCGGTCCAGAAGCACGACATCCAGCGTCGCAGCGAATTATGTCCGGCTCATGCGCACACGGCACTGTCCGGTCAGTTTTTCTGTTGTCGTTCCACCCGAACATCACGCCCGCACGCTCGTTGTGCAGGGCCGGTCTGCCGTCAGCGTCCAGCAGTGCTAGACCGACAGGACTCGCGTGCACAAGCGCAGCGACGGTTCGATGGGCATTGTCGGCCAGTTGCGAGGCGCGGACGGTCTCGTGCAACGCGACGGAGCCGATGACCAGTCCGACAAGCGGCAACAATGTCGCGACCACCAGGTCGACGTCGACATGAGCAAGACGGCTCAGTGCGAAGCTGGCCCCAGCAAGATAGCCGAAAAGAACGACGAACGCTTTCGGAGGAAAACGCTGGCTGCCTCCCCGCAACGCCCGCCGAGTAGTAACTGCGAACAAGAACGCGATCACCGGCTGTGGCGTCATCAAGACTATCGCGGCACCCACGGCGACAAGCCCCTCGACAGCCGCGATAAGCCAACCGTCGTAGGCGGGCCGAAACCACCAGCAACACAGGACCGAAATGACCAAGCAACCGAGAAGCAGACGCGCGCCGTCCACCTCCGCCAAGACTACGAGCTGAATCACAAGGACAGCACATGCCAACCAGGCGAACGAATTGGTCAGCACTCTCACTCCACGTAATTCATCGTTTCCCGACTCCCCTCCACGACATTGCACCGCAATGTCGGATGAACACCGCGGATCACTCAAATCTCTCACTCCCGGAATTCAGATTTCCGCTGCCCGACTGGCTAACATCAGATCATCCGACAAGAAGCCTCCAAAGCAAACAACGTCTGCCGACAATTTTTGATCACGCAAAAAGAAACCTACTAAACTTCTCTCCGCCTGCGCGCCAGCCCTGTGCACCGATGCCAAACTGCAACTTTCAGAGCCTTACACGTACCCGAACGCTGACCGACCGTGATGGGACCTCATCAACGTGGCCCATCAAGCCCCTTCCCGCCAATTGCATTTGAAACCGATTGGTTCAGTAATCTGGCGATCAAGGTATCGCTGCTTGCGTACGATTTAATCCGACAACACTGGACGTCACTGGCGGGATAATGCCTTCCCGGCCGGCGTCAAACGGTTGGTTCGACAACTTCGCTGAATGACGTGGTGGCCAAAGCTGAAACCAGAGTCCGCGCGGCCCCACCGACCAATAATTCAGGCTACTTCATCCCACAGACGCCAAGGGCGAACTCGCTGCCGTGGCCGGCCGCGCCGTTGCAAACGCCTTCAAACCAATTGCAGTCAAGATCCTGCGTGGGCAGACTCGGCTCCACTATCGGGGCGAACGCACCCGTGATCACCCGGCCGGGACAGCAGCACCCAGCCGCTCAATCAGCGCGAAGATCGCAGTCACGAGCAGAGGACGCGGTGCCGGCGAGCCGAAGTAGCGCAGCACGTTCGACACGACGAACACACTTTCGGCCACCGACAGCAGGACGAGTCCGACTGTGATTGCGCGCAGTCCCCGCCACACCCTGGGCACGGCATTGCGCGCGCAGCGGCGAGCACAGAAGATCATCACTGAGCCTTTTCATCCTGTGGTGATCCCGTAGTTCTTTAGAACGTAGATGGCTTTGGCCAAGCGGCCGGCGCCGCGGGGGCAGCAGCGGAGCTTGCGAAGGATGTCCCAGTTCTTGAGCTGGGCGTTGGCGCGTTCGCCGGGTCCGCGCAGGCGGGCGTGGGCGCGGTTGGCGTCCTTCTACGACTCGGGTTTGTTGCGGCCCTTGCAGGGGTGATCACGTGACGGCCGGTCGGGTCGTAGCCGTGGTAGCCCTTGTCGTCCAAGGCGATCAGCCCGGTGTCACGCAGGGCGGCGAGGATGTTCCAGATCCGGGCGGCGGCGGTGTCATGGGTGCTGCCGGGCAGGTCGCCGGACACCCACAGCATCGAGCCGTCCAGGGAGGCGATCACTTGCAGATTCACCCGTGCGTCTTGTGCTTGCCGGAGTAAAAGGGGCGGTCGGCGGCGATCCGGTCGATCGGGATTAGCGTGCCGTCGATCACCACGTAGGCCAGGCCCCGGCGTTTCGCTTTCCGCAGCGCCTGTCGTAGCTTCGGGGATCGCTAGGCCAGCAGTTCGACGGTTTCGTTGACATAGCGCCAGCAGGTCGTGGTGGAGACCGTGAACCCGGCGCCTACCTCGGCGAACGGCTCGCCTTCGCGCAGGTACACCAGCACCAGCAGGGCCTGTTGTCCTGGGTTGAGCTTGCGCCACACCGACCCGAACCGCTTACGGTGGGCGCGGACCAGCCCGGACACGACGGTCAGGGTCTGATGTGACAACGGCAGCGCGGCACGGTAGAACGACACGTGAAGCCCCTGGGTGTAGAACGATCTTGGTCGAAAGTTCTCCTACCAGGGGCTTCGTCATGTCCGGGCGACGACACGCCAACTGTCGCCGGTTGTGATCGGCATCCCTTACGCGCCAACACATCCAGACCAGGGTGAAAAAGGCTCACTGCGAACGCGTAGAGCAAGTATCCGTTGGCCGTACCGTAGGACAGCGAGATCGTGGCGACGCCGGCTGGACCACCACCGGTGGAACTGGCACGAGTGCGGCAGCGACCCTCAGCGCCCCGGTGTGGCCAGTACCGCAATCGTCATGATGACGACGCTCGCGGTCAACGGAGCGGCATGCCTCCACGCCTTACTCGCCGCGGCACCCGGCACACCGCGCTCACCAGGAAGAAGCAGACCAGGCTGCACACACCCAGTTGCAGCAGTACGCGCTCGACGAGTTGACGCACCAGCGGATCGAACCCGAGGAAGGACTGTCCCACAGAGGAACCTCACCGAAGGGATGCCTACAGCCCAGCACGCGATCAGTGCCGTTACGCAATGCAGGCATTTGTCGTCCGGTTTGCACATCGACAACCACAAGAACAACGCCAACGCCGAGAACCACAGAACGGTCTGCGCACTTCTCAGGTATTCCACCGCTCCTCCGGTCGCCCACGAAATCGGGCAGTACATCGAGCCGGCATATACGCACGAAATGTCCGCTGCGGCACACGCCCACGCACATGGCGTGTGCTGCAGCCGCAAGGCAACCCAGCCCCTGAGGACTGAGTTCCCGTTCCGAGCCGTGATCGGCCACGCTGAGGAGGTCGCTGGTCGAGAGCCACGGTTCGCGCGGGCACTCGACCAGTTCAGGACCGCGCGGGAAGCAGCATGGCGGATGCAGTGGTGGACCATTCGAACAGTACGAGGGTGGCGTCGTCCTGTAACCGGCCGTCCTGATGGTCTAGAACGGCATGGATGATGCGACGCAGTGTTTCCGGTGGGGACAGGCCCGCAGCTTCGTGGCGTTCGGTGTGGTCGATGAGTCCACGTAGCCCGAAGAACTCGCCGCTGTCGTCGCGGGCTTCGGTGATGCCGTCGGTGTGCAGCAGGATCCGGTCGCCTGGCTGCAGCGCGACCGTCCCCAAACCGGAGATGCCGCCGAGCGGGCGGATACCCAGCGGAGGTCGTGGTCTGACCAGCGGCAGGGACACCGCGTGATGGTCGCGTAGCAGTACTGGTGGGGGGTGTCCGGCAAGCAGATAGTGCAGGCTGCCTTGGATCAGGTCGACAGTGGCGAGCAGAGCGGTGCAGAACCCGGTCAGTGGCGTGTCGGCGAGGACCTGGTCGGCTGCGTCGGCCATCTCAGCCAGGTCACCGCCGCCGCGGCGGGCGTTGCGAGTGGCGGCCAGCACGGTAGTGGTGATCAGCCCAGACTTCACGTCGTGGCCGGTGGAGTCGAAGACCGCCAGGTAGGCGTGGTGGTGGTCGTCCACGGCGTAGTCGTAGCCGTCACCGCCGACTTGGTCGAACGGCTCCATCGCCGCAGCCACGACGAGGTCGCGGCCGGCGAACGTGCGCGGTGGCAGCAACTGGCCAAGAAGTTCGCTGGCCACGCTCAACGGCCGGGTGCGGCGTACCTGGTGCAAGACGTCGCTGTACGCCCGCTTGGCCACGATCAGGTGTCCCAGCAGGCCAGCCAGGGTCCAGCACCGCGCCCGCAGCCGCGTGTCGGACGGATCGATGTCAGCGGGCAACTCCAGCCGGAGGACACCCACTCGGTCAGTGCCGTCGACCACGGGTACCCACAGCACGGAGCCACCGTCCTCCACGGGACAGGCGTTGATCAGCTGGCCGTCAGGACTGGGCCGAGCGACCTCCATCAGGTCGCTGAAGCGGAACGCCCGTCCTGCCACGGTGCCCTCCATCGACAGCGAACCAACGGCCTCATCAGCCTGCTCTGGCCCTCCGGTACGAGACCCGATCGGATGAAGAGCACGCTCGGACAGATCGGCCAGGAACAACTCCGCCCGCAGCCCGACGCGGGCACACGCGCCGTTCACCAGGTTCACCAGCTCAGAAGCGGTAACCAGGTGCGAGGCGTCGATGACCTCGCTCAACACCGCGCACCACACATCGTCCCCGGTCATCACGCGACCATAACGGCGGCGGGAACCCGCAGCCGCCGCCGGTTGGCCGCCGCTCGCAATCGTCATCGCTCCAGCGGAAGCACCACGAGCCTTCCTGCGCACCATCGCGGCACGATGTGCACATGTCGGCGGCGACGACAGCGTTCACGACGCTGCCATCCTTCTGGCTGCGCGTCGACGCCCAAGGATGAACTTATTGGGGCCTGAGGCAGGTGAAGAACGAATGTCGCCCGTGGACGTCCTAGCCGCCACGCGGTCGCTGACAAGCTCGCCGATCGCCTGACCACCTGGCGACCCTTCGCACCGACTTCTTCCCTTCGAACCCGCCACCTTCACCGACTCCGAACCAGAGTGACGGCAGGACCGGACGCGCGGAGAGCAGGGCGATAGGGTCGCCATACCGCGGAGCCGCATCCGCTGGCCCCGCGTACACTTTCGCGTCCACTGTGGACCCGATTCGCGAACTGTCCCGAGTTCGCATTTACCGCAATTGGCGGCACTTCTAGCAATCGCCGGAAATCGGGCGGATATCGCTGAACTGCAGGTTCTGCATCGTTCGTGAACGTAGTGTTGCCCGGCGAATCGCCAGGTCCGGCTGAGGTGGCGTGCCGAAAACGAGCTCGTCGTGGCGCACCTCTTGCACAGCAAGCGGAGCTTGTGGCGGCGGCCGTCGCGGCACGTTCGACGGCGCGAACCCAGTTACGCAGGGTCTCGTGGTTCACCGAACTCGCGGGCGACGTGCCGCAACGGGCGATCCGAAGACCGGGCCAACTCGACCAAGTCCCTGCGAAACTGCTCGGGAACCTTCGACGAACGTGACACCAGTACATCCTGCCCCAGACCGGTGTCTGGGATGTACGTGTCTGGCTCGCAGGGGAACCGGAAGAGCCATGGCACCAAGTCCTTTACGAACATGACCTCGGACGACTCCGCTGACGGCCCCGCCCTTCGATTTGCGAGGAGTCGATGTCCCGCGCCGGCGCGGGAAGCACTTCGTCAGCCGGGCCCCGGCGTGCTGAACGACGGTTGCACCGTCCAGATCGGCCGGACTGGACGTGAAAGCCGACGCAGGGCGACGGTGAGTCACTCGTTGCACGACGTGTCGCTTGCTGTCCGGGATAGGGTGCGATGCGACAGGGGATACGCCTTCAGATGGTGTCAGAGGACCGAAGGGGGAGTCGGGTGGTGGCGGAACGTCCGAGTTGGGCGCCTGAGGGGGTAGATGTCACTCTCCCTAGTCCGGCGCGGATGTACGATGCGTTGCTCGGCGGATGGCACAACTTCGAGGTGGACCGGAACGCTGCGAGCATGGCCGTGCGAAAGGTTCCGGACCTGCCCAAGGTAGCGCTGAGCAATCGCGCCTTCCTGCGGCGGTCGGTGAGGTTTCTCGCCGAGAACGGCATTCGGCAGTTTCTCGACATCGGATCCGGTATCCCCACCGTCGGCAACGTCCACGAGGTTGCTCTCGGGGTCGCCCCGGAGAGTCGTGTGCAGTATGTCGACATCGACGCCGTCGCTGTCGCGCACTCCAACGCCATCGTGGGTGGTGTGGGCGGGGTGGGAGCGATGGAGGGCGACCTGCGCGATCCGGAGTCCCTGTTGGCTGAACTGCGTCGCAACTCGGTGATCGACTTGTCGCGTCCTGTCGCCGTTCTCCTCGTTGCCGTGCTGCACCTCATCACCGACGACGAGAACCCGTGGGAAATTGTTCGGATTCTGCGCGACTCGATCGCCCCTGGCAGTTGTGTCGTCATCTCCCATCTTTCCAGCGCCAGTCGGCCCGACGACGCCGCGCAGCTGGGCGCTCAGGCGCGGAACGCAGCCGGGGTGGGTATTCACTTCCGGACCAGGAAGGCGGTCGAGGCGTTGTTCGACGGCTGGACTCTGGTCGCGCCTGGGTTGGTGGAGTTGCCTCAGTGGCGACCGGAGTCGGCAGAAGACGTGTACGAATTACCCGGGAAGTCGCTCGGCCTCGCCGGTGTCGGCCGCAAGTCGTAACGGATGTCGCCGTGCCCAGGGCTGACTGGATTCGACATGTGGAGTGTCGATGGGCGGCGGAGCTAGCCGAGTTCCGACCTCCGTCCACGACGAGGCGTGAGGTCGACCATGTGGTCGCAGGATTGGTACGCGACCTGTGCACTTCGGTGGATGCGGGCGTATCGCCCGAAGCCGCTGGACACGCGGTCGGCGTTAAGCTGATCTCGGACGGCTATCGTCGGCCCGAGGTGGTCGCCACCACGATCCGGTTGTTGCTAACGGGAGCGGCGGGGTGCCGCGACGGCCTGGCGGCGGCGGTTGCGGCCGGTGTGGCCGAGGGGTTTGCCACCGCCATGCGTGAGCGACTGCTGTGCGAACAGGAAATCGTCCAGCGAGCCGCCACCGCGGCGGCCGACGAAGCCGAGCGGCGCCGAAAGGCGAGTGACGCACGATTTCAGGCGGTCTTCACCGAAGCCGCGGTCGGCATCGGAATAGTTGGCCTGGACGGTGTGGTGGCCGACATGAACGCTCCGATGGCCGCCATGCTGGGGCTCACGCCCGGCCAAGCAAAGGGACGCACCATCGCAGATGTCGTCGGCCCTGAGAACCTCGGTCTCGCTTACCGCAGGTTCCAGACGTTGATGAACGGCGTGGAGTCCCGGTTTCGGCTGGAGACCAGGCATCACAAGCCCTGCGGTGGCATCACCCATCTGGACCTGTCGATGTCCGTTGTCCGCGACACTGCGGGTACGCCGCAGTTCATGATCGGTGTCGCGGTGGACGTGACCCAGCAACGCCAACTCAGGGACCGGTTGTGGCACGAGGCACGGCGTGACGCGCTGACAGGACTGCCCAACCGAACGCTTCTCACCGAGTATCTCACCAGCCATCACGCCCCTCATGTGGTCTGCTATCTCGACCTGGACGGCTTCAAGAACATCAACGACAGCCTCGGTCACAACGCCGGCGACCGCGTGCTTGAGGTCGTCGCCCAGAGGCTGAATGCCGCAATGACCGAGACCAGTGGTTTCGTTGCGAGACTAGGCGGAGACGAGTTCGTCATCGTCCACACGGTTACAACGGACCACAACACGGACCACGTTCTCGACGGGCTCATCGCTGCCGTTGAGCGGCCTATCCGCCTTGAGACGAGCGAAGTACGCGTGACGTGCAGCGTTGGAGTCGCCCACTGCGATGTCGGAGGCGGTGATCCGCAGCGCTTGTTGCAGGCCGCCGACATCACGCTGTACCGCGCCAAGACCGGTGGCAAGCAGCGCTGGGAGCGCTACGACCCGGACCACGCGACGGCGGAGGCAGCGAGACGAGGACTCGCGATGGCCTTGCCCGCCGCGCTGGCGCACCGGGAGTTCACTCTGGCCTACCAGCCGATCGTCGCCCTCGCCGATGGAACGCCAGTCGGGTTCGAGGCATTGCTGCGCTGGTCGCACCCCCGGCTGGGCCGAGTCGCGCCCGGCGAGTTCATCCCGGTCGCCGAGGAGACCGGACACATCGTCGCGCTCGGTCGATGGGTACTGCGCCAGGCCTGCAGCGACGCCGTCCGCTGGAGCCACATGCTCGACGGTCGCGGCTACGTGAGCGTGAATGTCGCGGCGGCGCAGTTGAGAGAGCCGGACTTCACCGATGACGTGCTCTCAGCGTTGCACGCCGCCGGGCTGCCCACGTCGGCCCTGCAGCTCGAACTGACCGAGTCCGCGATTGCGGGCGACACCCCGGTGGCTCGTCAGGCGTTGACCGACCTCGCGGGCGCGGGAGTGTGCCTGTCGATCGACGACTTCGGTACCGGGTACTCCAGTCTGTCGCACCTTGCCACGCTGCCCGTGCGGCAACTGAAGATCGATCGCTCGCTCATCTCTCCAGTCGGCGGCGACGAAGCTCGATCCAAGATCGTCGACGCAGTGATCTCACTCGCGCACTCACTGGACATCGCCGTGGTCGCCGAAGGCGTCGAGTCACCGGCACAAGCAGATCATCTACGCGCCGCTCACTGCGACTTTGCCCAGGGCTGGCTGTTTGGCAGGCCCGCGCCTCTTGAGGAGTTCCTGCCTGGCGGGGGAAGGACGATCACGGCGCTGGGGCCGTCGACACGATAGAACCTCCCTGCACCGAGATGGTCGGTTTGTCTGCGGTAATCGACTCCAGCATGTACGCCTCGTACATAGGACTCCACGAGGTGTACGTCCACCGCAGCCACGTCGGAAGCCGTGATCAGGTCCGGATCGACGCGAGCGTCGACCACGACACTGGTTCTGAAAACGCGGTGACTCTCGGAACCTTCAATTTCAGCGAAGTCACCTCGTGTGCGGAACCTTCGGCGAGACTGGTGTCGACGGCACGTAAAAACTGGATCTGGCTCACTTCTGGTGATTGGCGTACCCGAGGTCACCGTCGTCGTCAGATGCGGACCGCAGTGAATAGGCCTCGTTTGCGCAGAAGCGCGAGGCATGCCCGGCCGAACATCTGCTCTTGATCATCTTAAGAGTTACGTGGAATCTGGACGTGAGGATGATCCTGTCTCCTCGGTGACGACCGCGAAACCGAGGAGATGGCTTGAGCGGCACGGCGGTGCTGACGGAAAAGTGGCCAGTGCTGGCGCGGCACGAGCGGACAGCGGGTTGGTTGCTGTTACAGGTCGACCTGGGACGTGCGCCGCGAACGATTGATGCCTACGCCCGTGGGGTTGTCCGAGTGCCTGCTGACGTGCGAGCGGGAGGGCATCGAGGCGCTCACCGCGAATCGGGCCCACGTAGCAGGCTTCGTGCATGAGCTGACCGAGCGGCCCAGCCGCCGTGGCCCGAACGTGGTATCGCTCGACTCGGGTTCCGAACTGGCCAATGCCACCGTCCAGCAGCGGATCGTGCAGGTGCGGCTGTTCTACGACTTCCTGATGGAGGAGGGACTTAATGAGTCCAACCCGATCAGGCGAGGCCGCATCACGCCGGTCGCCGGCAGCCTGGCCTGATCCCTCGGTTGACCAGGTTGCTATGGATCCCTGGCGAGGCGCAGTGGCGAAACAGAACATCCCGGAGGTGGCGAAGAACGAGCCGATGCAACCGCGTGATGCACGCGCTGACCTACGATGCCGCGCTGCGCAGCGAAGAGCTGTGCTCGCTGCGGACGGTGGATCTCGATCCGGCCCACCGGACGCTGCGGATCAGGGCGGAGACGACGAAGACCCCGGCTGGAGCTCGGCATCAACCGCGTGTTGTTCGAGTAGCTGGTTGACCAGCAGGAGAACTTGCCTCCATTATGTGAGTGAGCGCTCACACGCTTAGGAGGCGGATGGATGGGAGTCATCACAACGGCAGGTCTGACGCGCCGGTTCAGCGACGTCACGGCCGTGGAGGATCTGACCCTCGATCTGCCGGAGACAGGCGTGATCGGGCTTGTCGGGCCGAACGGATCGGGCAAGTCGACGCTGATCCGCATGTTGCTGGGTTTGGTCGCGCCCACTTCTGGTTCGGCGACCGTGCTGGGCGAGTCGATCGCCAGGCCGGGCCGCTATCTGGACCAGATCGGTGCTCTGGTGGAAAGTCCGGCGTTCGTGGCCGGCCTGTCTGCTCGCGCGAACCTGCTGTCGCTGGCTCGGCTTCGCGGATTACCCGGCCGACGGGTCGACGAGGTGCTTCAGGTGGTCGGGCTCACGGGCCGTGACCGGGAGCCGGTGAAACGGTTCTCCCTCGGGATGAAGCAGCGCCTGGGTATCGCGGCGGCCCTGCTCCCGGATCCGAGGCTGCTCGTCCTGGACGAACCGACGAACGGCCTGGACCCCTCAGGCATCGTCGAGGTCCGCGGACTGCTGGCGGACTTGGCGAGGTCGGGCCGAACCGTGCTCGTGTCGTCGCATCTGCTGGCCGAGATCGAGGCAGTCTGCGACTACCTCGTCGTGGTTCGCTTCGGCCACCTCGTCTATAGCGGGCCTGTCACCGATCTGCTCCTGCGGGCCGGCCATCGTCTGGAGATCGCACCCGAGCACGACCACGACACTTGCGCGCTGCGATCTCTGCTCGCCGAACAGGGGTGGCAGGTCGAGGAGACCGTCGGCGGCAGGCTCAGCGTCGTCGCCGAGGAGCACCAGAGTTCGGCCATCAACCGGACCGCGACCAGCGGCGGCATCACGTTGAGGCTCCTGACCCCGATGCGAGGCAGCCTCGAGGACGTGTTCCTCCAGATGACTGGCCACGCGCCTTCGGCAACGCACGTGACCGCCGCGGAGAAGAGGGTTCGATGATCAACGCCACGCGCAGCGAACTGGTGAGGATCCGACGCAAGGGAGTGATCATCGGCTGGCTCGGCCTGATCGTCCTGTTCGTCGCGATGATCAACATGGTGATCGTCCAGGTTGTCAGCGAGAGCTCCGCTCCTCCAGCGGGCGCGCCCGGTGTCAGCTTCCCCGTCCTCGCCGAACTGCGGTCACCCGAGGGCCTGGTCGCGGGCCTGTCGTCGGCGGCAAGCATGCTCGGGGTGGTGACCCTCTCCTTCTGGGCAATAGCCACGGCGAGCGACTACAGCACAGGGCTGATCCGGATACTGGCGTCCGCAGAACCCAACCGCGTCCGGCTCCTCTCAGGCAAGATCACCGCCTTGACGGCGTGGACGGCAGCAGCTAGCACCGTGGCGCTCGTCGCCAATCTGGTCATCGCGCCCGTCGCCGCCCGCGCAGGTGACATCGACGTCTCCGCGTGGGGGCAGGGCCTGGTGCCGACCCTGGCCGGAGCCTGGACGAACCTGTTCTGCACCTTGCTGGTCTGGGGAGTCATCGGACTCGCACTGGCTGTGGTCACCCGTTCGGCCGCCATCTCGATCGCCGTCGGCGTGGGCTACGTACTCGTCGTCGAGTCCGTCATCACCGCGGCCGCCGACACGATCGCCGACTGGATGCCCGGCAAGACGCTCAGCGCCCTCGCCCAGGGGGGCACCACCGACATTCCCTATGCCACCGCGCTGGCGCTCGGGGTGGCCTACACCGCCATCGGAGTCGGGATCGCTTTCACCATCTTCCAGCGCCGTGACATCACGGACTGACAACACGGCGACAAAGGAGGAACCAGTCGTGTCCGCCCGAGGCGACGCAACCCGCGCCAAACTGATCGCCACGACGATCCGACTCGTCAGCGAACTCGGCTACACGAAGACGACAACACGCGCCATCGCCCAGGCCGCAGGCATCGCGGAGGGAACGCTCTACCGCCACTTCCCCGACAAGGCAACGCTCTTCGGCGCCGCCGTTCTCCACAAGAACCAGCAGGTCGTCGACTGGGTCGAGAACCTGCCCGACCGTGCGGGAACCGCCACTGTCGTGGACAACCTCACCGACTGCCTCACCCACCTGGCGGCCCTGCGTACCGACGTCATCCCCCTCGAACTCGCGATTCTCACCGATCCCGAACTCGCCCGTGCCGCCCCGCCTCCCGGATCTCTACCGGGGCCTCCGGGACAACTGGCCCAATACCTCGAAGCCGAACAACAACTCGGCCGCCTCCGCCGCGACGCGGATCCCGTACACACCGCGATCGTCCTGCTCGCCATGCTCTTCGGACTGGCGATCAGCCCACCCCGCTCCCCTGCCGCACACTCCGCGTCCGCGATGCCCACCATCCGCGACGCCGTGGAACTGGTGTTGCAAGGGCTCGACCCACACCCGGCCCGAACGGCCGCCACGACAAAACCGCCACGTGACGAGCACGGCGGCACTCAGTGAATGCTGCGTTGACAGCGCACCCTGAGGACCGCGCCAGTGATCCACACCGTCAGTGGGGGCGGCAAGCCCACGCCGAACAGGAGGTTTGTGGATGTCGCCGGACTCGACGTCTGAGCGAAACCAGATGAACCGCCGCCAAGTCCGGCACGGCGGCGGAACAGCCTCGGCTCAACGCAGGCACCATGGGTCCCGCATCATCCGTGCCGCGACATCTCGGCTGCCCACCATGCAACGCGACGGCCGTGCCTCGATCTGGGATGAGCGCCACCTTCTACATAGCCGTCGTGAATGTCTGTTCGCACCATTTGTCCACTCGCGGGCAACTTCGGCCGGTCGGTTTCTATGAGTTTCCTGAAGCTGCCGAGCCACGGGACGAGTCTCACCGCCCGCACCGTACGTTGACGACCCATCACGTTGACGACTCAACTATTGTGGAATCAGCTTCGCTGACCGGCTGGCGCTGGGGGTTCCGCGGACAGGACGGTGTGACCGGTGAGACCGGATCCCTCTTTGCAGGACCGCTCCAGCTCCACACGCACGGAGGCAGGATGGCGGCAAAAGCTCGCGTTCCTGGTCGCCCACTGGCACCCGTTGCGAGACCCAGAGCACTTGACGAGGGAACTGGTCGAGTTCGCGCGGCTGGCCTCAGACGGGATGACCGCCGCGCTCACGGTTCCGGCGGAGCAACCGGGGTGGTTGCGCATCGCTGTGGCCGAGGGCGGACTGCGGGAATGGGAGGGCAGACTCGTACCGGTGGAGGGATCGGTGTCCGCGCTGGCCATTGAGGCCGGACGAGCGGTCATCATCGATGACGTGGTGCGCGATGAGCGAACAGAGCAGGCGGCTAGATCATCTGCTGTCGGTCCCACCGTGGCGGCACCGATCATCGCGGACGGTGAGATGCGAGGCGTGTTGATGATCGGCAGGCCGCCGGGCAGCCACCGGTTTGCCGACTGCGATCGCGAGATGGCCGACGCGGTGGCCGGTTACCTCGGCTGGGCGCTTCTCGCGCGAGCCGACCCGCAGGATGCGGGTGTGTCGGATCTCGCTGCCGCTGTGCACGGAGAACTGGCGGGCCGGTTGTTCCAGCTGACCGTGGACCTGTGTTCTCTGCGCTCCCTGGTACCAGAGGCCGCGATGGCGAAGATCGACAAGATCATCGCCAGTTCGGACGCCCTCGTCGCCCCGGCTCGAGAAGCTCTTTGTGAGAAAATCTCTCGCTCGAGCCAGGTTCTGCGCGCGCGATCCCGCGTCGTGTCCGCGTTCGGAGCTGCGCTGAGCACTTGCGACCTGGTCGGAAGCGTGCGGATCGACGACTCGACAGCACTGGAAGCAAGCAACACCGTGCTTGACATCGTGGAACGGTGGGTTCCAGTCGCGGTGGCCATTGCGGCCCGGTACGGCCTGGCGAGGGCTGTCGCATTGGACGTATGCCAACGAGACGGGACGATCGAGGCGCAGCTGCGGTACCGCGGCTGGGCTGCGAGCGCCACGGACCTGCCACCTGTTCATCGTCTTCAGACCACCCAGGAAGTCGACACACGGCAAGAACACACCAGTACGCCCGCGGACCACGTGGTACTGCGCCTGGCGATTCCGCATTCTCCTGCACCTCAAAGGGTTTCCCACACCAGCACCGAGCAGTAGCTGGGTGCCCTGCGGAGTGGGAACCGTCGAAATCTGACACCGGCCATCCTCGGCAGTGCTCCAGCCGGGACAGCTGTCCGCGCTGGGGTGTCGAGCATGCGGACCTTCTGAGGCACTGACCCGGCTGCCTCACACAGCGGGCTCATCCCATACCGCACGAACGGTGTGCTTCGCCAGGTCAGCCGCTGAGGTAGCCGCTCTCGCACGTCACACAGAGGGATCAGTGCGTTGGCAAAGCCACCAATGCGACCGCACGACGCGAGCGGCTGACCACGCCTGGAGGAGAGCACGCAGCGGGGTAGTCCACCAAGGAGTCGCCCACTACGCCGAACAGTTCCGCACATCCCACGCTAATAGAGCGCTTCTAACCCTTTTAGGGTAGAGGTGGCGGAGTTTGATGCGTGCGTCGTCGGTGGTGAACTGCCTGCGGACTTGACGCTGTTCGGTGTCGATGGCGTGTTGCCATGCGGCGAGTTCGGTGTCGAGGGTGTCGAGGTCGCTGACGGGGCGGTCGAGGCATTGCCGTGACAGTGCGGACAACTCGATCTCGGCGATATTGAGCCAGGATCCGTATTTGGGGGTGCGGTGGATCTCCAGTCGCTGGGCCAGGGCGAAGGCCTCGCCGGGTGCGAACGCCTCGTAGAGGGAGGCGATGGTGTGGGTGTTGAGGTTGTCCATGACCAGCACCAGTGACAAGTTGCTCCGCGACGGCCACCAGATCCGATGTCGACGGTCAGGGCCGGCACGAGGAACGAGCGGACCAGGAGCGTGTCCGGCAGCACGCCAAAGGCAACGATGAACGCCAACTGCGCGAGGAAGAGGACCTGGAGCACGGCCAGCACCGCGAACGTCGCCGCGAGGACCACACCGGCCGATGTGATGACGCCACCTGTGACGCTCAACCCGCGCTGTGTTCCCTCTCGAGTTCCGATCCTCTTCACTTCCTCTCGTGCCCGCGACATCAGGAAGATGCTGTAGTCGACGCCCGAGAGCCACCATGACCACGAACCCGAACAGCGGCGCGACCGGATCCGCACCGGGGAAGTCGAACAGGTGGTTGAACACCAGCGCGGAGACTCCCATCGTCGCCGCGAACGACAGCACGACGGTGGCGATCAGCACGAGCGGCGCCAGCAGTGACCGCAACAGCAGGGCAAGCACCGCGAAGATCACCACCAGGACGATCAGGATGATCACCAGCCGGTCGCGTTAAGAAGCGCGCTGGGGGGTGTAGAGAAATGTCGCGGTCGATCCACCGACCTTGCCCTCGGCGACAGGTCACCGAAGGCCCCGACCGCAATCTCTGCTCTTCGGCCCCAGGATGCAGACGGAGTGGAACAGTGGTCTGAGTGTGCCGCCCCAGTTCAGCAGGGTGCCCATACGTTCGCTGAGCGGAAGAACATCGTCGCTATGCGCGCGGCGTACTGCAAGAGTTCGACCTCGAGTGGGAGCACGACGACGTTGATAGTCGTGGTGTGGGCGGCGTCAACTTGCGCGGCGATGGAGCGGTAGGCGCATATAGTTAGATCAGCGGACTGTGCAAACGTAATGTCCGGATCAACGTGCAGCGCGACTGCGAACGAGACCACTCGGCGAGGACGTGGTACACCTGTCCACCGACCACGCGCGATGTAAGGCGGCTGCACGGCGGCCCCCTCCGGGATGAGGAGGACATCGGCCGCCATGGGGACATCGGCAACGGTGACCGAATCGGCAACGATCTGTCCGAGCCGGGCCACAACGACATCGCGAGAGCATTCCGCTGTGACGAGGATCGGCAGGATGTGACCAGTCAATCGCGGCATCGTCAGTGCATACCGCACCAGAAGGCACCTCCGCAACCACTTGAACACCGGCAATTCCCACACACAGCCGAATCGCGCGGAGACGCACTGAGGTTCACCCTAGGCCGTGGACACCTAGTGGTCACGCCCGTTAGTTCGTCGGGGGTCATGCCGCGAGTGGCGGGGGTGCGTGGTGGTCGTCATGGCCGAGGCGGGTCAGTAACCGGTTGAGGTCGTCGCGTGTGAAGGTCCAGTCGAAGGGCCGGGCCCGGCCGGCAGACTGGGATGGATACGAGGACGCGCCTGGATTCCCGGTTTCTCGTCCGCGCTGATCACGAAGTCGTTGTCACCTAAGGGTTCCCCGTCCCACATTCGATCGTACAGGTCGAGCACTCTGGCGGCCTTGACCGCGAAGTACGGTCACGGGGAAAGATCCACGACCGATGCTGCCACGGCTTGATCGCGTCCGTGGACAGCCAGCGGCGCACCGTGGAGGCCGACACCCGGTCGCAGATGCCGCGGTCGGCTGCCTCACGGGCCAGTTCCGGACAACTCCACCGGGCCAGAGCGGCACCGGCCTGGGCGGGCGGTTCGCAGGCCAATGCCTTGACCTCGGCCACCACGGTGGCGGGGAAGACTCGTGGCCCTCCGCTGCGGGGCCGGTCAGCCAAGCCCGGCAGGCCATCGCGGCAGAACCGCTTGCGCCACTTGCGGACGGTGTCGTCGGTCGGATTCGCCTACGCGGGCCGCAAGGTCACTCTGCGGCTGGACGGGCACCTGATGCACGCCGTGCTCGACAACGCCCTCGTCGGCAGCTGGCCATGCCCCGTCAGCGCCGACAAGCTCGCCCGACTGCAGGGCGCACGCACACCGTCCAGTCCGCTGCCGCCACTGCCACTGCCCGCCGGATCGCTTCGCGCCCAACGGCGAGTGCACGCCAGCGGCCGCATCCTGGTCGGCGGCCAACGGATCAAACTCGGGCCACGGCACCGCGGCAAGCTCGTCACCGTCGTCATCGAAGACACCCATCTACGCGTCCTGCACGGCGACGAAGAGATCACCGTCCGGCCCCGCCACAACCTCAAACCGATCACCCGGCTGCACGTCACCGGCAAGGGCGTCACGCCCGACTGACGTCAAGCATGTCCCGACGACAAATGGTCAAGCATGTCCTGAGCCCACACACCGACACCCGCGTCACTGAACTCCAGAAATGCGATGCCTTGGGGACATCGCCCTGGCTTTCGAGTGCGGGTGAGTGCTTAGTTGCGAAACATAAGCACTCAGGGTTAAACCTGGAGTCTGCTGTAAGGCTGTTGAGGCCCGTTGACCTGCGGTTTGGCGTAGTTGAGTGCAGTTGAGGTCGGTCGAAGACTTCTTCTATGTGAACTATGGCGATGAGATCGCGCTGACCTGCAGAAATGCGACTCCTGCAGGTTGGCGCGATTCCGTTCAGGTTCGTTGAGGACCGTTCTGGTGCGTCCAGCGCACGACGCTGCTCCCAATCCGCTCCCAGAGCGTGCTCCCACGGCTGCCGTACTGCTTTCGTCGCCGACATGGGCGTCCTGTGACGTAAGAGGAAGAGTCGACCTGGGGGACTTCAGCCGTCTTCCTCTTCCCGCTCGTCGAGTACCTCGTTCCCGTTCCATACGAAGCGGGCTGTGGTAACGGCGTCTTCTCCGTCGCCACCCGTGATCAGCTGATGGATCGCGATGCCGTCCAGTTCACGGTAGGTGCACCACTCGTGGTCCGAGGTGAGCACCAGGTCCAGGTCCAGTGCGGACAGGAGCTCGAAGACCTGGCCGCGGTTGACGGTGTCGACGCCGACGAAGACCTCGTCCAGCAGGATGACCCGCGGTGCTCCGGCGACAGCCTGGTAGTGGGCTGCCACGGCGGCGAACAGGGGTAGGTGCAGGGCGATCGCCTTCTCGCCGCCGGAGAGCGCTCCGTGGAGTTTCTTGGTCAACGGCTGCCAGCCCGTGCCGTTCATGCGGTCGAGTTTCACCACGAACCGGTGCCAGGCGGTGTAGTCGAACACCTGCTCCAGTTGCTGTTCCCAGCCCGCGGCGGACTCGTCGCCCTTGGCCTGCTCGACGCGCTCGCGGAAGAATCGGTGCAGCGACTCGCGATCGGCCTCGTTCAACCGCACAGGATCCTTGAGCAGGAGGTCGCGTGCCGCCTTCGTGCCGACCGGCAGGTCCGGCGAGACTTCCCACACCAGCCGCACCGCCACCTTGGACGCCGTGCGCACGCGCTCCAACCGGGCGTTCATGCCATCGACCAACTCGTGCGCCTGCCGTATCCGGGCGGCGAGGTGGCGGCGGGTGTCGCCGGTGAGGGTTCGGTCGAACAGTTCGCGTTCTTGTGCGGTGATGTCCTCCCGGCTGCGCTCCGCGTCGGATCGGAGCCGCTCGAACAGCGCCGACGCGCCGATGCGCATCCCGTCCACCATCGCGGAGAAGACCTGGACGTCCTCGTCGGAGTCGAGTTCGAGGTCGGCGCGACCACCGAGCACCTCGCGTGAATACTCGGCACCGCCTGACGGCGACTCTCACGCGCACACGCGCAAGTAGGGACGGGCGGCCGCGATCACCCACAACCTCAGGCGCGGAGTGCAGGTGAGGGAGTCGCGCTCTCGGGCGGTAGCACCGCGTGCCCTGCCTTGCGCAGCAGGTCCTGTACGCGCTCATCACCGGCGGAGCTCGGCCTGGGGATGGCTGGTGCGGAGGTGTGCTGACTCGGCCGTAGAAGACTCAGGTAGATGGTCTCGTGTACGACGGCGACCCGCCCGCGGCCGGGAAGCGTCAGCGTGGCGTGAACTCGCAGCAGTTGCTGGCGGCCGCTCTCGTCGGGGCCTTCCGTTGGGTCGGCGATGTGGGTATGCCGGCGCACCGAGTAGCGCCTGAGAATGGCCCCGAGTGGCAGTTCGTGCTGGTCAAGTGCTCTTCGTGCTTCTTCGGGGAGTCGCTGCCGGGCGATCAGCGCGCTGACGTGCGCGACGACGAGCGGGGCGGACGCGGGGATGGTGGCGCTCAGCGAGCCGGCGCGGGACAGCACACGCAGGGTGCTGTCGTGCAGCCGTAGCGCGTGGCGTTCGCGTGTGGTGGGCGGACGCAGCTCGTGATGGTGCAGTTGGTGGTCGAGAGGGATACGCAGCCACTCCTGCAACGTCGCGGTGAGTTCGTCGGTGTTCTCGATCAAGTCGATGAGACCGTTTCGCGCCGTGATCTCGGCGGCGGTCAGCTGGTCGCGCAACTGCAGCGTGGTCATGGTGCGGTCCTGTCCCCCTGGCGCTCTTCGGCCACCTGTCTCGGTCGCCCGCGGCGCCGTGACGAGAACTCGTTCAGGCACCGGTGTGCCCAGGGTGCGCTCACGCGGCGGTCCGGACCAAGGGTGCGGGGCAACTCCGCGAACCTGATCACGCGCCGTAGCTCTGAGTAGTCGTGTTCCGCGATTTCTGCATTTCCCTTGTGTCTCTGTTGACCTCACCTGGCCTTATCGTGCATGGTCGCAGTCACGTTCAGTGCATGGCTGCTGGGCGGGTCGGGCGCTACGAGCGCGGGCGCGGTGTGGGAACCGATGGGTCGCACGGTGCGCGAGGTGTCCGGCCGGCACGTGGGGTGCAGTTGTGGGGCGACCACAGAGGTCGGGGTCGCGGCTGGGCTGTCGCGTGCCGTCTCCGGTTCTTCGTGAACTGGATCCGCGCGCGGGCGCATCGGCATGGTGATGATGTCGTCTTCACCGTGGCGATGGTCCGACCTACCACGTTGGGGGACGTGGAGATGCTGCTGCTCAGTCAGCAACGGCACGACGACGGTGTGCCGGGAGCCGGTCCACCGCTTCAACAGATCACCGCCATGGACGAGTCGGCGGCCGCCGCGATCAGCCCGATCACGCTGCTCGCGGCCGGTGTGCTGGTTGTCCTCGTTGTGCTGCTGGCCTGGCTTGAACCAGGCAGTGGCGCGACGACAGCAGGGGATCTCCGTGTGCGCCCATCGGAAGCGCCGCTGCGCGGCTGACGAACGTCTAACTCTGCCCTGCTGGTCAGCTCGTCGCTGGCGCATGCCGCGATTCGTGCTGGTCAAGGGCTTCTTCTGTCTGGATCGGGGGATCATGGACATGGCTCTACGACGGCGTTTCATGCTCGGCGGTGTGGTCGGTGCGATGCTGCTGGCCACGGCGTGTACCGGCGTGGGCGGTGAACAAAAGCCGCGGGACAACGGTGCGCAACAGCAAGCCGAGTACCAGGTCGAGCCGGCGGTGCCGGAGATGTACAAGGCGAAGGCACTCGCTGACAGCAAGAACCGGGCGATCGACGCGTGTGGGCTGCACGACCCGGAAGCCGCGCAGAAGGTGACCGGCGACCAGCCCGACGAGATCGTGCCGGGCAGCTCCGGCTTGAACGAGTGCGACCTGCGCACGCACAAGGGCGAGTTCGAGGCCACCTGGACCTTCTACCTGGAAGTCGGCACGCTCTACGACGCCTCGGCGCGTCGCGATGACGCGCCGGAGAAGCTGGGCGGGATGGACGTGTTCGTCTCCGAGGAGGAGCGGACCTGCACGGTCTCCAAGCCGCTCGACGACAACTACGCGGTGCAGATGCGGGCGAGCGCGTCGGTCAGGTCGGACGAGAAACCGGCGAAGCCCGCGTGCACGGTGGCGCGCGAGTACGTCACCGCGCTGGCGCCGATCTGGCAGGACATGCCCAAGCACGGTTCCGGTCGCACAAAACCGGAGTTGACGCTGGTCAAGCTGGATCCGTGCAAGGCCGCGTCCGCCACGCTGGACCTGTTCGAAGAGGCGCAGCTCGAGACCGGCGGGCCGATGTCGTGCACGGCCCGGTCGGGAAAGGTGACAGCGCCGCAGAAGCGCGACAAGGGCGTCGGCCGGCCTGAGGTCACCGTAGCGTGGACGATGAACACCGACCCGTCGAAGCTGGTCAAGGCCGATGGCGACACCGCTCGCGCGATTACCGTCGACGGCCGCAAGGCCGTGCTGTCCAAGGGAAGCCTGGGCTGCACCACCTACATCGTCTGGGACGACCAGATCAAGGTCGACCAGGACAACCGCGTCGACGACGACGACCTCACCCAGCAGATCCGGGTGCAGACCGCGACATGCGACAACGCCGAAGAGGTCGCGAAGAAGATCGTGGCGAAGGTAGCCCAGCGATGAACCGCCGCCACGCCCTTACTCTCGCGATCTCCTCACTGGCCGCGCTGCTCGGCGGCTGCACCAGCATCGTGTCCGGCACACCGGCACCGCAGTCCGACCCGTCCGGCTCCAGCACGTCGACCAGCGGCGGCTCGTGCGCCCGAAGCGAAAGCCCCGACCGGTGCGTGGAGTGGCAGGACACCAAGCCCAAAAGCGGTCAGGAACTGCTCGCACAGGCGAAGCAGGACCCGCTGGTCACGGCGCAGATGCTGTGCTCGGCGGTCCCGGCCGCGGTGTGGGACCGCTATCTCGGCGCCGGGCACTACCGGGTGATCGACGAGGGCCAGTCCTGCACGATCAGCTCCGACGACACCGCGAAGACCCCTGACGGCAAGTTCGCCCCCGTCATCGAGGTCCAGCTCTACCTCTCGCCCACCGACACGATCGCCCGCGACCTGCAGATCCTGCGCAGCCGCAAGGACACCGCGGCGATGGTCACCGAGCTGACGCTGGCCGGCAAACCGGTCATGCGGGTCGGCGCGGCCGAGGACGCCGACGGCAAAGGCCGCGACAAAGAAGAGCTCAACGTCGCCGTGCTCGGCGACGTCGCCCAGCCCGGCGCACTGCGGATCCGGCAGAGCATGCGGCCACCCGTGGCCAGCCCTTCGACGCGCCGCTCGACCGGTCCAAGTTGGACACCATGTGCGATCCCGTCGTGGCCGAGTTTCTCAAAGCCCTTTTCCCATAAGCCTTTGTCCTACATCTCGGGGGAGATCATGACTATCAGAAACGCAGGACGGGCGGTGCTGGCAATCGCCGCGGTCACGACCGCATGTCTGTCCACAGTGCCCTCCGCGCACGCGGCGGCCGCGACGCAGGACCGCAAAGTGATCGAGCTGGGGGACCTAGACCCACGGGCGGACGCGAAGTCGGTGAACGCGGCGTTCGACCCGTGCGCGGTCGGATGGGAGGCCATGCCGCCCGAGGTGCGCCCGGCCGAGAACACCAAGCCCAAGCTGCGCGCCCCGGACAAGGACGATGCCTTTTCCACCGCGTGCCGTTACGACAACGGGGACAAGACAGTCGTGACCACCGAACAAGGCGGCAAGCCTCAGCAGGGACGCAACTTCATCGTCCTGATCGCGTGGGCGAAGCCAGGCCTGATGTCGACGGCGCAGTCCGACCACAAGGGATCGCAGACCACGCAGTTCGGCTCGAAAACGGGGCTGCTCAAGGCAGGCACGAACAACGCCAGCAAGGAAGCCAGCTGCACGGCGCTGCTGCCCCTGGCCAACGGTTCCGCCGGCGTCGGCATCACCAACGGGCGCTTCACCCAGATCGACACGTGCGTGATCGCCAAGGCGATCGCGACGGCGATCGCTGAGAAGACGCCGTGACGGCTCAGTTCTCCGGCGCCGTCACGGTGATCTCCGGTGACAACGTCGTCGTCGCTCCGGCCCGCACGAGTGTGCACGCGCGCCCGGAGACCGAGTTGGAGAAGACGCAGCCCATGCCGCCGCTCACCACGACGAGGCTGGTGTTGCAGGCGATCCGGATCTGGCTGGCGTTCCTGCGGCGCGGGGACGCGACGGTGAAGCTGCTGCTGGCCGGGATCCTGATCGCACTGGTGGCGATCCTGCTGCGCCAGCCCGGTGCCGCGGTCTCGGCGGCCGGGCCCGTTGAGGCGCCCGCGCCGAGCGCCACGACGTTCACGCCCGCGCCGCCGATGTCCCAACGGATTCCGGTTGTGGCACAGGAAGATCCGGCCGCAGTAGCGCCGCAAGCGGTCGGTGGGCGGGCACTCGCCGCGTTGCCGGCCGCGGTGGTGGGCGCGGTGGTGCCCGAGGTGTTGCGCGATCCGTCGCCGGGCGCCGAACCCGGTGCCGTCGTGCTGCACCCCACCGACGCGGTCGCGGTGTACGCGGAGCCAGGCGGTCCCCCGGTCGCGAAGCTGCCACCGTGGCAGCTGCTGTCACCGACATGGGTGCCGGTGATCGACCGCCGGCCAGGCTGGGCATTAGCGCTGCTGCCCGCGCAACCTCACAGCGGCGGTGCCGCGGCCGCGGGGTGGATCTACCTGAACCCCACCGTGCAACTGGCCGATGCAGGGATGCGCATCGAGCTCAACGCCACGACCGGCGCTGTGACCGTGCTCGCCGAGCTGGGCCGGGCCGAGCCTGAGAACTCCGTCCTCGGCCGTCCTGTCTCGGGCCACCCGACGGCCGGGCGTTCGGGAGCTCGCAGCTTTGTCGCCATCGGCGCGAGTACGGACGGGGTGCCGTGGTTCCTGCGGCCGCTGCTACCCATCGCCGTGAACGCGACCAGGTTGTGCTCCGGGTTCCTCGGCGGGGTCAGCGTTCCGGGACTGCCCGCGACGTCGGTGCTGGGCGCGCTTGACGGCGCCGGGTGCGTGCCGGTCCCGCCCGCGCTCTGCCAGGCTCTCGCCGACGTGCCCGCCGGTACCACTGTGGTGATGCGCTAACGCGAGGCGCGGAAACGGAATCAGCGCCAGACAACGCACGGGGTTGATAGGACGTGACCGCGTCCTATCAACCCCGTGCGTGCATCAGCTGCTCGCCGGCTCGCCGAACTCCGTGCTGTACCAGGAGAACAGCACCAGATCCGCCTTCGGCCGGTCTGCCCGGTTTCCGCACGTCGCTGCCGGAATCCGAGCCGTCTCCGCCACGCGGGCAGTACAGGGCATCTCACGCATCGTGCCGCACGGAGGCTGCGTCGCGGTCCCTGAAACGGGTGATAGCACGCGATGTCTGCGAGTTCTTTGGCTCGGTCGGTAACGGCACGATGGTCGGCTGCGACGTATCTGACGATGGCTCGCATGTCCGCCCCCCGGCGTGCGGGCCTTCTTCATGTCACCACGCGTTGCGCGGCATGAACACAGGAAGATCAGGCAGACACCGGCATGTTGGTGTGCGGCTCAGTCGCCCTCTCGAGGTGCAGCGAGCGGCCGCAGCATCACCAGGCCCGACACGAGTCCGGCATCCGGCATCGAGAACCACACGTGCGAACAGCTGCTCAAGAGCAGGGCTCGCGCCGCTGTGTTGGGGACGAGCAATTCGACGGTGGCGTGATGCCAGCCGGCGCTGACGGTCTCGTCGCACATCGCACGGACCAGGTGCGCACCCACGCCTCGGCGTTGCCACGCGTCCTCGACCAGGATCGCGAACTCGGGTCGGTCCTCGTGGAAGTGAACGGACCCGACGCCGATCAGGTCGTCGCCGCGCCACGACCCCAACCCGATCGCGTTCTCACGGCGCACAAGAGACTCAGTGAACGTGCGCAGCGCCGGGGCCGCTGTGCCGAAGCGCTGATGCAGCGATCGTGCCGAGCACCTCGCGAGCATCCGCTGCAACGCTGTGCCGTCCGCCGCGGTGAGTCGCCGCACGGCTGCGGAGTTGGTCGCGGTCTCACTCATCGAGTACCTGCCTCGACGTCGGGCGCGCCGCCCGGAGAGATCTGGAACCGGCGTGCATCGGCCAGGCCGTCTCCCGCGGAAGTGCTGTCGGGCGAGGGGAAGCCTGGCGCCGTCCGCGGGATTGTCGTTGAGATCGTCCGGGAACCAGGAAGGATCGTCGCTCCTGGCAGGTGAGGCGAGCGCGCCGGGCACCTGCTCCCAACCGCGCGCTGGTGGGTGATTGGCCTGAGCCCTCCGCGCCGCAATGTGAGCCTGTCGCGCGGGTCCGGCGTTGGATCATCGTTCACGGTCATCGCACTCCCCCTGTTGTCGCTGCGCCGAGCCCAGGCAGGCGTGAAGCGTGCTCAAGAGAGGGCGGGGGAACATCATCAGCACGCCGCACGAGCCACTAGAACGCCCGATCCGGCTGGACACCATTTCGAGCGACAGCGTCTAGTGCACCGTGGTCTGGCACCATCCGCACGATCCCATACAGGAGCGCGCACAGCCGCCGACACCTGCAGGAAACGCGAATCGACTGGCCCCTGGGGATGACACCTGACGCGACCGTTGGGAAAAGTGGAGCCGACCTACTCGCCGACCACACCACCTCAGGTATGGTTGCGTTCGCAAACACTCGATTCGTGAGACTCAACTCGGCAGTGACAAAGGGACGACCACCATGCATCTGACCATCGACGAGGCCCGAGGACTGCCCGCCGAGGAACTCGCGCACGAGCTCGATCGCGACGCCGCGGACTGGCAGAACCGGATCGACGAAGGCCGCATGACAACCGACGACTGGACCGCCCATGGAGTCTTCGCTGCGACCCGCGAACTCGTAGATCTCGGTGTCCTGTTTCCGATCGCTGAGCACACGGACGGTTCGCCGGATCGCAGCGCCGGCCACGGATGAGCGCTCGATCGCGCCGCGTCCACGCCGAGGTCTCGGCAGCCCCGTGGCCAGATCTCCGGGTGCAGTGGGGTGCGCGGCCGACCCGTGCTGTGCCGCTGCTGGGTCAGCCGTGCTCCGTTGTGCCGGACGAACTGCCGGCATTTCGAGACTGCCAGCGTTTCAAGCCGCGGATCAGCAAAGGCACGACCAGGGCGACGACGAACAGCCGCACGCATTGAGCGGTGGACACCACCGTCATGTCGGTCCCGGTCGAGGTAGCGGTGGCCAGAACTGCGGTGATGCCTCCCGGTGTCGTTGCCAAGTAGGCGTGGGTGAAGCCGACGCCTGTGAGGGCCCCGAAGACCCAGGCGATGCCCGTGCACGCCACGCACACCGCGACGATCGCGCCGATCAGATGCGGGAGCACGGAGATAGACCTGCGCAGGCGGGTCCGGCTGAAGTGTCGCCCGGCTTCCAAGCCCGTCAGCACAAGCACGGTTTCCTCCAGCAAGCCGTCCGGCGCGAAACCTCTCGCGGTACCGGTGAAGGTGACCACCACGGTCAGGACAGCCGCTCCCAGCAGCGCGGGGGCCGGCAGCCGCAGCCTGTTGCCCAGCTGCGTGCCGAGAACACACACCGCGGTGAGCACAAGCAGAGGGGACGCGCCGTTCGGCCGCTCCACCAGGTGCCCCATGTCCGGCCAGACGAACACAGACGTCGGCACGCGGGACGGGTTCTGCGCGTGCGTGCTCACCGAGATGACGAGCAGCGGCGCTGTGAGCGCGACCAGCGCGACTCGCAAGTACTGTGCGAAGGCGACGTGCCAGGCGTCGGCGCCGAGTTCGGTCGCGCTCGCGATGATCGATGCGGAGCCTCCAGGAGTAAGTCCGAGCAAGGCGTCCAGCGTGCTGACTGTCGAGACGCGTGCCAGCAGCATCGCGGCCAGCACGCACACACCGATCGTGGCGACTGTGGCCGCCAAGGACGACAGCACGACGTCGGCAGCACGTGCGAGCGTCTCGGGATGCAGATAGCTGCCCATGAGCACACCGATCAGCGCGTGAGACGTCCGCGTTCGCCACGCAGAAGGCACATGTTCGGCCCTGCTCAACGCGGCGGTGGCTGCGCCCATCACCGTCGCGATCACCAGTTGAGGCGCTGGCAGGCCGAGCGCCTCCCCCGCGCGGCCCAGGATGATGCAGACACCCGTAAGAGCCAGACCGATCGCGATCCGCGGGACGCCCCTGGCCGTCTCTCGCAGCGCGGATCCCGAACCGGTGTCCGTCGTGGCGAGTGACATCAGAAGATCACCGGGTGCTGGCCGTGCGGGATGACGCGTCCCGCGCACAGCAGGCGGATCGCCTCGGCCATCGCGAGCATCTCGGCGTCGCGACCGGCTTCGGCTAAGAGGCCAGGGCTGACCTGGCCACGTTCGACCGGCACCGACTTCTGCACGAGGATCGGCCCCTCGTCGACGCCGGCGGTCACGAAGTGCGCGGTCGCGCCGACCACCCGGACGCCTCGCTCGTGCGCCTGGTGGTAGGCCCGCCCGCCTACAAAGGCGGGCAGCAAACTGTGGTGCACGTTGATCATTCGGCCTGCGAGCTCATCGCACAGCGAACCCGACAGCACCTGCATGAAGCGCGCCAGGACGACCAGGTCCGCCTGGTGCTCGTGGACCAGGGCAAGCAGTTCCCGCTCGGCGGCGTGCTTGTCCTGCGCCCACCATCCGATGTGGACGGACTTCAGACCATGCGCTCTTACCTTGGCGGCGTGACGGTCGTGGTTGGACAGCACCGCGGCGATCTCGCCGCCCAGTACTCCATCCTCGTGCCGTGACAACAGGTGCGTCAGCACGTGGCCCTGCTGTGAACACAGCACCAGGATCCTCGGACGCTGATCGTGCCGATGAACGGTCCATCGCGCTGCGCGGTGCTCAGCCGAGAACGCGCCGAGGTCGCGCTCCAAGGCGGCGAGCGCCCCAGGACCCGCGGCGAACTCGCCACGCAGAAAGCCAGAGCTCCCCCGGACCTGGGTCTCGATCTCCACCTCGGGTCCGCCCAGCGCGTCGGTATTGGTCACCGTGCGCACCAGCCCGATCAGCGTGTTGCTCGGCGCCGCCACGGTCAGGACGTGTCGGCCGGTCATGCCGCGCCCCTGCTGGATCGCGACCACGGAAAGAGTGGTTTCGGCAGCGCCATCGCCACCAGCGTCGCGGTGCTGACGACGCCCACTGTCAGCACCACACCGACCCCCGCCATAGCCACGGACGCCCCGGCGGCGATCACAGCCCGCCGAACTCGCTTGTTACTCACATTGTCCCCCTGGATCGCTGTTCGGTCCCCACCCTCACGCCCGCAGCACGCAGAGTCACGACATCGAGGGCAAGATTGCGAGAAGGATCTTCACCTGCAGCAACGCGAAGGCGTCCGGCTGCACTCAGTGACTGTGCGTCGCGATCCTCGAGTAGGAGCGGTGGACTGTTGCCAGGTGTAGGCCGGGCGGGAGCCGCACAGTGTCACCTCCAGTCGGCCGACCTGCGGGTCCGCCGACTGGTTGCACCTCGTGCGAGAATCGGAGCGCGTCGGGGAAGGGGGTCTGCGTGCCGTCTTCGTTCGGAGACGTGTCGGCGCAGTTGGATCAGGTCACGGCGAAGGCTGAACAGGCCATCTCCGCGTTGGTGCAGGCGTCTGAGCTGGCAGAGGGCGCTGGAGAGCTGATCGAGTCGGCGATAGCGGGCACGACAGAGGAAACCGAAGCCGCGCGTGTGCTAGCGATCTTCGGCAACCTGCAACAGGAAGCAACGGCACTGATCAACGCGCTGCGTGAAGCGCTGGACCGTGTCGCCCGCATCCGAGGCACCTTCGACGTAAAGCCTGCGGCGGCCCCGTCGGGTTCGGGCCGGGCGTCGTATTCGGGTCGGCCCCTCTACGAGTCGTGGGCGCAGCAGACGCGCAACCAGTTGCCGATGCACAAGACCAGCGGCATCTGGCGCGACGCTGACGGCAACTCGGATCTGGTGCAGAGCGGGCGCGAGGAAGACGGCGAACATGAGAAGATCAACGAAAACCTGATCGAACAGGGACTCGTCAAGCCGAACCGCCACGTCGAGGTGAGCAAACACGTCGAAACGAAGGTCGCTTGGCGGATGCGGCAGAGCGGCGTCGACCGTGTCGAACTGGTTGTGAACATGGAAGTGTGCGACGGCTCGATGTCGTGCCGGAAGTTCCTGCCGTTCCTGCTCGGGCCAGGTCAAACGCTGGTTGTACACGACCCGGTAAGTTCGCACACATTCCGGGGAAGGGATGCGGTTTGAAGCACACGCTGGACTTCTACTTCTACGCGCCAGGAAACCGCGCGAACAGGCCTGTCGCCGTGCGGTCGGAATCCGACCTTGAGCGCACCTTGAAGGCCGTCCTGAACAACCGGCAGCCGCACCCGACCCAGGTTACCGGGCGTGAGTTGCCGACGTTCGGACCGGCAGAGATCCCCACCCGCCTGTTCAAGATCGACACCTCCTGCACGGGTGAGCATGCTGCCCTCCACTACGCCGGCCCCGCCGACCCGCGAACGGCGGCGGCAGTCGTGGAAGCGTGGATGCTGGGCGCGGCAACGGAAGACGACCAGGTCTTCTCAGAGCAAATTTACGACCTGGTGCGCGCCAACGTCGCAAGTGCCGCGCCATCCGACACGGAACCCGACGATGCCGCCTGGGTCACCCGTATTACCGATGAGGCGCCGCAGGACGTCCCCACCTTGTACATCGACAAGGCGAACGAGACGGAGTTCCCGCGTGACGCGATCATTCCGATGCCGCTGCTTCGCTTGGCGTTGCTTGAGTTCCAGGTGACCGGCCTGCGTCCCGAGTGCGTGCAGTGGCAGCCGGTCGACGTCTACTGATCAGAGCATTTGAACACGCCGCACATGGTGTATGCGACGTTGTAGAGCAGTTCGCAGAGCATGCTGTCCCTCCTTCCAGCGCAGGAGCGACCGACGCAACAACCTGACTGTGGCCGACGTCTGAGAGTGCGACAACCCTGAGCACGGCACGATCGCGAGGACCATGCAGCCATCTTCTAGCGTCGACTCTTGTTTTTTGATCCGATCCCGACCGATGTTTTTGCCGCCTGGGGCCAATGGGCGGGAGGTCTCGGAAGTATCGCCGCCGTCGTCGTCGCTTTGTGGATTGTGAGGCGGGAATCCATCAGAACGCACCGGACCGAGGAAGCGCAGAGGATCGGCCGGGCGCATGCAATCACTGCGGCATACAAGACCTGCCCAATCGATGACCCCGGCCAAACCTTCAGGTACGGCATTCAGGTTGCGAACCACGGCTCATTGCCCGTCATTGATGTCCGAGTGATCAAAATTGCAATCGTTGAGACTATTTACTCGACGGCGGATGCACTCCAGATGAGGCGATCCTGGAACGTAGACCTGCGCGGGGCTTTACCTGTTCATGTCTCTGATGTTTTAGCGGCTGACGAAGGCGCCTTTTGCGAGTTCCTGAGATAGGCAAACAACTCGAGAAGATATCGCCTAAACACTTCACCGTGCATGCGTACTTTGACTTCGTTGATTCCGAAGGCTTCCGATGGAGTCGGCGCGGAAAGGTGGCGCCAAAATTGGCCTCTTCCGCAAATTGTGCTGATTACTGGATAATGGAGGATTGGCCGGACCGGAACTAGCGACCGCGTTTGTTGCCCCAGGCCAGCACGTGCAGCCGGGTGGTGACGTTGAAGCCGCGGTTGATGGCGTCGTCCGCAATGGCCTGCATGTGCCGGGTGACGCGTAGGCGTCCGTGCCTGCGGGCATCATCCACACCGTGCGCGGTTGGATGCCCGAATTCGTCCACGACGGGCGTGCTTCGCGCAACGTCGTCCGTTGTCGCGCACACGAACTTGAAGCAGGCTTTGCCACCACTCTGGATGAACGCCTCAAGCGGCCTGCGCCGAAGTCGGTGCGGCGCGTCAATTCCGGAGTTGGAGACCTTCGGCGGCACCCTGAACAGCCCAGTACCGCGCAGGGTGTCAAGGTTCGACGGCAGGGTGCCATTGGTCTCGATCTCGACCTGCACGCCGCAGGCATGCAATTCGCGAAGCAGGCGACGCCAGCCCGTTGTGCCAGCTACAGAAGGGGTTCGCCGCCAGTGATGACGACACCTGCCGGCTTCGCGCCGAGCTTCCGCTCACGGCGTCTCGATGACCGCGCGGCCTCAGCTGCAACCGGCGTAGGATTCGATCGCTGTGTCCCATGGCCAGAGGCAGTATTTCGTCGGCCGGTCGAGGCAATTCCTTCGCAGTTGTAGGGCCTGGGCTGCCTGGCACCGCAGTTAAGAGACTGCGGTCCAGCGAGCTGTACGGTCATCGTTGCGGAGCGACGCTACACGGAACGTAAGTTGGGCGGCGGCGGCGGGAACGCTTGTGGCGAGCCTGAGGTAGGACGCCAGCGAGTGCATCTCGATGATGTCGCGCACCACGACCCATCCCGGCCAGCTCAGCATGTCGTAGCCGTAGGCGGTGAGCAGAGCCTGTCGTTCCGCCGCATTCTGGTGGAAGTGGTCGGGCAGAGCGCTCACGAGGTCGAACTCGCGGGGCCCCAGGCAAACCTGGTCGAAGTCGATCAGCTTCCAGCCGTCGCTGTCGACGATGTTCTCATCGTGCACGTCGCAGTGCACCAGGCCGATGCCCAGCGGCCAGTCCATGTGGCTATAGGTCTGCACCAGGTGCTCGGCCCTGTTCTGGAGCCAGGTCCTGTCCTGTTCGGACAGAATAGGCTTGGGGCGGTCGCGGTCGTCGTGCAGCGCTTCTCGCAGCCGAACAAGAGGACGGTGCGGGGGCACGGAAAACGGCGGGACCGGAGTGTTGTGCAGGCGGCGGATCAGGCCCGCGATCTCCTGCTGCGCCGGGACATCGTGGGTGGGACGGTAAGGCCAGAACGTGGCGATCGCGCCCGCGGCCTCGATCGGCTGGTCGCCTCCGGCGGGTGGGAGCGCGATCGTGGGGTCCTGCTCGGCGAGCCATCGCGTCACCTCGATCACGGTGCGCGCTCGCTGTCGACGCAGGTCGGTGGCCGGCGCCATGCGTACTACGAGGTTCTCGTTCGGGAGCAGGTAGACCGCGTTGGATCGGGCGTGTAGCAGTGTCGCGCCAGCGCTGTCAGCCCCGTACTCGGCGCACAGGACGCGGAGCTGGTCGGGGCCGGGCAGCGCGGCGTCGGGTCCGGTGGCGCTCACGCGGCCGTCGCCGTGGCGATGCGCGCGCACAGGTCCGCAACGTCCGGGTGGTGCGCGACTGGCAGCGCGGCGGCGGCGAGGCGGTCCAGGCGCGCGAGCGGCCGCTGGGAGGACAGTGCGGTGATAGCCGTGATCGCCTGTTGGCCTGTTGTCACGGCTGCCGGGATGTCGCCAACGCGAAGCAGACAGCTCGCCAGGCCTGGAAGATTGACCGCGGCCGAGCGGGCGTAGTCGCCGCCGTAGCCGTCGATGGCCGACCGCAGGTGACCGATCGCGTCGGCCGCGGCGGTCTCGGCCGCGGCCTGGTCTGTGCCGGCGACGGCTTCGGACAGAAGGAAGAGTGCGTGCCCGTGTTGGGCGGAGATCTCGGCGGGCCCGACGTGTGTGGCCCAGGGCGCTGCTGTGGTGAGGTCGGCGTCGGCGTAGCGCTGGTGGGCCGTGTCCAGTGCGCGGCGGGTGGGGTCGATCTTTCCTTGGGCGGCGAGGCACCACGCTCGATGGATGTCGAGGTAGGAGCGGGTGCTGACGCTGACGGGATGGCTGTGGCCGGCCACCACGGCGGTGGCGAGCTCGGTGAGCTTGAGGCCTTGGCGTTGGTCGCGCAGGTGCAGGGACTGGTGGGCCATGTCGAGCAGGACGTCGACCATGAGGTCGGCGCTGCTCTCGACGACATCAGCGTGACGGGCTTCGTCGAGCGCGAGCAGCCAGTGCACCTGGGCGTCGTGGTGTGCGCCCATGTCGTAGCTCATCCAGGCAGCGACCATCGAAGCCTCGGCGATCGCCAGATGCAGGTCGGCACGCACGTCGTCGGTGCAGGCGGCGTTCTTGAGCAGGCGGGCGAAACGCACGTGCGCCCGCGCGTCCGCGCGCATGATGCCGCCGCCCTGCCGGTTGTCCCACTGGCGGTAGATGGTGGTCATGTCGCGCAGTGCCGTCACGTCGGTCGTGCCGATGCGCTCAGGTGTGCGCGGATCGTCGTGGCGAGGACGTGGTCGCCGCAGATGCGCCATCTCCGGAACACTGATGCCCATGGCGGCCGCAGCGGCGAGTTGGATGAAGTTCTTGCGGTTCAGCCAGGTGGCTTCCCGCTCGACCGGACTGCTCAGACCAGGCGCGGTGTCGAATCCCAGCAGCGAAGCGGGGATGCGCAGCACGTTAGCGATCCGGACAACCGTGGCCAGGTTCTCCAGCGTCCTGGCGTTGCTCTCGATCTTGGACACCCAGGGCTGATCCAAGCCCGTCACATCGGCGAAACTCTGCTGAGACAGATCTAGGACAGCGCGAAGCGCCTTGAATACGGTGCCGAAGTCATGCTGGGCGAGGGCGTGGCGCAGTTCCGGGCGTTCGTAGAAACCGCCGGGCACCATCAAGCCCTCGAACGCCGGTCCTGGTCGCCCCGTCATGGCCTCATCCCCGCATCTGCCGATCGACATCGCAGCGTAGCGGCATCCGACCTGGCGGTGTGACGACCCTCGCCGTCGACCGCTCGTACCAGATTCGGCCGCATTGCGGAATGTCCAGTCGACATATGTCGACTGGACATTCCGCAACACGATCATTCCGAGCATGGTTCTCGCTCATGACGCAGGCGCTCATCTCGCCCCAAACGCATGCTGGAAAACGGGATACAGACGCCTGTCGTTCAGCCTCGTTGCGCACCGCTGACGCATCGCGCCGGCCAGCGCGACGAGCACCTCCCGATGCCACCGGACACCTCGATCCGGCGTGCCGTTGGCGAGCGCACGGTGGCCACCGCCGTCATGCCGGTTCACAGCGCCCGCACGGCTCGGTGGCGGTGCGTCGCGGTCCAGCCGGCGACTGGCAGACACCCGCACTTCAAGTGATTACCGAAGTACGTGAGGAGCACTGACCGAGATGGTCAACCAGGTTCTGAAAAAAGGGAAACAGATCCGAGGTTCTGACCGCACGAAGCTGCGCAAGGACCTGCAGGCGAAGTACGAGAAGGGCGCCAGCGTCCGTGCCCTGGCCGAGAACATCGGTCGCTCGTACGGCTTCGTGTACAAGCTTTTGACGGAGACGAACGTGAGGCTGCGTCCGCGTGGCGGAGATCGTCGATTGACGACGGCGGGCGTCCCGCAGCGGCAACAAGGAACACGGTGAACCGCTTCTCTCGAACCCTGAGCGTCGGGCGCTGATCCGCGGCCTGGTCACAACGCAGCTGCCGTCGTGCAGCTCGGGCTGGACAGGCACAGCACGGGCGGCGCGCCTAATCCATCCGACAGGCCAGGGCGGCCCGCGCACATCCCCGCCCCGATGCGGGACGTAGTGAAGAAACCCTTGTGCTTCGCAGGAAGGAGGGCAACCCGTCGTGCGCGACCAATACCCCGCAATGCTGATCGCCTCGCACCTCTGGTGCTGCACCTTCCAAGAACTGCACGAGACTCGACAGAACTGCGCCCCCGTGATCGCTCAGGTGGTGACAGCGGCGGGACTGTTCTTCGAACAACTGATGCTGGGCAGCATTGACATCGTCGAAGGCCGTGTCGAGGTCCTAGATCCCCTGCTCCCGTTGCGACTGCCCCGTCATCGGCACGCCACCGATTCCGAACTGGAATGGCGGCGTCAGGTTCGGCTCGGCCGCGAAGACGAGTTGTTCCTGGAACGCCGGTCGTACATCCAGCAATCCAGGCTCGTGCATCTGCGCCAGTGGTTGCCGGTGTTCACCACCGACAGCTGCGACAAAGTCGAACAGCGACTGCTCAAAGCGGACAAGGCCCGGTATTTGCGGTCGGGACTGCTGCGTCAGCAAGTCGTTGTTCCCGCATCTGATTGGCGTCTCGCTCCCGCCAGAGCCCTGGCCTCCGTGCTGAAGCAGACCCGCACACCAGGTCAGCCCGGCGCCGCGGTGATCCAACAGTGGCACGTGGCGATGCTGGCGCTGCTCAAGATCACCCGAATCTCCGAGGACGTCTTCGACGACCTTGATCCAGCTGCCCTGGCGCGAATGGAGCACATCGTGAAGGGCGGCCTCGCCAGCTGGCCTGCTGCGCGCCAGCTCATCGCCGAGACGACCGCCTTCATGAAGGCCAACGCCTTCGCCCACTAGCCAGCGCACCTATCCCTGTTCCCCTATCCCCGTACCGGAGCCGCACCAAATGTCCACCATGTCCAACACGCCACCGGGCGCGAGAGCACCCGAGCCCAAGGTCGACGAGGCCGCAGAGCTCGCCGAGAAGAACCAGTTGTCCGCTCGCCGGATCGCGGGGTTCCTGCTTGCCTCCGTGACGCTGTTGACTGTCGTGACCGGTGTCATCACGAACGGCTTCACGGCTGCCAGGATCACCGCGATTCCCGGCGCGCTCGTGATCGTGTTCGCGATGCTGCTGGCGTTCCTGCCGTCGTTCTTCGCGATGGGCCGCATGATCCGCGGTACCAACAAGGCGTTCTACGCCTACTGCGCCGTCGGGCTGGGCCGCCCGGCGGGCGTCGGGGTGTCGTTCATCGCCCTCGGCGCGTACGCGGCACTGCAGGTCGGCCTGTACGGGGTGTTCGGCGACGTCGCGCTCACGACACTGCAGCCGTGGCTCCCGCCGACGGTGCTCGGTGCGACGCCGAGCCCGTGGTGGTTCGCCCTGGGCGCGTGGGTGGTCACCGCCGTGCTCGGCAGAAGCCGACTCAAGCAGAACAGCACGCTGCTGCTCATCGTGGTCGCCGCGGAGCTGGTGTGGATCCTGCCCTTTACGGTGATGAACTTCGCGCACCCGGCACAAGGGTCCAGCATCATCTCCACTGTCGATGACGCGTTCATCCCCATCTCGGTGGCAACCACGAGCATCGCCGTGCTGATCTGCTGGCTGGCCATCATCGGCATCGAGAACCCGCCGCTGTATCTGTCGAAAGCCCGCGAGCCCCAGCACCGCACCGCCAGCCGCGCGGCGTACGGCTCCATCGTGGTCATGGCGGTGATCTACATCAGTGCCTCCTGGTCGATGATCGTCACCGCCGGACCGAGCGCAATCATCGGCGCGTCGGCCGTGGGCCCGGACATGGTGTGGGCAATGGCCGATCACAACGTCGGACCATGGTTCGGCCTACTCGGCAGGATCCTCTTCCTCGCCAACGTGCCCGCCGCAGCGGTCGCTTTCCACACGATCGTCACCATGTACGCCCAGAACCTCGGCAGCGAAGGCATCCTGTGGTCGTGGGTGGGCAAGCTGTCGCACCGGACCCTCTCGCCCCGCAACGCCTCCGCCGTAATGAGCGCGATCGCGTTGGCCGTCATCGTGCTGGCGTGGGTGCTGGGCTGGCAACCGACCGCGGGATTGTTCATCATCGGCGGCACGATCGGTGCCGTCGGTGTGGTGATGATGCTGTTCCTGACGAGCCTGTCAATCCTGGGCCACTTCCGCCGCAACCGCGACGTGTACCCAGCAGCACAGGACAACGACGCCCAGCAGGCAGAGGTCGGCCAGGCCGCGCGAGCCGGAGAAGCCGCCGCTGGTGACCACGACCGCCGGCGCCACTCGCTGCGCATCCGAGTAGTGGCGCCGGCCATCTCCGCGGTCGCCACGTTTGTGGTGCTGTGCCTGGCGGTCGCGAACTTCGGGTTGCTGATCGGCGACCCCGAGTCGAACCTCGGCTGGGTCGTAGCCGGCATCTACCTGCTGTTCCTGCTCGTCGGCGTTGGCTACGCCCTGTGGCTGCGCCGCAACGCACCCATCAGATACCACAAGATCGCCGGAGACGACACCTGCGCGGACGACGAGACCGGCGCCGAGGACGTGGCCGTCGCATGATGACGCTGACCGAGTCCAACATCACGCTTGTCGACGCGGCCGCCGACAAGACCTACCCGCTCAGCAGGCTCGAACAGGCCGGGATCACCGTCAACGACGTCGCAGGGCTGCTGGCTACCGCGTTCTTCGATACGCCGCAGGCGGAGTGGCTTGTCCCCAGCGCGGCCGAACGATTCGGCCCGCTGCAAAATCACTTCGCTCTCGGTGTGAAGTACGCGCTGTTGCACGGCCACATCGACCTCAGGTCCGACATGCGGGCTGTCGCGGTGTGGGTCCACGCTTCCGATGGGTACCTGCCTGCCCCGGAACCGGACTACGACGAGCTGTTGAAGCAGGGAACCGGCCCGCACTACGAGCGGTTCGAGACATTCGACAGCACGATGGCGGCCTACCATCCTGACGGCGTTGGCCGCCAGTATCTGGAGTGCGTCGGCGTACTCCCCGACTTCCAGGGATACGGCTACGGCACTGCGCTGCTGGACCTGAATCACCGACGTCTGGACGAGATGGGCATGCCGGCATTCCTCGAAGCCGCGACCACTCGCAACGTCGCCCACTACCAGCGCCACGGCTACAACTCCTGCGGCACGTACAACCTGCCGTTGAACGGCCCGGCCATGCACCGCATGTGGCGCGAACCCCGACGAGTGTCAGACCTGGCCACGTAGAACAGCGGCCCCCGCGGGCGCTGCGCACGACACCGCTGCAGGGGCGGTGTCACCTCGCACGCCAGCGCACCGCGGGCAGCTGGGGGTGGCGGTGGCGCAGAGCCGAAGAGGTTCCCGTCCTCAAGGCGGCCTGCGCCACCGTCTACACAACACACACCGCACCTACCGTGTTTGGACTCCGCATCCCATGACACACAACACTTGTTCACCCCGCACCGCGCCGCGCCGCGCGCGGTGGCAGCGCCACTGGTCAAGGACCACTGAAGTCCTGCGCGAGTCTCCCTCCCCGCACTACCGGCAGCACCACCCGGCGGCGGTGATCGCCTACTGGCGCTGGTTCGACGCCACCGCCCCGGCCACCGCCGGAGCGCCGCGCACCAAGGCCAACGAGCAGCTCAGCGACCCGCTCACGGACGTCGCGCCCGCCATGGCTGTCCTGGGCTCTGCGGTCGACAACGGGCGGGTCTATGACGACGAGCGGGCCTGCGCGCGCGAGTACTTCGCGGAGACCACCGCGAGTGAGCTCGCCGAAGGCATCCTCGTCGGCGTGGTCGCACTCCCACATCCCGCGCCCGACGGAGTTCGATCACTATGCTGACCAGGTTCTCCGTCTGTTCCCTCGCAGCGGGGGCACTGCTGTTGGCCGGCTGCCACAACAAGGATGGCTCCTTTTCCCAGGCCGTGCCGCACTCGCCCGCCACGTCGCCGCCGAGCTCGCAGGTGAGCGCTGCCGAGACCGTCTCGGCTCCTGCGCCCGGAGTGTCGCTGAGGCCCCGTGAGATCCGGTTCGACGAGAACACCTCGGCCTGTGACCTCTTGCTGCCCCGCCAGGTCGAGCGCCTCGGCGGGGACAAACGCAATCCGACTTTCCATACCGATCCCGTGTGGCGCAGTCCGGCTTGCTCCTTCGGCGGTCCGACGCGCATCTGGTCAGTCATCACGGTGACCGAATCCGGTGTCAAGTTCCTTCTCGATGCGCAGGAGTTGCACCGTCAGCTGAAGGGCGAACTGCAGGTCGAGAACGCCGCCCCGATCGCCATGGCGTTCCCGGCCCACACCGCGGTCGACCCCGCCCGCCGGGCCCTGTCCTGCTACCTGGCTGTCGACACCGCCAACGAGCAGATGCTGATGATCGGCATTGAACTCAGGCCGCCGACGAAAACGCGGGATCCGTGTACCGAGGCACGGGCGATCGCCGAAGAGGTCATGCACACCCTGATCACCTGATCGTGGTCATCGCGCCGGGACGTCCGCACGGCCTGACCACTGGTCGAGGACTTCCCCGCTGAACAGTCGTGGGCCCGTCGTGGGCCCGTCATGAGCTCGGCTACGGCGACTGTGTCGGAGCGGAACCGAGCCTGGAGCCTCCGAGATGCCGCATGCGGCGCGGCACCTCGGAGGCTCCGGCTCACACGCCACGCAGGACCGACATGCCGCACAGCGATAACCGCATCACGCTTCAGGAGTTTCACCCGTGATCACCCTGACATCGGCACGCCTCACCCTTCCGCGGATGAGGCACTTGGCTGCCGCCAGATACGACCATGAGCGCACGTTGTCAGCGACGGGAACGGGGCACGCGTGACCGCGCAGCCGCTCCCGGTATCCGCCAGACCAGTCTGTGCTTACACGGTGTTGACCGGCCCGATTCCTCAGGGACTGCCGCCTGGGACGACGTTCACGCACCACCAGGTGATGATCACGCCTGCGCTCGCGGCGAAGATCCTCGACCTTCGCGCACCTGAGGTTCGGCGCGCGCCCCGGTCGCTCGTGCAGGAGATGGGCCGGGAACTCCGAGATCAGGGGCTCATCACGCCCGTGGAGATTCACATCGCCACGACAGGTGAAACCGTTGCGGGCCATGACTTCCTCGATGCCCTCATGCGGGCCGAGGTATGGGCGCGGGCAGACGTGGTGCACAACGTGAAGCTGCCCAGCTACATCGCCCGCAAGCGGTACAGAGGCACCACGAGGATGACCGAGCAGCGCGCCAAGCTCTTGCGCGAACTGCTGCGCGCACCCGACGAACGCAGGCACCTGAACGACATGGCGGCGACCGCCGGACTTTATGACGGCTCGGCGTTCTACATGATGCGAGCGTTCGAATCCCAGGGGTGGGTATCGAGTGAGCGCGATGGCCGCTACCGGTGGTACCGAGTCACGACAGACAGCATCGATGCCATCCGTGCGGCGCTGGAACTACCACCAAGTGGACCCGCACCAGGTCCCCCTGCAAGCAAACCGCCCAAGTCATACCCGCTAGCGGTCCCGACCGTGATCACACAACCTTCCCTCGAGCCCGCCCGGCCCGGCATCACCTTCGAACTGACATCCCCGCAATACGCGCTGCTGTCCGAGTTGCTGCTCGGCGAGCCGGGCGAACCCCGATTTGCCGACGATCTCCGCACCGCATCGGGCACTACGGACAGTGCTGCGCACTCGATGATCGATCGTCTCGTCGTCGCGCAGTGGGTACGTGAGTGGTACCGGGCTGAAAGCGTTGACGCGCTTGCGAGAAGGTGGGCACACCGCTGTGTTCAGCTCACCGAAGCCGGGGCCGAGCAGGCACACATCGCGCTGCAGCAATACGAACCGCTGTCGATCGAGCCGATCGGCTCGGAAAACGCCGCTGACCCCGCACCTCGGCTAGGAGGCGTGCTCCTGTCGGTGCAGAAGCGACGCAACCTCAGCGGGGCGAGCATGGCGAAGCATGGGGGGCGCAGCCAGTCATGGTGGTCGAAGCTGACCTCGGGGCGCGTCCGCAGCGTCGACCTTGAGTCCTTGAGAAGGATCATTGATGCGGTCTCGCCGCCAGCGTGGCAGTCCTGGCGCATCATCGCGCTGGCAAGAGCACTCAATCAAGGCTCGCGAAGAGAGTCGGGGCAACACGTCATCTTGGTCGGCTCCCGCCTGGAGGCTGCGTGGGAGCGCGAGCTCTTCTGCCAGGCGAAACGAGTCCTGATCTCCAGCCCGGTAACCACGCAAAGGATGACATGAGCAGCATTGCTGAGGTCCGGGACCTCGTCCACGGTCACTTGGCCGAGATGGAGCGAACTGCGGGCCAAATTATGAGCCTGCGGGAGAATCTGGCCACCACGGCATACGAGATCCGTTCTGCCGTCGACCGCGCCACAGGCCACTCCAGTCACATTTCCGATACAGAAGCGCTGTTTGCGGCAGGGCTGGCGATTGACGCGGATTGCACGAAGCTGACCGGAGCAATTGAGCAGATGCGGACGACCGTGAATTCTTGGTGAGGCAATTCTCACGATTCGACGAGAGGAGCTGCTGTGCTTGACGCATTCATTCAGGCCATCATCGGCGCCATCACTGCCCTGAGCGGCGTTACGCTCACCTTCTGGATGCATCGACGTGCCGCCAGGCGAAATCAAATCTTCAACCTCGTGGTCACGATGATGACTGCCCTTGATGCCCACCGATTCGCCATGTGGGTTTTAAGGGAGGATCAGCACATATCGGGTCACCCCGACAGGGCATACCTTGCCCGCACAGAGGAAACGCGCAATGCGGTTACCGGGCCGCGACTGAGTTTGAAGCTCGTCGATCCTGGTCTTGGTAAGACCGCTGACGCCGCTGTCGCAGTTGTCTACGCGATGCACGACAGCCTGGATCTCGATGACCTTAAAGATAAGCGGCTTGCCGCGCGCGATGCTGCTCGCGAGTTCGAGCGGCACGCCCTGTTCTTTCTCTCGTCCGCAGGAATCGGCGTCTCCGGCCCGGATCACGGCCGTGATCCCGCATCGCGCAATTCGGTGCCGGCCAGGTGATTAACCCCATTCTGCTTGCGCATTGCCGCACTACTGCGGCGATCTGACTACCGAACACAACATCGACACTTGAATGGGACAACACGAATCAATGGCCCGTCCCGCGGAGGTCCAGAGCATCCTCAATGAGCTCGGCCCTCTCATCCACGAACAACGCCTGAACGCCAGGGTTAGCGGGCCGGTGGCAGCGTTCCGCGCGGGCTTCAGCCAGTCGAAGCTCTCCAAGATCGAACACGGCAAGCTGTGGCCCGAAGAAGAGGATGTGCGCCGGCTGGTCAGCGTGGCACGCATGGCCCCAGAGACGACCGAGCGCGTGGATGAGCTGCTGCGACGACTGCGCACGTTCAGCGCATTCAAGCCGAAGCGGAAGCCTCGGATCCCTCTCGAGCAGCGTGATCTCGACGCTCGACGCGACCTCGACGAACTCGGCCGACTCGTCCGCCAGCACCGCGAGAACGCCAACCTCAGCAGGGCCGCAACAGCATCCCGCGCCGGCCTCAGCGAGACGCAGTTGGTCGACGTCGAGCAGAGCACTGTGCCGCTCAGCGACGAGGGCATGTGCCGTCTGGCCGAGGTGCTCCGCATGACCCCGCACACGACCGTGCACGCTCTCACGCTGGTGCGTCGGCTGACAGAAGCTCGTGACCGTCTACGCGCTGAGGGACGGCGCACCCGGCGAGCTCCACGGCGGCGACCGGGGTGAGTGACCCGGACCTCACCGACCTCGCCGTCCGTTGCGGAGAGGAGGTCACCTACCGCCAGCGCCATGTCATCTTCACGCGTGGCAGCTGGGGAGACCGCCTCTACATCATCAGGTCCGGCAAGGTGAAGATCACTGTCAGCGCGTCGGAGACCGTCCAGGAAGGTGCCCGGCGCAGTGATATGGAGAAGCTGTTAGCCCTGCACGGCCCCTCTGACGTGTTCGGCGAAGCCGAGGTCTTCGCTCCAGGACCGCGGGCATCGACCGCGACTGCCGTGACCGGCGTGCGCGTCGTCAGCATCGACCGCGACGCGCTGCTCGGGCGAATCCGCGTCACGCCCGCACTCGCCGAGTCGATGCTCGGCATGCTGGCTCGCCAGGTCCGCCGAGCCGACGCCGAATGCACCGACCTGGTCCTCAACGACGTGCCCGGCCGTGCGGCCAAGGCGCTGCTGGAGCTCGCGACGCGATTCGGCTATCCGGAAGGCGGTGCACTGCGTGTTGTTCACGACCTGGCCCAGGAGGAGCTGGCTCACTACGTCGGTGCCACCCGTCAGGCGACCGGCGAAGCGCTGTCCAGCTTCGCCCGACGAGGCTGGCTGAGAGTGGACGGTAGAAGTGTGCTGATCCTCGATTCTGATCGGCTGCAGCGACGCGGCCGCTAGCCCTCATCCGGCGCTGACTCGGCCGTTGTCGTCACTAGGTCATGCGGCCGTGGTCGCGCTGTGAATTCGCCGGCGCAGGTCGACGACATCGGGCCGGTGCGTGAACGCCGCCGCGGTGTCCGAGAGGTTCTTGAGTCGGGCGTAGGCGCGCGTGGAGGAAAGGTTCGTGATGGCGGTGATCGCGTCGCTGCCGGTGGCGACGGCCGCGTCCAGGTCGCCGGCGAGGAAGTACGCGCTGGCGAGACCGGGCAGGTTGACCGCGCTTGATCGTGCGTAGTCGGGGCCGTAGCCGTCGACGGCCGTGCGCAGGTGTGCGATCGCTTGCTCAGCGAGATGCTGGTGGGCTCGTGTTTGCCGGAACTGGCTGAGTGCCAGCAGGAACAGGCCGTGGCCCTGCTGAGCGGCAATCTCGGCGGGCACGACGTGCGCTGCCCAGGGAGGTGCCGTGGTGGGGTCGATGTCGAGGTAGCTCTGCTGCGCCTGGTCCAGGGCGCGGCGGCAGGCGTCGGCCTGACCGAGCGTGCCGTGGCACCACGCCAGGTTCGTTTGCAGGTAGCCGCGGGTGTGGTCGCTGACCGGGTAGGCGTGCGTGTCGGCTTTGGCGAGCGCCGTCCGCACGAGGCTGTGCGCCTCTCTGGGTTCGTTCTGGTGCAGATATTGGTGTGCCATGTCGAGCAGCACGTCCACCTCGAGGTCAGCGCTACGTGGGTGCTCGGCCGTCTTCGCGTAGCTCAAGGCGATCAGCCACAGGTGGCGGGCGTCGCTGTGGTCCTCGACGTCGTAGCTCATCCAGCCCGCCGTCATCGCCAGCTCGGCGGTCGCCAGGTGCAGCTCGGCCTTCACCTGGCTCGTGCACGTGGCATGCCTCAAACGCTGCATGCAGCGCAGGTGCTCCTTGGCTGCAGCGCGGACCATCTCTCCGCCGACTTTGTAGTCCGTGTCGCGCAGGCATGCGGTGACGGCACGGTTGCCGTCGACGTAACCCATGTCGATCTGGTCGGGAACCTTCGGGTCGGTACGCCGAGGCTTCAACTCCGAAAGGTCTTTGAGCTCCGGGATACCGGACGCACCGAGCACCAAGCCCATCACCACACGGCCGAAATCCCTGCGGTCAAGCCAGCTCACCTCGCGTCCGCGCGCGCTCCGATCAGCGGTCTCGTCGAAGCCCAGCAGTGTCGGACGGATGCTGAGCACCGCGGCGATCCGGGCGATCGTGGCGATGTGGTGTATCGGCATGCCGCGCTCGATTCGCGACACCCTGCCCTGGTCCACGCCGAACAGATCGGCAAGGTGGTCCTGGGTCAGCCCGTAATCCAGGCGGACTTGGCGGAACACGACACCGAAGTCGTATGCAGCGAGCGCCGCCCGCAGTCGTGGCTGCTGGAAGTAGTTGGCGGGCACCAGAAGCCCATCACTTGTGCGAGCCGCCTGGGCACACACGTCGCAGACGCTTCTCGTGTCAACGCCGGGCAACGCGTTCGGGCACGTGCTGCAGCGTCGCCCAGTTCGGCCAGTCATGGCCCCCCTGTCTCTGTCGCGCGAGAGGAGCCAGCGTAGTGCTGCGGCGACCGACCTGAAGCCGGGGTCTCCGCTCGCTCTCGCCCTATCACGACGCGGAGCCCTGCGCCATGGCACCGATACATATGTACCCGTGCCATGGCGCACCAGGAGCAGGAAGGCCAAGGTCAAGGTCCATGGAGATGCTCCTCGTCCGGCCCCAACGCATTGGTGTCGGCCGGCCGTTGGCGATACCTTCCCGCTCCTTCTTGCCCCGTCCTACCGGTGCTGGTCGACGGATCGGCCTGGGTGGCGGGAATCCATCTCGCCACGCACTTGGGCTGCTGGCCTTGCGTTGTGAGCCGATGAACCGCATTCAGAACATCTCGCTGTTGCGAGGACGGGCTGGGCATGCCGACCGCGCTGACGACGAGAACGCCGCCGCGATGTGGCGCGCCGCAGATACTGCGGCGGGGTGGTGGTGCAGCTTCCGACCCTCCAGCGCATGAGCTGCACCGCCACATCATCAACTACGCACGGCTGTCTGGACTCGTTCATGCCCGCAAGAGCGGATCGGCCACCGACGTGTGCAGCAGACATCGAACTCACCGGGTCGCGCGCTCGACTCGTCCCCGCTTCAACGGCTGGATACCGAACCAGACAAGGAGAGTCGTGTTCACGCGCAGCGTAGTGGCTGGTCGGATGGCGTACAGCAAGGGACCGGCCCTGACCGAAGCCGACCGCGACGAACCGGTCGAAAAGCAAATCGCGTTGTACGCCTGTCCACGGGGCCACGAGTTCGACCGTTGGTTGGCTCCGGATGCCGACCCACCCGAGGAGTGGGAGTGCCCTCAGCACGGCCTGAGGTCACCGCAGCCTGGCCTGGTGCTGGGACCTCTCCCGGCATCGCGCATCGGTCCTCGGCCCGGCAACACCCACTGGGACCACGTGAAGGCCCGCCGCAGCATCCCCGAACTGAAAGAGCTTCTGGCTGAGGCACTCGCCAAGCGCGGCATGGACCGGTGCGACCCCCTCGCCGACGTGGTGACCACCACGCCGCACCGATCGAGTGCCTGACTCCGATCACACGCACCCACGCGATCTCGAACTCCAGGCACCTGCCCAGCCTGGGGGCGTTGCACTACGAACCATCCACACCACCCGGCACGTTAGACGAACGTGCGCTGCGAGGATTGCACAGCGGCATGCCAGCATTCAGCCCCCACATCCGTGGCACCCAGCCGTCACGCCAACGAGCAATGCTCCCTGCCCGTGAAAGCTCACGCCCAGCGTCCCCCGCTCTGGTCTTCGTGGCAGGTACGTGATGCCGCGGCCACCAGACGGGCAGACCCCACTCCGGCCAGGAAGGCGGTTTTACCTCTGCGCACACGACGCCAGAGGACGACCGCTGCTCCCCGCACCGGTCATTGGAATCGGCACGGCCAGCGCGATATTCGGTGATCTCATCCTCATCGGCTATCTGATCATCGTCGACGACCACTTCCAGCTGCTCCCGAGGGCGCGGGCGCTGCTGCAAGAGACGTCCTCGCGCGGACGCCCGACGGCCTACACCTCGCTGCTGCACGACCTGTTCCGCAATCCCAAGGTGACCGTACGAGGCTGGACCGCAGACCTCGCGCCCTACGCTCCACACTGGATTGCGCACCGGCTCGAAGCACACGGCCACGTCCGTGAGGTGAACCACCCGCGGTTGCTGCGTCGGACGCCACCCCGGTACGAACCTGTCGACCGGAACGCGCCGAACCACCTCGGCGACCGCCTGCTCCTGGCGTTGTCGGGGCGGAGTTCCTTGACGCTCCTGGACATGTTCGAGGCCGGATTGCTTCAAGCGACACAGCTGCACCGCAGCCGCCTCGCCAGTCTCCCGGATCTCGACGACGTGATCGACCACGAGCTCCGCAAGCTCGGCACATCCGAGCTGACCCCCCGCACACAGTCGCTGTGTGCGCTGCTCGTCCCCACACGCGCGCTTGCCACCGCAGCCACGCACTCACGCACACCCGCTGATACGAACAGGATTTACGTGTGATGAACCTCCGTGCCGCCGTCACGCTGCCGGTCGACGAACTTGAGGAACGAGTGCGAACGCGCCCCGCGCTACAGAGGTCAGTACTTCACCGCGCGCCCGTGTCGCTGTTCGCCCGTGAGGTCACTGGGGGTGTGGCGTGACTCTGATCCAGACCACGTTGTCCTGCCAGGGGATCACTCCCCTGCTGATGCACAACGTCCGCATGGTCGACCCGCTCGACCCGATCAAGAAGCAGCTCGACGAGAGGACGTCGCTGGTGGACAAAAGCGACGAGATCCACGAGGAAATCAGCCGTCTGGAGTTCATTGGCGGCATCTACTTCGCCGAGGGAGTGGGGCCGTACCTGCCGAGCTTGATGCTCAAGGCGGCCATCACCAAGGCCGGCGGCATGGTGCGCCTGGGCACCAAGGTCACGCGTGGCGTGTTGATCGAACAGCCGCAGATGCGCCTGGAGTACGAGGGTCCGCGTGATCTGCTGGAGTTGTTCGCGGACAAGCGCTTCGTTCATCGTGCAGCGGCAAAGACCGGCGGTCGTGGTGGCGGCCGGGTGATGCGTACGCGGCCGGTGTTCACCGAGTGGTCGGTGACGGCGTCGATCATTCTCGACACCGCACAGCTCGGGTACGACCAGCTGATCAAGCTCACCGAGGAAGCCGGGCGGTACCACGGAGTCGGTGACTGGCGGCCTGAGCACGGCCCGTTCACGGTGACGGCGACGGACCCGGTTGAGGTGATGGCGGATTGACCGCTGAGGAACCCGAGCGGCAAGCGCCCACGCCCACCGGCCGGGGAGCCTGGCGCACGCTGGAGGCAGCGCTGCTGGCGCTGGAGCCTGGCGAGATCCTCACTTACGAGGAGATGGCCGCCCTGTACGGCGAGAGCGTCGACGACGCGCGGGCGATGGGCCGCATCTATGGGCGGCTGCGCACCGCCGCCCATCACGTCCTGGACTCGCATCAGCGGGTGTTCCGGATCGTGCGGGGCATGGGGTACCAGCGGGCCAAGGTCGAGGGCGTCATCGCTCAGGTGCAGCAGCACCAGTCGCGGGCACTGCGGGAGGTGCAGACGGCGTCGACGAAGATTTGCACCGTTGACCCGGAGAGCCTGGACGCGGCGCTGTCGTCGCTGGTGCGGGCGACGCGGGATTCGTTGGCCAGCCAGCTGTTCCTGATGCGCGGGCGTGACGTGAGGCGCAAGGACCTGGCGACCGTTCTGGCTGCGGCCACTGCGCCCGCATCAGTGCCGGGTATGCCGCGCGCCACGGTGACACCGCCCGTACCGCAGTCAGGGGCACGTGCTTTGATGGACAAGGACTTCCCTGCCGTGTGACGCGTGCGGGGACCGGGTTAGGTCCGGTTATGTATGGCAGTGTTCGGTTGGGCATGGTCGGGTTAGGTCGTGTTCCGTCCGGCTCGGCGTGGTGTATTTTGGTTGGGAAGCAACGCGAGGGCGCCTCCGGTTTCACCGGGGGCGCCTCCGTCGTTTCACCTTCAGGCCGGGTAGCGCAGGGTATTGTTGGGCAGGGTTTGGCAAGGCCTGGCTCGGTAGTCGTTCGGCCCGGTATGCTTGGGTTTGGGAAACATCGCGGGAGCGCGTCCGGTTTCACCGGGCGCGCTCTCCGTGTTTCCGGCGCCGTAGGGTTCGGCAGGACAGGGTTTGGTGCGGTCTGGCGTTGCAGGGTTGCGTTTGGTAGGCCTGGGTTTGGTGTGTCATGGCTTGGTCTAGCGGGCGGTGAGGAAATTCCCTCGCGAGCCTGTCAAGTTTTCTGTGTAAGTGATCGCAAATGGATGGTTAGTTGATGTGCTGGCTGATGCGGTCTGGGTAGTGCAGGACCAGGGCGCCGA
>NZ_JBIWKS010000024.1:0-75757 GCF_044765805.1 Lentzea sp. NPDC102401 | reverse complement strand
GCATCAGCGACCTCGACACCCTCAACACCGAACTCGCCGCCTGGCAGCACACCACCAACACCCACCAGCGCGGAGTCGACTGGCAATTCACCACCGACGACGCCCGCACCCGACTCCGCCACCTCTACCCCAAAGGTTAGAAGCGACGGTCTACTAGTAGTCCAGTTCGAAGTCGCGGTGGTCGTCGGGATCGACCGCCGCGACGAGCTTGTTCCCCTGCTTCAGACCGGGGTCGTACCTGGCGTCGTGCTCGATCACGAACTCGGGCACGTCCGGGCCCTTGATCAGGAGCCGGACGCGGACCGTGGAGTCCTCGCTGATCGGCTCCACGGACAGGACCACGGCGGTCGCGGGCAGCCCCACCTCGTCCAGGCGCAGCAGCCGCCGCTTGGCACGCGCGGTACCACGCCACACGGCGATGCCCAGCGGCAGCAGCACCACGGTGAGCACGATGCCGACGGTGCCGCCGTCGTTGGCCGCGTAGACGATCGGTCCAGTCACGATCAACGCCGCGGCGAAGAGGTGCAGGATCACGTTGTTGCCGCGGTTGGCCCCGCGCACTTCGACGAACCCGTCCTCCGCCATTCCGGCACCTTAAGCGAGTCGCGGAGTGCGGTGGGCCGGGTTGGCGCGAGTGCGGCCGGACGGCACCATGGACAGACGATCAAGCCTGGATCTTCGAGGAGCCCCGTCGCACTGGTAGTTCTAGTGGGGAAGGTGGGGCTCGAACCCACGACCTGACGGATTATGAGTCCGCTGCTCTGACCAACTGAGCTACTTCCCCCCGCTCACGCTGCGTCGTGGAGGATACCGATCACGCCGAACGGCCCTTGCGCGCCCCCGTGGCGAGCGACACATAGGCTGGACACGTGCGTTTGACCCTCCGCGACTTCACCCCGGCGGACGAGCCCGGGGTGCTGGCGCTGTTCGCCGACTGCGACGACTGGTTTCAGGCTGCCACGGGCCATCCGTCCGGGCCCGGTGATGTGCAAAGTCTCTTCTACGCGTTGCCGGAGGGGGCCGCGTTCGAGCAGAAGCACCTGCTGGTCGCGCAGGCTCAGGGCATGATCGGGTTCGTCGACCTCGTGGTGGGCCATCCGGCGCCCGGCCACGCGAGCATCGGGTTCTTCCTGGTGCCGAAGGACCTGCGCCGGTGGGGGATCGGACGGGAGATGGCACGGGCGCTCACCGAACGCTTTCCGGAGGTCATGCGCGTGCACGTCCGGCTTGACGACTTCAAGCCCGGCAACGAGTTCCTGAAGGCGATGGGCTTCGTGCTCAACGGTCAGCGGGCGGTGCTGGAGATCGCGCCCAGGTCCGACGGCCGGTAGCCGCGCGGGTAGCCAGGATAGGTGCGGTTGGGGGTGCTCGTGAGCTTGAAAGCCTTCCGCACCGGCATCTGGCGCACCACGAAAGCCCTCAGACGCAACGCCTGCCGGCCTACGGCGCCCACCCAGGCCGGCGGGGCGGTGAAGCCGAACGCGCGCACCATCGCCGGGTCCAGCATCGCGACCACGGCGCGTGCGACCACCGGGCGCGCCACGGACGGGTACCACGAGCAGAACAGGTCGAGCGTGTACTGGCCGATGCGGCGGTTCGACGGCGCGAACACGAAGTGCTTCTGCTCGTAGGCCGTCTTGAACGCCAGGAACTCGTCGTAGCCGGCCGGGATGTCACGGATTCCCATGCGGGCGCCGACCGCGCGGTAGAAGTGGAAGCCCGCCAGCCGTTCGTTGTCCGTCAGCGGGCGCCAGCCGTAGCGCTGGAGCCAGTCGATCGGGTCGTAGACGAACGTCGCCAGCACGTAGCGCATGTCGTCGTTCGAGATGTCGTAACGGCCGTGCTGGCGGTTGACCACGCGCAGCGCCTCACGTCCCCGCGGGGAGTCGTAGCCGTGCTCCACGAGTTCGGCCATCAGGATCGCGGTGTCGTCGTAGCGCTTCTGAGGCCGCCGTTCGAACTCGCCGGTGCGTTCCAGCAGGCCCGAGATCGTCGGGACGCAGTACGTGCGGAACAGCGCCATCTCCAGCGACTTCTGGTAGTCCCACGGGAACTCCAGGCCGGCCGAGATCCGCATGATCTCCTCGTGGTCAGCGACCGGGTCCAGCGAGGAGATGCGACGAAGATTCGCGTAGCGGGCCATGCCCCCAAGCTGAAGCAAACCCGTACAAAGCGAAAGACCCCAGTCGGTGGACTAGGGTCTAGGCGATGGCTCCCCCAACTGGACTCGAACCAGTAACCCTGCGATTAACAGTCGCATGCTCTGCCAATTGAGCTATGGGGGAATGTTCGGTTGTTCTAGCTTGTCAGGCTTGGTTCCTCCTGACAGTGGGTAACTCTACATGAGCCTGGAAAGGGGTTTTGCAGGCACCCCCCACTTGGCCGCAACACAGACTCTGACCAGGCACGATGCGAGAGGAGACGTCACATGAAGGGCATCTTGGTCGGCGCGGCGATCGGCTACGTGCTCGGCGCGAAGGCCGGACGAGAGCGTTACGACCAGATCGTGCGCCTCTGGCACCGCTTCACCGCGAACCCGACGGTGCGCAAGACGGCGGCACAGGCGAAGGACAAGGCGTTCGAAGCCGCAGTTCAGGCCAAGGATCTGGCCGCGGACGCCGCAGGAAAGGCAGCGGAGAAGGCTCCGTGGCGCCACCAGGAGGAGGAGACCAACGGCAAGGCGTACACGCCTCCGGTGACGCCGCGAACGTGACGGACCTCACACCTGCGCAACCGCGAAGATCCGCCTGAACGGGAACCAAGTGGCGCCGTCGGCTCGCTGGGGATACGCCTCACGCAGCCGCGGCGCCAGTTCCGCGGCATAGGCCTCCCAGTCCGCTGAGGACAGTGCCGCGCGCACCGGCCGCAAAGCCGTACCGGTCACCCATTCGAGCACCGGGTCCGGACCGGTGAGCCGCTGCACGTACGTGGTCTCCCAGACGTCCGCGACAGCGCAGTCGCCGAGCAGGTCCGCGTACTCCACGGGATCCAGAACCGGTTTCTCCGCACGGAAAACATGCGCCAGCGACTCCCCCGCCACCTCACGGATCAGGCGGTGCGAAGGGTCCGCGTAGTTGCCGGGGACCTGGAACGCGAGCCACGCGCCGGACGGCAGCGCCGCAATCCATTTTGACACGATCGTGGGATGTGACGCGACCCACTGCAGGACCGCGTTGGACACCACGACATCGGTGTCCGGCAACGGTTCCCACGTCGTCACGTCGTCCACGCGGGCGTCGACGCCGGCCGCCCGCGCCGCCTCGACCATCTCCGGCGACGAGTCGAACGCCTCGACCACGGCCGAGGGCCACCGCGAGGCCAGCGACACGGTCAGATTGCCGGGCCCGCAGCCCACGTCCACCACGCGGCGAGGCTCCGAAGCCCGCACGCGCGCCACAAGTTCGTAGAACGGCCTCGCACGGTGATCGGCGAAGGCCAGATACTGCGCCGGATCCCACATACGGCTAACAGTACACGCGTACTGCTAGCGCGCCAGCCTCTCGGAGAACCCCGCCACGGCCGAGCGCACGTCAGCGAGAGCCACGCCCGCGTCCCCGCGCGCCTGCCACACAACGCCGTCACGGCCGGGGATCTTGCGCTGCAGAATCCACACGCCGGGCGACTCGACGCGTTCCCGCACCCGGATCGACCCCTCGACGCGCTGGCTGATCGCTCGCAGCACCCGGCGCGGGTCGTCCAGCGCGAACCGTTGCGCGGAAAGGTCTTCCAGCAACACCACGGCGCCCTCGGTGGAGGCCTCGACGGCCTCGACCACCCGCAGCGCGCCCTCCCACTTCACCTTGCTGATCAGGTGCCAGCCGATCCGCCGCGGCGACTCGCCCGGCACCCACAGCCCGAGCGACGTCGCCACCAGGTGACCGCCGGTCTGCACGGGCGCGTGCGCGATCACGGTCTCGTCGCGCTCCAGCTCACCGGTGAACCCGTCCGGCGCGCCATCGCCGAACACCCGTCGGAACAACCCCACTACAGCACTCCAGCACTCTGCTGCAGGAGCGCCTTGCGGTACTCCTCCAGCGCCACCAGGTCTCCCCACAGCGCCCGGTACTCGTCGGCGTCCTTGATCGGGGACAGCCGCCGCAGGCGCGACTTCACGTCCTCGACCTGCTTGCCGACCTGCACCTCCTGCAGCCGCGCGATCACCATCGACACGTAGCGGAACTCGTCGTTCTGCTTGACCGCCAACGGTTCCACGGCGAGCTCGGTCATCACCGACCGCACCGACGCGTGCGAACACGACTGCGAGATCGCGTCCAGGTACGCGGAGCCCTCCAGCCCGCAGGAGGCGCCGCCGGCCTCGCGGATGGCCCGGTGCAGCGCCACGTACGCCGGGTCCGTGAAGGACTCGTCCGGCAGCGAGTCGTACAACGGCCCCGCGTACTCGGGCAGCCGCAGCGCGATCTTGAGCACCTCGCGCTCGAAGATCAGCCTCGGGTCGCGCGGGTTCGGCCGGGCCGGGCCGTCGACCTCCACGCTCAGCGCGATCTGGTTCGGATCGGCCCGCTGGGGGGTCGCGACCGGCGTCTTGCCGCTGGAGACCTGACGGACCCGGCGCACGACCATCGCCTCGTCGTCCCAGCCCACCCACCAGGCCAGACGCGTCGCGTACCCGTCGCGCTTGGCCCTGTCCTTGATCTGCCCGACGAACGGCACCATCTTCTTCAACGCCTCGACGCGGCCGTCCACCGAGTCGAGGTCGTACGCCTTGAGCTGGGCCTTGATCGCGAACTCGATCAGCGGGATGCGTCGCGCCACCAGGTCGCGCACGGCCACGTCGCCCTTGGCCTGCCGCAGTTCGCACGGGTCCATGCCGTCCGGCGCGACCGCGATGTAGGTCTGCGCGGAGAAGTGCTGCTCCCCCTCGAACGCCTTGAGCGCGGCCTTCTGGCCCGCCTCGTCGCCGTCGAAGGTGAAGATGACCTCGCCGTTCACGTCGTCGTCGATCAGCAGCCTGCGCAGCACGTTCATGTGGTCCGTGCCGAACGCCGTGCCGCAGGAGGCGACCGCCGTCGGCACGCCGGCCAGGTGCATCGCCATCACGTCGGTGTAGCCCTCGACGATGACCGCCTGCTTGCGCTTGGCGATCTCGCGCTTGGCCTGGTCGAGCCCGAACAGCACCTGCGACTTCTTGTAGATCATCGACTCGCTGGTGTTGAGGTACTTCGCCTGGATCGGGTCGTCGTCGAAGATCCGCCGCGCGCCGAACCCGACGACGTCGCCGCTGATCTCCTTGATGGGCCACAGCAGCCTCCGGTGGAACCGGTCGATCGGCCCCTGCTTGCCCTCCTTGACGAGCTGCGACTTGATCAGTTCCTGGAGCTCGAAACCACGCCCCAGCAGGTGTTTGGTGAGCTTGTCCCAGCCGCCGGGCGCGAAGCCGCAGCCGAACTGGCGGGCAGCGGCCTCGTCGAACCCGCGCTCGGCCAGGAACTCCCGCGCCTGCTGCGCCTCGGGCGTCGCGAGCTGCTCGGCGTAGTACTCGGCGGCCACCTTGTGCGCCTCGATGAGCCTGCCGCGCGTGCCCCGGTCGCGCTGGATCGTCGCGCCGCCGCCCTCGTAGGTGAGGTGGATGCCCGCACGGTCCGCGAGCCGCTCGACGGACTCCACGAACGACAGGTGCTCGACCTTCATCACGAAGGCGATCACGTCGCCGCCCTCGCCGCAGCCGAAGCAGTGGAACGTGCCGTGCGACGGGCGCACGTTGAACGACGGCGTCTTCTCGTCGTGGAACGGGCACAACCCCTTGAGCGCGCCCCCGCCCGCCCGCTTCAGCGAAACCTGGTCACCGACGACCTCGTCGATCCGGCTGCGCTCACGCACCAATGCGATGTCGCTTTCCCTGATGCGTCCTGCCACGTCACTGAGTCTAATCCCCTGGCAAACTGCTGATCTGTGACCACCGCTGACGTCTTCGGACTCCACCGGACGCACCTCATCGGCGTTGCCTACCGGCTGACCGGCAGCCTCGCCGACGCCGAGGACGCCGTGCAGGAGGCGTGGCCCCGGTTCGCGAAGGCCGAGGGCGTGCAGGACGCCCGCGGCTGGCTCACGACCGTGGTGAGCCGCATCTGCCTCGACCGGCTCCGCTCAGCGGCCGTGCGCCGCGAGACGTACGTCGGCTCGTGGCTGCCGGAGCCGTTGCTCACGACCGGCGAGCAGGACGACCCGCTGGAGAGCGTGGTGCGTTCCGACGGCGTCCGGATGGCGGCGCTGGTGGTGCTCGACAGGCTGACGCCGGACCAGCGCGTGGCGTTCGTGCTGCACGACGCGTTCTCGTTGCCGTTCACCGAGATCGCCGAGGTGCTGCAGGTCTCGGAGGCCTCCGCGCGCCAGCACGCGTCCCGGGCCCGCAAGGCCGTCGCGGACGCCGAACCACCGCCTCGCGCGGCGCTGGCCGAGCAGCAGGAGGTGCTGGAGAAGTTCCTGCGGGCCATGGCGAACGGGGACCTCGACGCCGTGCTCTCCCTGCTGCACCCGGACGCCGTGATGATCGGCGACGGCGGCGGCAAGGTGCGCACGGCGGTCAACACGGTCTCCGGCGCGGACAAGGTGGCGCGCTTCTTCCTCGGCCTGATGCGCAAGTACGGCTACCCGGAGGAGCACCGGCCGATGCTCGTCAACGGCGACATCGGCGTGCTCCTGCCCGCGTATGGCGAGGTGACGGCACGTGTGACGGCGTTCACCGTGCATGAAGGCAAGGTCACCGCCATCTACGACATCGCGAACCCGGACAAGCTCACCCACGTGGCGTTCTGACCGGTTTTTGGTCTGGACCGTAACTGGAGCCGGGATCGTTTCGGAGCTAACGTCCGATGCGCTGCCCAAGCCCCCTGCCGCGGGTCGCGACCACCGGAGTTCGAACATGCCCGAACAAGACAACCCCTCACGCCGGGCGTTCCTGGCGACCGGTGCGGCTGCTGTGGTCGCACTGACCGCCGCCGGCACCACCACGGCGCGCAGCGCGCCTCTCCCCCTGACCCCGACCTGCGTCGATGACGACGACACCCCGTCGAACATCGAGGGTCCCTACTTCAAGCGGAACTCCCCGCAGCGCACGAACCTGCGCACGCCCGGCGTCACCGGGATCGTGCTCAGCATCACCGGGTTCGTCTACACGATGAAGTGCGCGCCGATTCCCAACGCACTGCTGGACTTCTGGCAGGCGGACGACCGGGGTGTGTACGACAACACCACGTTCAAGATGCGCGGCCACCAGTTCAGCAACGCCTCCGGCGCGTACGTGCTGGAGACGATCGTGCCGAAGGACTACCCGGGCCGCACCCCGCACATCCACGTCAAGGTGCAGGCGCGGGGCGGCCCGATCCTCACCACGCAGCTGTTCTTCCCGGACAACCTCAGGGCGTACGGGATGAACATGCCCTACCTGAACCGGCGCGACGCCTACCTCGACCGCGAGTGCGAGGTCGAGCTCGGCCCGCTCGTCGGCAACCGCTACACCGCCAAGTTCGACTTCGTCATCGACAACTGAGCCCTACCACCGCAGTCGCAGCAGCTTCCCGACGTCGCGGAGCTTCGGGATCGCGCTGACGACCTTCATCTGGATCCTGCCGGACCTGGGCAACGCGTCCAGGTGCGGCAGGTCCACGCTGCGCCAGGCGTCCACTGTGGTCAGTCCAGGACGCAGTGCCTCGATCTCGCGCGGATCGTCGACGCCCCAGTGCAGCACCGCGCCGGCGTTCCGCACGGCCGGCACGAGCTTCTGCAGCTTGATGCCCCACGAGCCGTACACGTCGAACAGCAGCTCACCGCCGGCGAACCTGGTGGTGATCCTGCTGATCAGCGCATGGCCCTCCGCCTGCGTGAGATACATAGAGAGGCCCTCGAACACCGCGACGACCGGGCGGTCTGCGGGCACCTCGGCGAGCCACGCGTCGTCGGTGACCGACGACGCCACCAGCCGGTAGTCGCCTTGGGGCGTGGGCAAGAGCTTGTGCCGCAACGCGACGACGTCCGGCATGTCGACGTCGATCCACCGCACGGTGTCCGGCCGTTCGATCCGATGCGCGCGAGTGTCCAGCCCACAGGCCAGATGCAGCACCGTGCAGGACGGAGTGCGCTGAAGGAACTCGCGGGTCCAGTCGTCGAGCACCCGCCCCCGGATGGCGACGCCCACCGCCGACGTCGTGTTCATCCCGGTCTTGCCGAAGTCGTAGTCGATGCGGTCGACAGCGCGTCTGGCCTCGTCGTCGTGCAGCACGGACGCGGGGCGCTCGCTGTCGAGCGCCCGGCCGTACAGCGTGGCGAGCATGGTCTCCTGCGCACCCGTCAGGGCGATCTTCTCCACCGCTCTAGTTTGTCGGTACGCGGCAGGCATCACCACTGGTGAAGCCCTGGTCCCTGATGTCGAACGCGCTGTTGAACCTGGCCCGCTGGTTCTCCAGCGCGATCTGGTAGGTCAGCGCGATGAGTTCCTTGCGCCCCAGCAGGTTCTCCAGCTCCGCCACCTGCTCGTCGGTGACGGCGACGGGCGTGTCGGTCATCGCGTCGGCGTAGGCGAGCGCCTTGCGTTCGAGGTCGGTGAACAGCGGCGAGGTGGGGTACTCGTCGATGTGCTTGAGGCGTTCGACGTCGAGGCCGCCGTGCTTCATCAGCATGGCGCCGAAGTCCACGCACCACGAGCAGCCGAGCTTCACCGCCGTCCGGTAGACGCACAGTTCGAACAACGGCCCGTGGATCGCCTTCTTGACCGCCAGTTCGTGGCGACCGCTCGCCATCAGCAGTTTCGGGTGGTGCGCCATCACCGTGACGGGCTCCGGCACCGCCCCGAACTCACGCCGCGCGAACCAGTACACGGCCTTGAGCAGCGGGCCGGCGTCCTTCTTCGTGATTCCCTTGATCCTCGTCATGACCTGTGGACGAGACAGCTCGCCGGAACGTGACAACACCTTTGGGTGACTGGGTTGCGAGGCGGCCAGCTCATAGGGTCCATCCATGAGCAACGACTTCGTGCTGGACATCGACCACGAGTCGGCCGGCCTGCTCGCGGGAACATTGCTGGCAGGCGACTCGTGCGCGGTTCCGGTGCGGCACCAGAACGTCAAGCTGCTGCTGTGCGCGCTTCCGGGCGAGGACGGTATGCGGCTGTTCCTGCGCCGCAACACCCCTTAACGGTCGTAGACGGCCACGTACTCCATCAGCACGTCACGCGACCGCTCGTTGTCGAGAGCGACGGCGTGCATGCGCTGAAAGATGGCCACGGCCCGTTCCACGGTCGCGGCGTCACTGGCGAGCGTCCAGTTCGCGAGGTATACCAGCGGCGGCTCGTGCTCGTACTGGATGAGCGCGTAGTCGAGCCCGACCGCCGCCGCACCGCCCGCGCTGGCCGGCACGATCCGGATCGACGGCGCGTGGAACAGCAGGTGCAGGACCTGGTCCTCCATCAGCCGGTTGCCGCCGACCACGGTCTGCAGCGCGTACTCGTGGATGAAGAACACGCACCGCGGTAACACGCCGTCGCGCTGCAGCTCCGGCGTCGGTGCGAGGCCCAGCGCCCCGGCCAGCGCCTTCGCGTAGCACTCGGTTCTGAGCAGGACGGGAATGGTGACGCCGCTGAAGCAGGTGATCTGGGTGGCGCCCGCCGCGGCGAGCACGACGAGCTGCTCGCCGGCACCGTGCTGGGTCATGCTGGAACGGTAAAGGCATGATCATGATCTCGCCGCGCGAAACGCTCGTCATCAGGGCGAATGGACCCCGAAAGTGGTCACGGACGGGCGACCTGAGCTAGAAGGTAGATCGCTTTCGAGTGGGTGTGCCGGACGGCGAGGAGGAACGGCCGGTCCACCTGCACGGTGATCGGGTCCACCGGTTTCCTCGGTAACGCACCCCTGCCCTTCACCAAGGCGGTCGCGGCCGCACCCTCCAGGCCCCGTTCGTCGAGGCGCAGCACGGCCTCGTGGATCACGGCACTCACGAACAGCGGGTCGGGCGAGAGTCCACCGAGGTCGGCGTCCGGCGAGAACATCGTGCCCACTCCGAGCTGTTCCAACGTCTCCCGCAGCTCGAACTTCTCCCGAACATCCACCTTGGGCAGTGACAGCGCGACAGCGGTGCTCTCCCGCACCTCGAACGCGGCGGCGTGCAGCGGCTGCTCCAACGACTCGTCCGGCAGCAGCACCAGCGCCTCCACTCCCGAACGGGCGGGCAACGCGATCGTCTGCCAGCCCTCGGTCCTGGAGTAGCCGAGGACGGCCGTCACCTTCATCGTCGGCACCTCGACGTCGCCGCCAGGGGCGTGGAACACCCTCGGCTTCGTCTTGCCCGCGCTGAACGCGGTCTTCCACCCGGCCTTGAGGTAGAGGGCGTTGACGATGATCGCCCCGTCGTACGGGCGCTTCGGAGGCGGCAGCAGCTCCGGGATCAGGTTGCGGGTCGACTCGGCGACATCGGCGTTCACCCGCTTGCGCACGGTCTTGGCATCGGCGAAATGCGCCCGCCGCACCGAGGACGCCAGCGAGAAATCGGGGTTCAGCGCGAGGGTGTCGTCGGCCCACAACGTGTTCGCGACCACCAGGTCCTCGACGTCGAGCGCGTCCTCGGAGACGAACCCGCCGACCAGCAGGTCGAGTTCTTCCCGGGTCTTGCCGCGAGCGGCCTCCCGGACCAGTGCGAGCGCACTGGCGACGGAGAACGGCGACCAGCACGCGTTGGCATCGGGATCGGGCACGGCGACGCGGTGGAGGTCCAGCGCGAAGGTCGTCTGATCGGTCATGGACGGGCGACCTGCGCGAGGAAGTAGATCGCGCCGGACCGCGCGTGCCGCACCGCGACCAGGAACGGCCGGTCGACGGTCACCACGATCGGGTCCACCGGGATCTCGATCGACACCGTCCGGAAGGTGACGGCGGTGGCCGCCGCGCCTTCGAGGCCCTGCTCGTCCAGGCGCAGCACGGCCTCGTGCACGACGTCGTCGACGAACATCCGCTCGTCCGGTGAGAGGCCGGAGAAGTCGGCGTCGCGCGTGAACATGCGCTCGACCCCGAGCTGCCGCAACGTGTTCTTGAGGTTGAACCTCGCCCGTACGTCCACTTTGGGCAGTGAGAGTTCGAGCCGGGTGAAGTTCTGCGCGGCGAGCACGGACGGGCTCAGCGGCTGGTCCAGCGACTCGTCCGGCAGCAGGATCAGCGTCTCGACGCCCGAGTCGGCGGGCAGCACGATCGTCTGCCAGCCGTCGTGGCGGGCGTAGCGGAACTTCTCGGTCACCTTCATCGTCGGCACGTCCACGTCGCCGCCGGGCGCGTGGAACGGTTTCGCGGCGGTCTCCCAGTCGGAGAACGGGTTCAGCCAGCCGACCTTGAGGTACAGGGCGTTCACGATGATCGCGGCGGCGTCCGCGGGCGGCGCGTCCGTCAGCAGTTCGGGGATCAGGCCGCGGGTGGTCTCGGCGACGTCGGTGTTGACGAGCTTGCGGACCGTGGCGGGGTCGGAGAACGCCGTGCGCCGCACCGAACCGGCGAGCGAGAAGCCGGGGTCGATCGTCAGGTCGTCGTCGGCCCACAACGTGTTCGCGACGGCCAGTTCGGGGACGTCCACGGCGTCCGAGGCGTCGAAGTCCCGCAGCAGCCCGTCGAGTTCGGCGCGGGTCTCGCCACGGGCGGCTTCGCGGGCCAGTGCGAGAGCGCCGGCCACCGAGAACGGCGACCAGCACGCGTTCGAGGCCGGATCGGGTACGGCGACGCGGTGCAGGTTGAGGGCGAAGTCGGCCTGGTCGGTCACAGATTCTCCCCGAGGATCGGACTTCGGCACGGACCCCCTCGAACCTACGCCGATGCGCGGTGCCAGGCCACGGCCTGCGCGTCGGTGAGCAGCGCGACCTGGTCGATGACGACGCGAAGCCTTGCGGCGTAAGAGGAAGCGGCCGCGAACACCGGACGGAACGCCGGGTCGAGCAGCGTCGGGCGCTCCATCAGGCGGGCGACGAGATCGGTGATCAGGTCGCGCTGCTTCGCCTGCATGGCCAGGCGCGCCGGGTCGCTCATCACGTACCGGACGGCCATCGCCTTGAGCAGCGCCACCTCCGCCGCGACCTGCTTCGGAACCTCCAGCGCGGCGTTGTACCTCGTCAGCGATCCGTCGCCGTGCACGGCCCTGGTCGCGGTGACGGCGGCGGAGGCGAAGCGGCCGACCAGTTCGCTGGTGAGGTTCTTCAACGCCACCTGCGCGCCGAGCGAGCCGTCGTACTCGCGGTCGGTCCAGTACTCGATCACCGGCAGCTTCAGCAGGTCCTCGGCGGTGGCTTCGAGCGCGGCCACGGACTCGTCGGAGAACGTCTTCGCGGCGAGCGACGCGATGGCGGCCCGTTCGTCGGGACGGGCGAGCGCGCCGAGACTGATCCGGTGGGCCAGCACGCCGTCCTCGACGTCGTGCACCGAGTACGCCACGTCGTCGGACCAGTCCATCACCTGCGCCTCGATGCACCGCTCACGGTCCGGTGCACCCGCACGCATCCACTCGAACACTTCGAGGTCGTCGTCGTACACGCCGAACTTCACGATGCCCGGCGTGCGCGTCCACGGGTACTTCGTCGACGCGTCGAGCACGGCACGCGTGAGGTTCAGTCCGTGCGCGGTCTTGGGTTCGAGGCGCGCGAGGATGCGGAACGTCTGCGCGTTGCCCTCGAACCCGCCGCACGGGCCCGCGAGCTCGTTCAACGCCCTCTCGCCGTTGTGCCCGAACGGCGGATGCCCGATGTCGTGCGCGAGGCCGGCCGTGTCGACGATGTCGGGGTCGCAGCCCAGTTCCTCGCCGATGCCGCGCCCGATCTGCGCGACCTCCAGCGAGTGAGTCAGGCGCGTGCGCGGCACACCGGTGACCTCGGAGCCCTCACCGGGGCCGACGACCTGGGTCTTGCCGGCGAGCCTGCGCAACGCCGCGGAGTGCAGCACGCGGGCTCGGTCACGGGAGAAGGGCGTGCGCGTGTCGGTGCGGGCGCCCGGCAGCGCGGCGCTCTTGGGGTCTTCGGAGAGCAGGCGCTCCGCGTCGTGGCCGGTGTATCCCATCAGCCGATTTTAGGGAGCTTGAGCTCGTCGAACACGCCCGCGTGAGCCTTCATCAGGCGGTAGTACAGCAACGCTCCGGTCTCGCGCTTGATGTAGAACCACTGCGTCTCGCGCGTCTGCACGTTCGGACCGCTGCGCGTCGGCGACGTCCAGGCGTGCAGGCCGGCGTCCTCCGCCATCGTGCGGGCGCGCAGCGAGTGCCACGGGTCGCTGACGATCACGGCGGTCTTCAGGTCCCGTTCCTTGGCGACCGAAGCGACGGCCCGCAACGACCCGAGCGTGTCCGCGCCCTCGCCGACCTGCAGCACCCTGTCCTCCGGCACACCGCGCTTGACCAGCCACAACTTGCCGACCTGGCCCTCGGTGAAGTTGTCACCGGGCTGCCGGCCACCGGTCGTGGCGATGTAGCCGACGACGCCCTCCTGGTAGAGGCCGAGCGCGTGCTCCAGCCGTGCCGCGAGCACGTCGGACGGGACGCCGTTGTACTGCGCGGCACCGAGGACGATCGCCATGTCGGCCTTCGTCCAGTCGTCGACTCGGGCGACCTGCCAGACGCGGAACGCCGTGCCGCCGCCCACGAGCACGCCGATGACCAGCGCTCCGAAGACGAGGCGCAACACGATCCGGCGAATCCGGGCGAGGGGCTTGAGGGGCGTGGTCCGCACACTCTGCATGCTCCCAGACCGGGCGGGTGCCGCGTTGACGCCCCTGCGAGGATCATCGTCATGCCTGCTGAGCAGCCCACCATCCTCGCGACCTCCGGAGGTTTGCGCTCAGGGCGCCGGACCTTCGTCGAGTTCAACAAACTGATCCACTTCGCCCTGGACCTCTCCGGCGTGGACGGCCGCACACCGCGCCTGTGCTACGTCGGCACCGCAGGTGGCGACCAGCGGCACATGAACGCGAACATGGCCGAGGCGGGCAAGGTCGCGGGCGTCGACGTGTCGATCCTGAACCTCTTCACGATGCCGCCGACCGACGACCTCGAGGACTACGTGCTGTCCCACGACGTCGTCTGGGTGGGCGGCGGTTCGGTGGCGAACCTGCTCGCGGTCTGGGAGGTGCACGGCCTCGGCGCGGTCTTCCGCAAGGCGTGGGAGGCCGGCGTCGTGCTCAGCGGCGTGTCGGCGGGCTCGATCTGCTGGCACACGGGCGGCGCGACGGACTCGTTCGGCCCGGACCTCCGGATCGTCACGAACGGCCTGGGCTTCCTGCCCTACGGCAACGGCGTGCACTACGACTCCGAGGAGCAGCGCCGTCCGAAGATCCACAATGCGGTGGCCGCCGGAGTGCTGCCGACGACGCACTGCACCGACGACGGCGTCGGCCTGCTCTACCGGGGCACCGAGCTCGTCGAGGCGGTGACGGAACGGCAGGGTTCCGGCGCATACGTGGTGGTCAGGGAGGATTCTTCAGCAACCGCACAGGAGGAAAAGCTCGACACCAGGCTCCTGTGAGACGGATCTTGGAAGTGTGCGCTGGGCTCTGATCCTCTTCCTCGTGGCGGCCGTGTTCGTCGTCCCTGAGGCGGCGCCGTGCCACGCGCACGGGAAGCCGTCAGCTGATATATCGCGCGGTCCCGATGTGCTGGACACAGGTGACGGCTCGCTGGATCCCGGAGACGCCGATATATCGGATACGGGCTCATCACCATCGGCGATATCCGATATATCAGCCACGGACATGTCGGATGTCGCGGCCGCGGGTGGCTCATCCGACGTCGGCGTCGCGGTGCTGGACCTCCAGACGAACCAGGTCGTCTCGGAGCAGGGCGAAAAGCAGTTCTACTCGGCGTCGCTGGCGAAGCTCATCCTCGCGTTCGACGCGTTGCACCAGCAGCTGTCGGCCGACGACACCGACCTCATCGACCGGGCGCTGAGCGCGAGCGACGACAACGCGATGGACGTGCTGTGGACGAGGTTCGACGGCATGGGCGCCATCGACCGCGTCGCCGCCGAAGCGGGCCTGACCGGCACGCACGCCCCGGACGACCCGTCGCAGTGGGGAGAGGTCGTCATCACCGCGAACGACATGGTGCGGCTCTACCAGCACATCCTGGGCTCACCGGAGCGCGACGCGATCGTCGGCGCGCTGTCGAAGGCGCCCGCCACCGCCGCCGACGGCTTCGACCAGGCGTTCGGGCTGCTCGGCGTCACCGGCGCCTACGCCAAGCAGGGCTGGATGTACTACCTGCCGAGCGAGGTCTACCTGCACAGCGCGGGCGTGCTCGACGACCGCTACGCCGTCGCCGTGCTCACCACGAACCCGACCGGTTCCTGGACGACGGCGAGGCAGTCGATCAACGCCGTCACCACGGCCGTCCTGGCGAAACTCGGCGTCAACGGCTGATCCGCCGGGTCTCCTGCCACGGCCGGTCCCACATTCCGGTGAACTCGCGCACCACGAGAAGCGCGACCACCAGGAGCACGACCGCGCCGAAGATCAGCCCGCCGACCAGCATCCCCGAAGCGCCGCCGATGGACGCGGCCTTGGCCACCGCGTACCCGCAGGCGCCGGGGAGAATGAGGTATGCGGCGACGTTCCTCCGCCGAGCCGCGTAGACGTCCCGCACACGCACCAGCAACACGCCGAGCAGCACCGGCGTGAGCGTCACCAGCAAGCCGGGGAGTTCCAGCACCAGCCAGAGCGGCGGTGCCGTGAACGCCACCGCCAGCACCCCGGCCGACAACACGACACCCGCCGTGACGAGCACGGTGCCGAGCACCCTGATCCGCTGGGCAGGCGCCTCGGCCCCGGAGTCCGGCACGATCGGCCCGAAGGCCTCGACGACGGTCATGTGCACGGCACGGCTGCCCAGCACCACGAACGCCAGCGCGGCGACCACCGGAATCGCGAGCACGATCACGAACACGAATCCCACGAGGAAGTATCCGGACCCGTCCGGCGGCTCGAGGCCGAGCCCGAACCAGTAGAACGGGAAGAGGAGCGACAGCGCGGTCCCTTCGAACACGACGAACACGTGCCGCAGGCGAGCGGCCGATGCCGCGTCGGTGATCCGCGTCGCCACCACTCCGCCCGCCACCGCGCACAGGCACACCAGCCCGCCCGTCACCGCCGCACCCACGAGGACCTGCGGGTTCCCGACGTCGGCCAGCGCCGAGGCCACCACCACCCAGGCGACCAGCGCCACACCCACCGCGGCCTGCACGAGGCCGCGCCTTCTGATCTGCTCCCCCGTCACGCCTCTTACACGCGAGAACGCCGGGAATTGTTGCCTCAGCCGACCCGCAACACCTTGCGCGCGGTGAAGAACGCGACGCCACCCAGCACGACGAGCAGGCCCAGCACCGCGAGGTACACCGCGGATCCGACGGTGAACGGCACCGGCCGAGCATCGCTGTTCAACGTCATGACCTCGCAGAACCAAGCCGCCATCGCGCACACGATCGCCCCGAGCCACCAGACTCCGAGCAACCGCCGGACCAGCCGGGCCCCGTTCACGTCGACGTACTCACCTCGCGCGCACGACCGTGCGGTCGCGAGACTCACGCCGGACAAGATCCCCCAGAACGCGCCGATCCCGGCCGTCACCACGCCGATGACGTTGATCGGGCTGTGGGCCGACGGGAGGTTGAGCCCGACCGCGACGAGCACGATCCCGAACACGAGCGCCATGCCGATGAGGGGCAGCCCCGTCAGCGCCAGCCGCGTCCTGATCCGTTCGACGCGCGTGGCGGGCACCCACACCCACTGCGGTGCCGGCCCCTGGCCGATGATCATCAATTGTCGACTTTCCAGTCCGAACCGTCGCCGTCGGTGACGCTGGCGTCGCCCATGTCACCGATGTTCGGCATGGTCCACTCGCGGCCGATGTCGTGGATCTTCTGCATGATCGCGTTCTGCTCGGTCTCGATCGTGTTGGTGTGCGACTCCAGTGCCATGATCGTCGCGCCGACGATGCCGATCGCGACGGTGAGCCCGCCCGCGATGGCGGCGACCGCGGCGGGCGTGCCGACCACCGTGCAGGCCGCGGCGATCGCACCGATGGCCGACACGACGAACGTGGCGAACGCGACGCCCATGGCGATCCAGAACGCGTCGATCGAGTTCGCCAGGCTGTTCAGCGAAGCGCGCATCTGGTTGGCGACGTCCTTCACGGCGTTCAGGCCTTGCGACTGCGGCGGCACCGTGGCCGAGTAGGCACGAGCTGCCCGGCCCTCCCACTCGACGTTCGTGCGCATCTTGTCGAGCGTGATCGTGCCCGCGACGTCGCCGAGCTTGTTGCCAACCTGCTCGACCCACCCGGTGCCGACCTGCCGCAGCCGATCGGAGTCGCCGGGCTGGTCGAACAGCTGGTTCACCCGGCTCCAGAACTCGGAGATCTTCTCGTTGAGCCACCGGATGCCGTCCTGCACCTTGTCGATGACCCACTGCAGCGGGGGCGGCACCCAGCTCAGCGTGGCGTTCACGACGTCGAAGAACCGCTTGATGTTGCGGTCGACGTCCTCGACCTTCTCCTTGGCCTGCATCACCAGTGGATTGGTCACTTGAGCTCCCCCGTGAGCCGGTTCATGTCGTGGAGGTTCGCGTCTTCTTCGCGCTCGTAGGTGTCGGCGGCGGCCCGCAGACTGTCACCGAGGCCGCTGAACGCCGTCATCGCCTGGCGCAGCAGGTCTTCGAGCACGACCCGGCCGTTCTCGTACGTGCGGTCGAGGCCGCGGTCGACCGCCCACATCGACACGTCGTGGCCGGTCAGCGTCAGCCCGCCGATGGCGCTCTGAGGCGCCTGCACGTTGTCTGAGGCGGCCGACCACAGTCCTGCGTCCGCACGCATCGCCTCCAGCGCGACCTTCACGTCACTCATGCCAGCCCCACCTTCCGCAGCAGCCTCGCTGGGTCGCTCGCCAGCGCCTGGAGCTCCGCGATGGCGGATCCGGTCGGCTGCGCGGCGGGAGTGCCCCGGACGTGCAGCGTGCGCAGGACCTCGGCGAGTTCGCCCTCGATCTCGGCGTTGGGTGCCGCGTGCACCCAACGGTCGTCGATCTCGAAGCGCACGACCTGACCGGACTGCGCGATGCCGCGGACGTGCCCACCTCGGCTCTCGGCTCGCACGGGCGCGTTCACCGTCTGGTCGAGGCTCGACGTGAACGCGGCGAGCTCGGCGTTCACAGCGGCGAACAGCCGTTCCGCGTCCGTGCGGGTGAACGGCGTCTCGTCGACCTCGGCGCTCACCGGCACCGGCTCGACGGCCGTCAGGTCTCCCTGCGCCTCCACCGAGTGCGACAACGCCTGCATGGTCGCGTTGTTGGCCGCGGCGAGCACGGCCGCGTCCAGCGCACGCTGGTCGATGCTGTCGCGCCACTGCTCGATGAGCCGGACGGCGCGCACCCGCCCGTCGGGCTCGGCGACCACCGAGACGGCACCGCTCGCGTCGGTGCCGACGCAGCCGTCGGCGTCGTCCGGTTGCGGGCCGGCGGGCGGCGGTGTGGCACGCCGCCCTGCCTCGTACTCCCAGTCCTCGGCTTCCTCGAAGCCCCACCTGCGGTTGTCCTCGACCACTACCCGCCCCCTGCACGCTGTGACGAAGTGACTTCACAGCGTAGCAGCGGATTCGGCCGAACGGAGTAGCCCGGCTAGCAGCCGATCAGGCGTGCGGCGAGGTACGACTCCAGCTGGTCCATCGCCACGCGCTCCTGCGACATCGTGTCGCGCTCCCGCACCGTCACGGCGAGGTCGGTGAGCGTGTCGAAGTCGACCGTCACGCAGAACGGCGTGCCGATCTCGTCCTGACGGCGGTAGCGGCGGCCGATGGCGCCGGCGTCGTCGAAGTCGACGTTCCAGTTGCGGCGCAGGGCCGTCGCGAGGTCGCGGGCCTTGGGCGACAGGTCGGCGTTGCGCGACAACGGAAGCACGGCGACCTTGACCGGCGCGAGACGGCGGTCGAGCTTCAGCACGACGCGCTTGTCCACGCCGCCCTTGGCGTTCGGGGCCTCGTCCTCGGTGTAGGCCTCCAGCAGGAACGCCATCATCGGGCGGCCGACACCGGCGGCGGGTTCGATGACGAACGGCTTGAAGCGCGAGTTCGTGGCCTGGTCGAAGTACGACAGGTCGACGCCCGAGTGGTTCGAGTGCGTCGTCAGGTCGAAGTCGGTGCGGTTCGCGATGCCTTCGAGCTCACCCCACTCCTGGCCGCCGAACTGGAAGCGGTACTCGACGTCGACCGTCCGCTTCGAGTAGTGCGACAGCTTTTCCTTCGGGTGCTCGTAGTGACGCAGGTTCTCCTTGGAGATGCCCAGGTCCGTGTACCAGCGGGTGCGCTCGTCGATCCAGTACTGGTGCCACTCTTCGTCCGTGCCCGGCTCGACGAAGAACTCCATCTCCATCTGCTCGAACTCGCGGGTGCGGAAGATGAAGTTGCCCGGCGTGATCTCGTTGCGGAACGACTTGCCGATCTGACCGATGCCGAACGGCGGCTTCTTGCGCGACGTCGTCTGCACGTTCAGGAAGTTCGTGAAGATGCCCTGCGCGGTCTCGGGGCGCAGGTAGTGCAGGCCCTCCTCGGTCTCGATCGGACCGAGGTGCGTCTTCAGGAGCCCGTTGAACATCTTCGGCTCGGTGTAGGTGCCGCGCACGCCGCAGTTGGGGCACGGCACGTCGGAGACGTCGCCCTCGGCGACCTCCTTGCCGGTGCGCTCCGCGTACTCCTCGGACAGCGTGTCCGCGCGGAACCGCTTGTGGCACGACTCGCACTCGACGAGCGGGTCGACGAACGCCTCGACGTGACCGGAGGCGACCCACACGTCACGCGGCAGGATCACCGACGAGTCCAGGCCCACGACGTCCTCGCGGCCGCGGACCATGAAGTTCCACCACTGACGCTTGATGTTGTCCTTGAGCTCGACGCCGAGAGGTCCGTAGTCCCATGCCGAGCGGGTACCGCCGTAGATCTCCCCGCACGGGTAGACGAACCCCCTGCGCTTGCAGAGGCTGACAACGGTCTCGATGCGATCGGCGGGCAAGGGGAACTCCATCGGGCGAATGAGAATCGGGGGCTCAAGCCTAGCCCGTCACGTCACGCCCCGAACGGGCGACCGGAGCCTTACCCTGCACGGATGGAAGACCGGCTGCGAGAGCTGTGGGACTTCGCCGACCTGGGCGGCACCGAGGCGCGGCTCCGCGCGGCGCTGAACGACGAGGCGACCGACGACGGGCGCGCGGAGGTGCTGACCCAGCTGGCCCGCGTCGAGGGTCTGCGCGACAACTTCGCCGCAGGTCACGCGTTGATCGACGAGGCGGAGACGCTCGTGTCCCCCGACTCGACGGGCCGCGTGCGCGCGTTGCTGGAACGCGGCAGGCTGCACCGTTCCGGCGGTGATCCGGAGGCGGCGCAACCGCTGTTCGTGGCGGCGTTCGTCCTCGCGAAGAAGCGCGGCGACCTGTGGTTCGCCGCGGACGCCGCGCACATGGTGGCCCTGGTCGACGACCCGGAGAAGTGGACGCAGGTCGGGCTCGACGTGATCGCGGAGCACCCGAACCTGACGCACTGGCTCGGGCCGCTCCACAACAACCTCGGCTGGTACTACTTCGAGCACGAGCGCTACGAGGACGCCCTGACGGCGTTCGACCAGACCCCCGCTCCGTACGCGGCGTACGGCAAGGCCAAGACGCTGCACATCCTCGGCCGCACCGCCGAAGCCGCGCAGGCCGCGCGCAGGGCGTTGGAACTGCTGCCGGACGGCTCCGACGAGGAGTTCCTCGCCGAGATGACGAAGATCGCTAGCGAGGAGTAGCCGGGCCCGCCGCCTCGCCGAGCCGCACCGTGAACGCGTCCTCGGCGAGCACGCTCGTGTGCGTCTCGACCTCACCGCCGGCACTGGTCAGCTTCGGCTCGTACATGGCGGGCTCGTCGGTCAGCGCCTCGGACAGCAGCGGAATCACGTGCTCGCGCACGGGGAACGGCGACATCGCGCGCCGGTAGGCCACCACGGACTCGAACTCGACGGTCAGCACCCAGCGGTCGTCCTCGTCGGTCGACCGCGCCAGCGTGCCCTTGCGGCACCCCGGCTGAGCCGTCAGCAGCTTCAACGCCTGCTCGACGCGCGAGGTGAACGACTCGGGATCGGATACGCGAAAGCGGCACACCAGCAGCACGGTGCAAGGATGGCACGGTGACCTCCAAGCGCCCTCTCCTGCCCGGCGACGGCCCACTCGCGCGCGTCCGCCCCGTCGTGGCGTTCGTGCTCGTGCTCGGTCTGTTCATCACCGGCGTGTTGGTGGGCGGCACCCTCGGCGCGGTGCTGCTCGGTGTGCTGATCGTGGGCGCCGGCGTGCTGCTGGCAGCCACCTGGAAGGTTCTTTCCCCAGCTCACCGCACATTGCGCGTGGTGGTCCTGCTCGTACTGCTCATCATCACCGTAGAATTGGTTGTGAAAATCCCTACCAGGTGAGGTGCGCCGCCATGACCGTCCAGCTGCACGGCGAGCACTCCCCCGAACGCGCGGCCCCCGCGCCCGCGCCACCCCGTTCCGCGCACACCCTCGCCGAGGCCGGCGACCTGCTGCGCGCGCTGGCCGCCCCGGTCCGCATCGCCATCGTGCTGCAACTGCGGGAACACGACCGCTGCGTGCACGAACTGGTCGAGGCACTGGGAGTGGCCCAGCCGCTGATCAGCCAGCACCTGCGCGTGCTGAAGTCGGCGGGCGTGGTGCACGGCGAAAGACACGGCCGCGAGGTCGTGTACCGACTGGTAGACGAACACCTGGCGCACATCGTGGTGGACGCTGTGACGCACGTCGAGGAGAAGTTGTGACCGGACTGAGGTCCACCAAGCAGCGCACCGCGGTGTCGAACCTGCTCGACCAGCTCGACGACTTCCGCAGCGCCCAGGAACTGCACGAGGAACTGCGCCGCCGCGGCGAGGGCATCGGCCTGACCACGGTCTACCGCACACTCCAGTCCCTCGCGGACGCAGGCCAGGTCGACGTCCTGCGCACCGACTCCGGCGAGGCGATCTACCGCCGTTGCTCGGCGCACCACCACCATCACCTCGTGTGCCGCCACTGCGGCCGCACGGTCGAGGTGGAGGGTCCCGCCGTCGAGAAGTGGGCGGACCGGGTGGCGGCCGAGAACGGCTTCTCCGAGGTCAGCCACACCGTCGAGATCTTCGGCACGTGCGCGGAGTGCACGGCCAAGGGCCTCAAGTAGGACTCTGACGCGGCACCGGCACGGCGACATGGGCTCGCAAGGCACCGGTCCGCGCGCCAGCGCGACCCCCGCTGGAACCGGCGCCAGCCACCGCATCCCGCCCCGCGCGATGCCAACCGGCGCCAGCCACTACAAGGCAACCACGTACGAGTCCTGGCGTGGCGATGCGAAGCGAGCCGTCTGAACCTCTACCGCCTGGGTTGCGGTTCGGGCCCCTCAAGGCGATTGGGGCTTGACCTTGAGTGGGCGGAATGCTCCCCCCACGGGCACGGCCGGGCGCTTTTCAGCCCCGCCTTTTCCGGCCGTCCAGCATCCCGCCAGAGGCTCAAGGTCAAGCCCCAATCGCAACCCCGCTCAGTTCCGTCACGACCCGCAGGACCACCCTCGCAAGGCGACCACCCGCACGGAACGCGACCAACCCCGCTGGAACAGGAACGGCCCGCACGCAACCCGCACCTTTGCAACAGGTCTTTGGACTTCGGCCGCAAAAGACTCGTTGCAAAGGCCCGACAAGCAGGGATCACCGCAACTGATATATCGGTGACGAGCGAGTCGCCGGCCTAGGACTCGTAGGGCTCGACCGGCTCGGCCACGGCCGTGAACGACTCGACGGTGAAGCTAGGCACCCACGAGTTCTTCTCGGAGGCCGACTTCGGCACGACCTGCCCGGTCACCTCGACCCACTGCTCGTCCGGCAGCGCGGGCACGTCCCCGGTCACGCGCACCTTCAACGGGCGGGCGTCGGCGGCGCAGCACGAGATCGCGAGCCGCGCGACGTACGTGTCGCCGTCCGCGCGCAGCAGGAACCCGGTCAGCTTCACCCGGCGGCCGTCCAGGGTGCCGGACTCGTCCCACGCCGTGCGCGTGACGAACTCCGTCATGGACAACGGGATCACGTCGCCGGACGGCAGCTCGCCGAGCAGGTTGCGGGAGCGCTGCGTCTGGTTCGTGTCGGCCGCCGAGTTGACGACGTCGCCGCCCAGTGCCGGGGGCGAGATCAGGAACACCGCGAGGACCGGCAGCAGCATCAGCCACGTCGAGCGCGACGAGTGCGAGTGCTCGTGGCCGTCGTCGGCGGCCTTGCCGCGGCGGATGTCCCGGATGATCGCGAACAGCGCCAGGCCGATCATGGTCACGCCGGCCGCGATGAGCAGCGGCAGCAGGCTCTTCTGCACGTACCTGAGGTACAGCCCGGAGAAGCTGATCTTCAGCAGCGCGCCGCCGAGCAGGACCAGCAGGATGTTCTGGGTTTCCCGCCTCACAGCAGCACCACTCCTGTCACGACGGCGCACAGGACCGCCACCACGAACGTGGCGGGTGCGAAGCGGAAGGCGAAGGACTTGCCGAACGCACCTGCCTGCAGCGCGATCAGCTTCACGTCGACGGCCGGGCCGACGACGAGGAACACCAGGCGCGGCAGCAGCGGCAGCGCGGAGAACGCGACGGCCACGAACGCGTCGGCCTCCGAGCACAGCGCCAGGATGACGGCCAGGAAGGCCATCACGATCACGCCGAGCACGATCTGGCCGCCCAGCGTCTGCATCCACGCGACCGGCACGAACGTCTTGAACGCGGCCGCGAACAGCCCGCCCAGCACCAGGAACCCGCCGGCGTCCACGAGGTCGTGCCGCGCGCTCTCGGCGAAGACGGCCCACTTGTTCTGACCCGAATGATCTCCCAGCCGCGCCAGCGCGCGTTCGGCGATCCACTCCATCTTGCCGAAGCGCACCCACAGCCAGCCCATGACCATCGCGGTCAGCAACGAGCCGACGAACCGGGCCACGACCATCATCGGGGTGTAGTTGAACGCCACGGCGGTCGACACCAGCACGATCGGGTTCACCGCGGGCGCTGCCAGCAGGAACGTCAGCGCCACTGCCGGCGCGACCCCCTGCTGCATGAGCCTCTTGGCGACCGGCACAGAGGCGCACTCACAGCCCGGCAGCGCGATGCCCGCGACACCGGCCACGGGCACGGCCAGCGCCGTCTTCGAAGGCAGCAACCGACGCAACGCCGAAGCCGGCACGAACGCCGCGATGGCGCCCGAGATCAGCACGCCCAGCACGAGGAACGGCATCGCCTGCACGCAGATCGCCACGAACACGGTCGAGGCCGTGCGCAGCTTCGGCACGTCGAGCAGATCGACGAGCCTGGACTGGAAGAGCAGTGCGAGAACGAGGATCCCGCACAGCACCTCCAACGACGTGATCTTCAGCCGAGGCGGGCCTGAGCGCCGCTTCGACGAGCGGATCTCGCCGGTGATCGTCATTCCGCGTCCGCGTCCAGGTCGAGCAGGCGGCGGTACTGGCGCGCCATGCCCTCACGGATCTCCTCGGGCGAGGGCGGCTCGTCGAACTCCGCCTCTTCCTCTTCGAGATCGTCGTCGTCGAAGTCGACGGGCGTGCCGTTGACGGTCTCCTCGGCGTCGGCCTCTTCTTCGAGGGCGGCTTCGCGGAGTTCGTCGATCGTGGCGGAGACGTCCCCGGCCGACAGCGCGGGCAGCATCGGCTTCACGATGGCCAGCACGCCACCTTCGGCGTCGTCGAGCGCCACTGCCTCGGCCAGCGCGACGGCGTGGTCACGCTCGTACGGGCCGCAGATGAACGAGTCCCAGTCGTCGCCGCCCGAGGGCTCGAACGTGACGGTCCACGGGAACTCGTTGACGTCCGAGTCCTCTTCCGGCTCGTAAATGATCACGCCACCCATGGAAGGGTCCTTTCTCAAGAAAAGCGGGAGAGGAGCTCGCCGCGCACCTGCGACGCGGTCGAGACGACCAACATGAGGAGCGTGCTCAGAGGTTCCGGCTTGAGGCCGTCCGCCGGGAACGCGTAGCGCAGCATCACGTCCGTGCCGCGTTCGGAATGAATCACGCCGAGCGTGCCGAACAGGCCTTGACCAGCGCGTTCAGCGACCCACCCGGCCGCCTCGGCAGGCATGTCCCACGCGACGACGACCGTCAGCGAGAGAACAGTCAGCCCTTCGGCCAGTTCCATGCCCTGCACCGCGCACGGCACGTCGCCGTGACGGAAGCTCAGCGCGCCGTCGTCGTCCACGGACACGTCGTGGAACAGCTCCAACGCCTTGCGTGCGGCCTCCAGGGCCTCACCGCTCGCGTTCACGACGACGCCACCTCCTCACCGGGCTTGTCGACGGCACCGCCGAAGCGACGGTCGCGGTCCGCGAACTTCTCGCAGGCGCGCCACAGGTCGCGGCGGTCGAAATCGGGCCAGAGGATGTCCTGGTAGACCATCTCGGCGTACGCGGACTGCCACAGCAGGAAGTTCGAGATCCGCTGCTCACCGGACGGCCTGATGAACAGGTCGACGTCCGGCATCTCCGGCTTGTACAGGTATTTCGCGAGGGTGCGCTCGTCGACCTTGTCCGGGTTGATCTTCCCGGCGGCGACCAGGCGCGCGACCTCGCGAGCGGCGTCGCCGATCTCCGCGCGGCCGCCGTAGTTCACGCACATCACGAGGTTCAGCACGGTGTTCTCGGCCGTGCGGACCTCGGCCTCCTGCAGCTGCTTGATGACGCTGCCCCACAGCTTCGGCGAGCGGCCGGCCCAGTGGATGCGGACACCCATCTCGTCCAGCTCGTCGGTGCGGCGGGCGATCACGTCGCGGTTGAAGTTCATCAGGAAGCGGACCTCTTCGGGGCTGCGCTTCCAGTTCTCGGTGGAGAAGGCGTACAGCGAAAGCCACTTCACGCCCAGCTCGATGGAGCCCTTCGCGACGTCGAGCACGACCTGCTCACCGCGCTTGTGCCCCTCCACCCGCGACAGTCCGCGCTGGTTCGCCCAACGGCCGTTGCCGTCCATCACGATCGCGATGTGCTTGGGCACCAGATCGGCCGGGATGTCCGGAGGCGTCGCACCGGACTCGTGCGGCTCCGGCGGGCGCGGAACGCGCTTCTCACGCTCAGAGCGGCGGCGACGCAGCATGACTCCAGGCATCCTTTCGAGCGAAAACCGTTGTCGGTAGCCGCCACATTAGCCGTCGGCCGGCTGCGCCTTTCGCTCGACCAGAGGCAACGACCGCAGCTGCCGTTCGAGGTGCCACTGCAGGTGCGCCGCGACCAGGCCACTCGCGTCGCGGCGGGCGATGTGCGGGATCTCGTCGACCACGTTCCACTGGCCGTGCAGCAGCGCCGAGAGCAGCGCCAGCGTGTCCTGGGAGGGTGACGAGGAGCCGGCCGGGCGGCAGGTCGGGCAGCACGAGCCGCCGGCCTGGACGCTGAACGCCCGGTGCGGACCGGGATTGCCGCACTTCGCGCACTCGTTCACCGCGGGCGCCCACCCCGCGAACGCCATCGCACGCATGAGGAACGCGTCCAGCAACAGCGACGGGTCACGCTCCCCCGTCGACAACGCCTTCAACGCCCCGGCCACGAGCATGTAGAGCCGCAAGACCGGCTCGCCCTCCTCGGCCGAAAGGCGGTCCGCGGTCTCGGCGATCGCGCACGCCGCCGTGTAGCGCTGGTAGTCCTTCACGATCCCCACGCCGAACGCGTCCAGCGTCTGCACCTGCGTGATGATGTCGAGCGTTCTGCCGGGGTAGAACTGAACATCGACGTGGCAGAACGGCTCGAGCCGGGCGCCGAACTTCGACGACGTCTTGCGCACGCCCTTCGCCACGGCGCGGAGCTTGCCGTGGCGCTGGGTCAGGAAGGTGATGATCCGGTCCGCTTCACCCAGCTTCTGCACACGAAGCACGACTCCGGTGTCGCGGTACAGGTTCGCCATCAGATTCCCATCGTCAGAAACCCAGGCGGCGCAACTGCTTCGGGTCCCGCTGCCAGTCCTTGGCGATCTTGATGTGCAGGTTCAGGTACACCCGGCTGCCCAGCAGACGCTCGATCTGCTTGCGGGCCTCCATGCCGACCTGCTTGAGCCGCTCGCCCCGATGTCCCAGGATGATCGCCTTCTGCGACGACCGCTCCACGAACACGAACGCGTGGATGTCGATCAGGTCGTTGCGACCCTCGCGCGGCTCCATCTCCTCCACCACGACAGCGATGGAGTGCGGCAGCTCGTCGCGCACGCCCTCCAGTGCGGCCTCGCGGATCAGCTCGGCGACGAGGGTCTGCTCGGGCTCGTCGGTCAGGTCGCCGTCCGGGAACAGCTGCGGGCCCTCGGGCAGCTTCTTCAGCAGCAGGTCGCTCAGCGTGTCGACCTGGAAGCCGTCCACCGCGGACACCGGGATGATCTCGGCGAACTCCATGATCTTCTGCAGCGCGAGCAGCTGCTCCATCACCTGCTGCTGCGACACCAGGTCCGTCTTGGTGACGATGCCCAGCACGGGCGTGCGCTTGGCGACCTTCTCCAGTTCGGCGGCGATGAACTTGTCACCGGGGCCCACCTTCTGGTCCGCGGGCACGCAGAAGCCGACGACGTCGACCTCCGACCACGTCTCGCGCACCAGGTCGTTGAGCCGCTGGCCCAGCAACGTGCGCGGCCGGTGCAGACCGGGGGTGTCGACCAGCACGAGCTGGCCGTCCTCGCGGTGCACGATGCCGCGAATCGTGTGGCGGGTGGTCTGCGGCTTGCTGGACGTGATGGCGACCTTCGTGCCCACCAGCGCGTTCGTCAGCGTCGACTTCCCTGCGTTCGGGCGGCCGACGAAGCACGCGAACCCGGAGCGGTAACCATCCATCCGTCCATTGTCCCTCTTGCTGGTTATGGCCGTTCGCGGGGCCTTCCGGCCACCTAGAACTGGTCGCGCACCTCACCGGAAACGCTCGCGAGGAGCACCGGGCCGGTCTGCGTGAGATCCCGCACCGCCGCCAGCGACGCCTCGTCCACCTGGGACGCCTCGGTGACGACCGCCGCCGCCTCCAGCCCCTGCGCGCCGCTCGACACGGCTGCCGAGACGGCCGCCTGCAGCGCGGTGAGCTTCAGCGACGGCAACGAGACCGTGGAGGCGTTGTAGGTGCGGCCGTCGAGGTCCCGCACCGCCGCGCCTTCCGCGGCGCCGTTGCGTGCGCGGACGGACCGCGCGAGCGTCACGAGCTTGGCGTTCTCCGGATCTACGTCAGTCATCTTCGTTCTCCTTCTGCACGGGGCGTACGAGCACCGTCGTGACCCGGATGCGGCCGCGTTCGTCCTTGCCGCCCTCGGCCCGCATGCGCAGGCCGGCGATCTCCGCCTCGGTGCCGGGCAGCGGCACGCGCCCGAGCCGTTGCGCGAGCAGGCCGCCGACGGTCTCGACCTCGTGGTCGTCGAGCTCGGTGCCGAACAACGCGTCCAGGTCGTCCACCGGCAGGCGCGCGCTGACCCGCACCGCGCCGTCCTCCAGGTGCTCGATCGGCGGGCGGTCGTCGGTGTCGGACTCGTCGGTGATCTCGCCGACGATCTCCTCGAGGATGTCCTCGATGGTCAGCAGGCCCGCGGTGCCGCCGTACTCGTCCACGACGATCGCCATGTGCCTGCGCGACACCTGCATCTCGCGCAGCAGGTCGGCGATCGGTTTCGAGTCCGGGATGAAGCTCATCGGGCGCATCAGCTCGGAGACGCACTTCGGGTCCTCGCCCTCGGCGAGCGTGGCCCGCATCAGGTCCTTGAGGTTCACCACGCCGAGCACGTCGTCCACGCTCTCGCCGATCACGGGAACGCGGGTGTAGCCGGTGCGCAACGACAGCGCGAGCGCCTGCCGCAGCGACTTGGACTGCTCGATCCACACGATCTCGGTGCGCGGCACCATGATCTCGCGCGTGATCGTGTCGCCCAGCTCGAACACCGAGTGGATCATCTCGCGCTCGCCCTCGTCCACGACGCCGCGTTCCTGCGCCATGTCGACCAGCTCGCGCAGCTCGACCTCGGAGCTGAACGGACCCTCGCGGAAGCCCTTGCCGGGCGTGATGGCGTTACCGATGAGGATCAGGAGCTTGGACAGCGGCCCGAGCACGCGCCCGAGCTGCCGGACGGTGCCGGCGGCGAGCAGGCTCACGGCGTACGGGTGCTGACGGCCCAGCGTGCGCGGTCCGACGCCGACGAGGACGTACGACACGATCAGCATGCTCAGGCAGGCGTACAGGACAGCGAGGCCGTCCTGTTCCACGAAGTCGAGGAACACCGTCGTGGTCAGCACGGCCGCCGACATCTCGCAGGCCAGGCGCAGCAGCAACAACAGGTTGACGTGCCGTGGCCGGTCGTTGAGGACGTGCAGCAACTGCCCGGTGCCCCAGCGACCCTGCCGTTGCAGGGCCTCCACTCGTGCGCGTGACACGGTGCCGAGAGCGGCATCCACACACGCGAACAGTCCGGCGGCGAGCACGAGCAGAACGGCCAGCACGATCACACTGGCAGGGTTCGCGGTCATCGCGTCAGGCTTCTTCGTTCTTCTCGTCCAGGCCGACGGCGCCGAGCACCTTGTCGTCGGTGCTGCGCTGGTGAGCGGCCCGCTCTGCCTCGTCCCGCGCGGTGCGGAAGTCGCCGAGGATGCGGTTCTGCAACGTGAACATCTCACGTTCCTCCGCGGGCTCGGCGTGGTCGTAGCCGAGCAGGTGCAGCACTCCGTGCACGGTCAGCAGGTGCAGCTCGTCCAGCAGGCCGTGGCCCGCCTTCTTGGCCTGGTCCTTGGCGAACGCGGGGCACAGCACGATGTCCCCGAGCAGCGCGGGGCCGAGGCCCGCGGCGTCGGGACGGCGCGCGGAGTCCAGCTCGTCCATGGGGAAGGCCATGACGTCCGTCGGACCCGGCAGGTCCATCCAGCGCTCGTGCAGGTCTGCCATCACGTCCAGCTCCACGAGCAGGACGGACAGCTCGGCCAGCGGGCTCACGCCCATGCGGTCCAGCGCGAAGCGGGCGGCGGAGACGATGGACCCTTCGTCGACTCCGACACCCGACTCGTTGGCGATCTCGATGCTCACGGCGCCTATCGTCCCCGGCGCTGGTTCCCCCGGCGTGCACCGGGTCCGTGGTGTTGCCCGTTCTGGTCGACGAGGTCCTGCTGGACCTGCCACTTGTCGTACGCGTCCACGATGTCGCCGACCAGGCGGTGGCGCACCACGTCCTGGCTGGTCAACGTCGAGAAGTGCACGTCGTCGACGCCTTCGAGGATGTCCTTGACGACCCGCAGGCCGCTGCGCTGCCCGCCGGGGAGGTCGACCTGGGTGATGTCACCCGTGACTACCACCTTCGAGCCGAAGCCCAGGCGGGTGAGGAACATCTTCATCTGCTCGGGCGTCGTGTTCTGCGCCTCGTCCAGGATGATGAACGCGTCGTTCAACGACCGGCCGCGCATGAACGCGAGCGGCGCGACCTCGATCGTGCCGGCCTGCGTGAGGCGCGGGATCGACTCCGGGTCGACCATGTCGTGCAGCGCGTCGTAGAGCGGGCGCAGGTACGGGTCGATCTTCTCGTAGAGCGTGCCGGGCAGGTAGCCCAGGCGCTCGCCCGCCTCGACGGCCGGGCGGGTGAGGATGATCCGGTTGACCTGCTTGGCCTGCAGCGCCTGCACGGCCTTGGCCATGGCCAGGTAGGTCTTGCCGGTGCCGGCGGGGCCGATGCCGAACACGATGGTGTTCTTGTCGATCGCGTCGACGTAGTGCTTCTGGTTCAGCGTCTTCGGTCTGATCGTGCGGCCGCGGCGGCTCACGATGTCGAGGCTCAGCACCTCGGCGGGCGACTCGACGTCGTTGGCGCTGAGCATCGCGACGACGCGGCGGACGGCGTTCTGGTCGATGGGCTGGCCACGGCCCGCGAGGGTGATGAGCTCGGAGAAGACGCGCTCGGCGAAGGCCACGTCGGCGGGATCGCCGGACAAGGTGATCTCGTTCCCGCGCACGTGCACATCGGCGTCGAGCAGTTCCTCCGCGAGCCGGAGGTTCTCGTCGCGCGACCCGAGCAGCGTGAGCACCGCACCTTCCGGCACGGCGAACCGGGACTGACCTTCCTTGTTGCTCTGCTGTGTTTCGTCGGCCACGTGGCCCCGGCCTGCTTCCTGTCGCTCGGATCTGGTGCCGTCGATGCTAGTCCGGCCGAAAATGGGTGGCTAGCGCATTGCTCACGGTGTGTGCTCGGGAGCTGTGGAGATCCGCAGGCTTGGTGCCGACGACATACCCGAGTGCATGAAGCTGATCACGGACCGGGGTTGGGCGTGGACGCCCGCGCAGTGGGAGATGTTGCTGTCGCTCGGTCCGGGCTTCGGCGCCTTCGACGAGACGGGGTTGCTCGGCACGACCGTGGTCACGCCGTATCCCGAGGTGCAGGCGATCAGCGGCGTGCTGGTCGGCTCGTGGGCCGAACGCAGGGGCATCGCGGGTGCACTGATATCCAATGTATTGGATACGGGACCCTCGGTGTTGTACGCGACGGCGATGGGTGAACCGCTGTACCGGCGGCTCGGCTTTCACTCGGTCGGGCAAGCCTCCGCGCACCACGGCGAACTAGGTGGCGCGGCGACCGGCGTGACACGACGGGCGACGCACTCCGATCTGCCCGCGGTGGTGGCGCTGGACCAGGCGGCGAGTGGATTCACGCGGGAAGCGTTCTGGACGCACGTGTTCGGTCCGTCGTCGGTGTACACGCCCCACATCGCGCAGGACGGTTTCGTCTGCACACGGCGCATGGGTGAGACGTTGGTCATCGGTCCGTTGGTGGCACCGAACGCGGCGGCGGCGTGCGAGATCATCGTTGACGTGGTCGCCGGCGCCGGGCCGTCCCGCGTCGACGTCAGCGACCCGGACGTGGCGGCGTTCCTGCTGAGCAAGGGTTACGAGGTGCGCGGGAGCTGTGCGCTGATGGTGCACGGCGTGGACGACGTCGGCGGCGATCGTGCGCGCTACTTCGCGCCCGCGTCACTCGCGCTGGGATGACTGAGGAATCCGTGGAACTGCGACGACTCGAACTGGACGACCTCCTCGCGTGCTCCGACCTGGCCGAGAGCCGGTCGTGGTCGCGCGACGAGACCAAGTGGGAGTTCCTGCTCACGCACGGCGAGGGCTGGGGCCTGTTCGACGAGCACGGCCTCGTCGGCACGACGATCGTGACGCGCTATCCGGAACTGGCGTCGGTCAGCATGGTGCTGGTGGCCGCACGCGCCGCGCGCCAGGGCCACGCCCGCCGACTGGTGTCCCATGTATTGGATACCGGTGTCTCGACGTTGTTCGCGACGTCGATGGGCCGCCCGCTCTACGAACAGCTCGGCTTCCACGCCGTGGGCTTCACCGACATCCACGCGGGCCAGTTCACGGGACCGGCAGCTGATATATCGCATATCGCCACGCACGCTGACCTCGACGACCTCGTCGCGGTCGACACCAAGGTCACCGGTCTCACGCGGCCATTCCTGTGGGAGTCGTTGCTCACCAGGGGATCCGTCAGGGCCTCCGACCGTGGCGTCGCCGGGTCGTGGCGCGTGAGCGATGACCTGCTCCTGATCGGCCCGGTCATCGCGGACTCCCCCACCGACGCGTGCGCGCTCATCGCCGACTCGGCCGTCGGCAACGGCCGTGTGCGCGTGGACGTGCACGACCCAGAAGTGATCGCGTACGTCCGGGAACACGGCATGGAGTCGTGGGGTGAGGCCGCCTGGATGGTCCGGGGCGCCGAAACCCTGCCCGGCGACCGCACCCGCTACCACGCGCCGCTGCTGCAGGCCCTCGGTTAAAGACGTTTGCCGCCGAGCACGTGCAGGTGGGCGTGAAAGACCTCCTGCCCGCTGTCCGGCCCGGTGTTGAACAGCAGCCGGTACCCGCTCTCGGCGATGCCCTCGGCGTCGGCGACCTCTCGCGCCGCGGCGAAGAGGTCGCCGAGCTGCTCGCCGTTCAGGTCGACGGCGTTCGGCACGTGCTCGCGCGGAATCAGCAGCACGTGCACGGGCGCCTTGGGCTGGATGTCGCGGAACGCCAGCGTCGTCTTGGTCTCGTGCACGATCGTCGCGGGAATCTCACCGGCGACGATCCGGCAGAACAAACAGGACATGCCCCAAGCTAGACGAACAGCCGGTCCAGCTGCTCGTCGACGGCCTCGATCATGTCGTCGACCGTGAGCTCGTCGGGCCCGAGCCCGTGGTGGATGTTGAGCCCGTCGATCAGCACGATGAACCGCCGCGCGGCCTTCATCGGCACGACGCCGTCCCGCAGCTCACCGGCTTCCTGCGAGGCAACGAGAAGGCGCGCGATCCCGGCGTACAACTCGCGCGTGCCGAGGCGTTCCAGCTCGTGCAACGACGGCTCCACCATCGCCCGCGGCAGGAACGACAACAGCACCGCCGCCTCGACCCGGCGATCGTCGTCCATCGCCAGCATCTCGTGCGCGAAGGACCGCAGCACCTCCCGGTTCCCGGCCGAGGTGTCGATCTTCTCCAGTCGCGCGAGGAACCGCCGGTACGCGAGCTCCATCGCGAACCCCAGCAAGGCGTCCTGTGTCGGGAAGTAGTGGCGCAGCGACCCGCTGGACCACCCGGACTCGGCCGCGACGGCGCGTACGGAAGCGTGGTCTATCCCGTCCCGCTGCACGATGCGCCACACGGCCTCAGCGAGTTCGCGGCGGCGTTCCTCATGGTCGACAACCTTCGGCACCGGCCCTTTTTAGCAGCCGCTCGCAAGGCGCCCGACAGCCGCGCGGCACCTCTCCCACGACTCGGTGCCCGGCGTGATCACGTCCATGTGCCCGGCCCCTTCCACCACGACGAGTTCGGCCTGCGGCTCCACCGCGCAGAACCCGATGGACTGCTCGACCGGGACGTCCTCGTCCTGGTCACCGTGCACGCACACCACCGGCTTGCCGATGGGAACCAGCGCGACCGGTGAGGCCTCCGCGAACTGCTCCTCGGTGCACAGCTCCAACGCCCGCGGTGTGATGTGCCGCGTGAAGTCCAGCACGGCGGCCTGAGCCACCGCTCCGACCACTCGCGCACTGTGCTTGGCCGCCCACACAGCGAGGTGCCCTCCAGCACTGTGCCCGAGCGCGACGACAGGCCCGACGTCGACGGCGTCGATGGCGGCAAGCACGTCCTCACCGGTCCGCGGCCACCCACCACCACCGCCAACCCGCCGGTACTCGATGTTCCAGACAGCAAATCCGTCGGCGACGAGCACGTCCGCAAGGGGCCGGCCAAGTTCCAAGCCATACCGCTGATGCCAAAAACCACCGTGAATGACGACAACAGCACCCAGAGCAACACCTTCAGGAAGGTAAAGCTCGCCAAACTGACTGGGATGGTCACCGTAAGCAATTCGCTGCACACGCAGAACTTACGTCAACGCCAACAAATAACAAGGAAGACACAACAACCGACAGCAACCGCCACCCACAACAAAGATAAGACCCCTCATCTAACAGACCTGACGGCTGCCGCGCCCGTACACCTGATGGGGCCCCGATGCCGAAGGCGAGGTGGCCGGGGGTCCGGGGGCTTGCCCCCGGCGTGGGGTTTGGGGGCTCGGCCCCCAAAAGACGCCCTTTTGGTGCAGGCGGCGAAGGCGCGCCAGCGCCGAGCAGCCACCACCAAAACCAAAAGGGGCGCCCCGCGGTCCGAAGCCTGGGGGTCGCTTCGCCGCGAGGCGCCGACGCCGGACCGAGGGGGGAGGTGTCCGGCGAGTCTTTTGGTCAGAAGGGCTAATCGTCTACGCCGTTTCCGGATAGACCAATCGGCCCCTCTGCAAACCAGGGTAACCCCATCGGCCTGGGATTCGCTACAACTTCCGTCAAGCCAATCCATCCGATGTTCATCCCAGGAGTGATCGGGGTCACCACCGAGCTGTACGTACCCCAATGGCACCAAGAGCAACCGCTGCGGCGGTAGATGCACGCAGAACGGTTGGGCCCAATCGGACGATCCGTGCACCCGAAGATCGCAGAGCGTCGAGTTCCTCAGGCGTGATTCCGCCTTCGGGCCCCACGACGAGCAGCACGTCCCCGGATTCGGGCAACGGGACGTCGGCAAGCCGTTCGGTCGCACTCTCGTGCAGCACGAGCGTCAGCGCGGACGACGACACGCGGTGAGAGAGCTGAGTCGTGCTCACGGGTTCGTCGACCGCCGGCACGCGCGCGCGGCGGGCCTGCTTCGCCGCCTCACGGACGGTGGATCGCCAGCGCCCCAGCGCTTTCGCGCCGCGAGGCCCGTCCTCCCACTTGGTGATGCACCGGGCGGCGCGCCACGGCACCACGCCATCCACTCCGGCCTCGGTGGCGAGTTCGACCGCGAGCTCGCCGCGGTCGCCCTTCACCAGCGCCTGGGCGAGCACCACACGTGGCGCCGGTTCGGGCTCCACCCAGCGCTCGACCACGCGCAACGCCAAGGAGTCGCGCTCCACCGCCGTCACCGAGCACCGCACCTGGGCACCGGATCCGTCCGACAGCACGAGTTCCTCGCCCACGCGCAGACGCTTCACCGTCGCGGCGTGGCGGCCTTCCGGGCCGTCCAGCACGAACTCCTCGCCCGCCGGCAACGACGAGACGAGGAAGACGGGCAGGGTCACCGGTTGCCGCGCGAGGCACGCAGGCGGGAGAACAGTCCGCCGCCGCCCTTGCCGTTGTGGGACAGGGAGGGCTCGTTCTCGCCGCGCATCTCGGCGAGGTCGCGCAGCAACGCGGACTGGGCGGCGTCGAGCTTGGTCGGCACGAGGACCTCGAGGTGCACGTGCAGGTCGCCGCGGCCGTCGACGCGGCCGGTGGAACGCAGCTTCGGCATGCCGCGGCCCGTCATGACGAGCTGCGTGTTCGGCTGCGTGCCGGGGTCGATCTGCAGTTCTTCCTCGCCGTCCAGGGTCTTCAACGGCAACGTGGCGCCGAGGGCGGCCGTCGTCATCGGGATCTGGACGATGCAGTGCAGGTCGGCGCCGTCACGTTCGAAGATCTCGTGCGGGTGCTCCTCGACCTCGACGTAGAGGTCGCCGGCCGGGCCACCGCCGGGGCCGACCTCGCCCTGGCCCGCGAGGCGCACGCGCATGCCCTCGGCGACACCGGCGGGGATGTTCACGGAGATCGTGCGGCGCGACCGCGTGCGGCCGTCGCCCGCGCACTGCTGGCACGGGTCGGGGATGACCTCGCCGTAGCCGCGGCACACCGGGCACGGGCGTGACGTCACGACCTGGCCGAGGAACGAGCGCTGCACCGACTGGACCTCGCCGCGGCCGTGGCACGTGTCGCACTGGACCGGCTTGGAGTTGTTCTGGGTGCCCGCGCCGTGACAGCGGTCGCACAGGATCGCCGTGTCGACGGTCAGCTCACGGGTGGCGCCCGCCGCGCACTCCTCCAGCGTCATGTCGAGCCGGATGAGCGCGTCGGAGCCGGGCTGCACGCGGCTGCGCGGACCACGGCCGCCACCGGTCGAGGCGCCGAAGAACGCGTCCATGATGTCGCCGAGGCCGAAGCCGGAGAACGGGTCCCCGCCGGGGCGGCCACCGCCGCCCGAGTCGAGCGGGTCGCCTCCCAGGTCGACGACGCGCCGCTTCTCGGGGTTCGACAACACCTCGTAGGCGGCCGTCACCTCCTTGAAGCGGGCCTCCTCGTTGGGATTGACGTCCGGGTGCAGCTGCCTGGCGAGCTTGCGATAGGCGCGCTTGATCTCATCCTGTGTCGCGTTCTGCGAGACACCGAGGATGCCGTAGTAATCCCTGGCCACCTTGTTCGCTTTCATGTTCATCTCAAGTGCAAGACGTTTCTGGTCAACGACCGGTCAGGATCTCACCGACGTAGTTGGCGACCGCGCGGACGGCCGCCATGGTTCCGGGGTAGTCCATACGCGTCGGTCCGACGACGCCCAGGCCCCCGAGCGGATTGTCACGGCTGCCATAGCCGATGGACACCACGGAAGTGCTGCGCATCTCAGCGGCTTCGTTCTCCTCGCCGATGCGCACCAGCACGCGACCGGGGTCGCGGGAGGCGGCGAGCAGCTTGAGCACGACGACCTGCTCCTCCAACGCCTCCAGCACCTGCCGGAGCGAGCCCGGGAAGTCGGTGATGCTGCGCGTGAGGTTCGCGGTACCGCCGAGCACGAGCCGTTCCTCTGGGTGCTCCACCAGCGTTTCGATGAGCACAGTAGCGACCCGCAGCATCGGGTCGCGGAGATTCGACGGAACCTCGTCGGGCAGTTCGGCGACCTTGGCACTCGCCTCGGCGAGCCGCTGTCCCGCCATCGCCTGGTTGAGCACGCCGCGCAACTGCGCCGTGTGCTCCTCGCTGATCACGTCCCCGAGCTCGACGATCCGCTGGTCGACGCGGCCGGTGTCGGTGATGAGCACCAGCATCAGCCGCGACGGCGTGATCGGCAGCACCTCCAGGTGACGCACGGCCGCACGCGACAGCGTCGGCACCTGGATCACCGCCACCTGCCTGGTCAGCTGCGCGAGCAACCGCACGCTGCGGCGCATCACGTCGTCGAGGTCGATCGCCCCGTCCAGGAAACTCCGGATCGCCCGCTTCTCGGCCTGCGAGAGCGGCTTGATCTCGCTCAGCCTGTCCACGAAGAGCCGGTAGCCCTTGTCCGTCGGCACGCGTCCGGCGCTGGTGTGCGGCTGGGCGATGTAGCCCTCGTCCTCCAGCGCGGCCATGTCGTTGCGCACGGTCGCGCTCGACACACCCAGGTTGTGCCGGTCGACCAGGGCCTTCGACCCCACGGGCTCCTGGTTGGACACGTAGTCGGCGACGATGGCACGCAGCACCTCGAACCGACGCTCATCGGCGTTCATCGCTGTTCACCTCCGTGTCCACTACTCCCGAGTTTACCCAGCCGGTTTCCTGCCTGGTGCCCCCTCTGAAGTCGTGCTCGATCCGGCCTCCGGTTTTTGTCGGTGGCGGTCGCTAGGGTCCAAACGTGGACAACGTGGTGTGGCTGCGGCCACCCGGCAAACCATGCATGGTGCTCAGCGACGACGAGTGGTGGAGGGGCACGGTTGTCTGGGAAGAGGCCCGCAGGGAGGACGGGCTCTGGTGGGGCACGGTGACGTACGAGAAAGAAGGCCAGGAGATCGTCGAGGTGCGCAGTCAGCACGACCTGCGCGCCCGGTGATCACGGCAGCAGGCGTCTGACCACGGCGTCGGCCAGCAGGCGGCCGCGGTCGGTCAGCACGCAGCGGTCGTCGTACGGCTCCAGCAGCCCGTCGGCGATCGCCTGCTTGGCCTCCTCGCGGCCGGCGTCGTCCAGCACGTCGACGGGCAGTCCTTCGGCGAGGCGCAGTTCCAGCAGCACGCGCTCGACCCGCTGATCTTCGGCCGACAACAGCTCGCGACCGGCGGCGGGCGACGTGCCTTCGGCCAGCAGGGACGAGTAGCGGGCCGGGTGCTTCACGTTCCAGAAGCGCACCCCGCCGACGTGGCTGTGCGCGCCGGGCCCGAAGCCCCACCAGTCCGCGCCCTTCCAGTACAGGACGTTGTGCCGGCACTGGGCCTCGACGGAGGTCGCCCAGTTCGACACCTCGTACCAGGAGAACCCGGCACCGCTCAGAACGGAATCGACCATCTCGTACGACGAGGCCAGCACGTCGTCGTCGGGCATCGGCAGGTCGCCGCGGCGGATGCGGCGGGCCAGGCCGGTGCCGTCCTCCACGATCAACGCGTAGGCGGACACGTGGTCGACGCCCGCGGCCAGCACGGCGTCCAGCGACGAGGCCAGGTCCGAGGGCCGCTCCCCCGGCGTGCCGTAGATCAGGTCCAGGTTCACGTGCTCGAAGCCGGCTTTCCGGGCCTCCAGCGCCGCTTCACCCGGACGGCCGGGGGTGTGCTTGCGGTCCAGCACGGCGAGAACGTGCCGGGCGGCCGACTGCATGCCCAACGACACGCGCGTGTAGCCGGCCGAACGAATGCCTTCGAAGAACGGAACGGACGTCGACTCGGGGTTCGACTCGGTGGTCACCTCGGCGCCGGGAGCCAGGCCGAACGACTGCCGCACCGCGTCCAGCACCTCGCCGAGCCCCGAAGCGCCCAGCAGAGATGGCGTACCGCCGCCGACGAACACGGTTTCGGCCAACGGGGCGGTCCCGAGAACGGACGCGGCCAGGTCCAGTTCGCGGCGCAAGCCCTCCAGCCACGACTCGGGCGAGGCGGAGGTACCGAGTTCGCCGGGGGTGTAGGTGTTGAAGTCGCAGTAGCCGCAGCGGGTCGCGCAGAACGGCACGTGCACGTAGATGCCGAACGGGCGGGAACCGACACCGGCGAGAGCGGACGCGGGAAGCGCACCGTCGGCGGGCGCGGGCTCGCCTTCGGGCAAAGCGGAGGGCATGACTCCCAGTGTCCCCTACACGGCCCGAATGGCGGTGTTCGACCAGGGAAAGTATCTGTCGGTGACAGAATTACTACGGAGTGAAACCAGCCTTTGATGTCAACTTCCCCTCGTAGATCCCAGCATTCGGTTGCTGGTGGACCAGGTACTGGACGCGGGGCACACTGGGGACATGCATTCGACTGGAGTCCGCCTCGTGGCCCGCCGCCACGTCGACTTCCGTCGTGTCTCCAGCGCGATGTGCCGTCGTTCGGCCTGACCGCGCGCTGATTTGTTCCCGTCGGCGCCCGGCGCGCTGACGACGCCCCCACCACAAGCACCTCCGGGCTCGCATGCGCACCGAGCGCCTCGAAACCCCGGAGGATGGCGATGGTCCCGCCGCAGACGTCACCGCGCGCCAAGCAGCGTCGCGGCGAGGGACAGTGGGCACTCGGCTACCGAGAGCCGCTGAACCCCAACGAGCGGAGCAAGAAGGACGACGACCCGCTCAACGTCCGCACCCGCATCGAGAACATCTACGCCCACGGTGGTTTCGACTCGATCGACCCAGCCGACCTGCGCGGACGTTTCCGCTGGTACGGCCTGTACACGCAGCGCAAGCCCGGCATCGACGGCGGCCGCACGGCCACGCTGGAGCCGGAAGAGCTGGACGACGAGTACTTCATGATGCGCGTCCGCAGCGACGGCGGTGCGCTCACCACGCAGCAGCTGAAGGTTCTCGGCGAGATCTCGCAGACCTATGCGCGCGACACCGCGGACATCACCGATCGGCAGAACATCCAGTACCACTGGATCGCGATCGAGGACGTTCCCACGATCTGGCAGAAGCTCGAAGCCGTTGGCCTGACGACGATGGAGGCGTGTGGCGACAGCCCGCGCGTCATCCTCGGCTCGCCGGTCGCGGGCATCTCGCAGGACGAGATCATCGACGGGCAGCCGGCAATCGACACAATCCTCGAGCGCTACATCGGCGACCCGCGGTTCTCGAACCTGCCGCGCAAGTTCAAGACCGCCATCTCCGGCCTGCAGGACGTCGCGCACGAGATCCACGACATCGCGTTCGTCGGCGTGAACCACCCCGAGCACGGACCCGGTTTCGACCTCTGGGTCGGCGGCGGCCTGTCCACGAACCCCATGCTGGGCAAGCGTCTGGGCGCCTGGGTGCCGCTCGACGAGGTGCCGGACGTGTGGGAGGCGGTCATCTCCGTCTTCCGAGACTACGGCTACCGCCGGCTGCGGCACCGCGCGCGTATCAAGTTCCTCGTCGCCGACTGGGGCCCGGAGAAGTTCCGCCAGGTCGTGGAGGACGAGTACCTCAAGCGCAAGATGATCGACGGTCCCGCGCCGGAAACCCTGAAGCAGCAACTCGACCACATCGGCGTGAACAAGCAGAAGGACGGCCTGTTCTACGTCGGCGCCGCGCCGGTCGCGGGCCGCGTCTCGGGCTCGATCCTGGTCGAGGTCGCGAAGATCGCCGAACGGGCGGGCTCCACGCGCGTCCGCTTCACGCCGCAGCAGAAGATCATCGTGCTGGACGTCGCCGAGTCCGAGATCCCCGAGCTCAAGAGCGGTCTCGCCAAGCTGGGCCTGCAGGTCGATCCGTCGCCGTGGCGCCGGGGCATCATGGCCTGCACCGGCATCGAGTTCTGCAAGCTCGCGATCGTCGAGACCAAGGCCCGCGCCCTCGACCTGGTCACGCAGCTCGAAGCCAACCTCAAGGACATCGTCGACGGCGTCACGGCGCCGATCACCGTGCACATCAACGGCTGCCCCAACTCCTGCGCCCGCATCCAGACCGCGGACATCGGCCTCAAGGGTCAGATCGTCACGGACGAGCAGGGCAACCAGGTCGAGGGCTTCCAGGTGCACCTCGGCGGCGGGCTCGGCCTCGACGCCGGGTTCGGCCGGAAGTTGCGCGGCCACAAGGTGACCTCGGCCGAGCTGCCCGAGTACGTCGAGCGGGTCGTGCGGAACTTCGTCGCCCAGCGCGAAACCGACGAGCGGTTCGCGCAGTGGGTCGGCCGGGCGGAAGAGGGTTCGCTGCGATGACCGAGCGCGCGACGCCGTTCTACTGCCCCTACTGCGGCGACGAGGACCTCCGGCCGCAGGAGGAACCCAGCTACGCGTGGCTGTGCACCGGATGCCGCCGCGTCTTCAAGGTCTCGTTCGTCGGGCTCAACCTGCCGCAGGAGGTGAAGAAGTGAGCGATCTCAAGGAAGACCTCAAGATCGTCGCCGAGGCCGCCGAGCTGGAGCTGAAGGACGCGAACGCCGAAGAGGCGCTGGAGTGGGTCGCGCGGACGTTCGGCGACAACTACATCGTCGCCTCCAACATGCAGGACGCCGTGCTGATCGACCTCGCCGCCAAGGTGAAGCCGAACTTCGACGTGCTGTTCCTGGAGACGGGCTACCACTTCCCGGAGACGATCGGTGTGCGGGACGCGGTCGGTGTCGTCTACCCGGACGTGCGGATCGTGAACGCCGCGGCCGAGCAGTCGGTCGAGGACCAGGAACGCGAGTTCGGCCTGCTGTACCAGTCGGACCCGGCCAAGTGCTGCAACCTGCGCAAGGTCGTGCCGCTGCGCCGGGAACTCGCGAAGTACGACGCGTGGGTCACCGGTGTGCGCCGCGTGGACGCCCCGACCAGGGCGAACACGCCGATCGTGCAGTGGGACGACCGCAACGGCCTGGTGAAGATCAACCCGATCGCGCCGTGGAGCGACGACGAGTTCAACGCCTACATCCGCGAGAAGGGCGTCCTCGAGAACCTGTTGGTGCAGGAGGGTTATCCCTCCATCGGCTGCCTGCCGTGCACCGCGAAGCCGTTGCCGGGGCAGGACGCCCGCAGCGGCCGGTGGGCCGGTCAGTCCAAGACGGAATGTGGGTTGCACGGATGACGCTCGCGCTCGACACCTTGGGACGCCTGGAATCCGAGGCGATCCACATCTTCCGCGAGGTGGCGGGAGAGTTCGACCGGCCGGTGATCCTCTTCTCCGGCGGCAAGGACTCGACGCTGCTGCTGCACCTCGCGATCAAGGCGTTCTACCCGGCGCCGGTGCCGTTCCCGCTGCTGCACGTCGACACCGGGCACAACTTCGACGAGGTCATCGAGTTCCGCGACCGCGTCGTCGCGCAGCACGGTCTGCGTCTGGAGGTCGCGAAGGTCCAGGACTGGATCGACGACGGCCGCCTGGAAGAACGTCCGGACGGCACGCGCAACCCCTTGCAGACGGTGCCGCTGCTGGACTCCATCACGCAGCACAAGTACGACGCGGTCTTCGGCGGCGGCCGCCGGGACGAGGAACGCGCTCGCGCCAAGGAGCGGATCTTCAGCCTGCGCACGGCGTTCGGCCAGTGGGACCCGAAGCGTCAGCGCCCCGAGCTGTGGAACCTCTACAACGGCCGGCACCGCGCCGGTGAGCACGTCCGCGTGTTCCCGCTGTCGAACTGGACCGAGCTCGACGTCTGGAACTACATCGAGCGCGAGGGCATCGAACTCCCGGACATCTACTACTCGCACCAGCGCGACGTGTTCCTGCGCGACGGCATGTGGCTCGCCGAAGGCCCGTGGGGCACGGCGCGCGACGGCGAAACGTTGCTGCGCAAGACAGTTCGTTACCGCACGGTCGGTGACGGCTCCTGCACGGGTGCAGTCGAGTCAGATGCAGCCGACATCCAAGCGGTGATCGCCGAGGTCTCCGCGTCACGACTGACCGAGCGCGGCGCCACACGTGCCGACGACCGGCTGTCCGAGGCCGCCATGGAAGACCGCAAGCGGGAGGGCTACTTCTAAATGAGCGACCTGTTGAGGTTGGCTACCGCTGGCAGCGTGGACGACGGAAAGTCCACGCTCGTCGGCAGGTTGCTCTACGACACCAAGTCCGTGCTCGCGGACACGCTCGACGCCGTGCACCGGGCGAGCGCCGACCGGGGTCTCGCGACGCCGGACCTGTCGTTGCTGGTCGACGGCCTGCGTTCGGAACGCGAGCAGGGCATCACGATCGACGTGGCGTACCGGTACTTCGCGACGCCGAAGCGGTCGTTCGTGCTCGCGGACACCCCCGGCCACGTGCAGTACACCCGCAACACCGTCACCGGCGCCTCCACCGCGCAGCTGGCGGTGCTGCTCGTCGACGCGCGCAAGGGCGTCATCGAGCAGACCCGGCGCCACGCGGCGGTTCTCGCGCTGCTGGGCGTGCCCCGGCTCGTCCTCGCGGTCAACAAGATCGACCTCGTGGACTACGACGAGGTGACGTTCTCCCGCATCGCCAAGGAGTTCACCGCTCACGCCACGGCTCTCGGCTACACCGAGGACGCGGTCGTCGAGATCCCGGTGTCCGCGCTGGCGGGCGACAACGTCGTGGACAAGTCCGCGAACACGCCGTGGTACTCCGGCCCGACCCTGCTGGAGCACCTGGAGAACGTGCCGGTCGAGCCCGACCCGCACGACGCCCCGTTCCGCTTCCCGGTGCAGTACGTGATCCGCCCGCGCACGGCCGAGCACCTCGACTACCGGGGGTACGCCGGTCTGATCGCGGCCGGCACGATCAAGCCGGGCGACGAGATCGTGGTGCTGCCGTCGGGCCGTCGCTCGACGGTCACGAAGATCGACACGGCGGACGGCGAACTGACCGAGGCGGCGGCAGGTCAGTCCGTCACGCTGCTGCTGGCGGACGACATCGACATCTCCCGCGGCGACCTGATCTCGGTGGCGGGCAACGAGCCCACGGTCACCGACGAACTGGACGCCACCCTCTGCTGGCTCGCGGAGAAGCCGCTGCGACCCGGCGCCCGAGTCCTCGTCAAGCACGGCACGCGCACCGTGCAGGCGATGGTCACCGACCTGCGCGACCGCTTCGACGAGCAGAAGCTGTCCAGTGTGGACAGCCCCAGCTCGTTGGAGCTCAACGAGATCGGCCGAGTGGCTCTGCGTCTGGCAGAGCCCGTTCCGCTGGACGACTACAGCTTCAGCCGGCGCACCGGGTCCTTCCTGGTGATCGACGCGAGCGATGGTTCCACGCTCGCCGCCGGACTGGTCGGGGCTCCGCTGCCGCTGCTTGAGGACGGCGTGGAGAGCTGTACCGGGGGTGGCGTCAACGCCACCCCCGACACCCATGCCCTCGTCTCCCCCGGTCCCTGAAAGGCCTTTCCCCGTGAACCTCAAGCCCGCCATCGCCGTCACGCTGATCGCCCTGACAGCCCTGTCCGGTTGCAGCCGCGCCGGCAGCGGTGACACTCCCGCCGCCGAGTCCAAGGGTGCCGCCGCCGAGGTCCGCCTCGGGTACTTCCCGAACATCACCCACGCCGCGGCGTTGATCGGTGTCGAGAACGGCCTGTTCACCAAGGAGCTCGGCAGCACCAAGCTGACGACGCAGACGTTCAACGCGGGCCCCGACGAGGTGAACGCCCTGCTGGGCGAGTCCCTCGACATCGCCTACATCGGGTCAGGACCGGCGATCAACGCCTACGCGAAGTCCAAGGGCGAGGCCGTGAAGCTCATCGCGGGCGCCACCTCGGGTGGTGCGCAGCTCGTGGTGAAGCCCGAGATCAACTCGATCGAGGAGCTCAGGGGCAAGGTCGTCGCCACGCCGCAGCTCGCGAACACGCAGGACGTGTCGCTGAAGAAGTACCTGGCGGAGAAGAACCTCACCGGCCAGGTGACCGTGCAGAACGTGGAGAACGCGGCGTCGCTCGACCTGTTCAAGAAGGGCGACATCCAGGCCGCCTGGGCGCCGCAGCCGTGGTCGGCACGCCTGGTCGCCGAGGCCGGCGCGAAGGTGCTGCTCGACGAGAAGACGCTGTGGGACGGCGGGGCGTTCCCGACCACCGTGGTCATCGTGCGGACGAAGTTCCTGCAGGAGCACCCGGAGACGGTCGAGGCCGTGCTGAAGGGTCACGTCGCGGCGATCGACTGGGCGAAGGCGAACAAGGACGAGGCGAAGAAGGCCGCCAACGCCCACCTGGAGAAGCTCACGTCCAAGAAGCTCGGCGACAAGATCCTCGACGCCGCGTGGGACAACATCGAGCTGACCACGGACGCGCAGGCCAAGCACTTCCCGCAGCTCGCGAAGGACGCCGTGACCGCCGGGGTGGCCAAGGAGGCCGCGAACGTCGCCGGGTACGCCGACTTCACGTTGCTGAACAAGGTTCTGCAGGCGCAGGGCAAGCCGCAGGTCCAAGCAGCGGGCCTGGACAAGAAGTAGTTCCGAGTCGTTGAGGGGAAGGCACACGACCATGACCGCCACGCTCGAGACCACTGTTCGGTCCACTGTGGACGTCGCTGTCGAGCTGACAGGAGTCCGCAAGGTGTTCGGCCACGGCAGCTCGGCCGTGGTGGCGCTCGACGGCGTCGACCTCAAGGTCAAGCCGGGTGAGTTCGTGTGTCTTCTCGGCGCTTCGGGCTGCGGCAAGAGCACGCTGCTCAACATCGTCGCGGGCCTCGACGCCGCGACGTCGGGCGAGCTGCAGATCAACACCTCGCGCCCGGCCGTGATGTTCCAGGAGCCCGCTCTGATGCCGTGGCTGACGGCGTCGCGCAACGTCGAACTGGCGCTGCGGTTCGCCGGTGTCGGCCGCCTGGCGCGCCGGCGGCGTGCTCAGGAGCTGCTCGAACTGGTGCGGCTCGGCGACGTCGCGGACAAGCGTCCGCACGAGCTTTCCGGTGGTATGCGTCAGCGCGTGGCTCTGGCTCGCGCGCTGGCGTCCACCACCGTGTCCTCCGACGGCGCTCCCGCCCTGCTGCTGATGGACGAGCCGTTCGCCGCGCTCGACGCCATCACGCGCGACGTGCTGCAGGCCGAGCTGATCCGGGTGTGGGAGACCACGAACACCGCGATCATCTTCGTGACGCACGACGTGCGCGAGGCCGTGCGCCTCGGCCAGCGGGTGGTGCTGCTGTCGTCCCGTCCCGGCCGCGTCGTGCGCGAGTGGGACGTGACGGACTCGCGTGACGAGGTTCTGGACGAGATCAACACTCATCTGCGAGAGGTCATCAGTGGCCACGCCTCCTGACACGCTCGACAAGGTAGGCGCCGGCCTCGACGCACTGGATGCGCCCGCCGAGGCGTACAGAGCGTCGCGGTGGCAGCGTTTCCTGAAGACCGGCGTGCCACCGATCATCGCGTTCGCACTGCTTTTGGGCGTGTGGCAGGGACTGTGGGCCTCGGCCCTGTTGCCCGAGTTCCAGCTGCCCGCTCCGGTCGACGTGTGGAACGAACTCGTCCGGTCGATCTCCACCGGCGAGGCGTTCGGCATCCTGTGGACCTCGTTGCACCGCGCGGTGCTCGGGTTCCTCGCGGCGGTGCTGATCGCCACGCCGCTGGGGCTGCTGATCGCCAAGGTGCGGGTGGTGCGTGCGGCGATCGGGTCGTTGCTGACCGGTCTGCAGTCACTTCCCTCCGTCGCCTGGGTTCCGGCCGCGATCCTGTGGTTCGGCGTGACGCCGTCCACGATCTACTTCGTGGTGCTGATGGGCTCGGTGCCGTCCATCGCGAACGGGTTGGTGGCCGGTATCGACCAGATTCCGCCGCTGCTGCCGCGGGTGGGACGCGCGTTGGGTGCGGGACGGCTGGCTTCGGCTCGGCACATCCTGCTTCCGGCGGCTCTGCCTGGATATCTGGCCGGGCTGAAGCAGGGCTGGGCGTTCTCGTGGCGGTCGCTGATGGCCGCGGAGATCATCGCGACCTCGCCCCAGCTCGGCGTCGGCCTTGGCCAGTACCTGCACAACGGGTCGTCGTTGAACGACATCAACATGGTGATCGCGGCGATCTTCCTGATCCTGTTGGTGGGCATCGGGATCGAGCTGCTGTTGTTCCGTCCGTTGGAGCGCGCCGTGCTGCGGGCTCGTGGTCTCACGGGGGCGCTGTGACTCCGCTTGTCGCCGTAGCGCACGGCAGTCGTGATCCCCGCTCGGCCGCATCGATCCACGCCCTGCTGGACGTGGTGCGGTCGTTGCGACCCGAGCTGGACGTGCGCGGCTGCTTCCTCGACCTGTGCGCGCCCCGGCTTCACGACGTGTTGCGCGAGCCCGCGGTGGTCGTGCCTTTGTTGCTGGGCAAGGCTTATCACGCCCGCGTCGACGTTCCGGCCGCCGTCGCCGAGTCCCAGGTGCCTGCCGTCGTCACCGATGTGCTGGGCCCGGACCCGCGACTGGAGTCGGCCGCTCTGCGCCGGCTGTCCGAGGCCGGGGTTTCCTTCGGGGACGAGAACCTGGGTGTGGTGCTGGCCGGCGCCGGGTCCTCGCACGCCCCGGCGAACGAGGCCGTGGCGCGCGTGGCCCGGCGCTGGGCTCGCGAGTCGGGCTGGGCCGGCGTGGAGGCGGCGTTCGCGTCGATCGCCTCGCCGACCGTGCCCGAGGCGATCGAGCGGTTGCGGATGAGGGGAGCCACGAAGATCGCCGTGTCGTCGTGGTTCCTCGCGCCCGGCCTGCTGCCGGACAAGGTGGCGGCGCTCGCGGGCGACGCCGTCGTGGCGCGGCCGTTGGGTGACGACGTCGAGGTCGCGCAGCTCGTGCTGGACCGGTACGACCTCGCCCTGGCGCGGCAGACCGTCGCCGCCTAGGCCTTCTGGTTCGACAGGTAGCCGACGGTCGCCCAGCCGATGCCGAGCAACGCTCCCCCGGCGATCGCGACGGGGGTGAGCGCGGTCGAATCGGCGACCGCGAGCAGGGCGATGACGGCCGCGTAGACCATCGACAGGATCAGCAGGACCAGTCCGGACTTCTTTCTCGTCATGGCTCCGAATCCTCGGCCTTCGCGAACTCCGGGCACATCGACGGACCGGTGGGTTTCGCGCTCAGCCGACCGGTTACTGGTGTTTTCGCGCGTGGGGCCGCACAGTTTCCCGGTGTCCTCCGATGACGCCTGGGACCGCACCAAGGTCGCCTGGCACGTGGCCTTCGCGGCGTTCGCTCTGGTCGGCGTGGTGCTGGTGTTCGCGGAAGACCGTTTCGTGCCGGTCGCCCTGGTGCTGCTGGCCGCGCTGTGCGTTTGGTACTGGCGCGTCGGAGCACCGCTCGCCCGTGACGCACGCGGCGTGCGCTACCTGGCCGTCGCGATCCCGTTGGTGATCGCGATGTTCGCACTGGTGCCCGCGCTGTCGGTACTTTTCTTCACGCTGTACCCGCACATCTGGTCGCTGCTGGAACCCAGGCTCGCCATCTGGGCGACCGCGCTGACGTCCCTGTCGATCGGCACCGTCGTGCTGGTGTCCGGCAGCTTCAGCGAGAACTCGGTCGGCGCCGCGGTGGTCATCTTCCTGAGCGTCGTGCCCGCCGTGATGCTGGGCCTGTGGATTGCCAGGATCATCTCGCAGAGCCGCGAACGAGCCGCGTTGGCCGTCGTCAGCCACGAAGCCGGCGTCCTCACCGAACGCGAACGCCTGGCCCGCGACCTGCACGACATCCTCGCCCAGGGCGCGACCTCGGTGCTACTCCTGTTGCGAGCGGCCAGAACCGCCACCGATCCCGGTGCGCGCGACCAGCACTTGGCCCTGGCCGAGCAGACCACGTCCGAAAACCTGGCCGAGATCCGCGCATTGGTCGCCGCACTGACGCCGGTGGAACTGAACGGCGCCGCCCTCCCCGCCGCTCTCGAACGCCTCACGTCCCGGTTGGGCCACGAGCTAGGGCTCTCCGCGTCGATGACCGTTCACGGCACGTATCGCCCGTTGCCACCGGACCACGAAGTCACGCTGTTGCGCGTCACGCAGGAAGCGTTGGCGAACGTCCGCAAGCACGCACACGCCTCGACTGTGACCGTCTCTCTCGACTACGCGGCCGGAGTTTCGCTGTCGATCGTGGACGATGGCTGCGGTTTCTCTTCGGACACCCCGCGCGGCTACGGCCTGGACGGGTTGCGAGATCGTGTGCGCGCAGCGGGCGGCGAGTTCGACATCCGTTCCTCGCCGGGCTCAGGAGTCCGCGTGCACGTACGACTGGAGGACGCGTGATCCGGGTGCTGCTGGTCGACGACCACCCGGTCGTCCGCTTCGGCCTGCGCACAATCCTTGAGGCGCAAGAAGATCTGACCGTCATCGGTGAATGCGGCTCCGGTTCCGAGGCAATCCGGCTGGCTTCGGAACTGCAGCCGGACGTCGTGCTGATGGACCTCAAGATGCCCGGCGTGGACGGCGCCACGGCCACCGCCGCTGTAGTCGCGGCAACTTCCTGCCGGGTCGTCGTGTTGACCACCTTCGACACCGACGGCGACATCCTGCGCGCCATCGAAGCGGGTGCCACGGCCTATCTGCTGAAGGACGCGCCGAGCGAGGAGTTGATCGACGCGGTGCGTGCCGCCTCACGCGGCCAGACCGTGCTGGCTTCTCCTGTCGCCACCAAGCTCGTGAGTGCGGTGCAACGACCTGGACTGAGTGCACGGGAGACTGAAGTGCTTGGGCTGGTTGCCCGTGGGTTGTCCAACGGTGCGATCAGTCAGGCGTTGAACGTCAGTGAGGCGACGGTGAAAAGCCATCTGCTGCACGTGTTCAGCAAGCTCGACGTGAGTGACCGGACGGCCGCGGTGACCGTGGCGATGAGCCGCGGCTGGCTGCCGCCGCCGGTCTGAGCCACCCGAACGAGAATTGTCGGCGGCGCCTGCGATCCTGTTTGGATGCATATGTTCGTCGACGAGACCGAACGCGGCGGTCACCTGCTCGCCGCGACGCTCGTCGCTCCCGCCGCACTGCACTCGACCCGGTCGCTGATGCGGAGTCTCCTCCTGCCCGGCGAGCGGCGAGTGCACTTCAAGTCCGAAAAGGACAGCCGCCGCAAGTTCATCGTGTCGCGCCTCGTTGAACGAACCTTCGAAGTAGTCGTGGTGTCCAGCTGCGAGAAAGGCGATACCGCGCGTGGCGTCCTGCTGGAACGACTGGTGCTGGAAGCGATCGATCGGGGCGTGAGCAGGCTCGTTCTCGACTCCCGTGACCACGCGGGCAACGGGCGCGACCGTGTGGTGCTGGCTCGCACCAAGGCCCGCGATGCGGGCATCGTCTACGAGCACATCCAGTCGTCCGCCGAACCTGCACTGTGGGTGAGCGACGCGGTCGCGTGGTGCCTGGGAGCCGGTGGCGACTGGGTGCGGCGGATCATCCCGTGGTGACCCGCGTCGAGCCCTAGAAAGCGCGAAGCCCAGGCAGCAACCGTCCGGAAGCGCACCTGGGCTCACTTCCTCCGCCTAGTGGCAGAGGCTATGTGAGCAGCCTAGCACATTTGAGCCCAACCGCTGCGGCACACGACGTTCCCCCGCAGCACGCCACTTTCAGCCGCCGCCACAAGATCGAATGCGCAGAGCCGTTCGGGCGATGTGAAGTGTGAACTGTTGACGTGAAACCTACTCATGAGTAGTCAGGTGACTACGTCGCGTGCTGGAAGTGTCCCTCGTCCACTCAACGGGGAGAGGCCATGAAGCTAGCCGGAATTGCCGCAGCCGCACTGGTACCGATGCTGATGTTCGCCGTCAACGCGTCAGCAGCCGCTCCGCAGACGATCACCTACAAGCTCCGGGCGAGTGCTGTCGGGCAGACGTCCGACTTCACACTCGACCAGGGCGTCGACGCGTCGGCGCCGGCGACCGTCGCCCCCGGTGGCACGGTCGCGGTCACCGTCGACCCCGCGCCCAACAAGATTCCGACCGAGGCCGGCGGGCGGCAGGTGCGGGAGATCAAGGGTCTCGCGCTCAGGTTGCCGGTGCCGGCCAACTCGAAGTTCCAGTCCGCGTCGCTGTCGGGCGGCTCCGGACTGGGTGGCACGCCGACGGTCGCCCTGTCGGGCAACGACGTCGTGCTGAACGTGCCCGGTCCGATCAAGGGCGGCGCCGACTTCGAGCTGCCCACCGTCACGATCAACCTGCAGGCCGGCGGCACCGGGACGATCACCACGAAGCTGGGTGGCACCAGCTACGACGCCCCTGGCCTCACCTTCACCGCGGTCGTCGTGGTGATCGGGTTCCCGATCAACGCCGCCGCGAAGGGCTACCCGGACCCCAGCCCCGTGCTGACCACGACCACGATCGGCTAGAAACCCCGATGCCCCACCCCCTGCCGGGCATCAGGAAGTAGCCGCGACCAACGCGGTCATCGTGGCGAGCGTCGTGCGCAGGTCTTCCAAGGAGACCTGCGCACTGACGCGGTTGGCCCACTCGTGCTGCGCGTCCCGCAACCGTTCGATAGCCGCATATCCCTCAGGAGTGGGCTGGACGAGCTTCGCGCGGGCATGCGCCGGGTTCGGCAGGTACTCCGCCAAACCCTTGTCCACCAACAGGTCCGCGATCCGCTGCACGGACTGCCGAGCCAGCCCCATCTCCCGTGCGATCCCGGAGACGGACAACGGCTCGCGCAGCACCGCGCCGAGCACCTGCCACCACGCCGCGGTCAGGCCGACCGGCTTCGTCATCACCTCGGCCGCGTCGAGAAACGCCCCGTACAAACGGAAAGTCCTCATCACGACGTCGGTCAGCACATCACCTGACTCGGTCCTGGACGCCGACTCACTCGTGGACACTGGCCACCAGCTTCCCGAACGCCGCGGGCGTGTCGTCGCGGTTGAACTCGTACCAAGCCTCCAACGTGCCCGCGGAGAACGTCTCCAGTTCCGCCAGCACCTCGCGAGCGAACTCCAGAGCAGAGGCGCCACCAGCCGTGATCACACCATCGGCGCGCACCACGCGTTCGTCGCGGTACAGCGCCGCGCCGCCGTAAGAACCAAGCCCCTCAAGGAAGTTCGACGTGTGCGCCACGTCGTCCAGCAACCCCTCGGCCGCCAGCGCGACCGTCGCGCCGCAGATCGCCGCGATCGGTTTGCCGGCCTCGCGGAACCGCCGCGCGAGTTTCCCGAACGCCGCCAGCTCACCGGTCTCCCAGCCTTCGCCGCCCGGCATCACGAGCATCGCCGCGTCGTCCAGCGAGACGTCCTCCAGAGCGACATCGGGCAGCATCCGCACGCCACCGAGAGTGCGGATCGGGTCCGTGGTCAGCCCGACCGTCCGAATCTCGTACCGCCCCGGCTGCTGCTGGAACTGCTGCAGGCTCACCTGCGCGGCCACGTGGCCGTACTCCCAGTCGGCGAGCTTGTCGGCCAGAACGAGGTACACCGTCTGCGTCATGACAGCAGACTGTCATAAGTGACAGCATCCTGTCAAACACCACCGCGGCTAAGGTCAGCCCCATGGCAGATGAGCTGGTCCACTACGAGGTGCGGCGTGGCATCGCGACGATCACGCTGGACTCCCCCCACAACCGCAACGCGCTGTCCTCACAGCTGCGCCGGGAGCTCAAGGAGCACCTGAGCACAGCGGCGAAGGACGACGGCGTGCGCGTGGTCGTGCTGACCCACACGGGCTCCGTGTTCTGTTCCGGCATGGACCTCAAGGAGGCCGCCGGCGCGAGCGCGGGCGACCAGGGCGTCAACGAGTTCCCCGCGATCCTCGAACAGCTCTGGACCAGCCCGAAGCCGGTCGTCGCGGCACTCAACGGCCCGGCCCGCGCGGGTGGCGTCGGCATCGTCGCGGCATGCGACATCTCCATCGCCGCCAGCAGCGCCACGTTCGCGTTCAGCGAGGTCCGGATCGGCGTCGTGCCGGCCGTCATCTCGGTGACGGTGCTGCCGCGGCTGCTCCCCCGCCAGGCCCACGAGCTGTTCCTGACCGGCGAGACGTTCGACGCCGAGCGCGCCGTGGAAATCGGCCTGCTCAACGCCGCGACCGACGACGTCGACGCGGAGGTCCGCCGCTACACGGACATGCTCGCGCTCGGCGCACCCAACGCGCTCGCGGCCACCAAGGAGATGCTGCAGCAGGAGCGGTCCACGAACCTCGGCGAGGTCTTCGCGGACATGCTCAAGCTGTCAGCCCGGCACTTCGGCGGACCCGAGGGCCAAGAGGGCATCACGGCGTTCAGGGAGAAGCGCAAGCCGTCCTGGGTGCCCGCCGAGAACTGATCCGGCGGACTAGAACCAGCCGGTGCACTCGATCTTGCCCTGCGAGGACCCGCACGCGCGCATCAGCTTGCCGTCGTTCTTGAACGCCTCGGTGTACTTCGCGGTCCCCGAGTCGATCCTGGTGTAGCCGAGGAACCCCTCGTGCCCGTTGGCCGAGGGGTCCTTGCGGTCCGTCCAGATCTCCTCGCCGGGCGTGCCGTGCGAGATGCGGCCCCACGCGCACTTGGATTTGTTCGACGCGCGCAGCTCGACCACACGGCCGTTCTGCATCGTCACGGGGTTGTCGCCGTCGAGCGTCTCGAACGGCGAGAAGGGCCCCTCCTGCGAGCAGTCGGGGTCACCGGCGAACGACACCGCCGGACAAAGCGTTCCTACAACCACGGCGACGCCGAGCGCACAGCTCAAGCGGCGGAATTGCGTTCCCATGGAATGGCACTGTCCACTCCGGACGCCGAACCCGCAGCGCCAGTCACCGTTCCGTGCGAATCACGCGCACTTTTCGGTCACCTGATTCGGCGGTCTGTTTCGCAGCGTCACGCAGCACTTCCGAAACGGAAGGGTCCAGGTTCGCGGGCACGATCAGCGTGTACTCGCCCGCGGGCAGCCAGGACAGATCGGTCAGGCTGTCGTACAGGGCGTCCAGGTTCTGCCCGAACCACTCGGGGAAGTCCAGCGCGGCGGCAATGGCCGAGATGGCGGCGGACTTTTCCGAAACGAGAATGCGCCGTTTCACTTCTTCACGTCCACGACGACGAACGACGAATAGTGGTCGCCGGTGTAGAAGACTTCCTTTTCGGAACCGGTGACGATGCGCCGCGCACCTCGGTCGGGACTTCCCGGCGTCGGCACCGTGTACTCCTTGTAGTACCCGGAGTCCTTGGCGGGCAGCCGCTTCTCCCGGTTCTGGAACGTCACGCCGTCGTTGCGCGGGTACGGGAACGGACCCTTCGCCTCGATCAGCTTCCAGGTCTTGCCGGCCTCGGCGGGCAGCTTCGACAGCGCCTCGACGTTCAGCCCGGAGTTCGCGCCGGGCACGGTCTCGCCCTGCGCCGCGCTCGTGACCACGGGCTTCGAGGTCTGGGTGGGCGGCCCGGACGAGTTGTCCTTGAAGAACCATCCGACCACGACCAGGGCAACGAGCCCGACCAGTGCGACGGTCAGGCGACGACCAGGACTCACGCTGCGACCTTCTCCGATTCGGGTTCCGGCTCCGGCTCAGGGACCGACGCGGGATTGTTCGCTCCCCAGTCGGCGACCCGGTCGATCAGCCGCGCCACGCCCAGGCACAAGGGCAACACCACGATCATCACGACGGGGAACTGCACGGCGACGGGCAGCTGCACGACCCACAGCTCGACCCCGTCCCACCACTGCACCAGCCAGTCCACGCACCTGAGCGTAGTCCCGTGACCCGTGTCACGGCATTTGGCCACGATCCAGGTGGGTATGTTGCGAACCATGTTCGCCGTATACGCAGCAGAACCCAGTCCCGAGAACCCGCTGGCCTCGCTTCGCGTGGGCGAGCGCCCCGAACCTGAGGTCCCCGCCGGGTGGGTGCGCGTCGTGGTCAAGGCGGCCAGCCTCAACATGCACGACCTGTGGACGTTGCGCGGGGTCGGCATCAAGCCGGAGCAGTTCCCGATGATCCTGGGCTGCGACGGTGCCGGCGTCCTCGACGACGGCACCGAGGTGGTGCTGCACTCCGTCATCGGCGACCCGAACTGGTCCGGCGAGGAGACGCTGGACCCGAAGCGCACGCTGCTCACCGAGAAGCACCAGGGCACGTTCGCCGACTACGTCACGGTGCCGGCCAACAACGCGCTGCCCAAGCCCGCGGACCTCACGTTCGCCGAGGCCGCCTGCATGGGCACGGCGTGGCTGACGGCGTACCGGATGCTGTTCGTGAAGTCCGGTCTGCGCCCCGGCCAGACGATGCTCGTGCAGGGCGCGTCGGGCGGTGTGTCGACGGCGCTGATCCAACTAGGCCGCGCCGCGGGCTTCCGCGTGTGGGTCACGGGCCGTAGCGAAGAGAAGCGCGCGCTGGCGACCACCCTCGGCGCCCACGACACGTTCGAGTCCGGCGCCAGGCTGCCCGAACGGGTCGACGCGGTGTTCGAGACCGTCGGCAAGGCCACCTGGTCGCACTCGATGAAGGCGTTGAAGCCCGGCGGCATCGTGGTGATCTCCGGCGCGACGTCCGGTGACGCCTCCGCGGCCGAGCTCCAGCGACTGTTCTTCCTGCAGCTGCGCGTGGTCGGCTCGACCATGGGCACGCGTGAGGAGTTGGGCGACTTGATCCGGTTCTGCGCCCTCAACGACCTCAAGCCGCAGATCGGCGCCGAGCTGAAGTTCGAGGACGCCGAGCAGGGTCTGCAGGCGATGCTCGACGGCGACACAGCGGGCAAGATCGTCTTCACCCGCCCGTAAAACGCGCAAGACGCCTGAAAACGCCCTTCTGCCCAGCGGGTTCGGACGAACCGCGTGACAGTGGTCGTCATGACCACCCAGGGCGTTTTCAGGCGCAAGCCCATAGACCAGATCGCGGAGGACAAGGGCGACGGGCTCACCAGAACACTGGGTCTGTGGCAGCTGACGGCGATCGGCATCGGCGGCATCATCGGCGCGGGCATCTTCTCGCTCGCGGGCGCCGTCGCGAACAAGACGGCCGGACCGGCCGTGCTGGTCTCGTTCCTCATCGCGGGTGTCGCGAGCGCGGCGGCGGCGTTCTCGTACGCGGAGTTCGCGGGCATGATCCCGAAGGCCGGCAGCGCCTACACCTACGGCTACGCGGTGCTCGGTGAGATCGTCGGCTGGTTCATCGGCTGGGACCTGCTGCTGGAGTACACCGCGATCGTGGCGGTGGTGGCGATCGGCATCTCCGGCTACTTCACGGAACTGCTGTCGTTGCTCGACATCCACCTACCGCAATGGATGCTCGGTGCGCCGGGCACGGAGACCGGTGACGTCGCCGCGGGCAGTTACAAGGTCAACCTGTTCGCGGTGCTGCTGTGCCTGCTGATCGCGTACGTGCTGAACACGGGCATGAAGAACGCGGCGCGGTTCGAGACCACGTTGGTGTACCTGAAGGTCGCGGTCGTGGCCCTGGTCGTCATCGTCGGCGCGTTCCACATCGACACCGACAACTACAACCCGTTCTTCCCCTTCGGCATCTCCGGTGCGCTCACGGGTGCGGCGACGGTGTTCTTCGCGGTGTTCGGCTACGACGCCATGTCGACGGCGGCCGAGGAGTCGAAGGACTCCCAGAAGCACATGCCGAAGGCGATCATCTACTCGCTCGCGGTGTCGATGGTGCTGTACGTGCTGGCCTGCCTGGTGCTGACCGGAATGGTGAACTACAAGGACGTCGACGCGGAGTCCGCGTTCGCCACGGCGTTCGCCGACGTCGGCCTGCCCGCGCTGGGCATCATCATCAGCGTCGGCGCGATCCTCGGCATCACGACGGTGCTCTTCACGTTCCTGCTGGGCGCGGCCCGCGTCGGCTACTCGATGAGCCGCGACGGCCTGCTGCCCCAGTGGTTCGCGAAGACGCACCCGGTGAAGCACGTGCCGTCGCGCATCACCTGGGTGCTGGGCATCGCGTCGGCGCTCATCGCCGGTTTCCTGCCGATCGCGGAGGCCGCCGAACTCACCAACATCGGCATCCTGCTGGCGTTCGTCGTCGTCTGCGTCGCCGTGATCGTGTTGCGCTACAAGCAGCCCGACCTCCCGCGCACGTTCAGGACGCCGGGCATGCCCGTGGTGCCGATCATCGGCGTGATCTTCTCGATCTGGCTGATCACGTTCCTCAACCCGGAGACCTGGCTGCGGTTCGCGATCTGGTTCGTGATCGGCCTGGTCATCTACTTCACCTACTCGAAGAAGCACTCCGTCATGGAGCGTCAGCCCAAGCGGTGACGATCTGGTCGAGGGTGGAGAGCGGCACCGCGCCGCTCCCCACCACCAGGTCGTGGAACGCGCGGACGTCGAACCGGTCGCCCATCTTCGTCTCGGCCTCGGCCCGCACGCGCTGGATCTCCAGGCGCCCCACCATGTACGCGAGCGCCTGGCCCGGGGACTCGATGTACCGGTCGATCTCGGCGTTGATCTCCGGCTCCGGCATCACGGTGTTCTCGCGCAGGTAGTCGACGGCCTGCTGCCGCGTCCAGCCGAACGCGTGGATGCCCGTGTCGACCACCAACCGGCCGGCGCGCATCGCGTCGAGACCCAGCATGCCGAAGCGCTGCTCGTCCGACGAGTAGAGACCCATCTCGTCCGCGAGGCGCTCGGTGTAGAGACCCCAGCCCTCCAGGTACGCCTCGATGAACGCGAACTTGCGCATGTTGGGCAGGTCGAGTTCGGACGCGATCGAGAACTGGTAGTGGTGGCCCGGTACCGCCTCGTGGAACGCCGTCACCTCGGACAGCGTGCGGCTGCGTTCGGTGGCGCCCAAGGGGTTCAGCCAGTACGTGCCGGGACGCGACCCGTCCGGCAGCCCCGGCTGGTAGAACGCGATCGCCGACGTCGGCCGTTCCGCCTCCTCGACGGCGCGCACCTGGCAGGCGGCCGTGGGCATGCGGCCGAACCAGTTCGGCGCCTCCGCCTCCGCCCGCGCGATCGCCTCCAGGGCGTTCTCGATCATCTGCTCTTCGTTGTCCCACAACAGTTCCGTGCGCAACCGGCGGAAGATCTCCGGCACGTCCCTCGTGCCCCACAACCGCGAGCCGATCTCCGCGTACTCCTCCCGCAGCGACGCGATCAGGTCGAGACCCAGCCGGTGCAGTTCGTCGGGCGTGCGGGTGGTCGTCGTGTAGTTGCGGGCCAGCTTCGTGTAGTTCTGCTCGCCGTCCGGCAACCAGCACAGGCCCGGTTGGTCGTCGGAGCGGCCGTCCTCGATCGACGTCAGCACGTCGCGGAACCCGGCGATGGCCGTGCGGATCTCGGCGGAGTGCTCGCCCTCCCACTCCTGCACCGGCGCGGCCAGCACGCTCTCCATGCGCTTCGCCCCGACCTCGAGGTGGCGGCGCAACGGCCGGCGGTCGGAGTCGCGGACCCGCTCCCCCGCCTGTCCGATGTAGCGCGCGAACTGGTCGACGCGCCCGGACACGTCGAGTCGCGACGAGATCATGAGCAGGCCGTTGACCGGTGCGCTCAGTCCGGTGGCGACGGTGTGCTCGATCAGCCTGGCGTCGATGCGGTCGACGATCGCCCTGCCCTGTTGCTTGATGACCGCGAGCGTGACGGGGTCCTCGGTGTCGTCCGTCTCGGCCTTGTCCAGGATGCCGGCGATCCGGTCCCTGACCACGCGCTCGCCGTCCGCGCTCAGGTCCTCGAGCCTGTCCTCCCAGCCCGGCACCCCCAGCATCGTGGCCGACAACGGCGAGTAGTCCATGGACGCCTGGAACATCTCATCAGCGAGTGACATCAGGCCCTCCCGGACCAGTCGGAGACAAGTTTGCCGAGCGTGGGCAACGGCACGATGCCGTTCTCCAGCACGAGGTCGTGGAACGCCCTGATGTCGAACCGGTCACCCATCGCGGCCCTGGCCTCCTCGCGCACGCGCTGGATCTCCAGGCGCCCCACCATGTACGCGAGCGCCTGCCCCGGTGCCTCGATGTACCGGTCGACCTCGGAGTTGATCTCCGCGTCGTCCATCGCGGTGTTCTCGCGCAGGTAGTCGACGGCCTGCTGCCGGGGCCACCCGAGCGCGTGCAGGCCCGTGTCGACCACCAGCCGGCCCGCGCGCATCGCGTCGAGACCCAGCATGCCCAGGCGGGCCTCGTCCGACGAGTACAGGCCCATCTCGTCGGCCAGGCGCTCGGTGTAGAGGCCCCAGCCTTCGAGGTAGGACTCGATGAACGCGAACTTGCGCACGTTCGACAGCTCGGTCTCGGCGGCGATCGAGAGCTGGAAGTGGTGGCCGGGAATGGCCTCGTGGAACGCCGTCACCTCGGACACCGTGCGGCTGCGTCCGGTGGCGTTCAACGGGTTCACGAAGTACGTACCCGGACGGGACCCGTCGAGCGCGGCGTCCTCGTAGTACGCGAACGCGGCGTTGTGGCGGTCGACCTCCGGCACGAACCTGATCTCACAGCGCGCCTTCGGCAACCGCCCGAACCAGTTCGGCGCCTCGGCCTCGGCCCGCGCGACGGCGTCGACCGCGCTGACGAGCATGTCGTCCTCGTTGTCCCACAACAGATCCGTGCGCAACCGCCGGAAGATCTCCGGCACGTCCGAGATGCCCCACACCCGCGAACCGATCTCCGCGTACTCGTCCCGCAGCGACGCGATCAGGTCGAGCCCGAGCCGATGCAGCTCGGCGGGGCTGTAGGGAGCGGTCGTGTAGTCGTGAACGAGCTTGCGGTAGTTCTCCTCGCCGTCGGGCAGCCAGCACAGACCAGCCTGCTCGTCGTCCCGGCCCGGCAGGCCGAGCAGGACCTCGCGGTAGCGGGCGAACGCCGGACGCAGGTCCGCGTCGCCCTCCCACTGCTGGCGCGGAGAAGCGAGGAACCGTTCGACGTAGGCCGCGCCGTTCTCCACGTGCCGGCGCAACGGTGTGCGGTCGGTGTCGAGCAACCGTCGCTGTGCCTGTTCCAGGAAGCGCGGAACGAGGTGCAGCCGCTGCGAGAAGTCCACCTGGGAGGCGGCCCTGAGCAGACCCGCGACCGGCGCGTTGGCTCCTCGCGACACCGTGTGCTCGACCAGCCGCGCGTCGACGCGGGTGATGATCGACTCGGCCTGGTGCCGGATCACGTCTCGCGAGACCTGGTCCTCGTCGCTGTCGTCGAGGCGCTCGAGGATGCCTGTCAGTCGCGCCCGCAGGGCCTGGTGGCCGTCGACGCCGAGGTCTTCGAGCCGATCGTCCCAGCCCGGCACACCGACGAGCGTGGCGAACAACGGGTTCCAGTCCATCAGAGCGTGGAACATCTCATCGGAGAGCGAGGTCACGCTCTCCTTCTTAGCCGCGCGGGAACCTCTGAGCCAGGGATTTGATCGTTTCGGTCAGCTCCGAGCCGATTCGCCTCACGACCTCGCCCGCCGGTTCGGCCGTCGCGAGCGGATACGTGGTGCCCGCCCACAGCGACATGACCTCCACCTCACCGGTCGCACGCACTGGTCGCGTCAGGTGGTGGACGTTCGGGTACGCGGCGGGCGCGTGCGGGGTGTGCTCGATCAGGAACCGGTTCACGAGCCCTCGGGCGGGCCGTCCGCTGAACGCCCGCGTGAGCGCCGTGCGCCGGGCTCCTTCGGCGAGCGCTTCCCGTTGCGTCGCATTGGTTCCCGCCTCCGGGCAGCCGAGGAACGCGGTGCCGAGCTGCGCCGCGACCGCACCCGCTGCCAGCACGGCGGCGACGTCGGCGCCGCTGACGAGGCCACCGGTCGCGATCACCGGCAGGTCGACGGTGCTCTTCACCAGCCTGATCGCCGCGAGGGTGCCGTAGAGCTCACCACCACCGGGCGAGATGCCGTCGTCGGCGAACGTGCCGCGGTGGCCGCCCGCGTCCGAGCCCTGCACGCACAGGACGTCGGCGCCGATCTGCCGCGCCTGCCGCGCTTCACTCGGGGTGGTGACCGTCACGACGATCGTGGAGCCCGCCGCCTTGAGCCGCTGGACGTCGTCGGCGTCGGGCAGGCCGAAAGTGAACGACACCACCGGAACCCGCAGCGCCAGCACGAGTTCGAGCTTCGCCGCGTAGTTGTCGTCGTCCCAGCGGGGATCACCCGGCGCGGCGCCGACCTTCTCGGCGCAGGCCGTGACGCGACGCACGTAGGACGAGATGTCGCTGGTAGGCCGTGTTCCAGGCACGAAAAGGTTGACCCCGAACGGCTTTGTGGTGAGCTCGCTCGTGCGTGTGATCTTCTCCGCGAGCTGCTCGACGGTGACGTACCCGGCTGCGAGGAACCCGAACCCGCCTGCCTCGTTCACCGCGGCGACCAGTTCGGGGGTGGACGGGCCACCTGCCATGGGCGCGGCGATCACGGGCACGGCCAGCGTGTGGAACATGGGGGACAACCTAGTGGGGTCGGGCGGCAAATGCCTGGTGAAGCCCTGTGTCCTTGATGACGCAAGGACTGCTCCGAACGGACGTCGGCGTCACGTCCACTGTGGACGTGACGCCGACGGTTCCATCATCTAGGGCAGGGAGTCCAGATGAGGGGCAACGGTGTTCGCGAACTGCCAGTTGTTCGAGGCGTCCCAGTTGATCGACCACGTCATGGCGCCGCGGATGGACGGCCAGGTCGTGCTCGGCTTGAACGTCCCGCAGCCGGTGCCGCGGGCGAGACAGCTGAGCGCGTTGTTGACGTTGGACGGCGACTGGTAACCGCCACCGGCACCGGACGGCGACGCCGGCAGACCGAGGCCCACCTGGTCGGCGCGCAGGCCGCTCTGCAACTGGATGCACGCGAGCGCGGTCAGGAAGTTGACCGTGCCCTGGCTGTAGACCTGCTGGTCACAGCCGAGCATCGAGCCGGAGTTGTAGTACTGCATGTTGACGATGGTCAGGATGTCCTTGGTGGCCAGCGCCAGCTTGAAGTACTCGGAGTTGACGTTCTGCATGTCGATCGTCTGCGGCGCCATGGTGATGACGCTGCCTCCGCCGGCCGCGATGCTGCGCAGCGCCTGACCCATGTAGGTGGCGTTGACGCCGTTCTCCAGGTCGATGTCGACGCCGTTGAAGCCGTAGGTGGAGATCAGGCTCTTGACGCTGTTGGAGAAGTTGGTCGCCGCCGTGGAGTTGCCGACGCTGATCGTGCCCTTCTCACCGCCGACGGAGATGATCACCTTCTGGCCGCGGTTCTGCACGGTCTTGATGTCCGCGCGGAACTGCGCGTCGGTGTAGCCGCCGAGCTGGCTGCTCAGACCGGGGTCGAGGTTGAACGCGACCTGGCCCTGCACCGCCGTGGCGTCGGCGAACGAGACCGCGATGATGTCGTAGGTGGTGGGAACGTCCGCCAGCTTCAGGGCGCGCGCACCGTTGTAGAAGTTCTGCCAGTAGCCCGTCAGGACGTGCTTCGGCAGACCGGTGTTCGGCGGGTTGCTGGTCGTGGTGGTGGTCGTCGTGGTCGTCGTCGTAGTGGTGGTGGTCGACGTCGTGGTGCTCGTGGTCGTCGGCGGCGTGCCAGGGCCGTCGAGGTTGACGTCGTCGGCGAAGTACGCGGGCTGGCCGTACCAGCCGTGCAGGTAGATCGTGACGCTGGTGGCGCTGCCGGTGGTGAAGTCCACGGTCAGCTGCGAGAACCCGCTCGTGCCGGGCGTCCAGGTGTTCTTCTCCACGCCACCGGTGACGCCGAGGTAGACGTAGCTGCCCTGCACCCACGCGGACAGCTTGTAGGCCGTGTTCGGTTGCACCGTCACGGTCTGCTGGCACCGCGCGTTGCTCTGTCCGGCGGGTGCGCCCTGCAGGGCGTACGTGCCGGTGCGCTTCGTGCTGCTGGTGACGCTCGTGCCCTCGGTGCAGGTCCAGCCGCTCAGGTTGCCGGCCTCGAAGCCGCTGTTGGCCGCGAGGTTCGCGGCGGCAGCGCTTCCGTTGATCACCAACACCAGACCGGCACAAGCGAACAGCGCGGACAGCAGCGCTACAGCTGCTCGTCTGGTCTTGGACATGGTCCACCTCCACACATCATGCGGCGGCCATGTTGTGAGTGGACTAAAAATGGACTAGACCACTGCGTCTGGTCAAGCCCTGGTTTAACTTGAGGGGCGTGTTCACCCTCGAAGACGCCATCACGATCGCCACCGCGGCCCACGACGGCCAGGTCGACAAGTCGGGCCGGCCGTACATCGGGCACCCGTTGCGGGTCATGGCGTCGATGACAGGCGAGCACGAGCAGATGGCCGCCGTCCTGCACGACGTCATCGAGGACACCCCAGTCACCGCTTCGGACTTGCTGGCGCGCGGCTGCCCCGAGGTAGTCGTCGACGCCGTGGTGGCCCTGTCGCATCTCCCGGAGGAGCCGCAGGAGGACTACCTCCGCCGCGTCGCCGCGAACCCGTTGGCACTCTCCGTGAAGCGCGCGGACATCAGCGACAACCTCTCCCCCGCCCGGATGGCCCGTCTGGACGACGCCACACAAGATCGTTTGAAGGCCAAGTACGCGCGCGCCCTCGGGTTGCTCGCGGAGTACGTGAGCTAACTCGCTTCTTCATCGGTACAGGTCTCTTGAACAGGGTGTATTATCGAAACGTAACCAAGATTGGAAGGACACGATGACCCGCCACGACCTGTCCGTGAAGTCCCTGCGTTCGAGCCTGGCCTCGCGCCGTGAAGCTCGCTTCTCGCGCCGGAGCCTCGAACGGCAGTTGGCCAGCTACACCACCGAGAGCGACCGTCTCGAACTGGACGCCATCCTGTCGCGCCACAGCGCGGAGGAGACCGGCGAGCTCCGTTCGATCATCAACCGGCAGGCGATGGACCGCCTCCTGCGGTCCGCCTGACGAATCACCCTGGGGCCACCCCGGCAACGTTGCCGAGGGTGGCCTTCGCGTTTTCTAGAACAACCTCTTGAGGGTCAGGACGTTGTCCTTGCGCGTCTCCTGCTGGCCGTCCGGCCCGACGAGCGGCCGTTCCACCACCTCGTCGGTGACGATGATCCAGTTGTCCTTCAGCGCGAGGTGGTCGAGCACGTCCTTCGTCGTCGGGAAATAGTAGTCCTGGTGCTCGGACCACGACGGCGCCCCCGCGTGCCCGCCGACGATCAGGTACCCGCCGGGCGCCACGGCCCCCGCCGCCTTCTTCAGGATGCTGTTGCGCTCCCCGTCCTCCTCGACCGGCGAGTGCAGGAACTGCGCACTGACCAGGTCGTACAGGCCGGCGGGGAACGTGGCCTTGAGATCGTGCCGCTCCACGGAGATCTCGACGCCGGCGTCGTACGCGTGCTTCAGCGCCCGGTCCAGCGCGACCTGCGACACGTCGACGCCCAGCACCCGCCAGCCCCTCTTCGCGAGCCAGACGGCGTCACCACCTTCCGCGCACCCGATGTCGAGCGCGCTGCCGGGCGTGAGCCGTTCGGCCTCGCGCACCAGCAACGGGTTCGGCTTGCCGGACCAGACCTGGTCCCGCTCCGAGTAGAAGGTCTCCCAGAACTCCTGTGCGGTCGTCATGCTTCGACGATGCTCCCGACCGTGCCAGATTGGCAAACTACGTTGCCGATCCAGCAACACCAGGGCCGGGCAGCAGGTCGACGTCGCCGGCCCGCATCGGCTCACCGCAGTGGTCGCACCGCAGTTCGACGTCCGCGATCTCTCCGCACGCGTGGTGGCGGTACAGCACGGGCGGCCCCGCCTCGCCCGCGAGCCACCGGTCGCCCCAGCCCTTCATGACCATGAGCAGGTCGATGAGCTCGGTGCCCTTGACCGTCAGCACGTACTCGTAGCGCGGCCGTTGGTCGTACGGACGGCGCTCCAGAACCCCTTGCTCCACAAGGTGATTCAGCCGCTCGGTCAGCACCTTGCGCGAGATCCCGAGGTCGGCCTGGAGCTGCTCGAACCGGTTCATCCCGACCCACACGTCACGCAGGATCAGCGGCGACCACGGCTCCCCGATGACGTCGAGCGTGCGCGCGATCGAACACGCCATCCCACTGAAGCTCGTCCGCTGCATGTCCCCACTCTAGCAACTTGGGGTTCCCTTAAGGAACTTAAGTCTGCTACGGTCTTGGAGTCTCTTAAAGGAACTCAAGGGAGCACGAGATGAGCAAGGTGATCAGCGCCCACTCGGTGTCGGTCGACGGATACATCACCGGTCACGACCCCCGTCCGGGTCAGGGCCTCGGCGACGGCGGCATGCTGTTCGACTGGTACTTCGACGGCACGGTGGAGAGCCAGGAGTTCGGCGGCTTCAAGCTGAGCGAGCCCAGCGCCGAGGTCTTCGACTTCCACGCCGGACGCGTCGGCGCCGTGGTCGCCGGCCGCAACACGTTCGACGACTCCGAGAGCTTCGGCGGCGGCAGCCCGCACTCGAACGCCAAGCTCGTCCTGCTCTCCCACCGCGCCGCAGACCTGACCGACCGCCAGACGCCGGCCACGTCCATCGAGGACGCGCTCACGAAGGCCCTGGAACTCGCTGACGGCAAGGACGTCGGCCTGATGGGCGGCGGCGTGCTGAACGCGGCGCTCCAGGCGGGACTGGTCGACGAGGTCGTGCTGCACCAGGTGCCGATCCTGCTGGGCGGCGGCCGCCCGTTCTTCCAGGAACTCCCGAAGCACGTGCGCCTCACCCTGATCGACGCCACCCCGGCCCCCGGCGTGACCCACCTCCGTTACGAGGTGCAGCGATGAACGCGGACGTCCGCACGGTGCTCGACGGCACCCCGATCGCCCACCTCGCCACGCTCCTGCCCGACGGCGCGCCTCACTCGGTGCCGCTGTGGATCGGCACGCACGGCGACCACATCGCGATCCTCACCGGCCCTGGTTCCCAGAAGGCCCGCAACCTGCGCCGCGACCCGCGCGTGGCGATCTCCCTGACACCGCCGGACAACCCGTTCCAGCCGGTCGCCCTGCGCGGCCGGGTCGTGGAGTGGCTCGAAGGGGACGCGGCGTGGGAGATCATCGACTCGATCGCCCAGAAGTACATCGGCGGGCCCTACTCGCGCGACGAAGAACGGGTCGTCGCGCTCATAGAACCCACCGGATGAAGGAACTCAGCCCAGCAGCGGGATGTCCAGCCGCCCGTAGTGGAACTCGCGCACCGCCACGACGAGTTCGTCGACCGTGAGGGTGCCGTCGCCGTCGAGATCGATGCGGTCGAACGCGGCGTCGGAGTCGGCGTCGCTCAGACCCACCGCGTTGCCGAGCCACCGGCGCAGCTCCACCTTGCTCACCAGGCCGTCGCGGTCCGTGTCGCACAGGTCCGCGATCGCGGCGATGACCGGCCGCAGCAGTTCGTCGAAGCCCTCGTCGCCGCGGCCGAACATCAGTTCCTGGTTCGCCGCGAGGTACTGCCGCTGGTTCATCGCGCCGCCGAGGCCGACGCCCGCCGCGTCCGCCTGGCGTCGGTGGAGAACGATCAACGCCTCCATGACGGCACGGCCACGTCCGCTGTTCAGGCTCTCCCCGAACGCCCCGACGATCCGCCTCGCCTCGGCCCCGTAGTCGCTGCGGTCGATGATCCCGTCGTTGTCCGCATCCCACTTCTGGAAGCGGCGGACGTCGTTCTCACGGCTCAAAGCGGTTGTCATGTCAAACGACTGTAGGCATCCTGTTCGGACGCCGACAGTCGCTCGAACAGCTGAAACCTACTTCTTGCCCTTCGGCTCATCGGTGGACAGCGCGGCGACGAAGGCCTCCTGGGGCACCTCGACGCGGCCGACCATCTTCATGCGCTTCTTGCCTTCCTTCTGCTTCTCCAGCAGCTTGCGCTTACGGGTGATGTCACCGCCGTAGCACTTGGCCAGCACGTCCTTGCGGATGGCGCGAATCGTCTCGCGGGCGATCACGCGGGCACCGATCGCGGCCTGGATCGGCACCTCGAACTGCTGCCTGGGGATGAGCTCACGCAGACGCGTCGCCATGCGCGTGCCGTACGCGTAGGCGTAGTCCTTGTGCACGATCGCGCTGAACGCGTCGACCGTCTCGCCCTGCAGCAGGATGTCGACCTTGACGAGCTCCGCGTCCTGCTCGCCGGACTCTTCGTAGTCCAGCGAGGCGTAACCGCGGGTGCGCGACTTCAGGGAGTCGAAGAAGTCGAAGATGATCTCGCCGAGCGGCATCGTGTAGCGCAGCTCGACACGGTCCTCGGACAGGTAGTCCATGCCGCCGAGCTGGCCGCGCTTGGACTGGCAGAGCTCCATGATCGGGCCGATGTAGTCGGACGGCGCGATGATGGTGCACTTGGTGATGGGCTCGTAGACCTCGGCGCGCTTGCCCTCCGGCCAGTCGGACGGGTTCGTCACGACGATCTCGGCGCCGTCCTCCATCACCACGCGGTACACGACGTTCGGGGCCGTGGAGATGAGGTCGAGACCGTACTCGCGCTCCAGGCGGTCGCGGGTGATCTCCAGGTGCAGCAGGCCGAGGAAGCCACAGCGGAAGCCGAAGCCCAGCGCGGCGGAGGTCTCCGGCTCGTAGGTCAGGGCGGCGTCGTTGAGCTGGAGCTTGTCCAGCGCCTCGCGCAGCTCCGGGTAGTCCGAGCCGTCGACCGGGTAGAGGCCCGAGTAGACCATCGGACGGGGCTCGCGGTAGCCGGCCAGCGGCTCCGTGGCGCCCTTGCGCTCCGACGTGACGGTGTCGCCGACCTTGGACTGGCGCACGTCCTTCACGCCGGTGATCAGGTAACCCACCTCGCCGACGCCGAGGCCCTGCGACGGCTTGGGCTCCGGCGAGACGATGCCGACCTCGAGGATCTCGTGGGTCGCACCGGTCGACATCATCTTGATGCGCTCGCGCGGCGTGATCTTGCCGTCGACGACGCGGATGTAGGTGACGACGCCGCGGTAGGTGTCGTAGACCGAGTCGAAGATCATCGCGCGGGCCGGGGCGTCGTCGCTGCCGACGGGGGCCGGCACCTTCTTCACGACCTCGTCGAGCAGCGCGCCGACGCCGAGACCGGTCTTCGCGGAGACGCGCAGCACCTCGTCCGGCTCACAGCCGGTGATGTGCGCGATCTCCTTCGCGTACTTGTCCGGGTCCGCGGCGGGCAGGTCGATCTTGTTCAGCACCGGGATGATGGTGAGGTCGTTCTCCATCGCCAGGTACAGGTTGGCCAGCGTCTGCGCCTCGATGCCCTGCGCGGCGTCGACCAGCAGCACGGCGCCCTCACAGGCCTCCAGTGCGCGGGACACCTCGTAGGTGAAGTCGACGTGGCCGGGCGTGTCGATCATGTGCAGGACGTGGTCCTGCCCGTCGAGCTGCCACGGCAGGCGCACGTTCTGCGCCTTGATGGTGATGCCGCGCTCGCGCTCGATGTCCATGCGGTCGAGGTACTGCGCCCGCATCGCCCGCGCGTCGACCACGCCGGTGAGCTGCAGCATGCGGTCGGCCAGCGTCGACTTGCCGTGGTCGATGTGCGCGATGATGCAGAAGTTCCGGATGAGCTCCGGCGGCGTGAAGGTCGTGTCGGCGAACGAGGTCAAGGCAGTCCTCAACAGGAAATCGGACGGGTGTCCCCTTATGGTCCCATAGAGGTCGCTGTGCCCTGCACCACTAGGGTGCGTCCGTGCAGACGAACGGTGAAGACCCCCGCCCGGCGAAGGGCGCGGTCCGTGAGGTTTTCGACGCGGCACAGGCCGCCAAGCTGGACTACGCGCCCACCATGGACGGCGACGCCGACCCCGGTGAGGTCGTGTGGGCGTGGGTGCCCTTCGAGGAGGACGCCAACCGCGGCAAGGACCGCCCGCTGCTGGTCGTGGGCCACGCGGGCGGCGACCTCGTGGCGCTGATGCTCTCGTCGAAGGAGCCGCGCGACGACTTCCTGGAACTGGGCGCGGGCGCCTGGGACCGCGAGGGCAGGCCTTCCTACCTGCGCCTCGACCGGGTCTTCGCCCTCGACTCGGACGACGACATCCGGCGTGAGGGTGCCGTGCTGGCACCCGCCGCCTTCGGCCAGGTCGTGGACGCCCTACGCGAACGTCACGGCTGGCGCTGAACGAACGCACGCCACGCGGGTGCGCTGAAGCTCAGCGTGCCCGCGTCGGCGTTCTTGGAGTCACGAACCAGCACGTCCTGAGCGATCGAGACCTCGACGCAGTTCCCGTCCTCGGTCGCATCGCTGTAGCTGCTCTTACGCCAGACGCGGTCCTCGGCCATCGAATTCCTCTCGCGGTGGGCTGACGTACTCCGCCAGCCTGCTCCGCGATTGTTCCGCATCCAGCGCGACCTCATCCAGGTGGTTGAAGAGCAGCCTGGTGCGCGCGATGGCCCCTGGATCCTGCACGAACACCTTCGCGAGGTCGGTCTCACCGAAGGCGACCGGGTACGCCTTCTCGTACTCCCAGAGCACGCAGCCCGACGACGGAACCACGATGTGGGCCGGCACGATCCGGATCTCGGGCGCTCCGAACAGGAGCTTCGCGCACTGGTCTTCCATGATCTGGTCGTTCCCGACCTGCTGCCGCAGCGCGAGCTCGTGGACGTAGAACAAGCAAGTCGGCCGATCGTGTCGTCGAAGGATCGCCTGGCGTTCGATGCGGAACTGAACGATCGTCGGGATTCGTTCCTCCGCGATGAAGCCGCCCAACCGGTACAGCGCGTCGGCGTACTCCGGCGTCTGCGAGAGACCGGGCACGGACCGCGGGTCGTAACTGGTGATCGTCTTGGCGGTCGCCTCGGCGAGAGCCATCGTCCGCGTGTTGTCCGGCACCTGCACGATGTACTCGTCGAAGGCCTTCGCATAGCGCCGCCGGAACTCCTCGAAGAAGTCGGCGTCCTTGCCGCACGCGGTCAGGAACTGCACCAGGTCGATCTCGGTCGCACGAGCCTTGCCGTGCTCGATGGTGGACATCTTGCTCGGATCCCAGCCGAGCCGCGCGGCCACCCAGCTCGGTGCAGGTCTCCCGCAACCGACGCAGTTCGTCCCCGAGATCCCGGCTGTACGCAGTGGATGTGATCACAGTCATAGGCCGAAACTAGGGTTTGTAGCAGGTCCAAATAAGGCGCTCATTCGGGTGAAAACGTCCTACGCAAGGCGCGTGATGTCGACCGTCACCTCCAACGCGGTCGCCGCGCTACCCGAGTAGATCCCCTTCAACGGAGCCACATCCGCGTAGTCGCGCCCGAGCGCCACCCACACGTGCCGCGGCCCGACCGGCATCGCGTTCGTGGGGTCGTACCCCCACCATCCGCCGGTCCACGCCTCGATCCACGCGTGCGACTCGCCGCGCACCGTCTCTCGCAGCGCGCCGTCCTTCTTCGTGTGCAGGTATCCGGACACATAACGCGCCGGAATCCCCATGCCCCGCAACAACACCAACGTCAGATGCGCGAAGTCCTGGCAGACGCCCTTCTTCTCCTGCCACGCGTCGACGGCCGAACTGTGCACGCCGGTCGACCCTGGCTGGTACGTCAACTGCTCCCAGACCCACTGCGACGCCGCGAGCACCGCGCCCGAGGGCGACTGCCCCTTCTTGAGATCGCGTGCCACGGCCAGCAGGTCGCGGTTGCGCGGCGTGTAGAGGGTGGGCTCGAGGAACTCCGTGTAGCGGTCAACGATGTTCTCCGCGCGCACGTCACCCCACGTGCCCGTGGTCACCGGCTCGATCTCCGCGCTCGTCTCGACGACCGATGACGCGACTACCTGCAGTTCCTTGTGCGGGGCGTGCAGGTCGAACGACGTGACCTCCGTGCCCCAGTAGTCCGTGTACCGGTACGCACGGGTCGCAGGGGTGGTCTCGACGCGTGAGACGACCACGTTCTGTCGGCGGTCACCACGCGGTGTCAGTCGCGCCTCGTTGTACGACTGCGAAACAGGTGCGTCGTACTGGTAGCCCGTCGTGTGCACGACACGTACTCGCCAGCTCATGGTCAGCCCACCTCGGTGTTCGTCCAGGCGACCCACTGCGCCACGTGGAAGTACTGCTGCGACACGGCTTCACCGACGTCACGAACCGTCTTCTGCAACGCCGCCAGCCGCTTCGGCAGGTCGTCCAGCAGGTCGTGCGGCCGCAGGAACTCCAGCTCACTGCGCGCCTGGCCCAGCAACCGAAGCGCCTCCGCCCGCGCCCCCACGCGCACCGACGGCTGGTTCTCCAGCTGTTCCAAACAGGACTCGGCCTGCCTCAGCGCGTGGAACACCGACCGCGGGAACAGCCTGTCCAGCAACAGGAACTGCACCACTCTCGACGCGTCCAACGCGCCGCGGTACGTCCTCAGGTACGTGTCGTGCGCACCGGCCGACCGCAGAACCGTGACCCATCCAGGCGAAGAAGCCTTGTCTCCCACACGAGCCAACAGCAGCCGCACGATCATGTCGACGCGTTCGACCGACCGTCCCAGCACGAGGAACCGCCAACCGTCGTCCCGTGACATCGTGGAGTCCGCCAGCCCGGCGAACATCGCCGCCCGTTCCTCGACAAAGCTGAAGAACGCGTGCGGTCCCATCGTGCGCGCGTAGGTCTCCCGTTCCGCGACGGCGTTCCACATCGCGTTGAGGCACTCCCACATTTCGGTCGACACGACCTCACGAGCACCACGCGTGTTCTCGCGCGCGCTGTTGACCGACGAGACGATCGAAGCGGGGTTGTCCTTGTTGTACGCCACCAGTTCCGTGAGCGACCACACGTCGAACTGGGCGGCCCCGACCGGCGGCTTGATGCCCAGAACCGTCAGCAACTGCCGCGACGTCGCGTCCGGGTCGACGGTCGCGTCCTCCAGCAGTTGGTGGACCGAGACGTCCAGAATGCGCGCCGTGTCGTCGGCCCGTTCGACGTAACGGCCGATCCAGTACAGCGACTCCGCGTTGCGTGCCAGCATTTCGCGCGCCTCCTTACTGCTGCTGTTGTTGCTGTTGCTGGGAAGTGGACAGCTCCGGCCCCTGCTCGGCGGCAGCGGCCTCCATCTCGCCCGGCCCGGCCAGTCCGGGTTCCGCGAGCTCCTGTTCCTGGTTCGACGACTTCGCCGCGAGCACCCACGTGTCCTTGGACCCGCCGCCCTGCGAGGAGTTCACGATGAGACTCCCCTCCGGCAACGCCACGCGAGTGAGCCCGCCGGGCAACACGAAGATGAAGTTGCCGTCGTTGACCGCGAACGGCCGCAGGTCGACGTGCCGCGGCGCGAGCCTGTCCCCGACCTTGGTCGGCACGGTGCTCAGCTGCACGACAGGCTGCGCGATCCACCCGCGAGGGTTGCTCTTGATCCGCTTCCGCAGCGAGTTCAGTTCCCGGACCGTCGCGTCCGGCCCGAACACGATCCCGTACCCGCCGGACCCCTCGACGGGCTTCACCACCAGCTCGTCGATGCGGTCGAACACGTGCGCCCGCTCCTCGGACAGCCAGCACCGGAACGTGTCGACGTTCGGCAGCAACGGCTTCTCTTGGAGGTAGTACTTCACGATCTCCGGCATGTACGTGTAGACGAGCTTGTCGTCCGCCACCCCGTTGCCCACGGCGTTGGCCACGACGACGTTGCCCGCCCGCGCCGAGTTCAACAGCCCGGCAATACCGAGCACCGAGTCCGGCCGGAAGTGCACGGGATCGAGGAAGTCGTCGTCGATGCGCCGATAGATGACGTCGACCTGGCGCTCACCCTCGGTCGTCCGGAGGTAAACGAAGTTGTCGCGACAGAACAGGTCCCGCCCCTCGACCAGTTCCACACCCATCTGCCGCGCGAGCAGCGAGTGCTCGAAGTAGGCGCTGTTGCCGAGACCAGGCGTCAGCACAACAACGTTCGGATCCGCCGCGTTGGGCGCGGCAGCGTTCCTCAACGCCCTGAGCAGATGCACCGCGTAGTCACCCACCGCGCGCACGCGATGCCGTGCGAACAGATCGGGGAACACCCGCGCCATCGTCCGCCGGTTCTCCATGACGTAGGAAACGCCACTGGGACACCGCAGATTGTCTTCGAGAACCCGGAACGTCCCCTGCTCGTCCCGCACCAGGTCCACACCCGACACGTGGATGCGCACCCCGTTGGGCGGACTGATGCCGGCCGCCTCCCGATGGAAGTGCTCGCAGCTCGTAATGAGACGCCGAGGCAACACTCCATCCCGAACGATCTGCGCGTCGCCGTAGATGTCCGCGAGGAACATCTCCATCGCCCGTACCCGTTGAACGATGCCTTTTTCGAGCTTCGACCACTCACTGGCAGTGATGATCCGGGGAATCAGATCAAGCGGGAACGGCCTTTCCTGGCCGCTCAGCGAGAACGTGATCCCTTGGTCGACAAAGGCCCGTCCCAACGCTTCGGAACGCGCGTTCAGCTCGTTGACCTGCGACGGAGCCACCGACTCGTACAGCGCGCGGTAAGCACTCCGCACCCCGTTGTCCGTGGAGAACATCTCGTCGTAGGCGCCGGCGTGCGGCCGTTCCGGATTGAGATAGCCGTTGAACAGCTCACCGAGCCTCGGCGCGGTGACCGTGCGGCTGCGGCGCAGTCCTGAGGTGCGGGCTCGGCGTTCCATGGTCCACATCTTCACCCTGTTCAGGCCGATTTCGCACTAGTCCGACCGGACAGAAACCTGCCGGAAACGAAACTCGTCCCTTTCCCGACCTTGCAGGCGTGACCTCAGCCGAGCCGCAGCAGATGGAACTCGAAGGCACCGTCGAGTTCCGCTCGCCCATCAACGGCCTCGCCGTCAACTCCGATCTGGAACTGCCGCTGCTCTTCGTGTACTTCGAGCAGGGACCCCCGGCGGTCGTCGCCGCCGCCACCGGTGCGCGTGTCGACGATGCGGTCCCCGACACGAGGCCACGCCGCGCAGAACGGTCCCTGGCGACATCGGACGTCCTCGTCCAGGCCGAAGGCAACGAGATCGTTGTGACCTCGAGCTCCAGCCAGGTTCTCCGGTTGACCGGACACGCCAGTCCGGTCACCACGCTGGGTCTTTTCCCCGCCTCGGGTGCACCACTGCTGATGTCGGGCAGCGAAGGCGGGTCGATCAAGGTCTGGAACCTGCGCACCGGCAACCTCGTGAGTCAGAGCCCGCTGTGCAGCGTCTCGGTGCTGATCGTCTTCAACGGACCGGACGCACAGCCGCGCATCGCGTCGGGTAGCCCTTCCGGACAGCTGCGCATCTGGAACCCACGGTTGCCGTTGACGTCACTGACCGGTCTGGTGTCGACCTACGGATTCAGCGACCGGGTGGCCCAGCAGGACCTGCTCGACCGCGGCGCACTGGTGGAGGCGCTCAGGGACATGCTCAGCCCGAGAGGCACGGACGCACCGACCGTAATCACGCTCGAAGGTGCCTGGGGCTCGGGGAAGAGCACGCTGCTGGAGCTCGTCAAGGGCAGGTTGTCCCCGCCACCGAGGCCGACGCCGAAGGGGCGCAGGCTCACGGCGTTCGGCGCGGACCGCCTGCTGTGGCGGCCGCACACCAGGACGAAGCAGAAGCCTTCGAAGATCCTGCCGCAGTCCACGCCGGTCCTCGTGTCGTTCAACCCGTGGCGGCACCAGTCGAGCGAACAGGTGTGGGCGGGGCTCGCGAGGGCCGTGACGGAGGCGGCCGAATCGGTGATCCTGCCGCATCAGAACGCCCGCGAGCAGTACTGGTTCACCCGCAACGCCGGTCGCGTCGACCGCCGGCACCTCCAGCGTCAGCTGTGGCGGCGCATCCTTTCGCCGCTCTTGTCGCTGGCGGCCCTGGGGTTCGGTCTGTCGGTGCTCAACGCCCTCACCAACCTGAAGTTCGGCTGGGCGTGGTGGGTCACCGCGGGCCTGGCTTCGGCCGGGGTGCTGCACACGGGACTCCGGTACCTGTTCGCCAGAGCCTCGGCGTTCCTGCCGGGTGAGCTGTTCGCGGGACCGGTCGTGAGCAACGCTTTCGCAGGCACCACAACAGATCCGCTGATCCGCGATCCCTACTACAACGCCCGCGCCGGCTACCTCTACCTGGTGCAGCACGACGTCGAGGCGTTGGTGAAGGACCTGGCCGCCAGCCATCACGAGCTGATTCTGCTGATCGATGATCTCGACCGCTGCACACCTCGCACGACAGCTCAGGTGTTCGAGGCGATCAACGTGTTCCTGTCGGACGACTTCCCCGCCACCAGGTTCGTGCTGGGGCTCGACACCACCGTCGTGGCGGCCCACGTCGACAACGCCTACAAGGAGCTCGCCGACGCGAAGATCGTGACGCATCCCGATGATCCGAGTCCCGGGTGGACGTTCCTGCGCAAGCTGGTCCAACTCCCGGTGCGGCTGCCGCGCACCACTGCGGACAACGTCGACCAGGTGTTGCTGTCCCAGCTTGGCCCGGTGCATCGCGAAAGCGAGACCGTCCCGGCCGAAACCGTTCCCGAGCAGGTCCTGTTCTCCATGTCGGAGATCGCGACCATCGGCAGGCTGGGTAAGGACGTGGTCGCGATCGAGCGACACCCGGACGTCCGCGAACAACTGCGACGCCGGCTCAGGGCCCAGCCCGAGCAGTCGGTGCGGGAGGAGAAGCGGCTGCTGAACGTCTGGCAGTTCTACCTGCGCATGCTCGGCACAGTGGATGCGCAGGAGGCCGGCGATCTCGTGGCCGTCGCCGAGATCGCCACGCGGTGGCCCGCCTACCTGCACCGGACGCGTGGTGGCTGGCGAGAGCTGGCCGACGCGGTCGGCGACGACGTCCAGTGGGGCGCGACGATCGCACGGCTGGGCTTCGCCTACTCGGACCGCAACCCTGCGGCGAGTCTCCGTGAGCTGCTGCGCGACTGCGATGCGCGGGCGGTCGCGGAGTTGGCGAACAGATTGTTCTAGAACGAGAAAAAACCCTGCGGGGAGCGCTTGTGGCGCTCAACCCGCAGGGCAAATTAAGTTCGGCGGCGACCTACTCTCCCACACCGTAACCAGTGCAGTACCATCGGCGCAGAAGGGCTTAACTACCGGGTTCG
>NZ_JBIWKS010000023.1:0-127353 GCF_044765805.1 Lentzea sp. NPDC102401 | reverse complement strand
AACAGGCGTGCCATCAACCCACCCACGGCGCCACCCCCCGATCAGATTGCCGGGGGTCTGGGGGCAGAGCCCCCAGGGGAAGCACCCAACGCAAGCTGGCCGCCCGCAAGGTGACCACCCGCCCGGCCGCGGAACACAAGGCGACCACCCACAACAGCCGCGACCAAACAAACGGCCCCCAGAGCAAGAAGCTCCAGGGGCCGTTCAGCTAAATCAGCCAGATCAACTACCGGTAATCCCGACCGAAGTCGTAGTCGTCCAGCGGCACCGCGGCACCAGTTCCAGTACCGAAGACGTCAGGCGTGTAGTACCCGTCGTCGTAAGAAGGAATCGCGTAGGCAGCAGCCCGCGCCTCCTCAGTCGGCTGAACCTGGATGTTCCGGTACCTGTTGATCCCAGTACCAGCCGGGATCAACTTACCGATGATCACGTTCTCCTTGAGACCGATGAGCTTGTCCGAACGCCCGTTGATGGCAGCGTCGGTCAGCACGCGGGTGGTCTCCTGGAACGACGCCGCGGACAACCAGGAGTCGGTCGCCAGCGAGGCCTTCGTGATACCCATCAGCACCGGACGGCCGGCGGCCGGCTCGCCACCCTCGGCGACGACAGCGCGGTTGCCGGACTCGAAGTCCGCGCGCTCGACCAGAGATCCGGGGAGGAACTCGGTCGCACCGGAGTCGATGATCGTGACCCGGCGGAGCATCTGCCGGACGATGACCTCGATGTGCTTGTCGTGGATCGCCACACCCTGGGCGCGGTACACCTTCTGGACCTCGCCCACGAGGTGCAGCTGCGCCTCGCGCGGGCCCATGACACGCAGGACCTCGTGCGGGTCAGGAGTACCTTCCAGCAGCTGCTGGCCGACGGACACGTGGTCGCCGTCCTGCAGCGGGCCGGTGGCCGTGTTGGCGAGACGCTGACGCTTGGACAGCTTCTCGAACACGATCTCCTCGGAGCCGTCGTCCGGGATCAGCGTGATCTTCCAGAAGCGGTCGCCGTCCTCGATGCGGACGCGACCGTCCACGTCGGCGATCGGCGCCTTGCCCTTCGGGACGCGGGCCTCGAAGAGCTCCTGGACACGGGGCAGACCGGTCGTGATGTCGTCACCGGCCACACCGCCCTGGTGGAACGTACGCATCGTCAGCTGCGTTCCGGGCTCACCGATCGACTGGGCGGCGACGATGCCGACGGCCTCGCCGACGTCGACCAGCTGGCCGGTCGCCATCGAGCGGCCGTAGCAGGACGCGCACACACCGACCGGGGACTCGCAGGTCAGCACCGAACGCACCTTCACGCGGAGGATGCCGGCCTCGACCAGCGACACGAGTGCCGGGTCGCCGAGGTCGTCGCCGCGGTTCAGGACCAGGTTGCCCTGCGCGTCGGTGATGTCGTCCGCCACCGTGCGGGCGTAGACCGAGGTCTGCGCGAACTCGTGCATGCCGACCTTGTCGCCCAGCTGCTCGCCGACGGTCATCTGCACGCCACGGGTGGTACCGCAGTCGACCTCGCGGATGATGACGTCCTGCGAGACGTCCACCAGACGACGGGTCAGGTAACCCGAGTCGGCGGTACGCAGCGCGGTGTCGGCCAGACCCTTGCGGGCACCGTGCGTCGCGATGAAGTACTCGAGCACCGACAAGCCCTCGCGGAACGAGTTCTTGATCGGGCGCGGGATGTACTCACCCTTCGGGTTGGTGACGAGACCACGCATACCCGCGAGCGAACGGACCTGCGTCATGTTGCCGGCGGCGCCGGACTGCACGATGACGCGGATCGAGTTGTCCTCGGGGAAGTTGTCTTCCATGATCTCGTGGACCTGCTCGGTGGCCTTGGTCCACACCTTGACCAGCTCGGAGTTGCGCTCGTCGTGCGAGAGCTGACCGCGCTGGTAGCGCTTCTCGACGGCGTCCGCGAGGCGCTCGTGCTCCTCGAGGATGTCCTGCTTCGCCGCGGGCACGAGAACGTCCGAGATCGCAACGGTCACACCGGAACGGGTGGCCCAGTGGAAACCGGCGTCCTTCAGCTTGTCCAGCGTCCGGGCGACGGTGACCATCGGGTAGCGCTCGGCGAGGTCGTTGATGATGATGGCCTGCCGCTTCTTGGGCATGACCTCGTTGATGAAGGCGTAGTCCTGCGGCAGGATCTCGTTGAACAACACGCGACCCAGCGTGGTCTCCGCGAGCCACGGCTGACCGGGCTCCCAGCCTTCGGGCTCCTGGCCCTTGGGCGGGTTCTTGTCGGAGACACGGATCTTCACCATCGCCTGCAGGCCCAGGACCTTGCGGTCGAACGCCATCAGGGCCTCGGCGGGCGACGAGTACGAGTGACCCTCGCCGATGTCGCCGACCTTGTGACGGGTCAGGTGGTACAGGCCCGTCACCATGTCCAGACGCGGCATGGCCAGCGGCTTGCCGGACGCCGGGGACAGGATGTTGTTCGACGACAGCATCAGGACGCGGGCTTCAGCCTGCGCCTCGGCGGACAGCGGCAGGTGGACTGCCATCTGGTCACCGTCGAAGTCGGCGTTGAACGCTTCACAGACCAGCGGGTGCAGCTGGATGGCCTTGCCCTCGACCAGCTGGGGCTCGAAGGCCTGGATGCCGAGGCGGTGCAGCGTGGGTGCGCGGTTGAGCAGCACCGGGTGCTCGGTGATGACCTCTTCCAGCACGTCCCACACGGCCGGGCGCGCACGCTCGACCATCCGCTTGGCGGACTTGATGTTCTGCGCGTGGTTGAGGTCCACGAGCCGCTTCATCACGAACGGCTTGAAGAGCTCGAGCGCCATCTGCTTGGGCAGACCGCACTGGTGCAGCTTGAGCTGCGGGCCGACCACGATGACCGAACGGCCGGAGTAGTCGACGCGCTTGCCGAGCAGGTTCTGACGGAACCGGCCCTGCTTGCCCTTGAGCAGGTCGGACAGCGACTTCAGCGGGCGGTTACCGGGACCGGTGACCGGGCGGCCGCGGCGGCCGTTGTCGAACAGCGCGTCGACGGCCTCCTGCAGCATCCGCTTCTCGTTGTTGACGATGATCTCGGGCGCGCCGAGGTCGATCAGTCGCTTCAACCGGTTGTTGCGGTTGATGACGCGGCGGTACAGGTCGTTCAGGTCGGACGTCGCGAAACGGCCACCGTCGAGCTGCACCATCGGGCGCAGGTCCGGCGGGATGACCGGGACGCAGTCCAGGACCATGCCCTGCGGGTTGTTGCGGGTCGCCTGGAAGGCGGCAACGACCTTGAGGCGCTTGAGCGCACGCAGCTTCTTCTGGCCCTTGCCGCTGCGGATGGTCTCCCGCAGGATCTCGGACTCGGCGTCGACGTCGTAGTCACCCAGAAGCTTCTGGATGGCCTCCGCGCCCATGGCACCGGTGAAGTAGTCGCCGTAGCGGTCGTACAGCTCGCGGTAGAGCAGCTCGTCCGCGATCAGCTGAGCGCGCTCGAGCTTGGTGAACGTGGACCAGATCTCGTCGAGGCGGTCCAGCTCGCGCTGGGCGCGGTCGCGGAGCTGGCGCATCTCACGTTCGCCACCCTCCTTGACCTTGCGGCGCACGTCGGACTTGGCACCCTCGGCCTCGAGCTCGGCCAGGTCGGCCTCGAGCTTCTGGGCGCGGGCCTCCACGTCGGCGTCGCGACGGTTCTCGACGCGCTTGCGCTCGACCTGCATCTCGCTCTCGAGCGTCGGCAGGTCGTTGTGGCGCAGCTCCGCGTTCACGCCCACGATGACGTAGGCGGCGAAGTAGATGATCTTCTCGAGGTCCTTGGGGGCCAGGTCGAGCAAGTAGCCCAACCGGCTGGGGACGCCCTTGAAGTACCAGATGTGCGTGACGGGAGCGGCGAGCTCGATGTGGCCCATGCGCTCACGACGCACCTTCGCACGGGTCACCTCGACGCCGCAGCGCTCACAGATGATGCCCTTGAAGCGAACGCGCTTGTACTTGCCGCAGTAGCACTCCCAGTCCCGGGTGGGACCGAAGATCTTCTCGCAGAACAAGCCGTCCTTCTCAGGCTTGAGCGTGCGGTAGTTGATGGTCTCGGGCTTCTTGACCTCGCCGAAGGACCACTGGCGGATGTCGTCCGCCGTCGCGAGTCCGATGCGGAGCTCATCGAAGAAGTTGACGTCGAGCACGTCTACTCTCTTCCCCTTTTTAGATCGGTGGCAAAGGAGCTGGTCGGAGGGCCAGCGAAGGACTGCGCCCGATTTTTGGCTCGGAGGCAGCCCTTCACCGACCGGCGAGGTGACTAGTTGACGACGTCGTCCACGGAGGGCGACTCGGACCTCGACAGGTTGATGCCGAGGTTCGCGGCCGCGCGCTCCAGGTCCTCGTCGTCGCCGTCGCGCATCTCGATCGCGGCACCGTCCGAAGACAGGACCTCGACGTTGAGGCAGAGCGACTGCAGCTCCTTGAGCAGCACCTTGAAGGACTCCGGGATACCGGGTTCCGGGATGTTCTCGCCCTTGACGATGGCCTCGTAGACCTTCACGCGGCCGAGCACGTCGTCGGACTTGATGGTGAGAAGTTCCTGCAGGGTGTATGCGGCGCCGTACGCCTGCATCGCCCAGCACTCCATCTCACCGAAACGCTGACCACCGAACTGCGCCTTACCACCCAGCGGCTGCTGCGTGATCATCGAGTACGGGCCGGTCGAACGCGCGTGGATCTTGTCGTCCACCAGGTGCAGCAGCTTCAGGATGTACATGTAGCCGACCGACACGGGGAACGGGTACGGCTCGCCGGAGCGGCCGTCGAAGAGCTGCGCCTTCCCGTTCTCCTTGACCATGCGCTCGCCGTCGCGGTTCGGGATCGTCGAGCCGAGCAGGCCCGTGATCTCCTCTTCCTTCGCGCCGTCGAACACGGGGGTCGCGGTCTTGGTGCCGGGCTCGACATCCATCAGGTCCTCGGACAGGTTCTTCGCCCAGTCCGGGTCCCCGTTGATGCTCCAGCCCTGCTTGGCGATCCACCCGAGGTGGGTCTCCAGCACCTGGCCGATGTTCATACGCCGCGGCACACCGTGCGTGTTCAGGATGATGTCGACCGGCGTGCCGTCCTCGAGGAACGGCATGTCCTCCGCGGGGAGGATCTTGCCGATGACGCCCTTGTTGCCGTGGCGGCCGGCGAGCTTGTCGCCGTCCTGGATCTTGCGCTTCTGGGCCACGTAGACGCGGACGAGCTCGTTCACGCCCGGAGGCAGCTCGTCGTCGTCCTCACGCGAGAAGACGCGGATGCCGATGACCTTGCCGTACTCACCGTGCGGCACCTTGAGCGACGTGTCGCGAACCTCGCGCGCCTTCTCACCGAAGATCGCGCGGAGCAGGCGCTCCTCCGGCGTCAGCTCGGTCTCGCCCTTGGGCGTGACCTTGCCGACGAGGATGTCGCCGGGCTGGACCTCGGCACCGATGCGGATGATGCCGCGCTCGTCCAGGTCGGCCAGGACCTCTTCGGAGACGTTCGGGATGTCCCGGGTGATCTCCTCGGCGCCGAGCTTCGTGTCGCGGGCGTCGATCTCGTGCTCCTCGATGTGGATCGAGGTGAGAACGTCGTCCTGCACGAGGCGCTGCGACAGGATGATCGCGTCCTCGTAGTTGTGGCCTTCCCACGGCATGATCGCCACGAGCAGGTTCTTGCCGAGCGCCATCTCGGCGTTCTCGGTGCAAGGACCGTCGGCCAGGACCTGACCCGCCTCGATCCGGTCGCCCTCGTTGACGATGGGCTTCTGGTTGATGCAGGTGCCCTGGTTCGAGCGACGGAACTTGTGCAGCGCGTAGGTGTTGCGCGCACCGTCGTCGGCCATGACGGTGATGTAGTCGGCGGAGACCTCCTCGACCACACCCGTCTTCTTCGCGACGACGACGTCACCGGCGTCGACGGCGGCGCGCAGCTCCATGCCGGTGCCGACGAGCGGCGACTCGGAGCGGAGCAGCGGCACGGCCTGACGCTGCATGTTCGCACCCATCAGGGCGCGGTTCGCGTCGTCGTGCTCGAGGAACGGGATCATGGCGGTCGCGGCCGACACCATCTGGCGCGGCGAGACGTCCATGTAGTCGACGTCGGTCGGGTCGATGAACTCGACCTCGCCGCCCTTCTTGCGGACCAGGACGCGGTCGTCGGTGAAGTTGCCGTCCTCGTCGGTCGGCGAGTTCGCCTGCGCCTTGACGAAGCGGTCTTCCTCGTCCGCGGTCAGGTAGTCGATCTGCTCGGTGACCCGGCCGTCGGTGACCTTGCGGTACGGCGTCTCGATGAAACCGAACGGGTTGACCCGCGCGTAGCTCGAGAGCGAACCGATCAGGCCGATGTTCGGGCCTTCCGGCGTCTCGATCGGGCACATGCGGCCGTAGTGCGACGGGTGGACGTCGCGGACCTCCATGCCGGCGCGCTCACGGGACAGACCACCGGGACCCAGTGCCGACAGGCGGCGCTTGTGGGTCAGACCCGCGAGCGGGTTGGTCTGGTCCATGAACTGCGACAGCTGCGAGGTGCCGAAGAACTCCTTGATCGCCGCCACGACGGGACGGATGTTGATCAGGGTCTGCGGCGTGATGGCCTCGACGTCCTGCGTGGTCATGCGCTCGCGGACGACGCGCTCCATGCGGGACAGACCGACGCGGATCTGGTTCTGGATCAGCTCGCCGACCGTGCGGAGGCGACGGTTGCCGAAGTGGTCGATGTCGTCGACCTCGACGGGAACGTCACCGCCGGCGGCGGCGTCCATCATCGTCTCGCCGGCGTGCAGGCGAACGAGGTACTCGATCGTCGTGACGATGTCGTCCTCGGTGAGGACACCCGTGTTGATCTCGGTGTCCAGGCCCAGCTTCTTGTTGACCTTGTACCGGCCAACCTTCGCCAGGTCGTAGCGCTTGTCCTTGAAGAACAGGTTCTCCAGCAGGGCCTGCGCCGACTCCTTCGTCGGGGGCTCGCCCGGACGCAGCTTGCGGTAGATGTCGAGCAACGCCTCGTCGGTACCCGCGGTGTGGTCCTTCTCGAGCGTGGTCAGCAACGTCTCGCTGAACGCGAACCGCTCGCGAATCTGCTCCGTGCTCCAGCCCAGAGCCTTCAACAGCACCGTCACCGGCTGGCGACGCTTCCGGTCGATGCGGACACCGACGGTGTCGCGCTTGTCGACGTCGAACTCCAGCCAAGCACCCCGGGACGGGATGATCTTGACGCTGAAGACGTCCTTGTCGGTCGTCTTGTCGACCGCGGTGTCGTAGTACACACCGGGCGAGCGCACGAGCTGGGAGACCACCACGCGCTCGGTGCCGTTGATGATGAACGTGCCCTTGTTCGTCATCATCGGGAAGTCACCCATGAACACCGTCTGGCTCTTGATCTCGCCAGTGGTGTGGTTGGTGAACTCCGCCGTGACGAACAACGGTGCCGCGTACGTCATGTCCTTGTCCTTGCACTCTTCGGTCGAGGCCTTGACCTCGTCGAAGCGCGGGTCGGAGAAGGACAGTGACATGGAGCCGGAGAAGTCCTCGATCGGCGAGATCTCGTTGAGGACCTCTTCGAGGCCGCCCGTCGGGGTCTCGTCGCCGGCGTCGACGCGGCGCTGGAACCACGCCTCGTCGCCGGTCAGCCACTCAAAGGACTGGATCTGCAGGTCAAGCAGGTTGGGCGTCGAAAGCGGCTCGTTAATCTTCGCGAACGAGACCCGCTTCGGCGCTCCAGGGATCCCCGACGTGGAGTTGGTCGCAGCAGTGGCCTTGGTCGCGCGAGAGATCGCCAAGATGCGTCCTTCCAGGGACAAATAGCTGGCTAGAGCGAACTAGCACGGCTGTCAAGGGTGCGGCGCTGCTCGACTAATCCACGCTCTCGGCGAAGGGCAAGCGGAAAATGGGCAGCGCAAAGGGGCAGTCTAGCCACACGCACGGCGACTGTCGAGAGGCACCTGGAAGGACCCTCCTCTTGCTCACCGACAGAGTGACCCTGCATGAGCGCGCAGTCAAGATGTTGCGGGCCGATCCACCCTCTGGATGGAGCGCTCTTTACTCGAAGTCACCCATTTGACCTGCACAAACACGTGTACGGCCGTTTTGGTGGGAAGTTGACGGCTTCAAGTGAACTTACAGAGCGCCACAGGATTAGCTGTGACCGAGATCACGCGTGTCGGGGCTGGCGGAGGGGGTCTCAGCGGTGCTTCTCAGGCTGTTCTGACGACCTCACGGCAGAGTTGATCTTAGCTGGCGGAGATCGAGTACCCGTCACCGGCCCGCCCCAAACGACCGTCATAGAGGCGCGGTCAGCAGCGCACGCGGGGAGCTTTCGTGCGGTTGGAGCGGACGTCGGGGCCCCGCGTGCGGTCAGCAGCCCTGCATTTGGCGGTTCTGCTCCGCCGTCGCCCCGAACATCTCCATGTTGTCGATCTTCCAGCGGCCGCCGTCGTCGATCGCGCTCACGCGGAGCATGGCGGTGCCGCCGCCCGACTGGTTGTCGGTGGTGCGGGTGGTGACCTGGTCGGCGAAGACCAGGACGGTGGCTCGTCCGTCCTTGAGGGACGACACGGCAGAGGACACCACACGGACCGTCACGACGAGCTTCTGCTGCGGCGCCACTTCCTTCACCGGGCCGAACACGGCGTTGTACTGGCACAGGGCCTTGCCGGTGAGCAGTTCCTTGGCCGCCTTCTCGGTGGACTCCACGTCGGCGAAGTTGTACGAGAACGACTTCTCCACGGCCTCGCGGATCTGGCCGTTCACCGCCGAGGTGGTGGCTGAGTCGACCAGGGCGGCGTCGTACGACACCGACCGCGACTTCACCAGGAAGAACGTGCCCAGGCCCGCCAGCAGCAGCCCCACGAGCACCAGGGCCACCGGCAGCACCCAGGCGACCTTGCCGGTCTTCTGGGCGGGCTTCTCCTCTGTCGGCTCGGCCTCCTCGACGGCAGCGACCGGCTCGGACTTCTGAGCGGCGGCAGTCTTCTTCCCGGGCGCGGCCGGCGGCGTCCAGTCGAGGGCCTCCGGAGCCTTGAGCTCTGCCTCTTCGGCCACCGGCTCAGGCACGACCTCCGACGGCACGGCCTCAGGCGTGACAGCCTCCTGCGTCACGTCCTCGACCACGGGCTCCGCGGCCGGCTCGACCGCGGGGTCGGCGGCCGCGCGCCGGTTCAGGCCGGCCACCTTCGGGCGGCCTCCTGCGGGCGGAGTGGGGATCGGGCGGCGGCGGGATGGAGGCACGTGCACTCGTTCCAATCAGCTCTGGCGGAATCAGACGCCTGCCCGCAGCGGACCCAGCTGGCTCAGCTTCCAGCCGTCCTCGGTGCGGGTGAGCTTGGTCAGGTACCGGTTGATCTTGGTGACCTTCTGCCCCTCGGCGGGGGTCACGGTGCTCTCGACGACGGCGATCATCGACGCGCTGCCCGCGCGGTCGTCCAGTTCGGTGATCGCGGCGTCCAGGACCTTCGACGTCGTCACCGACTTGGCGTCGACCAGCTGCTTCTTGCGCGAGTCCTTGTCCTTGTCGATCTCCGCGCGCAGGTCGCCGGTGGACGAGTTGAGCCAGCGCTGGAGGTCCTCGTCGACCTTCTGGTAGTCCAGGGTCAGGAAGTTCGTGATGCCGACCTGGCCGGACCGCAGGGCGTCGTCGCGCGTGGCGGCGTACGAGGACTCCGACGAACTGGCAGCCGAGTACCAGACGAAGCCGCTGAACACCGCGAACACGAACGCCACCACCGCGAAGACCGCGGCGGCCACCGTGAAGACCCGCACTACTTCTTCCCCTCTGGCAGACCGAGCAGCTGGCCCAGTGACGTCAGCAACGGCAACTCCGGCGCGGCCTGGCCCGTTGTCGGTTCCTGGCCCGGCTGCGTCGTCGCGTTGCCGACCGGCGTGGTCGGCGTTCCACCGTACGGCGCATTCTGCGAGCCTCGCACCGAGGTCGCCGACCCGCGCGCGAGAGCGCAGTACGCCTGCGTGTTCAGCGGCGCGGCCGAGGTGTCTCCACCGGGACGGATCGTCGTGCCCTCGTACCCGACCGTGCACGGCATCGGGTCGAACACGTTCAACGCGAGCCCGAAGTGCGCCGACCCGTCACCTGGCGCCACGGAGAAGCCGCCGCCGACGGCGATGGGGTACGTCACCGCGATCTGTTCCAAACCATCGCGCCTGGTCACGAGGATGTTCGACGTGGTCAGCAGGTTCGCGAAGACCACCCCGAGGTTCGGCCCGCTCTCCTTGAGCAACGCCGACACCTGCTCGGACGCCGGCGGCACGGCCACGATCAACCGCCGCAGGTCGCCGTCGGAGGCCTTCAGCTGCTCGGCGAGCAGCCGCAGGTCACCGCTGAACGACCGGATCGCGCCACCGGAGGCGGCCTGCGTGGCCAGCACGATCCGCCCGTCCTGCAGCAACCGCGTGGTCTGCGGCAGATGTTCCTTGGCGGCCGCGGTGAACGCCGCGGTGTTGTCGATCAGCACCTGCAGGTCGCCACCGGTCCCGCTGAACGCCGTGTGCAGTTCGTCGACGACCGTCCGCAACGAGTCCGTGGGCACCGACGACGCGAAAGCGTCCAAATTGGACAGCAGACCGTCGACGGGCGGCGGTGTCTTGGTGGCCGAGCGCGGAATGACCGACCCCGCCTCCAGGTACGGCGCGCCGTCGCTCTTCGGCCGCAGGTCGACGTACTGCTCACCGACGGCAGACCGGTTCGCGACGACGGCCTCGGTCTCGGCGGGCACGCGCGGCGCGTCCGAGTCGAGTTCCAGGTCGACCTCGATGCCGTCGGACGTCAGCCGCAGCTGCCCGACCCGGCCGATCGTCACGCCGCGATAGGTCACCTCGGCGTTGGTGAAGATGCCGCCCGAGTCCGCGAGCTGCATCGTCACGACCGTGGACGCCGACTTGAACAGACCGACGTAGGTCGCGCTGACGTACGAGATGCCCAGCAACGCGACCAGCACGAACGCGCCGATCTTGAGCTTCGTCGACCGCAGGATCACTTGCGACCACCTCCCAGCAGCCCGCCGAGCAGGTCGCCCAGCCCGGACCCGGTGCCCTGCCCGAGGTTCGGCAGCGGGATGTTCGGCATCGGCAACGGCGTGCCCTGCGACGGGATCAGCGAGTCGATCGGCGACTGCCGCGACCGCCCGAGGTTGTCGAGCACCGTGCCGAGGTTCAGGTCGAGGTCGATGAACGCGTTGGTGTAGTCGCCCTTGATGCCGTCGACCGCCTCGTCCGGGAACGGGTAGGTCAGCAGCAGCTCCAGCGACTTCGGCAGGTTCTGCCCCGACTCGGCGAGCTTGGTCAGCGTCGGCTGCAACGCCTTCAGGTCCGCCACGATGTCGTCACGGCTCCTGTTCACCGTGTCCGTCGCGACGTCGGAGAGCTTGTCCAACGACTGCAGCAACGTCACGAGTTGTGTGCGCTGCTCGGCCAGCACCTTCAGGCCGGGCTCCAGGTCCGTCAACGCCACCGCGATCTTCTCGCGCTGCTGCGCCAGGGTCCCGGCCAGCCGGTTCATCGAGTCGAGCGCGCGGACGATCTCCGCCTTGTGCTTGTCGAGCTCCCCGACGAACGTGTTGAGGTTGCCGAGCAACGAGCGGATCTCCTTCTCGTTGCCCTGCATCGCCGCGTTGAGCTCCTTGGTGATGTTCTGCAGCTGCGCGACACCACCGCCGTTGAGCAGCATCGACAACGCCCCGAAGACCTCTTCGACCTCGGGGTTCCGGTTGGTCCTGTCCAACGGGATCATGGCGTTGTCGGCGAGACGCCCGGGATCCCCCTGTGTTTGATCATTTTTGGCAGGCTTCCCGAGCTCCACGAACTTCTCGCCCAGCAACGCGGACTGACGCAGCTTCGCGAACGCGTTCGCCGGCAGCTGCACGTCGCCGTTGACCAGCATGGTCACCTCGGCGGTCCAGCCGTCGCCGGCCAGGTCGATCTGCTCGACCCGCCCGACCGGCACGTCGTTGACCTTCACGCCCGCCTGCGGCACCAGGTCCAGCACGTCCTTGAACTGCGCCTTGACCCGATACGGGTGATCACCGACGTCGGCGCCACCTGGCAGCGGCAGGTTGTAGACGCCGTCGAACCCGCCGGAACCACAGCCCGACACGAGCACCAACGACGCCGTCAGCCCTACGACCAGCTTCCTCACTGGGGCACCCCCGCGAGCGGCAGGGGCAACGGCAGCTTGCCCGCGTTCAGGTCGCTGATGATCTCGGCCGGCGGCTTCAGCGGGATCGCGCCGGTCAGGATCGGCTCCAGCTGCTTGCAGGTGTTCGTCAGCACCGGCGGCACGTTGTTCGGCGTCGCCTGCTGGATCAGCTTGCAGATCAGCACGATCGGCGGCTGGTTCAGCTCGTTGATGTTCGCGCGGGTGTCGAGCGTGCCGGACGCCGCGTTGTAGGAGTTCTGCAGGTTGCCCAGGGCCAGCGGGGCGACGTCGAGCGTCTCGGCCAAAGCCGCCCGCTGGTTCACGAGCACCTGCGTGATCGAGGCGAGCTTGTCCACATTGGACTTGAGCACCTCGCGGTTGTCCTTGATGAACCCCTGCACGAGTCCCAGCGCGGTCGCGAGCTCGCTCAAAGCCGCTCCCAGATCCCCGCGTTCGTCCGCGAGCATCTTCGACACGTCCGCGAGCTGCTTGTTGAAGTCGCGCACCTGACTGTCGTTGGCCGCCAGCATCGCGGTGAACTTCTGCAGGTTGTCGACGGTGGCGAACAGGTCCTCCTTGGACCCCGACAGCGTGCGGGTGGCCTGACCGAGGTTGCGCAACGTGTCGTTGAGCGCCTGGCCGTTGCCCTCGAGGTTCGCGGCCGCCGAGTTCAGCAGGTCCGCCAACGCCCCGTCGGCGTTCGCTCCGTTGGGGCCCAGCGCGGTCGTGAGCTTGTCGAGCGATGAGTACAGCTCGTCCAGCTCGACCGGCGTCGCGGTGCGCTCGCGCGGGATCACGGCGTCGTCGGCCAGCGTCGGCCCGCCGGTGTAGGCAGGCGCGAGCTGCACGTACCGGTCGCTGACCACGCTCGGCGAGACCACGACGGCCTGCGCGTTCTCCGGCACCCGCACGTCGCGGTCGACGGTGAACACGACCTTGACCGTCTTGCCCTCGGGGGTGACCTCGTCGATCGTGCCGACCTTCACGCCCAGGATCCGCACGTCACCGCCGGGGTAGACGCCGACGGCCGCAGCGAAGTGCGCGGTGACCTTGCGCCCGTTCATCCCGTTGAAGACCCACCAGAGCCCGGCCGTGACGACCAGCGCGAGCACGCACGCGATCGCGATGAACCGCCCGACCTTGCTCTGTGTTGAATTCTTGTGGGCGACTTCAGTCATCGCTGCACCCCCGGAGGCAGGCAGCCTTCCTCGTTGAACCCGACGACGCCGAGGTTCACCGAGGGCGGCAGCAGACCGCAGATGTAGGTGTCGAACCACCGGCCGTTGCCCAGGGTGTTCGCGAACACCCGGTAGAACGGCGCCATCAGCGCGAGGCTGCGGTCGAGGTTCTCCTGGTTGCGCTCCAGGATCGTGGTGACCCGGCCGAGCTGCTCCAAGGCCGGCTTGAGTTGGTTCTGGTTGTCGTTCACCAGACCGCTGAGCTCACGGGCCAGGTCGCGCGTTCCGGTCAGCAGGGCGCTGATCGACTCGCGGCGCTTGCGCAGCTCGCCGAGCAGCAGGTTGCCGTCCGACAGGAGCTTCTCGAACTCCGCGTTGCGGTCCGCGAGCGTCTTGGTCAACTGCCTGGTGTTGTCCAGGAGCTTCGCCAGCTGCTCGTCCCGCGAGGAGATCGTCTTCGACAACGCGGACAGGCCGTCCAGCGCGCCCCGGACGTGCTCCGGCGAGTTCTTGAAGGTGTCCGAGAGGACCGTGAAACTGTCCGCGAGCTGCTTGGTGTCGATCTGCCCGACCGTGGTCGCGAGCCCGTTGAACGCCTCGTTCACGTCGTACGGCGCGAGCGTGCGTTCCTTCGGGATCGGGTTGCCGGGCGAGAGCGGCTGGGTGCCCTGCGGGTCCAGCGCCACGAACTTCTGGCCCAGCAGCGTCTTGATGCGGATCATCGCGGTCGTCCGGTCGCCCACCCAGGCGTCCTTGACCTTGAACGTCACCCGCACCTTGTCGCCGTTGAGCTTGACCTTGGTGACCTTGCCGACCTTCACGCCGGCGACGCGGACCTCGTTGCCCGGCACCAGTCCCGCGGCCTCGCTGAAGTCCGCGGCGTAGCTCGTGCCACCGCCGACGATCGGCAGGTCGTCGGAGTAGAACGCGGCCAGCAGCAGCAGGGCGATCAGTGTCAGGCTGATCGCGCCGGTCCGGATCGGGTTGGACGTCTTCATCGGCGGCACCTCTGCTGTGTCACCGGCAACGCCGTGATCGGGATCGGGTTGTTGATGACCGGCGGCACGGCGACCTGGCCGCTGGCCTCGCACAGGTAGAAGTTGAACCACGAGCCGTAGGTCGCGGTCCGCGTGATCGTCTCCAGCTTGTTGGGCAGGCGCTGAAGCATCCGGTCGACCAGCACCTCGTTGTCCCCCAGCGTCTTCGAGACGATGCCGAGCTGCGCGATGTCGTTGCGCAACGGCTCGCGGCCCTGCTCCAGCAGCCCGGAGGTGGCCTGCGTCAGGTCGCCGAGCGCCGTGATCGCGTCACCGATCGGCTGGCGGTCCTGAGCGAGCCCGGACACCAGCGTCTGCAACGTGATCACGAGGTTGTTGAAGTCCTCGTCGCGCGAGTTCACGGTCTCCAGCGCGGTGTTGAGGTTGTCGACGACGTCGCCGATCACCTTGTCCTTGCTCGCCAGCGTGCTGGTCAGCGAGGCCGTGTGCTGGAGCAGGCTGTCGATGGTGCTGCCCTCTCCCTGCAGCACCTGGATGATCTCGAACGACAGCTTGTTCACGTCGTCGGGCGACAGCGCCTGGAAGAGCGGCTTGAAGCCGTTGAACAGCACCGTCAGATCCAGAGCGGCCTTGGTGCGCTCCAACGGGATCGTGCCGCCCTCGGCCAGCACGGCCCTGGTGTCACCGGTGCCGGACTCCAGCGCGATGTACCGCTGCCCCACCAGGTTGCGGTACTTGATCGTCGCGGTCACGGCCTCGGGGAGCTTGCGGTCGCCGTCGATCGAGAACTCCACCTCGGCGGTCTTGCGGTCGACGACCTTGATGCCGTCGACCTGCCCGACGCGGACGCCGGCGATGCGGATGTCGTCGCCCTCGTTCAGCGCGGTGACGTCGGTGAACTGGGCCTTGTACTCGGTGGCACTGGCCAGGTTCACGTTGGCGATGGTGATCGCGAGCAGCGACGTGGCGAGGATCGTGACCACCGCGAAGGCGATCAGCTTGAGCAGCGGAGCGAGGACGCCCTTCACTTGACGGTCACCTCCGTCCCGCGAACCAGTGGCCCGAGCAGCAGGCTCGACCAGCCGGGCATGTCCTGCGGGTCGACGCCGACGCGCGGGCCGAAGAGAGCCGCGATCAACCTGGCCTCCTCCGGCGAGTTGGCGAGCCGCAGCACGTCAGCTGACTGCGGCACCGTCACGTTGCCCGCGTTGGCCGGCGGCAGGACGCCGTCGTTCGCGACGCGGGCGGGTGGCGGCGAGCTCGACCCGTCCTGCACCGGGCCCTCCGGCGGGTACTGCGGGAACGGGTTCGGCCGCGGGATCAGGTCGTAGCAACGGGGCCCGCGCTTGTCCTTGTACTCGGGCTCGTCGAGGTTCGGCTTGTACTTGCCGCGGTTCTGCGTGATCTCCAGCGTGATGTGCAGGCCGGGCTCGTTGGTGCCCTCGCCGAACGCCTTGCTGATCACCGGTTCGAACTCCGCGAGCCCCTTGAGCAGGCACGGGTACTCGGGCGCGTACTTCGCGAGCAGCTCCAGCGTCGGGCGGCCGGTGTCGGCGAGCGCGATGATGTTGTTCTTGTTGACCGTGACGAAGCTGGTGACGTCCTGCGACGTCGTGGTCAGCGAGCCGTAGAGCGCCAGCAGGTTCTCCCGCTGGTCGACGACGGTCTTGGTCGTCGTGGTCATGTCGTTGAGCGCCTGCAGCAGGTCCGGCGCGGCGTCCGCGTAGACGTTCGAGACGTCCGCGAGCTTGGAGATGTTCTCCTTCAACGCCGGCAGCTGCGGGTTGAGCTCGCCGAGGTAGGAGTCCAGCGACACCAGCGTCTCGCCGAGCGGCTTGCCGCGGCCGTCGAGCGCCTGCGACAACGCGGTCAGCGTGGTGGCGAGCTTCTCCGGCTGGATCGCCTGCAGCACCGGCATCAGGTTGTCCAGCACGCGTTCGAGCTCGATCGCGCTGCTCGTCCGGTCCTGCTCGATGACGGCGCCCTGGGTGATGGCAGCGCTCTTCTGCTGCGGCAGCACGAGGTTCACGTACCGCTCCCCGAACAACGTCTTGGGCAGCAGTCGCGCGCTGACGTTGGACGGGATCTGCTCGACCTTGTCCGGTAGCAGCGCCAGCTCCAGCTCGGCACCTTCGCCGCTGGTGCGGACGGCCTTCACCGAGCCGACGATCAGCCCGCGCACCTTGACGTCGCTCGCGGTCTGCAGCTGGTTGCCGATGTGGTCGGTCTTGAGCGTGACCTTCACGTAGTCGCCGAAGGCGTCCTTGTAGAGCGCCACCGTGAGCGACAGGAACATGGCGATCGCGAGAAGGAAGGCGATGCCCAGCACGCGCGGTGCCAATCTGTTCGGCATCATCCGGCGATCCTCACCGTCGTCGTAGCGCCCCAGATCGCGAGGCTCAGGAAGAAGTCGAGCAGCGCCGTCGTGACGATCGCGGTCCGCACCGCGCGCCCGACCGCCACGCCGACACCGGCCGGACCGCCGGACGCGCGGTAGCCGTAGTAGCAGTGGGTCATGATGATCACGACCGCGAAGACCAGCACCTTGCCGAACGACCAGAGCACGTCGATCGGCGGTAGGAACAGGTTGAAGTAGTGGTCGTACGTGCCCGCCGACTGTCCGTAGAACTCCACGGTGATCGTTCTCGCCGCCAGGTAACTCGTCAGCAGCCCGATCACGTACAGCGGAATGATCGCGACGAACCCGGCGATGATCCGCGTCGTCACCAGGAACGGCAGGCTGGGAATGCCCATGACCTCCAGCGCGTCGATCTCCTCGGAGATCCGCATGGCGCCGAGCTGTGCCGTGAACCCGGAGCCCACCGTCGCCGACAACGCCAGTCCCGCCACGAGCGGGGCGATCTCACGGGTGTTGAAGTAGGCGGACACGAACCCGGCAAAGGCAGACGTACCGATCTGGTTCAACGCCGTGAAGCCCTGAAGACCGACGACGGTCCCGGTGAACACGGACAGCCCGACCATCACGCCGATCGTGCCGCCGATGACCGCGAGCGCCCCCGACCCGAAGCTGACCTCGGCCAGCAGCCGCATCGTCTCCTTGGAGTACCGCTTCAACGCGCGGGGCGTCCAGGCCAGCGCCTTGAGGTAGAACGACAGCTGGTCGCCGAACCCGTCCAGAGTGGACAGCACCTTGTTCGCCATCAGCTCCCCTTCGCGGGCACGACCTGCAGGTAGATCGTGGTGAGGACGAAGTTGACGAAGAACAGCAGCAGGAACGTGATGACCACGGCCTGGTTCACCGCGTCACCCACGCCCTTGGGTCCACCGGCGGGGTTGAGCCCCCGGTACGCGGCCACGATGCCCGCGATGAACCCGAAGATCAGCGCCTTCAACTCACTGATCCACAGGTCCGGCAGCTGCGCCAACGCGGAGAAACTCGCGAGGTACGCGCCCGGCGTGCCGTCCTGCATGATCACGTTGAAGAAGTAGCCACCGAGCACGCCGACGACGCTGACCATGCCGTTGAGCAGCACGGACACCAACATCGCGGCAAGCACCCGCGGCACGACGAGCCGATGGATCGGCGAGACACCGAGCACTTCCATCGCGTCGATCTCTTCGCGAATCGTCCGCGAGCCGAGATCCGCACAGATCGCCGAGCCACCGGCCCCCGCGATCAGCAGCGCCGTCACGATCGGACTGGCCTGCTGAATGATCGCGAGCACGCTGGCCGCACCCGTGAACGACTGCGCACCGATCTGCCGCGTGAGCGACCCGAGCTGCAACGCGATGACCGCGCCGAACGGAATGGACACCAGCGCAGTCGGCAACACCGTCACGCTGACGATGAACCAACTCTGCTGAATGAACTCGCGAAGCTGGAACGGCCGCCGGAACGTGGTCCGCACGACGTCGATCCCGAGCTGGCACAACTTCCCGGTCTCCCGCAGCGCACCAGCGCCGGGGAACGAGGTCTGCGTGGTCACAGCACACCACCCTGCCGAGGCCAGGGGCTGGGCGTGGGCGCCACCGCCGGCGCACCGGCGTGCACGCCGTACCGCACCTGCTCCTCAGTCGTGAGGCTCTCGACGATCCCCTGCTGAGCCTGGTGGGGCAGCTGATGGATGATCGACATGACCCGGTCCTTGCGCCGCCGCACGGCGTCCCGGAACGGCAGCCCTGGCGTCGGCTCGATCTGCGGGATGATCCCCCGGACGTCCTCGGACGTGGAACCGTCCGAGTGCCCGGCGTCCGCATGAGCCTGCTCGGCCGCCATCGTGGCCGTGTCCTTCTCCTCGGACATGCCGATGGGCCCGAGCCGCCGCCCGTTGAGGAACTGCTCGACAACGGGCTCGTCACTGGTCAGCAGCACCTCGCGCGGCCCGAACATGACGAGCTCGCGCCGGAACAACATCCCCAGGTTGTCCGGCACGGTACGAGCGATGTTGATGTTGTGCGTGACGATCAGGATGGTCGCGTCGATCTGGGCGTTCAGGTCGATCAGCAACTGGCTGAGGTACGCCGTGCGAACCGGGTCCAACCCGGAGTCGGGTTCGTCGCACAAAATGATCTCGGGGTCGAGCACCAGCGCACGGGCAAGACCAGCCCGCTTGCGCATACCGCCGGAGATCTCACCGGGCAGCTTCTTCTCCGCCCCGACGAGACCGACCATCTCCATCTTCTCGAGGACGATCCGCCGAACCTCGGCCTCCGTCTTGCGAGTGTGCTCCCGCAGCGGAAACGCGATGTTGTCGTACAGGTTCATCGACCCGAACAACGCACCGTCCTGGAACAGCACGCCGAACATCTTCCGAATCTCGTACAACCGGTGCTCAGAGCACCGAACCAGATCCGTCCCATTGATAATGATCTTGCCTTGCTCCGGCTTGAGCAGCCCCACCAGCGACTTCAGGAACACGCTCTTGCCGGTACCGGAAGGCCCGAGCATCACGCTGACCTCACCCGGCGGCAACGTGAGCGTGACGTCCTGCCAGATGGTCTGCTTGCCGAAGGACTTGGTCAGACCCTCGACGACCACCTCGACGCCCATCCGCACCTCCGCACACGCCCGAGGACGCCGCAGCGATCGGCGTCACACCTGGGCAACGAGTTCGTTCGCGGCAGGTTACTCACCAGTTGGCCTAATGGCGGTTGCGTTCAGATAACACCACACAGTGTGACCTCGCAAAACGGGCACGAGCCCCTGGACCACTGCCTGCCAGCCGATAATTACGAGACCAATGTGACCCCAAACACAACCAACACGCGAAGCCGAAGGCGAGCCGTCCTACCGAGCGGGCCCGGCGGTGGGGTCCCGTCACGAGTCGCACCACAGCTCTTGCTGCATGCGAGAAGGGGTGTCAAACGGACACGCTTTTCGTCCGTTTGACACCCCTTCTCGCATGTGGCCCGCTCTTGGTTCGGCTCGTGACGGGGCCCCACCGCCAACGCAACCCCACTACGAAACAGGCAGCCGCCCAAAGCAACAGGCGTGCCATCTACCCGCCGAGGGCGCCACCCCCCGATCAGATTGCCGGGGGTCTGGGGGCAGAGCCCCCAGGGGAAGCACGCAACAGAACGGCCACCCACAAGGCGACCACCCACAACAGCCGCAGAACACAAAACGGGCGTGCACCCCCAACAAAGGGGATACACGCCCGTTCAAGCACTACAAGGCAAAACGCCAGCCCCCGAGGGGGCAAGGATCACTTGACGGTGATCTTGGCGCCCGCAGCCTCGAGCTTCTCCTTGGCGGCGTCGGCAACGTCCTTCGCCACGCCCTCGAGGATCGCCTTCGGAGCGGACTCGACGAGCTCCTTGGCCTCCTTCAGGCCCAGGCCCGAGACGACCTCGCGGACGACCTTGATGACCTGGATCTTCTTCTCGCCCGCGGACTCGAGGACGACGTTGAAGTCCGTCTGCTCCTCGGCCTCTTCGGCAGCCGCGGCGGGACCGGCGGCGGCAACGGCGACGGGCGCCGCGGCGGTGACCTCGAAGGTCGTCTCGAACTGCTTCACGAACTCGGACAGCTCGAGGAGGGTCATCTCCTTGAACGCGTCGAGCAGCTCTTCGGTGCTGAGCTTCGCCATGATCGGCGGTCCTTTCTAATCTCCCGCGCGAAAGCGTCGGGCGTGTCTTTGGGTGATCAGCTTTCGGCGGGAGCGTCGGCTTCGGCGGCGGGAGCCGCGGCGGCCTTCTTCTCCTGCAGGGCAGCAGCCAGGCGAGCGACCTGGGAAGCCGGGGCGTTGAACAGACCCGCGGCCTTGGCCAGGTTGCCCTTCATCGCGCCCGCGAGCTTCGCGAGCAGCACCTCACGGGTTTCGAGGTCCGCGATAGCGGTGACCTCGTCGACCGAGAGCGGGCGGCCATCCATGTAGCCGCCCTTGATGATCAGGGCCTTGTTGTCCTTCGCGAAGTCGCGGATCGCCTTGGCGGCGTCGACGGGCTCGCCCTCGACGAACGCGATGGCGGTCGGACCGGACAGAAGGGCCTCGAGGCCCTCCACACCGGCGTCCGCAGCAGCGAGCTTGACGAGCGTGTTCTTCGCGACGGTGTACTTGGTGCCCGCGCCGAGAGCGCGACGCAGCGTGGTGAGCTGCGCCATGGAGAGGCCACGGTACTCAGTGACAACCGCTGCCGAGCTGGTGCGGAACGAATCCGCGAGCTCAGCGACCGCCGTAACCTTCGTGGGCTTCGCCATGATCGCCTCCTCTCTGGGCTGGGTTAGACCCCTGGTGAGAAGGCTCCGAAACAACAAAAACGCCCTCGCGCACAAGCAGCACGGGGCGTCGTAAGACTGACCTCGTCCTCCCTGCGCGGGCCGCCCGTGTTGCAACGGGGCCTTCGCTCTCCCTGGGGAGAACACCTGCGGTCTTCGGTAGAACCAGGCAAAACAGTACTCGACTGTGTACCGCCGTTCCAAATCGGCATGATGTGACCTGTGACCGACGAGCCCGGCAAGGACCTCGCGCCCCGCCAGCCGCAGCCGCAGCCGCCCGCCCCGCAGGTGGATCCGGAGCAGCTGCGGCAGTTCCAGGAGTTCCAGCGCTTCCAGGAGTACCAGCGCTACCAGGAGGCGACGGGCCAGGCACCCCAGGCCCCGAAGCAACCCGGCGGCAAGCGCTGGTGGCTCGTCGTGCTCGGCAGCGGCATCTTCTGGCGGGCGCTCTTCTTCCTGCTCGTCGTCTTCTCCGCCGTCTGGGCCTACAACCACTTCTTCGGCGTCGACGATCCCGGCGACATCGCCCAGGACAGCGGCGGCGTGACGGGCGCGGCGCAGGGCCTGTCCGCACCGGCCGGCCTGCAGGGCACCGTCGGCATGTTCTACAAGCACGTGTCGTTCGCCGACACGACCCGCGCCTGCACGCTCTTCCTGCGCGACGACACCCGGCAGAAGTTCGCGAACGCTCAAGGCGCAAGCGATTGCGCGGCCGCGGTCAAGACCCTGAAGTCCAAGGTCACCAGCGTCGACAAGTACCAGCAGGTCATGTTCCCGCCGGACATGCTCAAGACGCCGACCACCACCAAGGTCACCATCGACTCCTGCGCCCTGACCGTCGAGGGCGGCCCGCGCCTCGGCACGTTCGTGGTCGAGAAGATCAACGCGGGCTGGGTCATCACCGACTGGTCCGAAAGCACCTGCGGCTAGAAGGACTCGACGGCGCGGGCGAGGCTCTCCTCCCCGCGCCCTTCGGAAACCTGCCGATCGACCAACGCCTTGAACGCGTCGAGTCCGGCGAACGGCACGCCCTGCGCCCGAGCCGCGCGGATCAACGTGGCCAGCCCCGACTGGTTCATCGCCAGGCTCGACTCCCCACCGGCGTAACTCCCGCCGTCGATCTCCCCCGCGAACGTGGTCAGCGCGGGCTGAAGATCGGTCAGCCACGACAACAACATCGGCGTGAGCTCACCGACGTCGATCCCGTTGGCTCGCGCCAGCGCGGCCGCGTGCAGGAACCCGCCGAGCAGCCCGTACATCCCAGATAGGATCGCCACGTCGTACCCGGAGGCGCGACCGGCGTCGCCCCCGAGGAACGTGACCTTCCCCAGCTGCGCCAACGACTTCTGCCACCGCTCATGCACAACCGCGGATCCGCTGTAGATGATCGACGACGCGTCGGTGCCGATCGTCTGGGGCACCGCGTACACCGCACCGTGCAGGTACTCGGCTCCGTTCGCCGCAGCCCACCCAGCCAGCTCACGAGCGTCGTCAGGAGTGCCGGAGGTGAGGTTCACCAACGCCTTCCCGCGCACGTCGACGCCAGCCAGAACCTGTTGTGCCGCTTGATGATCGAGCATCGCAACGACCACGAGTCCACTTGCCGCCACCGCGTCCGCCGCAGTGCTCGCGACGGTCGCCGCAAGCCCCTCGGCCTTCCCTGCGGACCGGTTCCAGACCGTCACAGCACGGTCCGCCCGCACAAACGTCTCCGCCAGCGCACGCCCAAGATTGCCCAGCCCCAGCACGGTGATCGCTTCAGAAGTCATGGGTCCAGCTTCGCCGCGCGTGATCAACTCGACCAGTGACCGGAATGACCCCTATCACCAAATTCCTGCCATAGGCTGGATCCCATGAGTGCCGGCTCCGTCGCCCTGATCGTGCCCACCGACTTCGGCGTCGCCGACCTCTACGAGCTGGGCATCCCCGCCGCGGTCTTCGGCACGCCACAGCCCGACCTCGCCGACCCCTGGTACGAGTTGTGGTTGTGCGGCACCGGATCCAGCACGCGAGGCACCGGTCCCGGATTCACCCTGCACACGACCCACAGCCTCGATGACGTCGTGCACGCGGACACCGTCTTCGTGTCGTGGGTGCCGGAAGAGGTGATCGAGGACAACGCGCCCGTGCCACCGGAACTGGTCTCCGCGCTGCGCAAGGCTCACGACAACGGTGCGCGGATCGTCTCCCAGTGCGTCGGGGCGTACGCACTGGCCGCGGCCGGCCTGCTCGACGGTCGCAGGGCGACCGCGCACTGGATGCACACCGCTCTGCTGGCCGAGCGCCATCCGAAGATCGAGGTCGACGACTCGGTGCTCTACGTCGACGAGGGGGATGTGCTGACCAGTGCGGGCATGACCGCCGGGCTCGACCTCTGCCTACACCTGGTGCGCCGCGACCTGGGCGCCCACGTCGCCGACCAACTGGCTCGCCGGATGATCGTGCCGGGGCACCGCCCGGGAAGCCGGAGCCAGGTCATCGACCTGTCGATCCCTCCGGACAACAGCGAAAGCCTGGAATCGGCACTCGACTGGGCACGCACCCGTCTCGACGAACCGCTGACCATCGACGACCTGGCACGCAGGGCCGCGATGAGCCCGCGGACCTTCTACCGCAAGCTCCAGGCCGCGACCGGCACGACACCGTTGCAGTGGCTGCTCAACGAACGCGTCGCGCGGGCGCAGGCGTTGCTGGAGTCCACCAGCCTGTCCGTGGAGAAGATCGCGGGCCTGAGCGGCATCGGTACGTCCAACAACCTCCGCCACCACTTCCTGAAGCTGGTGGGGAAGTCCCCGAGCGACTACCGGCAGACGTTCCAGCACTGAGACAGCAGAAAGGCCCCCGGCGAACCGGGGGCCTTTCTCAGTTCAAGCTGGAACCGGGGAGGCTCAGGCCTCGTCCACCAGCATGTTGCGGGTGCGGTTCGGGTCGACCGGGATGCCGGGGCCCATCGTCGTGGAGACGACGACCTTCTTGACGTACCGGCCCTTGGCCGCGGACGGCTTCGCACGGAGGATCTCGTCCAGCGCGGCCGCGTAGTTCTCGACCAGCTTCTCGGAGTCGAACGAGACCTTGCCGATGACGAAGTGCAGGTTGGCCTGCTTGTCAACGCGGAAGTTGATCTTTCCGCCCTTGATCTCGTTGACGGCCTTCGCGACCTCGGGGGTCACGGTGCCCGTCTTCGGGTTCGGCATCAGGCCACGCGGGCCCAGGATGCGGGCGATGCGACCGACCTTGGCCATCTGGTCGGGGGTCGCGATCGCGGCGTCGAAGTCGAGCCAGCCACCCTGGATGCGCTCGATCAGGTCCTCGGAGCCAACGGCGTCCGCACCGGCGGCCTCGGCCTCAGCGGCCTTGTCACCGGTTGCGAAGACGATCACGCGGGCGGTCTTGCCCGTACCGTGCGGCAGATTCACGGTGCCGCGGACCATCTGGTCGGCCTTGCGAGGGTCGACGCCGAGGCAGATCGCAACCTCGACGGTCGCGTCCAGCTTCACCTTGGACGTTTCCTTGGCGAGCTTGGCGGCCTCGAGCGGCGAGTACAGCCGCTCCCGGTCCACCAGCTCTGCTGCGGCCTTGTAGGCCTTGCTGCGCTTCATAACTCTGTCCTTCGTGGATCAGTTCGTGGTGAATGAGCCGCGCTCGGCTCTCCCACGCTTGCTAAAAAGAGGGTGTGGTCAGCCTTCGACCGTGATGCCCATGGAACGGGCGGTGCCGGCGATGATCTTCGCGGCCTGGTCGATGTCGTTCGCGTTCAGGTCGACCATCTTGACCTGGGCGATGCTGCGCACCTGCTCCATGGTCACCTTGGCGACCTTGACGCGGTGGGGCTCGCCCGATCCCTTGTCGACACCAGCGGCGGCGAGGATGAGTCGCGCGGCCGGCGGGGTCTTCAGCTTGAAGTCGAACGAGCGGTCTTCGTACACGGAGATCTCAACCGGCACGACCTGACCGCGCTGCGACTCGGTCGCGGCGTTGTAGGCCTTGCAGAACTCCATGATGTTGACGCCGTGCTGACCCAGCGCGGGACCAACGGGAGGCGCCGGGTTGGCGGCACCAGCCTTGATCTGCAGCTTGATGATCGCTGACAGCTTCTTCTTCTTGGGAGGCATTGTCCGTACTTCCTGTTATTGCAGTGTCCGCGCGCGGCTCTGCCAGCCGCAGCGTGGCCGATCGGTCATCCGGTGAAGGAGACCGCTCAGATCTTGGAGACCTGGCTGAACGACAGCTCGACCGGCGTCTCCCGGCCGAAGATCGACACCAGGACCTTCAGCTTCTGGCCGTCCGCGTTGACCTCGCTGATGGTGGCGGGCAGCGTGGCGAACGGGCCGTCCATGACGGTGACCGACTCGCCGACCTCGAAGTCGACCTCGATGGTCGGCTTCGACACGGTGGTGGAGGCGGCCTTCTTGCCCTCGGCCGGCTTCTGCTCCTGCTGCGGGAGCAGGAACTTCAGCACCTCGTCGATCGTGAGGGGCGAGGGCTTCGAGGTGGCTCCGACGAACCCGGTGACGCCCGGCGTGTTGCGGACGGCGCTCCAGGACGCGTCGGTGAGCTCCATGCGGACCAGGATGTAGCCGGGCAGCACCTTGCGCTGCACCAGCTTGCGCTGGCCGTTCTTGATCTCGGTGACCTCTTCGGTCGGCACCTCGACCTGGAAGATGTAGTCCTCCATGTCGAGCGTGTGGATACGAGTCTCGAGGTTCGCCTTGACCTTGTTCTCGTAGCCCGCGTACGAGTGCACGACGTACCAGTCGCCGGGCGCGCGGCGCAGGGCCTGGCGCAGCTCTTCGGCGGGGTCCTCGGGCTCTTCGTCGATCGGCGTCTCGTCGATCGCGAGAACGTCGCCGTCTTCGGAGGCGACGGCCTCGTCGGACTCGTCGCTCTCGTCCGCGGTGTCAGTGGCCTCGGAGTCCACAGCCTCCGACTCGACCGTCTCGTCGGCAGCGGTGTCCTCGGACACCTCGTCGTCGATGAGGTCGGTCTTCTCCTGGGCGTCGACGCCGTTATCGGAGGTCACTGTGGATCTCGCTTCCTGATTGCAGCGGCAGCTGTGCGGCTTAGCCGAACAACTCGAAAACAGCCGCGCCGAAGCCGAGGTCGAGAGCCCACACCAGCGCAACCATGAAGACCACGAACACCAGCACGACGCCGGTGTAGGTGACGAGCTGCTTGCGCGTCGGCCAGATCACCTTGCGGAGTTCGCTGACGACCTCGCGGAGGTAGCGGAAGCCTCGCCCGATCAGCGAGGGACGCTTCTCCTGCCCTTCACGGGTCTTGGTCGGGCGACCCTTCTTCGCGTCCTCGTCCGACTCCTCGGACTTGGCGACGCTCTTCTTCGACTCGGCGCTGCTGCCGTCCTTGCGGGCGGCCGGGCGGGAGGAGGCACGACGTTCACGTCGCGCCGCAGCAGTGGACGGCCGGACAGCGCCTTCGCGCTCCTCCGGCTGGTCCTGCTCGCGGCCCTCGCTCATGCCGTGCCTCCACTCCACCCATGACGCGCTTCGACAGCAGGGGCGACAGGACTTGAACCTGCAACCTGCGGTTTTGGAGACCGCTGCTCTGCCAGTTGAGCTACACCCCTTTGAGATCCCACGAGAGATCCCCTGGCCAAGCAGGAAGTGTACGGGAGCCTGTCCCGTCCATTCCAACCAGACCGCTCAAGCACTTGCCGAGCGGCCTGTCGCACAGCCTACCCACACGCCGGTGGAGAAGACGAATCAGGGTCGGGCAACCGAGGTGCCCACCCGGCCCGAATCTCCCTTGAGCACCGCAAACACCACCGGACCGGATCGCCCGGTGGTGTTCTTGATCACAAGATCAAGCGACGCGCACGCGGGCGAAAGCGCCTGTCAACACCGACTTGCCCTCGAAAGCAGCGGTGATGTTGACCTTCACAGTTCCATCTTCGAAGTCCTTGGTGACCTTCGCGGTGACCTCGACCAGCGCGCCTTCGTCGTCGTTGGGCACCACGACCGGCCTGCCGAACCGGCAGCCGTACTCGACGATCGCACCGGGGTCGCCGATCCACTCCGCGACGATCCGCGAGGCGACGGCCATGGTCAGCATGCCGTGCGCGATCACGTCCGGCAGGCCGACGTCCTTCGCGGTCTTCTCGTTCCAGTGGATGGGGTTGAAGTCCAGCGAGGCGCCCGCGTAGCGGACCAGGTCGTCGCGCTTGAGGCGCACGGACAGCGCCGGCAGTTCCGTTCCGACTTCGACGGTCACGCGTCTTCTCCCCTCACGACGAGCATCGACTTGGCGGTGGTGACGGGCTCGCCGTCCACCGTGGTGATCTCGGTCCGCACGGTCACCATGTCGTTGCCCATGCGGGACGTGATGGCGTCGATGTGCGCCGTGCTGACGAGCTGGTCGCCCGCGGTGATGGCGCGGTGGTGCGTGAAGTTCTGGTCGCCGTGCACGACGCGGCTGTAGTCGAGCTTCAGCTCCGGGTCGAACATGACGGTCTCGTTCGTCTTCATCGACACGACGATCGCGAACGTCGGCGGCGCGATGACGTCCTTGTGCCCCAACGCCTTCGCGGCTTCCGCGTCGAGGTACGCCGGGCTGGTCGCGCCGATCGCCTCGGCGAACTCGCGGATCTTCTCGCGGCTCACGTCGTACGGCTGCGACGGCGGATAACTACGTCCGATGAAAACGGGGTCGAGAGGCACCGAGTGAGCCTATATGCGACGAGGCCCGCCCCACGGATGTGGGACGGGCCTCGTCGAAGAGTGGCTACGCGCTCAGCGGGTTTCCTTGTGCGAGCGGTGCGTCTTGCAGTTCGGGCAGAACTTCTTGATCTCCAGGCGGTCCGGGTCGTTGCGACGGTTCTTCCTGGTGATGTAGTTCCGGTGCTTGCACTCCTCGCACGCGAGGGTGATCTTCGGGCGTACGTCGGTTGCAGCCACGGTCCTTGCCTTCCTGAGAGCACACGTACCCCGACCTCGGAAGAGGCGACCGGTACGGGCTTACCGCCCGGCGGGGGCGGGCAACGAGGTTGCTGCCCGGGGGTGTGGGGGTTGGACCCCCAAAATCATGCGGAGCGAGGACGGTCGGCGCTTTCCGCCGACAGACCACGCCCACTCGCGTAGCGGTGGCCGGACTTGAACCGGCGACACAGCGATTATGAGCCGCTTGCTCTACCAACTGAGCTACACCGCTTTAACACAACCACAAGCCGCAGCGCACAGCACTGCGGCCAGTAGTGGAGCCCCTTTACGGAATCGAACCGTAGACCTTCTCCTTACCATGGAGACGCTCTGCCGACTGAGCTAAAGGGGCTTGCTCTTTCGTTCTTGCCGAGCGAGGAGAACTCTACAACATCGGTCCAGCGAGAACGAAATCCGGGGGTGCCTTTAGTGCACCAGCGTGAGCACCGTCTCATCGCGAGCACCCCTGACCTGCACCGTTCGGGCGCGCAGCCAGGCCTCGAAGCGATCTTCGGACAGCGGCCTGGAGATCAGGTAGCCCTGGGCCACGTCGCAACCCATGCCCACCAACTGATCCCGCGCGGCGTCGTCCTCGACGCCCTCGGCGACGACCACGAGACCGAGCGAGTGCCCGAGCTCCACGATCGACCGGACCACGGCCATGTCACCGAGATCCGTGCCCATCCCGAGCACGAACGACTTGTCGATCTTCACCTCGTCGACCGGCAGCTGGCGCAGGTACGCGAGCGACGAGTAGCCCGTGCCGAAGTCGTCGACCGCCAGCACGACGCCTATCGCGTGCAGGCGCCGCAACACCGGCAGAGCGCGCTCAGGATCGGCCATGACGCCGGACTCGGTGAGTTCGAAGGTCAACAGGCCCGACGGCACGTCGTGGCGCTCCAGGGCGGCCTCGACGCGGTTCGGGAACTCCTCGTCGCCCAGAGTGCGCACCGACAGGTTGACCGCGATGGACATCCGCAGGCCTCGGTCGAGCCAGCGGCGCACGCGTTCGAGAGCGCGATCCATCACGAAGTCCGTCAGCACGTCGACGAGACCGGTGGCCTCGACGGCGGGCACGAACTCGTCCGGGTCGACGCGGCCGAACTCCGGATGTGTCCAGCGCACCAACGCTTCGGCGCCCACGACCTGTCGTGATGGCAGGGCGACCTTCGGCTGGTAGTGCACCGAGATCTGGCCGGTCTCGACGGCCTGGCGGAACTGCGTCACGAGCTGGAAGCGGCGCAGGAACAGGTGGCCCATCGACGGCGCGTAGGCCTTCACCGGCGTGCCCTCGGACGTCGCGCGCACGGCGACGTCCGCCCGCTGCAGCAACGCGTCGGGGTCCGGGTCCTCGGTCTCGGAGTCCGCCTTGGACGCGTAACCCACGACCGCGGAGGCCTCGACCGTCAGCCGGTCGACCGGGTACGGCACGGAAAGCCCCGCACGCAACCGTTCCGCGGTCTCGTGGGCGGTGGCCGCACGCTCGTCGTCGAGGTACGCGGCGAACGCGCCACCCTCCAGTCGAGCCAGCGGCACGTCGGCGCCGAGGGCGTCCCGCAGCCGGCGTCCGGCGGCGACGACCATCCGGTTGCCCCAGGCCTGACCCAGCGCGTCGGAGACGGTCGACAGGATGTCGAGGTCGATGCGCAGCACCACACCGCTCTGGGACTCGCGCAACGGCTCTGCGCACGCCTCGCGGAAGCCGGGCCGGTTCAGCAGACCCGTCAGCGGGTCGTGGTAGGCGTCGTGGCGCAGGCGGGCCAGCAGACGCCGGTTGTCGACGGCCGTCGCGAGGTGCGAGGCCAGGGTCCTGAGCAGCTGGATGTCGGCCTTGCCGAAACCACGCCAGCGGGACAGCCGGTCGTGCGCCTCGACGGCACCGAGGAGCTGGGTCGCGCCGCGCAACGGGACGACCAGCGCTTCTTGCGCGTCACGGCGCAGCAGGGCCTCCGTGACGTCCTCGGTCGCGTCGGCCACGCGGTAGTAGCGGACGTGCGTGCCCGGCAGTTGCAGAACCGGGTCCTCGCGAACGGCACGCGGGTCGGTCGCGGTCATCTCGTCGGGCAGCGGTTCCCCGGCGACGAGGGTGATCATGGCTTCCTGCGGGTCGGTGCGCAGGCGCAGCACGACCCTGTTGGCGTTGAGCTGCTCGCGGATGCGTTCCGCGATGAGCTGCCACTCGTCCTCTTCGACGCCCGTGGTGAGGTCGTCGTCGGGCTGGCGCGGACCGGTGCCGTGCTGTCCCGACCTCGCGACACGAAGGCTGACCTCGCTCAACGCCTCCAGGTCGCGCTGTTCGCGCAGCAGTCCGGAGTAGGCGAGGTAGGTGGCCACGATGCCCGCGAGCACCAGGATGATCAGGACGCCGCCCCAGTCGGTGGTGGCGACGATCTGGTAGCCGACGAGGCCGATCGAGGTGTTCAGCAGCGCCACGACCAGCGTCTGCAACACGAGACGGAGGCTGTTGCTGACGCGCATCGACTTGCCCATGAGGCGCAACGCGCAGAGGCCCAGCACGCTCGCTAGGAGCGGCACGGTGATGGTTCCGACGAACGCGCCCGCCCAGAACGGACCACCGGCGCCGATCATCCGGTTCACGGCCTCGGCGGCGGCGAACGCCACGGAGATCTCCATGAACATGAGGCCCGCGTTGTAGACGGCCCTGTCCAGGATCCGCCTGCCGAGCAACGTGCCCACGCCCGCGACCACGTGCGCGGCGAGCACGATCTCGAACGGCGCCACCAGCAGGCCCAGCACCAGCGGGATCTCGGTGAAGGAGATCGTCCACGCGACGCCGCTGCGGACGTCGACGTTGATCGCGAGCTGTTCCGCCAGCAGAAAGCCGACGACGAGTAGAGGGCCGATCCAGAAGAGGGAGGGAGTCTCCTTCTCCGGGAGCCAGACCGCGACCATGGCCGCGCAGGCGATGCCGGCCACCAGGAGGGTGACGGCGAACGCGCTGAACGCGCGGTTGGTCGACTTGGCCGACCAGGCGGCCGAGTCCGACACGGGGGCCGACGCTCGGTCGGACATCCAGCCTCCTCGTCGGCCTGGGTGGGGGAACCTCTAGGCGTGACTGAGGGGTCCCGCACTTCGCGATCAGGACCCCTCCAGGGGCACCAATGTACCCCGCTCGGGGGACGAAATGGCAGGTCGAGCACGTCTAGTGACATCGATTCACCCAGACGTGGCTACTCGACGAGGTGTCCCCGGAGCACCGTCACGGCCTGCCCCGAGAGCAGTACGCGATCTTGCGCGAGGGTCGTCCTGACGAACCCTCCGCGCGGTGACGCCTGCTCCGCCAGCAGGTCAGCCCGCTTGAGCCGAGGCACCCAATAGGACGCAAGGGTGCAGTGGGCCGATCCGGTGACGGAGTCCTCCGGGACGCCGGCGGCCGGATAGAAGCACCGGCTGACGATGTCCGCGTCGCCGTCGCCGGCGGCCGTCACGATTACTCCGCGTGACGGGATTTGTGCCAGTCCTTGGACATCAGGTCGCACGGAGCGGACTTCCGCGGCGCTCCCCAACTCGATCAGGTAGTCGAAGCGCCCGCGCGACACGGACTTGATCGTCGCATGTGGCAGCGCTTCCGCTAGACCGATTGGCGGGTCAGTCAACTCTGGAGGGTCCGCGGGGAAGTCCATCCGGACCCACCCGTCGTCATTTGTGCATGTGAGCACCCCACTACGCGTGGTGAACGCCTGCTCGCCGCCCAGGACGTGCGCGGTGGCGAGGGTGGCGTGCCCGCAGAGGTCCACCTCGACCTCGGGCGTGAACCAGCGGAGGTGGTTGTCCGGGGTGACGAAGGCCGTCTCGGCGTGCTTCATCTCGGCGGCGACCTGCTGCATCCAGGCGTCGTCGCGCGGTTCGGTGAGGAGCACGACCGCGGCGGGGTTGCCCGCGAACGGCTTGCTGGTGAACGAGTCCACGACGTAAATCTCCACGCCGCCGACCCTGCCATGCTCAGATGAGGAGTGACCGAGACTTTCTCCTACCGCGAAGCAGATCCCGACTCGCTGCTCCCGACCTGGGGTGCGTTGCGCACGCACAGCCTGACCTGGCAGCCCGGCTGCGACCTGCCGACGTTGCTCGACGAGTGGGAAACCCGCCTCACCGGCCTGGACGACCCGGACACCGTGGCTGTCGTGACGCTGCCCAGCCACGAGACAGCCGGCGCGCTCCCGCTGATCCACCACGGCTTCGCGCCGCTCACGGTGATCGCCGAACGCCGCGCTGGACGTGCCCCCGCAGCGCGTCCCTCCGGCGTGCGCATCCGCCCCGCGACCTCCGCCGACCTGGACGTCGCCGTCGAACTGAACATGCACACCGTCCGGTACGACGCGGCGTTCGGTCTGGTCACCGAACGCCCCAACACCGCGAAGCACATGCGGACCGCGCTGGCCGAGGTGCTCGGTCGAGACCACGAGGCGATGTGGCTCGCCGTCCTGGACGACACGCCCGTCGGCATGATCTACGTCGACATGCCGCAGGAGGCGGGGTGGATGAACCGGTTCGCCACGGCGCGCCCGTTCGCGTACCTCGGACATCTCGGCGTCCGGCCGGACGTGCGGGGCAGCGGGGCGGGCAGCGCTCTCGCGGCGCACGCGCACGCCGTTCTGGACGACGCCGGCGTGGCGTCGACGCTGCTCCACCACGCTCTGCCGAACCCGCGCTCGACGCCGTTCTGGTACTCGAACGGCTATCGGCCGGCCTGGACGACCTGGGCGCGCCGTCCCGCGTTGCGCTCTTCTTCCGGCGTGTCTTCGCAACCCGATCGGCCTAGTGGGACATGATCTACCCGTTCACACAAGCGAAGAAGCCAAACGAACCCGTACTTGTGGAACGGATCCGGCCTCCATATCGACAAAGGGGACAACGGATTCGAACACTCCTGGGGGGTCGAGATGGAACTCAGCGGAAGAGCGAGAGCGATGCTGCGGGCTGTCGCCGCGGGACGCGCCGAGGTCACAGGCGGGGTCGAGCCCGATCTGTACGTCGACGGACTGCCCTGCTGCGACCAGATGGCGACGCACGACCTCGTGCACGCGGGACTGCTGCGCCCTTCGCAGCCAACGAGCTTCGGCCTTCGCGTCTGCGCGGAACTGACCGACGACGGCCGGGCGGCACTCGCCGCGATCTGATCAGCGCGTTGATCGCCCAGTGATCGAACATCTGTTCGATATGGGGTATGCTCCGCGCTGAAGCCGGCACGCAAGAGAGAGGAAGCTCTTGCGCGCCGGCTTCACCTTTTTCAGGCCACCTTCTGCTGCGTGGCAACGTTCATGCGGTTCCACAGGTTGATCGCGCCGATGGCGATCACGAGACCCGCGAGCTCCTCCTCGCTGTAGTGCTTCGCGGCCTCGTTCCACACGTCGTCGCTCACGTGCACGTGGGTGATCTGCTCGGCGAGCGCGAACCCGGCCTTCTCGGCGTCGCTGTAGTAGGGCACGTCCCGCCACCCCGCGACGGCGTAGACCTTCTCGTCCGCCACGTTCGCCTGGCGCAGCAGCTTGGTGTGGTAGTCGATGCACATGCCGCAGCCGTTCATGATGCTGACCCGCAGGCAGATCAACTCGACGTAGTCCTCGTCCAGGCCCGTCTTCGCCGCGGCCTCCGACAGGTCCAGCAACGCCTTCATCGCGCCGGGCACGGACAAGATCGGGTTGGCGATCCTCATCTTCGTTCTCCTTCGTCGTCTGCTTCTCGGTCGACCCGGCGAGTGACGAAGGTGTGACAGGTTCTCCGAAGATTTCTTCTAGGCGCTGATCCCCTGGCCCAGGCCGCCGTCGACCGCGAGCTCCGTCCCCGTCGTGAACGTGGCCTCGAACGCCAGGAACAACACGGCACTCGCCACCTCGTCCATCGAGCCGTGACGCTTGAGCGGCGTGATGCGGTCGCCCTCCTCCTTGAACTGCCGGAGGATCTCGTCCGGCACGCCCGTGACGCCCATCGACGGGGTGTCGATGAACCCAGGGCTGACCACGTTGACCCGGACGTTCCTCGGCGCCAGCTCCGCCGCGAGCCCACGCGCGAACGCCCGCACCGCCGCCTTCGCGCCGGCGTAGACGCTCAGGCCCGGCGACCCCAGAACAGTGGCGACGCTCGTCGTGAAGACGATCGAGCCACCGTCCCTGATCAGCGGCGCCAGGTGCTGGGCGGTGAAGAACGCGCCCTTGGTGTTCACGTCGAACGTGCGGTCGTAGTCGGCCTCGGTGGCCTCGGCGAACGGCGTGAGAGTGGAGAACCCGACGTTGACGAACAGCAGGTCGATGTCCTGAAGTCGTTGCGCGACTTCAGTTCTGAGCGCGGCGATGTCGTTGAGGTCCGCCGCGTCGGACGCGATGGCGTGGGCCTTCAGGTCCTCTGCCTTGTCGGTCGTGCGGCCGGTCAGCACGACCTCGACGCCGTTCTCGATCAGCATCTCGACCGTCGCACGCCCCATGCCGTGCGTGCCGCCCGTGACGACGGCCTTCTTGCCCAGGTACTTCACTTCCGGATCTCCTCGATGACGCTCGCGATGCTGTGTGCGCCGTGGCCGTTGCTCTGGGCGCGTTCGAACAGGTCGTGCAGGGCCTGCGGAATCGTGGTGTCGAGGCCTTGCTCGCGGTTGGCCTCGGTGAGCAGCCGCAGCCCCGACACGTTGATGTCCAGCGCGGACACGTCGGTCTCGTAGTTCCCGCTCTGCGTCACCGCACCCATCTCGGGGAGGAACGTGGTCACGGTGGCGAGCCAGTCCGTGGCGAGCGGCGTGAACTTCTCCGGTGCGATGCCCGCGGTGCCGACCAGCGCGAGGGCCTGGAGGTAGCCGCCGAACACCGACCACATGACGCCGAGCAACGCCAGGTCGTACAGCGCGGCCAGTCCGGCGTCCTCGCCGAGGTGGACGGGTTCGCCGAAGACCTGCAACACATGGTGGTTCTCGTTGCCGCTGAACAGGATCCGCGCCTGTTCCGTACCGATCTGCTGCGGCACGGCCATGATCACGCCGTCGACGTACTCGACCCCGTTGGCCTCCGCCCACCGCGCGGTGGCACGAGCCTGCTCCGGCGTACCGGACGTCAGGTTGACGAGCGTCTTGATCTCGTTGGTGAGCAACGGTCGCTGAACGTCGTAAGTGGACAGACAGGTGACGACGACGTCGCTCCGGAACGCTTCTTCTGTTGTCGCGACTCTCTTGGCGCCTGCCGGCGTCGGCTTGGCCTCGGACCTGTTCCACACGGTCACTTCGTAGCCCTCGTCGACGAGAGCCTTCGCCAGCGCGCAGCCCATCCTGCCCAGGCCGAGCACGCTCACGGTCTTCTTGATCCCCATGCCGTGAATGCTCGTTCCAGCACTGACCAGACGACAAGTACCTACTATTTTGTCAGGTACCCACTTTTCGGTAAGGATCCTGGATGAAGCCACGGCAGTACGCGTGCGGCCTCGACGCGGCGATCGACGTGATCGGCGGCCGCTGGAAAGCGCTGATCCTCTGGGCGCTGCACCACGGCCCCGTGCGCACGGGCGAACTGCGCCGCTCCGTGTCCGGCATCAGCGAGAAGATGCTCATCCAGGTGCTGCGCGAGATGGAAGCGGACGAGATCGTGCACCGCGAGGTGTTCCACGAGGTGCCGCCACGCGTCGAGTACTCACTGACTCCGCTGGGCGTGCGCCTCAACGAGGCGCTGCACGCGTTGGGTGACTGGGGAGAGCAGAACATGCAGGCGATCGCACGCCGCCGAGGCGTGGAGCCGGCACCCAGACATTGAGCGGCAGGCGTCCGTCACCGATCGAGATAGACGACAGTCGCGTCGTCGGAAATCTTCTTGCGCGGCCAATCGACGGCCTTGGCGTCTTCCTTTTCGACCGCGCGCATTTTCCGAATGAGGTCGTCCGGCCCGTTCGCGGCCATCAGTTCGAGCGCCTGACGCCAATCGAAGAGGTTGAACAGGTCGACCGCACGCGCGGCACCGTCAGAGAGGATCGCAACGCGCCGCACGTCGGCCAACGGCACCTCGCCCGTGAGCGCGTGCTCGACGTCCACGGCCTTCGCACCAGCCGTGCGCTGCGTCTGCGTATCGCTCACCACGAGCAACTCGCCCTTGGTGTCGACCACGACCGTGGCGTCCCCAAGAACCAGGTACCGCAGCACGTCACCCTTGGTCTGCACCATCGCGATCGCCACACTCGGCGAGTCGGGATGATCGAGGTCGCACGTACCGGAGTGCAGCTCAGCGGCCTGCGCGATCGCTTCCTTCAGCGCCGCGGCCGGTTCGAGGTGGGCGAAGCGCAGGATCTCCGCGGACAACTGGTCGGCGAACCAGCCGACCCCGTGCTCGCAACCCGTCTCGGGCTTCGCCGTCACACCGTCGAGCACGGCGACCAGGTTCGGGCCGACGAGCGCGCGGTCCTCGCTCGGTGCCGTTGTCCTGCCGGCTTCGGTAGCCATCTGCGTACGCACTGAGATCCCCCTCGGTCCGACACGACGATACGACAACGGGCCCCTGACCAGTCCGGTCAGAGGCCCATCAGTCGTGCGTGGCGGGCAGAGGATTCGACCCTCTCAACGCCTCACCGGGAAACACGCCCCAGCTGACGGCGCAGCCATGCCGATCGAGCCGCGACGGCGTCCTGCGAGAGCACGGCATGGGGAACCACGACGTCGAACCCGTGGAACCCGCCGGGCCAGACGTGCAGTTCGACGTCGCAGCCCGCCTGCCACAGGCGGCTCGCGTGGGCGACGTCCTCGTCCCGGAACGTTTCGGCCGATCCGACGTCGACGAACGCGGGCGGCAGTCCGGAGAGGTCCGCGGCGCGGGAAGGCGCAGCGTACGGAGACACGTCCGGTCCTCCGCGCACGCCGTCGCCGAGAAGCGCGTTCCACCCGGTCTCGTTCGAGGAGCTGTCCCAGATGCCGAGGCCGCGCATCTGCCGAGCAGAGGGCGACTCGTTGCGGTCGTCCAGCATCGGCGACAGGAGCAGTTGGGCCAGGACGGCCGGGCCGTTGCGGTCGCGTGCCATCAGCGTGACACCTGCCGCGAGACCGCCGCCGGCGCTCGCACCGCCGATGACGATGCGCCCGGGGTCGATGTTGAGCTCGTGGGCGTGATCCGACATCCACACCAGGCCCGCGTAGCAGTCCTCGACGGGACCGGGGTGGGGTGTCTCGGGTGCGAGCCGGTACTCGACCGAGACCACGGCCATGCCCATCGGTTCGGCCAGGTTCACCATCTCGACCAGGCCGAACCGGTTGTCTCCGACGATCATGCCGCCACCGTGGACGTGGTAGATCGCCGGCGTCGGGGTCGCCGCGTGCTTCGGGAGGCAGATCAGCAGCGAGATGTCCGGTTCCCCAGACGGCCCCGGCACCACCCGTTCCTGCACGCTGTAGGCGCCACCGCGCGAGAGGATCTCGTCGGTCGGGGTCTCCACCCCGGGAACGGGCTTGCGCATCTCGACGATGTTGTCCGGACGGTACGCGTCAGGGGGCCGCAGGCCGGTCAGCATCTCGACGACGGGAGCGAGCTCCGGATCGAAGGGCGGGGGTGGTCCGACCGGCTGGGCGGAGGGCCGGTCCGTGACTTGCGTGGTCATGGGTTCTCCTTGCGGCAGGAGACGGGACGTCTGCCTGCCGCAGGTCATCGATGAATGTCAGAGGGCGGAACAGGGTTCCGGCTCAGACGGTCGGAACGGTCCCGCCGTCGATCACGTACTCGGCACCCACGATCGCCGAGGCGCGGTCCGAGACCAGAAACCCGACCAGGTCCGCGATTTCCTCGGTGTTCGCGAATCGTCCCAGCGGTACTCCTCCGAGGGAGTCGTAGATGGTCTGCTTGGCCGCTTCGCGGGTGATCCCGTTGCCCTCGGCGATCCGGTCCACGAATCGTTCGTAGGCTTCGGTCTCGATCCCGCCGGGGCTGATCGCGTTGACCCGCACGCCGCGCGGCGCGAGCTCGTTGGCAAGCCCTTTGCTGTACGTGCGCAGTGCGGCCTTCGCTGCCGCGTACGCCAGGGACGCGTCGTACTGGGGCAGTTCACGCTGGATCGAGGTGAAGTGCAGCACCACGCCCGCCCCGGACTCGATCATCGCCGGGAGAAGAGCCCGATCGAGCCGCACCGCTCCCAGGAGGTTGAGGTTCAGCTCGGTGAGCCACTGGTCATCGGTGATGACCGCGAATCCACCGGCCGGCGTCGACGCGCCTCCGACGACGTGCACCAGGATGTCGAGTGCGCCGCCGGCCTCAGCGATTCGAGCGGCCACCGCGGTCGTGCCTTCGACGGTCATCACGTCCGCTTCGATGAATCGGTCGGGGTGCTCGTACCCGTCGGGCATCGTTCGCGCCGTCACGTACACGTCGGCACCCATCTCTCGCAGCCTCTCCGCGACGGCCTTGCCCGAGCCCTTCGAACCACCCGTGACCAGCGCCCGGCGACCGTCGAGACGATCGCGATCCGAACCAGACATTTCTCTCTCCACTGAGGATCGACGTGACACGGGTTCGGTCAGGCCGTGTGGTTGGCGATGACGAGTTCGGCGACGAGGTCGTCCCGCAACGCGAACCGGTAGTCGAGTTCGGCGACGCCACCCGGGAAGGTGCCCTCGAGCCGCACGGTCACCACCCAGTGGGCGTCATCGACGCGGCGAGCACCGATCTGTTCGGTCGTGTACTCGAACGCGGACCCGGCGTCCCGCAGGAACGCGTGGACCTCCTCTCGGCCGCGGAACGTCTCGCCCTGGTCGACGACCACCGCGTCCTCGGTGAGGAACGACGAGGCGGTGTCGGCGTCGTGGACGACGTGGGCGGCGAAGAAATCGCGCACGGTGGTCGGGAGCAGATCGGACGGAAGATCGGTGTGCTGTGTCATGAGCCCACCGTGCGACCTCGCGGCGCGGGAGGGTCAAGCCGTGGACTCTCCCCCTGGGAGAGAGTCCAGAATGTGGGGGTGCTGACCATCGGGGAGTTCTCGCGGCTGACCCACTTGAGCGTGCGGACCCTTCGTCGGTATCACGAGGCGGCCCTGCTGGAACCCGCCGTGGTGGACGAGAGCACCGGTTACCGCTACTACGGCGTCGACCAGATCCCGACCGCGCAGGTCATCCACCGGCTCCGCGAACTCGACGTCCCCCTGAGCGACGTGCAGCGAATCCTGCGGACTCCCGACCCCGGTGTCCGGGCGGCCCTGGTCGCGGACCACCTGCAACGCCTTGAGGACGTGCTCGACCGCACCAGGGCCGCAGTCGTGTCGCTGCGGCGCCTGCTCCGGCCCGACCCCGCGCCGATCGACGTCGAACTGCGGGCGGAGCCCGCCCGGACGGTCGCGGCGGTGGAGGCCGTGGTCGGGCATCGCGACGTCACGACCTGGTACGCAGGCGCGATGGCCGAGTTGGAGGCGGCCGTCGGCACCGCCGCGACCGGACCGCCGGGCGGCAGCTACGACAACGCCCTCTTCGAACAGGAGCGCGGTCACGCGCTCGTCTACCTGCCGACCGATGCGCCACCTCACACCGGACGCGTGCACCCCGCAACTCTTCCGGCCGCGGAACTGGCCGTCACCACCCACGTCGGCGAGCACGACGGCGTCGAGGTCACCTACGGCGCACTCGGGACATGGGTGGTGGAGAACGCGATGTCGGTTGCCGGGCCGGTGCGGGAGGTCTACGTCGTCGGCCCTCGTGACTCGAGCGATCCCGCCGCGTGGCGCACCGAGATCGGCTGGCCGGTCTTCCGCGTCACCTGAAGGCGGTCAATGGCATGACGTCAGGTCAATGGCCAACTGCGCCCAAGCGAGAACAAGCAGGACACCGAGCAGGTGTGCTCGTACGCGTCGCCAATGGGCCGTGCCGAACTTCGGCACGTATTCGGTACGGACACCAGTGGGAAACCGGATCGAGCCGTACGCAGCCGGACAGCACGACGAAGGCCCTGTGACCAGAACTTCCTGGTCACAGGGCCTTCAGCACTGCTGTGGCGGGTAGAGGATTCGAACCTCTGTAGCTTTCGCGACGGATTTACAGTCCGCTCCCATTGGCCGCTCGGGCAACCCGCCCCACACCGCCGTAACGGTGCGGGCAGAACAATACATAACCCCTTCGGGAGGCCCCAAATCGGGGTACCCCAGTAGCATCGACGCTAGCTGTGAACCCCGAGATCGTTGAGGAGTGAAGTCGTGGCGGACCCGTCGTTCGACGTGGTGAGCAAGGTGGACCGGCAGGAGGTCGACAACGCGCTCAACCAGGCCTCCAAGGAGCTGAGCACGCGCTTCGACTTCCGCGGGACCAACACCACAGTGGCCTGGGCCGGCGAGGAGGCGATCACCTTCACCTCCGAGACCGAGGAGCGCTGCAAGGCGGCGATCGACGTCTTCCAGGAGAAGCTGGTGAAGCGCAACATCTCGATGAAGGCGTTCGAGATCGGTGAGCCCGCGGTGTCCGGCAAGGTGTTCAAGGTCACGGGAAACCTCGTGCAGGGCATCACGTCCGAGAAGGCCAAGGAGATCGCCAAGAAGATCCGCGACGAGGCGCCCAAGGGCGTTCAGGCGCAGATCCAGGGCGACCAGTTGCGGGTGTCCGGCAAGAAGAAGGACCACCTGCAGGACGTCATCGCACTGCTGAAGGGCTCTGACTTCGGCATCGCCATCCAGTTCACCAACTACCGGTGAAGGGCATCGTCCTCGCCGGTGGCAGTGGGACGCGCCTGCACCCGATCACGCAGGCCGTCTCCAAGCAGTTGCTGCCGGTGTACGACAAGCCGATGATCTACTACCCGCTGTCGGTGCTCATGCTGGCCGGCATCCGGGAGGTGCTGATCATCAGCACGCCCACCGACCTGCCGCAGTTCCGGCGGCTGCTCGGCGACGGTTCCCAGTGGGGCATGAGCTTCTCCTACGCGGAGCAGGCCGCGCCGAACGGGCTCGCGGAGGCGTTCATCATCGGTGCCGACTTCGTCGGTGACGACGACGTGGCGCTGGTGCTGGGTGACAACATCTTCTACGGCCAGGGTTTCTCCACCACGCTGCAGCAGCACGCGTCCTCTTTGGACGGATGCGTGTTGTTCGGGTACCAGGTGAAGGATCCCGAGCGGTACGGCGTGGGTGAGGTCGACGCGACGGGCAGGTTGTTGTCCATCGAGGAGAAGCCCGCCAAGCCGAAGTCGAACCGGGCGATCACCGGGCTCTACTTCTACGACAACGGCGTGGTGGACATCGCGCGGAACCTCAAGCCGTCGCCGCGTGGCGAGCTGGAGATCACCGACGTCAACCTCGCGTACCTGAACGAGGGCCGGGCGCAGCTCGTGGACCTGAGCCGCGGGTTCGCGTGGCTCGACACCGGCACGCACGACTCGCTGCTCGAAGCCGGGCAGTTCGTGCAGGTGCTGGAGCACCGGACCGGCGTGCGCATCGCGTGTCCAGAGGAGATCGCGCTGCGCATGGGCTTCATCTCCGCCGACGAGTGCTACGCGCTCGGCGAGAAGCTCGGCAAGTCCGGGTACGGCGAGTACCTCATGGCCGTGGCGACGGCAGGGCGTTAGCGCCGGGCCATCTCTTCGAGCCTGCGGATGCGGTCGGCGATCGGCGGGTGGGTCGAGAACCACTTCGAGAACTGGTCCCCCGAGCGGAACGGGTTCGCGATCATCAGGTGGCTCTGCGACACCACCTCCGGCTCCGGTGCGAGCGGCGCCGCCCGCGTCCCCAGCTCGATCTTGCGCAACGCGTTCGCGAGCGACAGCGGGTCGCCGGTGAGTTCCGAGCCCGCCTGGTCGGCCTGGAACTCGCGTGAGCGACTCACGGCCAGGCGCACGACGGTGGCCGCGATCGGGCCGAGCAGCGCGATCAGCAGCAGGCCGAGCGGGCCCGGTCCGTCGTCGTCGCCGTCACCGCCGCCGAAGATCCCGGCGAACAGGGCCAGGTTCGCGAGCATCGTGATCACGCCGGCCAGCGCGCCGGCCACGCAGCTGATCAGGATGTCGCGGTTGTAGACGTGCGCGAGCTCGTGGCCGAGCACGGCGCGCAGTTCGCGTTCGTCGAGCAGGTCCAGGATGCCCGTGGTGCAGCACACGGCGGCGTTGCGCGGGTTGCGGCCGGTCGCGAACGCGTTCGGTGCGACGGTCGGGCTCAGGAAGAGCCTGGGCATGGGCTGGCGCGCCTTCTGCGACAGCTCACGCACGATCGCGTAGAGCGCTGGTTGCTCCACCTGCGACACAGGTACCGCCCGCATCGCGCGCAGCGCGAGCTTGTCCGAGTTGAAGTACGCGTAGGCGTTCACGCCCAAGGCCAACAGCAGGCCGATGACCAGTGCGGTCCGGCCGAACAGGCTGCTGATCAGCACGATCAGCGCGCTCATCCCGCCGAGCAGCACGGCCGTCTTCAACCCGTTGAAGTGCTTGTGCACGGTTTTCGCCTCCGGGTTTTACGTCCTACCCCTCAACGAACCGGGCCTGCGTCCAGTTCCTGTCGCCGTTTCGGGTGCGGCCTCCGCGGCCGGGTCGAGCTGGGGCGGTGGCGGCACCTTCTCGACCCATGTGGACAGCACGTCCCGTTCGTGGACGAGCTCTGCCACGGCGCCCTCGCCGTCGATCGAACCCGTGCCCGGATAGCCGAACTCCGGCGCCCAGTGCAGGGCGTCGAACGGGCAGACCTCGACGCAGATGCCGCAGTACAGACACTGGCCGTAGTCGATCGCGAACCGGTCGAGCACGTTGCGGCTGCGCGGGCGGGCGCTGCCGGGCTGCTCCTCGACCTCGGTGTGCGACGTGATGTGGATGCACCAGTCGGGACACTCGCGCGCGCAGATCATGCAGACCGTGCAGTTGGCCTCCAACAGCGCGATGACGCCCCTCGTACGCGGCGGAAGGTTCGTCACGACGTGCTCTCCTCTTCGCGGCGCGGCCCCCAGGACGGGTCCGGAACGCCAGGTGGTGCGGTGCGGCGGCGGCTCGGGGCGCTCGTGTTGTCCTCACCGGGTTCGAGGGCGCCCGGCCACGGACGCACGACGCGGGAGGCCAGCACGAAGTCCTTGCGCAGCGGGTGGCCCTCGAAGCTCTCGGGCAGCAACAGGTGGTCGGGCTCGCCGTCGACGGTGATGCCGAACATCTCCGCAGCCTCGCGTTCGTGCCAGCGCGCGCCCTTCCAGAGGTGGGCGATGCCCGGCAGTGCGTCGGTCTCCGCGATCTCGGTCCGCAGCATCACACCCTCGCGCGTCTGAGGGTTGATGACGTGCAGGAACACCGCGTGGCGCTGACCTGCGGCGCCCGGCCGGCCCGCGTCCTCGACGCCGAGCCAGTCGAACATCACGAAGCCCTGGGCGTGGTGGTCGGCAGCCGTGGTGAGCCAGTCGGCGAGCTCCACGTGGTGGACGGTCTGTCCGAACGCGGTCTTCGGGGTGGTCACGCGTTCACCAGTCCATGCAGCGCCTTGAGGCCTTCGAGCAGCGCTTCGGGCCGCGGCGGGCAGCCGGGAACGGCGACGTGGACGGGCAGGGCCTGGTCGATCCCCTTGGTGACGCTGTAGGAATCCCAGTACGGGCCGCCGGTGTTGCTGCAGGCGCCCACGGAGATCACGTAACGGGGTTCGGGCATGGCCTCGAAACTGCGGAGGACAGCAGGCAACATGACGTCCGTGACGGTGCCGGAGACAACGAGAACGTGCGCCTCGCCCGCGCCGTCGACCGGCGTGACGCCGAGGTCGGGAAGGCGGTCGAGAGCTGCCATCACTTCGACTCCGCAGCAGGCGAGTCCGAGTTCGAGCACGGTGACCTGGTAGGTGGTGCCCCAGTCCAGGCGAGCGGAAGCCGTCACAACGGCTGAGGGTAATACTTGGGGGCCCACCGGCTTGCGCTGGCGGACCCCCACCCCCCAATGATTCCCCCCGGAATCGGCTCCCACGCGTGGTCGCCGCAGATAGTTTTGTACACCCGCGCTATAAGTGTCCAGGGATTTGCCGACAGGATCTGCAGATAATTTGTCGGCGAAATGCGGTCAAGTTCAGTTCAACTGATCGGCAGAACATCAGAGAGGGTCCCATGTCCGGCTCGTCCCAGTTGGTGCTTCCCACCAGCACCTCGCTGCACCGTTTGCTGAACATGCCCGGTGCTCTACTGGATACCACGATGGACCAGCTCAGGACCCTGCTGACCGTGCACGAGACCCGTTCGGCCCTACGCGCCGCCAGGGCGTTGGGACGAGAGCAGTCGAGTGTGCAGAAGCAGCTCGACACGTTGAACAGGAACTTCCTGGAACTGTGCGGCGAAGCGCTCGTGGTGAAGCAGGGACGCGGAAAGGACGTGCTGTTCACACCGACTGGTGAGTCGCTCGTCGAATTGGCGAGAGAGACGCTCGCGGAGTGGCTCGACGGAATTCACGAGTGCCGCCGCAAGCTCGGCACGACCGTCACCGTGGGCACGACGCGATACATGCTGGACACGCTCGCGAAGGCGTGGCACCACGTGTCGGACGAGTTCCGCGAACGCGACGTGGACCTCAAGGTCGTGCACATCCGCACCAAGGACATCTGGACGAAGCTGGAGACGCGCGAGGTCGATGTCGTCTGCGGCAGCGTCGTGACGCGGGCCGGCGCGGGCTGGGAACGGCCGGAGTTCGACGTGATCGAGTGGCGGCGCGGCGGGCTCGCGTTGCTGACGAACCTGCCGGAGACGGTTGTCGGCGACCGCGTGCGGGTACCTCAGCTGAGGTCGGTCCCGTTGGTCGTGCCGGGGGCGGGGCTGATCGCGGAGTTCCTGCGGGGCTGGTTCGGGCCGGACTACCGCCAGGGGCTCGACATCGCGGCCGAGATCGACGAGATCCAGTACGGCATCTCGCTGCTGCGCTCGAACCTCGTCCAGGGAGCCATGATCGTGACGTCTGGTTTGGGCGTGGTGGCGTCGAACAACGAGCTCCGTGAGGGAGGCGGCCTCCGGGTCGTCGAGCTCGCAGATGACTCAATGGAGCGGCTTGTGGGCGTTTTCGCCCGAACGGACGAACTGGCGAAGCATCCGGCGGACCATCCGCTGAACCTGCTGTGGTCGGCCTTCAAAGCAGAAGCGCCCCGGCCGTAGCCGAGGCGCTCCGCTGTCTTCTTTGCCTACTTCTTCGCGGGTGTCATGGCGTCGTGCTCAGGCCTGCGTTGCTCGACGTTGGGACGATGCTGGGCTTTGGCCATCTTGGCCAGCCAACTCGTCGCCTCCGAGCGGATCTTCTCCAGCTCGTCGTCGCGTGCCTGTTGCTCGTTCATCGGCCACTCCCTGCGTTCGGGGATCGCGTTCGATGGGAGCACTACCGGGCGTGTGCCCGCTAGGGCCGCCATGCTTGTGGGTGAACCTGTTTGACAGCATCGTCCGCCGATAGGTCTTGCGCACCCCCGACACGGCGATTTTGGCCTCTTTAGTACCCCCGGTACCCGCCACCGAGGCCCATGCTGACCAGACCGGGGTGGTTGTGGAAGCCGCCGTAGCGCGCGTAGGTGTAGCGAACGCCCGCGATGATGTTGTCGACCGGCGCGAGGATGTTGTCGTAGCCGGCCAGCTTGTAGGCGTTGAACGTCGGGTCGATGCACTGCATGAGGCCCTTGGAGGGCGTACCGCGCATCGCGTTGGAGTCCCAGTTGTTCACGGCGTTGGGATTGCCGTTCGACTCCTTGATGATGATCGTGTAGATCTCGTCGACGCTGCTGTTGTCGATGTTGGTGCCGTTGGCCTGCAGGACCTTGATGGCGTCCTTGATCCAGCCCTCGACCTCGCGCTGCTTGGCGGGCTTGCGCATCTCGATCTGACGCTCGGCCTCGGCCTTGGCGGCGGCCTCACGCTGGGCGTGCGCGTCCGCGGCGGCCTTGGTGGCCTGCTCGAAGGTCTGCTGCGCGTACATCTGCTGGAACTGCAGAAGGCGTCCGACCTGGTTGCCGGGGTTGACGTCGTGCACCGTCTGGATCGTCTTGGCCTGCTGGTCGGGGAGAGCGCCCAGCTCGGCCGCGCCCGCGGCGAGTTCCGTCGAGGTGCCGCTGGTGGCGGCGTTGGCGATGGCTGCGGTGCCGGCGGCGACACCCGCTGCGACGAGGATCGCGCTCACCCGGTGAGCGAGCGGAACCTTGTCGTCCTCGACGCGGTGAGCGCCGGGTTTGACTTCTTGCATGGGCACGACCGTGTACACGGTTCGGCCATCGGCTTTGCTGTGCCGGGCCAAGGGGGAGCCTCCTGCGTCGGGGAGCTTGGTCTCCGGCAAACCCGGGCGGGGGTTTCCGGGGGACTTTGGACCCTTGGTGCTGTGGTTCCTGTGTCCTGCCGGTGACCAAACCGTTATCGGCGGGCGAGAACGTAACCTCGCGTCACGAGCGCAGGCAAGCTTGAGCGCCCGATGGGTGACTCTCGTCACGTTTCCGATGGGTTGGGCTATCCGTTGCTGACAGACAGTCAACGAGCCTTGTGAGTCCTGCGTAAGTTCATCGTTGCCTCCTGACGAACTGGCGGAGCTGTCTGTTAGTTCGCTGCTAGCCCGGCTCTCGTTATGGGTTACGTCCACGACCACGCGATCGAGTGATGCGGTTACGCTTCGTGGTCTTATCGGGGTGTGCGGTGCTGACCTGCGGGGACTTGATCGCTGGACAGCGTTTTTCTCGTTCTGAAGAGGGGTACGGAGAGGCCGCGTTCTCGGTTCACCCGATGTTGTGGGTTAACTCTTCCGCTTCTGCTCCAGCGCCTTGAGCACCCAGTCCGGGCTGTCGCTGGGGCTCTCGTTGAAGGCGATCGCGGCGTCCGGCTGATGCCAGTGCACGAGGTTGACCACGGTCTGGAAGAGCTCCAGCAGACCCGATCCCTTGCGGATGCCGCCGCCGATCAGGACGGCGTCGTACTGCCTGCTTTCGAGTTTCTCGACGAGCTTGGCCTGGGCGCGGCCGTCCAGTTCCTCGAAGTCGATGAGGAAGAGGTCCTCGGTGAGTCCGAGTTCGGCGAACGCCTTGCTGCCCTGCTTGATGCCGGCGGCGACGGGCGCGGGGTCGAAGCCGGGGATGGTGTGGGGATCGAAGCCGATCGCGAGGATGTTGGGCACCCGCCCGAAGTTACTGCGGCCACCAGATGCCGGCCACGAGTTGTTCCAGGAGCTCCAGAACCCTCGCTTGGTCGAAGGGCAGGTCTGCTATCAGGTGCGACGCCTCGCGCACCTCGCACTCCACGCGCAGGTCGTCCAGGGGGATCTCGGTCGCGTCGGCGATGGTTTCGAGAACGGCGTGCATGTGCGGGCCGCTGAACCTGGCCAGGAAGAACCAGTCGTCGAGCGGGTCGCCGAAGCGGGCCCATTCGAAGTCCAGCAGTGCGGTCAGCTCGGTGCCGTTCGCGAGCCAGTTGTCCCAGTGGCAGTCCGCGTGGACCGGGACGGTGTTATGGGCGTGCTCTGGCGCGCGTGACGCGATCGCTTTGAGGCCGTCGAGCACGTTCGGCGGGACAACGCCCTTGAGCTTCTTCGTTTGGGCGACGAGTGCGTCCCTGCCGGTGAAGCCGCCGTGGTCCAGGACCTCGGCCAGGATCCGCTTGGCTGGTTCCGGGGGCGTCCAGGCATGTAAGGCGTCGAGTCGTTCGATCGCTTGCGCGGCCAGATCGAGCGCGGCCCGTTCGCCGGTGCCGGGGAGGTCCATGCCCGGCGCGGTGCCGGGAACGCGGGTGTAGACGGCGTAGCGGACGTCGTGCCGCTGCCCGCTCGCCAGCAGCGGAGCTGTGAGGCCTGGCGGCAGGTGCGGCGCGAGTGCGATCTCCCGGTCCAGCCGTGAGTGGTCGTCCGCGGCGATGAGCTTCACCACGACGTCAGCACCCACGTGCACATGGTGCGAGCGGCTGCTCACCGGTGTGAGCGGGCCAGGGTCGCGGCCGAGGGCCGACGTGGCGATGGCGCGAGCATCCATGCCGTGAGGCTTTCACCTGGCCGTCGATCAGGGCTATGACCGCGCGCTGCTGAGCGTGGACTCGGCGAACTCGTCCAGGGCGTCCGGCATCTTCGAGAAGGCCGGGTTCACGGCGACGATGCGGTACGTGCGGTGGGCGCTGGAGGTCTGAAGTTCGTCAACGCGCCCGCAGCACGACCAGACGTCCCAGAAGGCCGACGGCGAACATCACCAGGCCGGTGAGCACCGAGGGCAGGGGCAAAGTCGCGACGAGCGTGACGCACCCGGCGGCGCCGACGATGTTGAGCGCGCGGGGCCAGCGGCGGTGCTCGGCCCCTTGGCGTGCGGCGGAGAGGTTGGCGATCAGGTAGTAGATCAGCACGCCGAACGACGAGAACCCGATCACGGATCGAAGGTCGGTGGTGAGCACGAGAACGCTGACGACGACGGCGAGCGCGATCTCGGCGTGGTGTGGCACCTGGTGACGGGGATGGACGGCGGCCAGCCAGTGGGGCAGGTCGTGGTTGCGGGCCATGGCGAGGGTGGTCCGGCCGACGCCGGCGATGAGCGCCAGAAGTGCACCGAGGCTGGCCAGCGCGCCGCCGATGCGCACGACCGGGGCCAGGCCGGGTGAACCGGCGGCGGTGACGGCCTCGGTCAGAGGCGCTGCGGCGGCGGCGAGCCGGTCGGGGCCCGCGGCGAGCAGTGCGGCGGACCCCACGAGGACGTAGACGACCACGGTGATGCCCAGGGCGATCGGGATGGCACGGGGGATGGTGCGCTGCGGATCGCGGACCTCTTCTCCCATGGTGGCGATGCGGGCGAAGCCCGCGAAGGCGAAGAACAGCAGCCCGGCGGCCTGCAGCGTGCCGTAGATCCCGCCGGTCCCCAGCGCGTGCCAGCCCCCGAGGTTGTCGGCACTCGCCGCACCGCCTGCCGCGATGCCGACGACGATGGTCGCGAGGGCGATCAGCGTGGCCGTGACGAGGACGCGGGTGAGGGCGGCGGTTCTCGTGACGCCGCGGTAGTTGAGGGCGGCGAGTCCGATCACGCCCGCGACGGCGACGAGCCGTTGCGCCCACCAGGGGCCGGGGACGGCGTAGGTGGCGAACGTGAGCGCCATCGCGGCGCAGGACGCGGTCTTGCCGACGACGAAGCCCCAGCCAGCCGTGAACCCCCACCAGTGGCCGAGCTGTTCGCGGCCGTAGACGTAGGTGCCGCCGGACGTCGGGTAGGTCGCGGCGAGCTGCGCGGACGCGGTGGCGTTGCAGTAGGCGATGACCGCCGCGAGCACCAGGCCGATCAGCAACCCGGTTCCGGCGGCTCGCGCGGCGGGGCCGAAGGCGGCGAACACGCCGGCGCCGATCATCGAGCCGAGGCCGATGATCACCGCGTCCCTGGTGCCCAGTCGCCGTGCCAGCTGTGGCGTGGGTGATGTCATCGGCGCGGCTCGAACAGCTCGACGAAGTTACCGGCGGGGTCGATCAGGAGGATCTGCCGGCCGCCGGGCCCGGCGACGACGTCGTTGCGGAAGCGGACCCCGGCCTGACGCAGCCGGGCGATCTCGGCGTCCAGGTCGTCGACGACGAGATGAATCCGGTTCCAGCCGCCTGCCTCGGGAACCTCACCGTCCGGCATGGGACGTCCGCCGGAGCTCGCCGGGCCGGACAACAGCAGCCGCAGAGGTCCCCGAACGACGTCGGCGAAGGCCGGAGCCGCCGACGAGCGCAGCGTGAACCCGAGATGGGCGGTATAGAAGTCGACTGCGGCCTGGACGTCGTCGACCAGGTAGCGCACGTGCGCGAGGTCCTCGGTCATGATCGCGTCTCCTGTGGGCGAGGGTGGGCCAGGTTCTGCAGCAGGAATCCGATTCGGGCCGACAGCTCGTCGGCCGCACGCCTGAAGGCGGGGTAGCTGGCCTCGGCCGTGCCACCCGCGGCGGACGGGTCGGGCATGCTCCAGTGCACGAGGCCGGGGAACTCCGGGCACACCTCCCGGACCTTGTCGCAGAGGCTGATGACGTGGTCGAAGTGCTGCCCGGCGAACTCGTCGAGATGCTTGCTGCGGTGCCCTGACAGGTCGATGCCGCGTTCGCGCATGACCGCGAACGCGTTGGGATGCAACGGTTTCGGGTGACTGCCCGCGCTCATGACCTCGACGTGCGGCGCGCGATGACGCAGGAGCGCTTCGGCCATCTGGGAACGGGAACTGTTGCCGGTGCACAGGAACAGCACCCTGCCTCGCATCGACTCCTCCGCGGGCGATGCCGGTGGCACGAGGTCCAAGGCCGGATGCAGGCCCTGTCCCGTGCCGGCCAGCAGCTCCGCGCACCGGCCGAGGTCGAGGCGGTAGTAGGTGTCGCGGCCGTCAGCGGAGCTGCGGCGACTGGAAACCAGGCCTCCCGAGCGCAGCTTGCGCAGGTGGTAGGACACCAGGCTCTGCGGCTGGCCCACCGCGGCGATCAGGTCACCGACCCGCAGGTCGCTCCTGGCCAGCTCACGCAGCAGATCCCAGCGCAGCCGCTCCCCGGCGAGGCGGAGGAACGGCGGTGCGTCCGGAGTTCGACGGTCTGCGACCACTGCCTGAAAATACATCAACCTAGATTGGTTGACCAGCATTCAACTGCTGATACCACTGCCGGGCACCTGCTTGGGTCGGACCAGGCGAGCACGCCTATGTCACCCGTCAGAGTAAATCTGTGGTGGCGGAGGTAGACATTGTCGATCCGGTGTGTGTAGTCTTCTCCTCGTTGGACAAGAGAGAAGATGACACGGGAGATGATGAACTGCCCGTGAAGCAAGGCAAGACGGTCAGGCCAGAGCTCGTCATTTCGAGGGCTCAAGGCAGCGATCAAGGGAAGTCGGCGAGCAAGACCGGACGCAGTACGCAAGACCCCGGAGCCGACAACCGCATGACCAGCAACCGCATGACCAGCAAGTGCATGACCAGCAAGTGCAAGACGCAGTTCCGAGTTGAAGTCGAAGTGCAAGTTGCAGGCGCAAGACGGTCAGACGTGCCGGAGCCGATCAGTGGAAGGGGTTCTGGCAGATGACCAAGGGCGGTCGGTGAGGTGAGTCCGGCATGTGCAAGAGGTCCGGCGCCGACAGCCACGTGAGTAAAGGAAAGTCAGTACTCAGAGGAGAAGGGAAGGGTTGCACACCATCGGATCGCCCGATTTCGGCTGATCTCCGCCGAACGGGTACCGCGGTTCCATCAGATTGGAAGGTGGTCTTCGGTTACGCACACGCGATCCCCGCAGCGCTCGCTTTCAGTACTGGGCATGCGGACAGAGGATGCCGATCTCACGGTCGGCTAGGTGGAAGTGAAACCCAACAACCCTGGGGCCCCGGTGCTACGGCATCGGGGCCCCTCGTGATGCGGAGGCGCGATGACCCCAGACACCAACGAATCTGCGAACAACGAACCGCAGACAACAGCAGAGAAGTTCGACGACGAGCACTACCCCGCCTACTCGATGGGCCGGGCCGCAGAACTGCTCGACACGTCGGCGAACTTCCTGCGCAGCCTCGACGAGGCGAAACTCATCGAGCCGCAGCGCTCGGCCGGCGGCCACCGCCGGTACAGCCGCCACCAGCTGCGTCTGGCAGCTCGTGTGCGTGCGATGGTCGACCAGGGCACGGGTTTGGATGCGGCGTGCCGCATAGTCACCCTGGAAGACCAGCTTCAGGAAGCTCAGGCGCTCAACGCCAAGCTCACTCCCCCGCCACCACCCAACAAGCCGTATCCGCCGCTGCAAAGCGTGTGACTCGTCCGCGCTTCGGGGCGTCGACGCAAGAGTTCAGCGGAACGCATTCACGCGACTGATCTGCGCTGGCGAAAGCCTGGTTCGGCTTTCACCGAGCGCAGATCAAGCCCGCGAACCAGTCAGCCCCGGAGTTCCTCGCGCGGCGTTTGGACACAAGTCCCATAAGCCGCCGATACGTCGATACGACCGGTTCTTGCTCCGTGGCCGTCTCGCGGCGCGATCAGCCCCCGGACACGGAGGCCGAGCTGCAGAGCGAACCCAGTGGTCAGACAGGCAGCTTGCCGCCACCCACGGCCTGGAGGGTCGAGTCAGCCGCGGGTGTTCCAGACCAGGGGTGCTTTGCGGATCCACGCGTCATCCTCGATCGTCTGGACGAGGAACTGGGCGAGGTCGGCGCGGTTGATCCGTGCGCCGGGCTTTTCGGTGCCGGCCTCGGCGGCCCGTACGGGGCCCTCGGCGGGCTTGTCGGTCAGGGCGACGGCACGGGCCAGGGTCCAGTCGATGCCGGACGAGGCGCGGACGACCTGGTCGACACCGGTGTGGTCCTCGAAGCCCGCCTTGATGTTCGACAGCTTGATGAACGCCCTGACCAACGGGTTGAGCCGGGTCCAGTCGTCACCCGCACCCTGCGTGGACGTCAGCGCGATGCGGCGGATGCCCTGCTCGCCCATGGCGGTGAGGGTGTGGCGGACGGCGTCGGTCATGAACGTCGGCGGGCTGACCGGCTTGGCCCACGGGTTGTCGGAGGCGCGGACGTTGTTCAGCACGCTGATCACCGCGTCGGTGCCCTCGGCGGCTCGGCGGATGTCGTCGATGTTCGCAGGGGTGCCCTGGATCAGCTCGACGCCGACCGGCGCCCGCACGGTACCGGGGTTGCGGACGAGAGCGCGGACGCGGTGGCCGCGCTGGGCCGCGTGCTCCAGCACGTGAGCGCCGGTGCGGCCGCTGCCGCCGAGGACCAGCAGGTTGCTCATGGTGATCAAACGCCTTTCGGGAGGTTCAGGGTGGATCAGGCGCGCTCGGGGACGGCGCAGCCGTCCGATCCGCAGACCGGGGCGTCGGCGGTGAGGGGGTAGCTGTCGTCCCAGGCCTTGCGCAGCAGTTCGAGAAAGGTGTCGCTGTCCTGGGCGCCGGGCACGCCGTAGCGGTCGTCGACGACGATGAACGGCGCGCCGGTCGCCCCCAGGTGCTGGGCGCGGGCCGCGTCGTCGCGGACCTGCCGGCGGTAGCGGCGGTCGGTGAGGGCCTGTCGGGTCCGCTCGCGGTCCAGGCCGAGCTCGTCGGAGAGCACCACGAGGTCGTCCAGGGAGAAGACCGGCTCGGCCTTGCCGAAGTAGGTGGCGAAGATCGCGGCCCAGGCCTCGCGGTTGCGACCCTGGGCGCTGGCGTGGGCGAGGAACTCGTGCGCCAGGTCGGTGTTGCCGACCTTGTTGTCCAGCACCCGGTAAGGGATCAGACCCTCGCTCTCGGCGAGCTTCTCGATCCGCCGGGTCGAGGTCTCGGCCTGGCTGCCACCCATCCCGTACCGGCGGAGCAGGACCTCTCGGACGGAGAAGATGTCCCCCTCGGGGAAGCTGCTGCCGAGCGGGAACGAGTGGTGGACCAGTTCCACCTCGTCGGCGTGCTCGAACCTCTCGACGGCCTTGGCCACCCGGTGGTTTCCCAGGCCGCACCAGGGGCAGGTCACCTCGGACCAGATGTCCACCTTCACCACGCACCTCCATTTCTTACAACTTGTGCGTAACGCCATGATGGAACAGCATGGAAGGCCGTACAAAAGGCACACCGGTGTGCGTGCCGGAGAGGAATGTGCGTCATGGAGGCGGCCAACGGAGCAGAGGTGACGGCAAGAGCGGCGGCGATCGGGCCATGCGCGGCCATCCCTGCCGAACACATGGACTTCATCCGCCAGACCCTCGACCGCGTCGGCGACAAGTGGAGCCTGCTGATCATCGCGGTCCTGGAGTCCGGACCGCTGCGTTACACCGACCTGCAACGGCAGGTCCCCGGCATTTCCCAGCGCATGCTCACCCTCACCCTCCGCCAACTCCACCAGGACGGCCTGATCACCCGCACCGCCTACGCCGAGGTCCCTCCGCGCGTCGAGTACACCCTCGCCCCGCTGGGCCGCGGACTGCACGAGATCGTCACCTCGCTGATCGGCTGGGCCGCCGACCACCACGACGAGATCCGCGCCAATCGCGAACGCGCCGCAACGGCCAGACCATGACCGCCGCGCAAGCAGTCGCGGACGCGATGCGTTTCACACGTCGCCATTCGCGAAGCGGGCGATCCTCTGGCGGTTCATCCGTGGCGATCATGTTTCACGAGTTGTCGCAACCGACTGCACTCCTGAAACAGGATCGCGGAACAGCACGCGGCACGACATGCGCCAGGTTCCTGCTCCGCGCCGCCGCGTGGTTCGCCGAGCAGGGCATCGGGCGCGTTCACCGTGTTCTGCCCGACAACGCCAAGAACTACCTGAATCTCCCGCGATTTCGCCGCAGCGATCGACGCATGCCACAAGACCATCAGGCAGCATTGTCCTTGGCAGAACGGCGAAGTAGAGCGATTCAACCGCACCCTGCAGACCGCGTGGGCCTACCGGCAGTCGCCTGACGTCGGTCAGTTGGAAGCCTGGCTGAGCCTCTCCAAGGAGGAACGGCGGATGCTGCTTCTGTCCCGTGACTGTCCCGTAGAGCGTGACAACAGCCGTCGTTCGGTGCTGGTCAGTGACGGATTCCGCTGCGCCCGAAAAACAGATCTGCGCTGGTCAGGACCCATTTCGAGTCACCAACCAGCGCAGATCAAGATGGCTGCGTGGGCGAGGTCTAACCGCGCAGTTCCATCGTGCGGAACTTCGAAAATGCGCCGATCATGGCCGTGAGCTGCGGCTGAGGTCCCGCTGGCCGTTCCGCGGGCGCACTCTGTTCCGTGCATGTTCCGTGGGCAAGCCTGTGGGCTGGTCGACGCCGTCAAGGCGGCGAGCTGTCCATGGGCGCGGCAGCCGAGCGCCGTGCCCAGCTCGCCAGGGTGACCCCTCGGCGCTCGTCCAGCCTGCCCCGCAGCCCTGAGGAAGCACTTTAAGTCGATCATGTGCAGCTCTCCTCCTAGCTGCGCACCTAGACGAACAGGCGACGTAACGACCGCAGGTCCGCCACCGAAGTCTCTAGTACTGGCCAGCCCGGACAGGAGACGAGCAATGAGAAGCTTCACCACACGACACCTGCGATAGCTCGGTAATCGCCGATAACCGACATCGAGCACTGCTTGAACGCCGGATCAGTGCACGATACCGGCCAGCTTCCGGTGTCCAGCACAGAGCTTCGCGCGATCAGAACAGCTATCTGACGGCTAGACGCCATCGACACATAGATCGAAGTATTCCAGGCGGGCAGGCCATGTACTACTTCCCGATCGCCATGCAGTTGACCTGCGCGAACACACCGAAAAACAGAACAAATGCGTATCGAAACTCCATAACGGGAGTTGAAACCTTCAGCACATTGGCGGTACCTTCATACGCCCAGCCGTGTGATCGTCGTGAATTCAATGATCAAATCGACAGCGGGCCTACTGAGGTACGCGGCACCGGAGCCGCTCAGGCATGGTCCACAGCGAGGAGCCCTGTGTATCGCCGGCACGTGGCGATCTCTCGACTGAGCGACTGCCTACCACACACCAGCATCTTGAGGCCCCGCATTGGGCTGTTCGGGCATGAGTACTAGATGATCAGGGGCATGGGCTCTCCGGCAAGCCACCCGGCACTCGAAGACCTTCCGCTGCAGTGGCGCTCCGCGCCCCGGCGGTGGGGGCACTCACTGCACAGCCTCTGCAGCTACTTCGCGATGTTCCCCCCACAACTAGCCCACTTCTTCGTGGACTGGTTGACCGAGCCTGGCGACGCCGTGTACGACCCGTTTTCTGGTCGGGGGACTTTGGCGCTAGAGGCCGTTCTCCAGGGACGTCGCAGCTACGCCAGCGATGCTAATCCCTTGGCGGTAGCACTTTCACACGCGAAGACCAGAGTCCCGTCTCGTCAGACCTTGCTAAAACGACTCAATGAACTAAGGGCTTCATACTCACCAGAGCCAGTCCGCACGGAATCGGAACCAGAGTATATCTCGATGCTTTACAGCGAGATGACGTTCAAGCAGCTCGTCTGGCTGAAAGAAAAACTTGACCGCACCAATGACGTCGACTGCTTCTGGATCGCCGTCATTCTCGGCATGCTTCATGGAAATCATAACAAGAACGGGGAGCCCCGGGGGTTCTCGATTAGCATGCCGAACACGTTCGCTATGGCACCAGGTTACGTTGCCAAGTACATAGAAGAGCACGACCTAAAACGTCCCAGTGTCGACGTTTTCGAAATGCTTGAGCGACGACTCGAACGCATCGATCTACCCTCCGCTAAGCGTACTGGAGGACGAACTTGGCTCCAAGATGCTACTGCGCAACCTCCTTCGTGGATTCTCAAGCAGCGGCCGAAGCTGATCTTCACGTCGCCTCCCTATCTTGAGGTCATCAAGTATGGGAAGTACAACTGGGTTCGCCTGTGGTTCCTCGGTCAAACCGCAGCCGAAGTGGACCAAAAGTTGATGGCCTCAGCCTCATTGCCCCGATACCTGAAGTTTATGGAGTCAGTTTCAGCCAACCTCAAAGAGATTGTGGCGGAAGATGGCTTCGTGTGCTTTGTCATCGGCGATGTGCGCCGTGGCGACACCGACTTGAACCTTGCTCAAGAGGTTTGGGAGCACGTTCTTAAGGAACAAGGATGGCACCTCCACGGCATCATTGCCGATGAGCTTCCCCAGAATCAGAAAGTTAGCCGTATCTGGAAGCACAACAGCGGCCGAGCTACCAAGACTGATCGACTGCTATTGCTGAGCCCTCAGACCAGGACTCTTCCAGATATGGTGCCACCAATGTGGGACCGACGTCTCACCTTTTCTGGCACACCCACCTAAACCGCCACTGCTAAGGGAAATCACTGCATGTCGACCATCATGGAGGAGCTCAAGCTCCTGGCAGGCGTCGATCTCTTCGAGGAATGCCGCAAGCAGGACGCTTTTGTCGGCCGGCCGTTCTACCTGGACTTCGAACGCCTCCGCTTGATGAGCAACGACAAGTGGAAGCAGACCGTCGGCGGCGTGCCCGCTGGAGCTTTTCTCTTGGCGCTATACAACGGCGAACCTGAGATCGACGAGGCAGTACTACTGCGTGTTCTGAAGCCAACCAAACTCCCGACTGATGACGACATGGTCATGGCAATGGTGGACCACTACAAGGAGGTTCCGCGGGACGACAGCGGCTCACCGTTGGACTCATACACGCGCGCCGAGTTTCAGTTCTCGGGCCTGGAGTGCCGCGTCATCGGCACCTTCTATCGCGACAGCGATAACACCATTCGCTTCGCCGGAGACATGGACAATTTCTATGCTCCGCACAACTACAAGGTTGTTAAGCCGACAGGCAAGGTTCTGGAATATATCGTCAACTTCCGAGAAGATGGCATACCCGGAGGCAAGGGCGATGAGCGCATTGGCAAGGTGCGCTACAGTTCAAGCCTCCGCCATCCTGCGGGTGTCGACGTTCCAGTGTTTGTCTCACCTCTCGACTTCCTCGGCAAGAGAACTGCGCTTTTCGGCATGACCCGAACAGGCAAGTCGAACTCAGTCAAAAAGATCATTCAGGCCACCGTTGGAATCTCAAAATCTGGCCGCACGATCAAGGATGAAGCTATCAGGCCGGTCGGTCAGATCATTTTCGACATTAACGGTGAGTACGCCAACGCCAACCAGCAGGACGCTGGCACTGCGATCTTTGAGCAGTATCCGGCAGAGGTCACGCGGTACAGCGTTCTTGAAAAGCCGAATTTCCGCGTCATGAAGCTCAACTTCTACCGCTCTATCGAGGACGGCCACGCACTTCTCGCAACTCTGCTCAGCGAAGACAAGGCAGACTATACGAAGGCGTTCTGCAACATCGACTGGACCGCACCGGATGATCAGGACCATTCGGCAAGGACACGCTTCGCCGTGAAAAAGGCTGCCTACATGGCATGCCTCAAAGCCGCAGGCTTTCAGGAGAATGGTGCCAAGGTAGTCTTCGAGGCGAACAAGCAGATTCGCGAAAGCAGCATTCCTGGCATCTCAGGGATTGATCCCAGCGCCGGCATCTCGCTGGATGAGGCTATCACTTGGTTCACTGCAGCCTACAAGAACCTCAACGAGGAACCATTTACAGCCTATCGCCGGACCAAGGGACGGGACTGGGCTGACGAGGACACTCAAACTCTCATGCGTTTTCTGACTCGCATGAGGAACTCGACCGCTCAGCCCACAGAGTCGGGATATCGCAAGCTTATCGCTCACCGGAGTTTGCATACCTCGACGATCGGAAAGCCGTTCGAAGAAGAGATCGTCGATCTTCTCCGCAAAGGAAAGATCGTCATCCTGGATCTTTCGCAGGGCAACCCGCAGATCCAGCGAACTTACTCCGACAGGGTCAGCACTCGCATCTTCAACGACGGTATGCAGCACTTCATTGACAACGAGCCGGCCAACTTCATCCAGATGTACTTTGAAGAGGCACACAACCTCTTTCCCCGAAAAGACGACAAGGATCTAACTCAGATCTACAACCGAATCGCCAAAGAAGGACAGAAGCTGCGGATCGGGCTCTGTTACGCGACACAGGAAGTTAGCTCCATCTCTAGCAGCATCCTCAAGAACACGCAGAACTGGTTCGTTTCGCACCTCAACAATCGGGACGAGCTGCGCGAGCTCGACAAGTACTACGACTTCGAGGACTTCACAGAGAGCCTGCGTCGAACTATCGATAAGGGTTTCATTCGACTTAAGACTGACTCCAACACTTTCATCGTGCCGATTCAGGTTGACCCGTTCAAGGTCGCAAGGAGTTAGATCATGGCGTACTCCAGCGTCCGCGGGCGTAAGCCGATGGAACGTGCCAGCAAGATTTCTCATACCAACATAATTACAGCCCCCGAGGTCAAGGGCCTGCTCGCGGAGTGCACGATTCCCCGTGCGGCGGATAAAGCTACCGTGAGTGAGCTATTACTTCGCGTGCCCGAGCCGGATCAGCAGCCAATTAAGGCCGTAATTGCAGTCGACGGCAGCTACCGTGAATCTCTCGTGCGCGATGATTTCCCGTCCGCGACTATTACGTTCTTTGCCTTCGGTCCCCTGTTCTTCAAACTCGAAGACCTGAGGGCACTCGACCGCGAGACGTTCATTGCTCCGGAAGATCTCTCAAAGCTCAAGAAGATTCAGCGGTTTCATCTCGCATTGCCTACCCAGAATATTTCTCGAAACGGCCGCAGCCTGAGGGATTCAATCCGCTACACGATCCACGAGTTTCTCCTGAAGGAACACCATGGCGACAAATCTCTTGGCGACACACTGCGCTGGCTGATCTTCCGCCTTTGGCTGCCGAGTAGCAGCCAGCAGAGAGTCATGCGGCATTGCCCAAACCAGGACTGCACACGGGAGGACATAGTTCTCACGGCCCAGTCTCCCGCGCTCTTTGATTGCGATGTATGCGGAAAGCCGATCTACCTCGCGGACACCTTGCGCTTGCATGAATTGGTAGACGATGAGCAAGGCGCTAGTCGGGTTACATCCTATCTCCTCTCCACTCTTGAGACTTTGGCTCTGGTCCACCTCATCCGCGCATTGTGGGACATGAAGCCTACATTGTTGCGCGAAGTCTTATTCATCAAGGATGGCCCGCTTGCGCTTTTCGGCCAGGTTTTCTCTCTTGTTGAACCGCTGCGCGACCTCGCCAGCTTCTTGAATCGATACCCAGATCCGGCCGATCCGAGCAAGATGGTATCTCTTCTCAATATTGTTGGCCTTGAGAAGTCTGGATCGTTTGTTGAGCATGCTGTAAATATCGAGAAGACCCTGGATGCAGCGCAAGAGGCCGCTCGCCAAGATGGTGCGGATGTGGGAGTTCTGCTCCCGCTATCCAACGAATACATCTACAAATACGTGATCCCAGGAGATCCGGGTGGATCCATCGCTTACGGAGGGAACACCTACTGGGGCGGCAAAGTCATCTTTAGAGCGAAAGACGGCAGTACGTATGTAGCGACCGTGCCCACTTCGGGAGGGCACAAGGCAGCGCCAAAGTACGACGACTTCATGAATATCACCGAAGTGCTGGCGGCAGTATCGGAACTACGGTGCTCAATGTATGACAATGCACTGATCCCGGTTGCCTTAGCAAATCGCCTGGTGTCATTGTCGGACGTGCCTAGCAGTCGCATCCTTGAGAGCTTCGCCCGAGGAAGCATAGGGCGGTAGGGAACACTTCCGACCGTGTAGATCGAACGGCTCGCTGCCGGCGGTCCGGCTTGTGCGAGGCCTCCCGTTCATCTACCCAGCGATGTGAGTGCGCGTCTTAATCTCGCGGCTCCTGCGGGGCCGGTCGGTCGCTGTCCCATCCTGTCGGGGTAGGCCCTACCTTCCGTCGCCGGGCGCGGGTGGGTGGCCGTCAGGCCGGGCCCCACCCGCTTGCCCGAGCGACACAGGGGCGGGGCCGTTAAGCCCCTGCAGGATGGGATTGCTGAGGCGACCGAGCGGCCCCGTAGGGGCCGCCTTGATGAAGAAAAGAAACTCTGAACACCGGGTCTATACACAGGCTGTCGTGTTTCGGCTGATGCTTGACACGTTGGCTTCACCTGATGCTTGACACCGCTAGTCACCGGTTTGGTGACCTGAACATCGCTGCTCTGGTAGCTCGACTTTCAGAGGACGCGTCAACGCGGCGGCGGTCGATCAGGCCTACACGTCACTCGGGTTGCCGTCCCCGGCCGGTCAGCACGCTCCATCGCTCCACCGCTGCGACAGGATCGCCTGCTGAGGCCACCATCTCGACACATAGTGGTGTTGCCGCCGCACGGAGCCTGTCGTCCTTCGCGTAGCCCAAAACGATGCAGCGCAACCGTTGTCCGACCTCAGGCCATGGCTCGCCCGGCTCGTCTGTGATGTACGAGCTGTCCACGAATCCGCGTTCGCCGTCCTCGGATTCGATCAGGAGCCCGTACGGAGCACGGCCAGTCACCAAGCAGTGCACGATGTCGTACCTACTCCACGCTTGGGTCTCCATGGCTCGCTCCCGCAACGTCGTCGTTTGCCGTCCGCGGTACAACCGTAGCCATGATCGGTGCGGGCTACGACAACCTGTCTCTGTGCTGGATTGACTAGGTCCGCGTCAAGCATCAGTTGAAGCCGAAACGTCAACCATCACCTGAAGCTCGACAGTCCATACACAGGCCAGACACTATTGCACCGGCGGTCATGCCTGACACACTCAAGAACCATAGGAAATAAGGCCATTCGAATCGGCATCGTACTTCGGCACGAACGACAAAAACCCGCCACTACAGAAGTCTTCACTAAGAGACATCGCCTTATACAACGCCGTGCGCCAATGATTAGTTCCAGCCGCGCCTTTCCAGTAGTCTGCCTGACGAATACAGGATTCCACGACCATTGCAGTGCCACCAGAAGCAGCGAACAGTTCACAGTTCTGAGCATGCGAGGCAAGTTCGGTGCCTGCCGGTCCCAATATCCGCTGAAGTAGCCGGATGCGATTAACCTGATTCTCGATTTTTTCAAATAGCAGGTCGGGAACCCCTTCGGGGCGATCGAGGCGAAACTCGACATAGAAGGTTCCTGACCTTTGCAACAAAACTGCCTTCAATAGCTCGTACGCGTCCAACGCATGGAAATACGGGTGAATAAAGAGATTGTCCTCTACCGTGCCATAGCTTGTCTTCCCCTTGAACTGATTACATCGCGAACAACACGGGATGAGGTTGAAGTGAAATATCGCAAACTCAGGAAAGGCAGACTTTGGCACGTAGTGGTCGAGCGTGGAGGCTTGCTCAATGCCGCATAACGGGCAGTAGCTTCCAAGGCGATCGACAAGCGAAAGCAGCTCGTCGCGTATAGGCTTTAGCGAAGCTCGCGTTCGCAACGCCTCATACGTGCCCTCTAGCGCGTCAGCCTGCGGGACGCTAAGACCAATTGCGCAGCACGTACCGACATCGTTCATCGCCGCAATATACTTCGGGTACGCGTCCTCTAAGAGACCTTTGATTCCCTGCAGAATGCCCTTTACAGGATCCGAACTGGTCGATATTGCGAGCGACAAGTCGGCGACGGCATCTCTACCGCTAGAAACGAGGGAGAGCACTGTCACCTCCTCGACGACTTAGATAGTAGCTTTTCGCGCCAGGGCTCATGCCGGCCGGGAACATTGCTTCGACCTCAGACTCAGACCTGATGGCCGAAAGCTCGTCCAGCTTGGCATGGAAGTCTGTAGCACTTCCGTCGAGATGGAAGACGCTACTTGTGATGACACCGACGTTTTCTCCGAACGTCTCGATCATCGGGTGCCGCACCGTGGTTTTATTGCCCGCACGCTGCAATACAGAAACGCAATAGGCCGGAATCTCTTGCAGGACGACCGGCGAATGGGTCGCAACCACGCAATAGGAGTCAAAAGCCTCTAGCAGTGCGCTCAACGACTTGAGCATCGCCGCAAGGAGCGAAGGATGCAAATGCGCCTCGGGCTCGTCAATGAGCACTAGTGACCTCGGCTGAAGGCGGAGAACAAGATGAACCACGATGCTAAGTGTGATCTTGTGACCAGTGCTGAGGCCGTCGAAGAACGTTTCCAATTCGTCTGCATCAAGTTCGGACAGACTATTCACGTCCGTTATTCGAGAAAATGATGGCTCCACAGCCAGAGGCTCCAAGCACATCGCAAGTAGCTCTGTGCGCCGCAGACTCTTTATCCTTGCCAGGCCAACAACAAAGTCGGTTCGGAGCTCTCGGCTATTTTTATGGCGCTCTTCCTGATGCTCGGCACCAGAACCTCGTGTTGGCATCCGCAGCCCGCAGTAAGAGTAGCCGAACACCATTCCCTGTCGCTCAGCGAGTGTCCGCTCCTGCTCTCCCAGGTCTTCCGGCAAAGTAAACGTATCAAATGCGCTATACGACACCATGATCGTTGAGGAGAACTGTGGATCCTTCCCGACGAAGACTCCATTTTCACCTACGAACCCAAGACTGTCTCGATGCCTCTTGTCAGATCTGGCTGTAACCGCAAGACGGGAAAGAATACCCGTCTTGCCAGATCCATTGTAGCCAATGATCGCGTTAATCCGAGAGGTCAAGTATTGGTCGTGACCAAAGTTGCATCGCAGGTCGAATTCGTTACCGCCAGCCGACGTTCGGAAGATGACCTGCCTAAGCCCCGAGTTTTCGCGTGACACATTAGCCAGAAGCAGATTCCGCGCGTCTTTGAGTGCCACGGCAGCCGATCCAAATCGGAGCAATGATGTATGCCATACGTGCTGATTATCAAACTGTCCCGCTTTGAACGGCAGCCACACGGCGTCTTGGAGCGCTCCCAGAACATCGGCATAGATTTCGATCGGCAAGATCGAGATTGCCTCATAGTAAGAGTATTCTTGGCCGAGCGAGACAAACTCTTCGCTAAGTTGACTGAACCGGTGCCCGAGGAAATCTCGTGTCACATTGTCGTCTAACGACTGACCAACCTTGGCGATCTTTACGTTTCCAATTTCGTGGACCCTGTCCGCGGTGTCAATAACGGCTAGCTGGAACATCGTCACATATCCGTAGTCGTTCCACCTGTCACTCGTCAGCGTGGCATATGGTGGATACGCTCCCGAGATCCACTCGCCGCGTTCAACTACGTAGATTTCCACCGACCTATTATGCACTCAGTAGATGCCCATGATCTTACGCTTCGCCACTTCAACGGTCACGGACACCTACATCACCGAACCGAGCAGCACGGCGTTAGCCCCGGAGAACTTCAAGATAGAAGAGCGTCGAATCAAGAGCTGGAGAGCGCGCAGGCGGCCACTGCGATCGTCGCGCGGTCCTGGTCAACGCGATGTTCGCCGAACCGCTCGCCGCTTGGTCAACCCACAACTGCGACACCGGAGACCTGGCCGGAATGGCTGACGCGGCCTTCATCGGCTCCGCCTACTGGTTCGCGTCTTGACCTCGTCCACGAATCCTGCCGTTACGATCGGGCGTGCGTTCACGGACACCTTCGCCGGGATCACGCTTGCCTCGGTCGCGCCCTTCGTCGGCGCTCAAATCCTTGGCGGCATCGTGGCCTGGTGCTCGTCGCCGTCGTTTCAACAGTCCAGCCACGGTGAGAAAGGGAGCCGACGCCGTGTGCCGTCCATCCGTGCTGTTCGTCTGCGTCCACAACGCCGGCCGCTCCCCGTCCGCCTCTCCGCGACCGCGTCGAGTTGCGCTCCGCAGGCTCGGCACCAGCCGACACGATCAACCCCCGACGCGGTGCAGGCCTCGGACGTCGCCATCACGATGAGATGCGGCGGCGCCTGCCCGTTCTTGCCTAGCAAGCGCTACCTGGGGCTGAACGCTCGAAGGCCCGGCAGGCCAAGGCGTCGAGCAGGTCCGGCCCATCCGCGACGAGATCGAACGGCGCGTGCACGGGCCCATCGCGGAGATCACGCCCACTTCGGCGTGAGGTGACAGGGCTAGCCCTTGATCAGTTGTACCAACTCGGCGGTGTTCGTCAGGTCTTCGAGCACCTTGCGGGCTCCGGCGGCCTGTAGGTCCTCGACGCTGCTTTTGCCGCTTGCCACAGCGATGACCTGTACTCCCGCAGTCAAGGCGGCGGAGACGTCTCGCGGGGTGTCACCGATGAGCACCGTGTCGTCCAGGCCGAACTGGGTGTCAAGCTGCCTGGCCGCGCGCTCTCTGGCGATTGCTACCAGCTCCGCCCTGTCGGCGTGGTCATCGCCGTACGAACTCGTCTCCAGGTCGAGGAACTGTTCCAGCCCAAGTGCGACCAGCTTGATGCGTGCGACGGCCCGAAGGTTCCCGGTCAGCACCCCTTGGTGGACGGTCGGCTCAGTCGTCAAGGCCGCCAAGGCTTCTCGCGCTCCTGGTAGCACTCGGGCTCGCGACGCGAACTCATCGCGGCCGGCCTCGTAGCTGTCGACCAGTGCACCGACGAGCTTGCCCGTTGCCTCGTCGGTGGGCTCGATCCCGTGCAGCTTCAAGGTCTCGGCGATGATGTCCAGCTCGGTCCTGCCGCTCACGTCGGCGAGCTGCTGGAAGGGCCGGCCGAACGATTCCGGGAACGCGCGCTCGTACATCTCGCGACCCATGCCGCGCGACTGAAGCAACGTGTGATCGATGTCCCAGAGCACGAGCACCCGCGGCCCGTTCGGCGAGATCATGTTCCGAGTCTGTCACTCAGTTGGGGTCTCGTGCTGGGGCGTAGCATCAGTGCAGGTCAACGCTTCCCAGGGGTGGGGATGGACGAACAGCTGGCAGTCACCATCGGCGAACGGGTGCGCTTGCATTGCCTCGCCTCGCGCAAGCCGAAAACCGTGATCGCTGGGCTTGCGGGCATCACGCCCGATTACCTCTACCAGATCGAACGCGGGCTCAAGCTCCCCACCGTCACCGTGTTGAAGCAGCTAGCTGAGGTGCTGAACGTGTCGGCCGACGAGCTGTTGAGCTCAACCGCAAAGCGTGATGACACGGCTCGTCCAAGTGCGGCGGGCGACGCGCTGTACAGAGCGTTCACGCAGCCGTTGACGCCAGGTGACGGTGCGGCTATTGACCTGAAAGCGTTGCGCTGCAACGTCTTGAGCGCATGGGAGACCTGGCAGACGTCAGCCACTCGATACAGCGAACTCACGCCGGAACTCCCCGCGCTCGTTGTCGAAACCGAGCAAGCATTGCGTGGTGGCGGGGATTTCTCCGCGGCTGAGCGGCGAGAAGCTCAGTGCTGCGCTGCTGATCTCTACGCGCTGCTGCGAAGCGTCGCCAAGAGGATTGGCAGGGGCGACGTCTCGATGCTCGCGGCGGACCGGGCAATCCGCGCTGGCGAGAACGCGGACGACCCGCTGCGGTTGGCGATGGCCCAATGGAACCTGGCTCAGGTGCTGCTTGCCGGTGGTGAAGCTGAAGGCGCCGAGGACGTCGCAATGCATGGGGCGGAGGCGCTCGGTCCGCGGGTTGAGGACGACCTAGACGCCTTGGCGCTCCGCGGTGCGCTCCTGCTTGTCGGCTCCATCGCAGCTGCGCGCCAAGGGGATGCGTGGCGAGCCAGAGAGCGCGTGCAGGCGGTCGAGCCGTTGGCCAAGCGGACCGGCGAACGCAACACGTTGTGGACGGTGTTCGGGCCTACGAACGTCGCGATGCACGCGGTCAGCGTTGAGGTAGAAGCCGGCGCGGCTGCTGACGGGCTGCGCCTGGCCGAACAGATCGATCACGACCGCTCCCCCTCGATCGAACGCCGCGTGGCGTTCCTACTGGACCAGGCCAAGGGCCAGGTGCAGCGCCGTGATTACGGCAGTGCGCTGGTCATGCTCTCCGCGACCGAACGCGAAGCACCCGAGGACCTGAAGCATCGGCCGGCCGCGCACAAGTTGCTGGAGACGCTCGTCCAGCGGGCTCGGCGGTCGATCGCGACGGAAGCCGCACGCCTGGCAACTCGTGTTGGCGCACCTCTCTGAGCAGCAGTGCTCCTGGTCAGGCCTAGCTGACAGCTCGGGTTACTGACCCATTGTCGATCTAGCGTCGCTGCTGGCGCCTGAGGTAACCCGCTCGGTTTACTGGCTGATGCAAGCCAGCTCCCCGATCTCAGGCGCCACCCACAGCTGCCCAGATCGAGGAGTGCGCGCCGTGTTGTCGCCTGAGGACGTCGATCTGGTCGCTAACCTCCGGAGGATCGGCGAACTGATGCCGGGCGTCTCCTTCGACATCGTCATGGAAACTCTGACACCCGAACGCGAACACGAGTTCGGCCAAATCCTCGTAGCACTCGGAGAAATGCTTGTTCACCGCGCCGAGCGTCGCGACGTTCCTGAACAACCAATAGTGCTTGACGCGCGAGACGGTCTAGCTAAGCGGGTTGAGTCGATCACCAGCACGTCTCACGCGACGGTCATTGACATGCCGGGCCAAAAGTGACTGTTTACATCCGCCCATCAATGGCCGAAAGGGCAATCGGGCGCACCTTGTGGAAGTGGCGCGATGAGACCGGCATGAGCCTCGCTGAAGCATGCACAGAGGCCGGTTTCTCCGCCGCCAACCTCAGCATGATGGAAAACGCACTAAGGCCGTTCGACCCGCTGAATGTCATGATCCTTGGAAGGGTCTACGGGCTCCCAAACGAGGTGTGGAAGCGGCAAGTCAGGCGCGCCGAGTTTGCCGCCGAGGAACGCAGGAAAGTCCGATACAGGCAGTCCGCTTACGATCTGGACGAAGCCAAGGACGTGGATAAGTCACGTCTAGAAGCTGCCGCAATTTGCGCCTTCGGCGCTGACGCTATTCCACGCCTTCTTCAAACCGCCGACTACCGAGCGTCTATTACGCCACCAGACGCCTTGGAATCAGCGGAACAAGATTCAAACCGCTGGCCAGAGTCTCAAACCGACTGGCTCAAGTATTTGGCCGCCAACGAGGCATCAAACCCGGCAGTCGACGTGGTGCTTACCAAGCGCGCGATTCATCAGGTCGTCGGAAGTCCGGCGATCACCAACGCCGCTCTGATGCAGTTGGTGCACCTCTCGGACTTTGATCACTTCACAGTTCAGGTCCTGGATGACGAACCGCGCGCCGAGATCCGGCCTGAAAGCTCGTACTGCCATCTCACTTTTCCGCACGAGCAACACAATGACGTTGTTTACCTGGAGAGCGCAGGATGCGGACGATACATCGAGGATCCAACCACCTGCCAGCTGATCCGACAGGGCTTCAAAGCACTGCAAAGGTGCGCACTCTCTTCGACTCAGTCAATAGAAGCGATCGCCGAGGCGGCGAGTTCTCTTAGAGCAAGCTCGTCTCGCCGTCCGGCTTCCAGGAAGCCGCGAGCGAAGAGGCCTGGCTCCATCGTACGAAAAGGAAAGGGCAACAATGGAACAGACTCCAGCAACGCCTCGGAGCTGTGAACTCGGTGACATGCTGCGGGCACTCCGCCAGGAGTTTCCCACGGGCAGCGAGTTCGCCGAACGCCTCGACTGGGATCCGAGCAAGATTTCCAACATCGAACGCGGAAAAGTGCGACCGACCGAACTGGACCTCGCCCAGTACCTGACCGCCTGCAGCAAGGGAAAGAGCGCAATCACCGAATTTACCAACCACTACCGAAACGCATTTGAGTCCTACTTCGCCCAGAACTGGGACAACTTCGAGACCATCGCCCATGCCGAGCGTTCCGCTACCACAATAACCGGCTATGGCAAGGAGTCGCTCCCGGTTCTTCTTCGAACTGTCCACTACACGGAAAGGCTTCTCCAAGAGCGCGGGGCCACACCCGAACAGATCCAGGACGCCATCCGGTCACAGCGAGAGCGCCAACGCATTTTGTACCCCACTTCCCGTCCCTCATGCCTGTTCTACGTGGCCGAAACTGCACTGAGCGCACCGCTCAACGTTGACCGCGAACGGATGGACCAGTTCGAACTGGTACGGCGCATGTCAAGGTTCATTCGAATCATTCCAACCGACAAGCGGCTTCCCGCCTCGACCGACTTCACGATTTACGAGCGAGACAAGGCACCCGCGACCGTGGTTGCGGAATGCGAGTTCGCGAGGGTTTTCGTGCACGACGGTTCCGCAGTTTCTCAGTGCCGGGCAGCTTTGGCCGCACTGGACGACGTCGCTCTGAGCCCCGCTGAATCCAAGATACTTCTCAGCAGACTGCTCGCAGAGGAGTACGTGACGGTCCTTCAGGTAGCGACAGGCGAGCAACCGACCGCGTCGTGATCCTGGGCCACTTCGTACAGTCACAGGTTCAGACCTGCCCTGGTCAGGCACCTTGAACCTGGCGGACCAAATACCGAACCTCTAGCGTGGGCAGGGTGCACAACGTGGTTGAAGCGGACATCCCAGACGAGCCTTTCAGCTCGCGGCTTGCTTCTGCGGTCCTCAAGGAGGCGTCCGCCCACACCGGAATTGACGCCACCGACGCACGTTTGATGCGACTGGGCGAAAACGCCCTGTTCCACCTCCCCCATTCATCCGTTGTGGTTCGCATCGCGCGGAGTCGCGAACACTGGGACGACGCGGTCAAGGAGGTGGCGGTTTCCAACTGGCTGAAGGAGAGCGGCCTACCTGCGGCCCGGTTGTACAAGGTTGATCAACCGATCTCGATTTCTGGCTACCCAGCTACCTTCTGGCGCTACATCGATGGACGTAACGGCGGCCGCGGGGACGTTGGCGCCTTGGGGCACCTACTGCTGGAGCTGCACCGGACGTCGCGCCCGACAGCGTTCGAGCTGCCCGAGCAAGACATCCTTACGCGCGTCGAGCCTCGGATCGAGTCGGCCAGCGTGCCGGACGCTGACAAGCGCTTCCTGCTGAACAGGGTCGACGAGCTTCGGGACGAGATCAGCGAGCTTGCGTTCCCGCTCGAACCGACGGCAACGCACGGGGACGCTCACGTCCAGAACCTGATGATCAGCGACGGTTCCGCAGTTCTGATCGACTTCGAGCGCTTCGCGTGGGGTCAGCCCGAGTGGGACCTGGCCATGACGGCAACTGAGTACCTGTCCGCCGGATGGTGGACCGCAGAGGAGTACCGCGCGTTCTGCGATGCGTACCGTTACGACGTGACGCAGTGGGACGGCTTCAACGTCCTGCAGAAGACTCACGAGATCAAGATGACTACGTGGATCATGCAGAACGTTGACGAGTCGGAGGAGATCGACGCCGAGTACGCGACGCGCATCGAGACGATGCGGACCGGGCGCGCAACGGAGCCGTGGCGGCCCTTCTAGGCAATCCGGGTCAGCAGTGCGGCGGTTCCGAGATCGATCTCCGGGTAATGCCGGATCACGCGCTCGACAAACAGCCGCGTGCGGTGGTCGTTCGCGTGCAGCGCCGCAAGCTGGGCGTGGAAGTCGGTCAGATAGCGCACGTACCTGCTGGATTGCAGCGGGCCGGCCAAGTCGACAGCGTCGATCGCCAGATCGACGGCTTCTTCAAGGTCGCCGTTCGTGAGTGCTCCCGCGGCCGACACCATGCCGATGAAGGCCTTCGTTCGCGGCGGGGTGTCGTCGGGCGCGATGGCTCGGGCGGCGTACAGCCGTGCCTTCTCCGGCTGCCTGAGGTCGCGGAAGCCGTGGGCCGCCTCCCCCGCGAGTTCCTCCGCGTTGAAGTAGCTGATCCACGGGGGCTCGTCGCCGGGGACGTGCTGGCTGAAGAAGCGCTCCGCCTCGTGCATCACGCGTGAGAACTCACGCGCCTGGCCGCTGCTCGCCAACGCCCTCGCTTCCATCGCGAGAAACATCGAAGTGACTGCTGGCGTGGCCTTCGCGATGGTCGAGCCCTGTGCCGCACGTGCGAACTGAACGGCGTCGTTGTAGCGACCGAGGTAGTTTGCCTGGTGACTGAGGTTCGCCAGCAACCGTCCACCTAGGACGTGGTCTTGAGCTTCGCGGGCAAGCCGAAGTCCCTGGACGAAGTACCGCTGTGCTGCGCCGTGGCGGCCGGCGTCGTACGCGCTCCACCCCAGCAGCTGTGCGACTTCCGCGGCTGCGCTGAACAGGTCCCGGCGTTCGGACTCGGTGTGATTGCCTTGCAGCAGCGGGGCAATCTCGCTCTTGAAGTAGAAGAGCAGCATCTTCCGGACGTGACCGCCCCCGTACCTGAAGTCCAGGTCCATGAGGTTCGCAGCTGTCGCGCGGATTGCCGACGCTGCCGCTCCCCCGCCTCGGCGGAGCTCGTCCGCATCCGCCACGTGCAGAGAGTCGGCGAACATGTAGCCGGTGATGATGCCGGGCGTGGCCTCGTGCGCCCACTGGGAACGCACCAAGGCCGGCTGGTCTTCGAGATCAGCGGCGGTGAGCTGGCTCATCAGATCAACAGCTGCGTCCGCGCTCGGCGGATACTCCGCGCCGTGCTGCGTCGCGTCCGGCCCAACAGGCTGGATACCGCCGTTGAAGCCGATCTCCGCGAGGTCGACGCGCCTGCCCAGCTTGGCGCCGAGAGCAAGCGCGATGTAGTTCTGGGTCGCCGCCTTCGGCCGCGTGCCGTCGAGCCAGCGACGAACCGACACGTGATCAGCCGAGACGGTCTGACCATCGCGTTTGGCGAGTTCTCGTACTCGTGCGGCAAGCCCCTTGTTGCTCATGTCGGCTTCCGACATCACCGCAGCTAGGAGCTTGTTCGGTTCGCTGTTTCCGGTCAACTGATCACCGCGTCGGCACGCTGTGCACCTCCCGTGCACCCCTTCCGTGCACGAATGCACCCCCTTGAGCACACTGCAATGCACCCCCTCACCTGCCGTTCTATGTCTACATGAACGGAACACCGGATGAGTTGGAATTCATCAGCCTCAAGCTGCGTCAGTTGCAGTTCGCCATAACGAGGGTCACTGAGAAGGTGGAACAGATCGAGCGTCGTCGGCGGCTTCGAGCTGCTCGACACGCTCAGTCAGATGCAAGACCGCCGCCTGCAACTGATCGAGCTGACGAATGACCGTCTCGATCGTGACAGGGCTTCGATCCTCGGCCGGCGGTTCTTGAACGAAGACGCCTACGGCGGGTTGGGAGACGACCCAGCCCTCGGTCTCAAGGATCTGCACAGCCTTCTGCGCGGTCCCGAGTGCGACGCCGTGTTGCTCGGCGAGTTTGCGGTGACCGGGTAGCCGGGCGCCCACTTCCAAGGCTCCGGACCGGATGTCCTTCTTCACCGCTTCGACAACCCGCTGGTACGCGGCAAGTCCTGGCTGGTCGCTCACGGCATCAGCCTAACTTCACTGACCCACACTGCTACAGATCACCCGATTGGACTATGCCATCCGATCCATACTGCTCTACATTGGTATGTATCAGTTGCTCATCACCGGAGGTACGACATGGCTCTGAACGACATCCCCGTGATCCTGTCCCACTACAAGCTCCTGATCACCGAAGCGCCCTGCGTGAAGATGCGCGAACTCGACGGCGGCCAGTTGGTGCCCGTGGTCGACCGCAACACGAACGAAGAGCAGTTCGTCGTGGTGCTGTTCGCCAAGGCTCGCCCCTCTGAGGGTCGCCGCAAGACGAAGGGCGAGGAGATCCGAGTCAACCTCCCCGGCGACCCCGGCGCGGGGTTCGAGGAAGGCGACTACGTCGAGCTGATCAACCCCGTGATCAACACGTACGAGATGCGCGGGGAGGACGGCAAGATCACCGCCTCCGGCCTGTGGTTCAAGGCGGACGGCCTCACCCCTGCGGCGCGCATCGTGTCCGCTCCTGCGGCTTAGTCCCGCAAGCCCTGCCCGGTAGGCCGGTCGCCCGCTTCGAGTCGGGCCAGGGCACTCAATTTGTTCTTTGAGAATTACACAGTGAGTCGAACCATGCCTAAATCCGGAGCATTTCACGTGCTCCGGGAGATTCGGTGAACCCAGGTGCGACCTTCGTTCCTGGGTTTGCCGTGCCTCCCGAAAGGAGTTTCGACATGGATGAGCGCTCGTACCCGATCGAACTTGCTGATCCGGATGGCGATGACCCGCGCTTCACGTTCGGCCTCGTGCACGAGGTTGGCGAAATCCTTGCGAAGCATGGCTTTCCGGGCGTCGGCCAGAGCTGGCGGGACCACCTGGAGTTGCAGCAAGCGTTGTACCGCTTCATCTACGTGGGCGACATGAGGACTGAGAGGTTGGCCAGTTGATCCAAGAGATGTTGAACGAGCGGGCACAGCAGCGGTACGGCTCGTTCGTTGGCGCAATGGACTTCGTCGAGGAGTTGTTGACGCCGCTGGAAAAACTCATCAACCGGATGAGCGAGAAGCCCGGCAAGGCCGGTGGCTGGCGGGTCGCGACACCTGACGAACTCAAGGGCTACCTGCGGACCGCGCGGAACGACCTCAGTGCGCTCCGGGAGCAAGCCAAGCGACATGAAATCAATTTGAAGGCCAAAGAGTGGGGAGCCTGATCGATGTCTCACCAGCTCGACAACGCCGTGTCCAACCTGGACCAGGCGATGAAGCAACTCCGCACGGCAATGGACGGCATCCCGGTCCGCCGTGAGGGCTTCACGGACCTGCGGCGCCGGTTCGTCCGCTCGGTCAGCGTGCTGACCACGGAGGCGTCCTACGCCCGTGGGCAACTCCCCAACAACTGAATCCGCACTGATCAACGCAGCGGCCGATCTTCGACACGTTCGAGGGTCGGCCGTCGCGCTTTCCCTGAGGAGTACTGCAATGGGTTGGAAGTGGAACGCAAGCAAGCGCGTCGTGGCCGCCGAGTTCCGCGCGGCACGATGGCTGGCCAGGAACCCGGAATGGATGCTCGCCCCGTCCGCTGTCGCGGCTGGTGCCTGCACGCTCGGGCCGACCGTCACGGGGTACGCGCTCGGCGGGATGACCGGGGCAACCGGGCTTTGGTACCGGGGTCACCCGGACTCGTTCGACACCTTGGCCGCCCCAACTCTGCGGGCGTGGCAACGGCGGTGGTTCGGGGCGTACGTCGGTGGGCGCTGGCGGGACCTGATGGACGTGCACAAGCTGACAACCGAGCACCGCCGGAAGAAGATCACGAACTACCCACGCGTGGTGCGTGTCCGGTCGTACTCGCCGTCGATCGACACCGTGCTGGTGAAGCTCGCCAAGGGCCAGTCACCAATGCACTTCGCCCGCCAGGCCGAAGAGCTGGCGCACGCGATGGAAGCTGAACGAGTCGCAATCGAGCTGGTGAAGCCCGGCTACGTGGCACTCGTCGTCCAGCGGAACGAGCCGTTCACGGAGATCATCCCGGCGCCGGACATGCCCGAGCACTCCGAAGACGTGGACCTGCGGGCCGTGCTGCTGGGTGAGGACGAGTACGGCGGCGACTGGACCGAACCCGTCCAGGGCACGCACACCCTCACGGCGGGCGGTACCGGCTCGGGCAAGAACTCGCTCGCGTTCGCCAAGCTGCGGTCAATGGCCCCGCTGATCAGGGACGGCATCGTCCGGTTGTGGGTCTGCGACCCGAAGTACCTGGAGTTTCAGGCAATCAAGCCGATCACGGAGAACCGCTACGCCGACGACGCGGGCGAGTGCCTGGAGCTGATCGAGGCCTGGGTGGACGACATGGAGCGCACCCAGAAACGCATGCAGCGGGCGGGGCTCCGGTCGGTCCAGCCGTCGCGTGAATACCCGCTCAACCTGCTGATCGTGGACGAGATAGGCTCGTTGGTCGCCTACCGGCCCGAGTACGCCCGGCAGATCACGGGCCTGCTGGCTCGGGGCACCTCGATGGGCCGCGCAACGCTGCACGTCGCGGACGCCTACATCCAGGAACCGGACAAGGACACGCTGTCGATCCGGGACTTGTTCCCCAACCGCATCTGCCTGCGCACCACGTCACCGACGCACCCGGACATGGTGCTGGGTGAGGGCGCACGCGAACGGGGCGCGATCGCCGACCAGATTCCCGCGATTCCTGAAACGGCCGGCATCGGCTACCGCACCGACGAACGCTCACGCACTCCTCGTCGGGTCCGCGCGGCGTACACGACCGACGACAACATCCGCGAACTCGTGGAGTTCGTCCGCGACGGCCAGACCGGCTCTCTTCGCTCGATCGCCTGACTTTCTTTCACCCCAACACTTTTCGCCACTAATCGTGGAGGCCTCGCCATGCCCGAAAACAACTCTTCTCGCCGCCTGGACGGACTGCTCCGCTCGGTCCGCGGCCACATCCGTACGCTCGGCCTGCCCCGGCCGGACCGCTTGGTCATCTCCACGCCGTCCGGCTCGGTGCACGCCGAATTCACCTCCGGCACCGCACCCGATCGGCTCGCCTGCCTGCTGGTCTGGGCAGCCTCGCTCCACGGGGTCGAACTGACCTGGACCCTGCAAGCAGCCGGAACCCTCTCGGTCGCGGCGACCGGACGAACTGCCTCCGGAGTGACGCTCGGCCTTGCTGCCTCGGCCTCGGTGGTCGAACTGGGCGGCAAGGTCAAGTCCGGCTCGGGGGCGGTACTCGCCAAGGCCTTCCGGCTGGCCGTATGCGCGCCGGAACAGGTCACCTTCGATGAAGTCGCCCAGGTCGTCCAGGCCGCGCGAAAGTCCGCTCCCCGGCTGGCGGTGGCGGCATGACGAACAACGATGCTGAAGCCTTCGGCTACCGGGTGTTGATGCGGGTCCTGTTCGGACCGACTGACGGACCGCCCGCCTGGCGTGAACGTGCTGCCTGTGCGGACTCCGATCCGAGCCTGTTCGACACCGCCGGCCGAATCGCCACCGCGAAGAAGGTGTGCGCGTCCTGCCCAGTCCTCGCCGAGTGCCGCCAGGACCAACTGAACTGGGAAGCCACCAGTCCCAGGTTCCGTGCCAACGCCTCCGGCGTCGTCGGCGGCCTCACCGGTGCTGATCGGCGCCGCATCCACTACCCCGCCAGGAACGCAAAGGACGTGGCCTGATGAAGCTCGTGCTCGCTGTCCCGATCAATCTCCGAGGCTTCGTCCGTATCGCGCACATGGCGACCGCCGTGGTGACCTCCCTGATCTGCATGTACCTGCTGTTCGGCCTCGTCGGGCTCCTGGTGCTCGCCGTCGAACTGCTGTGGCTGGGGTGCCTGCTCCTCAAGGCAGCGCACGGGGAGTAGGTGGCCTGGTGTCCGAGAAGTCCAATCACAGCAACGAAATTGGGCCTGAGGAACCGCGCGAGACTCGCACCGTTCGACGGCTGCGGGCGCAACTCGATGAGGCGCAGGACATCCACAAGCTCACCGCGAACCCGTTCCTGGCGGCCGTGCAGGCGGACCGGTTCCGGGTCTCGGTGACGCGCTCCATGTGGTGCTTCCTGACCTGCGGACTCGGCTTCACCGCAACCGGCGTGCAAGCGTTCCTCGCCGGACACCTCGGGCCGTCTGATCCGATGTGGTGGGGAGCGTGGCTCGTGGAACCGGCCTTCGCCGGAATCCTGATCACGCTCCTGCGGTGGGAAGCGCAGATGCTCGCTCACGGCCTGGCCGTCGATGACCGGCCGGTCACGTGGCTCAAGCGGGTGCTGCTCGGCGCAACGCTCGTCACCAACGTGTGGTCGTCGCTACGGCCACCGGACGGGCAGATCAACGCCGGAATGGTGTTCCTGCACCTCGTGATTCCGCTCGTGGTCTTCCTGCTCGCCGAAGTCATGCCGGTGATCCAGGCACGCTGCAACGCCGCCCGTGACAAGGTCGCTGAGATCGTTCCTGCGCCGAGGTCCACCCCTCCGAGCGCAGTCACCCAAGCTGCACCCGCTCGAACCGCTCTGCGGCTTCCCGGACACCTGCAAGGTGCGCTGGACGCCAAGGCGAACGAGGTACAGGCGGAGGGTCGAGCGCTTACCGCGCAAGACATCCAAGACGCGCTCAACGTGCCTGAGGAGTACGCCGCGCGGCTCGCTGCGCAACTCGCAGCCTGATCCATCTCAAACACGCGGGGCATGACCAGAACACCGGTCGTGCCCCGCATTTTCGTTTTCCCGCAACGAAAGGAGGGCAACCGTGCTCACTCTGGAAGACCGCATCACCGCGCGAGTCAAGGCGGTCGACTTCCGGGCATGGCGAGACCGGGTGACCGCAATCGGCGGATGCGCCGCACCCATCCGGTTGTCCGGCGCCTTCCAGCTCCAGGACCTCCACGGCGAGCTGATCGAGCACATCGGCGGTGACGTCATGGTCCCGTGCGGCAACCGCCGAGAGTCGGTCTGCCCGGCTTGCTCCGACCGGTACGCGGCCGACGCCTACCACTTGATGCACGCCGGTCTGGCCGGTGGCTCCAAGGGCGTTCCCGAGACGGTGTCTGAGAAGCCCCGCGTGTTCGCAACGCTCACCGCTCCGTCGTTCGGCCCGGTCCACAACCGACCGATTGCCACGGCAGGCAAGATCCGGCCCTGCACGGGCTGCGGTGACTGGCACCACGGCGACGATCCCCGCATCGGCGGTGCCGTCGACCCCGGCACCTATGACTACACCGGCGCGGTCCTCTGGCAGGCACATGCGGGCAAGCTATGGCACCGGTTCACCATCGCCCTGCGCCGCAAGCTCGCTAGCGCGGCCGGCCTGAAGGTCTCCGAGTTCAAAGACCACGCTCGGCTTTCGTACGCCAAAGTCGCCGAATACCAGCGGCGGGGCCTGGTCCACTTCCATGCCGTCGTTCGTGTTGATGGTCCTGACGGGCCGCACGACCCCACTCCGGAGTGGGCGACGGCCGAACTTCTCGGCGACTGCATCAAGGCTGCCACTCGGGCTGTGCGGATCGACACCACGCGGCCGGACGGCTCGGCGCTTCGTCTGCTGTGGGGCGAACAGGTCGACGTCAAAGGAATCCGCGGCTCGCAGGTAGAAGACGAGTCCGGGGAGATCAGCGAGGCCCGGTTGGCGGGCTATGTCGCCAAGTACGCCACCAAGGGCACCGGCGCAAAGGACACAGCGGACCGGCCGATCCGCTCCCAGCTGGACATCGACATCCTCCGGATCTCCGAGCACCACCGGCGGATGGTGCAGACCGCCTGGGACCTCGGCGGCCTGGCCAACTTCGAGGAACTGAACCTGCGGAAGTGGGCGCACATGCTCGGGTTCCGCGGCCACTTCCTCACCAAGTCCAAGCACTACTCCACGACGTTCCGCGCCATCCGCGAAGAGCGCCGGACGTTCCGCACACTCGAAATGTTCGAGCGCCTCGAACTCGATCCCGCGGCCGTGGTCATCGTCAACGACTGGCAGTACGCCGGGTCCGGCTACGACAACGACGCAGAACGCGAGCTCGCGGCCGGCATCGCCGAACGAGTCCGCGCGCAACGCCTACGCAAGTACGAACAGGAAGGGGGATCTCATGGCCGCCAAGCTGCCTGACCCGGACGACTTCATGACGGCAGACGAGTTCTGCGCGCGGATGCGCATCTCGAAGGACACGTTCTACAAGTGGCGGCAGATTCCCGGCGCTGCTCCTGTCGTGCACAAGCTGCGAAACGGGTCGTTGCGCATCTCCGGCGCCGACTTCGCCGCGTGGCTCCTCGACCTGAGGAGTGAGGTCGCGTGAACCTCACTTACAAGGTCAACGTCTGGGAGCTGAAGGTCCTCAAGCCGGACAAGAACGGCAAGAGGCGTCCCAAGCCCTACGGCGTCCGCTGGATCACGGCGGGCAAAGAGCAGTCCGAGTGGTACCGGACCAAGACCCTCGCCAACAACCGGCGAAACCAGCTCATCAAGGCCATGAACAACGGTGAGGCCTTCGACATTGACTCGGGACTTCCTGAGTCAGAGGCCAAGGCCAAGGTCGCGAGATCGCTCCTGAAGATGGCCCAAGAGTTCATCGATCACGAGTGGGAAGACGCGGCGGCGAACACGCGAAAGCGGCTCGTGGACACGCTGGCCGTGCCAATCGCCGCGTTCGTCACCGAAGACAAGAACGCGCCGGACGAACGCCTGTTGCGGCGTGTTCTGACTACGTGCCTTCTGCCTACGAACCGGCGAGAGCGGGCACTGACCGATGAGGAGTCGGCGGCGGCTGACTGGATCACAGCCCACTCACGGCCCGTCCGGCAGCTGGCGGACAAGATCGAGATATCGAATCTGCTGCGGTCACTCGGCCGAAACCTGGGCGGCAAGAAGTCGTCCACGTGGACCACGCGAACTCGGCGCGGCGTGCTTCACCACCTGCTCAAGTTCGCGGTGGACAAGGAGGAACTCGTGGCCAACCCGGTCACCGGCCAGAAGGCCGCGATTCAGCGGGGCAACGTCGAGGTTGATCCCCGGTCGGTGCTCAACCCGAAACAGGGTCGGCAGATCCTTGCGGCCGTCACGTACGCGGGGACGATCACCGGCCAGTACGACTACCTGTACGGGTTCTTCGCGACGATGTACTACGCGGCTCTACGGCCGTGTGAGGTGAACCGGCTCCGTGACGTGGACTGCAAGCTCCCTGAGACCGGCTGGGGCGAGCTGATCTTGGAGAAGTCCGCTTCGAGGGCGAACAGCCGCTACACCGACTCGGGCGAGATGTGGGAAGAGCGGACGCTGAAGCGACGGGCTGAGGGTGCCGTGCGGGTCGTCCCGATCCCTCCCCAGCTCGTGGCCATCCTGAGGTGGCACCTCGCGACGTTCCGCACCACGCCGGACGGCCGTCTGTTCCGCGGGAAGGTCAGCGGAGCGCCGATCAACGCGACGGTCTACACGGACGCGTGGAAGAAGACGCGCAAGATCGGGCTGTCACCCCAGCAGTACGCCTCGCCGCTTGCGGGAGACCCGTATGACCTCCGTCATGCCGCTGTGTCGACGTGGCTCGCGGCCGGCGTGCCGCCGACCGAGGTGGCCGAGCGTGCGGGCCACACCGTGGACGTTCTGCTGAAGGTCTACGCGAAGGTGATGGATGGTCAGCGGGACACGTCCAACCAGAAGATCACGGAACTGCTCGGCGAAATCGATGCGGACCAGGAGGGTTAGTACAGGTCAAAGCCAACGTCGAGGTTGAGATCACCCAGCCTGCGAATCAGGTCGGACCCGAGGGTGAAGCCACCCTGCGAGTCGTCACCTGTGAAGATGCCGCAGAAGACATCGATCTGGACCTTGTCCCCGAGTTCGTCGAACTCGCGACGGTGCACCTCGACGAACGTGATGAGTTCTGCAATGTGTTCGTCGAGTGGTTCCGTGCGCGGCGCAGCGCTCCTGAGACACCACTGAGCACTTGTCCGGCGAGGGCCGTCAGAGCGACGTGGACTCACCAGGTCGCCGATGTCATAGCCCTTGGTGGGTTCGCCAAGCACCGCAACAAGGTCCGCGAACGCCAGCGACTCGCTGAACACCCTCAGCGATGCCGTGTACTCATGTTGCTCTTGCCCAGCCACTGAACGACCCCCTCACGTCGCCCAATTATCGCGTCAACCCCGAGAGCGCAGGACTCCATGCTGAAGATGATCGGCGAAATCGATACGGACGGCACCGATCGTGAGGTCGTCGGCGACACCGAGTGAGGACCGTTTTGGCAGGTAGGCTCATATGAGAACGCCCCGAGCAATGATCTTGCTCGGGGCGTTTCTTGTTCCGTGCATGTTCCGTGAGCCGTGGCAGACCGACGCAGTTAGCGGCAGACGGTGACCTGCGGCGCTGACGTCGTTGGCAGCATCCGAGCAGGTCAACCGGCATGTAGGCCCTTCACGCAGGAACAGCGGAACGGCACTGCGTGGGCGAGGTCAGCCGCGCAGTTCCATCGTGCAGCACTTCGGGCCGCCGCCCGACTTGCGCAGTTCCGAGATGTCCACGAACACGGGCTCGAACCCGCGCCGCGCCACCTGCTCGGCGAGGTGGGTGGCCTCGATCGGCATGACGACGTGCTTGCCGTCGGAGACCGCGTTCAGGCCCAGGCAGACGGCGTCGTCGTCGTTGGCGATGACGGCGTCCGGGAAGAGGCGCTTCAGCACCTGCTGGGAGCCCGGCGAGAAGGCTTCCGGGTAGTAGGCGACCAGAGGGGTTGGGGACTGGTCGTCGAGCATGAACAGGGCCACGTCGAGGTGGTAGAAGCGCGGGTCCACCAGTTGCAGGGACACGACCGGGACGCCGAGGACCTCCTGGGCTTCGGAGTGCGCGCCGGGGTCGGTGCGGAAGCCCGTGCCGGCCAACAACAACGAGCCGGTCCAGGTGAAGTCGCCCTCGGCTTCGTTCACGGCGGTGGGCATGACGACGGAGTTGTAGCCCGACGACAGGAACCAGCGGCGGAAGTGGTCAGCCTCGGCTGAGCGCTGTTCGGCGCGGAAGCGGGAGCCCAGGACTCGGCCGTCGATCACGGTGCCGCTGTTCGCGGAGAACACCATGTCCGGCAGGCCTGGGATGGGCTCGATGACCTGTACGTCGTGGCCCAGGCGCTCGTAGGTCTCCTTCAGCGCGGTCCACTGCTCCACGGCCAGCTGCGTGCTGGTCGGCTGGGTGGGATCCATCCACGGGTTGATGGCGTACTCCACCGTGAAGTACGTCGGCGGGCACATGAGGTACCGACGGGTCGTGGGCACGCGCCCAGGAAGGAAATCCTGCGCCGACGCGAGGGGCGCGGCGATGTCGAGCGTGATCGGCTCGCCCGGCCCGGAGATGGATACGGTCATGGATCGAAATGTAAAGGGCGGTTAGACCATCGATCAACGCCGCGACATTGCGTTAACTAGGGCAGAATGTTGCGTGTGGACAGCATCGACCAGCGAATCATTTCGTGCCTCATGGCCAACGCCCGTTCCAGTTACGCGGAGATCGGCAAGGAGGTGGGTCTGAGCGCTCCGGCGGTGAAGCGGCGGGTCGACAAACTGCTGGACACGGGCGTGCTGCGGGGGTTCACGGCCGTGGTGGACCCGGAGGCTCTCGGGTGGGGTACCGAGGCGTTCGTCGAGGTGCACTGCAAGGGGAACGTCGCGCCGCACGACATCCAGCACCGGCTGGAGCCGATGGCCGAGGTCAGCGCCGCCTACACGGTGTCAGGGGCGGCGGACGCGATCGTGCACCTGCGGGCTGCGGACATCCATCACCTGGAGACTGCACTGGAGCGGCTGCGGGCCGTCGAGATCATCGACAGGACCGTGTCGACGGTCGTGCTGTCCCGGCTCCTGGACCGGCCGCTGGCACCCTAGGGTTCGGGGCATGGCTGAGGTTCTGCTGGAGTACGACGAATCCGTCGCCGTGATCACGATCAACGATCCGGAGCGGCGCAACGCACTGACCATCGACCTCTCGCAGGAGCTGGCGGACAAGGTCGAGGAAGCGGAGCGAGCGGCCAACGCGCTGATCATCACGGGTGCGCCGCCCGCGTTCTGCGCCGGCGCGGACCTCACCCAGCTCGGCAACTCCAAGGACGAGGGCCTCAAGAAGATCTACAAGGGCTTCCTCGCGGTGGCCGACGCCAAGATCCCGACGATCGCCGCGGTCAACGGCGCGGCGGTCGGCGCCGGGCTCAACCTCGCGCTGGCGGCGGACGTGCGGATCGCCGGGCCGAAGGCGAGGTTCGACGCCCGGTTCCTGCAGCTCGGCATCCACCCCGGCGGCGGTATGACGTGGATGTTGCAGCGGATCACCAACCGGCAGACCGCGACGGCCATGACGCTCTTCGGACAGATCCTGGACGCCGACCAGGCCGTCGCGCACGGGCTGGCCTACGCCAGGGCCGAAGACCCACTGGCAGTAGCAAAAGAGCTGGCCAGGGTATCTGCCGAGGCTCCAGCGGAACTCGTCCGGACCATCAAGGCCACGATGCGCGTGACCGATGTTCTCGACGACCACGCGGAAGCGGTGGAGACCGAGCTGACACCACAGGTGACTTCGATCGACACTCCAGAGTTCGCTGCGAGGCTTGCCGCGATGAAGGCTCGGATCAGCGGGCGGTAGGTGTTACCTTGGGTAACATATATCGAGGGTGACGTCTGCCGCATTCGGGTATCCGCTGGTAGCGCTGTGCTTACCGTCTAGTTAAGGACCCGGTGCGGCAGATGGGACAGTTCGTCTCGCCTGGTGGTACACGGCCCGTCTCGCAGGCGGTCCTGGCGACTACCCTCGTGGTGGGGCACGGCCACCCTTGGAGAGAGGTATCGGCGTAGGAATGAGCACTGAGACTCGCAAGCTGGATCGCGTTGTGATCCGCTTCGCCGGCGACTCCGGTGACGGTATGCAGCTCACTGGAGACCGGTTCACGTCGGAAGCGGCGGCGTTCGGCAACGACCTCGCCACGCAGCCCAACTTCCCCGCCGAGATCCGCGCACCACAGGGCACGCTGCCCGGTGTGTCGTCGTTCCAGCTGCACTTCGCCGACTACGACATCCTGACGCCCGGCGACCGTCCCGACGTTCTCGTCGCGATGAACCCCGCCGCGCTCAAGGCGAACGTCGTCGACCTGCCGGACGGCGGCATCCTCATCGTCAACACCGACGAGTTCTCGAAGCGGAACCTGACGAAGGTCGGGTACGACTCGAATCCGCTCGAGGACGACTCGCTCGAACGGTTCCAGGTCCACAAGGTCGCCATGGCGACGCTGACCATCGGCGCTCTCGAAGAGACCGGCCTCGGCAAGAAGGACGCCGAACGCGCGAAGAACATGTTCGCGCTCGGCCTGCTGTCGTGGATGTACCACCGGCCGACCGAGGGCACGGAACGGTTCCTGCGCGAGAAGTTCGCGAAGAAGCCGGACATCGCCGAGGCCAACGTCCTGGCGTTCCGCGCGGGCTTCTACTACGGCGAGACCACGGAGGCCTTCGCGGTCACCTACGAGGTGGCGCCCGCGAAGCTCAACGTCGGCACGTACCGCCAGATCACCGGCAACACGGCGACGGCGTACGGCATCGTCGCGGCGGCGCAGCTGTCGGGCCTGCCGGTCGTGCTCGGCACGTACCCGATCACGCCGGCGTCGGACATCCTGCACGAACTGAGCAAGCACAAGAACTTCGACATCACCACGGTGCAGGCCGAGGACGAGATCGCGGGCATCGGCATCGCCCTCGGCGCGTCCTACGGCGGTGCGATCGGCGTGACGTCGACGTCCGGTCCCGGCATCGCGCTGAAGTCCGAGACCATCGGCCTCGGCGTGATGACCGAGCTGCCGCTGCTCGTGATCGACGTGCAGCGCGGTGGCCCGTCCACCGGTCTGCCGACGAAGACCGAGCAGGCCGACCTGCTGCAGGCGATGTTCGGCCGCAACGGTGAGTCGCCGGTGCCGATCGTGGCGCCGCAGTCCCCCTCGGACTGCTTCGAGGCCGTGGTCGACGCGACCAGGATCGCGCTGAAGTACCGCACGCCGGTGCTGTTCCTGTCCGACGGCGCGATCGCGAACGGCTCCGAGCCGTGGATGATCCCCGACGTCGAGACGCTGCCGGACCTGACGGTCGAGTTCGCGACGGATCCGGAGAACTTCCAGCCGTACTCCCGTGATCCGGAGACGCTGGCCCGTCCGTTGGCGGTGCCCGGCACCCCTGGTCTCCAGCACCGCATCGGCGGTCTGGAGAAGCAGGACATCACCGGCAACATCTCGTACGACCCCGACAACCACGACAAGATGGTCCGCCTGCGCCAGGCGAAGATCGACGGCATCGAGGTGCCGGACGTCGTGGTCGAGGACCCGGACGGCAACGCGAAGGTCCTGGTCGTCGGCTGGGGTTCGTCCTACGGCCCGATCGGCGCGGCGGCACGCCGGGTCCGCAAGCTCGGCCTTCCGGTCGCGCACGCGCACCTGCGGCACCTCAACCCGTTCCCCAAGAACCTGGGTGACGTGCTGAAGTCGTACGAGAAGGTCATCGTGCCGGAAATGAACCTCGGCCAGCTGGCGTTGCTGCTGAGGGCGAAGTATCTGGTGGACGCCGTGTCGTACACCAAGGTGCAGGGGCTGCCCTTCAAGGCGGAAGAGCTGCAGGACGTGCTCGCTGACGTGATCAAGGGGGTGTCGGCGTGACTGCGATTGACATCGGACTCCCCGGCCTGACCGGGGTTCCGACCACCGACGAGAAGCAGACGGCCAGGGACTACAAGTCCGACCAGGAAGTTCGCTGGTGCCCCGGCTGTGGCGACTACATCGTGCTCAACACCATGCAGTCGTTCCTGCCGTCGCTGGGTCTCAAGCGCGAGAACATCGTGTTCGTTTCGGGCATCGGGTGCTCGTCCCGGTTCCCGTACTACATGAACACCTACGGCATGCACTCCATCCACGGCCGTGCGCCGGCCATCGCCACGGGTCTCGCCGTGGCGCGGCCGGACCTGAGCGTGTGGGTGGTGACCGGTGACGGTGACGCGCTGTCCATCGGCGGCAACCACCTGATCCACACGTTGCGGCGCAACGTGAACCTCAAGATCCTGCTGTTCAACAACAGGATCTACGGCCTCACCAAGGGCCAGTACTCGCCGACCTCGGAGCCGGGCAAGGTCACCAAGTCGACGCCGATCGGCTCGGTCGACCACCCGTTCAACCCGGTGTCGCTGGCACTGGGCGCGGAGGCCTCCTTCGTGGGCCGGGCGCTCGACTCGGACAAGGCCGGTCTCACCTCGGTGCTGCGCCAGGCGGCGGAACACCGCGGCTCGGCGCTCGTGGAGATCTACCAGAACTGCCCCATCTTCAACGACGGCGCGTTCGACGTGCTGAAGGACGCGGACGAGGCACAGCGGCGGATCATCAACGTCGTCGACGGCGAGCCGATCCGGTTCGGTCGTGAGGGCGAGTACTGCGTGGTGCGCGAGGGCTTCGGGCTCGCGGTCGCGAAGTCCGCGGACGTGGACGCGAGCGACATCGTCGTGCACGACGCGTCGGACCTGAACCTGTCGTTCGCGCTCTCGCGGCTGTCGACGCAGGACCTCACGCACACCGTCACGGGCATTTTCCGGCGGGCAGACCGGCCGACGTACGACGACGGAGTGCGCGCGCAGGTCGACGAGGCCAAGAACGCCAAGGCCGCGGACCTGAGCAAGCTGTTGCACGGCAAGGACACCTGGACCGTGGTCGGCTGACCCCGGAACCACTTGAAGGCCCCCACCGAACGCGGTGGGGGCCTTTTTGTCACCTCTGGTGCGAGCGACGGTCGTAGGAGACCGCGTAGATCGTGCTGCGGGCGGCCAGCACCGGGTCGTCCGACAGTTCGATGCCGGACACCAGCGAGGTCGGGTCGAACACCTGCGACTGCCAGTACTCCTGGTCCGGCGCCTCCCCGATGATCTCGATCCGGCCGACGTCGACGGACCGGCGGTCGTCCGGCCACGCCACCGTCGAGTCGTGCGTCGGGTCGCCCGGTTCGCCGAACGTCACGCGCAGCACGAACGAGATCGGCAGCCGGTCGCGCAGTTCCTCGGTGAGGTGGTGCGGGGTCCACGACGAGGAGTCGGCGGCGTCGACGATGCCCGCCTCCGGCACCCACGAGTAGCGGATCGGGCGCACCACACCGGAAGCGTCACGCCAGAGGAACGCGTGAATGGCCCAGTACTGCGTGGTGCCGTAGCTGTCCGGGATCGCGATGGTCCTGGCCGCCACCAGCGCGGGACCGACGGTCGGGTGCGCGCCGACGAACGACTTGATGTGCGGCACGGACGGGTCGCGGGCATCGGTGTCCGCCTTGGCGGCCTTGATGAACTCCACGAACTCCTCGGGCGTCGCCGCGACGAACCGCTGCACGTTCACCATCACCAGGTCGGTGTTGGTGCCGTCGGCGAGGTGGAACTTCGTCGCGAACCCCCGCACCGACCGGTCGCTGTCGAACGCGTGCGGGTCGGCGTCGGTGTGCGAGAAGCGAACGGTCGCGCGGACCGGCGCGCCCTGCAGGTGCGGGGCAGTCGTGAACGGCGCCGCGGCACCGTTGGGCGTGAACACGGCTTCGTAGACGAAGCCTCGGGCGTGGGCGCGGCGGAAGCCGTGGTGGGTGCCCTTCAGGTCCTCAATCGAGTCCACGATGGTCGAGGAGATCTGGGACTTCGCCAGCTCGGATGACATGCGTCGAAGCTATCGACGCACGTCATCCGCAGCCAGAACAGCGTTCCATTTGGCGGTGATCGATCAGGGAGCGGGTCGGAAGCCGGCCTTCTCCGCGTCCGCCTCGGTGCGGAACCACACGTCGGCCCGCGTCTCCACGAAGTTCGCGGAGCCCTCGGCGTAGTAACGGCGACCGGTCAGCGTGGCCTTCACCGAGAAGTCCGCGGCCGGCGCGTGGCCGTCCGACTTCGGCAGCACCGAGCCGGGACCGAACGGCGAGCGCGGGTTGAAGCCCTCCGGCTGCTGGAACCGCGCCCCCGACGACGGGCCGCCGGCGGGAGTGCCGTTCGGACGACCCCCGGTGGACGGCGAGAAGCCGACCGGACGGGGCCGGGACGGGAGCGCCGCCGCGGGGGTGGGCTGAGGTTCCTGCTTCGGTGACTCGAACGCCGAGAACGCCGGGAAGCTCTGCTGACGCTGCGGTGTGGTGCGACGGGCCTCGCGGATCGGCAGGCCCGCATCGGTGTGCCGCTGCGGCAGGTCCTCGATGACCGGTTCGGGGTCCGGCTCCGGCGGAGCGGCGAGCAGCGGCTCTCCGCTCGGCACGAACTTCGGCACGAACGGCTGGTCGTTGCTCGTGTCCGGGAGCGCGCGGGTCTGCCCGAGAGCCGGCAACGGCTCGTCGGCGTCCAGCAGCGGTTCGAACAGCGAACGCGGGGCTTCGGCGACCGGGGCCGGCGCCACCGGTGCGGCGGGGGCCTCGGTCCCGTGGGAGAACGCGGCACCGACAGCACGCGGGGTGCGTTCCGGGACCTCGTCGAGCTCGACGCGCGGCTCGAACGCCGAGAACGGCGCGGGCGCCGGGGCACCTGGAGTGCTGAACGGCTGAGAGAACAGGGACTGGGAGTAGGTGGGCTCAGGCTCGTAAGCGGGCTCGGGCTCGACGAACTCCTCGAAGACCGGCTCAGGCTCCTCGCGCAGCGAGTGCGCGGATTCCTGCGCGGGCTCCGGCTCCGGCTCGGGTTCCGGCTCGGCCTCGGGCTCCGTGAACGCCTGTTCCTCGGCCAGAGTCGACTCGAAGACGCCGTTGCGGACGCTCGGCGCGTCCAGGTCGACCGGTTCGACGATCGGCTCGATCAGGCCGGTCTGCTCGGCCGGCGACTCGGGCTCGACCTCCTGCACGGGTTCGGTGAAGCCGTCCAGCTGACCGGAGATCTCGTCGCGCAGGCCGGGGTACTCACCGGTGAGGTCGTTGTCCGGCCAGTTGCTCTCCTCGACGGCGATGAACGTCGTCTGCTCGGAGCGGGTGCCGGTGGGCTCGTCCTCCTGCTCGGCGGCCTCGTCGAGGAACGACTCCTGCTCCTCCTGGGCCCACACCTCGCGCGGCTGGTAGATGAAGTCGTCGGCCTGCTCGTCGACCTCCGGCCCCGCGGTCGGCTGCGCGGCAGGGGCACCGGGCTCGGCGACCGGCCTGACCGTCGGCACGTGCGACGTCTGCTCGGACGGGAGCTCCGGCTCGTCGTCGAAGTCCGCGGCCTCCAGGCCGGAGAGCTGCAGGACCGTCGTCTGCTCGGCCGGCGTCTCGGCGGGGACGTCCTCCGGCCCGAGGCGCTCGAACAGCGACCTCGGACGGTCGTCGTCGGCGTCGGCGAGTGCCTTCTGCTCGGCCAGCTGCTCCTCGAAGCGGCGCTGGGCCTCCTCCGGCTCCAGGTACTGGCGGACCGGCGCGGCCGGCTCCTCCTCGACCTCGGGCTGGGCCTCGAACGTCGTGGTCTCGTACGGCGCGCTCTCGTACGGCGCGGGCTCTGGTTCCTCCACGACCGGGGGCGGCGGCGGAACCGGGAGCGGCGCCGGGGCGGGAGCCGGCACGGGCTCACCGAAGTAGGCGGGCGGCTCCGCGTACGGCGCGGGCGCGGGCGGAAGCGCCGGAACGGCCGTGGGCGGCGTCAGCACGTCGTCGCTCAACGAGCGCGGCGGCGCGTCCCACTCGACCTCGAAGTCCTCCGCGGCAACGGTCGCCGCGGCCGGCGTCGCCGACCTGCGGGCATCGAGAAGTTGATCATCGAGGTCGGCGATCTGCTTGCGTGCGGGGCGCACCATCACCAACCAGGTGAGCAGTACTCCCGCAACGAAGGACAGCAGGCTCCACAGCCAGACCTGCCCGAAGATGTTCACGGGTAAGCCCCTTCTAAGACCACACTCCGACCTCACTCACTCGGAAGGGTGAGCAGGGCCAAACTACAGTGCCTTTGATGATGCTCCGTCACTACGCCGTTCAGCGCAAATAACGGGTGGAAAGCCCAGCGTAGAGTGGGATTTTGTGCCCCCTCTGACAACCTCGGCCACTACTTCGCCAGAAGTTCACACCCAGGGGCGAGGGCTCACCTACGGCGCACTCGCGTACGTCCTCTGGGGCCTGTTCCCGGCGTACTGGCCACTCCTCGTACCCGCCCAGCCGGTCGAGGTGCTCGCGCACCGGATCGTCTGGTCGTTCGTCACGCTCGCCATCGTCGTCATGATCCTCCGACGGTGGCGACCTTTCCTCGAACTATCCGGAAAAGGCTGGCTGATCGTTACCGCAGCGGCCGTGTTGATCACGGTGAACTGGGGCACCTACATCTACGCGGTCAACGCCCACCACGTCGTGGAGGCCGCGCTCGGCTACTTCATCACGCCACTGGTGAGCGTCGCGCTGGGCATGATCTTCCTGAAGGAACGCGTGCGGCTGCCGCAGACCGTAGCGATCGCTGTGGTCATCGTCGCTGTGATCGTGCTCACCGTCGACTACGGCAGACTGCCGATCATCTCGCTGATCCTCGGCTTCTCGTTCGGCGTCTACGGCCTGCTCAAGAAGAAGGTGCCGCTGGACTCCATCACCAGCCTCACCGCGGAGAGCGCCGTGATCGCTCCGATCGCGCTCGTCTACCTGCTCGTCCTCGGCAGCGCGAACACCTTCACCACCGAAGGCACCGGCCACACCCTGCTGCTCCTGAGCACCGGCATCGTCACGGCGGTCCCGCTGGTGTTGTTCGGCGCGGGCGCGCAACGGATTCCGCTGATCACGATGGGCATGCTGCAGTACCTCGCTCCGGTGCTGCAGTTCGCCTGGGGCGTGTTCGTGGTGCACGAACCGATGCCGGCCAGCAGGTGGATCGGGTTCGCCCTCGTCTGGCTGGCGCTCGCGATCTTCACCCTCGACGCGATGAAGAACCGGCGCAAGCAGGCGCTCGCGCCGGTCAGCTGATCACTAGCGAGAACGCTCCACGACGTAGACCGCGAGGTCTTCGAGGGCGGCCCGCGCGGCGCACTCCGGCAGCTTGCTCAGCTCCGTGCGGGCCCGGTCCACGTAGTCGTCGAGCATCTCGCGCGACTTGTCCATGCCCGCGGACTTCCGCAGCAGGGCAAGGGCCTCGTCCACCAGTTCGTCCTCGGTGACCGGCTCCGCCAGCAGCTCGGCGAGCCGCGTCTCGGACGGATCCGCCAACGCGTAGAGCATCGGCAGCGTCTTCACACCCTCGCGCAGATCCGTGCCCGGCGTCTTGCCGGACGTCACGGACGGCGAAGCGATGTCGATCACGTCGTCGGAGATCTGGAACGCCGCCCCGATCACCTCGGCGTACCGGCGCAGAGCGTCCGTCTGCTCCTCGGTCGCGTCGGAGAACATGCCGCCGAACCTGGCCGCGGTGGCGATCAGGACGCCCGTCTTCTCCTCGATCACCGTGAGGTAGTGGGAGATCGGGTCCTCGTCCGGCTTCGGCCCGACGGTCTCGCGCATCTGACCGGTCACCAGGACCGAGAAGGTCTCCGCGATGATCCGCGCCGCGTCCGTGCCGAGATCGGCGGTGAGCCGGGACGCGTGGGCGAACAGGAAGTCGCCCGTCAGGATCGCGATGCTGTTGTCCCACTTGACGTTCGCGGAGACCGCTCCGCGCCGCATGGTCGCCTCGTCCATGACGTCGTCGTGGTAGAGCGTCGCGAGGTGGGTGAGCTCGACCACAGCGGCCGCCTTGATGACCTTTTCCCGGTCCCAGTCGGCGCCGAACTGCGATGCGAGGAGTGTGAAGAGCGGGCGGATCCGCTTGCCGCCCGCCTCCACGAGGTGCAGGGACGTTTCCGTGACCGGGTGGAACTCGCTCTGCACGACGTCGTGCAGGATCTGCTCCACCTCGGCCAGGCCGTCCTGGACTACCTGAGTGAGCACGGGGTCCACCAACGCGAACCCCGGTCCCTCATGCTCGCTACTGGTCACACCAGCAGCCTACGTACACCTAGCTGAGGAAGGAGCCGGTACCCGCCCAATCGAGCACGAACGTGGGCCACAAACCCAGCACCAAGGTCACCACGGCACCCAACGTGATCGCGATCGTGGTGAACGCGCCGGGCACCGTCACGGTCGGGCCGTCCGGAGCCGGGTCGCTGAAGTACATCAGCACGATCACCCGCAGGTAGAAGAACGCCGCGACGGCCGAGGCCACCAGTGCGATCACCACGAGCGGCGTCAGGCCGGCCTCGATCGCCGCGCTGAACACGACGAACTTGCCGATGAAGCCGGACGTCAGCGGAATTCCGGCGAGGGCCAGCAGCAGGAACGTGAAGGTGGCCGCCACGATCGGCGACCGCTTCGCGAGACCCGCCCACTGCGACAGGTGCGTCGCCTCGCCGTCCGAGTTGCGGACCAGCGACACGATGCCGAACGCGGCGATCGTGGTGAAGCCGTACGCCAGCAGGTAGAACATGGTCGCGCTCACACCGGGTGCGTCGCCCTCCGGCGTCAGCGCGATGGAGCCGATGAGCAGGAAGCCCGCGTGCGCCACCGAGGAGTACGCGATCATGCGCTTCACGTCGGTCTGGGTGAGGCCCAGGATCGCGCCGATCACCATCGACACGATCGCGACGCCGTAGAGCACGCCACGCCATTCCCACTGCGTGTTCTCGAACGCCACCGTGAGCACGCGCAGGATGCCGCCGAACGCGGCGACCTTGGTGCACGCGGCCATGAACGCCGTCACCGGCGTCGGGGCGCCCTGGTACACGTCCGGGGTCCAGGCGTGGAACGGGCCGACAGCGGCCTTGAACAGCAGGCCCACCACCAGCAGGCCGAAGCCCGCGAACAGCAGCGTGTCGGAACGGTCCGTGCCACCCGCGGCGGTCGCGATGGCCGAGAGCTTCACCGAACCCGCGTAGCCGTACAGCAGAGCGACGCCGTACAGGAAGAACGCGGAGGCGAAAGCGCCGAGCAGGAAGTACTTCACGGCCGCTTCCTGCGAGAGCAGGCGACGGCGGCGAGCCAGGCCGCACAGCAGGTACAGCGGCAGCGACAGGACTTCCAGCGCGATGAACATCGTCAGCAGGTCGTTCGAGGCGACGAACGTCATCATGCCGCCGAGCGCGAACAGCGTGAGCGGGAAGACCTCGGTCTGCATGCCGGTCTTCGTCGCCTGCGCGCGGTCCTGCACGGTGCCAGGACGGATCGCGGCCTGGGCCACGAACGCGCCGCCGGGCTCCACCGAACGGTCGGCGATCAGCAGCACCGAGCCGAATCCCAGCACCAGCAACGTGGCCCACAGGAAGAGCGACGGCGAGTCGACCGCGATCGCGCCCGCCAACGTCGCCACGCCCTGTTCGGGACGCTCCGACGTGGCGTAGACGATCAGTGCGCCAACGGCACCGACCAGCGTCACGAGCGTGAGCACGAGCTGCACGGCCCACCGCTGATGCTTGGGCAGCAACGCTTCCAGCAACACGCTGACGCATGCCGCGCCGAGCACGATCAGCAGCGGCGCGATGGCGCCGTAATCGATCTCCGGCGCCTCGATCGTCTGCGCCTGAGCGACGAGAAGGTTCACGTCACTTGCCTTCCTGCACGGTGACCGGGTCGGTCACGCCGACCTCGGTCAGCGTCGCCCCAACGGTCGGGGTGATGACGTCGAGCACCGGCTGCGGGTAGAACCCGAGCGCCAGCACGATGACAACGAGCGGTGCCAGCACTGCGATCTCACGCTTGCTGAGGTCGCCGATGGTGGTCTTGCGCTCCGGGTCGCCGACGGCTCCCGGACCTGCGGCCGCGGCCACGAGCGCGTCGCCGCGCAGCGGGCCGGTCATGATCCGCTGGTAGAGCCACAGCACGTAGAGCGCCGCGAGCACCATGCCGACGGTGGCGATGATCGTGAACACCGGCTGCGTCGGGAACGAGCCGATCAGCACGAGGAACTCCGAGACGAACGAGTTCGTGCCCGGCAGCGACAGCGTGGTCAGACCCGACAGCAGCAGCATGCCCGCGAGCAGCGGCGCCACCTTCGACATGCCGCCGTAGTCGGAGATCAGCGACGAACCACCGCGCGCGATCACCATGCCGACCACGAGGATCAGCATGCCGGTCGAGACCGAGTGGTTGAGCATGTACGACACCGAACCCACGCCTGCCTGCGACGTGAACGAGAAGATGCCGAGCGCGATGAAACCGAAGTGGGCGATCGAGACGTAGGCGAGGAACCGCTTCATGTCCCGCTGGCCCGTGGCGAGCAGCGATCCATAAAGGACACCGGCCACCGCGAGCACGAGCACGAGCGGCGCCAGGTTCTTCGACGCCTCCGGGAACATCGGCAGCAGGTAGCGCAGCATGCCGAACGTGCCGACCTTGTCCAGGATGCCGACGACGATCACCGTGACGCCGATGGGCGCCTCGGCGGCCGCGTCGGGCAGCCAGGTGTGGAACGGCACGAGCGGCGCCTTGATCGCGAACGCCAGGAAGAAGCCGAGGAACAGCCAGGTCTGCGTCGTCGAGTCGGCGTCGCTGACCACCTTCACCAGCGTCGCCCAGTCGAACGTGCCCTTGCCCAGCTCGTCCGACGCCATCGCGTAGGCGCCGATCGCGGAGGCCAGCATGATCAGGCCGCCGAGGAACGAGTACAGGAAGAACTTGACCGCCGCGTACTGCCTGCGCGCGCCGCCGTAGCCGCCGATCAGGAAGTACATCGGGATCAGCATGACTTCGAAGAGCACGTAGAACAGGAAGACGTCGGTGGCGGCGAACACCGCGACCGTCACGGCCTCCTGGATCAGGATCAGCGAGAGGTATCCGCCCTGCGAACGGCCGGCGGGCAGCTTCTCCGTCCAGCCGGCACCGATCACCAGCGGGATCAGCAGCGCGATGACCGCGATCATCACCAGCGCGATGCCGTCGATGCCGAACTGCAGCCGCACACCGAACGCCGGGATCCAGTCCACGCCCGAGGCGAGCTGGATGCGGTCGCCGTCCGGGTCGTAGGCGAACCACAGCAGAGCGGCGAGCACGAGCTCGACGAGCGAGAACGCCAGCGCGACGAGCTTGGCATTCTTGTCGTCCTTGCGCAGGAACGCCACCACCAGCGCGCCGACCAGCGGCACCACCAGCAGTGCGATCAGAACCCAGGTCACGAGAACCTCACCACCAGGAGCGCTCCGAGCACGAAGATCGAGCCCAGCAGCATGGACAGTGCGTAGGAGCGGACGAACCCGGTCTGCAGCCTGCGCAACCGGCCGGAGCTACCGCCGAGCAGCGCCGCGGTGCCGTTGACCAGCCCGTCGACGCCCTTCAGGTCGAGGAACACCAGCGCGCGGGTGAGCCAGGTGCCCGGCCGCGCGAACAGCGCCTCGTTCAGTGCGTTGCCGTAGAGGTCCGCACGGGCCGCACGCACCGGCCAGGAGACCCGCACCGGCCGCTCGACCGGCTGCTTGCGGCGGCCGAAGAGCAGGAACGCGAGACCGGCGCCCACCAGGGCGAGCACGACGGTCAGGATCCCGACCATGCCGTGCGAGATCACGCCGTGCTCTTCCTTCAGCTCGCCCAGCGAGGGCTCCAGCCAGCCGGCCAGACGTCCGCCGGAGGAGAGGAACCAGCCACCACCGATCGAGCCGACCGCGAGGATGATCATCGGGACGGTCATCGTCAGCGGGGACTCGTGCGGGTGGTATTCCTTGCCGTCCTCGGACTTCAGTTCCTTCCAGCGGGGCTTGCCCAGGAAGACGAGGATCAGCAGGCGAGTCATGTAGAACGCGGTCAGCGCGGCGCCGAGCAGTGCGACACCACCGAAGACGTACGGGCGCCAGCCCTCCCCGGTGAACGCCGCCGCGATGATGGCGTCCTTCGAGAAGTAGCCCGCGAACGGCGGGATGCCGATCAGGGCGAGGTAGCCGAGCGTCCAGGTGACGAAGGTGATCGGCAGGAACTTGTAGAGCCCGCCCATCCTGCGGATGTTGCCCTCGTCGTTCATGCCGTGCATGACCGAACCGGCACCGAGGAAGAGCCCGGCCTTGAAGAAACCGTGCGTCAGCAGGTGCATGATGCCCAGCGCGTAGCCGATCGGGCCGAGGCCCACCGCGAGGATCATGTAACCGATCTGCGAGACCGTCGAGTACGCCAGGACCTTCTTGAAGTCGTCGTAGGCGCAACCGATGATGCAACCGATCAGCAGCGTGACGCCACCGATGATCATGACGACCAGGCGGCCGTCCTCGCTCAGGTTGTAGAGCGGGTTGGAGCGGGCGATCAGGTACACGCCCGCGGTGACCATCGTCGCCGCGTGGATCAGGGCGGACACCGGGGTCGGGCCGGCCATCGCGTCCGGCAACCAGGCCTGGAGCGGGAACTGGCCGGACTTGCCGCAGGCGCCCAGGAGCAGCAGCAGCGTGATCGCGAGGACCTCGGCGGAGGAGAACTCGCCGACGCGGCTGAAGACCTCGGTGTACTGCGTCGTCCCGAGCTTGGTGAACATCAGGAAGATCGCGATGGCGAGGCCCAGGTCACCGACGCGGTTCATCAGGAAGGCCTTCTTGGCCGCCGATGCCGCTTCCGGCTTGTACTGGTACCAGCCGATCAGCAGGTACGAGGCGAGACCGACGCCCTCCCAGCCGAAGTACAGGGTCACGAAGCCGTTGCCCAGCACCAGCAGGAGCATCGCCGAGACGAAGAGGTTGAGGTAGGCGAAGAACTTCCGCCTGCCTTCCTCGTGCGCCATGTAGCCGATCGAGTAGATGTGGATCAGCGAGCCCACACCGGTGATCAGCAGCACGAACGTCAGCGACAGCGGGTCGATCCGCAGTCCGAACTCGACGGTCAGCGCGTTGACGTCGATCCAGTCCCACAGGTGCAGGTTCTGGACGCGCTCCTCGGCGTTCGAGGTGCCGATCGTCGAGAAGAACAACGCGAGCGCGTAGGCGAACGACGCCAGCAGCGTGCCGCTGCCGAGCAGATGACCCCACTTGTCAGCGCGCTTGCCACTGACCAACAGCACCGCCGCACCGAACGCGGGCAGCGCGAGCAACAACCAGGCGAAGCTCGCGACCCCGCTGGCGACAACAGGTTCCGTCACCGGTGACCCCTCAGTACTTCAGCAGGTTCGAGTCGTCGACCGAGGCCGAGCGACGCGTCCGGAAGATGGACATGATGATCGCGAGGCCGACGACGACCTCCGCCGCGGCGACGACCATCACGAAGAACGCCATCACCTGACCGTCGAGCGAGCCGTTGATCCGCGCGAACGTCACCAGGCTCAGGTTGACCGCGTTGAGCATGAGCTCGACGCACATGAAGACCACGATGGCGTTGCGGCGCACCAGGACGCCGACGGCGCCGATGCTGAACAGCAGTGCCGACAGCAGCAGGTAGTACGTGGGAGTCACGACTCACTTCCCTTGAGCGCGTGCGCGTCGGCCTCGTGCCCGGTGCCGGCCACGTCGGCGACGTCGTCCGACAGCGTGGACTTGTCGGTCGCCTCGATGACCTCGAACAGCGACTCCTCCGCCACGCTGCCGTCGGGCAGCAGGGCGGGGGTGGCCACCGAGTTGGCGGTGGCGAAGACGCCGGGGCCCGGCAGCGAGCCGACCCGCTTGCCGTCCTGGAAGCGCTCCTCGACGAGTTCCTTCTGCGTCTTCTTGGAGGGCTTCCCGTCGCGGCCGACGAAGGCCAGGATCATCGCGCCGAGGGCGGCGGTGATCAGCAGCGCCGACGTGAGCTCGAACGCGAACAGGTAGTCCGTGAAGAGCTTCTGGCCGATGTTGCCGACGTTGCCGCCGTTCGTGGTGTTCGCCTCGGCGAGACCGCGGGCGTCGACACCGGTCAGCGCGCGGCCGACCGAACCGACCAGGATCACGGCGAACCCGATGCCGAGCAACGCGGCCGCGAGTCGCTGGCCCCGGATCACTTCGACGACCGAGTCCGAACTGTCGCGGCCGACCATCATCAGCACGAACAGGAACAGCATCATGATCGCGCCGGTGTAGACGATGATCTGCACGAAGCCGAGGAACGGCGCCTGCTGGATCATGTACAGCACACCGAGGCTGAGCATCGTCACGACGAGCCACAGCGCGGAGTGCACCGCGTTGCGCGCGAAGAGCATGCCGAGCGCACCGGCCAGCGCGAGCGGGCCGAGCACCCAGAACGCGATGGCCTCGCCCGTGGTCACGGTGTCGACCACGCGCTGCACGGGTTCCGGCTGCTGGGCCAGGAAGCTGACGAGAAGACTCACTGCTGGGCCTCCTTGGCCAGCCGCGGGCCGTTCACGTAGTAGTCCTGCTCGTTGTCGCCGAGCCGCATCGGGTGCGGCGGCTGCTCCATGCCGGGCAGCAGCGGGGCGAGCAGGTCCTCCTTCGTGAAGATCAGGTCCTGGCGGTTGTCGTCGGCGAGCTCGTACTCGTTCGTCATCGTGAGCGAACGGGTCGGGCACGCCTCGATGCACAGGCCGCAGCCGATGCAGCGCAGGTAGTTGATCTGGTAGTCGGCGCCGAAGCGCTCACCGGGGGAGAACCGCGCCTCCTCGGTGTTGTCACCACCCTCGACGAAGATCGCGTCCGCCGGGCAGGCCCACGCGCACAGCTCGCAGCCGACGCACTTCTCCAGCCCGTCCGGGTGCCGGTTGAGCTGGTGACGGCCGTGGAACCGCGGCGCGGTCACCTTCTTGACCTCGGGGTACTCCTCCGTCACCACCTTCTTGAACATGGTGCCGAAGGTGACTCCGAAGCCTTTCAGGGACTCGAACATCCCTACTCAGCCTCCTTACCGGTGGTGACGGCTGCCGTCTCCTTGGGGAGAGTGGCGACCTTGACCTTGCGTTTCGGCGCGGCCTTGGGGACAACGAGGTCGAGCGGCGGGACGGGGAAGCCGGAACCCGCGAGCGGAACGCCCTTGGTGTCCTGGACCTTCTTGTCCGGCAGCAGGAACGAGACCAGCAGCACCAGGCCGACGATCACGCCGAGCGCGATGAGCCGCTGTGCCGTGGAGAGCTGCTGGATCGCGCCGGTGCGGATGACCGCGACGGCCATGATCCAGACGAGGCTGGTAGGGACCAGCACCTTCCAGCCCAGGCGCATGAACTGGTCGTAGCGCATGCGGGGCAGCGTGCCGCGCAGCCAGATGAAGATGAACAGGAAGCCCAGCGTCTTGATGATGAACCAGAGCAGGCCCCACCAGCCGGTGTTCATGAACTCGCCGCTCCACGGGGCGTGGTAGCCGCCGAGGAAGAGCGTGGTCGCGAGCGCCGAGACGGTGACCATGTTGACGTACTCGGCGAGGAAGAACAGCGCGAACTTCAGCGAGCTGTACTCCGTGTGGAAACCACCGACGAGCTCCGACTCGGCCTCGGGGAGGTCGAACGGGGCGCGGTTGGTCTCGCCGACCATCGACACGACGTAGATCGCGAAGCTGGGGAAGAGCAGGAGGCCGAACCAGCCGGGCGCGAACCCGAGCACGGTGGTCGCCTGCGCGCCGACGATGTCACCGGTCGACATCGAGCCGGTGAACATGATCACCGCGACGATCGACAGGCCCATCGCGATCTCGTAGGAGATCACCTGCGCGGCCGACCGCAGCGCGCCGAGCAGCGGGTACGGCGAGCCGGAGGCCCAGCCGGACAGCACGATGCCGTAGACGCCGATCGAGGAGCAGGCCAGCACCACGAGCACGCCGACCGGGAGGTCGACGAGCTGCAGCGCGGTCTGCTGACCGAACAGGTTGACCTCGCCCGCGAGCGGAATCACCGAGAACGCGAGGAACGCGGGGATGCAGGAGATCACCGGCGCGAGGAAGAACACCCACTTGTCCGCGAGGACGGGACGGATGTCCTCCTTGAACGCGAGCTTCAGACCGTCCGCGAGCGACTGGAGCCAGCCGTTCGGGCCGACCCGGTTGGGGCCGGGGCGGTGCTGCATCCGCGCGACGACCTTGCGCTCCCAGTTGATCATGAACAGGGTCATGACCACGAGGAACGCGAAGATCGCGACGACCTTGATCAGGATCAGCCAGAACGGGTCGTCCGCGAGGAGCTTGGCGGTCTCGCCGATCTCCGCCGCGTAGAAGTGCTGGGTCATGACGTCACCCCAAAGGAAGATCCTCCGCTGACGGAGACGATCGAGCCGTGGCCCGCGCCGAGAGTGGCCCGGACGGTCACGTCACCCGAGTTGGTGGGCAGCCAGATGACGCCCTCGGGCAGGTCGTCGGTCTCGACCGGGAGCGTGATCGCGCCACGCTCGGTGGAGACCGTCACGAACCCGCCGGACTCCAGGCCGAACTGCCGCGCGGTGGTCTCCGCGATCTTCGCGACGACCGGGCGAGCGGTGCCGGCCAGGTGCGGCTCGTCCACCTGCAGCGAGCCGTTGCCGATCAGGCGGTGCCACGTGGCGAGCACGGCCTTGCCCGCACCGGCAGGGGACACCAGCGGCGCGGCGACGTTGAGCGACGAACCGCCCGGCGTGCCCTCGCCCAGGCGGGCCAGGTCGGCGGCCGAGGCGGCGGGCGTCTGCGTGAACAGGTCCGCGTCCATCTCCACCGCGAGGGTGTCGAGCACGCGGCAGTCCGGCAGCGAGCCGGTGCCTTCGAGCGTGGTGCCGAACTCGCGGCGGCGGCCCTCCCAGTTGAGGTAGCTGCCGGCCTTCTCGACCGCGGGCGCGATCGGGAGCACGACGTCGGCGTACGCGGTGACCGCGCTGGGCCGGAGTTCCAGGCTCACGACGAAACCGGCGCCCGACAGGGCCTTCTCCGCGAGCCGCGGGTCGGGCAGGTCGAACGGGTCGACGCCACCGACCAGCAGACCGGACAGTTCGCCGTTCGCGGCGGCCTCCAGGATGCCCGTGGTGTCGCGGCCCGGCGTCGCGGGAAGCGAGCCCTCCTCGACGCCCCAGGTGCGCTCGACCTCGGTGCGCGCCGCGGCGTTCGCGACGTGACGGCCACCGGGCAGCAGGTTCGGCGTGGCACCGACCGCGAGCGCACCGCGCTCACCGGCACGGCGCGGGATCCATGCGACCTTGGCGCCCGTGCGCTCGGCCAGCCTGGCGACCGCGGAGAACGCGCCGGGGATCTCGGCGGCGCGCTCGCCGACCAGGATCACCGCACCGGGCTTGCCGAGCAGGTCGACGACGTCGGAAGCGTGCTCCGGCAACGCGTTGAGGGCGTTCGCCTCGGCGCCGGGCACGCAGGCGAGCAGCGTGCCGAACGTCTTCTCCACGGCCGGGGTCGTGTACTGGCCGAGGTGGAAGACCTTCGTGGTGCCCTTGCGAGCGGCCTTGCGCAGACGCAGGAAGACGATCGGCGCCTCTTCCTCGGGCTCGAACGCGACCAGCAGCGCGGCCGGCGCGGACTCGATGCCCTGGAAGGTGACTCCGTTGTCCGGGTTGGTGAACACCGTGGTGCCGGACAGGAACTCCAGCTCCTCGGCGCTGTGCGGCCGGGCGCGGAAGTCGATGTCGTTGGTGTGCAACGCGATCCGGGCGAACTTCGAGTACGCGTAGGCGTCCTCGACGGTCAGCCGGCCACCGGTCAGCACACCGACGCCGTTGGCTTCGCGGGCCGCCGTCAGACCGGCCGCCGCGACCTGCAGCGCCTCGGTCCAGGACGACTCGCGCAGCTCACCGGACTCGGCGTCGCGGACCAGCGGACGCTTGATGCGGTCACCGGTCGTGGCATAGCGGAAGGCGAACCGGCCCTTGTCGCAGATCCACTCCTCGTTGACCTGCGGGTCGTCGCCGGCGAGCTTGCGCTGCACCTTGCCGCGCCGCCAGTCGGTGCGCTCGGCGCACCCCGACGAGCAGTGCTCGCAGACGCTCGGCGTCGACACGAGGTCGAACGGCCGGGCGCGGAAGCGGTAGGCCGCCGACGTGAGCGCGCCGACCGGGCAGATCTGGATGGTGTTGCCGGAGAAGTAGCTCTGGAACGGCTTGTCCTGCGCCACACCGATCTGCTGCTGCGAGCCGCGCTCGAGCAGTTCGATGAACGGGTCGCCGGCGATCTGCGCGGAGAACCGGGTGCAGCGCTGGCAGAGCACGCAGCGTTCGCGGTCGAGCAGCACCTGCGTGGAGATGTTGATCGGCTTCGGGAACGTCCGCTTGTGCTCGTGGAAGCGGGAGTCGCTGCGGCCGTGGGCGATCGCCTGGTTCTGCAGCGGGCACTCACCGCCCTTGTCGCAGATCGGGCAGTCCAGCGGGTGGTTGATGAGCAGCAGCTCCATCACACCCTGCTGAGCCTTGTCCGCGACCGGCGAGGTCAGCTGGGTCTTCACGACCATGCCGTCCGCGACCGTCATCGTGCAGGAGGCCTGCGGCTTCGGCATGGGCCGGCCGCCCATCTCGACCTCGACGAGGCACTGGCGGCAGGCGCCCGCGGGCTCCAGCAGCGGGTGGTCGCAGAAGCGCGGGATGACCGTGCCGAGGCGCTCGGCCGTGCGGATCAGCAGCTCACCCTTGGGCGCGATGACCTCGACGCCGTCGATGACGAGCTTGACGTGACCCTCGGGCACGACGACCTCGGACGTGGTGGGCTTGTCAGGCGCGATGGTCATGCGTTCGCTCCAGCCAGGACGGTGCTAGCCCTGTTCTTGGGAGAGTTCTGGTCGCACAGGGCCAGGAACTCGTCCTTGAAGTACTTGATGCCACTGGTGATCGGGCTGACGGCACCGTCACCGAGTGCGCAGAACGAGCGGCCGAGGATGTTGTCGCAGACGTCGAGCAACGTGTCGATGTCGCTCGCCGTGCCGTTGCCCGCCACCATCCGCTGCAGGATCTGCACGAGCCAGTACGTGCCCTCGCGGCACGGCGTGCACTTGCCGCACGACTCGTGCTTGTAGAACTCCGTCCACTTCATGACGGCCCACGGCACGGACACGGTCTCGTTGAAGATCTGCAGGGCGGTGGTGCCCAGCATCGAACCGGCCTCGGCGGCACCCTCGAAGTCCAGCGGCACGTCGAGGTGCTCGGCGGTGAACAGCGGGGTGGACGAGCCACCCGGCGTCCAGAACTTGATCGGGATGCCGTCCTTCATGCCACCGGCCATGTCGAGCAGCTGCCGGAGCGTGGTGCCCATCGGCGCCTCGTACTGGCCGGGCCGCGTGACGTGGCCGGACAGCGAGTAGATCTTCGGACCGGGTGAGCGGTCGCGACCCATCTCGCGGAACCAGTCGGCGCCACCGTTGACGATGAAGGGAACCGACGCGATGGTCTCGACGTTGTTCACGACAGTGGGCGACGCGTAGAGGCCCGAGGTCGCGGGGAACGGCGGCTTGAGTCGCGGCTGGCCGCGACGGCCCTCCAGCGAGTCGAGCAGCGCGGTCTCCTCGCCGCAGATGTACGCGCCGGCGCCGGCGTGGATCACCACGTCGAGGTCGAACCCGCTGCCGAGGATGTTCTTGCCCAGGTAGCCCTTGGCGTACGCCTCGCGCACCGCCGCGTTGAGGCGGCGGATGCAGTGCAGGACCTCGCCGCGGACGTAGATCGCCGCGAAGTTCGCGCGGATGGCGAACGACGTGATGATCACGCCCTCGATCAGCGAGTGCGGGTCCGCCATCATCAGCGGGATGTCCTTGCAGGTGCCCGGCTCGCCCTCGTCGGCGTTGATGACGAGGTAGTGCGGCTTGCCGTCGCCCTGCGGGATGAAGCCCCACTTCATGCCGGTGGGGAATCCCGCGCCGCCGCGGCCGCGCAGTCCGGAGTCCTTGCACTGCTGGATGAGCTGGTCCGGGTGAGCCTTCAGCGCCTTGGGCAGGGCGGTGTAGCCACCGGTGCGCTCGTAGGTCTCGATGGTCCAGGACTTGGGCTCGGTCCAGCGCTTGGTGAGAACAGGAGTCAGCGGGTCAACCATTGTCTTCCCTACTTCTTTTCCGGCAGGGCAGGGAACTCGGCGTTGGACGGCGTGTTCGGCGCGTCCCAGCCGCGGTCCTTGGCGATCTGCGCACCGGCCAGCGTCTCCGGCGCCGCCGACGGGCCGTCGAGGTCGGCGTCGCGACCCTCGAAGAACCCGGCGAGCTGGAGCTCGGCCTGCTTGAAGTCGGTGAGCGGGGCGCCGCGCGTCGGGGCGGGCTTGTCCCCTGACTGCAACGCCTTCACGAGTCCCAGCGCCTTCTCGGGCGTCTGGTTGTCGTAGAACTCGTAGTTGACCTGGAGCACCGGGCCGAGGTCGCACGCGGCGAGGCACTCGGCGTGCTCCAGCGTGATCGAGCCCTGCGTGCCGGGCTCGCCCGCGGTCTCCTCGTGGCCCACACCGAGGTGGCTCTTGAGCGTCGAGTAGATCTCGTCGCCGCCCAGCGCCGCGCACAGCGTGTTAGTGCACACGCTGACCAGGTGTTCACCGCACGGCTTGCGCTTGTACATCGTGTAGAACGTCGCGACCGCGCTGACCTCGGCCTCGCTCAGGTCGAGCTGTCCGGCGCAGAACCGGATGCCGTCCTGGGAGACGTAGCCCTCGACCGACTGCACGAGGTGCAGCATCGGGAGCAGCGCACTGCGGGCCTGCGGGTAGCGGGCGACGATCGCCTGCGCGCGGTCCACAGTGGACTGGTCGAACGTCGTGGTCTCTGGGGCCTGAGTCATCGGTCGCAACCACCCATCACCGGGTCGATCGAGGCGACGGACGCGATCACGTCGGCGACCATGCCGCCCTCGCACATCGCGGGCATCGACTGGAGGTTCACGAAGCTTGGTTCGCGCAGGTGCACGCGCATCGGCCTGGTGCCGCCGTCGGAGACGACGTGGTAGCCGAGCTCGCCGCGCGGCGACTCGACCGGCACGTAGACCTGGCCCGCCGGAACCTTGAAGCCCTCGGTCACCAGCTTGAAGTGGTGGATCAGGGACTCCATGGACTGGCCCATGATCTTGCGGACGTGCTCGAGCGAGTTGCCCATGCCGTCGCTGCCGATCGTGAGCTGCGCCGGCCACGCGATCTTCGCGTCCTCGACCATGACCGGACCGGTCGGCAGGCTCTTCACGACCTGCTTGATGATCCGCAGCGACTGGTGCATCTCCTCGAGCCGCAGCAGGTACCGCGCGAAGCAGTCCGCCGCGTTCGAGGTCGGCACGTCGAACTGGTAGTTCTCGTAGCCGCTGTACGGCTCGATCTTGCGCAGGTCCCAGGCGAGGCCGGCGGAGCGCAGGATCGGGCCGGTGATGCCGAGCGCGAGGCACGCGTCGACGGGCAGGTAACCCACGCCCGCCATGCGGTTGCGCCAGATCGGCTGGCCGGTGAGCAGCTTGTCGTAGTCCGGCAGCCGCTTTTCCATGATCTTGACGAACGCGGTGATCTTCTCGACCGCGTCGTCGGGCAGGTCCTGCGCGAGACCGCCGGGCCGGATGAACGCGTGGTTCATCCGCAGGCCGGTGAGGTGCTCCAGCAGGTGCAGGGCCTCCTCGCGCTCGCGGAAGCCGGAGGTCATGCCGGTGAGGGCACCGAGCTCCATGCCGCCGGTGGCGAGCGCGACGAGGTGCGAGCTGATGCGGTTGATCTCCATCAGCAGCACGCGGATCGCCTGCGCCTTGTCCGGCACCGTGACGCCGAGCAGCTTCTCGACGGCCATGCAGTACGCGGCCTCGTGGTGCAGCGGCGCGAGGTAGTCGGTGCGCGTGATGAAGGTGACGCCCTGGACCCAGTTCCGGTACTCGAGGTTCTTCTCGATGCCGGTGTGCAGGTAGCCGATGACGCTGCGCGCGTGCGTGACCGTCTCGCCCTCGAGCTCCAGGACCAGGCGGAGCACGCCGTGGGTCGAGGGGTGCTGCGGGCCGAGGTTCATGACGATGCGCTCGTCGTGGACCGCGTCCGCGAGCACCTCGTCCCAGTCGCCGCCGGTCACCGTGTAGACGGTGCCCTCGGTGGTCTTGCGGGAGTCCGCGACCTCGGGAGTCTCGGCGCGGGTGGTGACGTCGTCCGTGCTGTCGCTGCCGGTCGCACTGGTGTTGGTGCCGGTGGTGACGTCGGAAAGCCGCTCGGTCATGAGTAGGACCGCCTCTGGTCCGGCGGAGGAATCTCCGCGCCCTTGTACTCCACCGGGATGCCACCCAGCGGGTAGTCCTTGCGCTGGGGGTGTCCGTCCCAGTCGTCCGGCATGAGGATGCGGGTCAGTCCGGGGTGACCGTCGTAGATGATCCCGAACATGTCCCAGGTCTCGCGCTCCTGCCAGTCCGCCGTCGGGTAGACCTCGACGAGGCTCGGCACGTGCGGGTGCTCGACGTCGACCGCGACCTCCAGCCGCACGCGGCGGCGGTACGTCATCGACGTGAGGTGCACGACCGAGTGCAGGCGCTGCGGCACGTCGGCGCCGTAGTCCACACCGGACACCGAGCTGCAGAGCTCGAAGCGCAGCGCCGGGGTGTCGCGGAAGATCCGCGCGACCTCCAGCAGCGTCTCCGGCCTGAGGTAGAAGGTGATCTCGCCGCGGTCGACCGTCACCTGCTGGACCGTGTCGGCGGGCAGGCCCTTCTCGCCGATGGCGGCGAAGAGCTCGTCCGCGACCTCGTCGAACCAGCCGCCGAACGGGCGCTCGGCTGGAGCAGCCACGTGAGCGGGCAGGCGCAGGCCACCGAAGCCCGACGTGTCACCGGAGCCGGTGACGCCGAAGAGCCCCTGGCGCTCCTTGCCCGCGAGGATCGGCGCCTTCGCCTTCGCCTCTGTCGGGTTGGTCTTCTCGAGATCCTCTCCCGCGCGGTTGACGCTGGAGTGCTCTCCCCCTGGCTCGGTCACTTCTTCCTCGCAAAACGCTCGGAGGACGGGATGAGATCGGTGCGGTAGCCCGAGTCGGCGAGCGCCTTGGCGCGCACGGCGCCCAGCGGCTCGTCCATGATCTTGGCGTGGATCTTGAGGATCGCGTCCATCAGCATCTCCGGCCGCGGCGGGCAGCCCGGCAGGTACATGTCGACGGGCACGACGTGGTCGACGCCCTGCACCACCGCGTAGTTGTTGAACATGCCGCCAGTGCTGGCGCACACGCCCATGGCCAGCACCCAGCGCGGCTCGGGCATCTGGTCGTAGATCTGCCGCAGCACCGGCGCCATCTTGTTGGTGACGCGGCCGGCCACGATCATCAGGTCCGCCTGGCGCGGTGAGGCCCGGAAGACCTCCATGCCGAAGCGGGCCAGGTCGTAGCGCGGACCACCCGTCGTCATCATCTCGATGGCGCAGCAGGCCAGGCCGAAGGTGGCAGGCCACAGCGAGGACTTGCGGGTCCAGTTGACCAGCTTCTCGACGCTGACCAGCAGGATGCCGTTCGGGAGCTTCTCCTCGAGACCCATGACTTCCTCAGTTCCAGTCGAGGCCGCCGCGACGCCACACGTAGACGTACGCGAAGCCGACCGTGGCGACGAACAGGACGATCTCCACCAGCCCGAACAGGCCGAGCTTGTCGGCCGCTACGGCGAACGGGTAGAGGAAGACCATTTCGATGTCGAACAAGATGAACAGCATCGCCGTCAGGTAGTAGGCGACGGGCATGCGCCCACCACCCACGACCGGCTGCGGGCTCGGCTCGATGCCGCACTCGTACGCGTCGAGCTTCGCCTTGTTGTAGCGGCGCGGTCCGATGTAGGGAGCCGCGGTCACCGAGAACAGTGCGAACGCCCCGGCGAGCGCGAACATCAATACGAGGGGGAGGTAAGGGTCAAGCACGCTCCGTCGTCCTTTCCTCGCGGTCGCCCGCACCCTAAGGGTGTTGTTCTCCAGCACGTTTGTTAGGCGAACCTAACAAACGCTTGTGAAACAGTTCACAAGCTTGTTCAGACTGCTGTGAAGTGATTCACAAGCTCGCCCGCCAGTGTAGAACGCCTGTAAATGACCTAGATCACAGGGTCTGACCTGGGGCTTTAACGTGGTCGACACATGCGAAACGGCACCGGCTCGTATTGAGCCGGTGCCGTCACCTATTCGGAGTAATTTACGCGCTGGGAGCGAGCTTCGTGGCGGCCACGATGAGGCGGTCCATTGAGTCGCCGTCCTTGGGGTCGTAGAGGCCCGCGAGGAGCTTGAGCACCAGTTTCATCAGGCGTTTCCGCGGCATTCCGTACTTCGTTGCGGTCCGCATGATCGCCGGGTTTCCGATGAGCTTCGAGAAGACGTTCCCGAGCCGGTAGTAACTGCCGAGCGCCTCTTCGATCCGGACCGGGTAGCCGTGCAGCGCCCGTTCACGGTTGACGCCGGTGCGCGCGAGTGCCTGAACGATCGACTCGGACGCGATCCTGGCCGACTCCATGGCGTAGCCGATGCCCTCGCCGTTGAAGGGGTTGACCATGCCGCCGGCGTCGCCGACGAGCAGCAGGCCCGCCCGGTAGTGCGGCTTGCGGTTGAGGCCCATGGGGAGCGCGGCGCCGCCGATGCGGCTCGTCGCGTTCTCCTCGCGGAAGCCCCACTCCTCCGGGGTGCCGTCGAGCCAGCTGCGCAGGAGCTGGCGGTAGTCGGTGGTGCCGTAGGCCTTTGACGTGCTGAGAATGCCCAGGCCGACGTTCACGGTGCCGTCGCCCATGCCGAAGATCCAGCCGTAGCCGGGCAGCAGCTTGCCGTCCGGCGCCCAGAGTTCGAGGTGCGACTCGAGGTAGTCGTCCTTGGTGCGCGGGCTGTTGTAGTAGCGGCGGACCGCCACGCCCATGGGCTTGGCGTCGTCCTTCTGCAGGCCGATGCTCAGGGCCAGGCGCGCTGACACACCGTCACAACCGACGACGATGGGGGCTCGGTAGGTGACCGGGTTCTTTTCCGGTCCCTGCTTGGCTTCGACGCCGACGACCCGGCCGTTCTCGATGATGGCCTTGGTGACCGTGGTGTGCTCGTGCATGCGCGCGCCGGCTGCCTTCGCCGCGTTCGCGAGCATCTCGTCGAAGTCCATCCGCGGGCGCACGACGCCGTAGTTCGGGAACGTGGCCAGATCCGGCCAGTCCAGCTCCATCGTCACGCCGCCGCCGACGACCCTCAGCCCCTTGTTGTGGAGCCAGCCGTTGCTCTCGCGGGTGTCGATGCCCAGGTCGATGAGTTGCTTGACGCCTCGCGGGGTCAGGCCGTCGCCGCAGACCTTCTCCCTCGGGAAGGTGCTCTTCTCCAGGAGGAGGACGTCGAGGCCTGCCCTGGCGAGGTAGGTCGCCGCGGTCGAGCCCGCCGGTCCCGCCCCCACCACGATGACGTCGGCGTCCTCGTTGATCCCGCGCCTGCTCATCCAGACTCCCTGCGTGTACCGGTCACAGCTTCTGCTCGCGACTCTAACCGGACATTGCTGAGGACCACCCCGTCACCTGGACCACCTCCGCTCACACCCACCCGCTGCGGCAGGGGGAACGCGGGGCCCCCGCGTTCCCTGTAAGGAAACGTAGGGCTCCCGCGTGACGGTGAGATCGCGAGTTGTCCACATGTCGATCATGAGGTGATTGCCAACCACTGTCAGATGCCCATGATTGGCTGAATGACGAAACGGACGGCAGCTGACTACGGGCGTCTAACAGATCTGTTCGAGGATGGCGTGGCCGCTCGCCGCGAACTGCTGGCGCTGGGACTGACGGGCAAGTCCATGGCACTCAAGTGCCGACCTGGCGGTGGTTGGACACGCATCTTTCTCGGTGTCTATCTGTTGACAGGAGGTACTCCTGATCGAAGACAGCTAGTGCGAGGTGCCTTGTTGCGCGCCGGCCCGCTGACCTACCTGACCGGATTGGAGGCGGCTCGCAGGCACGGCGTGCGACGTCTTCCTGAAGACCAGCGCATTCACGTCCTCGTACCTCATGGCCGTGGTCTCGCAAGCCAAGGCGCTCTCCTTGTCGAACGGTCCAACCGGCCGTGGTCGAGCAGCTTGATCGACGGCTTTCCCACAGTCGATCTCGCCCGCGCTCTCATCGACGCCGCACGTCGGGAAGTTCGCTTCGATGTAGTCCGGGCCATGATCGCTGACGCCGTCCAACGACAACTCTGCTCGCCAACGGCACTCGCAGCGGAACTCAGAAACCTTCATCTGGGAGGCACGGCGCTGCCCAGAGCAGTGCTGGACGAGGTGTCAGACGGCGTGCGCTCTGCAGCCGAAGCGTGGGCGCGATCGCTGATTGGCCGTTCACCGCTGCCTTCGCCGCAGCGAAACGTGCTGATCCGCTCTGTCCACGGACAACAACTCGCAATCGTGGACGGCTGGTGGGATGAGGTCGGGTTGGCATGGCAGATCGACTCGAAGGAATTCCACCTGTCCCCTGCTGACTACGCACACACCATGGCACAGCACTCAGCCCTGTTGGCGCACGGCGTGATGACCGTGCACACGATTCCGTCACGACTTAGAGCCGATCCAAACGGCGTCTTGAAGGAGTTGCTTGGCGCCTACCGCTCGGCCGCCACACGTCCACGCCCCAACGTCACAGCAACTCTGTGGCGCCCTGTTTGAGGGGAACGCGGGGGCCCTACGTTCCTCCCAAGGGAACGTAGGGCCCCCGCGTTCCCTGCTAGCAGCTGGTCAGGTGGTGGGTTCGGAGGGCGTGGGTGCGGGCTTGGGCTTGGTCGCGCGGTGCAGGGCGACCATGCCGCCGGTCAGGTTGAACCAGGCCACGTCCTCCCAGCCCGCCTGCGAGATGAGCTCGCCGAGCGTGCGCTGGTCGGGCCAGGTGGCCATGGATTCGGCCAGGTAGGAGTAGGCGACCGGGTTGCTCGACACGAACTTCGCGATGAGCGGGAGGAGTTTGAGCAGGTACCGCATGTAGACGAAGCGAAACGGCTTCCAGACCGGGGTGGAGACCTCGCAGATCACCATGCGGCCGCCTGGCTTGGTGACCCTGGCCATTTCCTTGAGGGCTACGACCGTGTCGTTGAAGTTGCGGATGCCGAAGGAGACCGTGACGGCGTCGAACGAGTTGTCCTTGAAGGGCAGGCGGAGGGCGTCCGCGGCCACCTTCGGGACTGGGCGGTGGGCTCCTGAGGCGAGCATGCCCACGGAGAAGTCCGCCGCCACGCACCAGGCGCCCGACGCGGCGTACTCGACGGTCGAGACCGCGGTACCCGCTGCGAGGTCCAGGACCTTCTCGTTCGGGCGGGCGTCGAGGACTCGCCTGCTCCAGTCCCGCCAGCGGCGGTCGAAGCCCAGCGTCATGACCGAGTTCGTGCGGTCGTAGCCCTTGGCCACGCCGTCGAACATCTCGGCTACCTCGCGGGGGTTCTTGTCCAGGCCGGCTCGCGACATGACTAGAGACTAAGTCAGGCTCGCTGAGATCATCGTCAGGGCACCTTCAGGGCCGTCAGCATGCCGTCCACCGCCGCGTGCCACGGGTACTCCTCGGCTCTGGCTCTCGCGGCCTCCCTGGAGCCTGAGGTCAGCAGGTGCTGGGCTGCGGTGGCGAAGGCCGGGGCGTCGTCGGAGACCGCGGCGCCGCAGGACGGCTGGACGATCTCTTTCAGAGCGCTGCTCTGGCTGACCACCACTGGGGTTCCGCTGGCCAGGGCCTCCAGTGCGGCCAGTCCGAACGTTTCATGTGGGCCTGGCGCCAGGGACAGGTCCGCTGAAGCCAGTAGGGAGGCCACGTCCAGGCGGGACTTCACGAAGCCGAGGAACGTCACGGGCAGGCCCGCCGCTCGCTTTTCCAGGGAAGCGCGGCGAGGGCCGTCGCCGGCGATCACCAGACGGGCGGAGTGGCCCTGTTCGTGCAGTTCGGCGAGGGTGTCGACGGAACGTTCCACGTGTTTCTCCGGCGACAAGCGTCCACAGTGGATCAGCAGGTTCTCCTTGCCCTGCAGGAGGTCTCGGCGGAGGTCTGTCGAATGGCGGCTTGGGGTGAACGTGGCCAGGTCCACGCCCAGCGGGACCTGGGTGACGTTCGAGGCGCCGATTCGGTCGAACTCCTCGCGGGCGAAACCCGTCGTGCAGACGACGGTGTCGTAGGAGGCGGCCATGCGGCGGTTCGCCCAGTCCGCGCCTCGTTCTGCCGGGGCCGCGGGCAGGACGAACTGGAGGAGGCGGTCCAGTCGTTCGTGGGAGATGACCACGTTCGGGATGTCGCGCTCGGTCGCCCATGCGCCCATGCCGCGCAGGGTCAGGCGGTCGGAGACCTCCAGGCGGTCTGGACGCAGGTGTTCCATGAGGGTTTTGACGCGCCACGGGTCCACTACGCGGTAGCCGCCGGTGTACGGGATCTTCAGTGCCGGGAGGGTGATGCGGCGGACTCCGCCCGGGAGTTCCTCGTCGGCGTGGTGGGGGCCCGGCACGACGAGCACGACCTCGTGGCCCAGCTGCGCGTAGCCGGTGCCCAGGTGGTGCAGTGCCGTGCGGAGGCCGCCCGACCTGGGGCCGTAGAAGTTGGCGAGCTGCACGATTCTCAAGCGGCCGCCTGGTGAGTCAGTCCGATCACCGCGGCGTAGTGACCCATCAGCTCGTCGCAGATCGCCGGCCAGGTGCGCCTGAGCACCGACTTGCGGGCTGCGAGACCGAAGCGCCTGCGCAGCATCGGGTCGCGGAGCAGGTCCACGTACTGTGCGATGTCTTCTTCGAAGAGGTATCCGGTGCGGCCGTGGCGGACCAGGTCGCGCGGGCCGCCCGCGTTCGGTGCGAGGACCGGCAGGCCTGTTGCCAGGGCTTCCTGCACGGCCTGGCAGAACGTCTCGTGCGGACCCGTGTGGATGAAGACGTCCAACGACGCGTAGGCCTCGGCCAGTTCGTGGCCGGTGCGGAAGCCCAGGAACTCCGCGTCCGGCATGTCCTTCTCGAGTTGCTCGCGGTCCGGGCCGTCGCCGACGATCCGCAGCTTCACGCCCGGCAGGTCGTGCAGTTCCCTGAGCCTCTGGACCTGCTTCTCCGGTGCCAGGCGGCCGACGTAACCGATGGTGAGCTCGTCGTTGTGCCTCGGGCGCGGGTGGAAGAGGTCGATGTCGACGCCGCGGGCCCACCGGTGCACGCGCGGCACGCCGTGCTGTTCCAGCGCTTCGACCGCCGAGCTCGACGGTGCCAGCGTGCGGTCCGCCAGCGTGTGCAGGCGTTTCGTCCACCGCCACGCCGCCCGCTTGGTGAGTCCGAGGCCGTAGTTGCCGGCGAACCCCGCGACGTCGGTCTGGTAGACCGCGACGGTCGGCACGTCGAGCTTGCGCGCGGCTCTGAGGCCGTACGCACCCAGCACGAACGGCGACGCGAGGTGCACGACGTCGGGCTGGAAGTCGGCGAGCGCGTGCAGCACTCTCGGGCTGGGCACGCCGATGGGCAGACTGGTCACCATGGGCACGTCGACCGCCGACACTCTGACGACAGGCGTGCCGTGGTGCTCTTCCGCGCCGGCACCGGGCGCCACGACGAGCGCCTGATGGCCGTTGCGGCGCAGGTGCTCCAGCACGCGGAGCACGGAGTTGGTGACGCCGTTCACCTGAGGCAGGAAGCTCTCGGTCACGATCGCTACTCGCACAGGGACACCATGAGGTGCCCGCATGAAGTCCGCGTGACCTCAGATTTGACGTGGACGGAACACCTCACGTCGTGGCCAGGTGATCGTCATTTCGTCATCTGCGCTTAGGTTCCCGGTCATCCGGCGCGGTGAAACTAGGCCAGCATGACCGTCTTGTCGTCCCGTCCCGCCCACCCGGCCGACCCCGGCCTGGTGTCCATCGCGCTGGAAGTGGCCGGTCGCCTGGCGAACGACGCCTCGGACGTCATCATGGCCACCGCCGGCCGCGGCGTGCGTCCCGACTCCGGCGAGTCACCGTTCGACTGGGTCACCGACACCGACCGCACCCTGGAACGCCACACCCGGCGCGTGCTCACCAAGGAGTTCCCCTCGATCCCGGTGTTCTGCGAGAACTCCGACGACGGGAACGCACCCACCGACTCGGAGTTCCGCTGGGTCGTCGACCCGGTCGACGGCACCGCGAACTACACGGCGGGCATGCCCTGGTGTGCCTACAGCCTGGCGTTGGTGGACCGCTGGGGCCCGGTGGTCGGCGTCGTCGCCGACCCGTACCGCTCGCAGATCTACGCCGCCGCCCGCGGCCGTGGCATGCGTGCGAACGGCACACCGATCCGCCTGACCGAACGCCAAGGCGACTCTCTTGTCGTGTGCACCGAGATGACGCGCACCGGTCCGTGGGCCGGCATGGGCGAGTTCATCTCCACGGCCGCGATAGCCGGCACGGGCGTGCGTGTCCTCGGTTCGAAGTGCCTGGCCGTCGCACAAGTGGCGCTGGGACACGTGGCAGCGGCCGTGCTGCACGGCTACCACGAGTGGGACGTCGCCGGTGCGGTGTCATTGGCCGTGGAGTCGGGTGCGGTCGTGCTCGACAGACGCGGCGAGGGCGCCCAACTGCCCGTCGACGGACTACTGGTCGCCGCTCCCGAGGCGGCCGACGAGGTGCTGGGCTGGTGGCAGTCCGCGCTTCAGGTCGACAGCTGAGGAAGCTGCTTCTCGAGCATCTCGAGATGCGTCCGCGCCTCGTCCAGTTCGGGGTGGTCGAACATCTGCAACGCCACGCGCCCGACCTCGTTCTCGAACTGGTGGAAGTCGTGCGACGCCCTGAGCAACCGCTGGTAGATCGGGTGCTGCCGGTCGACGGCGCCGAGCGCCCGCCCGAGCTGCGCGATGCCGCGCACGTCGTCGAGCTCCCTGGTCAGCTGCTCGCTGATCCGCTCCAGCCAGTCCTTGGCCGCCGACTTCGGCACGGTCTGGACCGCCGCGGCGACCCTGCGCGTGGACGCGGCGCAGCGTTCGACCAGATCGGACCACATGTCGTAGGGCTGCTGCGGGACCGGCGGGTGCATCGGCCTGGGCACCTGCCGCGGCTGCCGCGGCTGCTGGACGGAACGGCGGATGAAACCGATGCCGGTACCGACGACCAGGCCGGGGATCGTGCCGATCATGAAGGTGACCACGAGGAGCGCGAGGAACGTGATGATCGCCGAGGACGGCGGGCTGTCGCTCGGGACGCCCACCTCGATGGCCGTGACGAGGGCGCCCATCAGCACGGTGCCGGTAGCGGCACCCCAGAGAGCTGAGCGGACGACGATCCCCATGACGTTGATCGTGCCATGGCCGGGAAGGCCGTGCGGGGGTTTCTCGAAGTGCTAAGTTCGCCGTGTCAGTTCCAGTAGGAGCTGAAAGTGGACCCGGTTCACCGTCCGGACGGTCGGTTGCTGGGTTTCGCGCTTTCTGGGCACTGGTCGAGCCGCACCACCACATCGAGCGTCGGCCGCAGCGAGCACGGACGTCATCGAGTCGCGAACAGTCCACACAGCCGCGCAGACCCATCGCTCACAAAGAAGAGCGGACGGCGCCCAGTTCCTGAGGTCGAACGACAACCGCGACGACGAGCTACTCCGTTCAGGCGTCGAAGTCGACCGTCACGCACTCACTGGTCGGCAACGCCTGACAGGTCAGCACGAACCCGGCGGCCACCTCGGACGCGTCGAGCGCGTAGTTGCGGCGCATCTCGACGCTGCCCTCGGTCACCAGCGCCCGGCACGTGCCGCACACCCCGCCCTTGCAGGCGAACGGCAGGTCGGCGCGGACGCGTTGGGCCGCGTCCAGGATCGCCTCGTCTGCCGGCAGCGGAAGCGTGGTCGACTTGCCGTCCAGCACGACCGTGACCGAGGCCGCGGCGTCCACCACGGTTTCCGTGCGGCGCGGTGGGGGTGGTGGCTCGTCCACGTAGAAGAGTTCGTGGTGCACGCGGTCGGGAGCAACGCCGCGATCGCGCAGCACGGCCGTGGCGTCCTGCACCATCTCGTAGGGGCCGCACAGCCACCACTCGTCGATGGCGTCGAACGGGACGACGCTGCCGAACAGGGCCGTCAGCTTCGTGGCGGTCAGGCGGCCGGTGAAGAGTTCCACGTCGCGCGGTTCGCGGGACAGGACGTGGATCAGCTGGAACGTGGCCGGGTAGCGGTCCTTCAGGTCGGCCAGCTCGTCGGCGAACATCACGGTGTTCGTGCTGCGGTTGCCGTACATCAGGGTCACGCGGGCGCCGGTGGCCAGCACGGTCGCGGCGATCGACAGGGCCGGGGTGATGCCGGATCCCGCGACGACCAGGCCGTGATGCGTGCCGACGCCGGTCGGGGTGAACTTGCCCAGCGGGGGCAGGACTTCGATCACGTCACCTGGGACGAGCCGGTCCACGAGCCACGTCGAGAACTGGCCGCCGTCGACGCGGCGCACGCCGATGCGTGGGGCGGCACCGGTCGGGGCGCAGATCGAGTACGAGCGGCGTTCGTCGCCCTGGCGGAGGGTCAGGTACTGGCCCGCGGTGAAGGCGAACTCGTCCGCCAGGTCCCCTGGCACGTCGAACGTCACGGCGACGGCGTCGTCGCAGAGGCGATCGACCTGGGCGACCGTGAGCTTGTGGAAGGTGGCGCGGCGCGACAACTCAGATCTCCTTGACGTGCTCGAACGGTTCGGCGCAGGCGTGGCAGCGGCGCAGCGCCTTGCACGCGGTCGAGCCGAACCGTGAAATCTCCGAGGTGTTCAGCGAGCCGCACTGCGGGCACGCGACCTGCCGTGACGGCGGTACGAGGTTCAGCGGGATCGGGCCCGCGACCGCGGGGCCGATCCGGGACGGCGGCGCGATGCCGGCCTGAGCCAGCTTCTCCCTGCCCTCGTCGCTGATCCAGTCCGTGGTCCAGGCCGGGGAGAGCGACAGGCGCACCTCGACCTCGGCATACCCGGCTCCGACGAGCGATCGGCGCAGGTCAGCGCCCATCTCGTCGATCGCGGGACAGCCCGAGTAGGTCGGGGTGATGGTGACGACGACGCGACCGTCCTGTTCGGAGACCTCGCGGAGCACGCCGAGATCGGCCAGCGTGAGGACCGGGAGTTCCGGGTCCCGCACGGCCGACGCGACCTCCAGTGCCGTCGTCACCAGACCGCTCCCGGCAGCGAACGGTGCAGGTGCTGCATCTCGGCGAGCAGGTAGCCCATGGCCTCGGTGTGCACGCCGTCGCGGCCCGCCATGCCCGCGACACGGGCGGCGCGGGTGTCCTTGGGACGCGTGAGGCCTGCGGCGCCGAGCACCGCTTCCAGCACACCGTCCACTTCGGACCGCAGTGAGGCCGGGTCGACGGCGACGCCCTGAAGCGCGGCTTCGACCGAGTGCGTCGCGAACAGCTCGTCGACGAACGGCCACACGCGTTCCAGGCCCGCCTGCATGCGGCGATGCGACTCGTCGGTGCCGTCGCCGAGGCGAACGGTCCACTGGGCGGCGTGGTCGCGGTGGTAGGCCAGCTCTTTGAGGCCCTTCTCGGCGATCGCGGCGAGGACCGGGTCGGCCGAGCCGCGCAGGCGGGAGAAGAGCGCGAGACGCCACGACGAGAACACCAGCAGGCGCGCGATGGTCGTCGCGAAGTCGCCGCCGGGGCCTGGGCCGCAGTCGATCTCGGCCAGGTGCACGTTGCGGAACTCGCGTTCGTCGCGCAGGTAGGCCAGGGCGTCCTCGTCCCGGCCGAGCACCTCGCCGGCGCGCGTCAGCAGCATGCGGGCCTGGCCGAGCAGGTCCAGCGCGATGTTGGCGAGCGCGATGTCCTCTTCCAGCTCAGGAGCGCGCGAGCACCACTCCGAAAGGCGCTGGGAGAAGATCAACGCGTCGTCGCCGAGCATCAGGCAGTAGGCGGCGAGGGCTTCGCGGTCGACGCCCTCGGGGAACTCGCGGTCGACGCCGGAGAGGGCCTCCGAGAAGCCCGTTCCGAACGCCCAGTGCGCGTCCTCGCCGCCGAGCAAGGACTCGTACGCGTTGTCGAAGCTCATAGGTGCGGCACGTCCTCGGGAATCGCGTAGAACGTCGGGTGCCGGTAGACCTTGTCCCCCGCGGGCGCGAAGAACGGGTCCTTCTCGTCCGGCGAGGACGCGGTGATCTCCGTCGCGGGCACCACCCAGATCGACACGCCCTCGTTGCGACGCGTGTAGACGTCACGGGCGTTGCGCAGCGCCATCTCGGCGTCCGGCGCGTGCAGCGAACCGACATGCACGTGGTTCAGCCCGCGCTTGCCGCGCACGAACACTTCCCACAGCGGCCAAGACGTGCTCACGCGGCACCTTCCTTACGTGCGTGCTTCTGAGCGTGCGCGGCCGCGGCTTCACGGACCCACGCACCGTCCTCGTGCGCCTTGCGGCGGTGGGCGATGCGCTGCTCGTTGCAGACGCCGCCACCCTTGACGACCTGCCAGAACTCGTCCCAGTCCGGCTGACCGAAGTCGTACTCGCCGCGCTCTTCGTTCCACTTGAGCTCGGGGTCCGGGAAGGTCACGCCGAGCTTCTCGGCCTGGGGCATGCTCATGTTCACGAACTTCTGCCGCAGCTCGTCGTTGGTGTCGCGCTTGATCCGCCACGCCATGGACTGCTCGGTGTTCGTCGACTCGGCGTCCGGCGGGCCGAACATCATCAGCGCCGGCCACCACCAGCGGTTCACCGAGTCCTGCACCATGTCGCGCTGCTGCTGGGTGCCGCTCATCATCGTCATCAGCAGCTCGTAGCCCTGACGCTGGTGGAACGACTCTTCCTTGCAGATGCGGATCATGGCGCGCGCGTACGGCCCGTAGGACGTGCGGCACAACGGCACCTGGTTGCAGATCGCGGCGCCGTCGACCAGCCAGCCGATCACGCCGACGTCGGCGAACGTGAGCGTCGGGTAGTTGAAGATCGAGGAGTACTTCTGGCGGCCATCGATGAGCTTGGTCGTCAGGTCCTCGCGGTCGGCGCCGAGCGTCTCGGTCGCCGAGTACAGGTACAGGCCGTGACCCGCCTCGTCCTGCACCTTCGCGAGCAGGATCGTCTTGCGGCGCAGCGAGGGCGCGCGGCTGATCCAGTTGCCCTCCGGCTGCATCCCGATGATCTCGGAGTGCGCGTGCTGGGCGATCTGCCTGATCAGGGTCTTGCGGTAGCCGTCGGGCATCCAGTCGCGCGGTTCGATGCGCGATTCGGACCGCACGGTGCGCTCGAAACGCAGCTCCAGGTCATCCGCCATGCACCGATGTTACACCCGGACGCCGAATCTGCGTAGAACTGTCACAACGGCGGCGATGACGATCCAGACGGACACGAGGAAGGTTCCAACGGGAAGCAGGCTGAGCGTCGCGGTCCTGCCGGCGACGCGCGTGAGTTCGGGGTTCGTCTGGTCGTACTCGACCCGCACGTTGTCCCCGACCTTCAGCCCGTCCGGGTACAGCACGCCCTGAGACGGGATGATCACGCGTCCGTCCGGTGTGGCGTAGCGCACAATGGTCCGGTTGAAGGACACGGAGTCGACCTGCGCGACCGCCTGCCCCATCGACCGCTCGATGGCCACGTCATCACGCCAGCACGCGATCGGCAGCAGCACGCACACGAGCGTGATCACGCCACCGACGACGAACAAAGCCCTGCAAACCGCACGGCGGACGCGTACACCGCGGGGCGACTTGGTCACTGCGTCCTCCACCACAACTGAGAAGTCTAGAGCCGGGCGGATGCCGCGCTTTCAGGTTGAGGTCCATACAGTCAAAGAGTGACCTCAGCACCGACATCGCGAGCACGGCAGCGAATCCGCGTCCGGTCGAAGCGGGACACCGCCGGTGACCTGCTCGGAATGCTGCCCGACCCGGAGCGCGCGCTCGCGTGGGTGCGCGACGGGTCCGGTCTGGTCGGCTGGGGCGAGGCGGCACGGCTGGAGGTCAGCGGCCCGGACAGGTTCGCGCAGGCCGACAAGTGGTGGCAGGAGTTCGTGTCGCACCTCGACGTGGACGACGAACTGGGCGTGCCGGGCAGCGGCCCCGTGGCGTTCGTCTCGATGGCCTTCGCCGACTCGCCCGGCGACTCGGTGCTGATCGTGCCCGAGGTGGTCGTCGGCCGCCGCAACGGCGAGCAATGGGTCACCACGATCGGCGCTTCAGACCCCGCGCCGCTGGTCACGCCGTTGTCGCGACCTTCCACCGTGCGGTACTCGAACGGACAGCTGCCGGTCACGCAGTACCGCGAGGCCGTCCGCGAGGCCGTGCACCGGATGCGCGCCGGTGAACTGGACAAGGTGGTGCTGGCCCACGACCTGGTCGCTCGCACCGACCGGCGCCTGGACCAGCGGTTCGTGCTGCAGGGCCTGGCCCGCCGCTACCCCGAGTGCTGGGCCTACGCCGTGGACGGCCTGGTCGGCGCCACACCTGAGCTGCTGCTTCGGCGGACCGGGTCGGTCGTGGACTCGCGGGTGCTGGCCGGGACCACCTGGCCGCACGACGGGGTGTCGGACGAAGAGCTCGCGTCGGCGTTGATGTCGTCGGAGAAGAACCTCGAGGAACACGACTACGCGATCACCTCTCTCGCGGAGACGTTGCGGCCCTTTTGCACGACCATGTCCGTCGAGGGCCCCTCGGTTCTGCGGCTGCCCAACGTGTCGCACCTGTCTTCGGACGTGATCGGGACGTTGGAGTCGTCCGTGTCGTTGCTGCACCTCGGCGAGGCCGTGCATCCGACTGCCGCCGTGGGTGGGACGCCTCGGCTGGACGCGACTCAGTTGATCTCGCAGCTGGAGGGGATGGATCGCGGCCGGTACGCCGGACCCGTGGGGTGGATCGACGGGAACGGCGACGGGGAGCTCGGGATCGCACTTCGTTGTGCGCAGATCTCGGGGTCCACGGCTCGGTTGTTCGCCGGGTGTGGGCTGGTGGCCGACTCGGATCCAGACATCGAGGTGCAGGAGGCGCACGCCAAGATGCGGCCTATGCGTGAGGCCCTGGAAGGCCTGTAACGCCCGCCACGAACGCTGCTTTGCCGTGCGTGTAGGCCTCACGGTCGTGGCCGCTTTGTTGAGCTAGTTGCCGTTTCAGGTCTTCATAGGCTTGTGCTCGTTCTTTGTCGTTTCTCAGTGCGTCTCGGAAGCGGATCTGGTCGGTCCACCTTGGGTGGCCTGCCTGGATCAGGTGCAGGTGGGCTTCTCGTCGCTGGTGGGTGGCGTCCGGTTTGACGAAGAAGCGGCGCCACGGGCGGTTGTCGAGTTCCTTGGGCACGTAGGACCAGCCCGCCGCGGTCAGGAGATCGGACGCGTTGGTGACGACGGTGTCCAGGTCGGTGACCGAGGCCATCAGATCGATGATCGGCTTGGCGGAGAGGCCCTGGACGGCTGTGGAGCCGATGTGTTCGATGCCGTCGACCAGCCAGGGGGTCAGCAGCTTGTAGAGGCTGTCGCGTTCCGCTGCCGCGCGGTCAGCCCACCGCGGGTCGTGGGGGTGGAGTTCGGCCCGCTCGTGAGCCCAGGCCGGGGCGTCCTCATCCATTCGACTCGGACAGCGCGCCGAACCACTGCTCGGCGCCGTACTCCTCGAACCGGTCCTCTTCGGTGAACCCCAGCTTCGTCGCGAGCCGAATCGAGGCTTTGTTGGCGAGCTGGGTCGACAGCACCACCGGTTCGCCTGGGTGCGTGCCGGTGAACCAGTCGAGTGCCGCCGCGCACGCCTCGGCCGCGTAGCCGTGGCCCCACGAGTGCGGCAGGAACATGTAGCCGAGCTCGGCCTCCCCCGCGTCCGGCCAGACTCGGCCCTTGCGACCGGGATCGCGGCGGTCGAACGTGATCATGCCGATCATCGTGCCGTCGAGTTCGACCACGAAGAAGCCGAAACGCCGTCCCGGCACCTCGGGCACGGTGCGTTCCAGCTCGTCGCGCGGTGTGGCGCCGCCGATGTAGGTGCCGACCTCCGGTGAGGAGAACAGGTCGACGAGCGCCGCTCGGTCGCGTGCCTCCGACTGGCGGAGCACGAGCCGCTCGGTCTTGATCGGCACGGGCGGCCAGGCCACGGTTCCAGGACGGTCACGATCTGCGGTCAAGACCCCTCCACACGCTGACGCAGGGGTCCCCCCGAATTGGGAACCCCTGCGTCATAACGTACTCAGCCGGTCTGACAGTCCGGCATCGCTTGTGCGCGAACTACTTGTGCGCGTCCAGCAGTTCGTGGGTCAGCTGGATCTTGGCTCGCGACTTCGGCTCCGCGGCCTTGGCCACCGAGAGCGACTTCGACGCGACGTCCGCCGGGCGTCCGGGGGCCTCGGCCGGCTTGCCCTTCGTGAACAGCCACGTCTGGAACAGCTGGTCGAGCTGCTGACCGGAAACCCGCTCCGACAGCGCGATGAACTCCTCGATCGTGGCGTCCGAGTACTTCTTCTCCGCGGTCCAGGTCTTCAGGATCTCGAAGAACTTCTCGTCGCCCACGGCCACGCGCAGGGCGTGCATGGCCAGTGCGCCGCGGTCGTAGACGGCGCCGTCGAACACCGCGCCGGCACCGGGGTCGCCGGGCAGGACGTTCCAGAACTCGCTGTCCGCCGGGTACAGGTCGTAGGTGAAGTCGGCGTTCTCCTGCGCCGTGCCCTCACCGACGTGCTCGGACCAGAGGAACTCCGCGTAGGAGGCGAAGCCCTCGTTCAGCCAGATGTCCCGCCAGTGGTGGACCGAGACCGAGTCGCCGAACCACTGGTGGCCCAGCTCGTGCGCGACGACGTAGGTGTTGGCGCCGCGGCGGAAGAAGCCCGTGTCGTAGTTCGGGCGGGTCTGGTTCTCCAGCGCGTAGCCGAGGTTCGGGGTGGCGACGCCGCCCTGCGCCTCGAACGGGTACGGGCCGAAGTTCTCCGACAGGAACTCGATGACCTCGGGCGTGCGCTCGAGGCTCGCCTTGGCCGCGTCGGCGTTCTCGCCGAGGCGCTCGGAGTAGGCGTTGACGTACGGCTGGCCGGAGGGCGTGGTGCCCTGACGGAGCTCGAACTGGCCGATGGTCAGGAACGTCAGGTACGTCGCCTGCGGCTTGGTGCTGCGCCAGTTCCAGCGGGTGTAGCCGTTGATCTGGCGGGTCTGGCCGACGAACGTGCCGTTCGAAATCGCCTCGACACCGTTCGGGACGGCGACGTTGACGTCGAAGGTGGCCTTGTCGGTGGGGTGGTCGTTCGACGGGAACCACCAGGAGGCGATCTCCGGCTCGCCGATGGCCAGGGCGCCGTCGACGGTCTTCGTCCACGCCGTGAAGCCGTTGCGGTCCTTCACCGTGGACGGGCTGTCGGCGTAGGTGACGACGATCGTGAGGTCCTGGCCCTTGCGGACGCCGCCGCGCGGGGTGAGCGTGAGCTCGCCGTTGTCCGAGACGAACGAGGACGGCACGTTGTTCACGCGGACCGACTTCACCTTGAGCAGGAAGTCGAGGTTGAACTGCGTGAGGTCCTCAGTGGCCTTGGCCAGGATCGTCGTGGTGCCCGACAGCTGGTCGCCCGTCGGGTTGTAGTTGAGCCTGATGTCGTAGTGGGAGACGTCGTACCCGCCGTTGCCGTACGTCGGGAAGTACGGGTCGCCGGCTCCGGGAGCACCCGGAGACGCCGCGAGCGCCGTCCCCGCGAAGAACGTAATCGCGGCCGCGGACGCCACCGCGGCCGTCGTCTTTGATCTGATCGACATGCGGCGGACGCTATCCACACGATCATGGACGAACTACCGACTTACGTATGTTTCCTACCTGCTGAAAATGTTTGACACAGTCGACTTGAGACGTTGGTGCAACGCGCGCAGTTCGTCACGTTTTGCCTGCACTTCGACCACTTGGAGGCCCTTCGGTGACGCAATCGCGCTACGGAACTCCTCCTGGCCGTCCACTGTGGAGTGCGAAATTCGGTAGCCCGCGCACAAAGCGGTCAGATCAGTCCCGTGCGGGGTGCCGAAAATCCTTTCGAAACTTCCGCCGTACTCCGGCGCGCCCTGTTCCAGCAATGAAAAGATCCCGCCCCCGTCGTCGTTGAGCACGACGATCGTCAGGTCCGGCACCCGGTCGGCCAGCAGGCCGTTGCTGTCGTGCAGGAACGTCAGGTCGCCCATCAGCGCGAACGCGGGCCCTGCGTGGTTCAGGGCGAGCCCGATCGCCGTGGACACGCTTCCATCGATGCCCGCCGCACCCCGGTTGGCGTGCACGGCGATGTCCGAACGCCGTTCGCCCGCGAAGTCGACGTCGCGGATCGGGTTGGACGAGCCCACGAACAGCAGCGAACCCGGCGGCATCGCCTGCGTCAGGTCGCGCGCGACGTGCAGGCCGGTCGGCCACGGCTCGGCGTCCAGCAGGTCGTCGACGGCGACGCTGACGTTCTTCACGGCGCTCTGCCACGACTGCAGCCACTCACCGTCGAGCGCGGCGGGTTCCGGCAGCCAGGTCGAGGCGCGCGTGGCGGTGAACTGCACGTCCGGCCACTGCGCCTGGTCACCGACGGCGTGCACGGTTGGAGTGCTTCCCAGCAGCGCCTGCTGACCCCTCGACAGCGTGACGCGACCCACGACGAGCACAGCATCGGGCTTCAGATGTTCCGGCAGACCCGCGTTGAGCAGCAACGACCCGTGCCGCAGGCCACCGGGCGCGGTCGGCTCGGCGATCACCGGCCACCCCAGCTGAGAGGCCTTCAACAGCCGTTCGGGGCGGTCGTCGCCGAGCAGCACCAGCGTGCGGGCCGGCAGCGAGGACGGCCGGGTCTCAACGGTGAACGTGCGGTCCGTCTCCGTCCACGGGCCGCGGTCCGACGAGGGCCAGAGGTCGTCGGACGGCGTGAGCGGCGGCCGGAAAGGCACGTTGACGTGCGACGGACCGTCCGCGGCGATCGCGCGGCAGATCAACGAACGGGTCGTGGGCTCGTCGGCGCCCTCCGGCATGTGCAGCGTCGGGATGCCGAGGACGTCGTACTGGTTGATCGTCTGGCTGGAGCCGGTGCGGTAGAGGTCGACCGGGCGGTCGGCCGTCAGCGCGATCAGCGGCACGTTCGTGAGCTGCGCCTCGATCACGGCCGGGTGCAGGTTCGCGACGGCGGTGCCGCTGGTGCACGTCACCACGGCCGGTTCGCCGGTCTTCGCGAGACCCAGCGCGAGGAACCCTCCGCTGCGCTCGTCGATGCGCACGTGCACCGTGAGCAGGCCCTTGTGCTCGGCCTGGTGCAGCGCGAACGACAGCGGGGCGTTGCGCGAACCGGGGCACAGCACGACGTGACGCACGCCGTTGCGCACCAGTTCGTCGACGATCACCCTCGCCTGCGTCGTGGACGGGTTCATCCCCCAATTGTCACCGGGACACCTGAGAGGTCGCCCGCTGGTCTCGGTCCGCGGCGCTTAGAGTCTCGTCCGTGGCAGATCAGGAGCTCTTCGACCCGTCGTTGTGGAAGCCGATCGAAGGCTTCGACTTCACCGACATCACCTACCACCGCGCGCTCGACCAGGGCACGGTCCGCATCGCGTTCAACCGGCCGGAGGTGCGCAACGCGTTCCGGCCGCACACGGTGGACGAGCTGTACCGGGCACTGGACCACGCGCGGATGTCGTCGGACGTCGGGTGTGTGCTGCTGACCGGCAACGGCCCCAGTGCCAAGGACGGCGGCTGGGCCTTCTGCAGTGGCGGTGACCAGCGGATTCGTGGTCGCAGCGGCTACCAGTACGCCTCCGGTGAGACTGCGGAGAGCGTCGACCCGGCACGCGCGGGGCGGTTGCACATCCTGGAGTGCCAGCGGTTGATCAGGTTCATGCCGAAGGTCGTCATCGCGGTCGTTCCCGGCTGGGCGGCCGGCGGCGGGCACAGCCTGCACGTCGTGTGCGACCTCACGATCGCGAGCGCCGAGCACGCGAAGTTCAAGCAGACCGACGCGGACGTCGGCTCGTTCGACGGCGGCTACGGGTCGGCCTACCTCGCACGGCAGGTCGGGCAGAAGTTCGCCCGCGAGATCTTCTTCCTCGGCCGCACGTACTCCGCCGAGGACATGTACAAGATGGGCGCGGTCAACGAGGTCGTGCCGCACGCCGAACTGGAGACCACGGCGCTGCAGTGGGCGCGCGAGATCAACGGCAAGTCGCCGACCGCGCAGCGGATGCTCAAGTACGCGTTCAACCTGATCGACGACGGTCTGGTGGGACAGCAGATCTTCGCCGGCGAGACGACCCGGCTCGCGTACATGACCGACGAGGCCGTCGAGGGGCGGGACTCGTTCCTGGAGAAGCGCGACCCCGACTGGTCGAACTATCCGTACTACTTCTGAGCAGGTAGAACATGCTCGACGAACTGCGCGCGGCCCTGCAGGGCGGCGACCCGCTGGTGGACGGACCGCTCGACGGCTGGGAGAAGCGGGCCGTGCTCGGCGTGCCGACCTCCGGGTCGACGGGCGAGCCGAAGACGGTGCTGCTCGACGCGGACGCGCTGACGACGTCCGCCCAGGCCACGCACGAACGCCTCGGCGGGCCCGGCACGTGGCTGCTGGCGCTGCCCACCGGCCACATCGCCGGGGTGCAGGTGCTGGTGCGGTCGATCGTCGCCGGCACGGATCCCGGTGTGCTCGACATGTCGAAGGGCTTCCGCGCCATGGGTTTCGCGCACGCCGCGCGGCCGGTGCTGGACGAGCCGGGACGCCACTACACCGCTTTGGTGCCCACGCAGCTCTCGCGGCTCGTCGTGGGTGAGGGGCCGGGGCTGGAGGCGCTGCGGCAGTTCGACGGGGTGCTGATCGGCGGGGCCGCCACCCCGCCGAAGCTGCTGGAGCAGGCGCGCGCGCTCGGCGTGCAGGTCGTGACGACGTACGGCATGAGCGAGACGGCCGGCGGGTGCGTGTACGACGGCGAACCGTTGCGGGGCGTCTCGGTGCGCACCGACGACGTGATCGAGATCAGCGGTCCGGTGCTGGCGCTGGGATATCGCGGCAGCGCGGAACCGTTCGGCGAGTGGTTCCGCACCGGCGATCTCGGGCGGCTGCGCGAGGGACGGCTGGAGGTGCTGGGCCGCGCGGACGACGTGATCGTCACGGGCGGCGAGAAGGTGCCTCCGGTGCTGGTCGAACGCGCTCTGGCGACCGTCGAGGGCGTGCTGGAGGCGTGTGTCGTCGGCATTCCTGACGACGAGTGGGGTCAGGCCGTGGCCGCCGTGGTCGTCGCGCGCGGCGAGGAGCCTTCGGTCGAGGATCTGAAGGCGGCCGTGACGCGGGACGTGGGCCGGGCGGCGGTGCCGAAGCTGGTGCGGTTCGTGTCCGAGCTGCCGTTGCGCGGGCCTGGCAAGGTCGACCGGACAGCCGTCGCCGACGCCTTTAGGTGAACCTTTACCGCTGAGGACAACTCTCCCCGCGAAGCGCGCGGAACCCTAGCCGCGTGCGTTAGCGATGGGGGTTTCTTCATGCGCTACCTGTTACCGCTGGTCGCCGGCGCCACGCTGGTGGTCGGTCTGGCGTCGCCCGCCCAGGCGGCGGCTGCCTCGAACGAGTGGACCGCTGACGTCAGCGGCCGCACCGTCACGTGGGGCGGTTCCCCGCGCACGGGCCTGATCGAGCTCGGCTCGCACAGACTCGCTCAGCCCGCCAACGCGGTCACGGCTGCGGTGACCGGCGATGGTGTCGTCGACGTGCGCGGCCTGCGTGCGGACGGCCAGTGGACCGAGTGGCTGGAGGCGCCGGCGACGTTGCCGGTGACCACGTCCACCATCGAGACCCGCGTGGTTTTGAGCAGCGGCAAGGCATCGCGTGTGAAGCTGACCGCCGGGCAGGCGCCCGCGACGGTTGCCGCTGACGACGTTTCCGTTGCTGCCGCTGGACGTTCGTACCGGGTCTACGCGACGCGCGAGGGTCTCGTCGGTGGCACCACGGCGAACGGCCACACGATCGTTTCGCGCGACCACTTCGTCGCGCTGCCGTCGCGGCGTGGCCTGGCGGGTAAGAACTCAGGCAACTACAGCGTGCAGGTGTGCGCGTCGAACGGCCGTTGCGAGTGGGCGCCCGTGTGGGACGTCGGCCCGTGGAACACCAAGGACGACTACTGGAACGCGTCCGCGACCCGTGAGATGTGGAAGGATCTGCCGCAGGGCAAGCCCGAAGCGCAGGCCGCGTACGAGAACAACTACAACGGCGGCAAGGACCAGTACGGGCGCGAGGTCGCGAACCCGGCGGGCATCGACCTGGCGGACGGCACGTTCTGGGACGGCCTGAAGCTGACCACGAACTCGTGGGTGACCGTGACGTACCTGTGGACGGGCTCCGGTCCTGTCGGGACGGTCCGCACGTCCGCGGCCAACGGCACGGTGAACGTCCGAAGCGGCGCGAACTCCTCGTCCTCGCAGGTGGGTCTGGCCGGCAACTACGCCCAGGTCAGGGTGACCTGCCAGCTCACCGGCGAGTCGGTGTCGGGCACGCAGGGCACGTCGAACGTCTGGTACCGCATCGCGTCGGGCAAGCACATCGCCAAGGCGTACGTCGCGGGTGTGAGCGGCGCTACTGCCTGCTGATACACCGTTATCTGAAGTGCCGGTGAACGTGAGTCCATCGTGGTTCAGACAGCCGTCGCCTTGCGGCGGAGGCGTTGGCCCGCACCAATCGGTGCGGGTCTTCCCGTGGCGGTACCCGTTGCCCGCGTGGTGCGGGTCTTACGTGGGTTTCCAGCGGGCTCGTTTACCGTCGCCCCGCAACTCGGGGAGGACGTCTCGCGGTGCACGAGCGCGGCGAGGTTACGCGCGGCGTTGAGGTCCCGGTCCAGGACCAGACCACACGCGTCGCAGCGGAAGGCGCGTTCGGACAGGCGCAGCTTGGCTTTCACCACGCCACAGGCCGAACACGTCTTGGAACTGGGATACCACCGGTCGGCGACGTGCACGCGCACACCCGCCCACCGGGCCTTGTACTCGATCTGACGGCGCAGCTCGGCCATGCCGACACCAGCGATGTGCCGGGCCAACCGACGGTTGCGGGTCATCCCGGCCACGTGCAGGTCCTCGATCACCACCGCGCCGTGAGCGCGCACCAGCCGGGTGGACAGCTTGTGCAGCCCGTCCCGGCGGGCGTTCGCGACCGTGGTGTGCAGCCGGGTGACGCGCGCCTGGGTCTTGCGCCACCGGGCGGATGGTTGCCGGCGGATGCGCCGATCCGGGCCGGCACGGCGCGCGGCCCGCCGTTGCAGGCGACGCAGTTGCCGCAGCGCGGTCTCCAGGTGCCGCGGGTTCGGGATGGTCTCGCCGGTCGACAGCACGGCCAGCGACTTCACGCCCAGGTCGACCCCCACCACGCTGCCGGGCCGCGTGGGCAAGGGATCGGTCCGGGTGATCTCCACGGAGAACGACACGAACCACCGCCCGGCCCGGAAGGACACGGTCGCCGAGCGGATACGGGCGGCGCCGCGCTCGACGTGCCGGGCGAGTTTGCGGGTCGACTCGTGGGTGCGGACCGTCCCGATGCGGGGCAGCCTCACGTGCCGGCGGTCGTCGGCGAGTCCGAACGCGCCGGTGGTGAACCGGCACGACAGGCCGGACCGCCTGCCCTTGAACCT
>NZ_JBIWKS010000022.1:0-131528 GCF_044765805.1 Lentzea sp. NPDC102401 | reverse complement strand
GATCGTCTGACGCGCTGGCGACTGATCGTCGGTCACGGTCACCTGTGTACTCCTCAACAACAGTTGATCTCATACACAGAACATCTGACACGCCCTCCCTCGCCGCCCCAACGTTTTTCAGCGCAGCATGCGCATCGACCAGGGCACCGACATGACCGAGATCGACTACGACGCGGTCACTCTGCTCGGCCTCGCGATCTACCGCGCCAGCCTGATCGAGTTCGGCCGACGCGACGCCACGAGCCGCGCCCGCATGCACACCCACGACATCCCGATCACCGACACGATCACGCTGTTGCACGACAACGCACGCTGCCAGGACCTCCTGCTGACCGAGCCAGGACACCCCGACTTCCCGCACGGACGGCTTCCACCCGTCTGGGCAGACACCGTCGCCGGACTGTGTGCGGACCCTAGTACCAAGCTGGCCGAAGGTCCGCAGACGTGGGACAGCCTTCTCCAGAAAGTGCGCGCCGTCCTCACCGTCGGATCCGTCACGACCGCAGGCACGGTGAAGCACTTGGCACCGTTGATCCAGCGGCACCGCCTCGCCGGATGGTACGAGCGCAGCACGGCCGTCACCAAGCCGGACGAGCCCACCGCCCGACGGTGCGATCAGGAGTGCGAGGAGCGGTTCCGGCCCCGCTACCCGAGACGGGGCACCCGCTTCGATCAATGCTCTACCGGGCGTGGTGCGCCGCGATGATCGGGCGTGACGCTAGGGTGCGCTCGCCGCCGCGGCGCCACCAGGAAACCCACCGAGACCGGGTTCTCTTCTGGATCGGCAGGTGCTGCGCGAGGCCGTGACACGGGTCGGAGAACCGTCAGGCACTCCGACCCGTGCTCGCCGCCGGGTACGTCAAGACTTTGTGGCACCACGGCCACGGCGCACGGCAGCGAAGGCCGAGAGAACATCGGCGCGGTGGGCGGGGTACGACGGGTGGCGAGGATTTGACACTGAACTGGCCGCGTTTTGCTGCCAGGTAACGGTATTCAGCAGTGGTTCCATTGAGGACATGGGGACAAGATCGAGCGCACTGATCGGTGAAGTGCAAGTCTGGCAGCGCCTAGCCTCGTCGGTCGTGCACAAGTCATCGCGGTTTGAGTTACGCGTCGACGACGTCGTTCAGCCAGACGGTGCTCGTGGCACTTACGAGCACGTGGTAGCGCCGCCATCGGTCACCGTTCTCGCGCTGTATGACGACGCCCAGGTCGTGCTCACGCGTCAGTGGACCTACACGCATGGCGGCAGCGAGTGGCGACTGCCCAGTGGCACGGTCGACGCCGCCGACATCGACCCCGTCGCGGCCGCGCGTCGCGAGCTAGCGGAGAAGACCGGTCTGCGCGCCGCGTGTTGGGAGCCAATCGGCCAGATCCACGGCGCGGACAGCCTGAGCAACCACATCGACCACCTCTTCCTCGCTACCGAACTGTCCAAGGCAGAAGCCACGCTCGACCCTGGCGAAGCCCGCCCGTCTATGTGGGTCCTGCCGTTCCGCGATGTGCTCGACCTCGTCGAACGCGGACAGCTCCCGAGCGCGGGCAGCGCCCACGCCGTGCTCACGATGGCGTTGCGTCACGCAGCCCAGGTACCGGGTTAATTCTTGGGCGTGCGCACAGCTCCCCACCGACCAAGATCCTTACCGCGTGACTTGCTGCGCATCGGCCGGCAGCCCCTCACGCGGCATGACCGTGCCGAGCACCGTGGCACACGTCCCTCAGCCCTACCCGTTCACGCGCGTGCTTCCACGCCTCACCGCGTATCCCGACATCCGGGAGCAGGTGACTCTCCAGGCTCGAACGCGTCGCACACGAATATCAGGAATGCTCAAAACCGTTACACAATAAGGAAAACGGGTGTTCAGCGAACTTGGGCGGCGAACTGGTGCGGCTGGTCGGCGACCGCGTGGACGGCGATGTTCGGCCGGCGGTGCTCCTTGATCAGCTGCGCGCGTTTGGCGAAGGCCTCGGTGTCGTCCTGGCACAGCCACGCTTGCCACGACGCCCACACGTAGCCGTCGCGGTGGAGTTTGCGCCAGGCGTTGCGGAAGTTCGACGAGTACCCGATGTGGACCGGGCAGGCACCGTTGCCGAACAAGATGTAGGCGACGGTCGCTCCCTTGCCGGGCAGCGTCATGAGGTCGATTCCGGCGAACCCGGTGTCGCCCTTCCATGTCTGGTCGTCGCTGTCCGGGGTGTTGATGGCCATCCGTCGCAGGGTCAGCACGTCGTATGGAATGTGCCTGGCCCACCGAGCAGCCCACCCGGTGATCTCCGAGTTGCGCACGTAGTCGTACAGCTCGGTCAACTTGTGGACGTCGAGGTGGCCGCCGTTCCACGCTTGCCATGCTGCGGCGATCATGGCGTCTTCGGCATCGAGTTCGACGGTGGTGGTCTGGTACCGAGCCTGGCGCGCAGCGGCGTGCCGTGAGGCTGCGTCGGCGAAGCTGATCATCCTTGGCTGTCTCCTTGTTCGGGCAGTGCGACCTGCTCGCCGCACACGTGAGACAGCGTCGCGCGGTCCTGGTCACCTGCTGCGGAAACACGCCGAGCTTGCCGACCCCGCAACGTCGCCCTCACCCGACGGTGGTTCGAGCCCCTGCTGCCCCGCCGACTTCATGGCCCAGACCGCGGACTCTGCGAATGCGGGACGCCGCGATGATATGGCGTGGGCACTCACCGCGAGACCAACCATGCGGGAGGTGAGGTCTTCCTCGTGCAACAAGGCGACCCAACTATCTAAAATAGCAAGCAACTTGCGCAGCTTTAGTTAGTCTGCTGGAGTGGGGTCTTCGAACCGCCACACTGGGAACGTGATCATGCGAACCATCAGCAATGTCCACGAGATCGACGAACGCCAGAACCGCGACCTCGATGATCACACCATCGCGACCCTGCTCGCCCTCATCGACGAGGCACGGTCAGTCCCCGAGCGGGAGTCGTACTGCACCGATGAGATCGGCCAGCGCACGTTCGAGGTCATGCTCGCCTCGTACACCACACCGCAGGGCGAGAGCCGCTGGGCGGTCTACACCAGTGACAACGAGGGCGAGGCTTACCTCGACAGCGGCGACGAGCAGGAGGCGAGCACCCGGTACGAGGCGGAGGTGCGTGAGCTCGCCCGGTGCGCGGACGCGTCGATGTACGCCTGGTGGGAGGTCACCGACGTCGAGGGGCTCGCGCAGAACACCCACCTCTACGACCTCGCAGCACGCCCCGACACCGATGCCGACTGGAACACGGTTGAGCAGGGACAAATCGTGCTCGGGCAGAACCGCGATGCAGACGTCGAGTACGACGATCTCGAACGCGCAGCCCATCGCCTCGCCGACCGACGCTTCGGCGGCGACGCCGACTGCAACACCGAGGCCCGCGTGACCTTCTGGACGCACTCGCGCGACAACAAGCCAGTGGCCGTGGAGGTCGTCGAGTTGGTGCCGGCGTGAGCACGACCCAGCCGAGCTTCCCGTTGACCACGAGCCCGTGGATCCCTGTCGTCGACACCGCCGCCGGATTCCGTGAGGTGGGCATCGTCGAAGCGCTGGCCCGCGCCCACGAGCTGCGCCTGGCCGCCGACGCGCAGGAGGAAGCGGTGCTTCTGCGACTGCTACTCGCGGTCTATGACGCCGCTGCCGGTCCCGCGTCGAGCACCGAGTGGGACGCGGCGTGGCGCACGGACACCCTGGATCCGCAGGGCCGTGTCACCGCCTACCTGGACGCCGCCGCCGACCGGTTCGACCTGTTCCACCCAACGCATCCGGCGTTTCAGTGCGGGCATCTCGACGAGTATCGCCGCACCCCCGACGTCCTCGATCCGGCCTACCTTTGTGGCGAGGGCGGCGCGTTCTTCAACCCGGCGTTGCGCAGCCCCGCCGACTACCCGCCGCATCCGCCCGCGCAGGCCGCGCGGTATCTGCTGGTGCTGCTGGGCTACGACGTCGCCGGAATCAAGGGAGCTCCAGCCAGCACCGGCGTCAACAAGACCTTCGGCGCAAGGCTGGGCCTCGTGGCCGCCGCCAACCAGCTGCACGTCCAGGGCCGCAACCTCAAGGAGGCAGTGCTGCTCAACCTGCCACCGCGTCCGCGTGAGCCGGGCGATGCCCCGGTGTGGGAGCGGGAATGCCCGAAGCCCGGAATCCGGGAGCGACGACCGACCGGCCGCCTGGACTACCTGACGTGGTCGTCGCGCCGCATCCGGCTGCATCCTGACGCTGACGGCAGGGTCAACGCGGTCGCGTGGCATGACGGCGACCGAGTCGACGGCGACTACTCCACCGCCGCCGCTCTGGATCCCATGACGGCCTGGCGCGCCACCAGGAAAGGCGGTATCGCCCCGGCTGTGCTCTTCGATGAGGAGTTCGGCGAACCACAGCCATGGGCAGTGACGCAGTTGCTCCATCCCTACCCGTCCACGACCGGATCGACCTGTGGCGCGCTCGAACATGTCGTTGCGGCTGCCGCCCGCGGCATCCTGCCCTCGGACTTTCCGCTGCGTGTTCGGGTGTCGTCCACGGTCTTGAACCGACACCTCTCGACCATCGTCGGCGTTCGCGACGGCCGCGTCGACCTTGGCCCTGTCCGTCTGCACACCCACGACACCGCCGCCCGGCGACGCCTGGCCCATGTCGCGCACGCCACCGCAGTCGCGCTCAAGGACGTCCGCACAGCAGCAGAGAGGATCGCTCCGCACAGCAAGGGCATTGGCAAGCGGGTCAGCCTGGACCCCATGGCCACGACGAGGGCCTGGCAGCAACTGATCATCGACCTCGCGGAGCCGCCCGCTGACCTGGCTGACCTGAACGTGGTCGACGCCGCTCAGCGATTCGGTCGTGCCATCAGCACCGAGCTGGACACCACGATCACACGCCTGCCACTGCGCCTGGAGCAGCACGGGCGGTTGAGTCACGAGGTCCGCCAGACCACCAGCCATTACACCGCAACCCTGATTGGCGAAGCAGCCACGTCACCCGTCCCCGCGGACACCGTCGGATCTGCGCGCACCACGAGTCCTTCGCGGCGGGGCCGACCATCACCGGAGATCTCGATAGCCGGTGAGACCAAGACACTTGCTCAATGGGCCGCAGACCCACGGTGTCAGGTAACCAAGGCCGCGTTCAAGGCACGTCTGGACGCTGGCTGGCCCCCTCGGGACGCCCTAACGATCCCCCGCCGACAACCACAGCCGACTCCCGATCCTGCTCGGCAAGAGCCAGGCGTTGCAGGATGACAAGCTCTGCCACCACGCGCTGGATCGGCCGGTGCCGCGCGAGGCCTACGGCACGGGCCTGGGCACTACTAGATGCCTCTGGCCCGTGCCCGGCCGCCCCTTCCCTTCGAACGCGCGGAGGCAGCGCGTCGAGAGTCGACCAGCGACTGCCGATGGGGCCGCTGCAATGTTCGGTGCCCACCCGCAGCGACACGAGCGGAGCCGCCGCGTAGTGCCGAACCGGTCATACGACGCCGATCCTGCAGTTCGTGAGACCTCCGTGCCGAAGGCTGACTGAACGCCAACTGGCTCATGGCCACGGCGACGACCGCGCAGAGAAGCCACGTCGTCTCACTGGTGAGGACCTGCGACGAAAGCCATGCCACAACAGCGGTAACCGCGATTCCAAGCAGTTGGACCTTGACTATCCAGCGAAGGTCACCGCGCCGCCGCGGTGTAGCGGATGCAGCCTTTCCTGCCCCGTCATCGCGGCGCAGAGCCTCGCTGTGGACGGTGCCCCTGCTTCCTCGCAAACGCCACAATGCGAGAACTGAGACCGCGATGCCCTGGGCGCCGCCGAGCACCAAGATCAACGCCGCCACCGTGAGAACACCGGAGAGGATCTGCTCTCCCCCATCGACAACGTTCCACGGGCTCGCCACGCCGGCGAGGCCCAGGCCGACACGAATCCATCCGGCGGCCGCGAGCGCACCGATCATCGACGCCATCGCCACGACCGCCCGCCATCGAGCGTCATCGCGGCGCACCCTGGCACTGATCGGACTGGCCACCGCACCGCACCGGACGCGATAGCCGTAGAACCCCACCAGCACGCTCGCCGCCGACAGAACAGCTGCAACCACAGTCATCGACATGCCGATCCCCCTCCTGGGCACATCAGGAACCAGCGAGTCTATTCCTCCACCCGTGAGTCGCAGCGCAAATAGGCCGCCTGCGGCGGCACGTCGAGAACCAGCGCTCAGCGGGATCCACTGTGGACCCAGCGTACATGTCACTCAGCGGCGCGGCGCGGAACCCGCGGGCCCGCGAGCACGCACGACGAGCTCGCGGCTGGTCACCTTGATGAACTCCGGTCGAACGACCGGATCTCGGGTAGCGCTGCAGCTTCCCACGTCGCATAGCTGGTGAACCGGGGGTTCTACGTGTCAGCGGGAACGCTGGTCCTGGTGCTGCTCGTAACCGCACGTCGGCTACCAGTTGGGCGTCAGATCGCGCAGCTCGTCCAGGACCGCGCCCACCTCCCGCTGCTGCCGGCGGGTCGGGCGAGGCAGACGCTGTTCGGACCACTGGACACGTTCAAGTTCGCGGGCGTGATGTTCCTCGACGTGCCGTGGGTGCCGCTCCATGTGCCGATGGGCGTTGAGGACTCGGACGCGGCCGTAGCGGACCTGACCATCGCCCATGCCCTCGTAGTGGCGCAGGCTCGGCGATGGTTCCAGCGGTGTGATGCCGAAGGCGGCAAGGATGCGGTCCAGTTCGGTGTCGGCGACACCGAACACGGTCGCGACCTGTTCGCGGGTCAGGCTGCGTCGGTCCACGACGCCGTGCAGGTTCAGCAATGGTTCCAGGCTGTCGATCAGCTTCACGAGCGTGTCGTCCAGCCGGTAGCAGTCGGTGATCATGTTGTAGCCCCAGTTCACCCACAGCAGGCCGAGGGCGGGATCGGGATACATCACCTCCGGGTCGTGGCGGCCGCTGCCGGGCAGTGCGAGCACATAGCCGTCGAGGGTGCCCATGTGCCGCCGGTGCCGGGCCGATCGCACCATGTCGTCGGCGTACTCGGGTTTGTACTGCGCGCGGATCTCGGGCTCGTCGGACATGTCTACATGAGGCAGGTCCGGGTCGGGCGCGAAGTCCTTCGCCGAGTTGCGCTGGCGCAGCAGCGTCGTGATGCGGTCGAGCAGCAGGAGGGTGGCCTCGACGCGGTTCTCCTCAGCCAGCAGCGGCGCGGCCTCCTCGGGGCTGGCCGGCCGCGCGGTGAGCGTCCAATAGTTCATGTCGTACTCGTCGGACGCTCCGGGCTCGGACCAGCCGCCGACACTCTCTTCCTTGCGGCGCAGCGGCACGACGATCGAGCTGTGCCAGGTCTGGGGCTGGCCGTCGCGACCAGGCCGCTCCTCAGCCGTCAGTCCGGGATGGTCGTGGGCCAGCCACTCCGGCCCGGCACTGGTGCTGGGCCACTCCAGCCGTACCGGGCTTTCGAGGTCGTGGTACTCGTCGGTGATGATGGCGAGGGTCAGAGGACGGTCGTCGGCTGCGGCCATGACAGTGCTGCTCCTGAGGATGCGGGATCCCGGCCAGGCCGGGATGGAAGGCGAGTACGACCACACCGCAGGCCACCGTCGCAGAACCGTCCCGGTGACCGCGAAGAGCACCAGTCGGACATGAGACGCGGCCTGCGGCCGTGAAGTCCGTGTGTTGCGATCCTCGCCAGCCCAAGCAGGGCGTAGCGCTACGTGCTGCCGGAGCACGAAAGTGCGCGGCTGATGCCTCAGTCGTTGCGATCCTCGCCCGAGCGCGTGGCGCCAGGCGCTGCCGTCACCGGGACAGTGCCCCGGGAGGTGACACCACCATATCGGAACCAGTCCGCACGCAGACGAGACCGCGGCCTCGTGGATGATCGTCCGCCACGGACTGCTCGCGGCGGCTGATGCTGGGCAGCACCTTCCTCGTGCCCGGGACGTCGCTGGCGCAGATGCGGGGGTGTGTCGCGGAAGCCACGTAACTCGCTCGTCTGCGTTGGGCGCGCACGCCACACTGGACCTGGCATCGCCGCACCAGTCGAAACGAGATCACTGTGCACCAACAGAATCTCAAGCGGAGACACCACACCGTTCCCCGCTCCCACCTCGAGAGGTTCGCGCGACCGCCCGCCCCAGGCAAGGCGCACGCGCAGCTGACCCGCGTCGAGCTGCCTGGGACCGACCGGCGCCCGATCTCGGTGACGTCGGCAACCGTCGTGAACGACTTCTACCTGACCCGCACCCCCGACGGTGCGCTTACCGACGCCTTCGAGGACCAGCTGTCCACAGTGGAAGGTGACGCGGCGGCCGCCGTGCGGGACCTGGTCGACCAGGCGATCTGGCCCATCACTACCCAGAACCGGAAACGGATCGCGCGATGGGTCGCGCTGCAGCACCTGCGCACGCCGGGTGAGCGGGACCTGCTCGGCGCCGCTCACGAGCTAACCCGTGAGATCACCAGCCGCGGCATCGGCTCGGAGCTCCAGGGGTTCGCAGGACCTGGCCCGCACACCTACGTCCGGCAGGGAGAACTCTCCCGGCCGAAGCCTGCGTGCGGCCCGCCGCACTCGTGGTGCCCAAGGTCGAATCGGCGTGCGACGTCGAACTCGTTGCGTCGGCCGTCCTCGAGCACCAGCCTCGACGCGATGCCCGGCGTGTAGCCGCCGGACTGCGATTCCTCGCCAGTCACGGGCGCGCCGAGATGGCGCTCCAGTTCCGCGCGCGCTCCGGCGGGCAGGTCAGCCAGGCGAAACCGGCCAGTGGTGTGCGTCGAGGTCATCAGCCTCAGTCCCTTCGGACTGCTCGTGGAGGTAGGACGGAATCGGACTCTGCGCTGGCGTGGTGGTGAGCACACACCGCTCACCACCACGCCGAGCCATGCTCGCCGGTTGTTCTCAGGGCTACTTGTCGGGCGGGATCGCGACGGCGAGGAACTCGCGCAGCCGCTTCTTGTCCGCGTCGGACTTGGCCTTGATCTTCACGGCCCGGCGCAGAGACTCCTTGGTGATCTTGGGGGGAATGCCGAGCTCGTCCTGGGCCTGGCGCACGATGGCGCCGAACAGGGCGGGCACCTGGGACGGCTTGTACTCGACGAACCAGCTCAGCACCTTCTCGGTGGGCAGGCTCAAGGCGGTGTAGCCGACGTCGAGCGCGAAGTCCTTGCCGTTGGCGAGGTCGTACAGCACGGTCCGCTCGATCGTCCACGCCACGTCGCTGTACGGCACGACCTGGTCCAGGTGCAGCGCCGCAGTCCAGGCTCCGCGTTCGGCCACGTCGCGCACGGCGGTCTCGTTGCGATGCGGGCGCGACCACCGCCGACGCATGGCGGGCTGGTCCCACAGCTGGGAGAACAGGTTGTTCGTCAGCCGCTTCCACAGGTTCAGCAGCCCTGGGGACAGGCTGCTCTCGGCGTCACCGGTGAGCACCGAGGCGACGGCGGAGGGGTCCCGGCGGCGCTGCTCGTCCCAGTCCCGCACGACCGGCAGCGACCAGCGCCGGCGGTTGCCGTCGACGAACTGGGGTGCGGGCAGGTCGCCCTCGTCGCGCGAGAGGTAGGCGCGCAGGGTGGAGGCGGTGATACCGACCTCGGCCGCGAACTCGTCGACGCCGAGCAGGGCCGCGTCGACGAGCTCCGGGGCGTTGAGCGTCACCACGCAGCGGTCCAGCGGCAGGGCGTCGGGGCGCACGCGCCGGCGTACCGACCAGGCCGCGAGGTCGTGGCGCCACTGCTGCATGGGGACCGGGCCGGTGTCGGGGTCGAACTGCAGGATCTTGCCGACCTCGCCCAGCACGGGCTTGCAGCTGCCATCGAGCAGGTCCTCGGCGGTGATCGTCGTGGCCTGCCGCACCTCCCGGCGCATGTAGCCCTCGCTGGCGTAGCTGATCACCTGCCGGGGCCTGTACCAGGTGGTGCCGTCCCACCAGTGCCCGCCGAGCCGGGTCAGCAGCGCCCGGCCGCTGAACCACTCCTGATAGGCGGACGCACCATCCTCGTCGCGGTAGACGGTGATGGAGCGGCCGTGCTCGGGGTGAAAGCGCACCACCCAGGCGAAACGATGGTCCTGCGGGTCGGTGGTGAACGCGGCCCACTCGTTGCCGGACCGGTCGGTGTCGTAGCGGCCCCACATGTCGGTGCCGTCGTGCCTACCCAGAGCCTCGATCTTGGCCGGGTCCTCGATGGGGATGTGGCTGTCGTCGATGAAGGGCAGGTTCGGGATGGGGTGGTCGGTGCGGACGCCGTTCGCAACGGGCTGCCAGTCGCTGGACACGAGCTGTTCCTCCCTCAGGCCGCCACAGGTAAGTACAGCGGCACTGCTGTAAGACAGTACAGCATTACTGCTGTCAGCTATGCTGGATCGCCTTGGCCTGCGGCGCTGACGTGGCACGGAAGGGCTTTTACCAGGTGTACGCGCACGTCCCGGATGTCTGCGAGGTCGACCAGGTCGAGCCCAGTTGCCTCGCGACCGACTACGGCTCGCCGGAGGGTCCGGGCTACTGGGAGTGCGCGACACACGGCGCGCAACCCGTCCGGCCCGACAGTCCGCTGGGCCCGCTGACGTTGCCCGCGGCTCCGCCGGGTCCTGGTCGACGACGTCCCGCACTGCGCTGAGGAAGCCGTCACGGCTTGACGCCCGACGCGATCGGCGACCGGATCAGCGTTCAGATCAACGACAGGATCAACCGCCGGTCGTTGATCCGGTCGTTGATCAGCGGTTGATTGCACTGCAACCTGAAACGGCCCATCGGCTCTGTTCATGCTGGTCAGAGGCGTCTAGACTGTGAGAGCGTGGACGGAGCCGCTACCTCGGCCACGGCGATCCGAGTTGAATCGGCTAGCCTTCGGGGCGTTCCCGCTACGTGCGCAAGGTGTTTGCACCATGCGCGGAACGCAGAACGGCCGGGAGACCGCCGCGTGGTCCAGGTGTTTGCCCACCTGGTGCGACGACCGTCCCGGCCGCGACGGGTCACCTACCGCTTACGCAGCTTGCCGGCGGCGAAGTGGAGACCGAGACCGAGAAGCCCGGTGGTCATGTAGATCACCGGGCTTCCGCCGGTCAGGACCGGTCCCATCAGGGACGCGGTCTCCAGACCCACAGCCAGGTGCTCACATGCCTGAGCAGCTCGTTCTCGGGACCACCACGGTTCAGGTGCACCCTCAGTGTTGTCTTCGCGGTCCAACGGTCGGTTGTCCTGCCATTCCCCGGTGGGGTGGGCCCCGGCGGGACCCCGTCGCCCCCAACCGGTACCGGGCTGGGGGTGACGCCGTGGTGGAGCAGAAGACCGATTGCGTGTACGCGGAGCGAACGCTGTGCGGGGAGCCTATACCGGGGCACCTCCGGCACCAAACCACCCCTGCCGTTAGTGGAGTTTGGGGGACCCAACGGAGGAATGGAAGCTGTGCACCGGTCAACAGACTGGCGGCCAGTAGCGACTAGTAGCGACTCGCGAGCGCCGTGGAACACAGCGGAATTAGTTTACGCAGGTCAACCACACCAGGAACCAACTTGACGGGATTAGACGGAACTCTTGTCCAAAATTAAAGTAGTCGTGTCAGTGTCTGGCCACACGCTATTGGACAGAGACCAAGACAGAGTCAGTTGTTTCGGGCTACTTAATCGAAAGTAATTCCAGTCGAGATGTCTACACCAATTGCATTACGAGCCGCAGGGCTAAATGTATTTACCAGATTGATTTTAGAGGCGAGCGGTCCGGTTGGCCGCATGACACGGAGGACCTGCGGGTTTGGTTCCAGCCGCGTTGCTGTTGGCGCCCGGCGCGTAGGCGGCCGGTCGCTAGTTGACCGGTCCACAGGTCTGCTCTTGGAGCGACTAGGACAGGACGTGCCCCCGCAAACGAGGGTCCCCCAGTTGGGTGGGAAGGTTGTTGTTCACAGCGCAACCTTGATCGCGTTTCCATCTCGGCCCGAAAGACCCGTTTGCAGCAACCACTTTGAGTCGATGCCCGGGCCGCAACTTGCCCAGATTCTGTCCCTGCAGGACACCGATGTCGAGAAGCTCAGCGTCGTCGGCGTCGACCTGCAGCACTGCATGTTCGTCGGTGCGCTCAACCTTGACAAGCTCAGCCTCAGCGGCCCCATCACCTTCGCCCAGCTCCCGCACGACGGCTTCCGAACCTGGTGGAACTGGCCCTTCGTCTGGCGATGGAGCCGCCGCGAGGTCATTCGTGAGGAGTTCTTCTGGCGGGCGGAACTGCCTCGACTGATGCCGCTTTCCTGGTCAGACCGCCGTGTTGTGGCCAAGGCGCGATTTCTGAGCTACTCGATGGCGCGTGGCAAGTACCTGGCGTTCTGGCTGAACGCAGCCGGGACCGCGGGCTCCTCCCCCTCCGCCTCGACGAGAAGTCGGCTCCTCACCGGTGACCACCTGGCATCGTTGTACCGGTCCCTGCGTAAGGCCCGCGAGGACGCCAAAGACGAACCCGGAGCCGGCGACTTCTACTACGGCGAGATGGAAGCCCGACGGCTCTCACGCCCACCGATGAGCGCTGATCGCTGGCTGCTGACCCTCTACTGGGCACTGTCGGGCTACGGCCAGCGCGCCAGCCGGGCTCTCGCCGCACTGGTCGCCCTGCTGGCCACGCTCACCGTCTTGCCACCGGGCACGGCCTCGCCGACACCGCGCCCGTCCAGCGCATCACCGATACCGCGCGCACCGCCGCTCCCCCACTACCGCAGGTGATCACGATCGACATCACCGGCCAGCGCGTGACCGCGACCCTCCCGCCACCCGCCTCCCCGCCGGTCGCGCTCGACGTCACCGCCGTCGCGCCGACACTGCCACCGCCTGACCAACGGTGGACCGCAGCCCGTGTTCAGCGGGCGATCCGCACCCTGATCACCTCCCTCGTACCCATCGGCACCGACCAGGGCCTCACCACGCTGGGCGGCTACCTCGTCCTGCTCGCCCGCGTACTCGGCGCGATCCTGCTCGGCCTGGCCGTGCTCGCCATTCGCGCCCGCGCCAAACGCTAACCCCTGCTCTACAAGGAGAACGTCATGCACGAGCCCAGCGAGGACGAGATCGGCGCCGCGATGGCGCGGTTCACCGAGCTGTCCATGGTGATGCCGGGTGGCCTCACCATGGTGGAGGACGCGGGAACTCTCGCGCGAATCGTGAACGCGCTGCCGCCCCAGACGGAGGTCATGTTCGACGACGCCGTGCGTGGAGCTCCCCGGTGGTGGCAGGCCCCAGACCCTGTCATCACCGGCGTCGCCCGGCTGTCGTGGATTCTCGCGACCGAGCCGGTGACCGAGGAGGAGACCGCCGTCCAGCCGGAGCTCGCTGGACGCGACCACATTCGCGGCTTCGTCCCAGCGCTGATGCTCGGGCGCCGGATCCTGCGCCAGGACGGCGATGACCTCGCGTCGGCGACCGAACTCGCTTACGCCGACGACCGGGCCCAGTACGCACTCGATCTCGGTGAGATCGACGTGTTCGTCGCCGAACTCGCCTCGCTACTGGATCAGTGGGCGAACCGGCACGCCACCGACGCAGTTGACGAAGCGCCCGCCTGGCTGGAGTCCCAGCCCCGGCACGAGGACGCGATCACGGCAGACCCCGGCTTCGACGGCCGGGACGAGCCGGACGGGAACGCCCAGGACACGCCGGTTGCACGGCTGCGCGCCGAGGAACGCGACCTCCTGCGCGGCCTGCACGACAACGCCACCCGCCTGCGAGAGGTCGCGGCCGCGCTGACACAGCTGTGCACACCACGCGAGGAAGACCGTCCACAGACCTGACTTAACCTGGCTTACGAACCTGCTCTCGCCGCGTGGTGTAGTTGGTTCACGGTGGTTTGGCTCGGTACCCCGTCACGCAGCTGGGCCTGGACATGAGCGTGGGGAGTCGATCTCCGATGGGTACGGGATCAGCCCGCGATGTCAGCGCCCCAACGCCCACCACAGAGCCTCGTCCGCGCCGGAGAAGTAGTCGCGTTCGCTCACCTCCCGGTAGACACGGCCGGTCACCATGTGGTGCTCGGCGTCCACCTGCGCTGCGGTGGGCTTCTCCTGCCAAGCCGTGCGGGTGCCGGGGCTCAGCGGCGCCGTGCCGAGCACCCACGCCAAAGCCTGAACTTTGCTCATCCCGTAGGGACTGGCGTCCAAAGCGCGGGTCAGCTCGCTGACCCGCGCCCGGATCTCCGGTTCGTCGATCAGGGATGGATCTGGGTCGGCGATACCCATCGCGTGCACCACGGCGATCGGCTCCGCCTTCGTGGTCTCAACGATCTCCAACGCGATACAGGCCGGCCACGGGTAGGGCTTGCGCGTTCCGGTCAGCCAGATCTCGGGTTCGTCCGCAGTCGAGCCGTTGCGCCACAGTTGCCCGAAGAAGCTCCCTGTGGCCGCGTCCCAGCCCCAGATGCTCTGGTCGTCCCAGCCGGGAAGAGCGATCATGTCGTGCAGTTCGTAGCCGGGCCGTGCCTTGTAGTTGCGTGCGGGATCTAGCGTGTTCATGTTGATCAGTGTGCCGGGAACAGGGCTCGTCCTGGCCCAGTCCAGCCACCACAACCCGAATGCCATTCGGGTGACGTCGTGGCCACAGAAGCTTCCGTGGGCCAGTGGAGCCGCGGTCAGCGCAGATTTGACAGCCGGTCTGAGTCGGGGCGCACGGCGAGATCGCGGTCTACCAGCACGGCCAGGGCGGCGGGTGCTGAACGTGCTGGGTTGTCGCGGTACCAATCACGCAACCAAGCCCGGACCTCGGCACGGTCGATGCGCAGGGAGGCCGTGGACTTCATCGCGGGGAACGTGTCGGCGAACTCGGCGCAGGGCAGGGTCGGCGATTCCATGGCGGTGGCCGAGGCCGCGTCGATCAGGATCGCCAGCGCGGTCCTGGCCCGGTCGGTGTCCGAAGCGGGGCCCCAGCCGTAGCTCGAGCCGTGGGGTGCCGGCAGGCCTTTGATCGGCGTGGTGTGCTGGCCGTCTTCGGCTACTACTGCGATGACGTCCGCGGGATGGGTGTCGGCGCGGTAGATCACGGCGGTGTCTGCTGTGTCGAGCAGGAAGGGGTCGATCGGGCGGCACACCTTGCACGGCTTCCACGACCGCCGTCGTCCGCTACTGGGCAGGGTCCGGGCGCGGGCTTCGCGCACGGACATGCAGTGAATCCGATCGGACACCCCGACTTCGCCGTCGCCGGGCGGAGGCCCGTAGGGGCGGTCCCACCATTCCCCGCCGGGTTCCAGGTCTTCCCACGACACCACCACGGTGTCATCGCCGAGGACCAACCGCTGTTGGGAGTAGATGCCACCGGTGTGCACGAACGGTTCCAGCGTGGGCGCGCAGGGCCTGGGCTCGGCGGTGATGTGCGTGCAGTCGCGCAAGTGGATCGAGGCGGTGGAGGTCACGTAGGGGTAGGCGGCCGCGCCGGCCTGCCACCGTTCGACGGCGCGCTGGTGATCACGCTGTTCTTGCGCGTAGACCTCCACGTGCTCGGCGCAGCGTCGACACTCGTCTCCGGTGTGCAGCAGGGGATTCACGCTCAGCTGGACCCCCTCGGCCAGACCACCGGCGATGAGCTCGTGGGTGACTCGGGTGTAGTCCTGTGCCGTACACCAGCCAAGCGAGGCGAACTCCTCGGCGAGCTCGCTGGTCAGCTTCCCACTTATCCCGTGATTGCGATGCAGCCGCACCAGTACCGCCAGGTGAAGCGGCGTCGGCACCGCGGGGGTGAACAGCGACGCGGTGTCGGGCACGTACCCCGCCACCTGTCGGTCGAAAGGCACGACCGCGCAGAACTCCGCCAACTTATTCCTCCTGGTACAGGACGTCCGTACCCAAATGTCTACCAAGAGCGCCGAGACGGCGGCTGACAACCCCGACCTAGTCGAGCACAGGCCGTCGAGCACGGCGATCCACGCGGCGTGGTGGCCTGCCCAGCGACTCCTAGCACCTGCTGCACGAACCTGTCACCAGGCAATACCTCGGGATCAACCGGCACCATGCGTTGCAGAAGGTGCGGGCCGCACAACGCCGCGTCGGACGATGACGTACTCGAGTTCGGCGGCCAGCCTGTCGGCTGGTTGCCCGATACGGAAAGGACTCACCACCGGTATCAACACACCGAGCCCGTCGCTGTTGCTGTACTCATGCACATCAGCAGCGGGTTGCCGTCCAGTCCTCCGATCCCTCACCCTGGTGTTCTGCGGAACCGGGCATGTGACAGCGCGCCACCCGACAGCATCGACCGTCACGCGATCGCCGTCGTACACGGCATGGCCGGCGTCGGCAAAACCTTCGCCATCCAGACCGTCCTGCAGCGAGCCGAAGTGGCCGCGTCCATCCATGTCGTGAACATGGAGTTCCCGAACGTCCCCATCCCCCTGCGCGTCGCACAAGAACTCGCCCGCGCCGTGCTCGGTGAACCGCCCTCACCCAGCCTGAAGCGCTCCCAGCTAGACGAGCAAGTCCTCGCCTATCTCACCGGTCGACCGGTCCTGCTCGTCGTCGACGAGGCACAGCGACTCAACCGGCACGCCAAGGAAGTCCTGCGCAACCTCTACGACGATTCGGCAACCCGGCTCAGCCTCGTACTCGTTGGTGGCGACCGCTGCTGGCAAACCATCTCCCGCAACCCCATGCTGGCCTCTCGCGTCTACCGCTGCCGCCGCGTCCTGCCATTGGCCGCCGACACGGTCCCGCAGCTGATGAAGGCCTACCACCCCATCTACGCCGCCTGCGCTCCCGAACTCATCTCCCAGGTCGACGCCGACTTTGCCCATGGCAACTGGCGCAACAGACCTCGCACAGCAGGCCCAATGCACCACGCTCGACACCGAACTCGTCACCAGAGCGTTCGCCCTGCTCGGCAGTGCGGAAGAAAGGCCCAGTTCCGCCGCGGCCGCATCAGCGCAGATGACCGACAAGCGGTAGGTCACTCGCCTCGCCGCGCGGCTCTCCGGACCGCTGAGCCATCCCCATCCCGGTCGTGGATGGGGGCGTGTTCCTGCTCGGCTCAGCCTCGCTCGCCCTCTGTGCGATCGCTGTCGGGCCACCGTAGGAACTTGCCTCACCACGGCCCAACCGGCCGGATGACCACCGACAGGGCAGGTACAGCGCGCCGGCGGGTCAGCGCAGAACGGACAGCTGATCTCAGTCGACGCTCTGGTCGTGCAGCGTGTCGAGCATGAACGCCGACCATGCGATGGCGCAGCGCATCGCCAGGCGGCCGTGGCGCAGGTCGATTCCTTCCGGCAGTTCGAGCTCGCCGTGGCCGTCACCGGCGTGGTTGCGCAGGCTTCCCAGTTCGTGCACCAGCCCTTGCAGCCGCTTCATGATCGCGGCGATGTCCTGGTGGTGCAGATCGGTGGCCGACTTGCGGTCTACCCCCAGCGCCGCGGCGGTCTGCTTCGCGAGTTCACCGAGATCCCAGCTGCTCTTCGTCGGCACCTCCAGCTCGGCGAGAATGGTCTTGGCGACGACCTCGACAAGGTTCTTCGCCTCGCTCAGCGCGCTCACCGGGTCGACCGGCAACGCGGCCTCGATGCGCCTGAGCCGTGCCCGAACCGCGGTGATGTCGACCGAGTCATCGGCGGCGTCGACGAAGGCCTGGGTCGCGGCCGCCAGGTCGCCGCTGGCGCGATCGCTGATGCGGTGCCGCAGCGCCATGATGGTCTGCTCCGCGCGGTCGTGCAGGAACGCCGTTCGGCCCGCGTAGGTCGCGCTGTGGGTCTTGGCGGCCGCGACACCCTCGTCGACCTGGCTCCAAGGGAACGGGTTCCGGACTCCGTGCCGCTGCAAGATCGTCTTGAGCTGGCGGTGCATGGCCGTGTACTCGCGGCGGTTGGGCTGGTATGGCTCATTGAACTTCTTGGCCGTAGCAATCAGCATCACCTCCATCCGCTCCACAAGGTCGATCGCGGTGTCCAGTTCAGACTGATCGCCGAACTCGTCGTCCTCCTCGAAGTCCATTCAGCCAGGATCCCATCCGCCGGCTACTGGGTTTCGGTGCCTGAGCTAGTGGCGGCGCGGGATCTCACGTGTTTGCGGTCCCGCAGCGAGGAGCCCGTTCAGTTCGGCGCCCCGTGTGCTGCTCGGCACCGAGGTCGTAGAGGAAGCCCGGAACTGGCTTCTCTAGCCCACCTCACGAAGCCGCGATCATGGATGAGCTCGAGGTGCGACAGCAACAGGAACTCGACTACCGCCACTGCTCCCAGCGCGCGAGGCAGCGGGCCATGGGCACGGGCCTCTTGCAACGCCGTCTGATACGGCTCTCCGGTGTGCTGCGTGCGCACACGGACCATGTTGACGCGATTGGACACCTGGACCTGACCTCTGTGGGCGTCCCGGAAGCCCCCTCGTCAGGCGTGTGTCGAAGACGATCACGCGTTCACCGGCTGGAGGGTTGTCGAGCATCGCACCGCACCACAGCGGCTTCGGCTCCGTACCCACGCCGGGACTCTGCCGGGTACATCTACGCCAGGTCGCGAATCGACCGACGGCAGCATAAGGCATCGTCTGCAACCAGGCACACACCGAGTCGGTGGGGGCATGGTCGACCGGATTCGCGAATCCGCCTGTCAGCATTGACCCAAGAGGACTCCGGTACTCACGGTGGACAAGAAGGCAGTCTGCGAACCGGGGGCCGTAGTGGCCAGTGATGAATCCGTGCCTGCCACGCCGATGCTCGATCTCGTACGGCAGATGGCAGGGGACGACAAGACCGCGAGCAGGCGCGCAGCAGCCGAGGTGCAGCGGCGGTGGAACGCTGCGGCCGGCTTCCGCGAGTCGACCTGGTCTTCCTCAGACTCGCGGCAGAGCACGCCGAGCGAGTGGCCTTTCGATCTTGCAGCGGTCGACGACGCACGGCAGTACCTGTCGGTGCTTACCCTCGTCAACGAGCTCTCGGTCCTGCAACGGGCCGACGTCCACCCCGCGGAGGTCTTCCTGCGAAACGACGGGCCCGTGCGGATCTACGACGTGCTCAACGCAGACGACAATCGCGGGCATTCCGAATGGGCCGACGACGAGCCGCAACCGGAAGGGGCGGAACTGCTGTCACGGTGGTCTGAACGAACCCTGTTCGGCGAGCACGCACGAGTCCTCGACGAACACCTCAGGCTGGCCGGGTGGATGCGTCACGACCTGCTCCAGGAGTGCACCGAGCACGCCGTGCTCGCCGCCGCGCAATTGGAGGGTCCGTGGACGCTGGAATCCTTTCTGGCCGAGCACACCGGCACCCATCACCACCTGCCGCTAACGGCCGGACCCCAAGACCCGTGCGCAGCGATCGCCATCGCGCTCGGCCGGCCCGGCAACCCTCCGACAAGAGCGATGATCAACGCGTCCCACGTCCAGACCGGTGCCGAGCTCGCCGGCGAAACCGACAGGATCACACGAGAGGATCCGCCTCTGGACCTGCCTGAAGTGCGCGAATGGTCAGCAGACCGGCTACGCAGTTCCCATGCCGAGATGCAGTCATTCGTCGAGTTCCTCACCGCCGCACTAGGCGTGCACCGTCTCGCCGAGGACCACGTCGTCCGCCTCAACGGGCGTGCCGTATCCCCCAGCTTGCGCGGATGGGTACTCCATCACCTGATCAGCCGTGTTCGCTTCCCGGAATGGGAAGTCGGCACGCTGACCCTCGCGGGAGCCCAGATCACCTTCAAAGCAGATCACGATGGTGCTATCGCCACCGTAGACGCCGCAGGCACCCGCAAGGAGTTCTTCACCGACAGCCTGCCGGCCGTGCTGGTGGCGCTCGAATCGCCGAACGCGCTTACTCACCTGGCGAAGATGCGTGTCGGGGTCGACCGAATCGGACAACACCTGAGTGCTGGGCGCGCAATACCGTCCCGCCGCGAGGTACGTGGGATCGATCCTCGGCATAGCCGCCGCGACGGCCGTGAGACAAACCCCGGCGATCAGCGCCGACGTCGCTAGTGTGACGCGGTCGAGTAGAGCCCTGGAGCAGACGGCGTGCTCGTTGCACGACAGTGAACTGCGATCACGCCGCAGACTTGCAACCGATCGCGACGTGGTACAGGGCTGGGTGCGTGCCCAGGCTGGCATCGTCCGGGCGCCACAGCGCTGGCGTGGTAACGCCAGGGGCGAGGAGTTCCAGGCCTGCAAAGCACCTGCGAAGCCACGATTCACTCCGCGGCCGCACTGGGGCGGTGGTCGTGGCGAAGAGCTCCCGCACGAGGGCGGTTGCCTCCGCATCGTAGTCAGCGGTCATGTGGGACATCACCAGATAGCTGCCAGGGCACAACGCTTCGAGGTAGGACGCCACTATCCTGGTGGCATCATCGTCCTCGGCTTCACAGAGATGCTGCAGACTCGCGCACATCAGCACCGCGACAGGCCGTGTGAAATCGAGCAGCCCGCTCGTCACATCGTTACCCAGCACGAAATCTGAGTCCGCCAGGTCAGCTTGGACGACAGCTGTGCGCGCGTCCTGTTCCGTCATGAGCTCCGCGTGCGAAACGACCACCGGGTCGTTGTCGACGTAGACCACGACCGTCCCGGGAGCGACCTCGTTCGCGACAGAGTGCGGAGCGCTCAGTGTGGGCAAGCCGGCCCCGAGGTCAAGGAACTGGCGGACTCCGAGCCCGGCGATCGTGAGCACTGCGCGTTTCACGAAACCTCGGTGCGCCGCAGCGGAGCCTTTGATGCACGGGACAGCCGCGACCAGGCGTTCACCCGCCACCCGGTCAGCCCAGAAGTTGTGACCACCGCCGAGCAAGAAGTCGTCGATGCGTGCGACTGCCGGCGTCGACAAGTCGACCTGAAACGGCGGTTGGCTTGGATCTGGCAACGAGAATCCCTTGTACTGCCGGTCGGCGAACAGACAGACAATCAGTTAAGCCGAACGGAGCAGATGAAGGTACCCGGCTAAACCCGGGCTGGGCCCGGGCTTCTACCGGGGTTGGTCCGAGGGGCGAGATCGACGGGCGTCGCGATATCAGGCACGATGCGAGCCTGACGCTCGTGATCGGATCTAGGACCGCGCCCTCACTGGCGGCGCGGGCAGGGTGGAGGATGTTGTGTCGCGTTCTGGCACCGAGATCGACGCTGTGGTGTTCGACGTCGGCGAGGTCGTGGTGGATGAGACCACCGAGTACAGCAACTGGGCGAAATGGCTTGGAGTTAGTCCGCATGAGTTCTCTGCGGTGTTCGGCTGGGTGATCGGGCGCGGTGGCGACTACCGCGACACCTTCCTCGAGTTCCAGGACGGGTTTGACCTCACCGAACAGCGGCGACTTCGGGCCGAAGCAGGCTTCCCTGAGACGTTCACCGAGAGCGATCTCTACCCCGATATTCGCGACTGTCTGATCGCTCTGCGAAACAACGGCTTGCAGGTCGGCCTCGCCGGCAACCAGACCGCCCGCGCTGAGGAGATCCTCATCAGCCTCGACCTCGATGTCGACTGGATCCGCACCTCCGATGGTTTCGGAGTAGAGAAACCGGCACCCGAGTTCTTCGAACGGGTGATCAAGCAGACCGGTGTCTCCGCCGAGAAAGTGCTCTACGTGGGCGATCGGTTGGACAACGACGTACGGCCAGCCCAGCAAGTCGGCATGCAGACCGTTCTCGTCAAGAGAGGCCCCTGGGGCCGGATCCTGTCCGACCCCGACGTCGAGTCCGCCTGCCTGGCCGTCGTGAGCGATCTCCGCGGGCTCCCGGGACTGGTCGCCCAGCACAACGCCAGCGCCGCGTAGTCCTCGCTAGACCGCGACAGCAGGAAGCGCCCGAATCTGTTCGCTGAGCTCGCTGGCGAACGGGGTCCCTTCCAGGGCCGCCGTGAGCTTGGGGATCCGAGTGGTGACGGCTGCGGCGTAGGGCGCGACGACGAACGCGGCGCAGCCTTCCCTCACCGACGCGGCCGCCTTCTCTGCGTCGGTCGGCGCCTCGCAGAGCGCCCGGTCGAACAGCAGCACCGAGCGTTGCTTCGCAGCGTTCGCGCCGAGTGCTGTCAGCGCGTTCTGCAAATGGCTCGCCGCGAGTTCAAAGCGGCCTGCCTGCAAATATGCGTTACCGGCGAACCCGTCGAACCTGTCGTAGTCGAACCAATCCAGCCACTCCGGGTTCTCCCCGTCCATGCCCAACGCGTCGTGTGCCCGCTCGATGCTGCGGATGCTCTGCTCAGTCCGGCCAGTCATACCGTAGAGCTCCGCAGCGACGCACCTTAGCCACGCTTCCAGCAAAGGACTGGGCCGAGCACGGAGCAGACATCCCTCAGCCCGTTCCAACCATCCGTCTGCTCCCGTGCGATCTCCTGCAAATCCTGGGACGAACGCCCGATGGGCGTACACGGTGAGGGCGAGCGTGCTGTCCGACGCGTGTTCTACGGCCGCGGCCGCGATGGCGAAGCAGCGCTCAGCGCGCGCTTCTTGCCCCAGGTCGAAAAACAGCAGGCGAGCGGCGATCAGCGCATCGTGTGCGAGGGCGTTCGCGAGCGCCCGGAAGTTGGAAGAGTTCGCCTGAGCCGGTTTGAGGATCCGCACGTTGAGCTCGAGCCGGCTGAGCAGGTGGTCGAGAAGTTCCTGCGCGGGCAAACGCCAGTACCAACGAAGGTGCGCACGGTTGTCGTTCTGCGCCGTTTCGACGTCGCGCGGGTCCAGCGACAGTGTCGAGCCCGAACTGCGACTAATAGAACTCAGGATCGACTGAATCGAGCGGATCTGGCGATCGCGGCGGGCCAGCGCCGCGGAGTCTCCACTTGCGGGTGGCACCATCGGCTCCATCTCGTCCACAGTCAGATGACACGGCACCGCACCCCGCAGATACGAGGGTGCGAGGTCGGCGGGAAGGCGCGCCAACTCGTCAGGCGCGAGCAGTCCGAGCTCGGCCGCGGAAACGCCGAACACCAACACCAGGTGCATCTGGAAGTTCGGACTCGGCCTGGACCGGCCTCGTTCCCAGCGGCTGATGGTCCGCACCAGCTCGTCCATCGAACCAACAGTGCCGCCATCCTCGCGAATGCTCATCGCAAGGCGCTTGGCCAGCTCTGCCTGGCTCCAGCCGCGTACGGACCTCCGGTACGCGAACAGCCTGTTGTTCGGGGCGGAGGCGACCAGGAGGGCAACGTCGTCGGAGTCGAGTCCTGTCACGACCTTCGCGCCTCCCCTTGAGTGCATCTCGGCAGCTCCAGCGCTGCCGCCACTAGCACTCTAGAGGCGAACGTGCTCCGAGCCGATCTTCCGCGCCCCGCAACTCGCCAGGGGACAGCCCGGTTCCAGCCCGGTACCGCAACCCGCTCAACCACGATTTGATCATCCCTGCGTTGGAATAGCCTGCCCGGCCCCTTCGGTAAAGGCTGAACCAGCGCAGGAGAAGCCGCCGTCCTCGTGACGCCCCCCAGCGTCGGGCGGCGACACCTGCTCACGACCGAAAACTCCCCGCGAGATTGGTCGTGAGCAGGTCTCCAGACGCAATAGCGCGCCTACCGTTGCGCGCCCACGATCTGCGGGGGCCTGGTGCCATCGCAGATCTAAGACAACAGGGAGAGCTGGCAGTGAGCGAACCCGGCGGCGATTCGGCTCGCTTCAGCGTCGGCGTGTTCAACATCGAACATTTCGGTGTAGATAGGGCGACCGGGCGTCACAGTCGTCTCCCGCTCGCCGTCGACTTCATCAGGCAGACGACACCAGTGCCACCTGACGTGTTGATACTGCCGGAGTGCACTCGCTTCGACTACGACGGCCACGACGCCTTGCGTCGTGTAGTCAACGAACTAAGCCGAGCACTTCCTCACGGCGAGCTGTACGAGCCGTTTGTCGACCACTGGGGTGAGCGCCGCAATCCGCCAGGCGTGCTGGTGAATCGCGCGAAGTTCGAGGTCGACAACTATTACGAGCCCAACTCGAACGCCGGGCCCTACAAGGGCGTGGTCAAAACGAAGATCGACGGCATCGCTGTGGTGTTCATCCCGGATCATTGGCCCGGAGGTGCTGGCCGACCGGAGTTTGACCGTTCTGCACAGCGCTGGAAGCCGTGGAGCACCATGAACACGGTGGCCGGTGGTGACCTCAACATCACCAGCTCGTGGGGGCGCGACTTCCGCTTCGCAGAGCCAGCGGGACCAAGCTGGTACCAGGTGTGCGAGCGACGCGGTGAACTGCACAAGTTGAAGCAGAAGGGGCGTAAGAACCCCGTCACCGGTGAGTGGGAGATCGACACCGAAGCGCTGGACGAACTGCGCGAGCTCGGGTGGACCGACGCCGGCGAGGAGGCCGACAATCCCACGATCACCGATCCGCATCCCGCTGACGGTCTCGGCCTGCGCATCGACCGCATCCTCCGTTCTCCCGGCTTCAACGGAGAGCAAGTGCCTGACTCGTACTTCTGTGCGCAGTCGCCCAGCGATGTCAGCGATCATGCCTATGTCGGCGCTAGCTTCATCGTCCACCGTTGAGGTCAAGCCCTTCCCCCCGTCTATTGACCAGACGAGCGGAGGAGGGGCTCGCTCCCCCAGCGGACCCCTCCTCCGGTATTGCTACTTGCTCTACGCGGTCACGACGAGGGTGCCAGTTCGGCTAGCGCCACATCGCGGTCGAACTCTCCCGCGACGACGCCGGCGCGAAACGCGATGATCTCTTCGTGCGTGAAGCTGAGCGACACGTCGCTGCGAAGGGCGTGCACGACCCATCCCTCCGGCATAACCTCGACACGAACGCGACCGTTGCTGTTAGCGGGTTCGTTGCTCAGTACCTCCTGCAACCACGCTGACCACTCGGTCGGTGTGAAGCTGATTGATGGCCCGGCGGGCTCCTTGGAGTGGCGGATCTCTGCTCCGTCGCGTGTGAAGTCCACGTCGACGCAACTTTCGCCGTTGCTGCTGTAGGACGAGATGCGCCATCCGGCCCGGCCCAGTGCGGTGGTCACGACGTCCCTCACCTCCCGAAGGTAGTCACGCGGCAAGCCGTTCCTCGATGGCCTTGCGCGCAGCGTCGTCGGAGAGGGCTTTTGCCGCCAGATCAGTGGAGCTGTCAGTGTACTGAGCGACTCCGGCGCGAGTCGTCACGTACAGCGCGCTGTTGGGTACCTCGATGTAGGCGACGGGGCCGGCCTGGACCTGTCCGTCGGGCGTGCAGAAGGACGCGAACTGGAAGCGGCCTTCGAGCCCGTCGTGTCGGCCGACTTCCCGTCGCAGGATGCGCACGTCCACGTTGTCCCGCTCAGACAGCTCCAGAAGTCTGCGCCATGCGTTCCGCATGCCGGCGCGATCGAGAATCGGCCGATCCAACGCGTCCTCCTCGATGACGACGGTGAGGCCCAGACTTCCGTCGAGTACGCGTTGCTGGCGGAACATCCGGAACTCGACCAACTTTCTGGCTTTGTCCGGGCTTACTCGGGCGCTCGGAGCTGTCACTGCGAGGGCGTAATCCGGCTCTTGAAGCAGGGCTGGAATGAACATCTGCGCGTAGTAGAAGACGTGGGTGGCGATGCCTTCCGCTCCGACGTAGCGACGCATGAAGTGGTCGTGGGGAACGATGTCCTTCCAACGGTCCAGCCAGCTGGTGGTACTGCTCTGGTCAGGGCGGCCGAATTCGATGAGTCGTTCCGCGGCCTCGGGTGAGGCGTTGCAGAGGTTGTACCACTGGCGGATCTGATCCGGTTGCGGAAAATAGCGTCCTTGCTCCCAATGACCGGTCAGGCCGCGAGTGACTCCCATTTCCCTGGCGAGTTTCTGCTGGCTGGGCGGTTCTCCGGTCTCGCCGTCGATGGCCTCTGCTCGCGTGTTCGAAAGTTCGACGCCGGTCAGCCATTTTCGTGCGATCGCGTCATCGCGGATCACCGCGCCGTACCTCCGTCTCTTCAGGGGTGTCCCCCTGTGGTTCGGGTCCAGTCTGCCCTGCGTAGTCACTGACAGACACCGGAGACCACCCGGTTGGGGTATCGCGAGAGCTATCACGATAGCTAGCATGGAAGTCGCGGTGCGGGAACACCGTAGACGCATGTGACGGCGCTCTTCCGAACGGCTCCACGTTCGGATCCGGCCGCATTGCATGCGCAGCGGTCGGGAGCCGAGATGTCACCCCGGATGTGCTCGGCCCCGACTGCCTTGAAGTCACCGCGGGACGCAGGAGTCGAACTTGAGGCGGTGCAGGAGGACGCGGCCTGCCGCATCGCCGCAGCCCGATTGGCAACATCACACCAGGAGCTTCGGATGACGCAGCCGCTGAACTCGTCTACCACTTCCCAGCCTGGCGCTGAACCGCGCGAGGTGACCAACCTCGAGCGCGTTCGGGCATCGCTGGCGTCCGGTGGGTGCGCGACCCTGCACTTCAGGTCCGACGACGAGTTCGTTGCCGCACGAGCCGCCGTGCGCGAGCAAGCCACGCAAACGCGGTTCGGTACCGGCACGGCGACCAGCTGGCGGGCGTGATGGGCGCCCACTACAGCGATTTCGCCGTGATCCCACCGTTTTGCTGGGCTGATGTTCAGGTTGAGCACAGTGCCAAGACCGACAGCGCACGCCATGCAGTCAAACGCGAGCTATGCCCGGAGGATTCGTACATCGTCCACGCGGGAGCGACGCTGTGCGGAATCGCCGTGACCAGTGTCAACGCCACGCGCCACCTGCAGACCTGCCCGACCTGCGAGGAGTGCGACGACGCGTGGCGCAAGCACGTTAAGCAGAAGACCTTCAAGGAGCTCAAGCAGATCCCCGCGCAGGAACGTCGGAAGCTTCGTCTGCTGGCGGACGCGGCATGACCGCGGCGGTGATCGGTGTGAAATGGGCGAGCGGCTGCACTGACACACGTCAGCGCGGCGACCATCCCTTGTTCACGCCGTTCAGAGTGGGGCTGCTCTCTGCCTCCGGCGATCTCACGCGGGCCTTTCCGCGGTCTCGGCACGCTGCTGGTCCGCCACCGCTCACCGACACGGAACGCACCAGATTGATCCCCGTAGTTGGTGATGATGGCCTGCCGGTCCAGTCGCAGGCAGAACAGCCGGCACTGTCGGTGGCGGCGATGGCGGCGCAGGCGGCTGTGCTGCCGCAACTCTCCAGTGGTGCACGCCCACCCCTTGCTGCCTGGTGCCAGGACTACCGCATCCACCAAGTCAACCGAGACCTGTCGCCGTTGCGGTGCGGCTCGTGGTGGTCGAACTGCTACATCACTGTGACTCGCCGCGCGCCCTGTGACCTCGAAGCGTTTCCGCTCGCGCGGTTCTGTCTGAGGTGCTGGGATCTCGAGCTTCTCGCAAGGCGCCGATCTCAGAACCTCAGCCAGGTCTCGGGGGGAACGGCATGATTAACGCGGCCAAGCCCACTGTCTTTGAACCAGCATCAAGTCCACGGGACTGTCCTGTATGCCGGCGGCCGGGGTGGGGACGGCAGCGGTACGTGCAGAGGCTTATCAACCGCGGCCAACTTCCCGTCGTGCGCGAGGTCGTCGGACCGCTCCTGGACGACCGTGACGGCCGCTTGCGCGAATTCCGTTGTGGATCGGACGCGGGCGGCCTGTGGCATCCGACCAACTTGGACACCCGCCAGCTGCAGGCGGTCGTAGCACCGGAAGTCATGGTGCTGCCGCCAGCCCCGGCAGATCGGCCATCACGCGATCCCACTGGCCCATGGCAGGAGTATCTGGCAACGGTGTCCGACTTGCTGACGGCTGCCGTCCTCGCATCCTCTACTGGGCTCAACGATCAAAACTGCGGCACCGCGCGCGTACTCGCCCTGCCCGGAAGCGCTGTGCTGGCGCAGCGCTACGGGGTAACGCAAGCCTGGGTACGGAGAGCACGCGCGGGCCTGGTGAAGGCGCGCCTCATGCGTTGCATCGGTGGCGTGTACGTCACCGTCGCCGCGGAGGCTGATGACAGGCCAGCGTCATGACAGAAGGCTTCGAGCTTCGGCTTCCTCGACGCTCCCCATCGCCCACAGCCAGGCCACAAGAACAACTCCTGCACGTGCAGAAGTCGCTTGCGGCTGCCATCGCGACACAGGACGAAGGACTGGAACTGCCGCCGCTCGACCGCCTCCGCGCCCACTTCGGCCTCAGCCCGGCGACCGTATGGACCCTGCGAGCAGAGCTCGCGGAACGTGGCTATCTGCGATGCCTGAACCATCACCTGTTCGACACCGTGCATCCCAAGCACCACCGCGAATCCACAGGAGCGGACCGTGGCCGCGACTGACCGTCTGCTCCAACTTCCTCGCCGCCCAGCCCGCGAGCCGTGCGCCGGAATGTCGACATCGGCGCGTCTGGAATGCGAGCGGCGGTACCGGCTCGCTGCCTGGGACGCGCTCGCGCGAGCGGTCCGCGATCAAGGTCCGCGGGTGAGGTTGCCCGGCCCTCGAGTGATTGCCACCCATTTCGGCGAACTCACAGTCAATCAGGCCCTGTTCTGGTCAGCGGTGCTGTGTGAGATGTACGGCGCTGTCCTGACACACAACGACGCGAGCTGTCAGCCGTGATCTTCGGACGGCCTGGGCGCGGCGCTGCGTCCTTGTGCAAGCGGCAGCGAACGCAGCTGAAGCCTCCGAGCGGCGCACCTCGATTAGAGACCTGAACTCAACGTAATTCCTACCCTGCAACGTATTGGAGAACACGATGGCGGAGCTGTCCACCACCGCCAGCTGGGTACGCAGCACGCTCGCCGGGATGCCGGGTGTTCCCGAGGTTGTCTCCTTCTCCCTCATCGCCGCGGTCGTTGCTGACGCCGCGAATCCGCGCGACGTCATGGACGAGCTCCTCGCCGCCGGCCTGGCCGTCCGCGCGGACCTGACCTCCGACTGCTACCGCTTCGACGACCGGTTCGCGCCGGCGCTCGGCCTGGATGATGATCTCGCGGGCTATGCCACCGTCCTGTGGTGGTACGCGGCCAAAGCGGCGAGCGCTGACCGGACTCTGTACCCGGACGGTGACCGGAGCGGCGTTGTGTACGAGAAGGCGACCGAACTCTTCGACACACCCGCGAACGCGGCGGCGTGGTTCCAGGAGAACCTGTCTTGCCTCTCGCAGATGTTGACCGGAGGCATGAAGTACGGCGTCAGCAACGCCACGTGCGAACTGGCCGAACCCTTCGAGGCGTTGGCCAGTTATCTCGGCGATCACCGCTTCGCACACATTGCCCTGCACATTGCGGGCATGGCGCTAGAAACCGTCGAAGACAGGCATGATCAGCGACGCGCCAGAGTCACCGCGCGCCTGGCGCACTCACTGTCGAATATGGGAGAGCACGAGGAAGCCATCACCACGGCCGATCGCGCGGTCGAACTGGCCACGAACCTCGGCGTCGCCCAGACGATGGCCTTCGCGCACGCGGTCCGAGGCCGAATCCACCAACTCAACACCAACCTGGCGGCCGCGCTGGTGGACTACACCACCGCGCTCACCATCCTGGAGCATGGCAACGACTCCGCAAAACCGCGCCACCTGCGGATCGCGCCCGACTTGGTCGTCCTGGCCGGCACGACAGATGCGCCCACGCACCTGCGCACCACCGAGCAGTTGATGGTCGAGATCGGTGACACTCTCTGGCTGAACATCGGCGGCAAGGCCAACGATCCCGGCTTCACCGCGTTGCTGAACCTGCACATCGCGTCGGTTCAGGCTGCCGTAGGCGACACGGCCATCGCCATCACGCACCTGCACACCGCAAAGCGGTTACTGAAAGGGACTGGCGACGCGACACCGCGGGCACTCGTCCTCACCTGCCTTGCCCGAACGCTGCTCGACGATGGGCAGCACGCCAAGGCACTCGGCACGATCAAGGCCACGCTCGACCTGCTCAAATCCGCCGGAGGCCCCCTTCACCTCGCCGAGGCAGCGGCTATCGCTGGCGCGGCCGCCGAGCACACCGACCCAGCTCGGGCTCGCGGGTACTACATCCTCGCGATCTCGACTTTCGGCCTCCACGACCAGCGCATTCGCGCTGCTGAGGTTCAACATCAGCTTGACCAACTCGACCGCCCACAAGATCGGTAGACGTGAATGGACTCGGTGTGCGAGCACACAGATCGCGGCGGGCACGAGCGTGAAGCGGTGCCGTTCTCTGCGCTCCCCCTTCTCGACGCCAGGCCGCGCGCGATACCGCTCGACGTGGCACTGATGCCCGCCGGGAGGTGTTGCTGATGCCCGGCGATCGCGAGTTCTAGCGCACACACCGAACTGCTCTCGCACAGGGAGCAGGGCTCCGCGAATCCCCCACGTTGCACGGAATGACGTGCACTCATTGATGCGGGCATCTCGTCCGCGAAGGAGTCACCATGGCCACGGACCTGCACGTGTGGCAGGAGCTGCTCGCACCATCAAGCCCCTTGGTGAACCAGTCTCGAGAACTGCGGTCAGCGCTGATCGCCGGAAGCTTCATGGGCGTGAACGTCTACATCTACCAGATGGGGCGTGACGATCAGCTGTCCGCAGACGCCCAACGGGTGTTGCGAGGGCTCGCCGTCTACTTCGAACACATGTGGTTCTCGGCGTGCCGGGACTACCTCGGAGCGGAGACGTGCCTTGAGTTGGCGTGCAGAGAGAGTGAGGGCGACACACAAGAGCTCAGGCGTCTGGCGAACGTGGTGACTGCTATCGCCGTTGGCACCCTCACCCCGCAGAACTTCAAGGAGGCGACGAACTTCGTCCACAGCGTCCTCGTTCCGGAGCAAGCACAGGCCATCATGCAGACAATCCAGATTCGTCGGCCGAAGCTGCAAAGGTTGGTCACGAGTGCGATACATTCCGCCCTGCAAGGGATTCGCGTGCGGTCCCGCAGCGGGTGAGCATCTTCTTCGCCGCCACGCCGACAGACGTAGCGATCAGTCGTCCCAGGCACGCAAGCCGTCGGAGCGGTGAAACCCGGCGAGGCCAGGCGATCGAAGCACTTTTCGAGGCGATCGCCGTTCTCGTGGAACTGCGCGTCAAGCCGTCCGGTAAAGGTCACCCTGCCTCACGGGCCAGATCGGCGTCCGAGGCGTTGCCCGCGGCTGGACTGTCACGGTCGAGCACGTGCTTCCCAGGCGCCGCTGTACGCCCATCACGACCGAGAACGGCACGGCACCGATGTGCGGCCCGAGGTGAACACTGGCGGCCTCTGCGCAGACCAGAGACGGCATTCGAACCGGCTTGCCGTCAGCGGTACCGTTGTGACCTAACACGATCGCAGGGGGCGGGGGACAGATCGATGCAGCACCAGAACACCGCGGCGAACGCGTGGGCTGCGGCGGCCGACGTCCGTGAGTACCTCGCGCGAGGCGGTGCGCTACCGACTGTCCACAGCCCTGTGCCGCTCGACGCCGACGAGCACGCCGTCGCGGTCCTCAATCACCACACGGGCTCGGCTTTCCACTACGAGCGATACCTCTGTGCCGAGGTGACCGTGCCGACCCCGGGCCCCACCGTCATCGTCGGACCTCCCGCGTTCGTGGCCGGCGCCGTCGCGATGAACGCCCTGCGGCGCGCGCGAGCACAGCACCAGGCGCAAGCGGCTGCGGCATGGCAGTGGCGGCCGTCCCCGGTCATGGGAGTCACGCTGACCACGAAGCGGTTGTGGGTGCATCCGTACGGAACCGAGCGGCGGCACTTCACGTTCGACTCCATCACCGGGCTGTGGCTGCACGACAGCTCGATGACGCTTGAGTTCGCCCAGGTAGCGGCAATGCGGCTGACCGGCGCGGCGGTGCCGTGGCTGGCCGTGGTGATCGAGCACTACCACCGATGCGCAGGCTTCGGTCCCGCACACTTCGGCTGGTCAAACGCGGCAGCCGGCTGATCGACCCGGTCTCGCCGCTCGAACCTGCGGCCAAGGCGGACTAGAAGGACGCCGGGGCGAGGGGTGTTCTCGACGTCGCGCCTGACGCACCTCGTCCGTGCGGCTCGCGACTCTGCGCGCCGAAGCGCGCAGGTGACTGCCGAGAGCCCTCGCCCCAGCCTTCTTCCCCGCAACCCGCACGTGAATCCGCGCTCGTCACGAGAGCACCAGATGCTACTCGTCGGGTTTCAGACGGCCTGCACCACGCCCGCTGCGCGTGGCCTCCGTCGTGCCGCTGCAGGCACACCTGCCACCAGACCGACGATCAGTTCGGCCCGGCCAGCGAGTCTGCGTTCGCTCGGACGGAATCCTAATCCCGCGCTGTGCGTCGGCCTCGATAACCGCCGATCTGTTTCTGGCGAATCCCGCAAGGCTCAAATTGTGGCTATATTGAATGTACGCCAAATCGGAGGCGACGCTCCCATTTGGCGACTTCTTCCCCACATTTTGACGCAGGGATTCTCATGCTCACAATCGCCGACCATTTCGCGGGGGCGGGAGGCAGTTCCCAGGGATTCGAATCGATCGACTGGGTAAGCCTCGCCTTGGCGATCAATCACTGGGATGTTGCTGTTCGCAGTCATGCGCTGAACTTCCCGAATGCCGACCACGCGATCACCAACCTGTCCGTGGTCCCACCGCGTTACTTCATGCGCACTGATCTCGCCTGGTTCTCCCCTGAGTGCACGAACCACAGTGTCGCCAAGGGTAAGAAGCGCAACTCGAAAGCTGACCCGACGGCCGTGCGCTCCCGAGCCACGATGTGGGACGTCGTGCGGTTCACCGAAGCGCATTTGTACGAGGCCATCATCGTGGAAAACGTCGTTGACATCATGTTCTGGGACGAAATCGACGACTGGCTGCGGAGCATGCGCAACCTCGGCTACACGTACCAGATTGTTTACGCGAACTCGATGCATTTCCCGTCCGCCAACACCGCAGCCGCTCCGCAGTCGCGCGATCGCTGCTACGTCATCTTCACGAAGGTGGGCAACAAGGCGCCCGACCTCCAGTTGCGCCCCCCGGCCTACTGCCCATCGTGCGACAAAGTGGTCGCGGCGATGCAGGTGTTCAAGAAGCGCACCAGCAAGTGGCCCTGCGCCCAGTGGGGCAAGTACGGCCTGCGCAACCAGTACGTCTACCGCTGCCCCAACTCGACCTGCCGCAACGCCGTCGTCGAGCCCTTCACGGTCGCGGCGGAGACGATCATCGACTGGGACACGCCGGGCGAGCGCATCGGCGACCGAGCCAACGAGCTCAAGCCCGCCACGCTCGCACGCATCCAGATCGGCCTCGACCGGTTCGCCAACCCGTTCGTGCCCTTCATCGCCGAACTGCGCGGTGGCGGCTCCCGCAAGAAGGTCCGCCCGATCACCGACCCGTTCGCGACCATGTGCGCCTCGGGCAGGCACCACATGCTGGTGCGCAACAACGGCACGCGCGGTGCCAAGGACGGCAACATGTGCAGCCTGGTCACCGAGCCCGCGCGCACCATCACCACCCGCGGCCACCAGTCACTGGTCGGCTGGGAGGGCCCGGCACCGGCCATCGAGGACTGCACCTACCGGATGCTCACCGTGGACGAGATCCGCGCGGCGATGGCCTTCCGTGCGGGCTATCTCCTGGAAGGGACCCAGACCGACAAGATCAAGCAGTTGGGCAACGCGGTCACCCCGCTCTCAGCGGAGTTCTTCGTAGGCCGAGTCGCCGAATCCCTCGGATACCCGCCGGTGGAATACCCCGACGACTACGGCCTCGCGGCCTAACCCGGTGGGGCTCCGGAGATAAATTCACCGGAGCCCCACCCTGTTCTGTCGCCGAACTGCGCGCATTCGCCGAATCTTAAAGGCGGCGAAAATTGGATAGAGTAGTTCGTGTCGGACGGGCAATGTTCCGCCATCGGCACATCTAATACTCCCTAATCTTCGTGGAGATTTCCATGAGCGAGGAAACTCGTCGCGCCGTTCGCCCTGCAAAACTGCTGACGCAAAACAGTCAATTGAGAGCCCTCGGAATTTACAACTGGACCCTTCCGGCATGGGCCGGTCGATTCGAGGACGACGGCTCCAGCTTCAATACATGCCCCTCGGCTGGCGTCTGCGCAAAACTCTGCTACGCGCGGACTAATGCTTACCGCTACCCGATTGTTCGACGTAGGCACCAGCAAAACCTCCGCTACGTGCTCGACGACCTGCCCGACTGGGAGAAGGCAATGACGGCCGAACTCAGCCACAAGAAGTTCCGCGGTAAGTGGATCCGCATTCACGATGCCGGTGACTTCTTCTCCGACGACTACCTCTCGGCCTGGCTTCGCATCATGACCGCATGCCCCGACTCTACTTTCTACGCCTACACCAAGGAGGTTCCGAGATTTCGGCGGCTCGTAGAGCCCGAACACCCGTGGAACTTCAAATGGGTGTACTCGCTCGGCGGCAAGTACGACTCGATGCTCGACCCCGCCTACGACCGCGTCGCCGACGTGTTCCCAAGCGAAGAGGCCATCGCAGAACTGGGCTGGTTCTCCCAGCTCGCCGACGACCGGCTCGCCGTCATCGGCCCAGCCCCGGTCGGCATGGCCAGCAACCGCATCCTGCATCTCCAGAAACTCCAGGGACATTTCCGGTTCGGCGAACTCCAGAAAGCCCACGACGAGCGCGCACAGGAACGCCGGAAGCGGCGCACGACCACAGCGCCGCCCGACGCCGCGCCCGACTGAGCCGCGCGGCACTGGTTCGGCCGCCTGACGCCAGAAATCCCAGCGTCAGGCGGCTCTTCCGCCGACCAACCCCACGCAAGCAGGAAGGCATGACCATGCCCAATGTCCACTCCGCCACTCGCACGCAGCGGTGGCGAACCAAGACCGCGCTGTACCGACCGATCGGAGAACCGTTCGATCCCCACCGCTACGAGGTATGGGAGATCCCGAAGACCACCGCCGAGGTGTTCACGGTGACTCACCACTACTCGAACGCTTTCCCCGCGACCAGGCTGTGCTACGGCCTCTACGACTCGTTGCCGCCAGCTGGTCACCTGCCCGAACTGGTCGGCGTCGCGGCGCTCGGCGTCCCGTCGGATCCCGCGGTGCTGACCAACCCGTTCCCCAACCTGATCCCTACGAGGAGTCGCTCGACCTCTCGCGCCTGGTGCTGCTCGACCGCGTGCCGGCGAACGCCGATTCTGAGCGGTGATGCGTTGCTTGCATCACCACAGACCGATCAAGTCAGTGGCTGGGCACCACTCTTGGTGGTCAAGTCGGCGTGGCGCACAAGATCCTGCGTCGTCGTGTACCGCCGGTACCAAGTATCGATCTCAGTCGCGCCCTGGGCATCAGTTGATCTGTTGAGCGTCTGCGTCCGCATAGCCGCGCGCACCGCCTCGGCAAATCGCGCCGACCAGGTGGTTTGCCGGATAGCCTGCACAATCCCGGTGTGTGCGTCGACCAACATGACTGCCACCAGCAGGTGCCCGGTCTCGCCGACGAGGGGCAACCCCACGGGAACGTCTTGGCGGCATGCCTGCCAGGGAGCGTCCGACCACGGCAGTCCTGGCTCGAACCGGTGGGCGAGCAGCAGCGCGTGCTGCCCGGCGATCAGAGCGAACTGCGCCCGACCGGTGCGGACGGCGGTGATCTCGCTGGTGGTGGGTGAGCCCAGGAACAACAGGAGGCTCACGCCGGTATCGGTCAGCCGCCACTGCATGAGGCCGTCCGGCCAGGAGGTCTTGTTCGGGTGGTACGGCTTGCCGACCGCGTAGGTGTGCAGCTCGGTATCGGTGACGGTGTCCGCGTCGAATTCGTCGTCACCGGGTTCGGTCACCAGGCCGAGCTGCGGATCGTAGGGCAGGGCGGTTACCACGTAACCGTCCTCGCGGACCGTCCATCCCGCGCGTAGCACCGACTTCACCGGTGCAGGCACGGTGTGCTGGGAGATATCGGCGCTCGGCTTGTCGAAGTCGTCGGTGTGCGCAGCCAACAGCACCACGAGACTGTGCCCGCCGTCAGCGCTGTAACAGTGCCAAGGCGCCAGCTCTGGCGGGAGCGCACGCGGGTACCTCCGCCCGGCGACGACGTAGGCGCCGTGAACTCGGGCGATCACCTCGGTGGGGTCGACACGATCAGGCACTGCAACAACCTCCTGCGGGACGTGAAACCGGCCACGGTATCGGGCTGTCGTGGGCAACTGCGTCGGGGTGGCTGCGACACGACACCGCTCGGGCACTCACGCCCGCCGCGGATGAGGGTCTTGAACGAGTTGGCGAACCTGCGCCAGAAGTATGGCGGTCTCACGACCAGGTCCTTGATGCTCCCACGCGTCAACGAGATGCAGCAGATCTGCTGCCACTTCCGCCGACCAAGGACGCCATCCCGCTGCTTCGACCTCACCGCGCGCCTGGGCTACGTAATCGGCGGGCACCAGACTCAGGATCTCGCGTGCGATGCCCAGAATGCGTTCATCGATGCCATCGGCTGGAGCACCTGCGTCGAGCTGGCTGAGTTCAATGCCGATCTCGTCCGCGGCGATCTCGGCCAGGCCGGCAGGAAGCACAGCCGAAGCGAGCGTGGCAGCGCGCCGCAGTACGGCGGCGGGATGATCGTTCACCGTCCTGGCCCTGTCTGCACAGAGCCCGGACGTCCGTAGAGTGCCGGCGGGTGACCTGCGAGCTGGCGCATGATCGCCTCTGCGATCTCGTCGTGCGCACTTTGCAGACCAAGTCCGTCCAGAGTGGACTCGACGTCGGTGAACTCAGGGTCGTGCTCGTCACGCCAGAGTGTTGCCCAGGCTCGTTCACCGTCTGCTGGTGCTACCACGAACAGGTGGTCGTCGTACCCAGCGATGGCGATCGCGGCCTCTTCCTCGTCCGACGCGTCGGTCAGATGAGCCTTGAGACCGTTGAGAGCCAGCAGGGCGATGACGGGATCGGCGAGAATTCGGGCGTCCGCGACCGGGTGAAAGAATCTCTCGTACATCACGCCGAGCTCCACAGGGGCCGCGCCATCTACCTCGTCCGGGTCGTACTGCACGGTGATGCTCAGCAGTCTCACGGAGTCCTGGGTCTCCTCGGTCAGCCAAGAACGCATCTGCTCAACGGCTGCGAGCGCGGTGGTGCCACCGAACGCGCGACGGGTTATGTGCACGTCCGTGCCGTAGCGACTGCGCGCGGAGGGCTGGACGGGGATGGCCTGAGGCGACAGGTAGCTGACGTGGACCGTGATGTCGTCGATCGGCACGCGCAGGTTGTGCGCGACGTGCGTGCGTGCAGCGTCGGCCACGGACGTGGTCGTGGACTCCTCGACGGTGCCCGGGAAGCCCTCAACCCGGATGGACCACCCGTCCTCACCATAGGACTTACGGGCGAACGCCGTGAAGCGGTAGCGCGGCATCGAACATCCCCCTCACCTCCATGCGGTCTCAGCAGACACACCCGCCGAGCCGCCACGTGCGCGCCCCCACCAGCCTCCGGGGCACAGCGCATCCAATCCCCCACTTTTGTTGCCGTCGCGCGCCTGGAAATGAGCCCCAGGCACGAGATCAGGCACGTGTGACGGCAGGTGTGGGAATGAGCGCTCACCCCGCCACCTCAGCTGTCCCTGAGGCCGACCGCTGCGGTTGCAGTCCTGAGCGTTAGACCAGACACCGGTTCACAGTTACTGCTGGTGCTAGCCGGCGTCGACCGAACCATCCCGCTCGGCGCCGCCGAACTCCGCGGGTGCGTCCGCTGCGGGCGGCTCATCCTGCGTGCTCTTCGATGCCGTGCGTTGTCTGGAGGCTGGGCGTGAACTCGGCTGGTCGAGGTTCAGGCCACGGAGTTCCTTCGAGGTCCACCCCGCCGAGCGGGCCGTCTGGAGGGCCACGCGCGCTTGCTCGACCCGATTGGCCTTTTCGGTTTTGGCATTATCGAGGATGCGCTGTGCTTGTTCTTTCGCGTCCGTGAGCACCCGCTTCAGTTCCTCTGGCGCGGCCCTGCGCGAGGCAACCGCGAGATCGGCGAGCGCCTTGAATTTTGGTTCGTGTAGTTCTCGGGCGGCCTTCTCCGCCGCTGCTCTAATCTGCTTCTCCCCCATGTGCGGAGCCTAGCTACGCCGGACGTAATTGGATCCTGTGCGAGGGGCGAAATCCCAACGCGCGGCACCCATCGCCCGCCTGTTTCTGTCGCTCTCGCCGAGATCTGCCACCTCTGCCGGCGCCGCTCGATCACGGGCCGTGACCAGGTGTGCGGGTCTCGTGGCAGCTCTGGACCAGGCGGCGATCGGGCCGCCGCGCCTGCGTGGACGGATGCGAGACCCTCTGCGCTGGTCGCTGATGAGCCGCCTAGTCCGGCGCGGATCATTTGACGCTGATGGTCTGCGGCCCCTTGAACGAGAAGGGCAAGCGGCACTCAATTGGAAAGAATCTGGCCCTTCACTCCGTTTTTTGCCGTCCCCACGGCTAGCTGAATTGCGCTAGATTTGTCTTGTCGGAATTCGGGGTGACGCCCACTTCCCGACCTTCTTCCCCGCAACCCACAAGCCAAGGAATAGGCTCATGTCTTCGCGTACCCTCAATCAGTCCACCGAAATTCAGGTGCTTCCGACGTTTCTTCGCAGGTGGGACGTCAACCAGGAACACGACCCTGCTATCTGGCCCTACGACCTCGCGTGGCACGGGCTCGCCCTGAAGCCCGACGCATCGGCGTGCCGACTCGTGGCGGCCCGTCTCACCGGATTCTCGCTGCAGCGCCGCAGGCCCGCCGCGTCGCTCCCGGCAACGGTGACCGTCACGATGACCGAGCCGACCGTGCGAACCGCGTCGGCAGCGGCCTGGGCGCTCGCACCGGGCGTGGCCCTGGTTCTCGAACTGCCCAGCGCGTCCGAACTCGCGTTCAGGGTCCGGCTGGACGCGGACAACGGATGGTTCACGCTGTACCCGCGCATCGCCGAACGCTGGGCGTCCGCGCTGCTGACCATCGCCGCTCTGCTCGACGACGCGCACGCCTACGTTGCGACGGTGCTGAACCAGCGGTGGTCGGGCCACACCGTGGAGGCACGCCTCAACCTGTTCCTCGACGCGGCCGAGCCCGACCTCACTCCCAAACAGCGCGCGTTCGCCGACGAGGTCCGCAAGGTCCTCGCCGACGAGCAGGACGCCGCACAGACCAACCTGATCAACGCCGCGTTCGACGTCGCCAACCCGGATCTGCCCTTCGCGCTGAACGACCTCGTGCACGGCGGCACCCTCAATCACTGCGACGCCGCCGAGGTCATCCGGCGCCTTGCACACAAGTACCGCATCCCGATCTTCGCGCTGTCCGCAGCACACACGGAAATCCGCGCCGCCCTCAAGCGCGATGGCATGGGTGACGACCGACTGACCGAGGCGCAGTGGCGGCGGCTGGCGAACACCGAACACGTGCGCGAGCTCCCCGACCGGATCGCGCACGACGTCAGCTCCGGTCTCCTCCTGACCAACGTCGAAACCGCGCTGCTCCAGGCCGGAGTCGTGTGCAGGGGTCCGGCCGACGACCCGTGCCACTGCGCTGAACGCCTGGAAGACGGCGTGGCCGTGACGTGGGGACGATGCGACGAACACCGCCCCGCAACCCTGGCAAGCGCAATCGCCGCGCCGTGCCCGACCGGCTGGCGGGGCTTCGAGCAACACCACGACGACGGCACGGGCGTATGCGCGGTCTGCTCGATGCCGCTGACCGAGAACGGTTTCGTGGCCGTTGCCGAACCCGACGAGCACACGCCCGACACGGTCTAGCCGACCACTGCTGGTCGTGCCCTGCGCACCGCCGGGCACGACCAGCCCACATCACCCGCTCATCATCCATCCGGGCGGACACCCGAAACACAGGCAGAGACTGACGCCGCACCGCGTGCGCTTCCGTCTTGCCTGCGTGGCCGCACCTGTGCCAAGGAAACGATCACCGTGCTGATTCTCAACGGCGGAGCCCTGCCCACCCTGCAACGCTGGCGCTCGGAGAACCCCAAGGCCCAGCAGCACCTAGGTCGGCTTGCCCGCCCCAGGCATTGCTCGGACCTGCTGGAAACGATGGACGCCGGAATCCCGGTCGGAGTCGACAACGAGGCGTTCAGCAAGTGGAACCAGCCGCTGTTCATCAAAATGCTCGGACGCCTTGAAACCACACTGTACGGTCGCCCGGCCCGCATGAGCGAACGATTCGCACCACTCGCCGCCGGTATGGGGCTGGATATGACCCAATTAGGTCTGCCTGCCGAACCGACGCTGCCACCGTGGCACAAAAACCTGCTATTCGTCACCGTCCCCGACGTGCCATTCGACGCGAAAGGCACTGCCGAGCTCTGGCAGCAATGGACGCCGCTGATGTCACACCTGCCCCTGGCGCTGTGCGTGCAGGACGGCGCGGGCGACATCGGCATCCCGTGGAACACCCCCAACCTCCGCTGCCTGTTCATGGCCGGATCGACCAGCTACAAACTCTCCGACGAGATGGCCGCTATCTGCCGCGAAGGCAAGGCCCGCGGACTGCACATCCACGCCGGCCGGGTGAACAGCCGCGCACGCATCCGCTACATGCTCAGCCTTGGCATCGTCGACAGCATCGACGGCTCCGGCTTCGACACCTGGCGCGACACCCACCTCGGATGGGGACTCGACGAGGTCTCCCGGCAGGACTACCAACTCACGCTCTCGCCGGGAATCGACCCAACCGCGAAAACACAATTTCCCGCAAATGCGCTAATGTTCTCGTAGGCCCAGAAAGCGCGTCTATGACTGCGTCAAGACGGATCAATTTCTGGTTCCTGCATTTATCGCGAGCGCGGCGTGACGGCCGCGTTCGCTACTTCTTCCCACGATTCGCATAAAGGTGGAAACCTCATGCAGCACAGCTCTGCCCTGACAGGCTCGCAGACGGCGGAACCGCGCCCCAGTCGCGAAACGCTCACCGGCGCTACGAACGGCGTCGTGCGCGCCCCCTTCACCGCCCCGGAGTGGATCGTCGGCGACGACACGATCGCGGCCCGGTGGTGCGTCGGCACTCCCGACAGCCACGGCAAGATGCGGGTCACGACCCTCGTCACGACCCCGTTCCTCTCGTTCCTCACGTCTCAGGACATAGCGGACGTGATCTTCTGCGCTACCCCGGAGTTCCGCGAGGACCCCACGGCACTGCAAATCAAGCCTCGGCACCTCCCTGTTGTCCTCCCCGCCACCCTCCAGGAATTTGCCGACACGGCCCTGGCCGACCTGCGTCACGCCGTGATCAGCGGCGATGTGGACATCCTGGCGTTCTTCCCGCCTGGCTCGTTCCTGTCCACCCCTACCACCGCTGTCGCCGCCTACTACATCTGTGACGCACTGGAAGCGATGGCACGGCGCCTCCGCGACACCGCCCACACCGCGACCGATCCTCTGCAGGCAGCCCTGCACCACGCTGCCCTGCTGCTGCACGCGCAGGCCGCACACGTCCACGTCTCGCAAGCACTGGGCGAGGTCCAGCACGAGATCGACGCGCGGATGATCTCCGTCGCCAGCGACCTGTACGACTGGGCCGGGCAAGCCGACGATCACGAGACCACCGCCGCCCTCGGCACCGTGGTGTCGATGATGCTCCGCCCGGCCGAGCCTTTGAGGCTTCCCGTCGAGGCCGCCATCACCGCCGCGCGCGCCTTCGTGGACGCGATCGGATGCGCTGGCACGCCCGAGGTCGCTACGGACGCAGCGGGAAGCAGCCCCGAGGATCAGGCGCGGCTACTCCGCGCCCTCGACGACGTGCGGGACTCCCTTACGGAGTCGATCCAGGATCTCGCGTACGCCGGTGTCGGGTCCCCCGGCTCCAGCGCGCTGGCCGATGCGGCCGCGAAGTTGAGCTCAGCGGGCGAGGACTTCCAACTGCAGATCGGTGAGTTCGACATCGGCGAGCTCGACACCGAGGTTCGTCGCGCCGCCGAGTAGCCAGGGCGAACGGTCCGTGGTGGCGGGGCAGCGCATCGCACTGCCCCGCCACTCCGATCGCTGATCTTCACTCGGGCAACCGGCCCACTCCCTTTCTCTGCCACGAACAGCACGTTCCCGTCCACGCAAGGAGATCCAGTGAGCAACACCGCCGAAGGCTTCTACGTGCCCGGCCCTGCGGGTGGCCTGATCCACACCACTGACCCCGAGGTCGCCCAGGTCGCCATCGAGGAGCAGGGCGACGACTGGGACGACTACGACCCCAGGACCCACGACACGAGGACCTGTTGGCGTGACGCCGGAAGGTGCCCCGGATGCCGCGACGAGATCTGACACAGGGGAGAGAACAGCCGTGACTAGTAAGCACCCCCAGACGCCCGCGGAACAGGACGGCGTGCGCGCGCTCGTCGCACCGTACGTGCACGGTGCTGGCACGCGGCAGATGTGCCTGTTCGACCTCATCGCACCGGCTCCGCCCGCCGGGTTCGCACCAGAACCAGAACTCGCGAGCTACGACTGGATCCTGTTCAACTCCTCCGGCGGCAAGGATTCCCAGGTCGCGCTGTCGCACGGTGTCGCACTCGCCGACGCGGCCGGCGTCGACCGGTCGCGCATCGTGGTCGTCTATGCCGATCTCGGCCGCGTCGTGTGGCCGCAGACCCGCGAGATCGCCGAAGCTCAGGCCGGAATGCTCGGCGTGCGGTTCGAGGTGGTGAGTCGGGAAAAGGGCGACCTTCTCGACTACGTGATCGACAAGAATCGCCGCCGCGTAGCCGATGGCAAGACCGGCACACAAACCTTGTCCTGGCCAGCGGCATCGGCTCGCTGGTGTGCAAGCGACTTGAAGATCGGTCCTGTCGCGAAGCTGATGACGCGGTTGGTCGCCGAAACCCGCCTCCAACGCCCGTCGCATCGTGTTCGCGTGCTGAACTGCCTCGGCATCAGGGCCGAGGAATCGCCCCACCGCGCGAGGAAGACGGCGTTCGGTCCGACCCTGCGACGTGGTCCTCCACGCGAAAAGGTTCCGGCTCTCCAAGACCACACAGCAAGCGCGAGGTCGATCGTTGGCTGCCCATCTTCACCTGGACACGCGCACAGGTGTGGAAGGAAGTCCGCCGTTCTGGCTTGCCCTGGCACTGGGCTTACCAGTTCGTCGACCGGCTCTCCTGCATCGAGTGCGTGATGTCGCCATATCGGCAGTTGGTCGTCGGCGCCTACTTCAACCCAGACCTCGCCCTCGCATACCAGTCCGCCGAGGCCGCGACGGGGTACAGCTTCAAGCCGGACCTCACGATGACCGAAGTCATCGACGCGGCAAGAACAATGCCGCCACCTCGACCGCGGGACCCGTTCCAACTCGCACAGGCCTAGCTGGTCTCGCCCGAGACGCGAAGCCGACCCCGGTCTTCACATCCCCCACCCACGCCGTGGCCTCACACCAGTTGGGATCCAGCTCACCGGCGTGACACCGCCTGAGCCGCGCCCCCGCCACGCTGCGGGGGCGCACTCCGCTCGCCCGCCCCGTTTCAGCCGCCATCCACCGAAGATCGTGCCGGTCCGTAGCCGGCGCGGCGGGCGCCAACGGCGCCGACACCCGCAGCACTTTGACTCCGCGATCAGCTCGCGCAGACCGCCCACGAGATACCCCCATGGGGTATAGTTGATCTTGTTGGGCCGGTGACGACACCCGGTATCTCCAGCGAATTCCGTTGATCAGCAGCAACCTCAGCGCGTCAGCGCCCAGGTTGCCCACGTATCGAACCGTCCACTCGAAATTGGGACTGAGAACGCATGAACCACGAGCAGAACACCGCCGGGCGCACCCGCGTCCACGACGGACACACCGATCGAAGCACAGTTCGCGGCAACACGGAGGCGGCAGACCGATGAGCAACGACGGCTTCTGGGAAGTGATCGGCGACCAGCTCCACGAACTGGAGTCCGCCAGTACCGCCGGTGACGTGGTGGGGATTCTCTCGCACGAACGAAACCCCTACGGGTCGGGCGCGACTGGTGCGGACAGGTTCTTCGCCGGTAGCGGTGGAGACGGCACCGTGCAGGACGCGTTGCGCACGGCCGGGTGGGAGTACGAGTGGTACGACGCTCGCTACCACTTCTGCATGCGAGCACCGGACGGTTCCCTCATCACGTATGTCGAAGGTGACATCTACCTCGGTAACAGGCGAGCGCCCAAGAACGGGTGACCCATTCCGGCACGGCCATGCGGCAGCAAGGTGTGGCCGTGCCGGGATGTGGACGCTGAAGTCGGCGTGGCCCAAGCGCGGGTGCGCGCGCTCCGGGCCACAGCTCTTCCCGGCACTCGACCTGGGACATGTCCCCATGCCCGGTCACACGGGTTACCTACCGCCCTAGCCAGGCCAGAGAACGCGGGTGACGCCACGTTCTCCTCTCTTCCCCACAACGACCCGCTCTCAGAAAGGCCGTACATGCTTCCCCAGAGCATTGCTGACGCAGGGACACGACACGCGCTCGACCTTGCCGCAGAGCACGGGTTTCAGGTCACCCGGCTCACGATCGACGGCAACACCCACCAGCCCGGCTCACCCGGTTTCGATCCGCGTCTCGTGCTCCACGCCGAGTCTCGAAGCGAGGATCAGTGGGGAGTGCGGGACGCAGTACACGGTGGATCGTTCTTCAACGTCACGACCGGGCAGTGGGACCCCGAACGTGTAGCCCGATGCAGCGTGACGTCCGAAGAACGCCAGGCGTACTTCGCGACGCTCGCGGAGACGCTGCAGCGGGCACAAGCCGCACTCTGCCAACGCCTCGAAAGCGTCCGCGCACATTCATCGTGCCCAAGGTGCGAGGCGACGACCACGGCCACAACTGGGACCGGGCCGGCGGCCCCTGCCGAAGCCGCGATCGCCGCTGCCCGAACGTTTGTCGACGCCATGGAGCGCGCCGGGCTGCACGAGGTGGCCGCCGACGCTGCGGTGAGCAGCGTGGACGTGCAGGTGGGGCTGATCCAGGCTCTCGACGGTGTACGGGACTGCATCGGGGAGACGTTCACCGAGCTCGCGGGAGCCCTCGACCGCGACATCGACGCCGACGCGCTGAACGACGCCGCCGCGCACCTGAGCACGGCGGGTGAGGACGTTCTCGACTTGCTCGACGTGCTCGACCCCGAACGGGACGCGGCCGACCGCCACTGACCAGCAGCGGTTCCCGACGCGGCGGGACATGTCGCTTCTGCGCTCCGCCGCGCCCTTCACCGCGTCGTTCAGCGGCCCGCCGCGCGTACTGACCGCACCGATTCCCACCATCGAGGTGAAGCAGCAATGACGGACACCCTGGATTCCCTGCGCCAACGACTCGACTTCCTCGAAGCCGCCCACAGCCACAACTCCGACTGCCCCTGTGCCGGGGACTGCGACCCCGCCACGTGCGAGTGCGGCGACGGCCATGACTGCGACGAGATGCAGACCTACGAGGGCGCCCAGGACAGGCACCTGACCGAGACCTTCGCAGCACTGGACGAGTTCGTCCGCAACGTGCGGACGTTGCTCGCCGACCACAACCAGACGCCGGACACCCGCGACCACGGCGCGAGCTAGCGCCCGAACTACCAGCTCGCACGAGAACCGAGGAACGAGGGGATCACCATGAAGACACACCGCATGTCACCGCGGATCCAGCCGGCGCGAGCACTCACGCGAGACGACATCGAGGCCCTCCGCAGTGCAGGACGGATGGAAGTCCGCTTCGAGGCTGAGACCGGAATAGCCGCGGTTCGGGTAGAGAGTGCCAGCGTTGACCGCCGCGCCCAGTACTACCCGGACAGGGGCAGCGAATCCGGCCTGCGCAGCAGGACGATCCGGACCGATATCGAGATCCTCGGCACCGAGCCTGGTGGGCACAGGCAGCTCTGGGGCATTTCCGACGCGATCACCACTGTCTGCGAAGCGCACCTCACGCCGACGGGCGGACTGGTGAGCACTGCAACCGCACTGCTGGAGGAGGGCGACACCCTCACGCAGGTGTGGTTCGCCGACTGCGCCGGGCCAGGACTGCTCCACGAGGCGAACCTGACCCTCGACGAACTCGCGCTCCGGATCAACCGGCCAGGACACCGAGCACTGGTGTTCAGCCTTGCCAGCTATGCGACTGCTCCGACCGACCCCGAACGCCTGATCCGCAAGCATCGGGACACCGTTTGATGACGAGTTCCGTCGTGCAGCCTGCATGACGCAGATATCCGAGCGCCTCAGCGTCGGTAGCCGCTGTGCTCCGCAACCACCGCACCGGGCTGCGGAGCACAGCGGGTCTCAGAACTACCCCGAACCCACTCTCGTCTCAAGGCGATGCCCCTGCGCAAGTCAGCGACAAGAGTGCGATCCGCCGACTGAATGCGAGCGCCGAAGTTGCTGTGCCGAGGACGTGGATTCCCAAGCCCGCGGCACAGCCTCGCGGCGCTCCCCTCGTCCTGGAAGGACTCATCATGCGCACAAATAACACTGTCCAATTCGCTCGGCTGATCGCCGAGCTCGCGGCCACTGGCCGGTTCGACAACGACGCGGTTGCGTCGGTCTCGACTGCGGCGAGGATGCGGCCAAGCGACATCATCGAGTTGAAAGACCGCGCGGTCCATCTGTGGGAGGAGGTTCAACAGCACGCTAATCCGGTGGCCTGGGTCGAGGAGGCTCTGGGCTCAGAGACGCCGAGTGCACCTGCCGATCCGCAGGCCAACGCTGTTCACCAGCTCGCATACGGCTACGCGTTGGGAGTGCTTCACGCGCAGCCACAAGGTGTGTCGTACGGCGTGCGAACCGAGCAGGAAGCGTCTGAATTCGCGCGGGCCTACCGCGCGCAGTTCGAGATCGACGCGTTCACTCGCGAAGTCGGGTCCGCGTTCGGCGAGTGGCGGACCACTGGCGCGGTGATCACGTAACCAAGCCCGACCATGTCGAGCCGCTCGTTGACGAACCGGGCTCGGTGAGACCAGACCCGCTAACGGAGCGAGTCACCGTCCGGCCGGCGAATCGCACCCCGGCTCGCACGGTCGGACGTACCACGGTCGCAGGGATGATGGCGCCGCTACGACCTTTGGCACGCGATCCGTAGGCGCGCTGACTGCACTCTGACACCGTGGCTCGACGCGCTCATCTTGGGCCCTGCTGGTGATCCTGGCGGCCAGTGCCACTGGCCGCCACGGCAGTGGCGCTTGCGCTGATGCGGCTGCTGGAAGTTGCGAACCCGTACCCGAAGGGCGTCCGAACACCTACATCCAATCGCCCAACTCGGAACCCTCCTCCGCTCTAGCCGGCGGGCACACTCGATCCGACAGTGCCACCCGAACAGCCCCGCAGACATCGTCCTGCGGGGCTGTTCGCATGCCGATAAGTGCCGACCGATCCAGCGTCATGTCGCCATCAATACCGACATGAACCACGAATCAACTCACGCGCCTGTATACCCCTAGTGGGTATTATTGATCTTGTCGATCCGGTGATGACTTCCCGGATTCTCTGACGCCTTCACGCAAACCCCCCACAGCCTTGGAGAGAACTGTGACGACCGCGCACGCCAAACGGACGGTAGAAGCGCTCAGCGACGCTATTGAGCGAGCGCTACACGACAAGTACACCCTGGTCCACCTCGACCAGGCCGATTCGCTCTCTGCGGACGTCGTGGCAGCGCTGGTCTGCGGAGACAACCCGTGGGAGACCAAGGGCGGCGAGGCACTCACGAAGTGGGAGGGCGAAGCTCAATGGATCAATGCGTGCGACGCCGTAGACGAGCTGGCCAAGAACATTCTTCGCGACTGGGAGCGGCAGGATGACGTCGACTATGAAGAGTTGCTGGAGGACGAATGGCTCGTTAGCGATGCGCGGATAGCCCTGATCGACACGGTGCGAGCGCGTGACGAGTCGGAGTGGTTCGGGGAACTGGTCAACCGCCACGGCGCCGTGCTGTTGAGGGTGACCATCAAGCAGATGGACGAAGACGCAGGCCTCAGCTTCACCGCGCTTGAGCCCGAACAGTTCCTTGTCCGAATGGGTTTCAGCCATACAGAGCACAACTTGCATCTCGCCGGTGAGGTGATCGACAACGCGTCGCCGGAGTTCAGCGTGGCGATCGGCCAGGCACTCATCGGCGTCGATCTGGCGACGGTCGTCCGCCTGCCAGCCAGCGGCACGGTAGAACTCCGCAATCCACATGTGTGGCTAGGCAACCCGTTCGCGGGGTCCGGTTGGTGCAGCGAGGAAGCGTTCACAGGAACGCTCACCGTGGACCGCAGCGACCTGAGGACCGACAAGGATGCGTTCGGCTACTCCTGGGACGAGGTGGTCGGCGGCACATCACCGAGCACCTACACAGGTGAAATCGCGGCATACGCGGACGTGCGGTAGGCCAGTCATCGCCTCAGCCGCGCTGCCCGGCGGTCGGAGTGACCGCCGGGCCCTGCTGCTGACGCGGCCTTCAACGGACCGGCGCAACCATGATCAATATGAGCTCTCTACGCAACAACACCTCGGTTCGTGTCTGACGCGGCGGCTGTCCATCAGGCCTGAACCATGCAGGACCTGCGCCTGCACAGACAGAACTGGCTGACGAAGGGCGAATGAGCCGGCTTCGACGTCTGTGACATGATCACGTTCGTAGTGATGATCTTTCAGCGTGCGTGAACTTCGAGGGGGCGGGTTTGTCTCTGGCCGTGGTCCGGTCGCTTCGCGAGCGCCGGGCACCAGCTACAGAGGAAGAGCTGGCGGACTTCGAGCTGGACGTCTTCTCGGAGTTCATTCTCGCCCGGCACGCGGCGGGGCTCGTGGACAGCAGCATCCGGACAGACACGACGCACTTGGAGCAGGTGCGGGACTGGTTCGGCCGACCGTTGTGGGAGATGAAGCCGCGCGACGGTGACCGGTACCTCGGTGGGGTGCTGCGAGATGCCGCACCGTCGACGCGAGCGGGCCGAGCGCAGGCGCTGGTCACGTACTTCGCGTTCCTCGATCTGCGGTACAAGGTCGAGCTCCACGAGCTGACCGGTCGGGTGGTTGAGTGCCCGATTGACGAGATGAACCGGCCGCGGATGTCGGTCGACGTCCAGGTACGGATCCCGCCCACGGCGGTGGAGCTGGAGCAGTTGTTCGGCGGCTGGCGCGACGAGTTGGCGTCGTGTCGCAAGTTCGTGCCAAGCGCCCGGAACTACACGGTGTCGCGGCTGATGGCCGACGTCGGCGTGCGGATCAACGAAGCAAGAATGCTCGACGTCGCCGATGTGCGCTGGGAGCTGGGCCTGTTCGGCAAGCTGAATGTCCGGCACGGCAAGGGATCGGGCCGGAAGGGGCCGAAGCAGCGGCTGGTGCCTCTGATTAACGGTTCGGATGCGGTGCTGGCCTGGTACATCGAGGACATCTGGGGCCAGTTCGATGGCGACTTCGCTCTTCCAGGAGCGCCGCTGTTCCCGTCCGAGCGCCGGTGCGCGGACGGCCCTGGATCTCGGCTGAGCGACAACGTGGTCCGTCGCGCTTTGGCGGTAGCGGTGGAGAACCACCTGCCGAGCTGGGCTGGTCGGCTGACGCCGCACGTGCTGCGCCACTACTGCGCTAGCCAACTCTACGAACTCGGCGTGGACATCCTGGCGATTCAGGAACTGCTCGGACACTCCTGGATCGCGACGACGATGCGCTACGTCCACGCCCGCAACACCCGCATCGAGGACGCGATCGCCCGCGGCCAGCAGAACGCCGCACAGCGGTGGGAAGGACTGATCCGATGAAGTGGAACCTGCGTCTCGCCGCGGCGAACCGAGGCATCTGGAAAGCCAGCGAGCTGCGAAGACTACTCGCGGACCGGGGCCTGGAGATCAGCGTGGGGAAGATGTCGGGTCTGTGGTCGGGGCAGCCCAGCGTGCTGCGGCCGGACGAGCTTGACGCGTTCTGCGCGGTGCTTGGCTGCGAGATCAGCGAACTGATCACCGCCGAGCCGGAGAAGGTGCCTGTGCTCGAAGAGCGTGCCGAGCACAGGTCCCGAGCAGTCGGAACTGACGATGGACCGGTTCGCCAGATCATGCCGAAGCCGAAGTCGGGTCGTTCCCTGCCGCCCCGGTGACCGCGCACGTTCCTGCTCAATCGTGCCGGACCTGTGGCGGCTTGATCGAGCCCAGCACGAGCAGCCGCGGCGGACGCCCACGCCAGTATTGCCGCACGTGTCGGCCGTCCCAGACCGATGCCCGCCGCGCACATCCCGACCACGAAGTACTGACCGCACCATGCCGAAAGTGCGGCGAACCTGTTCCGCCGGTCTCCAGCCGCATCGGCCCACGCAGAAAGCACTGCCAAACCTGCCGACCTACACGCAACGAGGCTCCCCAAGTCGCCCTGGACGATCTCCTAGCGGACCCGGCCATGACCGCAGTGCACCGCAACGTTCTGGCGCGAGCCGCCTACCTCGCCGAGGCGGGCGGCTGGACGCCCAAAGCGGTTGGCACCATGCTCGCCGGCCTGCATCGCCTTCTGAGCTCACACACCAACGCTCGGCCGATCCTGCGCAGCGAGGTCCAGGCCCAGCTGCGGTCAGCGATGTTCGTGAACGTGGCCGCCGATGTGTTGCAGGAGCACGGAATGCCACTGGACGACGACGTCGTCCCGACCATCCGAACCTGGATCGACAGCCGAAGTGACGAGCTGCCCGAAGGGTTCCGTGACGACGTCCGCGCGTGGCTGCTCGAACTTCACGCCGGCGGTGACCGGGTCCGGCCGCGATCCCGCGCCACGCTCTACGCCTACCTCGGGCGAGTCCAGCCTCATCTGCTGACCTGGTCAGCGACCCGCCGACACCTGCGCGAGGTCACCGAAGACGACGTGATCGAGGTGTTCGACAGCCAGCGCGGACACCAGCGCGCAGGCACCTTCACGTCCCTGCGATCGCTGTTCAAGTTCGCCAAGCGCCACCGCCTGATCTTCGTCGACCCGACCCATCGACTGCACGTCGGCCGGGCACCGAAACGCACAGCCATGCCGATGACCGACGACGAGTTCGCTGCGGTGAAACGCGCCGCCGTCACGGCGGTACAGCGCCTCATAGTCGCGCTGGTGGCTGTCTACGCTGCCCGCTCAACCACTATCCGCCTGCTCACCCTCGACGACGTCGACCTCACCCGCCGGTGCATCCGCATCGGCGGCACGACCCACCAGATGCCCGACCTCGTGCACCGCCTGCTGACCAAGTGGCTGGTGGAGCGCCAAAGAACGTGGCCGCACACACCGAACCGGCAGGTCCTCGTATCCTTCGGTTCTGCGGCAGGGATCGGGCCGGTCACCGACTACTACCTGACTTGCCGCCTGTCGATGCAGGACGTTCGCCTCGAACACCTCCGCGCCGACCGCGTCTTGCACGAAGCCCTCACCGTCGACGCCGACCCTCTGCACTTGGCAGCGGCGTTCAACCTAAGCGACCAGACCGCTATCGATTACTCCGAGATGGCCCGCAATCTCCTTTCCAGGCCGGTCGAAGACCAGCTGCCAGGCAACGAACACTGAACCGGCTCGTGTTGAGCGACGGTCGAATGACGTCTACGCCGATGGCGGTCTGCCAAGTAGTGGCCGCTGCACGGAAGGGCATGGTCACCTGCGGCAGGGAAGTGGCTGACGTCGATGTTCGGCCGTCAGGTTGTACCGATGTGATGATGTTGGTGGGTGGCGGTTCCTGGCCGGATTTCATACAGATCGACGTCGATCTGGATGGAGTTGTGCCGGATGTGCTCGGCCCACTCTCTCGGCCACCGTGTCGTGGTCGGAGACCAGCGCACGCCATCCAACGGGATTCCGCGCAGATCAACATCCGTGAGGTCGCAGGCCACCATGTTGCTCAACGCTGCATCCAGTTCGTCAAGCGCACCGATCAGCCAACGATCGAATCCCTGATGCGCGACACCACGGAGGGCAAGGACCAGCGCGTGGGCGAGGTCGAGGTCGACGTCGCAGGCGACCGTGAGTGCGCGGATGAGATGGCGGCCGCGGTCACGGACGATGGCGTGGACGACGGAGTGGGCGTGGGCGTGGGCGTGGGCAAAGGCGCGCTGGTATTCGGGGACGAGGTAGAGGACGTCCAACTCCATGAAGCCGGCGGAGTCGAAGATGCGAGCAAATTTGCAGACGAGGGCGACGCTCTGGGCCAGGTTGTGGTCGACGTCGAGGGCGAGGTTGTGATCGACGTCGGGGTCGAGGTGGTGGTCGACGTCGAGGGCGGGGTCGAGGACGAGGTCCTGGGCGAGGTCCTCGGCGAGTTTGAGCGCTCGTTTGTAGGCACGGTGGATGCGTCCGGGGATGCGGAAACGGGCGAGGTCGCGGGCGAGGTCGCGGGCGAGTTTGACGGTGAGTTTGACGGCGCGGTCGCGGTCGCTGGTGCGCGCGACCGTGTATGTGAGGTCGTGGGCAAGGGTACGGATGCGTGCGAGGTTGAGGTCGCGAGCGCGGGCGTGGTGCAGGTCGAAGGCGAGCTGGAGGGCCAGGCTGACGGACTGGACACCGATCTTCAGGGCCTCCGCCGTTCGGGCAGCGGCCAGATCGTCCATGGGGAACCAAGTACGGGCGGTGAGCCGCTCATGGACAGGACGCGCGGCAAACCACACGGCGAACTTCAGGAGCGGATTCGAGTGCGCAGGCTCAGGCCCTGCCCGCAATGACGACTGAGGGACGGCGGCTGAGGTCGGCATGATTTGGCGGAGCCCGGCGTCGAGGTCGAGAATGCCGTCGAGCGCTTGGGTGAGTTGGGCGCGACGGCTGGGGAGTCGGGCGTCGGCGAGTCCGGCGTCGAGGTCGAGGACCTTGTCCAGGGCGGTGCTCAGGGCGGCGCTGGCGGTGTCGAGCCGGGCATCGAGCTGAGGGTCATCGATGTTCACAAGTCACCGTCCTTGGGGAAGAACCAGTTACGCAGAGCGTGCCGGGCCCGGCTGAGGTGTTCACGGACCGCGCCAGAGGTGATGCTCAGTTCGGCGGCGATCTCGGTGTTGTCCACGTCGTCGAGGTGCAATGCCATGACGTGCCGCTGCCGGTGGGGCAGCCCCTCGAGCGCGCGCAGAAGGTCGTATTGACGTTCCCAGTGCTCGATATCGACGTCACCGCGCAGCAGCCCGCTGGGAGGCGGGAGCTGGTCGACCGGGGTTTCGCGTTCGGCGAGCTGGCGGCGGATCAGTGCGCGCGACGCGACCCGGCGGGTCCACGCTTTCGGGTGCTCAATGGTGAGCCAGCTCTGGTACGCGGCGCACAGGGTCTCCTGGGCGAGCTCTGCGGCGTCGGCGAGGCTGGCCCCCTGTATGAGCAGGAGCGCGACCAGCGACTTCGCGTACGCGCGGTAGAACTCGTCGAACGCGGCGTCGTCAGCCTTGGTCCTGCCACCGGTGCGGTCCGGCTCGCTACCGGTGGCCGCAGAACTGGCAGGTCTGGCCGAGTCAGATTCGCTCACCTGGGCCGCCGTTGAGGATCTAGGGCCGGGCTGGTCTTGATTTCAAGGTGGCTGCCGTCGCCGCGGACGTCGCGAATCTCGACGACGACGCCAGCGGTTGGCAGCCGTGAGGCGAGAGCGTGCAGGGTGTCTTGACGCCGTTGGTCGCGGACGGCGTGCCACCGCAACCGCAGGGCCAGGCCAGCCAGACCAAGTAGTGACGGTCCGAGCACGTACCCGATCATCGTCAGTGCCTGGGTCATCGTTTCCCTCACAGGTGGTCCGCTGAGACAGCGTCATGACTGAGTGGCACTACACCGGCCAAGCGTCAGGACGCCGCACGATGACCACCCGATCAGACCAGTCGTTCTGGACGGTTCGAGCCACTCGTCCAAGTAACGGCTGGAACACAACTGCTCGCGAGCACGACATCGACCATGCCCCCTCACGGAGGGTGCCTCGGACGGACCCGACGCCATTTCCGACGCGGTGACAAGAACGCCGTTGGGTTCTCACCAACGAAGCTTCACCGAGGCTGAACACGTCCGGTTCGGCAGAGCAAGATAGGCAAAACCGAGTCGGTTTTCCCACGACCGCGGCGTCAGCTGGCAGACTGTCGGTAGGCAGCCCCCCACCGCTTGCCTCAGGCCGGCGGGCCGGTCATCGGGGGAGGTGGTCCAAGATGGACGTTGAGCACGATGCCGGCCACGACGCGGCACTGCCTTCGCCTCGTTATCGCGATCACTCGAAGTCCGGAACGCGCAAGCAGCGCGGCATACTGCGCTTCTCTGACGCCGAATGGGCACCAATCGTGGCCGTGTCCGCAAAGGACGGATGGGTGCCGCAGGCCTGGGCTCAGCAGGTCGCGTTCGCTGTTGCATCCCGTCGCCTGGCAAGGGCGGCGGGCAGCGGCGCCGGAGTTGATGAGCACCTTGAGTCGTTGCGGGGCGCGCGACGTCTGCTGACGGTGATCGGCGGCGACATCCACGACATTGCCAGAGAAGCGAACGCAAGAGGAGAGCTGCCGAGCGAGGCCGCACTCGTCGAGATGCTGGCCATCCTCGGGCAACGCGTGCAGTCGCTGGACACGTGTATCGCCGCACTGCGTCCTGGGCTGATGCCATGATTGCCAAGGTGGTGCGCGGCTATCGCCCGGCTGGTCTGTTGCGGTACCTGCTGGGGCCTGGCCTGCACGAGGAGCATCGGAACCCTCGCGTGGTGGCATCGTGGGACGACGCTAGCTGGGCACACCAGCCCGCCAAGATCGGCCCTGGGGAGTTCGATTTCGACCTCCGTGCGCTCACCACGACGATGCAGGAACTCGCGGCGCTTGCTGGCCTGCCATTGAGCAATCCTCCAGCACTGACCGATGAATGGCGGGAGCATCTGCTGTCTGGGGCGCCACCGCGGGCGGATGCGCCGGAATGGCTGACGCATTACCAGTACGACCCGCGTAAGCGCGCGGTCGTGCTGCGTCAAGGCTATGTGTGGCATTGCCCAGTGCGTCTGCACCCCGACGACCCAGTACTGAGCGATGCGCAGTGGGAGCGCATCGCCAAGCGGTTGATGAAGGCCGTGGGGATTCACGACGAGGGATGCCGGTGGATCGCGGTGCGGCATGCCGACGACCACATCCATCTGATGGCGACGCTGGTGTCCGAGCGGACCGGTAAGCGCGTTTACCCGTTCCGGGACTTCGTGGCGTTGCGTGAGGAGTGTCGCGAGCTTGAGCGTGAACTTGGGTTGGTGCGAACCGCTGGAGCGGACAAGACCGCGTTGCAGGCTCCCACACGCAAGGAGAAGGGGAAGGCTGCCCGGCTAGGCGAGCGTGTGGGCTGGTTCCAGGACCGCGACGGCAGTGCGCTCACGCCGAAGGTGGTGCTGCGGCGTGCAGTGGGTCGACATGCCGCGGTGTGTCGGGATAGTGCGGAGTTCCTGGACGCGCTTGAGAGCGATGGCTTGTCGCCGGTCGTGCGGCGAGATGGCGAGGGTCGGATCGTGGGATATGCGGTTTCACTGCCCGGCGACGTGACCTCGGCTGGTGCATCGGTGCTGTACTCGGGGTCGAAGCTGGGTGCGGACTTGAGCTGGCCGAAACTGGAGACGAGGTGGCGCTCGGTGAGCAAGGCCGAGGCTGGCAAGCTCGGTCCGGAGGCGATCGATCCGGGGTCGTTGGAGGGGCGCCATGCGGCGTTGCAGGATGCGGCCCGTGTTGTCGAGCTGGCGCTGGCGGCGGTGCGCGGGAGTGAAGACGCCGAGGACGCCGGAGGGATCGCGCATGCGACTGGTGAGGTGTTGGTCGCGTTCGCCCAGGGGCGTGATGGTCGGATGGCAGGGGAACTGACTGACCTCAGCGAGGTGTTTGACAGGGCGGCTCGTGTGCCCCATCGCGTTCTTCCGTCGGTGCTGGGTCCGGCGGCGGCGGAGTTGCGGAGGACGGCTCGTCGGATCGGGGCGGTGGGCGTGCTGTCCGGCCGCGGGCGTGAGCGCGATGCGGCCATGGCATTGGTGGTGGCGCTTGCCGCGCTCATCACCGAGATCGCAGCGTGGCAGGAGATGCGGGGCAGGGTGCATCAGGCTGCGGCTGCTCGTGTTGTAGCGCGTGGGTTGCGGCTGGAGAGGGATGCTGCTGTTCGTCGGCCAGCAGGGACTCCAGCGCGGCCGGCTCCTGGCCGCCGGGTGGCATGGGTTGCGGCGGAGCCGCAGGAGCGAGTGCCCAAGCCAGGTCCGCGGTCGCGTTGAGCGCAAGTGGCCATTGCACGCCTCCTCCTTTCGATTGGGCGCCGTTTGGGCCGTGCCACCGAGACCGTGGTGCGAGTCAGTCGCCGAGGTCGTGTGCTGGCGCGTCACAACAGCAACGCATCGAGGCGGTGACCGCAGCACGTCACGGATTCCGTGGCTGATAAGGCGAAGGGCCTCCGCAAGCAGAGACCATCCGTATGCCTGCCACCGAAGGTCGCCGGTGTTGGTCAGGTATCCCGAGCAGAGCTCCCGCAACCGGGTGCGAAGCTGAGTTAGCGCCACCACGAGCACTGTCAGGGCAGTGGTGTTAGCAGGGTGGGGCGAGAGTGCGGTGACGCGCGCTCCTCGCGGCAGAGGCGACGCGGCGTTAGCTTGAGGTGTTGTTGACTGCCCGCGCCGCGGCGATATCGGTCGGCGGCGTATCGCGGCGCTTGCTTCACCACTTGCCGCGAAGCGCAGACCGCACGTCCACGAGGAACGTCTGCCACCGCAAGCCGGCCCAACGAGCGGCAAGCCGCACGACCAGCTCGGCGTTGCGCGGTGAGGCGACAGCCTCTAGGGCCGTGCGTACCTCCGACGTGGCCGATTCGTTGTCCCCGAACCGCTGGCGCATCCGTTTGTGGCGGGACACGTCGGTCGCGAAGTCGACCAAGCGCTTCGGATCAGCGTGCACGAGCAGCATCTGCGGGTAGAAGGCCAGTAGGTAGTCCGGCGTATCGTCGCGCCACCCCCGCGCACGACAGTCGTCCGCCCAGGCGTGCAAGGCGGCGCGGCATTCGGCGAGGCGGGCCGGTCCGAGCCCGGCCGACGCGGCGTCTACTCCCTCGGCGTACGCGAGGGAGTAGACGGAAACTCCGTTTCTCTCAGTCTTGGCGAAAATCCGCCTCGTAACGAACTCCTGGATCACCTGCTCAGGTGAGCCGGTCAGGTCGCGGAGATCCGGCACTGAAAGACCGCCGCCGGAAGCGGTGATCAGGCCGAGCACGTCTGGACCGGATGATCCACCGTTCAGGATCTCAGACAGTTCTCGTTCCATGTCGACTCGAAGGTGTTGTGCGTGCGCGCTCGGGTTGAGATGGCGGACGATGCCTGCGGCGCGCAGGGCGTGGTGGTGGGGCAGGTCGCTGGGAAGCGGCGGATGAGGTCGTGTGCCGACAACAACGCGCAGCCCTCTTGGGACGTCGGCGGGTAGCAGTGCGGCGATGCTGTAGGTTGCGGGCCCAGCTCCCGCTCCTCGGTCCTCGTCCAGGCCGTCGACGAGCAGGACCAGGCGCTCACCGCGAGCGAAGCAGGCTTGCGCCGCTTCCCCTAGAAGGTTGAGGAAGGCGGCATCGCGACCAGCCTCGGTCAAGAAGACCGGGCTTTCCCTACCGAGCATCACCAACAGCTGCTCGATCACGTTGTCGACGAACGCCGAGCGGTCGTCCTGGCCAGCTAAGCGTCCCGTGACGAAGAACGACACGACCCGTACTCCGGTCGGTGGGTGCAATGCGAACCACGACAACAGCGCTGTTTTGCCGGACCAGGGAGCGGCCACTAGCTGGAGGTAGCCGGGCTCGCCATCGGAGGTGCAGAAGGCCGCCAGGTCCGCGAGTTCACGGTCCCGGTCGGCCAGCAACTGGGGGGCGATTCGCCGGATCTGGTTCAAGTAGCGAGACTGCACCGGAGAGAGTGCGGCATCGTCGACGGTGCCGGCGTCGGCGGTTGAGTAGATCTCGACGTCGTCACCGACCTGGCTCTGCAGGTACGCACCGAGCCTGTCGAACAACGAACTCGCCTGCTCGTCGGACACCTCAAGGTTCTCGGCGTGCTCGATCACAATGCTGGCGTGCGCTGAGAGCAGTGCACAGAGCGGCCATTGGCCGACGTCCTGCGGCCGCAGAGGAAACAACCGATTCACCAGTGCGACAGCCCGTCTCGCCCACGCCCCGGCGCCAGGCCCGAGGTGCAACCGCGTCACCTGCGACACCAGGCGGTGCACGCTAATCCGGTCCGCGTCTGTCCTGGTGACGAGGTGGGTTCGGACCAACGCGCCCACCACGCGCTCGCGGTCGATCGAACGGACGGCGGCAGCCGCGAGCTCCGGTGGAAGGAGGTCTGGAACCGACAGCATGATGCCTAGGTCGATGTCTTCCGCGTCGAGGAAGGCGCACAACCTCAACAGCTGCAAGGCGGCGGGCTCGTCCTCGTCGAGCTGGTCGTAGTGCAGCAGCCAGGTCGTGGCGACGCTGGCCGGGTACCCGTCGACTGCCTCCGCGAGCAAGTGTCCCGCTGAGTCGCGGTCACGGTACAGCTCGAGGTACCTCGCGATCGGCAGGTCGTGCAGGTCGACGTAGGCCGTCGCCTGGACGAGTGCCAGCGCGAGATCGCCGAGTGCCTGGGCCAGCGCGTCCGCGGCGGCCGGGTCACCGCGATCGCCCCTGCCGGCTAGGAAGACCAACGACTCCTCGCGTGTGAAGCGATCGATGTCGATCTGCACCGCTACCGCGCCCCACCCGCGGAATCGGCTAGTGATCAGCGTGGCACCCGATCCACCGGGGAGGAACGACCGGACGTCCTCAGGACTCGCGACGTTGTCGAACACGATCAGCCAGTCGGTGCGGCTTTGGAGTGCGGCGTGCACATCCTCCACCGTCTGATCCTGGTCCGCCGACGGAGTCACCGCCAAAGCCGGTGCCAGGTCCGTGAAGTCCTCGACGAGCGTTGACTCCGTCTCCGCCCGGACCCACCAAGCGATGGCGTACCGCCCGGACGTCAGCCCTCGGTGTGCCAGTTCGAGGGCGATCGCCGACTTGCCCATACCGCCCAGTCCGTGCATCGCCGCGACCGCGACAGGCCCTCTCGCGAACTCGGCCTCGATGCGGTCGAAAACCGCGTCCCGGCCGACGAAAGACGGATTGCGGGGAGGCAGGTTGTGCAGGCGCCTCGCTCCCCCGACGCACTCCGCAGGCACCTGGCCGGGTTCGCTGGATGACTGCCGCTGAAGAGCGACCGCAACGACGATAACCAGACCGACGAGAACCACAGTCGCGCCCCAGGTCCACCAGGGGTCATCTGTCCAGCGGGTGAAGCGATCGGGAACCGCGTTGGTCGCCAGGTTCGTGGCCACAGCCAGCAATGCCACCAGAAGAGCACTCAAGCCGGCGAGGAGGCCGAGCAACCTCGTACGCCGTCTGTGACGCACGTGCCCGCCTGCAGCCATGACAGATCATCATCGCAGACGCCGGCCGGCGTAGGGCGGCCTGGTCAACTCGCGGTGCATTCCGGCTCGTGCCTCTGGTGCAGCATGTCCGTCAGCTCCTCGACGAAGACGGCGAGGCTCGGCAAAGACCACATCAGTGCGCCGAGCGCTGGCGAGCCGCGCTGTTGGGTGATTCGGGTTTTCCCGGTCACCACTTCGTCCTGTAGCGGGTGGGTGCCTACGCTGGCTGGGATCGGGTGCCGTCCGGGGGAATGGCACCCTGGGTCTGGTCGCGCAGGTAGGTGCCAGGACGTAGCGGTCGGCGTGGGACAACGCCGACCGTTCGGGACCGCCGACGGGGTCAGTCGGGTCCACTCCCCCGCCTGGCCTGGGCGCCGCGCGTTGTGAGCCCACGCCAGTACGCACCACGCTGGTGAATGGGCGCTGGGACGCTGCAGGCAGCGAATCGGCGCCTGTCCGGCAGCCACACCGTCGGGGGGACGATGAGCGACGACGCACCTGAATTGGGGCTATCGGCGCAGGAAATCCATACGTGGACCCAACTCGTGATCGGGTTGGCCACGGTGTCGTCACTCGCGCGGCGACACCTTGAACGTGCCCGGCTGGAACGCCTCGCGTTCGCCGACGCCGAGCACGCGGCGCGGATGTACGAGCAGAGTCTTCACCCTCCGCTGCGGCAGATGAACGCCGAGGAACAGCAGGCGTGGCAGCGTCGCGTGCCGCGGGAACTGGCTGGGCCACAGCCGGGTGAGTCGGTGACGGTGTGGACGGCGTGGATGGCGGACGCGCAGGGCGCTCCCACCGGCGAGTGGGGCGTGGAGGCGCATAGCTGGGGTCGCGACGGGGCCGCGACGTCGTCATTGTGGGTGGTGTGCCGAGATGCCGAGGATGCCATCGGGATGCAGGCTTACCTGCGGAAGTTCGGCACGGCCGAGGATCTTGGGCGCCTGCGGTACCTGGCCGGTGCCGGTCAGGGGCAGTTCGTGGTGTCCCCATCGGTGGACGCACCTGAGGTCGTCCGGCGGCCACGCTCGGCACCGGTGGCCCGACCGGTTGACCGGAACATCATCATGCAGTTCGAGGCAGCACTGCGGGCGTTGCTGCCTGCTCACGCGGGGAGCGTGCTCTACCCAGACCTGGTCAGCGATGAGCACGACGCGGCCAAGGAACTGCGGCGCCTCGTGCACGACGAGGTCAGGCAGTCGGGGGTGACTCCGTATGCGCTGGCCAAGATCGTGGCGACCGTTCCGCGCTGGAACGCCAGCGAAGGAGTGCGCAATGCGCCAGCGCTCGCAATATGGGCCATCAAGCGTGTGCGGTCGTCCAGCGGCTACGAGCGCTTTGCGGAGCAGTCGGCTCGGTCTGACTCCGCGCCTGCCGCCGAGCCCAGCACACCGCGAGAGTCAGCCGAAGAGCAGTCCACGACCGCGCTTCGCCTGAGGGAGGTGCGCACGGCCGCTCAGGCCAGGAGGTGGGCCGAGCATCTGGATCCGCGGAACACGGAGCACCAGATCGAGGCGAAGCAAGGGTTCGGCGAGTGGCCGGAGGTCGACGGCCTTCTGGCAGCCAAGTTCCCCAGCCTGGTGTCGCATGCCCTCGCGGCGGCGAAGAAGGAGCAGGACAAGAAGGCTGCGGTCGTCGTGGCGGCCGAAGAGGTAGCCGTCGGCAGTGCTGCGCTCGGGGATGATGCCGCTGTGGCCACTGTGGACGATTCGGAGGTTCACACATCCGAGCAGAGCGCGTACAAGCGGGCCGAGATGGCGGAGTGGGTGGACACCCTGGACCCCCGGAAGGGCATGGACAGGACGCTTGCACGCAGCACGCTTGGCCGGTCCGGTGTCGAGATCGATCGGCGGCTGGCAGCCAAGTTCGGAATGGCCGATCACGAGACCGCGACGAAGAAGGCCAAGGACGACGATGCGTTCGCGATCAGGTTGACGGAGCTGTATCCGGACGGTCTGCCCGATCCGACCGCCGAGGCGGAGGCTGGCGCGTGGCGCGGCCGTGCGGAAGGCGACGAACAGCAGGCCGCCGCGCACCTGGCCTCACCTGACGATCGCCACACACCGGTGCGCGAGGACGTCACCGGGGCCGAGCAGGCTGCGACGGATCACGCAGTGGCCGCCGTTCACCGAGGAATCGGCGCCACTGTCGCGACGCGTCCTGCTGTGCCGCGCCAGGCCATCGCGGCGCGGCCACCGGCCACTCGGTGAACCTGGCGCGGCCGCCGCGCACCATCACAGATAGACCAGGGGGAAGTCCATGACAGAGGCCATCGAGTCGACGGTCGTGATGCAGGCACCGGAGGACAGCGCCCGAGATCCCGTGGATGAACGTACTGCGGCAGATCCGGCGGCCACCGCTTCGGTGCCGGTGCCGCGCCCGGACGACGCCGCCGAGCCAGCGGTGCCTGTGGCGGCGGACGAGGAGGCTTCGGACGCGGCATGGGACCTGTTCGGGGACGACTTCGCCAACCAGGTCTCGGGTCTGGCTCGCGACGCGGACGCCGTCGAACGCAGCGCACGGGAACAGCTGTCGCGGGGGTACGGCGTCGACATGGCAGTTGCACTGCGTGCGCTCGCGGCCGAGGCTCGTCGGCGCGCCCGCGTCGACGGGGTGATCGGGTCGGCGCTGCGTGGTCTGGGCATCGATGTCACGGCGGCGCACCTCGACGCGGTGGCCGACCAGATGGCCGCGATCGGCGGATTCGACCTGGTCGAGGTCATCGGTCCGGGCGACGAGACTACGGCCGATGAGGACCTGGTGGCGTCCGCGCGTGCCGATGCCGCCGGCCAGTTCGACCTTCTCGCCAGGAATCATCTGACGCCCCTGCTGGCCACGGAGGTGCCCCAGCCGCCAACCGACCTGGCGGACGAGCGATTCCCGCTGGATCTGCAGGAGCGTGATCTGCGGACCCGCGGGCTGCTCGCGATCACGTGGCGGCGGCAGATCGACGAGGTACGTCAGGCCAATCCCGGCAACCTGCCGGTACAGCGCGCGCTCGCGCTGGCCGTTCTCCTGATCGAGGATCGCTCGGAACGCGGCTCCTTTCCCATGGTTCAGTTCGCGCGCACGATCGTGGGGACCGACTCGACTCCGCTGCACACTGCGGCCCGGTTGCGGCAGCTCGCGGGCTTGCTCGATGAGCGTTTGCCTGATCGCCGGGTTCAGAGCCGGGTGATCAGTGCGGTCGACGGTCTCTCACCGGCCGGGAAGCTGTCGGCGGTTGCGCGCGAGATCGAACGGATCGCCGGCGCTCCTCCTGAGTGGGCCAAGGCACGCATTGCCGGTGCGTTCGTCACCGCGAAGCAGCGGGCTGTCCGTGATCGCGATCGTGGCGGATCAGCGTCCGCCCCGGTTGCTCCTTTCCAGGAGGCTGCGGCGGAAGTCGGCTCATCCGCAGTGGCGCTCGACTCGGCCACTGGCCCCACGGAGGCCTCGGACACCAGTTCGCCCGACGAGACGTCGATCCAGTTCGATCCTGACCTGCCAGTGGAACAGGCGCTGCTGGGAAGCCTGCTCAACGCGCCGGCCGCGATCGGGAAGATCGAGAAACGTCTGGGCGCCCGTGACTTTTCCAATCCCGAGATGCGCGTGGTGTACGAGGCGCTGCGGGCGCTGAATCGCAGTGGCGGGCTCTACGACGTCGCGTCGATGCCGACGGAGGCAAAGCGTCTGAGCGTGGCGCAGGAGAACCACGTCAAGCTGTTCGAGGCGCTGCAGAGGTCGCTCGTGCCGCACAGTCTGTCCAGAAGGGACATTCAACGGGTGGTGGCCGAGATCAACGCGGCCGCGCCCACGGCGAGTGTGCCGTTCCGAGGCGTGTTCGATCCGGCCGCGCAGTTCCGCTTGGCGCGCAAGGTGTGGGAGACCGGATTCTCCCGGCGTCTGGCCGCAATGGCCGTGCAGATGGATCGTGGGACACCGCTGATCTCCCCGGAGCTCTTGGTACCGGACCGCTCGGCGCGCTCGGCACGGAACTTGGCGGCGACCTTGACGACGATCGACGGACAACTGGACGTGATGTCGGCGCAGTTGGCCTCCGCAGTGCGGCGGTCCGGTGTGGACGTCGATGGGCAGCAGGCTGCTTCCGCTGTGGCCGAGGCGTCACGGTCGTGGCGCATGCCTGATCCTCTGCGGCCGGTTCTCGCGCCGTTGCGTCACCGCGCCGAGCGGCACGTCCTGCATCTGGCGCTGCACGCCGGGCGCATGGAGTCGATTCCGCAGGCGATCCTGGACCTGCAGCCGGAGCACTTCGGCAGTGAGCGTCACGCGAACCTGTGGCGGACGATCAAGGACGTGCAGGGCAGGGGGGAACCGGTGAACTGGGTCTCGGTGCACTGGGAGACAAGGAACCCAGACTTCGCGCACCGTCCGATGCCCGGCGTCAAGGAGCTCGCAAAGCTGGGGGCGCCGCCCGAGGTCGACCACGGTAGGGTCCGCCGATCGCTGGGGCTGCTGGTGTCCTCGGCGTTGGCGCGCGCCAAAGCAGACGTGCAGAGCGCACTGGTTGCCCTTGCCGACACGTCAAAAGTGCCGACCGAGGCTGGGATCGCGGCAGCGAAGTCGCAGGTGCGGAGCCTCCGCACACATGCCACCTCGGCGGCTGAACAGCTCGAACAGACCAGCGCGGTGCGCGCGGGTTCACGTCCGCCACCCCCACGGCCGTATCCCGGTGAACCGCTAACTCGAGCAGGAGGGCCCCGAGCATGATCAGCCGCGCCGCCATGGACGAGTACGTCGCCGCAGGCCGGGCTCAGCGCTGGACGCATGAGCTCGGCCCTGGGCGGCTGGTGCCCCAAGCTGTGCTGCTCGACGGCACGTGGTTCACGGTCATCGAGGGAGAGGACGACTTTCAGGAGGCGTCCGCAGAGCTCGCCGCTGAGCTGACGGCGGGACTGGCCGCAGCCACGTCGTTCGACGCGCTCTTCGCTGCAGGCGACCTGGGCGCCGACCTGCCCACCCACCAGGCCTGAGGAGGCACGATGGTCAGCGACGTTGAGATGATGAGCCGTGCGCAGATGACCGCGCTGGTAGACGAGGGACGCGGACAACGGCACCGTGTCGCCGAGGCGGTCCTGATCGGGGGCCGGTGGTGGGCCGTTCGCGTTGACGACGACGTGTACCGGCCGGTGTCGCCGGAGACCGGGGCCGAGCTTGACAGCATGCAGACGCTCATGATCGCGTCCGAGGAGAAGGTGGCGCGTGCACGGTCGGCGTTGTCGCCATGACCGGGCCTGTGATCGTCGCGAGTGCGGCGTGGTACGCCGAGCGGGCCATGCTCGGCGCCGTAGTCAGACAACCGGAGTTGGCTACCGGCACGGCCCCGTTGACGGTTGAGGAGTTCGGATCCCCCGAGCACGCGGCGGTGTGGACCGCGGTACTCGGCGTGCAGGGCGAGTCCGGGCAGGTTCGTGACCCTGCTGACGTCGCGCTGGCGCCTGCTGTTCCCGCGCGGGTTCTGCAGAACGCCACGGTTGTGGCCGAGGCCGTGGAGTCCAGGCGATTCAGTGAGACGGACGTCGTGCATCCGCGCCGGTTGATGCACGAGGTGCTCGCGGCCGCGCCGTCGAACATCTTCGACGTCGCGATGTACGAGGTGGTCGTGCGCGAGGCAGCCGGTCGGCGTCGCCTCGACGGGCTAGGGCTGCGGCCGGCTGCTGCCAGCGGCGGCATCACCGGCGATCTCGGCGCTGCGGCCATGACGTCGCAGGAGTTAGCGGACCGCAAGCGGGTCCTGAGCAACGTCTACCGGGAGGCACGTGAGGAGAGCCGCAGTCACGCCGGCCCAGGTTCCACTCCAGCGTCCAACCTGGCCGATCCGACCACGCCGCTTCCGAAACGGCTCGTCGACCGCCAAGAGGCTGTGCTGATCCGTGCGATGCTGGCCGACCCCGCCGCGCGGGAGAGGAACCTCCTGGAGCTGTTCCAGCCTGAGGACTTCGGCTTGGCGAAGCACGCGTCAGCTTGGCGTGCCATGCAGATCGCGTTCGAGCGCCACGGACAGCTCAGGCCGATCACCGTCGCCTGGGAGTCGGAGAAGCTCTCCACTCTCACCGCGTTGAGCGTCATGGAGCTGACCGCCATGACCCGCGAGCCTCCTAGTGATCTCGCGCTGGCCGTCGTTGTCGTCGCCCGTGCGGCGTGGACGCGGTACAACGACGTCCCGGCCCGTGTCCGTGCAGGTGACGACACAGCGCCACACGCTCGCGCCGATCGGTTGCCGCACAACACAGCCGGCCCGGCAGACCAGAGGAGACGAGCCGCGACCGAGCACGGGTCCGCCGCGGTGGTCAGCCGCAACTGACGACACACAGGTCCTGCTCCGACTCAGGAAGCCATCCGCTGAGCCGCCCTCCGCAATGGTGAGGACCGCCGCCATGTCCGATTCGGTGAGGGCACACACGGCGGCGCTGATGGCGAGAACCTTGACCGGCGTCGCCCCGGAAGGCGCCGCGCACAAGAAGCCGTGCGCGCGAAAGCCGGATTCCACGTGAAATTGAGCGGAATCCGGCTTGGGAGCATTAGGTGACGGCCCACACTTCGACCGGCAGGTTTCGGAAGTGTGGGCCGCTGTGCCGTGAATTCACGTGAACATCCGGCAGAGTGGGTACTGACGGTCTAATTGTGCGAGATCCTCCCTTCTGGTCGGGTCATGAATGCCGGTGGCGAGTCAGCAGTAGCCGACCGCGCACGCATAGGTGACCTTGCCGCGACCCTGCAGGTCCCAGTGGTCGGTCAGGTTCGTGACTCCGCCCATGACGCGGATCTCCTTGTAGCTGGCGAAGGGCCAGTACGAGAAACGCACCTTGATCCGACCGTCGTACGAGCTGCAGTGGTTGTAATAGGCCTTCTCGTTCGTGTCCCAGCCCGAGAAGTAGAAGCCGCAGCTCGCGGTGCTGTAGCTGCTGCCTGAGCCGGGCCCCTGCTCCGCGGCAGTGCGCCCGTGGACCTGCGCGGACGCGGTCGACGCGAGTCCTGTCGCGAGAGTGGCGGCGACAGCGAGCGTGGCCGCGCCGCGGGCAAGGATTGAGTTCTTCACGATTTCCCCCGATTGCATCACTGATATCGCGGGTGGCGCGCAACTGTTGGTGATTCGCGCCGGATTCCCCGCGTGCTGACCTCAGAAAAGTCGAGGGTCTTCGTCGTGGTCAAGACATGGGGGAAAGTATCCGAATTTCCGCCTCGACGGGAGTCTGTCAGCTAATCGCTGTTGCGTACTGCACTGAAGTGAATACGTCTTACAACACCGGTTTGCGCCAGGAAGGCGGTGAGTCAATTTATCCGCGCGGCGATCCGTCCCTCAGCCTCTTCACGCGGCCGCCGCGCGTGGCGTGCGATGAGCGCAGCGGGACGCGGTGAAGGCGGCCTGCACGAGTCGAGGTCGCACACGCAGGGCGTGGGCGAGCCTAGTTCGGATCGGCACAGGAAGAGCACCGGTGCGTTCGAACGTGGCGATCGACTCGGCGCCGATGCCAAGGTTGGCGGCGAGCAGTTCTCCTGTCTCCTCCTGCGCTCCCAGCGCGCCGGCTTCCCACCATTCGAGCCGCTGGGGGGTGATCCACAGCCGCTGGGCGAGTTCTGCGCGGGTCAGCGCACGCAACTCGCGCAGGTTCGTCAGCGTCGGAAGTGCGGTCAGCGGGTGCTGCAGTTGCGCGGGAGTCACGCGCAAGACCTCGGCGACGCTGCGCAGAACGCGCGCGGTGATCGGCGTTACTCCGCGCTCCAACCGGGACACCGCGTCGTTGGCGGCATGGATCTGCTCTCCGAGTTCGGCTTGGGTGAGGCCGGCGCGCTGCCGGTGGTAAATCATCGCCTTGCGATCGAAGTTCGGGACCTCTCGGCGGACAGGCATGAACGTGTTCCCCCTGGGTGGTGATGTGCTCGCGCAGACGGCCGCCTCGAACGTCCGGTGACGCTGGACAAACCGGCGCGCTGACGGGTTCTTCAGCCGCGCGGGCGGCTTGAGCCGGGCGAGATACTCGGGTCCGCGTCGACACGCGGACGCACCAGAGCCAGCTTCGCCCTGCCCGGCTGGGCGGCTGGTGGGGGCGCTTGGCTGACGGCGGCCACGACGGCGCGCACGAGTCCCGCATGTACCGGCGGCAGCGTGCGCACGACCTCCGGGTCCTGCGCGTGCAGCTTGGCGATTCCCCGGGACATCTCGTTGCGGGTGTTCTTCTCGGCCTCGGGGAGTTCGCCCCGTGGTGCCGTGGGATGGATTAGCCGGTTGAGGAACCGCTCTGCCGCGCGACGCAAGGGACTGGGCAGATGCGTGGGGCCGTCGCCGCTTGGGCGTTGCTGGTCGTGCCACGAGGCGTCGGGCACGAGGAGCTTCAGAACGTGGGCCCGGCCGCTGTCGAGCAGGGCGATCGCGGACGGAGTCTCGGCCTGGATCCTGGCGATGCGGGCGGCGGCGCGCGAGGTGTCGCTGATCCCGCGCCCGTCCATCTGGCTATGGTCGAACTGAGGCAGGGCGGTGAGAACCGCGAACTCGTCGATCAGTACCTCGAGCTTGTCGGCTGCTTCCTGTGTTCGTTGCCGCTCGGCTGTGGACTCGTCGTGAGCGCGCAGGGTCGGGACCACCACCCCTTCGGTGGCCGCAAGGCCGCGCGCGACCTCACGCATGTCCTCTGCGAGCGCCGAGACGTCCTGCAGCGGCAGCGCCGCGGTGGAGATCGAGCCTTCCATGTCGAGAGCCCGCAGGTCGCTGTGTCCGTTCGTCTGTGCGATCGCGACGGCCTCGTCATACCGCGTTGCCTGGACAGCCAGGTGCTCACACAGCCCCGCGACGTAGTTCTGCTGGTCGAGTCTTTCCTCGAAGCCTGGCGTCGGCCCCTGCCGCATGGCGCGCTCGTAAGCATCCAGGGCGCCGCTGACGTCGAGTGGTCGTAGTGAGGAGGGCGCCAGTCGAGCGTCGACGAGGCGCTGGGTGAGCAGTTCGGCGTGGTCCTCGCCGGCGTTGCGGTAGTGGTGATCGATCAGCGAGTCACGGGCGTCGCGGGCCAGCGTGCCGAGCATGCTCTCCACGCGCTGAGCCAGGGGCTCGGGCAGCGGCGGCTGGATCACCGGAAGCCCGGCGAACGGCACGACGGTGGATTCACCAGTGGGTCTGGTCATGAGGACTTCCTGTTCTGATCGGACGTAGTCCGGGCGGAATCAGGAAGCGGGGGCTGATCCTGTGCTCCTGCAAGGCGTTGCGCTGCACAGGAGCGGTACAGCGATGGGCTGGCTTCCCAGCGGGTTCAGACTTTAGGTTGTTTCGGGTCGCGCGGTCCACCGAACACGCGGGTGGCGACCCATCGGCCTCCCTTCGCCTGCAGAGAGATCTGGCGGATCAGCTGGCCCGACTGGGGTGCCTCGATCATCTGCTGGTCGCCGATGTAGAGGGCGACGTGGTCTTTCTGGCCGTCCTCGTTCCAGTCCCAGAACAGCAGGTCGCCGGGTTGTAACTGGTCGGCGCGGACGGTCTGCGCGCGGGTGCTGTTGTACTGGTCGTCGGCCACGCGCGGAAGCTCGATCTGCCGCGAGGTGCCGATGTAGAACGCGTACCGCACGAGCGACGAGCAGTCGAAGCCGACGACGTGGGTGTCTGGGGGCATGCCCAGTGTGGGTTTCTCGAGTCCGCCGCCACCCCACGAGTACATGGTCTTGTTCACGTGCGTGGCGGCTGCGGCGATGACGTCTTTGGCCTCTCCCGAACCGCGAAGCACCTGCGCGTACTTGGTGACCGCGAGTTGGCGGATCTCGCGGACGTAGTCCTGGGTTTCTGCGATCGGAGGGATTCCGCCGCTGTCGAGAACCCGCCCTGGGCCCGCGTTGTAACTGGCCAGCGCCAAGCTGATCGCATCGCCGTTCAGGCCCGGTCGCTTCTCCACGAACGACACCAGGTAGTCCATGTAGGCCGATTGCGATGCGATGGCGTCCGCGCCGTTGCGGGTGTCGGCACGGCCGTCGCCGTCGCCGTCGCGCCCCCACTCTGTCCACGTTGTCGGGATGAACTGCGCGGGCCCGTCCGCGCCTGAGTCGTCGTTGTGCGCGTCGAGGCGCCATTGGCTCTCGACCTCGAGTTGCGCGGCCAGAATCGGTGCGGGCAGCTTGGGGTACTTCGCGGCGGCGGCCTGCAACGGTCCGCACGCCCACGCCGGAACCCCCGAACAGGTTAGGGAGATCCCACTCCAGTCCAGGCCGCCCCTGGACGCCGTTGCGGTTGTCGAGTTCTCCTGCGCGCCGATCATCAGCGTCATAAGAACCACCATGATCATCCCGAGGGGCAGCAGTAAAGCCGTGAACCCCAGCCGGCCGGCGTTCACGGCGACTCCGCGCCGGATTCGGAGTCCGCGAGGCGCACGCCGGTGACACGCCAGCCCGAGTCCTCACGACCCAACGCGCAATAGATGACCACTGTGGACAGTTCCTGGCGCCAGCCCGCGTCCCCGACCGCGACCCGTGTCGCCACCGCACCGGCGCCGGCACTGCCCTCGCGCGGTGCCGGTGGGTCGTCGCGCACCGGCACCGTGGTGACCTCGACGCGGCCGCGGCGTGCCGCCACCATGTTCCACGTCGTGGTGCTGCGCCCCTCTGCGCTGAGACGCGACGCGAGCTCGGGCGTGCCGAACCGCTCGGCCGCCCGTTGGCGAGCCTGACCCGGTCCTTGGTCGCGTGTCGTGTCGAAGGCCAGCGAGGCCGCCGCGAAGTCCGAGCACACCTGCTGAATCTCCGGTGGTACCGCCGCCGGTGTCCCCGCGGGCACGGGTGCCCGCGCGTCTGGTGCCGTGCCACTGGGATCGCGCGAGCATCCCGTGAGTGCCCAGGCGGCAAGTGTGACGAGCAGCGCGGCGCGTGTGAAGCCTGGTACAGCCATGATCGTCCCCCTCGATCATCAGGTGATTCCTGGTGGCGTTCGGTCGTCCCCCGACGTGCCGCACGCGGCGCTCACATCGCGGACACGGTGTAGCCGAGCAAGTCCTTCTCCAAGCTCGTGCGGTCGAGAGCATCGGCTTCACGAGTCGGCTCGACCCCCGGATGCCGCAGCGCGACGACCAGCCACGTGGCGACCTGCCGCGGTGGCGGAACGAGCGCGAGTCCGAAGTAGGTGGGGACGCGGGGTTGCTCGCCCGCGTAGCACACCTGCCAGGACCAGCCCTGCCGCTCCGTCCACATCAGCCGTACCCATTCCGCCTCGGACTCGGTGCCGGCGGGCGCCGGTTCGGTGATGGTCATCTGGCCACGCCGAAGTGGCACCGACTCGACCACGACGTCAGCGACGGCAACGTCCAAACCGCGGAGTTCGGTCACGACCGCCTGCACGTACTGGGCGTGAGTCGACGCCTCGGGCATATCACGATCTTGGCTCGTCATGCGGGTTCTTCCTCTCGTGCAGGCAGTCCAAAATCACCGGACGCCACGGCTCGCGTACAGCGCTACCACATCCGTAATCGGGTCCCAGCCTGTGACGCTTTGGGGGCCAGTCGTGCGACGTGACCAGCGCTCAGTCAACCTGGCTGGCCGGCGTGGGCGCGGCACGCTGGCGGCGGAGTCCGTGGACGCCTCACTGAGAACGCCTTGGTCGAGGACCGTTGGCTTCGTTGCCGTGCCGTGCCGTGATTGGAGTGTGGCGTCGTGGACCGGGTCAGGAGGTTCCGGCTCGCTGGGCGCGCCTGAAGTGTTTCGTTGTGGCTGCGCGAGTGCCGGTGAACGGCCGGGATCGCCGTAGGTCCTGAGCAGGTCGTCGTAGATCGGGTTGAGCGACGGCGTCGCCGTCGGCCGCGCCGGGACGGTGGGCTGCATCTCCAACTCCTTCAGGGCCTGGGTCAGCTCCGCCACGCGTTCAGCGGGAGGACTGGCGGCAGATATCTGGATGGTCGACGAGCCAAGGTCCACAATGGACACTGTGCCGGTGTGTACCGCGTACCCCAGCTGTGCCGCTTCGTTGACTAGATCTATCCATTGTGCGACGGTCTGGTGCAGGTCCGTCTCACCGCTGTCACGGATGGCGCGTGTACGGGATGTGTCGCGTGAGAAGAGATCCGCGGGTTCTCGCGGAGGTAACTGCACGTCGGGAGCTACTGGCTGGTCCGCCGCAACGGCACGCGGTTCGTCACTGGCAGGGGCGTCGGTGCCGGGTGCCAAGGCAGCGCTGTCACCGCTGGATGGCCGGGCTTCGGCCTCCTGGAGAGAGGCAGGAGGGGCTGAGACAGCAGTGCCGTTGACGACGTCTTCTCCCAGTTCCCCGACCCAAAACTCCCACGGGTCAGGGTCCTCGTCATCAGCCGCCAGGTGATCACCGCTGTCGCCTGCGCTTTCGGGCGCTTCCTCCGCATCGTGGTCACCGTCCGCCTGGGGTTCGCCGCCTGACGCCTCGGGCTCAGGGTCAGCGGTGCGATCAGCCGCGCCGGTCGTGACGAGATCAGGTGCCGCCGGCGGATCGGGCATCGTGAGCGAGAGCGACGTGCCGGGATCTGCCGTGTCGAGCGGGAGCACATCGACTGCCGCAGAGGTGAGGTCTTCTCCGTCAGCGAGGGCTGATCGCCAGTCGTAGTCATCATCGGCACCCAGAGATGCCGGCGGCGCGGTGATGGTCTCGTGCTCGCCGAGTGCGTCGTCTGCGAGCTCATGCAGCTCCGAGTCGGCGTCGTGCACGGCGATGGTGTGCGTGTCCTCGGGCTGCTCAAGGGCAGGCATGTTGCCGTGGTAGTGCTCGCCCTGCTTGGCCTGCTCGGGCGCAGCCTCGGCTGGTTCTCGCAGCGACCGTGGTGGCGGCAGAAACTCCTGCTGTGACTGCTCCCCGATCGGTTCGGGGCGCGGGTCGGCCGCTTCAGGAGCCTGGCCAGGTGGAGCGAGGATTGCCGCGAGCTGCTCGAACAGCATGGCCGTGGCCGTCTGGTCATCGACCGCGAACGGGACTGTGATCACCTTCAGCTCTGGGTCGTAGCGCGGGACCTGCGCGGACCTGGCCTTGACGACCGACAAGCTGTGCTGCTGTGCCAGTTCCTCGAGTTGCTTCCAGGACATACCCACGCGCAGGAGCGCGGGAGCGTTCGCCACTGGCGAGGCCTGTCCGGGCACGCTGGCAGTGGACGCGAGGTCGGACGGGGCTCCTGGACTCTCTGCCTGCGCACCCGCCCTGTCGGTCTGCGCCGTGTCGGTCTGCTTGCTGGCTGTCGCGCTCTGCTCCGCGTCGCTCTGCGCCTCGACGGCCTCGATCGGATCCGCCGACCGATCGGTGGACGCGGGGTCGTGGGTGATGCCGCTGAACGATCGCAACGAGCCTGGTGGCACGACGCGGGGTACGCGCGACTGGTCATCGCGCTCGATTTTCCAGAGCAGGTCGCGGGTGGGATCCGTCCCCTGCACCTCACCATCAAGGTCGACGTGGCTGATCGTGTCGGCACGCGCCGTGATCCGCACCGCGTTGTCCGGGTCGGTGTGCGGATCAAGGATTAGGTCCCCAACACGGAGTTCCCGCCAGGGCACTTCGTGCGTCGCCGGATCGGGGAGAAGCGCGAGCAGCTCGCGGACCGCGGTGATTGTTGACCCGTAGGTACGAGCGTCACGATCCACGGCCACGTCGAACAACGACGCTGTTGCGCGTCGCGTCAGGACGCGGGCCGCCGAGCCTGGACGCGTGGAGCCGAGCACGTGCAGCGCGTTGTCTACCACTGCCCGCTTCACTTGGTGAATGATCCGCTCCAGGCCGTGCTCGACCTGATCCCGCAGCTCCGCCTCGCCGATTGCCCGATAGCCGATCTCGGCCTTTCCCAGCAGGGTCAGGGCCCGATCGGTGTCAAGGATCAGCTCGCGAAGCGGATCAGACAGGCCCGTCGCGACCCAGCTGCCGAAGTCCTCGTTGGTCAAGGTCCCGTCGCGATGCGGGGGGCCACTGGTCGTGTGGATCGTGACGCCGCGGGCGGTCCACTCGAACCACAGAGTTGCGTCGGCGTGGACGCTCTTCACGCCAGCTCCCCACCAGTCCGGGTGGTACGCCTGTCCGGACACGACGGCCCGAACCAGGCGAGTGAACTCCCACTCGGCCATCTTCAGCACTACCGCCGCGATGTCGCCGTTGGTCAGCGGATCGCCCTTCGGACGCTGCTTTGGTGTGGTCTCGGCGGCGATGATGCCGAGCTTGGGTTCGAGTTTGTACAGCTCCACAGAGGCCGCCGAGAATGCGTGCTCCGCGGCAGCGAAACCGACTCCGTGGGTCAGGACTGCCGCCGGGAGCTTGTTGCCCTCGGCGTCGATGCGGTCCAGCGTCCACCACCACGGCCCTGCCCCCTTCCGCCGCGGCGCTTCGTGGCCGTCGCGGCCGATGACGAGCCGGAACCTGCCCCGCTCCTCACGCACGAAGGCCTCCACTGCAGAGCCCAGATGCTCGCCGGCGCCGTCAGGAACATGTGTGAGCTCGCGGCCGTCGTGCAGCCTGAGGACCATGCCCTGGCCGGTGGGGACATCGAGGTCTGGCACCACAGCCGGAGCACCGTCCGCGGCAGCGCTGGGAGCGACGCTGATCGGGGGCACGGCGTCCTCGTTGTCAGTGACGGTGGCTGCCTCGACGGGCACTGGGTGCGCAGGCGCGGTCTCGGCTGCCGCAGTGTCAGGGATCGCCTCCTTGGCCGCTTGTCCGGCAGGGTCAACGGCGACCAGAGCAGGAGTGGTGGGAGTCGGTGCGGCGCTGTCGTGTGCCTCGTCTGGTTCCAGGCCGAACATCGACATCTGGTCGCCGCTCGCGGTGGCCATCCGCCGCTGTTCCCGGCCTGGGACGGCGAAACCGCCGTGCTCGGCCATGTGATCGCTCAGCGCGTTCAGGCTCTCGACGACATCACCGGCCGGGACCCCGCGCAAGATAGCGCCGAGCAGGTCCGCGCCCTGCGACCGATGTGTGAGTTCGTCCGCGACCGCGGCGAGCATCGTCGCCATCGAGATGCCTCGGCCGTAGGAGATCTCGGCGCGTGCCCGCTCATCGGGGTTCATCTGCTGGTCGTGTGCGACGCCGTAGATCGCATCCCGGACCGTCCAAGAGACGACCTGTCCGAGCAGGTCCTCTCCCCCAGGCTCAAGCGCGCGCCACAGCGCGCGCAGGGCTGCAGACGAGTCGGGCAGCTCCAGCAGCGTCGCACGGACCAGGTCTGGATCGGCGCCGGCGAACAGGTCGCGGGCCACCGTGCGGGCCGGCGAGGCCTCATCATCGGCGGCGGGCAAAACCGCAGGAAGCGCCTCCGTATCGATCGGGAATGGCAGGTCCAGGCCCGCGGTCTGGGCCATGGCCTGGCAAAGCTGGAGCAGATGCTCGCCGACATCGGTCAGGCGCACGTCGCGCAGTGCCTGCCCGGCGTCGTCGGCGATGCCGCCGCGCCTGCGGATCTCCCAGCCCAGTGCGAACAGAGTGAACACAAGCGGGCCAGCGTTGGTCGACGGATTCGCGGGTTCGGTGTCGAGCTGACCGTGACCATGAACTGCGCTGAACGTGTCCCGCAGGATCGCCACAGCCCGCGGATCGACGACCTGCCCGAGGTTGGCGGGCAGCCGCCTGACGAGGCGCTGGCCGGGGCGCAGCCCGTCATCGCCGCCGCGCTGGATGGTCTCCCGCAGGCCTGCGGACTGCAGCGCGTCCAGCACGGCGGCCGCGTGAGCGTGAGCCAGCGGCCACGGCTGCGCCACGGTCTGCTCCAGGCGGCCGGCGACGAACCGCAACTGGTCGGACAAGCCACGGCCTTGCGGGTATCGGCCCAGCGGCGCGGGATCACCGGAGCGTTGTGCCGCCGCTGTGTCGATCGCGTCAGCGATCTGCCGCATGCGGCCCGCCGTGTGCAGTGGCGCGCGGTCGTTGCCCGCTACCTTGCGCACCGTCGCGGCCGTGTCGAAACCGCGCTTGGTCTGCAGCAGGCGATCAGTCACGCGAATCGCCAACCGCGTCGGCGCGTTCTCCGGTGCGGGCGGGAGCTCGCGTTCCCACGCTGAGAAGCGGTTCCGCAGCGTGACCGGGTCGGCCACGTCGCCGGGAACGACCGTAAACGGAAGGTCGCTGAGCAGGTCCGCAATCGACGGCACGATGGCCGGTGGCGGTCCGAAGAGCTGCTCGGCGGGGACACCGGCGTAGACGTCGACCAGTTCGCCGAATCGTCGTTCCACCTGATCTGCCTCAGCGACGAACCGTTCGGACAGCTCCCCCGCCGCGTCCTCGTGCGTTGCAGTGGCCAGGCGCAGCGTCACCCAGTCCTTCCCATGCAGGACCTGGTGGTGCACGCGGTACAAGCCGTTGGCCTCGCGGTCGGCGCCGATGAGGACCTCATCAGTCAGCACGGCGCGTACGCGCGCCTGATCCTGCGCCCCTGGCTGATCCGGGGGCCGCGTTCCGGTCGGCGCAGCAGGCAGCTCCGGTGCGGTTGCCGGCAAGAGGGGCCCCGCGAGCTCCGGCGCCTCCGCCTGCGCTTTGGCTCCCTTGGCGCGCAACTGGAACACGACGCCTGTCAAGGCAAAAGCGTTGATATGACTCAACGTACGGCTGTTGACCAGCAGTACTCGCTGGTCATGAAGCGGCAGCAGCGGCGCTTTCGCGTGCTCGGCGGTGGGCCGGAAATGCCGCACCGTGTAGCCATGTGACTCGGCCTCGCGCACAAGGGCCACGAACCACGAGCGAGTCGTGCGCTTATACCCGTCAGCGGTCCTGTCGTTGAAGACCTGACCGGTATCTGGGTCTTGGCGCAAGAGCTTTCGGACGCCCCGGTCACCTTCCGGGCCCCGAGTGCGTGTCCTGATCAACTCGGCGATCATGGAGGCGGTCACGCTAGTGACGTCCTGGGCGAGTGCGGCGTCGGCACCATGGTCCATGACGGTGCCCGAGGGCAGTTCGCGCAGCAGATGCGAGTCGTCCGGGCGGCCGTCGCCGAACAACGCTCCCAGCCCCGCACTACCGATCGAGTCAAACGGCTCCAGCCGTGGCTCTGGCTGAACGGTGACAGCACCACCGACGACAGGATTTCCCTGCGGGGTAGACACATCCTCGGCATGACAAGGCTCGTCAGCGGACTGGTTCGCGGCGGCCCGTGCCGGTGCTGGTTGCCGCGTAGCGTCCGAATCCGCCGCGACCTGGGCGCGTAGCTCTGCAAGAGCACCAGTGAGTTGGCTGGCGATGCCTGACAGAGGAATCTTGGCGTTCACCAGCACCACCCGAAGGTCTGTATCCACTGCGCGCTGGACGTAGGGAGGCTCCGAGACTGTCCGGAACAGCCGCACGGTGAAGTCGTGCGCGGTGATCTCCCGATTCAGCGCGCGGACCCACTCGGCAGCCACCCGCTGACTCTCCGGGTCGTGGCCCGCGTAGCTGCGGCTGGGATCGGCGGGGTCCGACGCGAGCAAGTCATACATCGGCTTCCAGCTATGCGGATCGAGGTCGACGCCCAGCCCGTGCAGCGCCAGCAACTGATCCACCTGGGAGGCAGGCACCGACGAGTTGCCCACGAGCACCGCCTCGGCGTCCGGGTCGAGATACGCCCCGTCAGGAAGCACCGCAAGGAGCGCTTCATCACCAGGCAACGGATCAGGTTCAGGGAAGTCGATTCCGAGCCCAAGACGGATCATCCGCGCGACAGCCCCAAGGTCACCCCTGCGGACGGCGTCAAAGATCTCCGGGCGCAGCATGATCTCGTCGTAGGTGCTCTCGGTGAACATCACGCCCGATGTGTCCGCGTAATCCGAGGCCGAGGCCTTGAATCCCGGGCTCGCGGCGACCTCGAACAGCGACCCCGCATCGGCCGCGGAGCCGTCGTGCGCGTCCACTGGTGTCGGCGTAGCCGGTCGGTCCGCGGTCGAGTCGGCAGTTCCCGCCTGTGCCGCCAGTTCCGACCCCTCGCCAGCCAGCGCTGCGGGTGCCGTGCGCGCCCGCACCTGGGCGAGCGCGCCGGCCAGCACGGGGATGGAGTCGAGGATCCTCGCCCTGCCGTTCACCAGTACCAGCTGCCGATCGTGATGCACGTCAGCCCGTGGCGTTCCGGCGTGTTCCGCAGCTTGGCGCGCCCGGCCACGCCCTGCCGGTGGTGCGGGTGGCGTGTCCGCAGCGAAGTAGTGCCGCACGGTGTAGCCGCGAGCCTCGATCTCGCGCGCCAGCGCGATGTGCCACGCGCGCCGCACCGCGGTGAGCGCAGGATGCATCCCGTAGTAGTTGTGGCCTGGCTTCTCCAGATCCGACTTCAGCAGGTTGTCCATCGGAATCCAGGTGTCGGGTTTGCCTTTGACGCCCTGAGAATGCAGCTCCAACAGGTGATCGAGTTGGGCGGTGTTCACCGACGTAGGCCCGCCAAGCCGCACATCTGCCATCACATCGAGCAGAGAGCCGGGCGGCAAGAGCGCCATCAAATCCGCGTCCGCGTCACCGGCCGACGTCGACGAGCGGGCTCGCAGATCCTTCAGCGCACCCCCCAGCGCTGCCGTCAGGCTGATAACCGGGTACGTGCTGTTGACCAGCACCACCCGAGGATCGTCGAGCACCTGCACCGAGAGCGATGACGGAGCCGTCGCTGGGATGAAATGCCGCACCGTGTAGCCGGTGGCCGCGATGTCGCGCGCCAGCGCCGCCCGCCACGCCCACGTCACCCGCTCGTGCTCGGGTTCTTCCGGCCGATACTTTCGGTGCGGTTCAGCGGGATCAGTCGCCAGGAGGTCCCACAACGTCGTTACGGACCAGCCCGCTTCGACCTGGTCGCGCAACTGCACGAGCTGGTCGATGTGCTTGGCGGTAACCGATGTCGGTGTCGCGAGCATGAAATCGGCAGCGGGGTCCATTCGGGACCCCGCGGGCAGCGTGGCCAGAAGCTCGTGGTCCGGCTCGGCGATGTCGTCAGGGGGTGGTGTGGCCAGGTCGTCTGTCTCCGCCGCACCTGGGGGGAGTTCGCCGGGCTGCTCCACGTGGGGCGCGGCGAGCATGACGCCTGGTGCGGTGGTGATGCTCGACGCGGGTGCTCGCAGGGCGGCAAGTGCCTTGACCAGGTCCCAGAAGTGGCTGTTGACGGGAAGCCTGCTGTTGATCAGCACCACTCGACTCGAGTGCAGCACGTGGGTCTGTGGTGCGCTGACGCCCAGAGCGGGCTGGAAGTGCCGCACCGCGTACCCGTGAGCTGCGATGTCTCGTGTGAGCGCCGCCAGCCACGCCCGCGTGATCGGCTCGTTGCCGCGCGAGGCCGTGAGCGGCTTGCTGGGATCCGCCGGGTCCCGCCGGTAGAAGTCATAGATCGCGTCGAACCGAGTCTGCCCGGCCTCGACCTGATTCCACCTGTTGACGAGGTCGTTGACCTGGTCAGGCGTGATGGACGTGCGCACCGACAGGGCGGCATCGGCGCGACGATCCATCCGGGTGTTCGCCGGCAGGACCGCCAGCAGATCCGCGTCAGGGTCGAGGACGTCAAACAGGCCGTCAGCGGCCTCAGCACCGTCGAGATGCGCGTCCGCCACGGGCGGCGTCGCCGCTTCGGCGTTGACGGGATCGTGGTCGACGCGATCGAGGGCCTTCTGCGCGCTGTTCGGATCAGCCGCGCCCGGTACGGTGCGCGCAAGGACGCTCACGAAGGCGTCGGTGAGGTTGTGCGCCTGAGTGCTGGTGTGCAGGCGTGTGTTCACCAGAACGGTCTTGAGGTCGTGGCTGATCACGTACGAGGGGTCGCCTTGTCGCGCTGGCGTGTAGTGCCGCACGGCGTACCCGCGGGACTCGATCTCGCGTGCGAGCGCGATGTACCAGGGCGCGAGTTGCTCGCCTGAACCTGGCCTGGCGTAGATCGTGGCCGAGGTGTTGTCCTGCTTGACCACGCTGGCGGGGTCTGTCTTGAGGTGGTCGCCCAGCGGCAGCCAGGTGCTCGGCTGGCCCATCACGCCATCGGCGTGCAGTTCGAGCAGTCGTTCCACCTGCGCGGGTGATGCCGTGGCGTGGGATCCAGCGAGGTGTCGATCGGCGTCCCGGTCCAGCGCCGCCCGGCTGGGCAAGACCGCCAGCAGGTCGGCGTCAGGAATCTCGGCACGTGAGAACAGGACATTCGCGTCTTCCATGCCACCCTCCGCCGGCACTGGGCTCGGCGCCGTGCCGGGCACGGGCGGGCGTTCGGCATCGGCGGCCGGGCGCGGCAGCGTCTCAGCGTTGGCCTGGTCAGGCTCGTGCCGCTGTGGGCGGGTAGCAGGATCTGCCAGTGGGACTGTGCCGTCGATCGGGAAGTCACGGTGCGTCTGGGTCGCGCCGTTTGCGTGGGGCACGTCGCGCTCGATGATCACCCGCATGCGGGCGCGTGGCTGCGGCGTCACGTCCACCACGACGCCGCGCACCGGGCGGACGGGCTCGACCGCTGTGCGCTTGAACTCGGTGAGGTCCGGGTCGGGCTCAGTCACCTCCGCGTAGTGACCGATGCTGTTGATCGGCAGGGATGGGTCCCCACCGGCCAACCTCTCCAGCGCTGCCCGCGCTCGCGCGACGTCGAACGGACCGGATGTCGCGCGTCCCACTGCGGCCGTGACCGCGCGCCGGTACACCTGCTCATCGAGCTCGGGCAGCGTGCGCAGCACATCGTCGAGGTAGACACCCTGCCAGCTCGTCTTCCCGGACAGCACCGTCGTGACCATCGCCGTGATCTTTTCGTCGGTGCTGCGGTCACCCAGGACGTGCGCCACGACGTGCTCTCGCTTACGCAGGTCCAGCTCGGGCATCGGCGTTGCGAGCACCACAGGCTCGCTCGTGTCGGCGAAGTACCACGTGTCCTCGACAGCGTCGGCGTGCCGCTGCACAAGCGTGGTGTTCTCGACGCGAGCCATGACGAGGGCCGCTTCGGTCGTGACGGACGGTTCGACCAGCCACTGGTCAGGATCAGATGCCCGGCGTGCCACTCCGGAGAGACCGCACTGCTCCACCAGCATGTGGATCTCCTGCGCGGACGCGAAGTCGACTTCCCACCAGTCCGCTGAGTCGAACGGCCCGAATCGGATCGACACGTATGGCATCACCTGACCGTCGTGAGTGACGCCGAGCGCGAGCGAGGCGTCGAGCCGCCGCCAGTGCTCGGTGGTGATGCCGGCCAGTTCGGCCGGCTGGTCCTCCATCAGCGTCCAGTGCTGATCACGCAGCATGCGGCGGATGTCGCTGATGCCGTCGACGACGCGGATCTCGTCGTCGTATCCATCCTCTTCCAGTGCGCCCCCATCACGGAGCTGCACAACGTCAGGCGCACCGGATATGTTGTCGCCCCGCGGGACTGCGGGTGATCCGTCGGCGCCACGATCGTGTTCCGTGGCCCCACCGTCGCCGCGAGTCTGCGCACCTTCCGGCTGGCCACTTACCTGTACGCCGGGTGCTGGGGCCGAGGCAGGTGTGGGCGCCTCTTGTTCTGCCGTGGCTGCGATCATCTGCAGCGCCGGTCGGGAGATGTCCGCTTCGGACTGCGCGGGACCACCGTGCTGGAGGACCCACGACAACGACCCGAGATCGAGCCGCTTCTTGCCGCGGGTCACCGCGGCGTAGCCGAGCCGCAGCGACTCGTCGTCCGGCATCACCAACTTCTCGGCCTTGTCGTCCCAGACCGGACCGAGGAAATCGCCGGCGATCAGGACCTGGTCCCACTCGCGGCCTTTGGCCTTGTGAGCGGTGCTCACGATCAGGTCGGGCTTGATGTCCTCGGCGGTTTCGTCCTCATCAGCCAAGGCCTTGGCCATGTCGATCACGGTGTCGGGGCCATACTTGTCGATGAGGAGTACCAGCGTCAGCAGCGATTGGGCCTCCTCGTGGTCATGGGCGTAGTCCTGCACTGCCTGCCAGTCGGGGAAATGCCGCAGGTCCTCGTGCCACGTCCGTTTCCCTCGTTTGAGGAGGATTGCCGCCTTGGCGATGTCCTCGATGGCCTTGCCGCCGCCGACGAGCGCGACTCGCTTGCCGTTGTCCATCGCGTCCAGCACGGCCGCGACGGCTCCCGCGTTGGTGCGGCACAGGATCGCGTCCGGTTCCTCCACTGGGCCGAGCACGGTGGGGATGGCCGGTGTGCCTTCCAGTCGTAGATCGGCCTTGAGTAGCTGCAGGAATCGGTTGCCCACGTTCTCCACCGCCGCGCCGAACCGCCACGACTGAGTGAGCGAGAGCCGTACCTCCGCCGGCCAGCGGGTCAGGTAGTCCTTGGCACCACGGAAGCCGTAGATGGACTGGTAGCGGTCTCCGACGACCACGACCTGTGCTGACTGCGCCTGCACGACCATCGCCTGGACCTCGTTGCAGTCCTGGACCTCGTCGAAGAAGATCACGTCCGCAGGCAGCCGCGGGTTGCTCAGCGCCCAGACCTTTTGATAGTCGTCGTGCACCAGGTTGAGCAGGCCTCCGTCCGCACTGGACTTGTCCGCCCAGATCCGATGAGCGAGCTCCAGCACTGCCTCGTCGACCCGGGTCAGCGCTTCAAGGGGCGGTTCGTGCCCGAGGTGCTTCATGCCCAGGTCGACATCCGCGCTCTGCCGGTAGCGCTCAACCACGCGCAGTGCCAGCCGGACGAGGGTCTCCGCTTCGATCCACTCTCCGGCAAGGCCGGAGCTCACCGCGAGGTCGGTGACGCCGAGGGTTTCCGCGATCTTGCTGGGAAATCCGTCGTTCTTGGAGATCGAGGACAGTCGGGCGCCGTAGGGGGTGTTGATCAGCGCTGCCCGCGCGAAGCCGTGCATCGTGTTGACCGCGACGTTGCTCTGGAACTTCTCCTCGGCCTCGTTCGCGATCGCTCTGTTGAAGGCGACGTACACAATTCGCAGGTGCGCGACCATGGCGGCCAGCATCAGCAGGGTCGTCGTTTTTCCCGTTCCTGCCAGTGCCTCGACCGCGATGTCCGCGCCGGTGGCGAAGGCATCTCGGATCGCTTGCTGCTGCGGGGTGGGCGGGAACGCCAGCACCTCCTCACGCTTCTTGGCCTGCACCTCGCGGTTGCGCGCCTTCGCCTCGGGTTGGCGCGCCTTCGCCTCGCGGTTCGCGACGAGCTCGGCCAGGTCGAGCGCCGCGATCTCGGCCAGCACGTCCTTGACGGCTTGGGCGGCATCGGCCAGGCTCGTGCCTCCCGTGCGCGGAACCTTGTAGCGCCACACGTTGCCGCTCTCGCGCCGGCGGAACACGAACTTGTGCTGAGGGTCCTTGAGCACATCGCGAAGGCGCTGTTCATGGTCGACGCCGGTCGTACCGCGCACGACCACGGCGTCGCGGCCGATAGTGACCTGGATTCGGCGTGTCCAGTGGTTGCCGGGCAGGGACACGCTGTCCTTGGCCGGAGGCGTGTCGACCGGCGAGTGCTCAGCGTCCGAATGAGTCTGCTCGCCCGCGGTGTCGGCGTGGCCGCCGTCGGCAAGAGGCGTGCCTGTCGGTGTTGTGGGGGCTGACGTAGGGCTCCCAGGTCCGGCCTGCGGTGTGCCGGTGTTGCCGCCCTCGGTGACGCGGGCGGCCGCGATCCGCTCCGCCAGTTCCACAGGGTCGACGCCCAGCTTCGACGCGGCGCGCGCTCCGTGTGCCGCCACTGGCCCTGGTTCGTCGACGCGGTTGCCCGGCAGCAGCGTGAACAGGTCGACCACCAGGTCGACCACGGCGGGATCGTCCCTCCACGCCGAGTCTGGCCAGCTGTCGAGCATCGCACCGAGCACGGCGTCGCCCAGCGCACCGATCTGCAGCGGGTGCGCTTCGCCCGCACGGCGCGTGCTCGCGCCGATGTGGCGCGGGGGCAGCGTGGCGATGAGGGCGGCGGCTTCGCGGACCGCGCCGAGGTGACCTTCCACCTCGGTCAGCTTGTCGGCCCACCGTGCGACGATCTCGTCGACGAGCACGTCCTGCGCGGGACGGCTGTGCGGTGGCCCTAGATAGGCCGCGACATGGTCCTCAGGTGTAGCGCGCCCCGCGAACACGGCCGGGTCCATCCCGTCGGGCAGGGTCGTGATGGCCAGCTCCGGATAGACGCACACGGCGTCCCTCGCGGTCGCGAGGGCGGCCTTGTGGCCCGCGCTGTCCGGGTCGAGGGCGAGCACGCGGCGCCGGTCGAGCGGAACGACCGTGTCCAGCGCGGCAAGGTGCTCGGTCGTCAGCGCGGTTCCGCAGGTGCCCACGGGCATCAGTTGCCGGTCGTCGCCGGTGCGCGCGAGGATCGCCGCGGTGTCGAAAGGGCCTTCGACGGGAACCGGAACCGCCGTGCTCGCCTTGTCGCGTTGCTCGTAGAGTCCGAACAACAGGGTGCGCTTGGAGAACAGCGGGGTCTCGGGGGTGTTGAGGTATTTCGCCCCGTCGTTTCCGGGCATGGCACGGCCGATGAAACCTGCGACGCGGCCTTGCAGGTCCCGGATGCCGAACATGATCCGGTTGTAGAAGAAGTCCAGCAGAACACCGTTCTTGACCCGGGCGACGCCGGCATCGACCAGGTCCTGGTCCTGGAATCCTTTGGACCGTAGGTGCGTCACGAGACCGCCCCACCCGGCCGGCGCGTAGCCGATCAGCAGGCCGACTTCGCGAGCGCGCTCCAGCCCCTCGGGGGATCCGAGTCGGTCCGGCTCGGCGAGGTATTCGTTGGCTCGCACGGAGTTGCGCAGTTGCTCGTCGAACCAGCGAGCCGTCTCCTCGTTGATCCGGGCGTAGGTGTCGTCCTGGTGCGTCGGGGTGATCAGCGTGGGCTCGGCCTGCGGTTGTGCCGTGGTCGCCAGGCCCTGCTCGTCGCCGGCGTCCTCGGGGACGGGAGCACCGGCGGACTCCGACCGCACGTGACGGGCCTGTGCCTCCGCGACCGCGTGCCGCGCGCGCTGCCACCGATCGTGACGGCCTGGGTCGGCGAGCTCGGCCAGATCGAGCAGGTCCAGCGCGGTGTCGAAGTCGCGATTGGCGTTCGCGACCGAGGCCTTGCTGAAGTGACTGTCCGCTGCACGTTCTGCGTCGGCCTTTTCGGTGTCGCGGCGTTGCTGGATCGCGGCGTGATTGGGCAGGCCGCGGGTCACCTCGGGGTGCTGGCGGACCCACTCGGTGATCCACTCCCATTCCTGCCAGCTGCCGTTGAGGTGGCCCTCAGCGGTCAGATAACGGCCGACATCGGTATCGAGCTTGTGATAGCCGGAGGCATGCTCACGGATCTCGCGCAGCACAAGGGCTTCTCGTTCCGGCGTGAGCGTCAGCGGCCCGGCGAGGATCTCGGCCTCGCGCATCGCGTTCTCGGCCGCCCCGGCGTCGTAGACCTGCTCCAGCGCCTCGCGGACGAGTGTCTCGATCTCGAAGGCGTGCGGTGACTCGGCCAGCATGTGCGGGGCCAGTTGCGCCAGCCTGCGCGGCCAGTCCCGCACCGTGGTGTCCGCGGTGAAGTGTGCCGCGTTGAGAACGAGTCGGTGAGCGGCGAGATGCTCAGCGGCGGAGCCCTGCAGTAGCCGTCCAGCACCGTCGAAGATCTCGCCTGTATCGGCCTTGTACGACAGCACCGGAGGATTCGGGGCTGCGGGCTCGTGAACGGTGACGAACGCCGCGTCGCCAACGCGCACGACAGTCGCGTGCAGCCCGTACTCGGCTGCCAGAGCCCGCCAGGCGCGCAAGGTCCCCGGCAACCGCGGCGTGGTGTCGTGCAGCCCTGAACCGAGCGCGGGAGCGGCGTCACCAGGGTCGAGCGTGCCGGGAACACCCGTGCTCTGCAGATGCGGGGGCAGATCCAGAACGAACGGCAGTGCTGCCCGCGCGGGCCTCACATGCGGGTGCGCCTCCGCACCGGTCAGCAGGGCGACGTCGACGGGCTCTGCGGCGATTCGCCGCGACAGCCACAGCACCCTGTCGCGCACCGGCAGCGTCGCGACGAGCGCCCACTGCTGGCCCTGCGCCATGGTGGCGTCAGGACCGGTGTTGTCGAGCAGCACCCCGTCGTCGTCGACGCGTGCGACCAGGCCGCGGCGGGCAGCCACCTCGACCAGGCGCCGCCACCGGTTCTCCAGCCGCTGCGGATCGATCGCGTCACCGCTGATGAGCGCGTCGCGTCGGACCCGCAGGGAATGCGCGATCGCCTCCGCCATCGTGACGATGTTGAGCGCGAGCTGTTCGCGAGGCTGAGAGCCGCGCACCCGAGCGGGAGGGACCGAGACGAGTGCGCGGGCGTGATCGACCTCGACCGTGCCCGTCGTCGACTCCACCACGGTGAACCCTGCCTGGAACAGACGCATCTCCAGGACATGCGCGATCTGCCCGGCCATCTCGAACACAGGCTCACGCGGCTCACCCGCGCGCAGCGCCCAGGCGACCAGCGCGTCGGGGTCGGACACGGACGGCGGGTCCAGCGGTTGGGAGCTAAGGCACTCCTCAACCGTGGGCAGGTGTCCTTCTGCCATCAGCCGGAGCAGGTTCCTGTCGTCATCGGCCGCGTTGCCCGTTGCGCCGGCGATCACCTGCGTCAGCGCTGCTTCCAGTATCGACACCGAGAACATCGCGCTGTGTCCGGTTTTGACGTCGATCGCGCCGTTCTCATCGAAGTGCGAGCCGCCATAAGTGCCTGTGCGGACCACCTGGGTGTCCAGTGCGTGTGCCTCGGCCAGCAGCAACCTCCAGCGCTGCTCAAGCTCGGGGCCGGTCATCGTCATCAAGTCGGCCCGGTGCCCGCGCAGTACTCGCTCGCCCAGGGGCGCGTCGGCGAGCAGTTTCAGCGGCTCACGGTCGAGATCCGACACCGCGAACAACTGCTCACCCGTCACCTGGACGGCTTCGCCCGGACCGCTGGTCGCGGCCCTGTACTCGTCGATCAGAGCGATCACTCTGTGCCGCAACACGTCCGCTCTGCGCCCGGCATCAGCGCAGGCGTGCACGAGCGTCGTGCGGATCTGGTTGCCGCCCTCGGCGGAACCCAGCCAGGTCTCGTCCAGAACGATGCGTTCGACCTCAGGGTGCCCAGCGACCGACAGCTCCGCGAGGACGTGCCCGTGGCTGCTGACGAAGTCGATCCCGACCGATCCCCAGGTCAGTTCCACGTTTCCGCCGAGTTCTGGCTGGAAGCCGTCGCGGGCGCAACGAGCAAGGTAGGCGAGCAGCTCTCCGATCGTGTCGGGGTCTGCCCACCGCGGCTCAGGCTCCGGCGCGAGGCCGAATCGCGCGTCCGCGACCAGACTGTGTGGTGCGGACGCCGCGGCGATCAGGTCGAGCGTCGCGGCCTGAGCGGACAGCGCTCGGGCCTGGGTGGCCCGGGGATCATCGCCCGATACGGCAGCCAGCAGTGCCTGTTCCTGTTCGGCGAGCCGCTCGCGCAGCGCACGAACCTCACGCACTTGCTCCTGCAGCACGCCCTTCAACTCGAAGAACGGCAGGTCCCTGTTCGTGTAGACGTCGCGCGTGCTGTCCCGGCGCACCACGTCCTCGGACTGCGTCGCAGGCCTCCACGCGTAGCTGGCCTGCTCCAGTTCGATGAGCAGCGTGCGGCGCAGCTCCTCCAGGGCGTCTTCGCGCTGACCTCGCCGGGCCAGCACGTCTTGCGCGACGTCGTCCTGCTCGGTGACGGAGCCAGGTGCGCCGGCCAGGCGACGCGTCAGCTCCACATCGCTGTTGTCTGTGGCGGAAAGGTCGCGCAGGTCGAGGTCGACCGCGATACCCGCGAGCCGCAGCGCCGCAACGACGCCCTGAACGCGGTAGACGATCCGGTCCTCGGGGTCGTCGCGGATCGTCGCGGCAGACGGGGTTCCCGTCGAGCGTGGCAGCGTCCACGCCAGCGTCATGCCGACCGGAGTGTCGACGGTGCGTGGCTGCCACCCGGCACGCTCCCCTCGGATCGCCTCGGCGGCCTGGCTGCCTCCACCGCCGTACACCAACGCGCCGAACTCACGGGAGTAGTGGACAGTCACCCTGGGCCCGTCACCGGCTCCCACAGAACCGGTCCTCCCGGCACCGGCCGTCGTGGCGCTGGCCGGTGGCGGCCAGGTCAGCTCGCCCGAGTTCATGAACTCCAGCAGTTGCGCGCTCGTCAACGCGACGCCATCGACCTTGTAGACCAGGCGCGAGTCGCGTCCGACCTGCTCGCTGCTCACCTCGATGTTGTGCCCGTTGTCCTGGCCCCAGGCATGAAGCCGATTTGGCAGAGAACTGCGAGTGTGCTCCACGACCACCGACGGCGCCGGATCACTCGCCGCCATCTGGTCACCACTGTCGATAGGGCCATCAGTCCTGGCCCCGGCAGCGGCGTGCTCCGATCGGGCTTGTCGTGCGCGGGCACCTGCCGAGTCCGCCCGTTCCGTTAGCCTCTCCCTCAGCGTGGGCGACGCTGGCTGGGTGAGCCACGCCGGGTCGATGCTGAGGGTGTCGAGCACCGTGCCGACGGGCGAACACAGCTCGACCACGGAGTCGCTGAAACGCAACCGCAGGCCGCGCCACCGAACGACATCCGGTCCCTGCCCGAGGCCCAGCCGTGGGGGCGCTGTGCCGTCACGTGCCGCCCGTGCGTATCCGACAAGTGCCCGGTCGGCTTCCTGCACGTGCAGGATGTGGGACATCACGCCGTCGACGACGAAGCGATCCGCGTGCGGTTCGCCTGCCAGCGCGCGTTCGCTCGTCGCTGCGAGTTCTTCCAGCGCCGTGGCACGCTCAGCCGACATGGTGAGGGGGATCGGTCGATCCTCGGCAGCGCCGGTCTCGGTACCTGGTTCCGGTGAGAGGCCGTCCGCGGGCACATCGCCGCCGGCTTCAGCGGCCTGTGGCTCATCCAGGGTGCTGTCACCGTGCACTTCGCTGGTGTGATGCGGTTCGGTGACGGGGGCGAAGGCGAGTGCTGCTCGCAACGAGCGCTGACTGAGGTCTTCCGCCGATTGCGGGAGGTCGGTGGCGTTCTCGAACACCGCCCAGCCGTCGGTCGCTGCGATCCAGTTCAGGCGTGTTCGGGTCGTTGGGCTGGGCTCGAAGTCTGGATAGGACACCTCGACGAAACGACTCATCCGGTCGTCGTGCCAGGTGGTCGGCACGCGCAACACGGCTCGGCCAGGATCCTCGGCCTGGCCGTTGTCGTTGACGCGGTCCACGGAAATGTCGGTCCACTTGCGATCCGGTGTGATGGCGGAGACCCGCCACACGGCGAGCTCTTGCTCGCCGTCGGCGGACAAACTCGTCCAGGCGACGTGGTCACCGGCCTGCGCACGTGAGAGCCGTTCGATCTCGGACGGTTGCGGCGAGTGCAGCTCCGCGATCACGTTCGCCGCGCGGCGCAGGACCCACGCCCTCGGCTGCCTCGGGTGAAAGCGGTCATCGTCCGCGACCACGTCCGCGCGCTCCCGCAGGAGGCCGACGGCCTTGTGGGGATCCCCGCCGAATCCGAGCGCGATGGCGACGCGCAGGAGGCGCATCGACTCCTCATCGGCCGCCTGCAAGGCGCTGGCACGTTCGTATGGCACGTTGAGCGGCTGGACAATCTGCACAAGTCGGGTCAGCGTCTGCAGTTCACGCCATGAGGGCTCCGACAACCGGCCGCCGATCGTGTCGGGTGTGCGTTGCGCCAACCGGTCCACCGCGTGCGCGAACTCGTCGGTGGCGGTGACCGTGGGGAAGGCGGCCGCGAGGTGCATGATCGCGGCCGAGTGCAGCGCCGTGACGCCGGTGTTGCGGCCGAGGCCAGCGGCAGGCATGGACCCGTCGTCGTTGAGGTCGGTCCACTGGCGCACCGCGCGCCGCACGTCGCCGGCGCTCTGGGTCCAGTCGATCTGGCGGCCGGTGATGTCGGTCAGGCACTCCAGCGCCTCAAGGTAGCCGGGGATGGCCTCGTCCGGCAGGGTGAAGCTCGCCGGAGTGCGGTCGTGGTTGGACTCGCGGGTGCTGACCTCGTCGATCTGGTGCGGGGCGTGGTCGACGCTGCGCACCAGGGTGCCGACCTGCATGCCGGAGGCAACGTGGACCACGAACCACCGTGTAGGCCCGTTGTGGAGCTTCGCCCGCCAGGCCCACAAGGCCCCGGACGGTGACGCCTCCGCACGGGACTTGGAGAACGAGCTGACCGTCGGCTTGCCGATACCCAGCGTCTGCAGGTGTGCGACCGCGGCCTTTTTCGTGGAGAACGGCGACATCGCGATCGGTCCAGGGCTTGCCGGACGCGACACGATTTGAAGCAGCCGCCCACCGTGCCCGGTCTGCGTGGCTCGCGCCGGAGGGGCTGGAGTGGCCGCCATGAGTGCCGGGTGGTCCGGGTGCGCCGGGGCCTGCTGTGCCGGGTCCGCCGCGTCCGCAGCGGGAGCGGGACCGGCGTCGTTCTCGCCAGGTGCCGCCGCCGGGATCTCGACCGACGCCTCGTGTGCCATGGGGATCGGCTCCGCCGCCGAGGGTGCGGGCAGGTTCCACACAGCGCGTGCTGCCCGGACGAGTTCCTCGTCGGGGTCGAGAGTGAGATTCGGGTCGTTGCCGTCCAGGAAGAACACGTCGAACGTGCCGTCGTCGAATCGCACGACCTGCGCTGGGGCCCGATGCGTCGGGTCGTTGGGCCGCACCATCGCGTCACCGGTGACGCGGCCCACGCGCGGGCGCCCATCGAAGCCTTCGGCGGCGGGCGCAGTGAACAACACGACTGTGCCCGCAGGGACGTGCCGCTCGTCATCAGCGGGCTGCACGATCTCCCGGTCCGCACCCCACGTTCCATGCGAGGTCGGAGCGGACAGCCTCCGCCCCATGCCCGGATCGAGCCCGGCGCGCTCGTGATCGGCCGCCCCGAGGAAGCGGACGTCCACCCCGGGATTGCCGGCGAAGTCGAACTGGTGAACCCCGCCGTCGGTGAACTCGATGCGGTAGGCCTCGGTCATCGGCGTGTGCCCGCGGTTCATGCCCTGCGCGCGCCGGCGCTTGCCCTGCAGCCAGGCCTTGCCCACGCTGGCCGCGACAGCGACGTGGTTGTCGAGGCGGACCTCGTCGCCAGGCGCGACTTCGGTGATGTCGCGGCGAAGGTGGAAGCCCTCGACATCGACCGCGCCACCGACTGGGCCAGGTGCCGCCGCCAAGCCGCGGCGGGGCACATGAACGATTCCGTGTCGTTCCGCCCACGCGCTGGCGATCTCGGCGCGCACGTCATCGAAGCGGCGCCCGGCGCCGTCCCGCCAGCCTGCCACCCAAGCGTTGCCCTCGGCGGTGAAGGGAATCAGTGTGCCGTTGCCGCCCCGCAGGTCGGCCAGCTCCTGTGCGAGCTCGGCCACTGCTTCCCGACTGACCTTCGGCGGCTGGCGGCGGTCGGCGCGGCGGAAGTCACTGCCCTCCAGCACAGTCCAGCCGTTGGCGAGCAGACTCCACTTCGAGGTGTCAGGAGAGGTGATGAACAGGCAGCCCTCGGCGGCGCGGTAGGACTTCGGTGGCTGCTCGAACGTGAGCGGCGCGGCCTCCGCGATCTCCTCGCTGGCGATGATCTCCCGCTGGCTGCGCTCGAACTCGCGTCGCTCGGTGCGCACGTGGCTCGCACGCGTGCGGCGAGCCTGTGCTCGCGTCCAGCTCGCGCGATAGGCCTGATCGTCGTTCTCCCGAGGCACCACGACGTCCGTGTCGCGTGATGGGGTGACCAGCCGCTCGGGTAGTTCTCGCTCTTCAACCCAATGACCGCGCACAGCGCTCACCAGCGCCTGTGGCGTCGGCGGCCGTTCCTCGCTGTCAACTACCAGAAAGTCGATCATGCCCTGGGAGGACGCGACGAGCGTGAGCCGCTGCTCCCCCCGATACCACTGCGAGGACCGCGAACCGGCCGACATCTCAGGCCGATCGTCACGACTCCACTCGTGCGCAGTGAGAAGCACCTCCCACAGCCGAGTGCCCATGGCCGCATCAGGCGCAGTCCCGCCGGGCAGGGCACTGCCCGCGCGGGCGACCTGCCCGATGACGGCGTGACGCCACAGCTGCGCGGAGGCGCCCGCGCCCTCCACGGTGTCCACGATCGTGGCGCGGATCGAGTTGCTGTCGCGGCTTCGCGACTCCGGCAACCGCACCCCGTAGCCCAACCGCGGTTCCTCCGCGGCCGAGATCCGCGCCCGAAGCCCATCGCTGTGCTGGACCATCGTGATCTCAAGGCCCGCCCACTTCCACGGACCGCTACCGACTCCCACCCAACGGGAAACCGCCTCATCGTGGGTGATCTCCATGCCGCCCGGCGTGTACCAGGGAGTGGCGTCGATAGAGGCCGCGTGCGCCGACAGGCGCGTCAGCGCGGCAACCTCGGCCAGACGATCCCGCGTCCACGACAGGGTGCGCCCGCGCAGACCGGTCGCCGCCAAAGCGGCGATCTGCGCCGGCCGAGCCTGCGGATCGGCGAAGTCAAGCTCGCCGAGCAGGGAGTCGACCAGCTGAGCGGCAGCCAGGTAGTGGCGGTGCTCGCGCACCTCGCCCACCTGTGAGGCGAGTTCGAGGACCTCATCCTCGAGTCGCGAATGGCGCGCGGTGGCCACGGTGCGGTTGCGGTGATCCACCCGGCTGCCTCCGGCGCCGGCGCCGAAGGTGTGGACGTAGCCGTTCGCCGCGAGCTCGGCGAGCAGCACCGACATCCTGGCCCAGGACGGATCACTGTCCTCGTCGACGCCGAGGGTGTCGAGAACGTCCTGCCCGCGTCGTGCGACCGAGGGCTCCGCCACGGCGAGCGCGGAGGCCTGGTTCGCCTCGCCGCTGCTATCGGAGTCCGGTGTGACTGCCACTGCGTGCGGAGAGGACTCCGTCGCCGTAGCCGCGACGTCGCGGGAAGAAACGTCCTCGGTCTGGTCAAGCGGCTCGTTTGAACCAGGCAACTCAGTGGCTTCGACCACGAGCGGCGGCAGTCGCATGCTGCGCGCCAGTTCGCGCACCACCTGCGTCCAGAGCTGGTCTGTGGTCTCGTGCGCGGACTCGATCGCAGTGGTGATCGTGTGGAGAACGGTCGAGCCCTGCTCGCCTGCCGAGCCAGGCAGCCGGATCCACACCGACGCGGCGGGTTCCGAGGCGGGCGTCACCTGGGCGGTTCGTCCCGCCGGAGAGGCGTGCAGTCTGATGTTGAGGTAGCCGAACGTTATCGGGGCGCGGTCATAGCCGGTCCAGGCGTCGAGGTCGGCGTCGGTGGTTACTGGCTGCTGATTGGGAGCGAGCACTCCTGCCGCTGGTTCGGCGGCATACGAGGCCGCGACGCCCGCCCACGCGGCAGCATCGGACAACCTCTCGCCGGCGAACTTTGCCGACGGTCCCCGCACACCCGCCTCCACGATCCGGCGAATGAAGTCCAGTCGGGATTCGCGTCCGTCATGGTTTGCCAGGATGTCGCGGACTACGGACTCGGCGCGGGCTTGATTGAGCCGTGTACGCAAGACCTCGACCTGCCCTGCGATCTGATCTAGTTCGGCTTCAGGGGTCTCATCGGGGCCAGTAACAACCTCGCGTCGCTCGAGGTCGAGGTAGGCCCACGGGACCTCGCTGTTGTAGCGATAGGTGTAGCCGGCACTGGCCAGCTCCTGAAGTAGGTCCTCACGCCGCGCTGCCACCTCTGCATCGGACTGTGAGCCGCGTTCCTGCTCGAAATCCTCAGGTGGCTGGCGGTCGGAAGGACGGCTTGGCGGTCGCAGGCGGGTTCCAGCCACCGGCGCGGGCGGCAGAGGATGCTCGTGCTGGGCCGCGGACGCCTGCTCGGACAGCGCACGGTCGGTTGGCGCAACGTCGATGCGTTGTGGCTCTGCCGTGGAGGCGAGTTCGGTGGTGTCGGCTGGTGGCGCGGTCTTGGCTCGCGTGGGTGTGGTGGCGCCCATGGGGGACAGCCGGGTTCGTCCGTCCGCCGCTGGGCGGCCGATGCTGAGCCACACATCGAGGGCGGCGTCAGCGGGTGGGCGTTGTTCGGCGAGGACTGGTGAGGTGATCTCGGCGTACCAGCTCCCGTAGACCTCGGCGACCTTGTCGGGCAACCCGGCCAGTACCGCGGTCTCACGCGCGCGGGAGGTTAGTTCGCTGCGTTGCCGCATCCACGCTTCGGCTCGTTCGCGGCGGGCGATCGCCGCGGGTGAGTTCGGGTCCTCGTTGGGGTCGTGCCTGTGGTCCTCCTCGTCGTGGCTGAGCTCCGCTATCAGCGCAGCTCGGCGTGCACTGACCTCGCTGAGTCGCCGCTCACTGCCGAACGGCTTCCCCAGGGCAGCGCGAGCCTGCTCGATGCTCTCCTTCTCCTCAGCGATCTCGGCGCGGGTGCGGTCCCCGGCGCCGGAGATTTCCTTGAGTTTGTTCTCCAGCCGGGTTACCGGCCCCAGACCACCAGGCAGATTCGAGACGTCGAGGTAGAACCCCTCGGCGCTGTTTCCAGCGGCGGGGAACCTGATAAAGATGCCGTACTCGTCGACGTCGAGCGTGTAGTAGGTCGCGGTTACCTCGAGCCCGCCGATCATGCCCAGGGTGGTGGGGAAACCTTGGGTGCGGCGCGGTGCAGCGGCCATCGCGGCGGTCAGCTGCGCGCGAATCGCGTTTGCAGCCTCCGTGCGCTTGGCGTAGGTGGTTTTGCCGACCCGCATCGAGAAGTTCTCGCCGTCCGTGTTGATCAACGTCGCGGCGAGAGCGTCTTGCTGTTGTGCCTGCTGTTCCAGCCTCGGGATGAGGGCCTCGCTGTGCGCAATGGACAAACGCAGCGCCTGCTGGGTGCGGCCGTGACTGGATCGCTGGCGAGTCAAGGTCTTGAGCTCGACGTCGAGTTCGGCCTTCTCCTTGTAGCGGCGGTCGCCAGTGGCCGCGGCCATGGTGTCGGCGAGGCTGTCGGCCTCCTCGGTCTTGATCTCGCGGGTCCGCTCCGGCGGAGTAGAGGAGTACAGCGGCGCGAACATCTGGTGCTTCTGGGCGGTGATCTCCCACTTCTTGGCGTCCATGCTCGGCGCAAGAACGACGGGTTTCCAGAAGTAGGTTGGATTCTGGTTGCCCTGGCGTTCGATACGGCCACGAGCCTGCGCGGGGATATCGGGCCGCCAAGACCCAGTGATCACGTAGCCGCCGATCCCCCGGGTCTGCACGTTGATCCCGGCGCCCATCTTCATCGTGGAGCCGACCAAGACCGACACCGCGCCCTCGCGGGCGGCGGCGAGCAGATCCGCCTTGCGCTGCGGGCTGCTCGCCTCGTGAATGAAGCGGATGGACTTCTCGGCCATGCCGTGCATGACGAGCAGCTGGCGCAGCTCGGTGTAAAAGTTCCAGTGCGGGCTGGGAGTGGACTCGTCACAGAAAACCAGGATCAGGCCACCGCGCACAGGGTGTTCTGATCCGTCATCGCGCAGGTAGACGTTGTCCTTGGCTGCTGACCACTCCATGAAGATGTCCTCGGCGACGACATCGACCTTTTGCGGTTCGGACGTGGTGATGCCGACGGTGCGCAGGTCGGTCGCGGCCAGCTGACCGTCGTGGGCGATGACCAGGTGGTTGTCCGCGCCCTTCTCGGGTTTGCCGCGCAACTGGCGTTCTCGGCGCGCCAGGTCGAGCGTGAGGACACGCTTCTGCACCGAGGCGGGAACCTCGATGATCTCGTCGCGGCCGCCGCGCAGCGCCGGCGTGGGCAAGTTGAGGTCCTGCTTCATCTTGACGTCGGAGGTCAAGCGCAGGGACCGCCAGAGATCCGTTTCGTTGATCGGGCTTCGCGTGCGGATTTTCGGCCGCAGTGTGCCGCCGGGAGTCATCTCCAGGTACGGCTGGGGAATGACGTAGGTCCGCGCCCAGGTGTCGAACCGGGGCATTACGTGCCCCAGCCGCCGTTGCCACAGGTACACCTCGGAGTACTTGCCGGTCCACGGGGTGGCGGTGGCGAGCACCACGCGCGCGGTGCCGTACTGCTCCTGCAGGTAACCCAGCTTCATGTCCAGGTCGATGGCGCGGTTGCTGCCCTCGATCACCAGATCGGGAATCGCGGACAGGACCAGGCCGTTCTTGTAGTTCTGTGCTTCGTCGACCACGACGAAGTCGAAGCCCGCGTCGACGAAGGTCATGCCGGCGGTGTCACGCTCGATCTCGGCGAGCCGCTTCTGCAACCGTTGCTCAAGGGACTCCATCGTGCTCTCGATGCGTTTGGTCATCGACCGGCTCAGCTCGCCCTCGCGTGCCTCCTTCTCCGCCCGCACGTCGGCCAGTTCGGCGCCGAGGAACTGCTCCTGGATGTCCGGGGGCAGCGGAATCCTCTGGAAGGATTCCTTCGTCATGATCACCGCGTCCCAGCGGTCTGTCGCCACGCGCGCAACGAACTCGGCGCGTCCGTTACGCCCCTTCTTCTTGTCGTCGGCCAGTTCGGCGCTGCCACCGGTCAGCAGGCGCGCCGCCGGGTAGGCCTGCAACCACTCGCGCTCGAACTGCTCGGCGATGGAGTCGTTAGGTACGACAACGACCGGTGTGTTGGCCAGCCCGCGCCGCCGCCGTTCCATGACCCCGATGATCATTTCCAAGGTCTTGCCCGCACCGACTTCATGAACCAGTCCTGTGCCGCCCTGGTAGATGATGCGGGCGACGGCGATCTTCTGGTGCTGGCGCGGCGGCAAGGCCTGGGACAGGCCGGGAAGGGCCAGCTCGATCCGTGAGAAGTCGACTGGGATCTCGGCGTTGAAGGTGTCGTTGTAGATACGCATGACTCGCTGCGCGCGAGCGGAGTCCTCCCAAACCCAGTCGGCGAAGCGATCGGAGATCTCCGCCGCCTTGTCCATGGCTTCTTCGGTGGCAGTGGGGTCCAGGATCTCGCGCTCATTGCCGTCGAAGTCGGTGATGGTCGTGGTGATGCGGATCGGCGCGCCGATGAGGAGCCGCTCGGTGAGTTCGTAGGCGTCCAGGCCGCCGCCACCCCAGACCTCGTTGGCCTTGAGCACTGTTGCCTTGGTCTGTTTGTCGTTCTTCGTGGACACGAGCCACATGCCGGCAGCGGTCTCGACGAGCACGTTGGGGTCGTCGAGCAACTGCTTGAGGAACTCCTGGACGTACTCCGGGCCGATCCAGGAACCGAGCCGGACCTCGATGTCCTTCGGGCCGAGGTCGGGCGGGATGACGGGCCGGAGAGCGGCGACGTTGACCTCGAACCGGGAGTCCTCCGCTGCGGCGAGCTCGGCGCGGGCCAGTTTCTGTCGCACGTTCCCGCCGAGGTAGAACGGCGCCCACACCGGTTCGTCGGTGTCGGGATCGTCGAAGACCAGCTGCCCGAGCGCGGCGCGCGCTTCCTCGGCGCTGTGCAGACCCAGCAGCCGGGCGATCTCGTCCAGGTCGATCCGTGAGTGGGTGTCCAGGCAGATCGACAATGCCTCTTCCGGTGTGTCCGCGCCCAGCCGGGTACGCGGCGGGTTGATCACACGTTTGGTGAAGATGTCGGCCTTGCGGGCGCTCTGGGTGGTGGGGTCGAACTTCTCCAGCGCGCGCGCGACGTTGGCGAAGGGGTCGTCGCGGAATCCGCCCTGCGGCGGACGGACGATTTGCGTAGAGCGCAAGCCCAGAGCGTCGAGGTCCAGCCCTGGATCGGTGACCTCCGGCGCTCCCTCGATCACTTCCCGGCCGGCCGCGATGGTGGACGCAGGCAGGCGGGGATCGTCGACTTCGGCGATGTTGAGCAGATCTTGCCACGAGCGCTGGCGGGCAGCGGCGAGCGTATCCTCGCTGACTCGTTTGGGTGGCACGCCCTCCGATTCGGCCGCCAGCAGCCGTGCACCTTTCTCCACCGCGCGGTCGAATGCGTTCTGGTGAGCCTTGGTGATGCCGTCGAGGTGCCGCTGCAGGCGGTCCTGGCCGAGGCCGCTGACCCGGAGCTCGGAGAGGTATGTGAGGACCGTGTCGGCCGAGGCGGGCAGCTTCGCGCGATCGTTGCGATCACACCACTCTCCGAACACGTGCCAGGCTGCTCGCGTCTGGCGGCGTTCGGTGAACCTGTTGATCGGCCCGAACTCGGCGACGTAGCGGTCGTAGGTCACGTTGAGCTGGCTGCGCAGCTCCAGCACGTCCAGCGTGTCGTCGACCGTTGCCTGCTCGGCGCGGATGAGCGCCATGGCGACATCGCGCACCGCCAGCAGAGCCCGCAACTCCTCCACCTGTGTGGCGGGTGGCTCGTACGAGACATCCTCGGCGCCGACCCTACGGGTGAACGTGCCGTCCGGATGCGCGGTCAGTGACCCCTGGAAGCGCGCGGCGTTGGGGTCGATGACGGCGACAGTTGCTGCTGGACGTGGTGTCGTCGCGGTCCGCGCGGTCATGGTCAGGCCGCGTTCGGCGGCCTGGTCGGTGATGCGCCGGACCGCCGCCGTGAAGTCGCGGCCCAAGTGCTCGATGTCTCCGCGCACTGCCAAGGTGTCGGCGTTGTGCATGCCGTGGCCGAGCGCGAACGTGCCGAGGACATGGTCGGGGTGGTCGAGGAAATACTGGTTGATCTCGACCTCGGCGAGCGCGTCCTGGCTGCCGATCGCGGTCGACTGCACATACTCCCAGGTGGCGGGGTCGACCAACGCGGGGGCGTCGTCCTCGCGGCGGCGCAGGATCAGCAGATCGGTGACGGCGTCGGTGCCGGCTACGCGATCGTGCGCCCCGGTGGGAAGCCGCACGGCGCCCACCAGGTCGGCAAGCTGCGCCATTTCGCGGCGGGCGGCCGGGTTGCGGGCGTCCATTGTGAACCGGGAGGTCAGCACGGCGACCATGCCACCGGGCCGGGTCAGCCGCAGTGACTTGATGATGAAGTGATTGTGGATGGAGTGCTGTCGGCCGGGATTGTGCTTGTCGTCGTTGAGCTTGACCCGGTCGAAGGGCACATTTCCGATCACCGCGTCGAACGCGCTCTCCGCAGCGTCAATCTTGGCGAACGACGCGCGCAGAACTGTCGCGTGTGGGTAGAGCGCGGCCGCGATGTCGGCGCTGACCGGCTCGCGTTCCACACCGGTCACGCGCGCGGAGTCTGGTGCCAGGCCGATGAAGTGCCCCGAGCCGCAGCCGGGTTCGAGGACCTCGCCGCCGGCGAACCCGAGTTGCTCCAGGCCTTTCCAGATGGTGGCAGCCAGGGAGGCGTCGGTGTAGTGAGCATTGGTCGCGGACAGTCTCGCGGCCGCGTACTGCGTCTCGGTCAGCAGGCTGGCGAGTTCCTCACGCTGTGCGGCGAACTCAGGCTTGTCGAACAGTTGGCCGAACGAGCCCCAACCCGACCAGCGTGCGAGAACGGCCCGTTCCGCAGCGGTGGGTGTCCGTCCGGTGCCGGGCCCCCAATCCAGGCGACCATCACCGCTGGCGGTACCGATGCCATCGGCTGTGCCGCGCAGGTGCACGAGCAGCTGCAGCGCGGCGAGGTTGGCGTTGATCCGTGCCTTGCGGCCGGCGGGACCGAAATCGTCTTGGCTTTGGGGGCGAAAACGCTCTAGCTCAGCGCGTCCGGCTCGGTGAAGGCCATCTCCCTCAGCACTTCGCCCTCCACCGAGTGCCGCACGTTGTTCAAGCTCCCGAGGTTGTCCAGGAAGCTCTCGCTCTGCCCCGCCCCGCTCGTCCGCTCCAGGGTGGAGCAGCGCAGGTCGATCTCCGCCGCGATCTGTTTCCCCAGGTCCGTGAAGAACCGTGTCGGATCCTCGAGTTGGGCGTACTCCGCCGCCCGGTGCACTCTCCAGTGATCCTGCGCCCGTGCTCCGTACTGGTTCATCGTCACGGCCTCCATTGTGGCCAAACAGGTCGGGCTGGTCGCTCATGGCGTCTCCCCCGTATGCGGCGGAAGTTCGGCGTGGCCGAGTTCCTGGGATCCGGTGCTGTGCCTTTGGGGGGTGCAGGCGTTGAACGGGCCGATTGGGCTGGTCAGGACGGACAGGTGCGGGTCGAGGTGGTCGCGCAAGAAAACGCTGAGCCAGGTCGCCGACTCCTCGGCCGACAGTTCGCGGAACGCCAGGTACAGCGCCATGAACCGCTCCACCGCGTCGATGTGCTCCCACCACTGCCGGCACCAGCGGATCCCGCCGCCCTCGCCGGTGGTGGTCGTCTTGCGGGTCAGTGGCGCGATGTGGGTGTCGACCCACGCGTACACCTCGGCGAGCTGGGGGAAGTCGTCGGCGGGCGGCGGGGGTGTCTGGCCGCCGGGGAGGGCGGGCGTGGCCAGCCCCAGGGTGGCCAGCACCGCGGCGTTGTCGGCGGGCCTGGTGTCCAGGTGGGCTTGACGTTGTTGCAGCGCGACGGCCATCGCGTCGGTGCTTTCCGCGGCGGTCATCGAGACCTCGGTGAGCACGGCCTCGAGTTCGTCCAGCCCGCGACCGGTGGCCTCGGACTTGTCGGCGGTGACGCGGACTTGCTCGGTGAGGAAGAACTGGTCGCGTTCCACCGCCTCAAGGCGCCGTTGCATGGCGTCCTGGGCGCCCGCGACCGCGGCGAGCTGTGCGGCCAGCTGCTCCAGCGTGATCGGCGCGCTCATCGCAGACCACCCGCCATGGCGGCGTGCTCGGCGCGCAGCGCGGCCGCGACCGGGTTGTCCGGGCCCAGCTGCTCGACCGCCGCGTTCTGGATCAGCGCGGCGGCTTCCTTGGCGTAGTGGGAGATCTCCTGCTTGGTGCGGTTGTCCTCGGCGTACCAGGGCCGCAGAGTGAGCATCGCCGGACGGCGACCTGAGGTGAACAGCAGCGCGTTGGTGCGGTTGAGCGCGGCGATGTCCGCGGCGGTGAGGATCCGCTCCGTGCGCAGGCTGCGTGAGGTCGAGGTGCCGCCCGCCGAGTGGCTGGTGGAGGTCTCCTCGATCTTGTGGTCGCCGACGAGGCGGGACAGGTCCTCGCAGAAGTCCGGGTCCGCGACGCCCGCCCCGATCGTTTTGATGGTCGCCGCCGACCACAGCGCGTCGAAGCCGTCCTTGCCCCAGACCGCCCGGCCCTGCTCTCGCGACTGCAGGATCGTGGTGACCATGATCCCCATCGACCCGAACCACGAGTACCACGAAGGCAGCTGATCCAGGCCGCGCACGATGTTGGCCGCCTCGTCCAAGGGCACGGTCAGCGGCGGGTCCAGCCGCCCGCCACGGGCACTGGCGGCCCGCGTGGCGACCTCGAACAGCTCGCCGACGATGGCCGCCACGATCGGGCGGGCACTGCCCGCGCCCTCACGGCACAGCAGGTACAGCGTCGGATGCCGGGTCGCGGCTGGGTCGGGAATCAGAGTCCACAGGTCCAGCCGCGGGATCGAGGCCAGGTCGGCGGGCGGTTGCTTCCACGTGTGCGGTGGCGTGATCCAGCGCAGCACCCGTTCCGATTGCAGGCACGCCAGGGCGGTAGCGACACCCTGGTAGATGCCGCCCCGGGTCTCCCAGGGCAGTTCGGTGGTCGAGCGCAGCGCGACCGCCTGCTCGCCGTAGCCGACTGACTCCAGGTGTGCCGCGGGTTCATCTGACCGGGTGGCGACCCAGGACACGACGTCGCGGAAGGTCAGCTTCGCGCACGCCGCCGCGAGCACGAGCTGCTGCAGCAGCGCCGCCGACGCCGGGGTGAAGAACGGATCGGCGCGTTCGGTGCGGCCGACACCTCCGCCGACCTCGGACATGAAGTAGGCGGCCAACCGCGCGGAGGACTCGTAGTCGGTGACCGAGGCGAGCAGGTCGATCCACCAGGCCTGCGGCTGGAAGGTGATTCCGGAGGGGTCGAACAGGTAGACCGGGCCGACCTTGGCGCGCAGGCCCGCGGTCAGTGACCACACGTCGCTTTTGTTGCTGGTGGCGATGACCGCGCCGGGCGCGGTGAGGATCTCCGGGACGACGCGCGCCGAGGTCTTGTTCGATCGTGGCCCGCAGATGACGAGTTCGACGTCCTCGGGGGACTTGAACACCGTCGCCCCGCCGACATCGCCCAGCGTCGCGCCGATCTCGCGGGCTGCGAGCGTTTTTGGCTTCTGCTGCGCGAGGGAGGGCCGCAGTCCCTGTGCCCGGATCGCCATCGCCTCGTGCTGCAGCTCGGCGAACTCACGCGGCGAGGTCATCGCGCGCAGGCCGTCCTTGGGCCGGCGCCGGGTGGTGACGAACACCGCCACGGTCACGCCGGTGCCGAGCAGCATGATCGCCTGTCCGATCAGGACGGTGAAGAACAGCGGCCGGGAGCCGTCGGGGCCGATCAGCCCGGCTACACCGTCGCGCTTGAGAGCGGTGGCCATGTCCCCGAAGTCAGGCACCGAGGACGAGTCGCCGACAGCCAGCTGCGCGGCCACCCATACCATCGACAGGACGAGGAAGAACAACCCGACCGCGCCAGAGACCAGCCACGGAGCCACGGGCATGGCTCCGCCGGCGTGGCGGCGGCCGTTCGGGTTGCTCATGCCACTGCCCCGCCAGCGGTCTGGAACGCCGAGTCGGTGTTGTAGAGCGCGAGTTCGTTGGGGGTCAGCCGCATCCGTACCGGCAGTCCGGCGCGCTCGCCGGACTTGACCAGGTACAGGCCCCGGCCTGGATGGCGATGGCCGGGCACCCAGGTGCCTGCGGACTGCCAGCCCGCCAGCATCTGCGCTTCGCGGTGGGACAGGTGCACCGCGAGCGAGCCAAGCTCACTAGCCGGTAGGCCGCCGTAGATGTGGACGCCGCAGCGCGCGGCGATGCCACGGGCCTTCGCCACGTCCTCCGCGGTGGGCAGGGCCCGCAGATCGTCCATCGAGTGCGACAGGAACAGGCTCGCGACGCCCTTGTGCCGGTTGAGCCGGGTCATTCGGTCGCTGCGCTCGACCATGCCCGGTCCGGCGCGCAGGGCTCGCCACGCCTCGTCCTGGATCCACAGGATCGGCCGTCCCGCGCCCGCCTGGCGGGCCTCGATCATGCCGCTGCCCCACGCCCAGGAGCACAGCATCGCGGCGGCGACGATCTGGTCGGTCTCCTCGTCCAGCACCGACAGGTCCAGGCTGATCGCGGGAGAGTCGGCGTCCAGGCGGGCTGTGGTGCGCCGGTCGAACAACCCGCGCAGCGGCCCGTCGACGAGCAGGTCGAGCGCGGACAAGACCTCGCGCATCAACTCGAAGTAGCGATCGAGGTCGCCGCCGACCCGTGCGGCGTTGAGCATCGGCTCGGGCGGGTGGTCGAGGACCTCACGGACCTCGGGGATGGTGGGCTGGCCGTCGGCGCAGGCGTCGGTGGCGAGGTCGAGTGCGCGGCTGATGAGGTTGCGCTCGGTCGGTGTGGGCGGTCGATCCAGCTCCAGCAGCAGCAGCCCTTCCAACAGCGCGGTCTGCCGGGCCCGGATGTTCTCGCGCAGTGCGTCGCGTTCGCGGCCGCTGATCGTCGTGGCCAGCAGGTGCCGCAGCGGGCCGGGGTCGAGCGGGTTGATCGCGTCGTGGCCGCGGCCGAGCTTGATGACGGTGCCGCCGAGGCTCCGGATCAAAGGGGAGTACTCCCCTTTGATGTCGGCCGGGACGAACGTCAGCCAACCGAACGCCGACAGCCCGAGACCGAGCCGTTTGGCGAACGCGCTTTTGCCGACGCCCGGTTGCGCCTGCACCCACACGCCGGTGTTGGTGATGAGGCCCTCGCGCAGCCACTCCCCTGGATGCAGGCCCACTGGTTCGTGGGTGTGCAGGTCGTGGCCGATCGGGACGCCGCGCACGCGGGCGCCGGAGCCGCCGACGAACGGGAAGAGCCCGGCGAGTTGTGTGGTGGTGCCCTGCCACAGGGTCGCACTGCCGACGTGGTGGTCACGGCCACCGCCCGGCACCGGCCAGCCGCGCGCCGGCGGCACCGGCATCGCCCGCAGGTCGGCGAGCGGATCGGATGGCGCCGCCGCGCGTTGCGCCGCGGCGTCGGCCACGGATCGTGCGATCTCGCGGGCCGGGTCGGGCGCGTGTGTGGTGCGGCGTCGGAACAATCGGAGCGTCATGAGTGTCGTCCCCCCGGTTGACACAAGGTGTTGCGGTGATCCGCGCCAGGTCCCCCCGGACGGCGCGAGCGGACGCGGCTAGCCGCTGGTCATCGCATCGAGCCCCCACACGGCGGCGATGTCGCGGGCGATGACGGTGTTGGCGATGGCGGCGTCGGCCGGGCGACGGCCCAGGCCGCAGCCGCCGGCGATCGCGGTGACGGGCCCGCCGAGCAAAGCCTCGACGAGGCCCAGCGCGAGTTCGGACCGCGCGCGGTGCCGTTCGGCGACCACGCCCGCGATCAGCCGGACGTCGCGGTGCAACCGGCGCAGCGGCCGATAGAACTCGACATCGAGTGACGGCGCGTCGTCACCGGTGGCCATCGGAATGTGGATCAGCGGCACCGTCTCATCGAGGCGGTCGCACAGGTCGGCCAGCGCGTTGGCGAACAGCACCGCCGGGGTGAGATCGCGGGGCTGGAACAAGGGCTGGTGGTCCAGGTCGCCGTAGCACAGGTGCACCACCCACCGGACGGAGTGCGGTGCCCCGATCAGCAGATCGACGACCTGTCGCGCGAGCCTGCGTGCCAGCGCAGGCCGCGCCCAGGCGGGCGCGCGGTGCAGCAGCGTGAGGATCGCCGGGGACTCCAGTTGCACTTCGAAGTCGCCACCCCACTGGTAGACGCACGCGGAGACCTCTCGCGCCACCACTTCCTGGAACACGCTCATCCAGCGCAGCACCGCAGCGGGGTTGCCCAGTGTGAACAGCGCGAGGTCCAGTGCGTGCGGGACACCGACTTGCTGGGGCGGCAGCAAGTCACGCGGATACTCGAACCGCAGCTGCTCCCGCACGGCCATCGCCTCGGCCAGCGCGCGCTCCCGGCCCAGGACGAGCTCGTCCGGATCGAGCTCGAACCCGCGCCGCACCCGGTAGTAGCGCGGGTCGCTGTAGTCGCTGTAGTCGCCGTGACGCCGCACCTGCAGGCACCGTGCGGCGGTCAGGCCGAGCACGTAGTCACGGATCCAGTTCGGGCCCGGTTCCCAGACCAGCGCTCGCAGCCCGGCCGCGCCGACGGTGTCCAGCTGCCAGCGCAACGCGGTCGTGGGATCCGCGCACAGCGGCTCAGGCAGCGACCCGACCAGATGAACCCGGCGCGCCGGGACGGATGTCGGTGGCCTGCTGGTTGCGGTCATGGTGGTGTCCCCCTGAAAGTGATGCGCGAGTGCGCGGCAGAACGCGAGAACGGCGGCGATCGGGCCGGGGCAGGCGGTGGTGGTTCATCGCGCCCACCTGCCGCGCCGCGCGAGTTCGGTTGGATAGACCCCGCACCCGAGTGAGGCCGCGAACGCCACGTGCTGCCACCCCCACGCCCTGCGCAGTCGCAGCTTCGCGTTGCGCGCGCGGGACTCGAGGTCGGCGATCGCGTCGGGTAGCTCTCGTGGATCGGTGACCGTGGTGGTCACGTACATGGCCCACAAGCCGACGCCGGCGCCGTGGGCCTCTTCCTCGGTGGCCTGGATCGCGCGCTGTTCGTCGGCGCGGTCGCGGGCGGTCTCGTCGACGCCGCGGCGGCGGCGCAGCTGGCGCCGGAAGCCCGCGCCGGAGGCCTCTTTCGTGACGACTTCGGCGGCGGCGTCGGCGGGGTAGGGCTGGTAGGTGATGGCGACGCGCCGGTGGTAGCGGCCGGGTGTGACCAGTGGCGCGAGCACGGTCGAGGTGACCTGCTGGTTGGGCAGGTCGGCCATTGCCCACGACACCGACCAGCCGGACCCGTGCCAGTAGTGGTCGTGCAGCGATTCGCTTTCCATCGGGCCGGCGTCGGCCCAGGCGAGCAGGTGGTCGGTCTCGGCGAGGCGGGCGAGCTCGCCGCGGGAGTCCGGGTCGTAGGCGCTGCGCAGCCAGCGGGTCCAGTGCCCGGCGGTGGCTCGGCCGAGCGTGGCGACCCCGCACAACGGCAGGTCACCCTCTACTCCGGACAGAGCGCGGCTGACTTCCGCGACGCGTTCGGCGTCGTCGCGGGGCTGGGGCCGGGCCCGCATGGGCGAGAAGGTGAAGTTCACGCGCACGCTGATGTCGGCGGTGGCTCCCCGGTGCGCGTCGGCGATCTCGGCCATCGTGGCGCGCGCGATCGCCGGTGCGCTGGGGTCGAGCTTGTCGGCCACGTAGTCGGCCAGCTCGGTGCCGGAGGAAGGCGCGGATTCCACCACGATCGCGACCCAATCGATCGTGGGTTCGAAGCCGAGCGATGCCTTCCAGGAGGCGAAGTTCCCGATCCACAGGTCGGTGCGCTCCTGGTCGGCCAGTACCGTGCCGATCGGCGCCACCCGCACACTGGCGGTCAACCGGCCGGTGCGGCGATCCCACAGCACGCCGAACGGCTGGCCCAGTCCGTCGCGTGTGGACAAGGGCATGATCGGCGCGAGCACGCCGGGCAGCTCGTGGCGCCGGGGATGCTTGGTGAGGACCCCGCTCTCCCAGGTGTTCCAGCCTTTGCGGCGTGCGGTGTAGGTGCGGGCGGTGATGACCAGGGCACCGCCGAGCGAGGTGCCGTGACCGCGATGCGGGATCAGGGTGAGGGCCGCGCCGACAAGCGCGGCCGCCACCGTGATCGGGAGCACCAGCAGCGGAAGCCGGAACGTCGCGATCGCGACCCAGCACCCCAGTGGAACGAGGACGCAGGCCGCGACGACGGCGGTCTGCGTCTCGCTCAACCGGCCGACGCCGAATCCGCGTCGCGGCCGCCAGCCTCCGTAGGTTCTGATCTGCGTCATCAGTTCGAGTCCCCTGACGTGTTGGAGCCACTGGTCATCGCGTTCGACACCGCGCCCGTGGCGGCGCCGCCGGTGTCCTTCGTGGCCTCTGCGGCCAGGACCGCCGCGCCTGCCGGAGTCGCTCCGGCCGCGGCGGCTCCCGCACCTGCCGAGCCCGCTGTGGCGGAGCCGCTGGCTCCCCCGGTGGCGGCGGTTCCCCCGGCTGAGCCGGTGCCGGCTGCCGACGTGACCTCGCTGCCAGTCGGGCCGCTGGTGCCCGCGTTGCCCTGGTTGGCGCTGTACACGCTGGGCTCGCTCGGCGCACCGGTCTGGCCTTGGGGGTTCGGTGCGGGACCTGAGGAGCCGTCGCCCTGGTGGGCGGACTGCACCGAGGGCGGCGCGCCGCTGTTGCTACCTGTGCTGCTGGCCGGGCCGTTCTGATCCATGTAGCGGGTCATCGCGTTGCCGCCGGAGCCGAGGCCTTGTGCGAGCTGGGACATACCGCCGGCCATCGCCGCGCCGACGCCGCTGCCGGAGCTGCCGCCGGAGACCAACGACATGCCGCCCCAGGCGAAGAACCGGTACATCGCGGGCATCGCGACGGTGGCGAGTCCCACCGTGGCCACTCCGGTGAACGCCGTGCCCAGGGACTGACCGTCGCTGGTGAGCTTGAAGCCCACCGCGTAGATGACCGAGCCGACCGGCTGGTAGCAGACGATCACCAAGCACCACGAGATCGTTTTGGGCAGCCAGGGTTTGGTGGATTCGGTGAGCTGCCCGGCGGCCGCCGTGGGCAGCAGCGACAGAAGGATCACCAGGGCGCCCATCTTGATGTAGCCGAGCACCCACTGGATCAAGCCGAGTACCCACAACAGGCCTGCGACGAAGAAGATCGTCCACGGCCCGCTGGTCGGGTTGGCCATCATGTAGGCAGTCATCGCCCCGGCGAGTTTCTCGGGGAAGCCGTCCAAACTGGACTTCAGCACCTGCGTCGACAGCACCACACCGCACTGGTAGAGCAGCAGCGCGATAGTCGTTCCGAGCGAGGACCAGCCCAGGAACTTCAACAAGCCCATGGCGGTGGTCACCAGCGGATCGGCTTTGCGTTTGATCATCATCTGGACGCCCTGCCACATGACTCCGCCGGTCAGCAGGACCAGGCCGACGAACAGCAGCAGGCCGCGGATCTCGTTGATCGCGGGCTCCTGCAACATTGACGAGCGGTCCTCGTCGGTCCACCAGGTCAGGGCGTAGGCCAAGGTCTCCACCGCGCTGGCCGCGAGATTGTTGACCTGCTCGGTGAACCAGTCGCCGACCGCGCCGCCGAGGTTGCAGCCGATGTCGAGGGCGCCGCACTCGTCGGCGGCCTGCGCGAGTACCGCGGTCGTCATGACACCGCCCCCGGGATCGCGCCCAACGACGCAAATCCCGTGGTGCTGGACGCCGCGTGCGCGCGTCGGCGAGGGAGCTGGACCTTCCAGTCGCCGCTGTTCCAGCGCAGTACGACGGTCAGCTGCGCGTACTGGCCAGAAGCCGTGGCCTGCGCAGTCGCGGCGAGCAGTTCAATCTCCACCAGGTCGCCGGCCGGATCCCCGGCGCTGACCCTCGACCACCACTGGGTCGGGCGAACCTCGGCCGGGCGGGCGGTCGTCGACTCCCCCGCGAGCTCGGCGACCGCGGCACGCGAGTCCCCGACGGTCTGTTCGGCGAACGTCGGGTTGAACACCGCCGGGCCTGCCGCTGCCGACAGCCGCATGGATAAGTTGATCGCGGCGAACACCGCGCCTTGCTCGTCGTGGGAGAAGCCCTTGGCACGTCCAGCATTGGTGTAACGGGGGCCGTGGCAGGCCGAGCGCGGCACCTTGGTCAGATCGGGCGCGGTGAACCACACGATCGCACAACGGTCCACTGAGGACTGTGCGGTGGACGGCGGTGGTGGTGCCGGGTCCGCTGGACCTGGCGACGCGGCATGTGGCTTGTCCTGGAGCAGCCACACACCGCCGACGGTCGTGAGCACCAGCAGCACCGCGAGCACAAGCCATCGTGCGCGAGGCCGGAGAGGGCGAGACTCGGTGATCATTGCGATGAAACGAAGAACGAGACCAGGGACGCCGAACCGAGGATCAACGCGATGCCGCCGATGATCCACGGGATGCTGATGGCGCCTTCGATGGCCATGTTGTTCCTGTTGCGACGGCCGATCGCCATCATGATCCCGGCAGCGACGCCCGCGAGGACCGCGCCGAACAGGCCACCCCACTTGATCCAGGACAACAGCGTCTCCGCACCGCGCTTCAGCGGTCCCGGTGGTGCTGACGGCGCTGGATCGAGGCCGTCGAGCACATCGGCGGGCTGCTGGGCCAGAAGATCGAGTGTCTGTGCGAACAAATGCAAGGTCGACATGTGACGTTCCCCCCGGAACCTCGCTGCGGGCCCCACGATCAGCCAAATCGGCCAAGGGGCATTGCGTCGTGGTGAGCGCCGTTGGCCGACGCGTGCGGGGGCGGCGGACCGGCCCGAATCGCCGGATGCCCACCAGCCAGGCCGAGTTGGTGCGCGGGGAACTGGTGCCGCATCCCAGGCGACATCTGTGCCGACTGGGGCACCGCTGGTGTCGGTGGCGGCGTGGAAGTGGCGGGACCGCCGAGATACATCTCTTTGATCGCCTGAGGAATCGCGACGAGCGCGTCCACGATGTCCTTGTGCGACAAAGCGGCATCGCCAGGTGGCTGCTGCATGAGGAGCCACTCCGGCTTGTGCCGGATATGCAACGTCGTCGTGAGATGAGGCTGGACGGTGATCAAGTCGGCTTTCAGCGTGCGCACAGCACCCGCGACCGTGTGCATGACGACCAGCACCGGTGGTGGCTGGTGGTAGCCGTTGCGGTCGGCGAGCTGCTGCATTGTTCTGAGCGTCGAGCCGATCCGGCTGGTCGAAGCTGCGGTGTTGGAACTGACCAAGACGTCGACGCGGCCGTTGGTGTAGGCGGCGACGCGCCCGTTGACGTAGATCGGGACGCGCCCGTTGGTGTAGTGGCCGTGGTCTTTGATGTCGATGCCGAAGGCGCCACCGTGCGCGGCGAGCCAGAGCCGTACCCAGGTCGAGGTGCCTACGCCACCGGCCACGCCGGCGACCACCAGCGGATCGAAAACTGACTGCCCATCCGTCACCGTGCCCCCCGACACCGGTTGCCCGACGCCGTCATCGGCGTCGAGGTCACCGCCGCCCGGATGGGCCAGATACGACGGACTTCGTGTTGTGCTGCCGCGTCTGCGGCGGCGGCCCTGTTCTATGGCCGCGCGGCTGCGTTGTCGCGCGAGCTCGCGGACCCTGGGCGGAACCGGACTAGGTGCGCAACCGCGAACCCAACCCAGTCCCGCCCAGGGCGTCGCCTCCCGATCACGGGAACGCCGCGTTCGAAGGAGTCTTCAACTACTCGTGAACCGCCTCAGCCCCCCGCCCAGGCCAGTTCACGCGCAGTTCGTTTGGTCACTCACCGTTGCCGAACTCAGTTCGACCGCGCCGGTGGCCCTCTCCGCCGAAGTGACCCGTTCGGCCGCACTGCCTACGACCGATTGCGAGTCAACTACACCGCGTTACCGCAATCCCCCCTGAATGGAGGCCCTTCGATGTCTACATCGTTGCGCTCAGTGAGCGCCAGTCTCGATGCCGACTCCAGTTAGATTACCACTCGAATGGAGTAATCAGTCAGTTAGACAGTGCAATTTGTTCACGGACCGTGTACGAAGTACAAAAGTCGTCGTGGCGTGGAACGTGGGGGTCCGACGTCTTGGTCCAAACGAGGGGGCGGCTGGACATGTCCACCACGAGACGTGATCACGATCGCGAGGCCAGCGGCCTAGATGGATCACGGCGCATAGCGCCGAATGTCGGCAACCGAGCGGACTGACACGTCATGGCGTCGCCGACACGAGGACCCGTGACCACCGCGCCCACCCGCGGACTGCCTGCCGACACCACGTCGTTCGTGGGCCGCGCCGACCTGGTGGAACACACGCGTGAGCTGGTGGCTCGCGAACGATTGGTCAGCCTCACCGGACCAGGAGGTGTCGGCAAGACGCGGCTGGCCGTCCGGGTCGCGTCGACCATGACGCGTGCGTTCACCCACGGCGTGTACCTCGCCGATCTACGGGTGCTGGCTGGCGACCCCGGCACGGACCTGGCGGGCGTGGACGCCTCGGCAGGTGAGCGCGCGGTCGTCGCCCCGCTCGGCGCACTGTCCCGGGTTGTCGCGGACGCCCTGAACTTGCGAGACCACTCGGACAAGCCGGTCATCGCGAGACTGCTTGAACACGTTCGCGACCGGCAACTGCTGTTGGTGCTCGACAACTGCGAGCACGTCGTGCACCTCGTGCGCCGCCTGGTCGCGGTGCTTCTCCGCGAGGCCCCCGAGTTGAAGATTCTCACCACCAGCCAGCACCGGCTTGGAGGACCTGATGAACACCACGTGCCGGTGGAGCCACTGGCCTGTCCCGATCCGGGCTCGCGGGCGTGGACGTCGGAAGCAGCGCACCGCAGTGAGGCCATAAGCCTGTTCCGCGAACGGTCCGCCGCCGCCGGGCACCGGATCGCCGAAGACGAGCTCAAGGATGTCGCCCGGCTGTGCATGGCGTTCGGCAGTTTGCCGCTCAACATCGAACTCATCGCCGGGACCATGAGCACCTACTCCCCCGCCACGTTGCTCGCGCGGCGAGAGGAGTTGATCCGGCAAGGACGCTTCCTGCAGCCGGTCGAATGGAGCTACGAGAACTGCGATTCTGATGCCGAGCGCCTGCTATGGCGGCGACTGTCGGTCTTCTCGGGCGCGTTCGACCTGGATGCAGCCGAGGCCGTCGCGTGCACGGACGTCATCGCCGACGAGCGGGTCCTCAGCCTGATCGGCGGCGAAGAGGCTCCCGGCGCCAGCGCTGTCACCTCGTGCGAGCCTTTAGCCAGTGGTCAGGTGTTCGACCTCATCGAGAACCTCGTGCACCACTCCGTACTGTCGATCGACCGCAGCACCGGAAAGGTGCGCTACCGGCTCCTCGAAACACTGCAGGCCTTCGGGGCCCGCCGCCTGGCCGAGTCCGGTGAGGACACGACGGTGCGCCTGCGGCACCTGTTGCACTGCCGTGACCGAGTCGTCGAGGTCGCGCAGAACTGGTTGTCCCCCAAGGAGACGGTCCTGCTCGACCAGCTCAGGCTGGACATGCCTGATGTGCGCGCGGCGATGAGTTTCGCCCTGTCCGCACCACGCGCGGCCATGCTCTGCGGTCTGGAAGTCTCGACCATGCTCACCGTCGGGCGCGCCTGGTTCTTCTTCGGCTCCCTCTCCGAAGGCCGAGACTGGCAGCTGCGTTTCCTGGGCGCGCTGACCGACGTGCCGTCGGCCTTGCACGCGATCGCTCTGACACAGCTCTACTGGATCGGTATCTGCCAAGGCCGCGTGGAGCTCACCGACGAGCGCTTCAAGGAGGTTCTCGCCCTCGCCGAGGCCACTCGCGATCCGTTCGCTCTGGCCAGCTACAGCTTCCTGCGCGGAACACACCTGCTGCTGGGCACCGGGGAACCAGAGGCGCTGCAGTGGCTTGAACGAGCGACCGCCGAGTTCGACGCGGCGGGCGATCCGACCAAGGCCTTCATGCCGAGGATGTTCGCCGCTGTCGCGGCCTCGCTGATGCACGACGATCCCGACCTGTCACTGCGGCTGGCGACCGAGGTGACGAAACTCGCCGAAGAATCCCAGTCGGCGCAGTCCGTGGGATGGGCACGCTTCAGCCTCGCGATGGCCTTCCTGCAGCGCGGCGAACACGCACGAGCCCGGATACTCGCGCAGGAAGGCTTGCGCATCCAGCGCGACATCGGTGACCTTTGGGGACCATCGTGGTCGCTGGACGCCCTGAGCTGGACCACCGCGGACGACCGACCTGAGCTCGCCGCCGAGCTCGCCGGTGCCGCCGACAGCGTCCGCAGGGACACCGGCGCGCAGATCGAACGGTTGCCGGCACTCGCAGCCCAACGAACGCGGGCGATGGCGACGATCCGTGTCACGCTCAGCGCGCCCGCCTGCGCCACCGCCTACGCACGAGGTGCCGCGCTACCTCCGGACCAGGCCATCGAGTTCGGAATCTCCGTGTTCACCGCGGAGGAGCGGGATTTCCGGCCTGTGGATCAGGCGATGGTCGAACTTGCGCGCAAGGGCGTCACAGAACGAGAGCGTGAGGTGGCGTTGCTGGTCGAGCAGGGCCTGACCAACCCTCAGATCGGCGCACGACTGCACGTGGGCTCCCGGACCGTGGAGACGCACGTGCGCAGCCTGCTCAGGAAGTTGGGCTTGACCAGCCGGACGCAGGTCGCGGCGTGCATGGCGGCCAGTCGAGTGCCCGCAGTGGTCACTGCAACCACACCGGGAGCCGATGAAGACCGTTCATGATGGAACTGGCCCGCCTGCGCACGTCCTCGAGCCCCATCGCCAGCCGCGCGCTGGGAAACCGGGCCACCAGTTCGGTGAACGCGACGTCGCCGACCATGCGCGCCTGCGCGGCACCCAGGCAGTAGTGCATGCCGTGGCCGAACGCCAGATGAGCGCTCACCTCACGGGAGAGCCGCATGTCGTCAGCGGCAGCGAACTGCTCGCCGTCACGGTTGGCCGAGCCGAGGCAGATCAGCACGATGTCGCCGGCAGGGACGATCGTGCCATCGACGTCGATGTCCTCGCGCGCGAATCGGGGTGAGGCTGCACGCACAGGACTGTCCAGTCGCAACAACTCCTCCACCGCACGCGGCACCAGCGCGGGCGTCCGTGCCAGCTGCTGCCACCGGTGAGGATGCCGCAGCAACCAGAAAGCGCCGTTGCCGATCAGGTTCACCGTGGTGTCGTGCCCCGCCACGATCAGCAGGAAGCAGGTACCGAGCAGCTCCTCAGTGCTGAGCTGGTCGGAATCGACCGACGCCGATACCAGCGCCGACAACAAGTCCTCGCCCGGCTTGTCTCGTTTGGACGGGATCAGTTCGGTGAAGTAGGCCTCCATCGCCACCGAGGCGGGCTCGGTGTACTCCGGCTCATCTCGCATCAGGTGCTCGGTCCACGTCCTGAACTGCACCCGGTCGCTGTGCGGCACCCCCAGCAGCTCGCACATCACCATCACCGGCAAGGCGATCGCGAACTCCTCCATGAGCTCCGTCGGTCGTCCGGTGTCCCGAGAACGTGTCTGTGCGGCGTCCAGAAGAGACTGTGCCGTCGCGGTCACGCTGGGCCGCAACGCTTCCACCCGTTTCGGCGTGAACGCCGAGGACACCAGCTTGCGTAGGCGCCGGTGCTCGGGCGCGTCGGAGTTGAGCATGTTGCGCTTGTACATGCCGCTGAACGAGACATGCCGGTGCTCGCCGGCCATGAGCGTGCTGATCGCCGCGCGCAACTCGTCGGCGTCCTTGCCGAGCGCGGGATTCAGCAACGCCGCTTGCGCCTCGCGGTGCCGCACGATGAGTGTCACCGGCATCCCGTTCGCCAGACGCGTCCGGTGCACCGCACCCACCTCACGCAGATCCGCGAAGATCTCCTCGGACCGGCTCCACACGTCGTCCGCGAACATGCTCGCGGCGACGTTCCTGACCTCCGCCATCTATCCCCCTTGGAACCGGCCGGCCCCCAGTGCCGGCCGGGTCACGCTCTGCCGTGGCCGTTGCCCATCGGCGCACGAGCAGTTGTGATCGATCAGGAGGTTCTGTCGCGAAGGCTCGCGCCTCGCCACGAGGAGGCCTGTGCAGGTGAGTGATCCCTCGGAGCCTGCACAGGCCCGCACCTCCCCCGATTGGCCTGGTGGCTCCGCGATTGCCCGATCGCGGCACCTGGCCCATCTCCGGTGTCCCCCCATGTGGATCACGCTGGCCGCGATGCTTGCCACGCCCGCTAACGCTCATCGTGATCCGCCCCTGAGGACGAGCACAGCCTGCCGGGGACACCGGGTTGCGCACATCCGTCATCTGCCGGAGCCGGGCCCTCTCGCCTACTGATTTCGCTGGCCGAACACGCGCCGACCTACGTACCGCTCACCCGTAGATCTCGGCTGCCCGCGGATCAGGACGCGATGCCAGTCATCCCGCTCAGGCCGGTGATAGCAGGCCGCAGAACGGATCGGGGCCCCGGCAGCATTGCTGCCGGGGCCCCGATCCGTTCTGCGGCTCAGCTCTCCGCGGCCTCCACCAGCGAGGCAGATGCGATCGCCACCGGGGGGACCTTCCAGCACGCAGAGTCCGCAGGGTTGTCCGAACCTTCCGCAACGACGACGCGATTGCGGCCGAGGGTCTTGGCCCGCAGCACTGCCTGGCTGCCGTAGTGCGCCAGGACGTCGAGGGTCGTCCCGTGTGTGGGTGACATCGCGACACCGATGGACACGGTGCGCCCCTGCCCCGGCTCGCCGTGCGGGTTGATCAGGTGCGTCTTGTCCCCCGCCGGCAAGCGGACCTCGATCGTCAGGCAGGCGACGTCCTGGCGGATGCGCTCGGCCAGCGCGACGGCTTCGTCTGTGCCGGTGCCGGGAAGGGCGACGATGAACTCCTCGCCGCCGAAACGGCCCACCACGTCACCACTGCGGATGCTGGCACGGATTCTGCGCGCCACCGCCTTGAGAACCTCGTCCCCGCCGAGGTGACCGAACTCCTCGTTCACACGCTTAAACCAGTCGAGGTCGATGAACAGCAACGCGGTGTCTTTGTCCAGCGCTTGGTCAGTCGCGAGAGCCAGGGCCACCTGCGGCTCGAATCCGTGTCGGTTGCTGACCCCGGTCAGCTTGTCGGTCCACGCGTCGGTGGTGCGCTGGTCAAGGTCAATGCTGAGCTGCTGAATGCTCTGCTGCGCCCTGGTGGAGTGCACCGCGACCACCACCATGATCACCGGCAGTATCACGCTGACGGTGATCAAGGTGCTCGCCATCACCGCCATGAACAGTGTGACCAGGATGAACGAGTTCGTCCGTGCGTCGCCAACGAGATCGGCGACGCTCGTGCGCCCGGTGGTCACCAGGGCGCGGGCCATGCCCACGATCACCGCCTGAGCCAGAAAGTACGCCGCGACCGCGGCCACGATCGCCGCAGCGGCGGTGAGCTGCTCGGCGGCGGTCACCGGCAGCCGTTGGTGGCCGGTGATCCACGCGTGCAGCGGGGTCCAGCGCGCGATCCAGTAGACGCCGAGCACGCTGGCCGCGATGGCCGCGGTCGTGAACACGAACCTGTGCGGGCTTTTGCGCGCGTACCGGTAGCGGTCCAGCCGCAGCGCGACCAGCAGCGCCAGCACCAGCGGCGCCGGCGACACGATCGCCGCGGTGAACAGCCAGATGCTCGTCTGATCGACGTGTTCACCGCCACGGGCGGCGCCACGACGCCGTTCTTCTGGTTCCCGCGTCGCGATGACGTGGGCGAGCGCGAATGCCGCAAGCGGGCCGAACCGCAGCAGGTCGTCGATCCGGACTACGGCAAAGGCGCTGGTCACCGCTGCGCACGCGCCGATCATAACGTCGACGCTGAGCAGCCACACGATCAGCGTGGACGGGTTCTTCCACAGCGCCCACTGCGTCGGTCGCAGATCTATAGCCCCTCGGATATACCGCTTCAGGCGCGTCCACGAGAGACTGAGCGCGCCTGAAGACGATGTGATCCCTCGTGCGAGCGGCGACTGGTTGCCCACCGGTTTGTCGGCGCTGTCGCACGCCCTGGGACGCCCACCCGGTGGAGGTGACGACCGTGCCCGAGTTCGAGCCTGGTGACCGCGAGTTCTGACCATCTCCTGTTTGCCCCCCATTTCCAGCCCCCCAGCAGGAGGTGACGACCGTGCCCGAGTTCGGCGACCGCGAATTCTGAGCTGCGCGCTCTTCTCATTTCACCTGGCCAGACCGCACCCCCCGGTGCAGAAGCAGGGCACTGAGCCCCGCGATTCCCAGCCCTGCTGCTCCGGCCAGAGCCACCGCCGCCGAGGCGGACCCCAACCACAGGGCCGCGGCGGCGCCCGCGAGCACCGCGAGACCTTGTCCTGCGGACAAACCTGCGTTGAGCAGGCCGTTGGCGCCCGCCGTGAACCCAGGTGGAACACGCTCGGTGATCTCTGCGCCCGCCCCCGCCAAGTAGGCGGCGCCGAGGCCGGAGACGATCAACAGCCCCCCGCGACGAGCAGTGGCGGCTGGAAGAAGAACGCGACCAGCGGTGCCTGGCACAGCAGCGCCAGCGGCACGACGAGGCGGCGCTGGCGATCCGAGGACTGTCGCTCCAGCCAGTGCCCCATGATGATCACGCCCACGCAGTCGGCCGCTAGGAGCACGGCGACCATGCCGTCAGGGCCGTGCGTCTGCTCGACCAGCGGCGCCGCCAGCCCGTCGGGTACCGCCGCGAAGCCGATCAGGACGATGAGGATCGCCATGAGACGTGCCTGGCGATCCTGGCGCAACACGCGCGCGAACATCCGCACCGACGATGTCTTGGGACGCGCCGCCGCTCCCGCGGAGATCGTGCGGGCGGACGGACGAGGGCGCAGCCCCCACCACAGCAGCGCGGCGGCGATGAGGAAACTCGCGATGTCCAGCAGCAGCGCTGCGATGGGGCCGATCGTGCCGATCACGGCCGCGGCCGTGGCGAGGCCGAGAAGTTGTCCCCACTCCCGCACCACCATCAACCGGGTGCGCCCGGACTTGTGGTGCTCGGCGCCGAGCACATCGAGCGCAACGGCGGCTCGCGCGGCTGCATAGAGCGCCTGCACACCCGCGACCGACACGGCCGCGCCGGCAAGCACAATCACCGACACACCAGGCAGCGTCATCACACCTACCAGGCCTGCCTGCACCACGCAGCTGGCGACCAGCACCTCCCGCCGAGGGAGACGATCCGCGAGCGGTGTCAGCACCACTCCCGCGAGCAGCGGCGCCAGCAGCATCAACCCGTACGTCGCGCCGCTCCAGGCCGCCGAGCCCGTGCGGTCCAGCACCAGAAGCGCTATCGCCACTTTGGCCAGCTGGTTCCCGATGACCGAGGTGGCCTCGGCACGCCACAAAGCCCTGAACTCCGGCCCCAGATTCGGGCGCGCGGACCTATCCTGCTCCACCCCCGCCCCCCGTAACGTCTAACTGGCAGCCCCCGACATTCCACCCGAGAGGCTAGAGCAGTTAGACGTTTCTCGGTCAAGCGTAAACACTGTCAAACACCAATGGACTAATCGAGTGACTGTGTGTGAAACTGGTTGATGCCACGCAAGTAAACGCTAACGCACCGTAGTTATTCGCTTTCGCCGTGCTCTCAGAGGCCAGTTAGACGCGCGGCATCGCGAAGGTCTGGGGGACCGCCATGCCCGCCAAGAAGCCACCCCGCCCGCCCGCAGACACGTTCGGTGAACGACTCCACCGAGTGTGGTCGGAACATCGCGTCCCGAAGAACAAGGCCGCCGTCGACGCACTCCGCGCCGATCCCGCCGCCGACGTTCCGATGGGCGAGCCCACCTACGAAGAGGTCGCCGACTTCATCACCCGCACACACGTCAGCGTCAGCGCCCCCTACCTCGGCCTGCTCCGCCGTGGCGAGCGACCCAAAACCGGCAATCCGAGCCTGGAGATCGTGGATGGGCTCGCCGCCTACTTCGACGTGGACGCCGACGAGCTGCTCGGCCGAAACAGCCGGGACATCGGCAACAGCTTGCCGAACGACCAGGAGCCCAGCGAGAACACGGTCCTGGTAGACCGCCTCGACCGGCTGTACCAGACGATGCGTCCCGCAGGGCGCACGGAGCCGCTCACCGACCAGGAGGTAGCCGGCGCCATCGGCGAGAACGCGGACATCTTACGTGCGGCGCGCCGCGGGGAGCCGATCCACGACCGGGCCGAACTCATACTCAGGCTCGCGCGTTACTTCGGCGTACCGGTCGAGTACCTGGACGACGACGCGGATCCGGAGCTCGTGGCCAGGATCGAGGAGCAACTAGGCCGCTTCCAGGCGATGCTGCGGTTGCAGGCCGACGGCGCATTCAACCTCGGAGCGTTCGACGTCGCGCTCCGCGCCTTCTCGAGTGTCAAAGAACCCGAGACCCAACAGGCACTTCTGCGTATTGTCGAGACCATTGCCGCGGGAGAGCGCGGCGGCAGTAGCGGCTCTGGGGGGCTTGACCAGCGATGACACGCAACACGTCCGGCGCGCCCGACCGTGCGGTGCGCCGACGTGTCGGGCGTATCGCCGACGACCTGCTGCACGCGGTAGCAGTGCCCAACCCGTTCGACCTCGGCGGATTCTGTGCCGCGCTCGCCGAGCACCGCGGCCGACCACTGACCCTGGTCGGGCTGCGCACGCTGCTGGGCGACAAGCCCGTTCCAGCGCAGTTCTCCGGGCTGTGGCTCGCCGGCCCCGACGTCGACTACCTGTTCTACGACGACACGACCACGCCGCTGCACCAGCGGACCAGCGTGTTGCACGAGATCGCGCACATGGTGCTTGGTCACCGATCATCCGAACGGCCTCAGGACGTGCACCTGACGTTGATGCGGATTCTCCTGCCCGACCTCGATCCCGTCGTCGTGCGCCGAACGATGGCCCCTGGGCTGTGCCGGGCCCGCGACGTGCAGACCATCGACGGCTACTCCGATGTTCAGGAACGTGAAGCGGAGACACTTGCCACGGTTCTGATCGACAGGCTGCAGTTCCCTGTGGACGCCGATCTACGACGGGAATCGCCCACCGCGATCAGCGGCGGCGACGCCGACGTGCTGTCCCGCATGGCCGGAGGGTTGACCGCACGCAGGCAGGAGCGTCCATGATCTTCGTCGGGCTCCTTGTCGTGCCGCTTGTCGTCGGCGCGCTCGTGCTTTTGGAGATGCTCGTGCAGCGTGTCCGCACGAGGCTGGTCAACGGCCCCGGTTCCGCGGTGCGGGTCGCCCCGGCGGCGCGCGCCATCGCCATGTCGTGTCTGGCCCTCGGCTTCGCCGTCGTGCTTCAGCTGACCCCGATCAACTCGGCCGTGAACCGGATCGCCGGGTTCAACCTCGTCTGGCCGCTCCAGCACGCCCTGGTCCTGCTCTCGGGCTACATGACCCAGCTGTTCTTCTTGTTCTCCATCGAGCCTGAGGACCAGCTCGCTCGTCGGCGCGGGCGACGACTCGCGATCCCGTTCGTCGTCACGCTCGTCGTGGTGATCACGCTGTTCCTTCTCGCACCTGACGCTCGCGACTTCGTCTACGGACCTGCAGGCCGCAACGAGTCCGGCGGACCAGGCAATCCGATCGCCCAGTCCGCGTTCACCCTCTACAGCGCCTATCTCGGCGTCACCGTCGCGATCCTTACCGTCCTGTCGTGGCGGTGGATGAGCAAGGCGCGCTCACTGCCGTTCCTGCGTACCGGCTTGTTCCTGTCCGCACTGGGATGCGGCTTGAGCACCGTCTACTACGGACACAAGCTCGTTCACGAGGTCGTTCTGTTCGCCGGGCACACACTGCCCTGGACCGAAAGCAGCGTCGGTCTGCGGTTGATGCCCATCGCCGTGACCCTGGCGACGCTGGGCGTGCTCATCGGGAAGTTCGGTGACCGCGTCGCGCTCCGAGCACGACCCCTCACCAACCGCGCCAGAGAAACGCGGATCGCCCGGCGTCGGGTGCAGGCCTACCGGGACCTCTTCCCGCTGTGGAACCGATTCGTCGAGCAGCTACCCGGCATCGCGATGGACCCCCGAACCATCGACGACGCCGGCAACGCACCCGACGACGCCCGCTACCACCTGACCCGGCTGCTGATCGAGATCAGCGACGGCGTCCGGCAGATCAGGCCGCATGTTCCGACCTCCGTCTACGACCAGGCCGAACAGCTCGCTCGTCAAGCCGACCTGGACGCCGAACAGAGCGACGCCGTCGTCCAAGCCTCGGTGATCAGAGTAGGGCTAGACGCCCGGCTGGCCGGCGACTCCCCCGTCGCCACAGGAGCGACGCGCTCCTTCGGACCGAACGAGCTGGCCAACGAGGTCGCCTGGTGGCGTCGGGTCGCACACGCCTACGACAGCCCGATCGTCGTGCAGGTCCACACCGACCACCTGCGTACCGCAGGCGCGGAACACGCTGAACAGGCAGCATCCAGCCCGAACAACCGAAGCGAGACCTGAGTTCGATGGCGCGTCGCACCCACCTCACCCAGATACGCAGCCTCAACGTGAGCGAGGACTACGAGGCAATCCACCGGCTCACCGTCACCCGCGAGTTCCCGTTCGACGTGACGCTGACGTGGCAACTCGCGTTCTACCGCGTCTACGGCATCCCGCGCATCGCAGAGTTGCTCCACCACACCGGCCACATCACGGGGCACGCCCTCTCCCGAGCCGAAGACACCGGCCTGATGATCTACGAGATGGTCGAACACGGACTCGACCATCCTCGGGCCCGCACCGTGCTGAGCATGATGAACCGCATGCACCGCCGCTGGGACATCGCCAACGACGACTACCTCTACGTGCTCGGCACTTTCATCCTCGTGCCCATGCGTTGGCTGCAGCGCTACGGCTGGCGCAAACCCAGTCCGCAGGAACTCGACGCCGCACATCACTTCTGGCGCGAAGTCGGCCGCCGCATGAACATCACCGGCATTCCCTACAGCTACGCCGACTACGAGCGCTGGTTCGACGCCTACGAGCGCACGCACTTCAGATTCACCGCTGCGAACGCCGAGCTGTACGCGGCCTCCCGGCAGCTACTCGCCGACCGCTTCCCTGCCTGGATGACACCGCTCGTGCGCCGCGCGGGTGACACCCTGCTCGACGCGCCACTGCGAGCCGCCCTGGGCGTACCGCAACCGCCGTGGCTCCTGCGAACCGCCGTCCACCTGGCATTGCGGAGCCGTGCCACGGTCGTGCGCTGGTTGCCCGAACGCCGCGACAGCATCTTCACCCCAGGCGGCGTCACACTCTCCCGCCCCCACGGCTATCAGCTCGAAGAACTCGGGGTTCGCGAACACTTGCAGCGCAACACCTCGGACTAGCCTGGTTGCCTTCCAGATCGGGGGGTGGCGTGGCGGGCACTCGGTGAGCACGCGGTTTTGGTTGTGCAGGGCAGCTTGCGCCTCTTAGGCGAAGAGGCCGCGAGCCCGATCGAGCTGCCGGATGAACTCGTCGGAGCGGCGGGTTCGTTGCGTCCACAGCACCGCGAGCCAGCGCAATACAATCGTGCGGCGGGCCGCGTCGAAACGGGCCCGGTTGCTCTGATCAACACCGAGTTCATCGGTGAGCGCGAGCCAGGCGGAGTCTGGGATGTGGTGAGCGCTGATGTGCTCGATGTGATCAGCGGCGTCGACCGCGGGATCGCTGTAGCCAGCGAACTCGAAGTCCACCACGCGCAGGCCGTCGTCACTGTGCAGCCAGTTGAGCAAATTGGCGTCACCGCGGCTGAATACCGTGGGCACAGGTCGTGCAAGGAGATCAGTGTCGTTACCGTCGTGCCAGCGCTGTAGCAGCGCCAGCATCTCCGGGGTGTGCTCGTCGCCAGGTTCTTCGGCAAGCTGCTCGGGCCAGATCTCGGTGAGGCGCGCGATGTAATGCGCGATGGAGTCGACACGCGGCAGCGATGCGAGAGGTTCGGTGAGCGGAATCTCCTGAATCGCTCGGGTTGCGCAAGCAAGATCGGCGAGTACGGCGGACGGAAAGGCGTCTTCGTCAGCTGGGCTTCCCGGGACCAGGCTCATGCCGAGGGCGGGCCGCTCGTCGTGCTCGTCGAGCCAGAGTGGCAGGGGTGCGACTCCCAGGGCAGAGACGTGGATCAGGCCGTGCCACTCGCGTTCAACGCGGTTGCCGTCTGTCTTGCGGTAGAGCTTGATGCAGGTGTCGTTCCAGGCATACACGTCGTTGTTCCGGCCACCGGTTAGAGGACGCAGGGACCAGGCCTCGAGGACGTCGTTGAGATTGTCGGGATCGCCGTGCTGTGCCGTGCGCAGGTCGGCCAGGAGGTCACCGGGAACGGTCCAGTGAGTGCTGACGGCGACGGCGTTCATCATGGCGCGGGGACTCTCCTGGGAGGATGCGGTCGGCGGGCTTAGTTTATGAGGCTGTGCCGGGTGCGTGGTGCACCTTGAGCGCGGGTCGGGGGCACGGGGTACGGGGTACGCTTGGTGAACGAGCTGGTGGACATCGGCTGGCTCGCGATCGTCGATACACAGGACTGCGACACCAGGATTGTCGGCGGCCAGGATCTCGTAGGCGTTGTCGACTTGCTTAAGGTACGCGCGGTGATCGGCTGGCTCGCGTCTCGCTGGGAGGTACGCCGCACGGCGACGTCGACCGCGGAACGAAGCCACAGCACCTGGCCGGGCAGGCGTTCGGTGAGCGCGGTGAGCGCGGTCAGCCAGCTCAGGGCGGCTTCGGGGGTGGTGCGGGTGCGGCGCAGAAGTCCGGCCAGGGGCGTAGGAGGCCATGGTGTTCTCGCCGCAATCCTCGATCACGATGCCGTTGGGCCCGGCGGTATCGAGGGCATCGGCCAGGACGCTGGCGACGAGGTCGGCGCGGATGGCGGCGGTGAGCAGTGTGTCCACGACCGGGTCGTTTCCTCGCAGGTACCGGTCACCTTCGTCGGCGAGCACGGTGAAGAGCTGGGCGGCGGCCGGGTCGCTCTGGAGTTTCGCCAGGTCGGAGAGAGTGACGACATGGGTTCAGGCTGAGTACCTCGTCGTGGACCATGTGCCTGCTCACGCGGGCACAATCGCGCCGTCTTCTGCACCGCCGAGGATCGCCTCCTTCGCCGCCCTCGCCAGGTGAGCCTGGGCAGGCGCATCAAGACCGAGCCGGTTCCAGTGAAAGATGATGTGCAGCGCGATGACCGCTCTCAAGCCGCGGGTGAGAATCCCCCGCGCTCGCAGCACTTTGAGCGCACTCCCCGCATCCGTGAACGCCGCGATCCAGCCTGAGTCGATCAGTTCAGGGCGAGCGTTGCCTCGCAGCAGATGAGCGGCTTGCCTCGTGAAGGCGGCCCATGTCTCAGGCGATACCGACTCGGTCTTCACCGCGGCACGGTAGTCGGTCAGGACTTGCCCCCAGACGTCGCCTTGCTCGTTAAAGTCGAGCCCTGCTGCCCTCATCAGAGCGGTGCACAGGACGAGCGAGTGCTCTCGCCGGTCGCCCGGATCGTTCACGAGGTAGGGCAGCAGATGGCGGCTGTCTCGGTGAAACAGCTCATGAGCGATCCGCATGCTCTCCGGTCCGCCGAAAGGGTGTGTCTCTGGCTCGTAGACGTCCGGGGTCCACTCGAGTCCGCGGGTGACGATCCGGTGCACCGGATCGTCCTGGGCGTTGGTGGACGGCTCAGCGAGACGGTAGCGGACCCGCCACGCGCCTTCTTTGCGTATGAACCACACGCTGGTGATCAGCTCGCGCTCGTCCACGGTCGTGAGAGCCTGAGTGAGGTGCGCGACCGCTTTGTGTTCCTGGTCTGCACGTGTGTCGCCGGCGAAAACGAGGTTTCGCTGTCTCCAGAGTTCGACTTTCACTGAATAGCCTTTCGGGTCAGCTGAGCAGTAGACAGGCGTCCCACGATGTCGCTGTTGTCGCAAGATCGGCCAGCGTGGCCCCCGCCGCGCCGGTGAGGAACCCACTGGGTTCGTCTGCGGACACTGGGGTGTGTCGATGCCAAGTCAGGATCGGTGCGAGGTCGACGTGCGTTCGTGCGTCGGCCGCGATGCGGCGTGCGGTCGTGAGCACGCCTCCGGTGCCATGGCAGAGGTTTCTTTCCGTGAGTCGGGCGAGCTGAGCGGGGTCGGCCAGGCAGTCCGACAACGCCGATTCGACCTTCTCCTGGCGGATGTCATCGCCCAGGGCTCGTGCTGCCGCATGGAGTGCGCGCGTGATACCTGGAGTGCCGTAGCACCAGGATGGCTGGTGTGGCTGCGCCTGGAGAGGTCGCCCGGATTCGATCTCAGTGAGGGTGACGGTCTTCGGCCACCACAGGTCTCGGCCGTCGAGGTCTTGCTCCCACTGGTCGAGCCACTCGCAGATTCGCGTTATGGCCAGTACTTGGCCGTCGACCTCGACGCCGTCGTTGCGCGTGAGGGCCAGCAACGTGAGGGGCCCGGTGATGCCGTGGGCCAATCCATGGTTGGAGTGTCCACCTGGGGGCGCTGGCTTGCTCCGTTGATAGCTGTCCGGGGTCCACCACCCCGGCAGGCCGTCGATGGGCTCGGTCAGCCGAACCACATAGGCGAGGATCTGACGGAGGAGGTCATCGTTTCCGCTGCGGCGGACTACGACGCCGAGGCCGGTCAGCCCGCTGATGAGATCGTACTCAGTGATTTTGGGGCGCTCGCGTCGATCGATGCGCTCGTGAGCGGCCTTGAGGCGTTGCTCAACGATCGCGACCGTCGCTGTGTCCACTGTGTCCTTCGCGTGCAGGAGACCGGCGTGGTCTGCGGCACCGTGCAGGACGAACGATAAGGCCGGCGCGCCGTGATACAGGCTGGCATTCATTCCAGTGCTCACCCCGTCGGCAACGGCATCGGTCAACGTGGCGAATGCGGAGTCCCAGGGCGCCGCGCCGATGCGTGCCTGCTCGAGGTGCAGAAGGGCGATTCCCGTCGCTCCGCCGCTGAGGGATTGGCCTGACATCACGAGGTGCTCCTGATGAGCATCGTCTTGGCGGCAGCTCGCGCGACGCGGAGGCAGTACAACTCGGACGCGAGGTCGGGACCGATGGTCCTGGCGTGGTGCAGGTGCAGCAGATCGCCGAGCGCGCTGTCGGCGTTCATCCCATCGTCGTCGACGCGCGTCCGGTAATGAGCGAGTGCGAGCTGCAAGGTGAGATCCTGGTGACTGCTGGCAGTGTCGATGACGGCGTCGCGATGGTGTTGGACCTGTCGGTCGGTCGATCCCTTGCCACGATGATCGACGTGATCGAGAAGCCAATTCAAGCCGTCGTCTGCGAATCCGCGAGCGATATTGATCATTCCAGCGGCGGTCTGCACGACTGGATCGCTCTGCGAGCGAGAGATGATGGCGCGCGAGTCCGCGGCGAACACCGCCTCGGCGGCAGCCAAGGTAGGGCCGGTACCAAAGCGGGTTTCCGGCCGGTAGGTGTCGATTGTGTAGTCGGCGAGCAGACCACGTCCACGTAGCTGGTCCGTCCAGTCCCTGAGCCGTTGCGCGGTGCGCGCGTACTCACCCTCGTCACGGAGCGCGAGCCGGAGACGCAGGTGAGGCACAGGGGCGTTATAGCGGAGGAACCACGAGCCGCGGTTGTACACGTCGCCGAGCTGCGGGATCTCGCGAAGTATGTCTCCGACCAGGCCGTACAACTTCGTGTAGAGCCAAGGGGAAAGACCTGGGCGGTGTGTGGCGGTGCTCGCGCGCCGGGACCGAGCACGAGGGCGCTGGCTGTTTGTTCTGCGTCCCAAGGTCAGAACGATCTCGTGTGCGCGTCCCTGCAACCAGTCTGCGTGCCCAGCCGTCTCGGTCAGCGTTGCGGTGGGATTGCGGTTGAGGTGGGTGCGCAGGAGCGAGAGATGCGCCGGCTCGTCCAAGTTCAGTCGGATGCGGGTGTCACGGGCGCCGAGGAACACTTGCGCGGGAATCCGGTAGGTGCCGCGAAGCTGTTCCCACCTCTCGCGCCACCTATCGCGACTTTCCTTGCCAGGCGGCAGGTCGGCGGCCTCCACCAGCCAGCGCGCCGAGTGCAAAATGGAGCGTCCGTACCGGATTCGAGGCAAGAAGGGAAAGTCGCGTCCCACCGGTCCCCAACTGAACGGACGGCATGGAGCTGCCAGCGCGGTACAGACCTCGGTGATGAACCGGGCCAGCGGTTGCTGGCCGGTGGGCAGGTCGACCGCGTTGAGCAACAGCGGTTCGACAGGGTGATTTCGCGACAGGGACGTCAGCCACATTCGCCGCGCGTCGGCAGCAACGGCGAGGTCGTCGACGTCGACGTCTGCGGCCTCGTGGTACTCGCCCAGCGGCAGGATCGGCAAGATCGCAGGAACGCGCGCTACGGCTGTCATCTTCGGCACCAGTGGTGGCACGGAGATCTGAACGGGGACGGCGTCAGGGAACTGTGTGGGAAGGCATGTGTACACGTGCCGGAATCGCTCGCGTTCGGCTTGGCTGAGCAGGTGCAGGAAGCGACCGACGGTTACCCCGGCGTGCCGGGCGCCACTGAGGACGGACAGCGTGAACTCGCCGCGGTTCAGATCACGCAGTGACGATGCGGCGAGGCTGAACCGCAGTTCGGTGTGCGGGACGGGCTCTCGGCTCTCGCCTGCCAGGCGTTCGATCAGATCGTCGTCTAGGACTATCTCGTGTTGACCGCGCAGTGCCGCGCGTTGGGCGAGCGTAGCCAAGATCGTGGTGCGGGAGTCGATGCTCTGCACATCGCGCCGTTGAGACCCGCGATACCCGGCGGGATAGCCGAGGCCCGACCCGCCGAGTAGCTCCCGGAGGGGCACGGCGGCGTCGGTTCCGTATCGCTCTAGGAAGTCCTGGTGATACTTGCGCCATCCGCTCACGTGTGGGGCGATGCGCGTGAGGGTCGATGCAGCGAGTTCTGCTTCCCGAAGAACCGCGTCGGGCAACGTGATCGAGCAGTCGAGCCTGAGGTCAGCGGCTGCCGGCTCCAGCGAAGTGGTGGAGGTGGTGAAGCGGGCAACGTGGGCGACCGGGTCCGTTGCCGTCATCGGTGGCCGCACAGCCGAGATCAACACGTCGTGCGCCACGAGCTCGGCGAGCATGGTTTCAATGACCACGGTGTCGACCTCGGGCGCCTGGACGGCGATTCTGTCCGTGAGGTCGGTGAACGGTATGGGCGAGCGTGCCGCCATTATCGCCAGCCGGACTGGTCCGCTCAGCTCGACCTCAACATCACAGAGGCGGTCAGTCGTGCCGGACACGTCGCTCCCGGCGCCGGGAACGACCCAGCGGGAACCGCGAGCGAACCCCAGGGAGTTGGTGACGACGTTGGCCGTCCGCAAGAGTGGGAGCTGCGCTTCGAGGGCGTGGAGCTGTTCGTACAACGTCGTCGCGTCCGGCCGCAGCACCACTCGATGGTCCGATCCCCATCGCGTGGCAGCCGTCCCACCGATGTTGATGGGGGCGACCCCCGCGAACAGGCCGTACGGTGTGGCTCGACTTTGCCATCTCAACAGGTAGCGAGCGACCGCTTCAGCCGTCCTGCGCGGGCCTCGTGGTGACGCGTCGGCTCGTACTGGGCTGCTGATCAACTTACGCACTTCGCTCGACAGAACCGGCGACGCGTGTTCCACCGCGGCGACGAAGTCGTTGATCTCCCAGAGCTGTCGCAGCCAGTCTGTCCACCCCGCGATGTCGTCGTCGGTGAAGTCTGGCCACGCTGGAAGATCGATGTCGCTAGGGATCGTTGTCGCCCTGATAAGGGCCGCGCCCAGCACTCTGTACGAGCCCGTCACCGGTTCCGTTCCCCCTCGTGTGGAAGGCCCGGCTCCAGTGCGGAACCGGGCCACGCAACTACGTCTGGGATCAGCCGTTGGTCGTGCAGGCATCGCTGCCCGTGTTGCCGGAGCCGCAGTTGTCGTCCGTGCAGTCCCCGGTCGGGGCCGTCGATGCAGTTCCCGCGTCCACGAGGTTGATCGTCAGGCTGAAGTCAGCGTTCTGCATGGTTGTTCCCTTTCAGAAGGTTCTGTCGGCTCCACTTCCTGCGAGTGGAGCCGTGCAGGATGGAGCGGTCTTTCAGTTCCACGCGAAGAGCAGGCGGCTGTGTCGCTTGGCGAGTTCCTGCACTTGCGGGAGTTCATGGTCGGGAGATCCTGTCGGCGTCACGTGGAGCGTGGGCGCAGGACGGCCGGCAGCGTCCCAAGCGCGGATCTGGTCTGTCATCCGCTCTGCAGCCGCGGCGGCCTCGGGGCCGTGGCTGTAGACGACGTACTCGAACTCGGTGTCGCTCAACGGCCGAAGCGCGCCTCGGTACGCGAGACTGCTGCCGTGAGCGAGCGCAGGCGTGCCGAACCACGATGACGGGCTGACCAGGCCGCTCCCGAGCGCCTCCTGCTTCGTGATCATCATCGCGAATCGATCCAAGTGGGTCGCGAGCCACAGGTCGAGGTCTGCGGAGCGCCTGCCGCCGGGAACGACGACTCCGGAGGCGACCTCGTGGCGCTCGTGGGCGAACACGCCGTCCAGGTCCGTGTCGTCGAACTCCCGCTGATGGGTTTCGTTGAGCCACAGGTTGATTTGCTCGTGCAGGCGAACGTTCCAGCCTTCGCTGCGCCCTGCGCCCTGCATCGGCACGAAGCCGGCGAGCATGTTGCTGAGGCTGACCAAGCCATCGGAGCTTCGCAGCAGTTCCCATGAGCGGGTGGTGCCGTAGGTCCGCAGAGGTACGACGAGGACGCCGTTGTCGGTTAGCTGGTTGATCCACGCTGGCGGAATGTCCCAGGCACCGACGGTGACGATGATCAGGTCGTAGCGACGGCCAGCCTCGATTTCGAACTCGGCGTCCGCGCGGATCACCCTGACATCCGAATAGCCTGCGCCGTCAAGACACCGTCGCGCCCGGTCGGTGACGTCCTGGTCGATGTCGACTGTGGTCACGCTGCCGGAATCGCCTACGAGATGCCGCAGCAGGGCCGCGTTGTACCCGCCGCTGCCGATCTCGAGGACGTGGGCGCCTGCGAGGCCGCGCGTGCCGTGCGCTTGGACCAGCATGTCCGTGATCAGGTTGGGTGCGGACACCGAACTGATGCCCATGTTGTCCTCCGGGCGCCGTTTGGTCACGACGGCCGTGTCCTCGTACGCCTTCTCCAAGGAGACCTCAGGGATGAACGCCTCCCGGGGCACCGTGCTCAGTGCCTGTTTGACGGCGGGAAACAGCGTGAGGCCACGCCTCAGCAAGCCTCGCTCGAGGCTGTCCACGAGCGTGTGGCGCAGTTCCTGCGCGCGGGTGGTCATGTCGGCGGTCATGGATGCCTTCCGGCTAGTTGATTCTGCAGAGCGTTTGGACGCGCCGATCGGCAGCGAGCACGCGGCCCGGCGTCGGTGATGTCCCAGCCGCACGTTACAGAAATAGGATCGAAGTCATACTGAGCGTTAGCGGTTTGCGGAGCAGGCAGCGCTGCGGGGCGAAGAAACGATCACGACCGCCGGCCGTCGAGCCCGTGATGCGCCTGGTGGGCTGAAAGCACTGCCCGGCAGGGGAACCGGCCTCCAACCGGCTTCCACCAGCGTCGGCGACAGGTCGCACAGCGACCGTTCTCGTCAGGCTTGTGCGTGGTCAGCAGGACTCGGTATGCGGCGAGCAGAGGTGGACCACATGTTCGTAACGCCCGCAGCACACTCTCGTCGTCGCCGTCCCGCACCAGCCGCTCGAAGCGAGCGAGGTCTTCTGCGAGGTCAGCGAGCAAGTCGACGGACATCACGCCACAGCCGTGGATTGCAACGTGCGCTTTAAGGCTTCGATCAAGGACTGCGTAGCTGCCTGAGTAGGCGACTTTCCCCCGCCAGGATGCGGGACCAAGGCGATACCGCCGTCGCGTTCGATCACCATGAGCGCTCGCCGCCAGACCACGGCATCGGCGCACGGGATGAGGACCTGAGTCCTGGGTCGGCCGAGGCGGCGCGCCGAGATGCACTGCTCCTCATCAGAGATCACCTCTCGCTAGGTCGTGTGTGTCGCCCTGTGGGCTCTGCCAGACTGGGGTGAAAGTCACCGAACTAGCAAGTGCGCAAGTAGGGATTCGCTAGTTAGCCACTCGATCGGGGTAACAGAAACCTAGATCAACGAGCCGTAAGGTGGAGTCGCTCATGAGGTTGGGAGGGAGGCCACGGTGACTCAGCACGACGTTCCGCCAGATGTCCGCAAACGGCTGGCCGCACGACTGAAGGAGCTGCGTCCGTCCGGCATGACGCAGCAAGAAGCGGTCGCGCTCCTGCTGGCGCTGCAGACCGGCAACAACTGGTCGGTGAGCCGCCTCAGCAAGATCGAGACCAACGAAGGTCGAGTTCTGCCCGACGAGATCGACGAACTCTTCGCCGTCTACAACGTCGATGACCGCGTCGAGCTCGACAAGCTCAAGCGGTGGGCTCGCGTGGCGAAAGCGAAGGGGGTGTGGACGCAACGCCGGCCCGGACTGCCTGACAACCTGAACGAGTTCGCGAGAGCGGAAACACGTGCGACCAAGCAGCGCATCTGGGAGCCGCTCCTGGTACCCGCGCAGTGTCAGACGCCGAGGTTCGCCGCGGCCTTGATCACAGCGATGGAGCCGGACCTCACATCCGACGAGGTTGCCACGCGAGTCGAAGCTCGAATGGCCCGACAGAACGTTGAGCAGGAGCTCGTCGTCATTCTTGACGAGGACGTCCTGCAGCGGCGGATCGAGCCCATCGAGGTCTGGGTCGAGCAGCTACGGCACCTCACCGACATGGTGGGGGCCGGACGGCTCGTACTACGGGTGATTCCCCGATCAGCCGGACCGCATCCCGGCCACGCGGGCTGGTTTGTGCTCCTCAGTTTCGCGGACCCGGAATACCAGGATCGTGGCTACACCGATGGCCCAGGCGGGAGCCTTTATCTGGAGGACGCCGAGGACGTCCAACGCTGTAGCCTGACCTTCGACACGCTCTTCGAAATGGCGTTGCCTGAAGACGAGACGGTCAAGCTGATTCTGGACCTCATCGACTAGCCCACCTTGGAGCTTGCGTGATCAAGAACCGGACGGGCGCTGGCGTGAACAGCCCGGACTTCTCCTCGGCCGACTGGCGCAAGAGCAGCAGGAGCGGCAGCAGCAACGGCGGCGGTGGCACCAACTGCGTTGAGGTCGCGGTCCTGGGCGCGCGCGTCGGCGTGCGAGATTCGAAAAACGTCGGGTCATGGCTCACGTTCAGCGATGTTGCGTGGCGGCAGTGGGTTTCGACAACGCTAGGCACTTCCCACACCTAGGAATGAGTATCTATCCAAGCAGCTAGATGTCCCAGGACACCAGCTGGATCTGGCGTTGACCCAAGCCAGCGCCCGGACGTCACCTACTCGCCTGTGGAGTTCAGCTTCGCGTTCAGCTGGCTGCGATGGCACCTCGACGACCTGAAACGCACCGCTGTGCGATCCAGCCGTACGACCCGCGACGGCACCGGTGGACAATTCGCCGATGATCGTGAACTTGGCTCCTGGGGCCAACCGCAACACCGTGCGGCAGATCCTCCGCGAGACCGCCGCAGCGGCCCAGACCCTTGCCAGCCCCGGAGAGTTGTCCACCGGGGCGTGGGTCATGCGCTACGTCTCCTTCGTCACCACCACCGGGAACGCACTGCGCAACCAGATCACGCCCCGGACATCGACCGTCTGCTGTGGACGAACCGCTTCCAGGTCCTCGTCACTAAAACCGGTGTCCTCACCACGAGCCACGAGCAGCACGCCGGCATCAACGCACTGCTCAGCGCCGAACTTCAGGACCTGCATGACGCGTTCTCCGCAGCGCACGACGCGCTCAACAACAAGATCATGGCCTGGCGGTCGAGCGACACGTTCGTCGCCCTCGACGGCAGCGCCTACATCAACGGGCCGAAGCTCGACGAGATCGAGCTCGGCAAGACCCTCGACCTCGTCCCGGGCACACGGATCCGACTGCTCGTGCCGATGGCGGTCGTCGACGAGCTCGACAACCTCAAGCAGCACAGCAAGCAACACCACCGGTGGCGTGCGGGCTACACCACCGCGGTGCTGGGACGTGTACTGCGCAGGAACCCGCAACCGGCCCGGACTGCTGAACGAGGACGACCCGACGGTCACCATCGAGGTGCTGTTCGACCCGCCCGGCCACATCCGGCTCCCGATCACCAACGATGAGATCGTCGACCGCCTGGTCCAGGCTCAGGCCCTCGCCGGCCAGCCTGTCACCCTGATCACCTACGACACCGGGCAGCACTTCCGCGCGCAGGCCGCCGGACTGCGGTCGCACCGGATGCGCAACGCCGTCGAGGACGAGCCTGAGCAGCAGGACAAACGCAAGCGCCCGGCCTAGTAGCGTGTCGCTGCTTAGTTATGGAGTCTTTGGCTGGGAGGCTGTGGTGATGGCCTCCCAGTTGAAACGGCCGGTCACGTTGTCGGCGTGGGATCGTGAAGCGTTGCTCCGGCTGACCACCACGGGCGTGCACTCGGCGTCGGCGATCCGGCGGGCGCGGGTGCTGCTCGCGCTGGATACTTCG
>NZ_JBIWKS010000021.1:0-136930 GCF_044765805.1 Lentzea sp. NPDC102401 | reverse complement strand
CCCACTCGAAGCCGCTGACGCAACGCTTCCGACGATATCGGCCGCTGGTAGAGCTCCCGATGGCGAATGTCCTCACGCCTCGCGCGCTCCAACAGGTCATCACGGACGACAACCGACTCCGCCTCGACCGACTTGGCCTCGTCGTCTGTGGTGTTGGCAGCGGCCGGTAGGGGTACCGGTCGATCATCAGCGGCAGCGTCAACGAGCCGAGCGCTGTTCATGCCCTGCAACAGGCAGGGGCCGACATCTGACCAACCGATCAGCAGAAGTGGCCCGACTGCGTCGAAGGCGGCTTTGCCGTACTCACCGGCGATGACGGGATCGGCCACGTTCAGGGCGAGCGTGACCAGGCTGCAGAACATCAGCAGGCGTCGGACGGGCTTGAGTTGTGTGTCGCTGGCACCGTTCGCCGTCAGCTGCCGCAGGCCGAGCAACAGGCCCATCACCGAGAGGTCGACCGCGGGAGCAACGAGCGGAGCGACCCATCCAGGCACACCGAGCCTCAGCCCCAGGCTCAACACGTTGCCAAAGCCGAACAAGAACGTCAGGCCTACAACGGTGCCCATGATCACCTCGACGGCCCGGCGGACACGCATCTGGTCAGACATGTTCACCGATCCCCATCCGCAGCTGCGTTTCCTGAGCCCGCTCGGCTGCCGCGCTTTCGCCGTAGTGGCGCGGCATGTCCTCGGACGTCCAGCCGAGCAGCAGCATCAGGTCGCCGGTATCGCCACCCGCCCGCTTCCACTCATGGGCGAAGTTGTGCCGCCAGCGGTGCGCGTGCACACCGGTCAGCCCTGCGGAGAGTCCGCGGCGCTTGATCATGATCTTGATGCCGTTGGGCCTCAGTGGCCGTCCACCGCGGTCGGCGAGCCACAGGCTTGGAAGCTCGGCGCCCTTGTGTTTCGCGCGGGCGCGGAGGTAGCGGCTGATCGCTCGCGCGGTCTTGGGCCCGTAGCGGACGCGGCGGTCCTTGTTGCCCTTGCCGTGGTAGTGCGCGGAGTCGGTGTCCTGGTTGAGGTCCTCAAGGCTGAGGTTGCCGACTTCGGACAGGCGGGCACCGGTGTTGTAGTAGAGCCGGATGATGGCCTCGTCGCGGAGCTGGACGAAGTCCTTGCCCTTGCAGGTTCCGAGGACCTTCTTGGTGTCGTCGTCACGGATGATGGCAATGAGCTTCTTCTGCGGCTTGGGCTGCTTCACCCGCTCCATCGGCGAGCGGTCGATGTCCTCCGCGTCCAGCATCAGCCACTTGAAGAACTGCTGCAGACCCTTGTGCTTGTTCAGCGCCGTGGCGCCAGACCGCGTCTCGATCATCCAGGCCTGGAAGAACTCGATGTGCGCACGAGTCACCTCGCACGGGTCGTCGGCGTCCGGGTCGGGCGAGTACTCCGCCAGGTAGCGCGCGAGCTGCGCGGCGGCCAGGAGGTAGTTGTAGCGAGTGGTCTCTGGATGACTCGCGGATCGCAGCGTGCGGTCCCAATCACGCAGATAGCCCGTCCAGGTCTTGGAGAGACCGTTTGAGAGCTTGTTCAGGTCCAGAAGAGGCATTGTGAAAGCCCTCCGAGTAAAGGGGTCGATGAGCGGCGTGCTCGACCCGGCAGAACTCGGCAAGATCACAAAAAGAGGGTCCTCGCAGTATCTGACCTGCGAGAACCCTCTTGGCCGTCGGGACGACAGGATTTGAACCTGCGACCCCTTGACCCCCAGTCAAGTGCGCTACCAAACTGCGCCACGTCCCGGCCACACGTCCGGTTTCCCGGCGTGCATGAGAAATCCTACAACACCGCGAACAGAGATCAAAAACGGCCCCTGAAACAGGCCGCGAGCTGCGGAAATACGGCGGGGACCCGAAGTTCGGGTCCCCGCGTCCCTCGGTCCGACCGATCCCCCGATCCTCGACCGACACCCAGATCATGCGGTGGCGGTGTCTCGGGCGCCACCTCCGAAAGTCGAGTCTTGTCCGTCAACCTTCGGCTTACCGGGCGGTAGGACCGCGCTGACGCTGAAGCCGCCGTCTGCTCGGTACGAGGTGGTCAGGGTGCCGCCTGCCAGGCGGACTCGTTCGGACAGGCCGTGCAGGCCCGCGCCTCCGCCGTCGGCCAGGGACGGTAGGTCGCCTGGGCCGTTCACCACTGCTACTCGGACTGGTGTGGCTCGGTCCACCGTTACTGTCACTGCGGCGCCTGGGGCGTGTTTTGTCACGTTGGTGAGGGATTCCTGGACTACTCGGAAGAGGGCTCTGGAGACGGCTGGGGACAGTGGGGTGTCGCCTGTTTCCGAGAGCGTGACGGACACGCCGGCCACTCGGGCTCGCTCGATGAGTTCCTGCAGGGACGGGTAGGAGGTGTCGGAGTTCAGGAGGCCCAGGGCCGCTCGCATTTCGGACAGCGATTCCTTTGCCAGGGCCCGAAGGCGCAGGGCGGTCTCGCGTACTGCTTCGTCTGGGGCGGTGGCGGCCAGGGCGGCTGACTCGACGGCTATCAGGGTGGCGTGGTGGCCTACGGCGTCGTGGATCTCGCGGGCTATTCGGGCTCGTTCCGCGGCACGGGCCGAGGTCTCTTGTGCCTCCAGTTCGGCGGCTCTGGCTCGGCGGGTTTCGTAGAGCGACTGGGTCAGCTCTTTGCGGGTGGTGATGAGGGCGCCGAGGGCTGTGGGGGCGGCGGCCAGGCCGAAGGCGAACGCGGTGGCCAGCAGTAGTGGGCCCAGGGGGATGGTCTCGGTCATGAGGACCGGGGCGACGGAGGCCACGGTCATCAGCAGGGCCCAGAAGAGCTGGACCGGGATCGACTTCTCCTTGCTTCCCAAGCGGTACTGGGCGACCAGTGCCGGGGCCCAGCCCAGGCCGCCGGCCACGGCGGGGACGCACAGGAGGGAGGCCAGCCACGGCCAGCGCAGGCGTAAGGGCAGCAGCAGCGACGCGGCTATCGCGGTCCACAGGGACCACTCGAACGGGCGGTCCTGGGTCATCAGGACCACTCCTGTGGTGACGGTGACGGTGAGGGCTTCGCGCAGGACCGGTTTCACCACACACCGACCTGGTGCGCGACGAGAGCCGCCTGCACCCGGTTCTCCACGCCCAGTTTGGTCAGGACGGTGGAGACGTAGCTCTTCACCGTCGCTTCGGAGAGGCAGAGTTCTTCGGCGATCGAGTGGTTCGAACGGCCTGCCGCGACCAGTTCGAGGACCTGGCGTTCGCGGGCCGACAGCGAGTCGAGCTGGCGGTTGGCGCGGAAGCCTCGCAGGCGCGGTAGCAGGCGGGCGGTGATGCGCGGGTCCAGGACGGCTCCGCCTGCCGCGAGGTCGACCACGGCTCGGACCAGGGCTTCCGGTTCGGCGTCCTTCAGCAGGAAGCCCTGGGCGCCGAGGTCCAGGGCGGTCGCGACGTAGTCGTCCAGGTCGAACGTGGTCAGCACGGCGATGGCGGGTGGTGTGGCCCAGGTACGCAGCCGGCGCACCGCCTCCAGGCCGTCGACGCCCGGCATCTGGACGTCCACCAGCACCACGTCCGGCAGGTGGGCCAGGACCGCGTCGACGAGTTCGGCGCCGTCGGCCGCCTCGCCGACCACCTCTACCCGTCCGTCGGCCTCGAGGAGGACTTTCAGGCCCCGCCGCAGCAGGGCCTCGTCGTCGGCTAGCACCACGCGTACGGCCACTGACCCAACCAACCGCACCCCATGACAAAGGGCAACCAGATCGGCCGGGTCGTCACCCGGAGAACCTACTTCTTGCCGGCGCCGGCCTTCTTCTTCTCGCGCACGCGCACGGAGATGCGGACCGGGCTGCCCTCGAAGCCGAACTCCTCGCGGAGCCTGCGCTCGATGAACCGGCGGTACGAAGCCTCCAGGAAGCCCGTCGTGAACAGCACGAACGTCGGCGGGCGGGTCGAGGCCTGGGTCGCGAACAGCACCTTGGGCTGCTTGCCGCTGCGCACGGGCGGCGGGGTGGCGGCGATCAGCTCGGTCAGCCACTGGTTCAGGCGGCCGGTCGGAACGCGGGTGTCCCACGAGTTCAAAGCGGTGCGCAGCGCGGGGGCGAGCTTGTGCACGGCGCGGCCGGTCAGGGCCGAGATGTTGACCTTGTCCGCCCACGGCACGCGCACGAGGCCGCGTTCGAGCTCGCGGACCATCTCGGTGCGGCGGTCCTCGTCGACGAGGTCCCACTTGTTGAACGCCAGCACGCACGCGCGGCCCGACTCGACGACCATCGTCAGCACCCGCAGGTCCTGCTCGGCCAACGGCTCGTGCGCGTCCAGCAGCACGACCGCGACCTCGGCGGTCTCGATCGCGGACTTGGTGCGCAGCGAGGCGTAGTACTCGGCGCCGCCGGAGAACTTGACCCGCTTGCGCAGGCCAGCGGTGTCGACGAAACGCCAGATCTCGCCGTCGAGCTCGACCAGCGAGTCGACCGGGTCGACGGTGGTGCCCGCGACCGAGTCGACGACCGAGCGGTTCTCGCCGGTCAGGCGGTTGAGCAGCGACGACTTGCCGACGTTCGGCTTGCCGACCAGCGCCACGCGGCGGGGGCCGCCGTTGCCGGCGCCGAAGTCGTCGCGCGGGGTCTCCGGCAGCTTCTGCAGGATCACGTCGAGCATGTCGCCGGAGCCGCGGCCGTGCAGGCCGGACACGGCGATGGGCTCGCCCAGGCCCAGCGACCACAGCGACGCGACGTCGGCCATCAGCCTGTCGTCGTCCACCTTGGACGCGCAGAGGATCACGGGCTTCTTGGACCGGCGCAGGACCTTCGCGACGGCCTCCTCGGTCTGCGTCGCGCCCACCGACGCGTCCACGACCAGCAGGATCACGTCCGCGGTCGCCATCGCGAGCTCGGCCTGCGCTGCCACGGAGGCCTGCAGCCCGACCGCGTCCGGCTCCCAGCCGCCCGTGTCGACCACGGTGAACTTGCGGCCGTTCCACAGCGCGTCGTACGCCACCCGGTCGCGCGTCACGCCAGGCACGTCCTGCACCACGGCCTCTCGGCGGCCGATGATGCGGTTGACCAGCGTGGACTTGCCGACGTTCGGCCGTCCCACCACCGCGAGCACTGGCTGTGGCGGCGCGGCTTCCCCACCGTCAGAGCCGTCGAGGTCGTCGAAGGCTGACCAGTCGGCCTCGTCCTCCCAGGTGCCGTCCAGGTCCGTCATCGTCTTCCCTCACTCATACGAAGTCCATCAAGTTCGGCGACCAGTGTCGCCAGGCGATCACGCACCTGCTCGGTGGCAACGCCCAAAGCAGCCCGTCCCTTCCCCTCGGGAAGGTGGAACGGCTCACCGATCAGCACGTCGACCTCGGGGCGCCAGCCCTTGGCCTGGTAGGTCCCGCGGCAGGCGATCGGCAGCACCATCGCGCCGGACGTCTTGGCCAGCCACGCGGCGCCGTTCTGCGCGCTCGCCACGTCGCCCTCGCCGCGCGTGCCCTCGGGGAAGATCCCGATCACGCCGCCGGCCTTGAGCAGGGACTGCGCGGTGACCAGTGCCGTGCGATCGGCCTCGCCCCGTTTGACGGGGATCTGACCGATCTTGCGCAACAGGTTGCCGACGACGCCCTTGAACATCTCCTGCTTGATCAGGAACGTCACGCGCCGGGGCAGCGCCCCGAACAGGATCGGCCCGTCAGACATCGAGCTGTGGTTGGCGACGACGACCACGCCGCCGCTCAAGGGTACGCGGTCGAGGCCGTGCACCCGAATCCGGAACTGCCAGGCGTAGGGAACCCGCCCGATCCAGCGTCCGAGGTCGAACAGCCAGGGCACCGTCCCCGCGGGAACGCTCACCCGGTCACCCGCAGCCCGCGGCGCTCCACGAGCTCCAGCAACGCCCGGATGGTGCCCGCGAGGTCGAGGTCGGTGTTGTCGAGCTCCACCGCGTCACTGGCCGCCTTCAACGGCGACACGGCGCGCGACGAGTCGTAGTTGTCGCGGCGCTGCACGTCGGCGAGCGCGGCGTCCACAGTGGACTTACGACCGGCCGCGGTGTCCTGTTTGGTCCTGCGCGCGGCCCGCGCGTCCGCAGAGGCCGTCAGGTAGACCTTCAACGGGGCGTCGGGCGACACGACCGTGCCGATGTCACGCCCTTCGACGACGATCCCGCCGACGTGGTCGACGGCGTCCGCGATGATCGCGCGCTGCTGGGCCACGAGCAGTTCCCGCACGTGCCTGGTCGCGGAGACGGGTGACACCGCCAGCGACACCTCGGGCCCGCGGATCTCGGCCGACACGTCGTCGCCGTCGAGCGTGATGCCGGGTTTCTGGGGGTCCGTGCCGACGACGAGCACCGCGCCGTCCACGACCGCGGCGACCTTGACCTCGTCCGTCGGGTCGACGCCCGCGCGCAGCACCGCCAGCGCGATCGCCCGGTACATCGAGCCGGTGTCGAGGTAGCGCGCGTCCAGCGCCATCGCGACGCGCTTGGCCACGGTGGACTTGCCGGTGCCCGCCGGTCCGTCGAGAGCGACCACACCGCGCAACTGACCCTGGCCCACAGCAGCTCCCTCCGAGACACCCACGGCCCACATTGTGCCTGGTGCGGACGCTCACACCGGCACCGGGACGGTCCAGGTGCCGATCATCCGGAATCATGCCCCGGTGAACTTGCGCAGGTGGCGGCTCGCCGTCGTGGCGTTCGCCGTGTCGGTCATCGGTGTCCTGATCTGGCTGACCACTCAGGACGTGGGCGGCGAACTCGGTGGCGTGGCAGGGGCGGTGCTCGCGGTCGCGGGCCTGGTGGCCGGCTTGCTGAGCCTGCGCGCCAACGACACCGCGCGTGACCCGGACCAGGCGCTGGAGGACCTCGCCCGGCTCGTCGCCGCGCGGTGGGAACGCACGCACCAGGACGCGCTGGAGGTGCGCTGGGCGTCGACCGGACGGCCGGTGGCCCCGAGCCCCGCGGAGATCATCGGCACGGGCGTGGTCGCGGGCAGACCGATCCGGCTGAAGCTGCACGGCGGAGCGGACGACCTGGCGAACGCGCTGCGGGAGCTGCCGGCACACCAGCTCGTGGTGCTGGGCGGGCCGGGTTGCGGCAAGACGAGCACCTCGATCCTGCTCACGCTCCAGATGCTCGCCCAGCGAGAACCCGGCGATCTGGTGCCGGTGCTGTTCCCGCTGGCGTCGTGGAATCCCCGCAAGCACGACTTGGACACCTGGATGGCACGACGGATCTCGGCCGACCACCCGACGTTCCGCCGACGTGGGAAGCGCGTCGCACGGGAGCTCGTCGACCGCGGCCTGGTCCTGCCCGTGCTGGACGCCCTGGACGAGGTCGCGCTGAAGGTCGACGCCGTGCGGACCATCGCGCGCATGACCACGCCGATGGTGCTCACGTGCCGCGCCGACGACTACGAGGAGATCATCCGGGAGAGCGGTGTCCTGGTCGGACGCGCCGCCGTGGTCGAGCTGCTGTCAGCCGGCACGAGCCTCCACGAGAGCGTGCCGCACGAGATCGTTGGAAGTCAGCCGGAACAAGACCCGCCACACCGACCGGGCGAACTCCTCCACGCCGGGCTCGACCACGACCTCCGGTGACCCCGCCACCGGCGTGCCGTCGGCAAGCCCTCAGTCCACTGTGGACGGATCACGCGTCTCTTTGGTATCGATCGGTGGAATCCGCAACAGGCACGAGCTCCCGTGGCCGATCTCGTGTGCGCACCACCGATCACATGGAGGGCTCAGTGACCACCACGGAACAGCACAGCGCCGTCGAGGCGTTGCTGCACCGCACGCTCGCCGCGCACAAGTCGATGTTCCTCGCCACGGCGGGCTCGGACGGCTCGTGGGTGAGCGGCGTCTACTTCGCCGAGGACGGGCCGCACACGCTCGTGCTCGTGCTGGAGGAGCGCGGCCGGACGCTCAAGGCGATCAAGGAGAACCCCGAGGTGGCACTGGTCGTGTCGACGGGGTCGCCGATGGAGCCGTTCCTGCAGGCCCGCGGCACGGCCGTAGTGGTCGACGGTGCCGAGGACGAGGCCGTGCGGCAGCGGCTCGTGACGAAGGTGCCCGAGGTGGGACCGTTCCTCGCCACGCCGATCCGCGCGGTCAAGGTGTCCGTGCCGACGTGGCGCGTGACGGACATCCCCAACGGCTGGTTGCCCGGCAAGGACTTCAGCGCGTGACGTCGCCGGCGCCCCGCTCGTCCGGGCGGGGCGCCGCGAGCCGCTCGAACTCCTCCTCGGAGATCGGCAGCGACTCTCCCCAAAGCGATCCGCTCAGCGGTTTCCAGCCCTCCGGCGTCCACAGCTCGTACTCCAGTTCGTACGGGTTCGGCAGGCGCCTGGCCAGGAACTTGACCTTGCCGAAGTCGTAGACGTCGTCCTTGGTGCTGAAGAACGCCTGGTAGTCGTGAGGCCGGCCGCGGAACCTGCGCGATCTCGCCGTCATCACGGCGATGTAGCGGCTCATGTGGAAGTAGCGCTCGCTGAATTCCACCACCCACCAGCCGGGCTCCAGCCGCTCGAGCACGTCGGTGCGCCGCCAGCCGAGGTCCTCAGGGGTGTCGTCGGCCGTCGCGGTGCGGCGAACGAGCTCGTAGACGTAGTACCCGTCCTTCTTGGCGAGTCCGTGCCAGACGTCGAAGTACCTGGTCCCGGCGGTCTCCCGGCGCTGGATGGTCCGTTCCACGTCCGCGCGGCCGACCGGCAGCACGACGCGGTCGTGCGGTTCCCTGCCCAGCACCCACTCGCCCTCGCGCAGGTACGTCTCCCATTCACCGTCGCCGCTCGCGGGGCACCGGATCAGGGCGTGCGCGCGGGCGACGTCCACGACGTCGCCCAGACTCTCGAACTCCGCGAAGTAGTAGTGGCCGTCCACGGGTTCGGCCTGCCGCCGTGCCGCCAGAAGTTCGACGACGCCCCGTTTTGAGGACGCCTGCGATGGCTTCTCGGGCTGCTGGGCATCAGTGCGGCGGGTGAGGAGCTCCACCTCGGCCGGGGTCGCCTCGCGGTAGTCGTCGTAGGAGTCGCGGTCCTTCGATCTGGACAGGCCGCTGCTGGACTCCCACCTGCCGTGGCCCTCGTACCGCTCCTCGTGGTGGACGCCGACGGAGCGGTAGAGCCCCTCGGCGTTGCCGGCATCGGACATGCCGTGCCCGTCTTCGAACAACGCGTAATAGCGGTACTCGGCCAAATAGGGCTGGAACACGCGATCACCCCCCAGTGATCACTTCATGTTAGCGGGCGGAACCGGCGTCCGGAACGCACACTGGGCCCTCCGGCCTGGAGGCGCCCGATGACCCAGCTGCCCCAGCTCGACGCCCCGCTGTTCCTCACCGACGGCGGCGCCGAGACCACCTTGATCTTCGACGACGGCATCGACCTGCCCGACTTCGCCGCGTTCCCGTTGCTGGACGACCCCGACGGCCACGTGACGCTCACCCGCTACTTCGAGCGCTACGCCGGCATCGCCGAACGCGACGGTGCGGGCATCGTCCTGGAAACCGCCACATGGCGCGCCAATCCCGACTGGGCCGCACGACTCGGCTACGACGGCGAACGGCTCGCGGCAGCCAACCGCAAGGCCGTCGACCTGCTCCTCGACGTGCGGCAGCGGTTCGCGATCCCGGTCGTCATCAGCGGCTGCGTCGGGCCGCGGGGCGACGCCTACCGGCCTGAGTCGATCATGACCAGGGAGGAGGCGCGCGACTACCACTCGCCCCAGATCAGGACGTTCGCCGACACGCCCGCCGACCTCGTCACCGCCATGACGCTGACGAACATCCCCGAGGCCACCGGAATCGTCGACGCCGCACGGGAAGCGAACGTGCCCGTGGTCATCTCGTTCACCGTCGAAACGGACGGCAGGCTGCCCAGCGGGGACGCGCTGGGCGACGCGATCGAGGCCGTCGACCGCGACACGAACGGTTACCCGGCCTACTACATGGTCAACTGCGCGCATCCCACGCACATCGCGCCCGCGCTCGACCCCGACGCGGAGTGGACGAAACGCCTGAGAGGCATCAGGGCCAACGCGTCGAAGCAAAGCCACGCCGAACTCGACGAGGCGGAAGTCCTCGACCGGGGCGATCCGGAGGAACTGGCGGACGACTACCGGACACTCAGAGCGCGCTTCCCCTGGCTGACCGTGCTGGGCGGCTGCTGCGGCACCGACCACCAGCACATCGACGCGATCAGCCGGGCGTTCAGTGGTTGAGGTCGGTCCGCAACGCCGCCGCCCCGCGCAGGTAGACGTGCTTGACCGACGACCGGGGCAGATCGGTCTCGACGTGCGCCAGCAACCGGATCACGCGCGGCATCGAGCCGGGCACGGCGATCTCCGTCGCGGACAGCAGTGGTACGTCCGACAGCCCTGCCAGGCGCGCGGCGTAGGCGGGGAACTCCGACACGAGATCAGGAGTGGCCGTCAGCACGACGCTGATCAGGTCGTCGGCTGTCAACGCGTTGCACGACAACACCTCCCGCACCAGCTCGGCCGTCGCCTCCAGCAGCAGTTCCCGCGAGTCCGCGTCGATCTGCGTGGCTCCCCTGATCGCTCGTACCGCCATGCGATCGACCCTACAGCGTCCTCAGTGGACATCAGTGGTCCACGACGATGTTGGGGAAGCGCAGCGTCAGGCCGAGCAGGTTCACGACGTAGGCGCCCCACCCGCCGCCGAGCAGCACCAGCCGCCGCTGCCCGAGCACGCCCGCGGTCTCGATCAGCACGTGCACGCCGCTCGACCCGATGAACGTCAGGCCGCTGAAGTCGATCACGACGTCCCCCGCGCCGTCCCCGAACGAACAGGCGAGAGCGAGCTCGGAGCGCAGCAGGTCGCTGGTGCTCAGGTCGACCTCGCCGGTGAGCGTCACCACCGCGCCGTGGCGGCGTACCTCCAACAGGGCTGGCTCGGGTTCCATCGTGGGTGCCTCAAGGGTCGGGAGACAGCAGATCGCGCACCGCCGCGAGCACTCGCAGCGGGTGCGTTGGTTTCGGCAAATAGGCATCGGCGACGTGAGCGGCCGGCTCGACCGCCGAAACGGCTACCACCGGCACGCCGGACGTTCGTGCCGCCGCCGCGAACCTGGTCCCCTCACCATGAGACGTCAGCAGGTCCACGATCGCCAGTGCCGGTGGACTCTGAAGAGCCTCTTGCGCGGCCGGGACCGTCGTCACGAGCGTCACGTCGTATCCCTCGGCGTGCAGGAACGCGGCCAGCGACTGGCCGGAGAACCGGTCGCCGTCCAGGAGCAGCACGCACGGGCGTCCCGGAGGCGCGGGCAGGTCCGGGACGCCCGCACGCGACCAGACCCGCACGAGCGCTCGCACGACCGTGCCGGGCCAGGTCGGTTTGCCGGGCCGCACCTGCACCTCGTCGGCGATGCCGAACAGCAGGCGCAGGCCCAGCGGCCGGGCGGCGGTGCCGGCATCGAGGTCGAACACGCCGTCGTCCTCGATGGTCAGCAGCACGGCGTGGTCGCGCGGCTCCCACGTCACCCCGACGACGGACGCTCCCGCGCGCCGCACCGCGTTGTCCGCCGCCTCGGACACCGCGAGCAGCACGTCCCGCGCGTCGTCGCCGTGCAGCCCCGACTCACCGGCGAGGCCTCGCACGAAGGCCCGGATCTCCGGCAACGACCCTGGTGTAGCCGGAAACCACCGGGTCCGCGCACTCATCACGCGGCGTGCGACGGGACCGCCAGCAACGGCGTGATCAGCTCCCGCACCGTGGTCGCACGACGTCTGCCCGCTTCGGCGTGCAACGGATCGAGCTTCTTGCGCATGCGGGCGGACATCATGTCCCCCGTCTGCACCACGGCGAGCCCCGCCATCACCGCCGCCTCGTCCGCGTCCCCTTCAAGGAGATGGTTGAGCGACAAAGCGATCAGCGCGAACGTCCGGCTGCGCGCCATGTCGTCGCGGTACCCCGTCACGGCCTGCCGCAACGACGTGATGGCCGGCCGCGCGAACCCGGGATCGACGGTGCTCGCGAGAGAGGTGTAGACGGCGCCGGTGATGCCCGCGAGGTCGTGCACGTCGAAGAACGCGGCCCACGGCGCGGCACGGTCCACGTCCGCCCGTGCGAACTCGTCGTGCGCACGCCCCAGCAACGCCAGCGCGGCCACCCGATCCCCCATCTCGGCGTGGCACCACGCCTGGTTCGCGGCCAGGATCGCGTTCGTGTGGTGGTTGTTCGCGACGATCCCCGCGAGCCGGAACATGCCGAGCGCTTCGGCGGGTCCACCGTGGTGCAGGTGGACCCGCCCCATCCGATAGCGGATGTTCGCCACCAGATCCTCGTCCTGGGCGAAGTCGAGGGCGAGAAGGAAGTGGCGGTGCGCGGACCCTCCGAGCCCGGCGTCGAAGGCGGTCCACCCGGCGAGCGCGTGCAGTTCCGCGATGGCGTCCCGGAAGTCGCGGCGAACGGCGGCGCTGGCCGAGTGCGGGAAAGCCTTGTCGCACCAGGACAACATCGCCTGTACCTGCGTGCGGCACGCCCCACCGCCGTAGCGGTAGTCGACCGCGCGCAACGCCGACGTCATCGCCCTCAGGTGCCTGACGTGCACGTGTCCGATCTTGGCGTGGGGCGGCGGCAACGAGGGCGAGGCGTCGTCATGCATTGGACGATTTTCAACGCGTGTTTGATCGGGGACCAGGGTCGAACGAACCCGAGGGGCAGGGCCCTACGGTGACAGGTCGGCCAGCAGAAGCCCGCTTCGCGGCTTTGGGGTGAAATAGGTGCTCTTGCGCGGCATTTTGGTGCCTGCCAGGACCTCCCGCAACGGCACTGGCGCGATCAGCAGCACCGCCTCGGCCTCCACCGACGGATCCACGACGGCCCGCACGCACGGGCTCTCCGGGTCGAGCCCGAGCGCCTCGCCGAGCAGCACCGACTCGACGACCGCGTGGTCGATCCCCTGCCCCGCGGGCAGTTCGACCCGCAGCACCGCGTCCGCGCACCGCACCACGACGACACCCGGTTCCGGATCGACGACGTACGGCAGCGACGACACCGTCAGCCCGACCCGTTCCCACGCCGACACGAGATCGGACGTGCCGAACCCGGTACCGACGATCGCGCGGTGGATCGGCCCGACCCGCAACCCCGGCCCGGACGTGACGAGCGCCAGCAACCCGGCCAGCCCCGCCTCCCGCGCCGCCGCGACCCGGTGGTTGCCGTCCGCGACGAGCAACGGATGCGCGCCCGCGGCTTCGAGGAACCGCTGCTGCGACTCCCCCGGCCCGACCAGCCACACCCAGTGCCGCCGCCCGCCCGAGTCCACGAGCGACACGGCCGGTTCCCCGGTCATGCCCAGCACCAGGTCCGTCAACCCGTCGTGCGGGGTGATCGGAACGAGCATGGCCGCGCTCGTCGCGATGCCCAGCGAGGCCAGCACCTGACCGCGCTCGGCGACCACGTCCGGATAGACGTCCTCGGTGTGCTCGATCCCGTCCGGATCGACCAGGCACAGCAGGCCGCACGCCGTCCCGTCCGGCCCGTCCACCCGATACGGCGCGACCACGTTGGTCACCTCGGTGTACGCCCGCCGGATCAGCGCGGCGAGCTCGGCGCGGGCGTGCGGCAGCGCGTCGAGCAGCCCGGTGCCCGCGGCGAGGGCCGCCGGCGTGCGATGGGGGTGCTGGACGGCCAGCAACGTGCCGTGCGGGGCTCTCGCGAGCGCCCCGATCACCTGGCCGGGTTCGGCGAACTCGTCGACGTCGGGGCCGGGCACGCGCTCGCGTACCACCCAGCCGCGACGCACGGGGCGTACACGCAGTGACATGCACGTATCATGATCTGTGTGAACGTAGAGATCACGCCCCTGCCGGGCATCGGTACGCGTCAGGACTTCATGATCCGCGCCGGGCGCCGAGTCGGCGTGATCACCTACCGGGACGGCCGGTTCGAGCTCATCCTGTCCAAGGCATCGGATCCCGACTCCTGCGCCGCCTCGATACCGCTCTCGCCGGAAGAGGCGAACACGCTCGCGGGCCTGCTCGGCGCGCCGCAGCTCGTCGCCCACCTGCGCGAGGAGACCCGCGACATCGCGGGCATCACCACCCGCCAGCTGCCGGTGACCGCGTTCGCGAACCGCTCGCTCGGCGAGACCGCTCTGCGCACGAGGACCGGTGCGTCCATCGTGGCCGTCGTGCGCTCGGGCAACGCGCATCCGTCGCCCGGCCCCGACTTCCTCTTCGAAAACGGTGACCTCGCGGTCGTCGTCGGCACCGCGGAGGGCCTCGACGCCGCCGCTGAGATCCTCCACGGCGGTTAAGCACAGTGCACGAGACAACCATGGCCATGATCCAGCTCGGCGCGGTGTTCTTCGGCCTCGGTCTGCTGGGTCGTGTGGCTCGCCGTGCCGGAATCTCCCCCATCCCGCTGTACCTGATCGGCGGGCTCGCGTTCGGGCACGGTGGATTAGTGCCGTTACACGGCATTCAGGAGTTCACGCACATCGCCAGCGAGATCGGTGTCGTGCTGCTGCTCCTGCTGCTCGGCCTGGAGTACTCGGCGTCCGAGCTCACCACCGGGCTGAAGAAGTCCTGGATGGCCGGCGTGCTCGACCTGGTGCTGAACTCGGCGCCGGGCGCGATCGCGGCGATCCTGCTCGGCTGGGGCACCGTCGGGGCGCTGGCGATGGCGGGCGTCACGTACATCTCGTCGTCGGGCATCGTCGCGAAGGTGCTCGGCGACCTGGGTCGTCTCGGCAACCGCGAGACGCCGGTCGTGCTGTCCGTGCTCGTGTTCGAGGACCTGGCGATGGCCGTGTACCTGCCGGTGCTCACCGCGGTGCTGGCGGGCGTGAGCTTCCTGGGCGGCCTCACCTCGGTCGGCATCTCACTGTTCGCGATCACCGTGGTCCTGGTGGTGGCGTTGAAGTACGGCCGGTTCATCTCGGCCATTGTGGACAGTCCGGACCACGAGGTGTTCCTGCTCAAGCTGCTCGGCTCCGCCCTGCTCGTCGCGGGCATCGCCTCGCAGCTGCAGGTCTCCGCGGCGGTCGGCGCGTTCCTGCTCGGCATCGCGATCTCCGGGTCGACCGCCGAGAACGCGACGCGTCTGCTGGAGCCGCTGCGCGACCTGTTCGCGGCGATGTTCTTCGTCGTGTTCGGACTGAACACCGATCCGCGCTCGATTCCCCCGGTGCTGGGGATCGCGGTGGCGCTGGCCGCCGTCACGACCGCGACGAAGGTGTTCACGGGCTGGTGGGCGGCGCGCAGGCAGGGCATCGGGCCGATGGGCCGCATGCGTGCGGGAGCGGCACTGGTGGCGCGCGGAGAGTTCTCCATCGTTATCGCCGGGCTGGCCGTGGCGTCCGGCCAGGTGGCCGACGAGCTGGCCGCCCTGGCCACCGCGTACGTGCTGCTGATGGCCGTCCTCGGGCCCATCGCGGCGAAGTACGTTGAGCCAATCGGTGAATTCTTTCAGCGCAGACGGCAGATGGCCTGAAACAACTGCCCCGATGTGACGACTCTCTAGTGAGGGCTAGACGGAGAGTAGGGGCGAATCGTCATGACCGAACCCGCGGAAGTGGAGACCACCGGCCGGTTCCTGGTGCTGTTGCAGGAAGACGCCGTAGAAGAGGGCCTGGCCGAGCTCGGCGCGATCGCCGGGTTCGACCCGAACACCGGCGATCTGGACACGGAGACCGTGCAGGTCTTCCCCGAACTCGGTGTCGCGGTGGTGTCCGCCGACCCGAACATGCTGGCCGAGCTGAACGGCGCCGCCGAGCGTCCCGGCCCGGTGCAGATCGTCGAACCGGAACGCGTCGTGCACGTGTTCGCCGCGCCGGTCGCGGACGAGCCAGAGGCCGCCGCCGACGAATCAGTGCTGACCTGGGGGCTGCAGGCGGTCGGCGCGGACGTCAGCACGGCCACCGGCAAGGGCGTCAGGATCGCCGTCCTGGACACCGGCTGGGAGACCAACCACCCGGACTTCACGGGCCGCACCATCACCACGAAGTCGTTCATCACCGGCGAGGACGTGCAGGACGGCCACGGCCACGGCACGCACTGCATCGGCACCTCCTCCGGCCCGCGCAAGCCCGCCACCCTGCCCGGCTACGGCATCGCGTACGAGGCGGAGATCTTCGCGGGCAAGGTCCTGTCGAACGCGGGCTCCGGCTCCGACGGCGGCATCCTCGCGGGCATCGACTGGGCGGTCGCGAACGGCTGCGCGGTCATCTCGATGTCACTGGGCGCCGACGTTCCGGTGGGCACGCCGTACTCGCAGATCTACGAGACCGTCGCCCAGCGCGCGATGGCCAAGGGCACGCTGATCATCGCCGCGGCGGGCAACGCCTCGTCACGCCCTGCCCGCATCGCGCCGGTGGGCCACCCCGCACGCTGCCCCAGCATCATCGCCGTGGCCGCGATCGACGTGAACCGGGCGATCGCGTCGTTCTCCTCGGGCTCGGCGGACCGGATCGGCCAGATCGACGTGTGCGCCCCCGGCGTGGACGTCTACTCGTCGTTCAAGCTCCCGCAGAAGTACTCACGCCTGCGCGGCACGTCGATGGCGACCCCGCACGTGGCAGGCGTGGCGGTCCTGATCGCGGAGAGGACCGGCGCCCGCGGCTTCGAACTGTGGGCCCGGCTGGCCGGCACCGCACTGCGCCTCCCCCTGCCGTCCACCGACATCGGCACCGGACTCGTCCAGGCGCCATGACCGCTTCGGTGGACCAGGTGATGGTCTCCGTGACGGACGGCAGCCTCCCGCGGGTCCTCGACGACCTGCGGGAGGCGGGCCTGGTGGTCGACACGGTCCTGGAGGCCCTGGGCGTGGTCACCGGCACCGCCGAGGTCAGAGCCATCCCGGCCCTGCGGGCGGTACCCGGAGTCATCGACGTAGAACGGCAGTGGCGCGTGCAGCTCCCGCCGTACTGACTAGGCTCTGCGCTGACCCCATCGACGGCTGATCGAACAAGTGTTCTATGCTGTGCGCGGGGTCACGTCGTTGCGCAGAGAGGAAACCTGATCGTGTCGGACACGCTCACCGAGGTGCAGGCAGTCGAGGAGACCGTCGTGGAGGAGACTCCGGCGTCGGCCCCAGTGGCCGAGAAGGCCGAGGCGCCGAAGCCGGTGGAAGCGCCGAAGGCCGAGGCTCCCAAGGTCGAAGCCCCCAAGGCGGAGAAGCCGAAGGCAGGCCGCCCGAAGAGCACGGCGAAGAAGACCCGCACCGTGGAGCTCACGCTCACGGTGACCGGTACCGCCGAGGGCGAATGGCAGGCCGACCTGGTCCACGGCACGCAGCGCGTCGTGTCGGGCCTGGTCATCCCGGCCATCGCCGTCGCCAAGGCGGCCAAGGAACTGCACGTGGACATCGCGGAGGGCATCGAGTCGGTGCTCGAGGCGGCGCGCGACCAGCACCGCACCCGCATGGAGGAGTTGGAAGCCGAGCTGGCGAGGGTGAAGGCCCAGCTGGCCGAGCTTTCCGAGTAGTACGCCAGACGCAGAAGGGGCGGTCCGCAACACTGCGGGCCGCCCCTTCTCGCATGCCGCAAGGTAACGCGGGGGCCCCGCGTTACCTTGCGGGGAACGCGGGGCCCCCGCGTGCCGTCAGGAAGTGGTCAGCGGGACGGGTCGAGCACGAGCTTGCCCTGGGTCTTGCGGGACCGAAGGTCCTCGTGCGCCTGCCGAACCTCGCCCAGGCCGTACTCGCCACCGGGAACCGCCTTCAGCTTCCCGTCGACGACGAGCTGGAACAGCTCGGCCATCGCGCGGTGGGCAAGAGTGCCGTGCTCGGCGTCGCGGACCTTCAGGGCGTGCGGCAACCACATACCCGCAACGGCCGTGGAGTGCACCAGCAACGCCCCGAGGTCGACCGGCTTCGGCCTTTCCCGCGAGGCCATGCCATAAAACGCAAGCCGCCCAAAAGGCCCCAGCGCCACAACCGACTGATCGGTGACCGCCCCTCCAGTCATGTCCAGCACCACATCGACCCGGCGCCCGCCGTTGGCCTCGATCAGCGCCGCGGTCATGTCCTCGGAACGCGAGTCGATGGCGACGTCGGCCCCGAGATCCAGCGCCAACTTCCGCTTGTCATCGGAAGAAGCGGTGGCGATAACGCGACCAGCACCCCACAGCTTGGCCAGCTGAACGGCGATCGTCCCCACACCGCCGGCAGCAGCGTGCACGACAACCGACTCACCGGCCTCCATGTGAGTCGACTTGCGCAACAACAACCACGCGGTAGCACCCTGAACGATCAACGACAGCGCGGTCAGATCGTCGACACCATCAGGAACGTCGAAGGTGGTGAGAGCAGGCGCGACAGCCTTCTCCGCGTACCCGCCGGAGTTCTTGGTCAAGGCGACGACCCGACGCCCATCCGCAGTCGTCCCGACAACCTCACCGCCGGGAACCAGCGGCAGCGACATCTTCGCCAGGTACGAGTTCTCGGCCTGATGCGTGTCGGCGTAGTTCAGACCGGCGCGCGAAACGTTGATCAGCACCTCGCCCTCGCCCGCGACCGGGTCGGGCAGCTCCACCTGCTGGAGCACCTCGGGTCCGCCGAACTCGGTGATCTGGATGGCACGCACGATCAGTTCTCCTCAAGCGCGATGGAAACGGGGTCCTTGCGAGCGGCCTCGACGCGCGAGCCGTCAGCGGCGCGAGGCCCAGGCGGGTTGCGGAACCCGAACGGCTCCGACGGACGACCTGCCTGCACGAACCAGGCCTCGCCGGTGCCGGAACCCTCCACAATGGACATGAAACCGTCCACCACGGCGGACACCGGGATGATCGGCATGCCGATCTCGTCCAGCGTCGAGCGCAGCGGAACGATGATGTTGGTGTCGGCGAACCCAGGGCACAGCGCGTTGATGCGCACGTCGGAATAGGCGCCGCCGAGCGAGCGCACGAGACCGACGACGGCAGCCTTGTTCGCGCCGTAGACGGGGTCGCCCGGCATCGCCATGAGGCCGGCCATAGAGGCCGTGGCGATGATCTGGCCGCCGCGCTTGCGCACCTCGGGCAACGCGTAGTGCGCGCCGTAGACCACGCCGTCGAAGTTGATGGCCATCGCGCGCCGGTACGTCTCGACGTCGAAGTCGTCGCCCAGCGAGCACCCGGTGCCGATGCCGGCGTTCAGGAACGCGATGTCGAGCCCGCCGAACTCGCGCACGGCGAGCGCGACAGCCTCTGCCGAGTCCGAAGCCTGGGTCACGTCGCAGCGCACGAACACGCCGCCGATCTCATCGGCGACGGCTTTGCCCTGGTCGGCGTCCACATCGGCCACGACGACGCGTACGCCGAGCGACGCCAGACGCCGGGCGGACGCGGCGCCGATGCCGTTGGATCCGCCGGTGATGAGCGCGACCTTGCCGGTGAGTTCCACGGGCATCTGCCTCCTCGAATTGCCACATTCCGACCAGTCGGTATGGTCGTCCGCACAGACCTGGACGTCAAGCGGACTGATAGGTACGTTACTAAGCGCTTGCTTAGCTCACCATCCCCTCACCGAAGGAGGACCCGTGGCCGACAGGGTTGCGATCGTCACCGGCGCGGCTCGTGGCATCGGTGCCGCGGTCGCGCAGCGTCTCGCCGCGGACGGCCTGGCCGTCGCGTTGCTCGACCTCGACGAGCAGGGCGTGCTGGACGGCGCCGACAAGATCGTCGCGAGCGGTGGGCGCGCCATCGGCCTCAAGGTCGACGTCGCCGACGAGGAGCAGGTCAACGCCGCCGTCGCGAAGGTCGCCGAGGAGCTCGGCGCACCGACCGTGCTGATCAACAACGCCGGCGTGCTGCGCGACAACCTGCTGTTCAAGATGACCTCCGCGGACTGGGACACGGTCATGAACGTGCACCTGCGCGGCGCGTTCCTGATGAGCAAGGCCGTCCAGGCGTTCCAGACGAAGGAAGGCTTCGGCCGCATCGTCAACCTCAGCTCCACGTCCGCTCTCGGCAACCGCGGCCAGGCCAACTACTCCGCCGCCAAGGCCGGTCTGCAGGGCTTCACCAAGACCCTCGCGATCGAGCTCGGCAAGTTCGGCGTGACGGTCAACGCGATCGCGCCCGGTTTCATCGCCACCGAGATGACCAAGGCGACGGCCGAGCGCATGAAGATCCCGTTCGAGGACTTCCTCACCGGTGCGGCGCAGGCGATCCCGGTCGCGCGCGTCGGTCAGCCCGAGGACATCGCGCACACCGCGTCGTTCCTCGTGAGCGAGGGTGCCGGGTTCGTGTCCGGCCAGGTCATCTACGTCGCCGGCGGACCGAAGGACTGATGGCCATGCGCGCGTTCGAGAACATCGACGAGCTGGTCGCCGCGAAGGGCGAGCACCTCGGGTTCGGCGAGTGGCACGAGGTCACGCAGGAGCAGGTCAACCTGTTCGCCGACGCGACGCTGGACCACCAGTGGATCCACATCGACGTCGAGAAGGCGAAGAAGGGCCCGTTCGGTGGACCGGTCGCGCACGGCTACCTGACGTTGTCCCTGGTGCCGTACCTGGTGCGGGACGTCTACACCGTCAAGAACATCAAGATGGGCGTGAACTACGGCAGCAACAAGGTCCGCTTCCCGCAGCCGGTGCTGGTCGGCGCCAGGGTGCGCGGCGGGGTCGAGCTGCTGGACGTCACGGACATCTCGCTGGGCAAGCAGCTCGTGACCAAGGTCGTCATCGAGATCGAGGGCAGCGACAAGCCCGCGTGCGTCGCCGAGATCGTCAGCGTGATCGTGCCGTGAGGCTGTGGATCAGCAGATCCGCGTAGTGCTCCGCCAGCCGCCCGGCCGGGATGTCCCCGTCCGGGCGGTACCACGTGCCCAGCTGGTGCAACGAACCGAAGAAGTAGTACGTGGCGACGTCGGCGGGCACGTCGTCGCGGAACGTCCCGTCCTGCTGCCCCTCCTCGATCAGGCCGCGGAACTTCTCGTGGTAGCGCCGCCGTTCCGCCCGCACCTCCCGCTGCTTCTCCTCGGAGAGATGGTTCATCGAGCGGAAGAACACCTTGGCGGCGTCGAAGTCGTCGACGCTGGTGACGATCACGTCGATCGCGGCCTCGCGCAGCCGCTCGGCGACCGGGCCGGTGCTCGACGCGATCTTCTCCAGGTGTTCGGTCTGCAAGCGCAGCAACCGCCCGTAGATCTCGTGCAGCAGGTCGTCCTTCGACCCGAAGTAGTGGTACATGGCGCCTTTGGTGACGCCCGCGTGTTCCACGATCTCCTGCACGGCGACCCGCTCGTACCCCTTGTCCGCGAACAGGCGGGTGGCGGCGTCGATCAGTCTTTCAGGCACGGTCACGACCGGAGCGTACCTTCCGAGCTAGGAGAATCCAGGCAATGACCACTCGCTGGACCGTGGTCGTCGATCGCGACGACCTCACCAAAACCGAGGTGCTGCACGACGAACTGCCCTCCGCGGCCGATCTGTCGGACTGCGAGGTGCTGCTACGAGTCAGCCACGTCGGTCTCACCGCCAACAACGTCACGTACGGCGTGATCGGCGACGTCATCGGCTACTGGAACTTCTTCCCCGCCGGCGGCCACGGCCAGGGCGTGATCCCGCTCTGGGGCTTCGCCGACGTCGTGGAGTCCACTGTGGACGCCCTGCCCACCGGTACCCGCGTCTACGGTTACCTGCCGATGGCGAGCCATTTCGTCGCACGCGCCAAGCTGACCTCGTCCGGTTTCGTCGACACCGCCGACCACCGCGCCGACCTCCCGGCGGTCTACAACAGCTACCTCGTGACGTCGTCCGATCCTGCCTACGACGCGTCGCTCGAAGACCTCCAGGTCCTGTACCGGCCGCTGTTCCTGACGTCGTTCCTGCTGGCCGACCAACTGGTGGACAACGACTTCCACGGCGCGCGGACCGTCGTGATCTCCTCGGCGTCGAGCAAGACGGCGTTCGGCACCGCGCAGCGCCTTCGCGGTCAGGGTGTACGGGTCGTGGGCCTGACATCGCCGCGCAACGTGGAGTTCACACAGAGCCTGGGTCTCTACGACACCGTGCTGCCCTACGGCGCTTCGGTGGACGTCGAACCGAGCGTGTACCTGGACTTCAGCGGGTCGGCCGACGTGCGTTCGGCGCTGCACGACCGCCTCGGCTCCGCGCTGGTCAAGGACATCTCGATCGGCCTGACCCACCAGACCGCCTCGCAGGACGCGCGCTCGACGTTCTTCTTCGCACCGGACCAGCTGCGCAAGCGCACGGCGGACTGGGGGTCGGACGGGCTGGCTCAGCGCTTCGGCGAGGCGTGGCGCGGCTTCACCGCTCAGGCAGGCGACTGGGTCGGGGTCGTCCGGCACAACGGGCCGGACGAGCTGATCGACGTGTGGCAGGCCGTGCTGGCGGGCAAGGCTAGCCCGAACACGGCCGACGTCATCAGCTTCTGACTTCGTCCTTGACCATCGCGAGGAACGCACTCCAGGCGGGCGCCGCGACAGTGGCGTCCGCCCAGCCCTTGGAGTCACGGATACGAGCGGTGACGCCGTCCAGGGCGATCTCCACACAGTCGCCGTTTCCGCCGCCGTTGCTGCGGCTGCTCTTGCGCCACACAGCAGACACGTCGATCCCTACCTCTCGGCAGCCAGCCTCCCGATCCACTCGACTGACTCGTCCGGAGTCAGCGCCAGCTTCGAGAGGTGCTTGAAGACCAGTTTACTGGCCTTCACCCGCTCGACGTCCTCGACGTGCGTGGCCCCGGCCGGATGCTCGACGTACAGCACAGACATCTCGCCGGGGTAGGCAAAGTCCAGAAGCGTGAAAGAACCGTTCTGTCCGTCGTGCAGACCTGCGGTGTCCAGCAGCGCTTGGACCTTCACGTTGGGCAACCGCGCCATCTCGTTGATGTGCAGCAACTGGCTCCGGTCCGCGTGCCGGAACGCCGCCTCGACGATGACCGCGTGGTACTCGAGTGAGCCTGTGCCGACCAAGCGTTCCTGGCGTCTGGTTCGGATCGCGATCTGGTTCTCGATCCACTTCCGCGAGTGCTGGGTCTGCCACCCCAGGAACACGGCGCGCATGTAGCTCTCGGTCTGCAGTAAGCCTGGGATGTAGCCGAGCTGGAACGCGCACACTCGGATGGCATCGTGCTCCAGACTGATGTAGCCCTGATCATCAAGGCCGTAGGGATGCCACCAGCCCCTCTCACTGGCGCGTTCCCACATGTCGATGTACGGCGCCTCCTCCGACACGAGCACGCCGTAGAGGTCGAGCATCGCGCGCATGCCGTGGTACTCCGGCAACTGACCGTTCTCGATGCGGCTCAGCTTCTGGTAGTTGTACCGAAGCCGGTACGCCGCCTCGCGCTGACTCAGCCCAGCCCGTTCACGCAGCCTCTTCAACGCCTCACCGAGGCGCACCTGCCGGAACGTGGGGTCGGACATACCCCAAACGTTACGGGCGAGATCTGACATTCGTGAATCACGGTGGCGGGGTCTGATGAGGACCGTCCACAGCATGGAGTACGTCCACAGCATCCAGTACCACCGGCGCAGCCAGAACGGCCGGCTCACACTCGCCTACGTCGAGTCCGTGCAGGATCATGGTTGGTACATAAGGAAAGGCGCCGACTGGAAGTCCCACTACACGGTCGCCTGCGCCACGGAATACCTCACGCGAGTGTCAGCGGACGCGGGCACGTTCGCCATCACGGTGTGGCGGGACGCCATCCGAGTCTGCACGGTAGGGATCGACTGGAATCCTCCGAACAGGTGATCTCACCGCCGGAGCAGCCCAGCCAGCAGACCCGCGATGTTGTAGGCGTCGTCGTGGCCGCGGTGGTGTGTGCCGTCGAGCCTGTGCCCGGCGATCCGCACCGCTTCGGCCATGCCCACCTCGCGCGGCAACGCGTGCGTCAAAGCGAAGAGCGTCTTGACGTTGACGTGCCGCGGCCCGAACGGATAGCGGACGCCGAAGTCGGCGCACTGCCGTTCGAACATCTTGCGGTCGTAGTCGCCGTACGACGCCCACACCCGGCGGTCGGAGCGGAACTCCTTGCGCAGCACCGCGCAGGCCTCGGCGAACGGGAGGCCCTCGTTCACGTCGGCCTGGGTGAGGGTGGTGAGCTGAGTGCAGAAGGGACTCACGGACGAGCGGGAGGGTCGCACCAGGATCGACCGTCGCTTGCCTCGTTTCCCGGTGGCCACCTCGATCGGGCAGATCCCGATCTCGATGATCTCCGAGATCTCACCGGCGGGCGGCGTTCCCTCCCAGCACGTCGACTCCACGTCGACCACGAGCACTTCATCCAACGCGATCACGCGCTGATCGTCCCTCACGCGTCTACTGGAATACGACGACCGGCAGCACCACGATCTCGCCGGTCGCCGCGTTCCACGACTGGACCTTGCCGAGGCACCGCGCGTTGAACTGGCCCGGTGGCAGCGTGTCGCGCAGGCTCTCCCGGTCGCACTCCACCCGCACCCGGTGCTCGCCCACGGGCGCGATCAGCACCGCAGCGCCGTCGCCGTCGCCGACCTCGAACCGGCCGTGCAGCGAGACGTAGTCGCGGATGTCGTTGAGGCGTCGGGCTTTTCCTCGCCGCCACGACTCGTCTGCCGTGATGGTCCGCGTCGTCAGGTCGACGTCGACCACGCCGTGGCCCGCGCGCAGGCCCGCCAGCACGACGCCGATGACGTCGATCTCCGTGGCCGGTTTCTCGTAGGTGTCGGTGTTCTGCTCGACCACCGAGCCGTCCACGCCGATGCCGAACTCACTGGGGCCGACCTGCAGCTTGCCGTTCTTGGTGACGGTGATCTGCTTGACGAACTGCCGGGTGACCGCGTCGTCGTACCGGCCGACCTTGCACAGGTTGATCATGCGCTGGCCGTGCACGTAGAACAGCAGACCGGGCACTTCGGGTTCCGGTTCACGGCGCCGCAGCCACCGCCACCCGAGAGCGACGACCACGACCAGCGCGATCAGCGTCGCGCCCCACAGCAGGATCCAGCCCCACGAGACGGACCACCAGAGCGTCCTATCGACATCCACGGATCTCTCTCACCGCCTCCAGCAACGACTTCGCGCCGGCCTCCACGAGACGGCCGCCGCTCGCCTGCGCCACCCGGTCCAGTTCCGCCGTCGAGGCCTCGCCGAACCGGATCGGGAACACCGGCACTTCCCCTCGCCCAACGCGAAGGAACTCGTTCACCGACGGCCCCGCGTTGTTCTCCCCGTCGGTCATCAGCACGACCGCCGTCTCCCCTCGCGCCAACCCCAAAGCGTGGTCCAGCGCGGCCCAGATCGCCGTGTTGTCCCGCAGGTCGTCGGACGCCACGACGGCCAGCAGCGCGTCGAGGTCCTGTTTTCCGCGCACGGTGACCGATCGCTCTTCCAGCACGGTGCCCGCGAACCGGACGATCGTGACCGTCTCGCCGACGTAGAAGCGGTCGAAGCCGTTGAGGGACGCGAACGCCTCCCGCAGCCCGGCGAGCCGCGGGCCTCGCATGGACGTCGAGTAGTCCAGCACGAAGATCACCTGACGGCCTTCGCCCGCGCGGTCGTGGAACAGCAGCAGCCGGTCGATCACCTCCTGGCTGTCCGGGAAGTACAGCGCGGTGCCGAGGTCGGCGCGCAGCTTCTCGTTGCGCACCACGGACGGTTCGACGGGCCGGCGCCAGGTGCGTTCGGCGATCATCCGCTGCGCGTCCGGCGACCGAAGCCATTCCACGACCCGGTCGTAGGCGGCCCGGTGCGCGGGCTCGACCAGCATCAGCGGGTAGTCCGACAGCACGATGCCGTCACGCGGATAGACGATCTCCAACGGTTCCGCCAGACGCCCGGAGGCGTTCAAGGACAACAACTCGGACTCGTGCGCGACCAGTCCGTCCACATCGGACCGACGAGCGAACTCGTCCACGGGGTCCGGTACGTCGAACACCCGCCCCGCGAGGAACCCCTGCAGGCGGTCGCAGCTCACGTCCTCCGGCCGCAACGGCGCTCCAGTGCCTGCGGCCGCCGTCGCGACGCCGATCAACGCGGCCATCCCACCGCCCGACACCCGCGGATCGGCCATGCCGTACCGGAACTGGCCCAGCGCGGCCCGGTCGGCGACGTCCGCCCACGTCGGCCGCTCGCCCAGCACGGCCCGGCTGCCGCGCTTCACGCCGAGCACCACCGGGGACGTCATGACGCTCGACGCCAGCTCGGGTTCGGCACCCCGCAACCGCAGGAACCTGGTGGTGGACAACCACGCCAGGTCGAAGCCCGCGAGCGACCTGCTGGCTTCGACCGTGCCGCGGTGCTCCACCGCCAGCTCGACCCCGGTGGCCTTCTTCAGCTCCGCCAGCACCGGACCGAGGTCGGCCAGTTCGGTGCTCGCCAGCATCTTCAGGCGCACCGGCTCAGGTGTGCTCGACGTGCACGCGGTCAGCAGAAGCAGCAGAATCGCTGCCAGCACCCTCATTTGCAGTCGCCGACGACGTCGAGCATGCGCTCGAAGAGCTCCGCCTTGGGCAGCTCCACCCTGCCCTTGTCACCCGCCGGTGGTTCCGGCAGACCACGGCCCGCGATGTAGGTGCCGAAGTCGTCGGCGGACTCCCCGTTCCAGCTCAGCGAGTGGAACCCCAGCTCGACCGCGCGCCGCCGCAGGTCCGGGTCGTTCATCATCAGTTCGCCGATCCGGTCGCCCTCCGGCGTGAACGAGATCAGCTCGGGCGTGCTCTGGTGCTGCTTCTCCGGGTAGAGCAGCACGCGTTCGGTGTCGAAGGTCTTCTGCCGCAACTGATAGGCGATGTACTGGTGCTCGTAGATCACCGCGATCACGGCGTGCGTCCGGCCCTCCGGCACGAAGTACTTCGGTGCCATGTCCTCGCCCGCCTGCCCCTGCGCGTCGACGAACGGCTTGACCTTCCGCGCCAGCTCCTCCGCGGCCTCGACGGTCTGCGGCGGTTCGTCACCGAAGGCGGTGGCGAAGAAACCGACGAGCGTCGCGCCGGAGTAGGCCTTGCAGGGGTCCGGCGACTGCGCGATGACCCGGTTGCCGTTGGTCAGACCGTATTCGCTCCACCTCTTGTCGGCGAGCTTCGTGAACTCGGCCATCTTGAGGTTGTAGTAGAGCGGTTGCGGACCTTGACCGGCTGGTGTCGCGGCACCCGCTCGCACGAGCGCCTCGGCATACTCGCGGAACGTGGCGAGCACGACCGGGGTGAAGAACGGCCGGTACGGCACCGCGTGCTTGCCCGCCCGGCGGGTCTTCACGTGCTCGTTCGCCACGTGCCCCGAGGGGAAGACGAAGTGGTACGAGTCGAGGTCGGGTTTGTCCGCGAGGTCGCGCGAGCCGATCGGCGTCACGTGCACCTGGTAGCCGCGCGCCATCAGGATGCGCTTGACCTGCTCGTCCTGGAAGAAGTCGCGCTTGGAGGCGAACAACGCCCGCACCACGGTGACAGAACGGAACGGGCCGGTGATGTGCCCTGAGATGAGCAGCACCACCAGCCCGGTCACGAACACCGCCAGCGGCGGGACGAACCACAGCAGGAACCGTCTTCGCGGGTCGACAACCTTGAACTCGGGCTCCCGCACGGCTCCCCCTGGAGTCAGACGATCACGGCACCACCGTCGACGACGAGCGTCTCACCGGTAACGTAACCGCCCGCCGGTGAGGCCAGGAACACAACGGCGGAAGCGAGCTCCTCCGGGTCACCGATTCGCCCGGATGGCAGAGTCGCCTGGATCTTCTCCAGGTATCCCGGCGGGTACTGGTCGGTCATCTCGGAGGCGAAGAAACCGGGGCAGATCGCGTTGACGCGGATGCCCTTGCGCCCGGTCCACTGCTGCGCCAGGTCGCGCGTCAGACCGAGCAGTCCCGCTTTCGACGCCGAGTACGCGGCCTGGGGGATACCGCCGGTCACGAGGCCGAGAACGCTGGAGATGTTGATGATCGAGCCGCCGGACTTCATGACGGCCGCGGCCGCCTGCGCCATCCAGTAGGCACCGTTGAGGTTCACGTCCATGACGCTGAGGAACTGCTCCGGCGTCTCCCGCGAAGCCGGCACCGCCGACGCGACACCGGCGTTGTTCACGAGCACCGCCACGGTGCCGAACTCCGCCGCCTGCCGCGCGACCTCACGGCAGTCGTCGGGCTGCGACACGTCGGCCTGCACGACCAGAGCGCGCCGGCCGGTGGCCTCGACCAGTGCGGCCGTGTCCTTCAGCTTGTCCGCGCGACGAGCCGCGAGAACGACGTCCGCGCCGGCCTCCGCGAGGCCCTTGGCGAACGCGACGCCGAGGCCGGAGGAGGCGCCGGTGACGATCGCGACCTTTCCGTCGAGGCGGAACTTGTCCAGGATTCCCATCTTCGCCAGAAGCCCTTCAGCTCAGTCTTTCCAGGATGATCGCCATGCCCTGGCCGCCGCCGACGCACATCGTCTCCAGGCCGAACTGGGCGTCGCGGGCCTGCATGCCGTTGATCAGCGTCGTCATGATCCGCGCGCCGGTCGAGCCGAACGGGTGGCCCAGCGCGATCGCGCCGCCGTGCACGTTGAGCTTGTCGATGTCGATGCCCAGCGCACGCTGGGAACCGAGCACCTGAACGGCGAAGGCCTCGTTGATCTCGACCAGGTCGATGTCCGAAATGGACAGACCGGCGTGGCCCAGCGCCTGCTTGGTCGCCTCGACGGGGCCGAGACCCATGATCTCCGGCGACAGACCCGAGACACCCGTGGACACGATGCGCGCCAACGGGGTCAGCCCGAGCTCACGTGCCCGCACGTCGCTCATGATCACGACAGCTGCCGCGCCGTCGTTCAACGGGCAGCAGTTGCCGGCAGTGATCGTGCCTTCCGGCCGGAAGACCGGCTTCAGCGACGAGACCGCCTCGTACGTCACCCCGGCACGCGGGCCGTCGTCGGTGGACACCACCGTGCCGTCAGGCAAGGTCACCGGCGTGATCTCGCGGGCGAAGAAGCCGTCCGCGATGGCCTTCTCCGCGAGGTTCTGCGACCGCACGCCGAACTCGTCCTGGTCGTGCCGCGAGATGCCCATCTGCGTCGCGACGTTCTCGGCCGTCTGACCCATCGAGATGTAGTAGTCGGGCAGTTCGCCGTCGAGCCGCGGGTCCGTCCACGGCGCGTTGGACGCAGCCGTGTCCAACGTCCGTTGCTGCGCCACGTCGAACAGCGGGTTGAACGACGGCGCGCCCGCGTGCATGTACCGCGAGACGCACTCGACGCCGGCCGAGATGAACCCGTGGCCCTCCCCCGCCTTGATGGCGTGGAAGGCCATCCGCGCGGTCTGCACGGACGACGCGCAGAACCGGTTGACGGTCGTGCCCGGCAGGTTGTCGTAGCCGAGCTGCACGGCCACGCGGCGCGCGATGTTCTGGCCGTGCTCGTCCTGCGGCTCGGCACACCCGAGGTGCAGGTCGGTGATCTCGGACGCCGGAATGTCGCCCAGCGCGGCCGAGATCACCTGCGTGGCCAGGTCGTCCGGGCGCAGCGAGACCAGAGAACCCTTGCGGGCACGGCCGATCGGCGACCGGGCGGTGGAGACGATGACTGCTTCAGCCATGGAAAACCTCCTACAGGCCCAGGTCGCGGCCGATGAGTTCCTTCATGATCTCGTTGGAACCGGCCCAGATCTTCGTGACGCGGGCGTCCATCCAGGCGCGGGCCACGCGGTACTCGGTCATGTAGCCGTAGCCGCCGTGCAGCTGCACGCAGGCGTCGATGACCTCGTTCTCGACGTCGGCACTCCAGTACTTCGCCTGCGCCGCCTCAACGGGGCTCAGTTCGCCACGCACGTGCTGCATGGTCAGCGTGTCGATGAACGCCTGCGAGACGTCCAGCTTGGTGCGCAGCTCGGCGAGCAGGAACTTGTTGTGCTGGAACTTGCCGATGGCCTGCCCGAACGCCTTGCGCTCCTTGACGTACTCCAGCGTCTCGTCGAAGACGCCCTGCGCGTGCGCCAGGTTCGAGATGGCGCCACCGATCCGCTCCTGCGGCAGGCGTTCCATCATGTAGATGAAGCCTTGGCCCTCCTCGCCGATCATGTGCTCCTGGGACAGGCGCACGTCGGAGAAGAACAGCTCCGCGGTGTCGGACGGGTGCTGGCCGACCTTGTCGAGCTTGCGGCCGCGCTCGAAGCCGGGCATGCCGGTCTCGACGGCGAACAGCGTGATGCCGCGCGCGCCCTTGGACGGGTCGGTGCGGGCCGCGACGACGATCATGTCGGCGGTGTAGCCGTTGGTGATGAACGTCTTGGAGCCGTTGAGGATCCAGTCGTCACCGTCGCGCACGGCGTTGGTCTTCAGCGCGGCGAGGTCGGAGCCGCCGGACGGCTCGGTCATCGCGATGCCGGTCTTGATCTCGCCGGTGCACATGCCGGGCAGCCAGCGCTGCTTCTGCGACTCGGTGCACAGGTCGACAAGGTAGGGCGCCACGACGTCGCCGTGGATGCCCAGCGACGAGGCCACCGCGGCGTTGACCCGGCACAGCTCCTCTGCGAACACCGTATTGAAGCGGTAGTCGTTCGCGCCGCTGCCGCCATACTCCTCGGGGATCTCGAGCCCGAGCAGGCCCTGGCGTCCGGCCTCCAGCCACACGTCCCGGTCGATCACCCGTTGCTCGATGAACTTCTCGACGTTCGGCGTGATCGTGCGCTCGACGAACGCTTTCGCCGACTCCCGGAACGCGGCGTGATCCTCGTTGAACAGCGTCCGCTGCACGACTACCTCCATACTAAGCGGTTGCTTAGCGCTAAGCGCCCGCTTAGCGTGCAGTACGATCCATCACCTGTCAACACGCGAGGAGCCGCCCGATGACGACGACCGGACTGGACGGGTTCTCGCTGCTCGACGAGACCTGGCGCACCGTCACCCCGGACGCCGCCCGCCGGATGCTCATCGCGGCCGTCCAGGCGTTCGCGAGCAAGGGATATCACGCCACGACGACCCGGGACATCGCCTCGTTGGCCGGAATGTCCCCCGCGGCCGTGTACATCCACTACCGGTCCAAAGAGGAGCTTCTGTTCAACATCTCGCTGGTCGGCCACGAGACGTCGCTCGCGCTGCTGTCGAGCATTCAGGGCGACAGTGCGGTCGAGCGGTTGAAGAACGCGGTGGCGGCGTTCGCGGGGTGGCACGCGGAGTTCCACACGACGGCGCGGGTGGTGCAGTACGAGCTCGGCGCGCTCTCTCCCGAACACCACGAGCAGGTGGCGGAGTTGCGCCGGCAGATCGAGCAGCAGATGCGGGCCTACATCGCGGACGGGATCGAAGAGGGCGTGTTCGACGTCCCCGACCTCAAGGGCGCGACCCTCGCGGTGCTGTCGCTGTGCATCGACGTCGCCCGCTGGTACCAGCCGGGCGGGAAGCGGACCCCGGACGAGATCGGCGCGATGTACGCCGACCTCGTCCTGAGGATGGTCCGACCTACCTGACCGACTTCCTGCCGTACACACCGGCCACGAGCGAAACACCGATCGCGGCGACGACGATCTGCACGATCACCTCGATCCAGTCGATGCCCGGCGTGTCCTCCACGCCCAGCAGCCGCGCGATCCACGACCCGATGAACGCGGCCGCGATGCCGACCAGAAGGGTCAGCCAGATCGGGATGGCCTGCTTGCCCGGTGCGAACAGCTTGCCGAGCAAGCCCAGGATCAGACCGATGATGAGCGCGCCGAGAATGCTCTCGATGGTCACGGACGCCTCCTCCCGCTACACCCCGATGCACTCGGGGATCTCGGGAAAATCATCCCGTCACCCGGCAAGATCCGCAGCTCGAGATCGGCGAGCGGTACACCCAGGTGCCGATGACTACCAGCGACTGCCGGAGACCTGGCTCATCCACTGGTTGATCGTGGCGGTCCAGTCCGTGCCGATCGCCTGCTGGTGCGACACGGCGAACCGGCCGTACGCGTCACCACCTGCGCGGAGCAGCCCGGCGCGCTTGTCGGCCTCCAGGATGACGTGCAGCTCGCCCGGCGTCGTGACGAACGTCAGCTCGACCTGCTTGACGCGGCCCGCGAACTGCGGCGGCGGGTAGAACTCGATCTCCTGGTAGAACGGCAGCTGCTGCGGCACGCCGTGGATGCGGCCCTGCTCGTTGTCCGCCTTGGTGAAGCGGAAGCCCATGTGCCCGAACGCCTGGAGCACGGCGTCCTGGGACTGCAGCGGGTGCACCCAGATCGGGTCGAGGTCACCGGGGTCGATGGCGCCGCGGACCTCGAGCTCCGTGCGCAGGCCGAGTTGCATGCCGTGCAACTGCTGGCCGCCCACGACGTTGATCGGGCACTCGAACGGCACCGGGATCTGGAACGGCAGCGAGAGGTTCTGGTGCGGCGCGATCATGATCCGCTGGCCCACGGAGAACTTGTGGAACTCCATGTTGGTGTTGTACTCGTTGTCGCCGCTCTCGACCTCGACGCGGGTGAGCAGCGCCAGCGTGACGTGGTCGACCTCGGCCGGGTGGTCGCCGCCGGCGATGCGCACCTCACCGGACAACACCTCGCCGGGCCTGACGTTGGGGTTCGTCAGCACCGTGTCGACAGTCGGCCCGCCCACGCCGAACGCGCGCATCATCCTCTTGAACACCACTGCGGCCTCCTGAAGCCCTTGCTGTTTGCGGGGAGTCTGCCAACTGGATCGCCCGTTTGCGGCGAAGTGTTCCGTTGACGCCTCAACCCCCCGATCGGTTCCGTGTGGACTTCCGTTCACTTCAGATGGCAACATGCGACCGCCGTCACATACTAAGCGGTCGCTCAGGAGGTTGTCTTGCTGCTCGTCGCCAACCGGGGTGAGGTCGCCGTGCGTGTCCTACGCGCGGCAGCTGACCTGGGGATACGCACTGTGGCGGTGTACGCGGAGGACGACGCTTCCTCGCTCCACGTGACCCTCGCGGACCGTGCCGTGGCACTGCACGGGCCCTCGCCGTACCTGGATGCGGATCAGCTCCTGGACGCGGCCGACGGGTGTGTCGCTGTGCATCCGGGGTGGGGATTCCTGTCGGAGAACGCCGCGTTCGCTCGGGCGTGTTCGGAGCGCGGACTGGCGTTCGTCGGGCCGTCCGCTGACGTTCTGGAACTGCTCGGTGACAAACGGCGAGCACGGGAGCTGGCCTCCTCGCTGGGGATCCCGGTGCTGGACGCGCTGCCCGGCGAGTTCCCGGTGATGGTGAAGGCGGTCGCCGGCGGTGGCGGCAAGGGCATGCGGGCGGTGTACTCCGCCGAGGAGTTGGATGCCGCGGTCGAGGCGTGCCAGGCGGAGGCACTGGCGGCGTTCGGGGTCGGGGACGTCTACTTCGAACGGTTGATGCCCTCCGCGCGGCACATCGAGGTGCAGCTCGTCGGGACGTCGGTGATCGGCGACCGCGACTGCTCGGTGCAGCTACGGCACCAGAAGGTCGTGGAGATCGCGCCCGCTCCCCTGCTGGACCCGTTGCTGCGCAAGGCACTGCACGAGGCTGCTGTCGCTCTGGCTGTCGCGGCGGGCTACACGGGTGTCGGCACCGTCGAGTTCCTGGTGTCCGGGGACTCGTTCGCGTTCCTGGAGGTCAACCCGCGGCTGCAGGTCGAGCACACCGTCACCGAGATGGTGTCCGGAGTGGACCTCGTGCGCACCCAGCTGTTGCTCGCCTGGGGCGGCGACGTGGACTTCACGCCTCGCGACCGCGGTGCGGCCGTGCAGGTGCGGCTGAACCAGACCTCGGGCGGTGTGCTGACGTCGTTCGGGCTGCCGGCCGGACCGGGCGTCCGCGTCGACACGCACGGGTACGTCGGCTACCGGGTCGGGACGCGCTACGACGGGTTGCTGGCGAAGCTCGTGGTGCACGGCGAGGACCTGGACGTGGCGCTGAACCGGGCGCGGCGGGCGTTGGGCGAGTTCCGGGTGGAGGGGGTCTCGACGAACCTGGAGTTCCTCCGCTCGTTGCTCGCGCGCGACATCGTCGGCGCTCCTACCGACTTCGTGGTCGAGGAGCCCGTTTCGGGCATGCGGGCTCCGTTGGCGGGCACGGTGGTGGCTGTTTCGGCGGACTCCGTGGTGCTGGAAGCGATGAAGATGCAGCACGTCGTGCGGGTGTCCGGCGACGTGCTGGTGTCGGTGGGCGACACCGTGTCCGAGGGCCAGGTGCTGGCTTCCGGCGTGGGCGAGTCCACTGAGGACGTCGCCGAGGTGGATCTGGAGTCGGTTCGGCCGGATCTGGCCGAGGTGCTGGCGCGTCACGACTTCGACCGCCCTGAGGCCGCCTCTCGGCGACACGCCCGGGGTGGCCGGACCGCGCGGGAGAACATCGCGGACCTGTGCACGTCGTTCGTCGAATACGGCGGACTCGCGATCGCCGCCCAACGCCAGCGCCGGTCGCTAGAAGACCTGATCGAACGCACGCCCGCCGACGGTCTTGTGGCAGGCATCGGCGTGGTCAACGGCGCACGGGTCGTGGCGATGTCCTACGACTACGCGGTGCTCGCCGGCACCCAAGGCCTGCGCAACCACCAGAAGAAGGACCGGCTGTTCGCACTGGCGCAGCAGGAGAACCTGCCGGTGGTGCTGTTCGCCGAGGGTGGCGGAGGACGTCCCGGCGACACCGACCACAGCATGGTCAGCGGACTCGACTGCGGCTCGTTCCACGCGTTCGCGCAGCTCAGCGGCCAGGTGCCGTTGATCGGCGTGGTGGCGGGCCGGTGTTTCGCGGGCAACGCGGTGCTGCTCGGCACGTGCGACGTGATCATCGCGGTCGAGGGCGCGAACATCGGCATGGGCGGGCCGGCGATGATCGAGGGCGGCGGCCTCGGCGCGTTCCGCCCGGAGGACATCGGCCCGTTGGACGTGCAGGTGCCCAACGGCGTCGTGGACATCGCGGTGGGGTCCGAAGAAGAAGCCGTGGCCGTGGCGAAGAAGTACCTCTCGTACTTCCAGGGCACGTCGGCCGATTGGTCCTGCGCGGACCAGCGCCTCCTCCGCCACGCCGTCCCCGAGAACCGCCTGCGCGCCTACGACATCCGCGCCCTCATCACCACCCTCGCCGACACCGACTCGGTCCTCGAACTCCGCAGCGGCTTCGGCAAGGCCATCGTCACCGCCTTCATCCGCGTCGAAGGCCGCCCGATCGCCCTGATCGCCAACGACCCCAAGATCCTCGGCGGCGCCATCGACGCCGACGCCGCCGACAAGTGCGCCCGCTTCCTCCAACTCGCCGACGCGTTCGACATCCCGGTCGTCTCCCTGTGCGACACCCCGGGGTTCATGGTCGGTCCCGACGCCGAACGCACCGCCACCGTCCGCCATCTCACCCGCATGGTCGTGACGGGCGCCAACCTCACCGTCCCCTTTGGACTCGTGATCCTCCGCAAGGCCTACGGTCTCGGCGCCCAGGCCATGGCGGCGGGCAGCCTCAAGGTCCCGCAGTTCGCGATCTCCTGGCCCACCGGCGAGTTCGGCCCGATGGGGCTCGAAGGCGCCATCAAACTCGGCTTCAAGAAAGAGCTCGAGGCGATCGCAGACCCTGACGAGCGCAAGCAGCGCTACGACCAGATGGTCGCGATGGCCTACGAGCACGGCAAAGCCCTCAACGTCGCCTCGGTCTTCGAGATCGACGACGTGATCGACCCGGCCGAGACCCGCCGCTGGATCACCACGGCGCTGGCCCCCGCAACTTCCCGTTCTCAAGGGAAGAAACGCCCGTTCATCGACACGTGGTGAGGAGAATCCGTGGTCAGCGTCGCCCCTGCGGAACAGAAGACCTTACGCCGGCTCATGGCAGCCGGACTCGTCGGTTCGAGTCTTGAGTGGTACGACTTCTTCATCTACGCGACCGCCGCGGCACTGGTTTTTCCGAAGCTGTTCTTCCCGGAGGCATCGCCGATCGTGGCGCTGCTCCTGTCGTTCAGCACGTTCTGGGCGGGCTTCGTCGCGCGCCCGCTCGGCGGCCTGGTCTTCGGCCACGTCGGCGACAGGGTCGGCCGCAAACCGGCCCTCGTCATCTGCCTCGGACTGATGGCGGCGGCCACGTTCCTCATCGGTCTGCTGCCCACCACGGCGTCCATCGGCGTCGGCGCGCCCCTGCTGCTGGTGCTGCTGCGGTTCCTGCAGGGCATCGCGGTCGGCGGTCAGTGGGGCGGCGTGGTCCTGCTGCTGACCGAGACGGCGGGCCCGCGCAAGCGCGGCTTCGCGGGCACGTTCGGTCAGGCCGGCGTCCCGATCGGTGTGCTGCTGGGCAACGTCGCCTTCATCAGCGCCACGACGTCCCTCTCACCGGAGGCGTTCGCGTCGTGGGGCTGGCGCGTGCCGTTCCTGGCGTCGGCACTGCTGTTCCCGGTAGTGCTGTTCATCCAGCTGAAGGTCGAGGACAGCCCGGTGTTCCGCGAGCTGAAGGAACGCCGTGCGACCGAGCCAGCCGTCGCCGCCGCCCCGCTGACGGAGGTCCTGCGCACCCACCGCAAGCCGATCCTGCTCGGCGCGGGCCTGATGTTCGCCTCCAACGCGATCTTCTACGTGTCGATCGCGGGCGTCCTGTCCTACGCGACCACCACGCTCGGCCTCGCCCGCGAGTCCGTGCTGATCGTCAGCCTGCTGTCGTCCATCGTGAGCATCCCGGTCATCCTCTGGGCCGGCCACGCCTCGGACCGCCTCGGGCGCCGTCCGCTGATCATCGCGGGCACCGTCGGCATGATCGTGTGGGCGTTCCCGTACTTCCTGCTCGTGGACACCGGCTCGCTGGTGTTGATGTTCGTCGCGTCCACGGTCGGAGGCATCGCGTCCTCTCTCGTGTACGGCCCCATCGCCGCCTACCTGGGTGAACTGTTCGAGCCGCACGTGCGGTACTCGGGTGCCTCTCTCGCGTACCAGCTGGCGTCGATCCTGGTCAGCGGCGGCACACCGTTCGTCATGACGGCACTGCTGGGCGCGACCGGGACTTCGATGTCCGTGTCGGCGTTCCTGCTGCTCATGGGCCTGTGCACGCTGGTGTCGGTGATCAAGCTGCCGGAGACGCACCAGCCGGAACGGGCCTGATCAGAGGCTGTGAAGGCCCGATCTAAGAGACAAATCGGGCCTTCACAGTCAAGACCTCTGCGGAACCTCCGGCCGATGCCGTACGTTGGCGCGTCGTGACCACTCTCATGGCGCGCTTCAAGCAGCGGATGCGCAGGTTCGCGCAGAAACCGGGGTCCGTCGACCTCGCCCCGTTCCAGGCCCTGCTCTCGGACGTGGACAAACACGCCGAGACGTTCAAGGCCTTCAGCGACGAGGAGCTGGCGGCACACGCCGAGAAGCTGCGCGAGGAGAGCACGGACACCGAGCTCGTGGCGCTGACCCGGGAGGCCGCCGAGCGCGCCATCGGGCAGCGGCCGTTCGACGTGCAGGTGCTGGGTGCGCTGGGGATGCTGAGCGGCCTCGTCGTCGAGATGGCCACCGGTGAGGGCAAGACGCTCGCGGGCGCCATGGCCGCGGCCGGGTTCGCGATCAAGGGCAAGCGCGTCCACGTGGTCAGCGTCAACGACTACCTCGCCCAGCGCGACGCGGAGTGGATGGGGCCGCTGTACGGGCTGCTCGGCGTCACCGTGGGCTGGATCAACGGCAGCTCGAAGGCCGAGGAGCGCCGCGAGGCCTACCAGTGCGAGATCACGTACGCGCCGGTCAGCGAGATCGGGTTCGACATCCTGCGCGACCGGATCGTCACGAGCCCCGACGACCTGATCGTGCCGGAGCCCGAGGTCGCGCTCATCGACGAGGCCGACTCGGTGCTCGTCGACGAGGCGCGCGTGCCGCTGGTGCTGGCCGGCTCCACCAGCGCGGAGGCGGCCGACCCCGTCATCGCGGACCTGGTGAAGCGGCTGCGGCAGGAGCTGCACTACGAGATCGACGACGAGGAGCGCAACGTCTTCCTCACGGGTGCGGGGTCCGAGGCCGTCGAGCGCGCGCTCGGCGAGATCGACCTGTACTCGCAGGAGCACGTCACCTCCACGCTGTCGAAGGTGAACGTCGCGCTGCACGCGCAGGTGCTGCTGCACCGCGACGTCGACTACATCGTGCGTGACGGCAAGGTGCACCTGATCAACGACACGCGGGGCCGTGTCGCGAAGCTGCAGCGGTGGCCGGACGGCCTGCAGGCCGCGGTCGAGGCCAAGGAGAACGTGCAGACGACCGAGTCGGGCGAGATCCTCGACTCGATGACGGTACAGGCGCTGCTGTCGCGCTACCCGACGCGCTGCGGCATGACCGGTACCGCCGTCGCCGTCGCCGAGACGCTGCGGGAGTTCTACGAGCTCGAGGTGCTCGTGATCCCGCCGAACAAGGAGAACATCCGCGAGGACGAGCACTTCCGCCTCTACGCGACGCTGGAGCAGAAGGAAGACGCGATCGTCGAGGAGATCAAGACCGCCCACGAGAGCGGGCGCCCGATCCTCGTCGGCACGCTGGACGTCGCCGAGTCGGAGCGGATCTCCTCGAAGCTGCGCGCCGCAGGCATCGAGTGCGTGGTGCTCAACGCGAAGAACGACGCCGAGGAGGCGTCGATCATCGCGGACGCCGGTTCGTACCAGCGCATCACGGTCTCCACGCAGATGGCCGGTCGCGGTACGGACATCCGCCTGGGTGGTCACGAGGGCGAGGACCACGACCGGATCGCCGAACTGGGCGGCCTGTACGTGATCGGTTCGGGACGCCACTCGTCGTCGCGCCTGGACGACCAGCTGCGCGGCCGCGCCGGACGTCAGGGCGACCCCGGCGGCTCGGTGTTCTTCTCGTCCATGCAGGACGACCTGATCACCCAGTACGCGCCGGACGCCGAGGATCCGTCCGAAGTGGACAACGACGGCCGGGTGCACGACAAGGGCCTGCTGCACACCTTCGAGCACGCGCAGCGCGTGGCCGAGGGCGTGAACCTGGAGATCCACCGCAACACGTGGCGCTACAACAAGCTGATCGAGCACCAGCGCGACCTGCTGCTCAAGCACCGCGACGTGGTGCTGCGCACGGACGCGGCGTTCGAGAAGCTCGGCGAGAAGGAAGGCGCTCCGGACGACATCGCCGCCGACGCCGCCCGCAAGATCACGCTGTTCTTCCTCGACGACCTGTGGACGCACCACCTGACGTTCCTGTCGGACCTGCGCGAGGGCATCCACCTGCGCGCGCTGGCCCGGCAGAACCCGCTGGACGAGTTCCACCGCGAGGCCATCCCGGCGTTCAACAAGATCGTGCCGGAGTCCTGGGAGCTCACCAGGGAGAAGTACGAGGCGGCCAAGATCACCGACGACGGCTACGACCTCGCCGACGCCGGAGTCAAGCGCCCGAGCTCGACGTGGACCTACCTGGTGCACGACAACCCGTTCGGCTCCGGACTGGAGGAGACGATGAAGGGTCTCGTGAAGATGGTGCGCGGCCAGCGCCGCTGACAGTCAGATCTTCCCCGGGACGACGAGGTCGTCCGCGGGTCTGGCGGGCCGGGGCAACGCCTCGGCCCGTCTGGCTGTTCTGGGCGTGGTCATCTCGTCGGTGAGTTTCCTGATCTCCGCGAGGATGTCCAGGTGCTCCTGCGACGGCGGTGGCCCAACGAGGTTGGACCGGTTGTGCGCCGTCCGTTGCGCGCGCTCGGCCAGAAGCCGGATGCGGCGCAGGTGTTCGTGCTCCCCGTCCGGGAGCAAGAAGTCCGTCTGCTCCATCACCCGTGCCAGCTTTCGCCGTGCACGGGTGAGCAGTCGATCCCCTAGTCGGCTGATTCCAGTTTCTGGACGAGCCACGCGTGGAATCCGCCGATGTGGTGCTCTGAGGGCACCAGCACTCCGCCCTGCGCGTAGGCGCGTGAGGCCATCGCGGGCTGGCATCGCTCGCAGGCTTCGAAGTCCTGCTCGTTCACCCGGTGGAACAGCTCGACCGAGCGAGAGACGTCACGGCCGGTGTCGACGACTTCCTTGGCGTAGAGCCAATCGCACTCGACGATCGTCCGGTCCGCCGCCAGCGGGTACATCCGGTGCAGGATCACGTGGTCCGGCACGAGGTTGATGAACACCTGCGGTTTGATGGTGATGGCGTAATACTTCCTGTCGCGTTCCTCTTCCAGCGCCGAGAGTTTCTCGAATCCCTCGCTGCCGTCGACGGTGAAACCCCTGATCTCGTCACCGAACTCGGCGCCGTGCCCGACGTAGTACTGCGCCGCGTAGCCGTCGGCGAACTCGGGCAGCACCTCGGTGAGCTCGGGGTGGATCGTCGCGCAGTGGTAGCACTCCATGAAGTTCTCGATGATGAGCTTCCAGTTGGCCTTGACGTCGTAGACGATTCGTTTGCCCACGGACAACTGGTCGATCTCGTACCCGTCGATGCCCTCCAGCGAGCCCAGGCGTTCGGTGACGGCACTCAGGACGTCGTCCTCGAAGCTCGGCGGGTCCTCGGCGAGGTTCACCCACACGTAGCCGAGCCATTCGCGCAGATGCACCTTCGTCAGTCCGTACGCAACGCGGTCGACGTCCGGCATTGAGGTGAGATTGGGTGCGGCGATCAGGTTGCCGTCCAACGCGTACGTCCAGGCGTGGTAAGGGCACTGGAACGCCCGTTTGACGCTCCCGGCCTCGTCGACGCAGATACGCGCGCCGCGGTGCCTGCAGACGTTCAGGAACGCGTTGAGGCCGCCTTTGCGGTCACGCGCGATGAGCACGCTCTCCCGCCCGACCTGCACCGTGCGGAAGTCGCCGGCGTTCGGCAGATCGCCCGACTTCACCGCGCAGAACCACATCTTCTCGAAGATGGCCGCCTGTTCCCGCGCGAAGATCGCGGGATCGGTGTAGTAGCGGCCCTCAAGGGTGGAGATCAGGCTGCCGGTCATTCTCTGCCTCTCAGGCGAGCAGGGTCGAAAAGGCCGATCGGGTGCCGCGTGGCCCCGTCGATCACGAGGTCGACGAGGATCTCGCCGACGACGGGCACGAACTTGAAGCCGTGCCCCGAGAAGCCGCACGCCACGGTCACGTCGCGCTCGCGGGCGATGACGAAGTGCCGGTCGGCGGTGTTGGTGTACATGCAGGTCGCGGCGCGCTGGAAGGTGCCGGCGAGGCCGGGCATCGGTGGCCTGGTCGCGGCGGCCATCGCCTCGACCTCGTGGGCGTGCACCGTGCGGTCGATGTTCTCGGGCGTGCAGATCCGCCCGCCGCTGTGGAACGCGACCTTCACCGCGCCGTCGTGCTCGGGGAAGCCGTAGAAGTTCGTGCCGTCCGCGCGGTCCCAGATGTAGATCGGGTGGTCGCGGAAGTCGCCGTCCGGGGTGAAGTAGAACTGCACCTGACGTTCGATCTCAAACGGGATTCCCAGATCCCCCACCAACTCCGGCGCCCACGGGCCGGGACACACGACGACGTGCTCGGCTTCGTACGCCGCACGAGTCGTGGTGACTCCGCCCTCCCCCCAGCTGATCACCGGCTCTTCGAAGTGCAGGTCGGCACCGGCCTGCTGGGCGAGCGCGAGGTGAGCCCGCACGGCCGCTTCCGGCACGACGAAGCCCGCGCCGGGTTCGTACAGCCCGATCTCGTCCGCCGCCGGACGCATCCCGGGGAAGCGCTCGCGGATTTGGGACGCGTCGAGCAGCTCGTGTTTCAGACCGAACTGCTCGACGCTCGCCCGGCTACCCGTGATGGCGCCGCTGGCCGGATCGCCGACGATGACTCCGCCGACGCGGTGGAAGACGTGCTCGCCGCTGTCCCGTTCGATCTGGTCCCACATCTCGTGGGCGCGCAGCAGCAACGGCACGTAGGCGGGGTCCTCGAAGTAGGCCTGCCGCGTGATGCGCGACCCGCCGTGGCTCGACCCGTGCGTGTGCACGGGCGTGAACTTCTCCAGCCCCAGCACCCGTTTCCCGCGCTGGGCGAGCCGGTACGCGGCGGCACTGCCCATGCCGCCGAGCCCGATGACGATGACGTCGTACGTCATCCTCGGAGCCGCTTCATCTCGGGATCGAACAACGGCTCAGGTGCCGGGCGGGCCTTGACCTTCTGGCCGAAGTACTCGATCTCGACCTCGTCGTCGATCTCGCTGGGCAGCCACGCGTAGGCGATGTTGAGGCCCGTCGTGTACCCGTAGGCGGCGCTGGTGACGTAACCGACCGGTTCTCCTTGGTGGAACACGGGTTCGTTGCCCAGCACGACGCTGTGCGGGTCGTCGATCGTGAGGCAGGTGAGCTTCTTGGTCGAGGTCAGGTTGTGCAGCGATCCCTTGCCGAGGAACTCCTTGTCCTGACGCACCGCGAACCCGAGCCCCGCCTCGAACGGGTCGTGCTCGGTCGTCATGTCAGTGCCCCACGACCGGTAGCCCTTCTCCAGGCGCAGGCTGTTGAACGCGCCGCGCCCGGCCGCGATGACCCCGTACCGCTGCCCGGCCTCCCACAGCGTGTCCCACAGCTTCGGGCCCATGTCCGCGGTGGTGTAGAGCTCCCAGCCGAGTTCGCCCACATAGGACAGTCGCAGCGCGGTCACCGGAACGTTCTTGATGAACGCCTTCTGCGCGGTGAAGTACCCCTTCCGCGTGTCCAGGGTGTGCGAGATGTCGTCGACGAGATCGCGGGCCAGCGGCCCCCACAGGCCGATGCAGCACGTTCCGGCCGTGATGTCCTTGACGTACACGTCCTCCGGCGCGTGCCGGGTGAGCCAGTCGAGGTCGAGGTTGCCGTTCGCGCCGACCTGGAACGTCGTCGCGTCGAGGCGCGCGATCGTGAGGTCGCTGCGCACACCGCCCTGTTCGTCCAGCAGCAGCGTGTAGACGACGGCACCGGGCTTGCGGTTGAGGTTGTTGGTCGTCATGTGCTGCAGGAACTCCAGCGCTCCCGGCCCGCTGACCTCCAGTCGTTTCAACGGGGTCATGTCGAACAGCGCGACCCGTTTGCGCGTCACCAACGCCTCGGCACCGCAGATCGGCGACCAGAACCGGCTCGCCCACTCACCCCGTGCGGGCACCTCGGCCACCTCGGGCAGATCGGCGTTGGCCTCGTACCAGTGCGGCCGCTCCCAGCCGGACGCCTCCAGGAAGAACGCGCCGAGCTCCTGCTGCCTGCCGTAGAACGGACTCGTGCGGAGCGGCCGCGGACTTTCCATGGGCTGCAACGGATGCAGCACGTCGTAGACCTCGACGAAGTTCTGGCAGCTGCGTTCCAGCACGTAGTCCGGCGCCAGCTGCACCTGCTCGAACCGGTTGAGGTCGCTCGAGTGCAGGTCCAGCTCGGGCTGCCCGTCGACGATCCACTCGGCCATCGACCGCGCAACCCCGGCGGAGTGCGTGATCCACACCGCCTCCGCGACCCAGAACCCCTTGAGGCCAGGATGTTCGCCCAGCAACGGCATCCCGTCGCTGGTGAACGAGAACAGCCCGTTGAACCCGCGCTCGACCCCTGCCTCGGCCAGCGCGGGAATCAGCTCGACGGCCGCTTCCCACGACGCCTTGAAGTCCTCCTCGGTGAACGGCAGTTCCGAGCCGGTGATGTCCTGGGCGGCGACGGGCATGGGCCGATGCCCGTACGCGCCGATACCCAGCGCCTGGCCGTGCGAGCGGAAGTACAGATCAGCTTCCTGATGCCGCAGGATCGGCTGCCGCGCAAGCGCTTCCGCGTCAGCGTTCACGTTGCCGGTGAACACGTACTGGTGCGCCATCGGCACGAGCGGGACGGTCAGCCCGACCATCTCCCCCAGCACCGGCCCCCACATGCCGGCGCACGACACCACGACGTCGGCCGGGAACACGTCCGACTCGGTCCGCACCCCGGTGACCCGGTCACCCGCGGTCTCGACGGCGACGACCTTCTGCCCGAACTCGAACTTCGCCCCGCGCTCGATCGCCCGCCGCGCCTGGATCTCGGCGGCCTGAACGGGCCTCGCGAGGCCGTCGCTCGGGATCAGGAACCCGCCGAGCAGCTGTTCCCGGTCCAGCAACGGGTGCAGGCGCGCGACCTCGTCGGCGTCGATCAGCCGGCTCCGCACGCCCCACGACGTGGCCCAGCCGTGCCTGCGCGAGAGGTCGGCGAGCCGTTCGGGGCTGGTGGCGATCTCCAGGCCGCCGATCTGGTCGAAGCAGCCCAGAGCGGTGTACTTCTCGACCGTGTAGCGGGCGAAGGCGGTCATGCTGCGGCACGAGTTGGTCTGAAAGACCAGGCCAGGGGCGTGGCTGCTGGACCCGCCGACCGCGAGGCCCGGAGCCTGGTCGAGGACCGTGACGTTGGTGAAGCCTCTGTCGGTGAGCTCGTCGGCCAGCGCGCATCCGACGATCCCCGCCCCCACGAGCACCACGCGAGGCACTTCACCAGGCATCAGGACACCCCTTCGCCGCAGTTGCGAGTGACAGAACTCGTTCCGCTATCTGCAACAAGTTGCGGCCAGCGGGTCCGGCTGTCAATACCGCCGTTCGCGCGATCGAGGAATCCGGGTGTGCGCGAACGGACATGCACCGCACAATCGGGCATGGAGTCGACGACCCTGCACACGATGGCGCGCAGGTACCTGATGAGCCGCAACGGGAAGCTGCACGCCGAGTACGACGCTCTCCCGCACGCCGACCGGAGCCGCTTCGGCAGCTACTCCGAGGAGGAGAAGCGGATCTTCCCCCGGTACAACGTGGTGGCCGCGATACTGCGAGAGGTCGAACGCCTGGACCCCGACGACCTGCCGCCGCCCGCCCGGCTCGCCGCCGCTCTCGCCGCCGCCACGTCGGCGCACTCGGTCTTCACCACCGATCTCGACTCGATCGAGGCGGAGGCGACAGCCGCGGAACGCGACCTGTTCCGCTCGTCGGTCAAGAGCTGGCTGGCCGCGAAGGACCTCGTGGTCGAACCGCTGCCCTACCGGCGCGTGTTCAGCGACGAGGAGGTGGAGGGGTGGCGCCGCAGGCTGGCTGACCGGTGGGGCACGCAGCGGACCATGTGGCATCCGCTGATCACCCAGGACGTGCCGCGGGACGTGCTCGTGGTCGACTCGGCCGCGATGTGGGACGGCAACGGGTTCGAACTGGTCCGCGAGGCCCTCCAGGACGTGGGCCTGCGCCGGGTCGTCGAGATCCGGGAGCACGGCGACCCCGGCTGTCTGCTGGACCTCGACGAGTTCACACCGGCCTACACCGGCGCCGAGGGCATCTGGACCGACGACACGCTCGACTGGATCGCGTACGCCTCGCACGAGTCGACGGTGGCGTTCGGCGGCACGCTCGCCGAACGCCTCCGCACCTCCTGGCCGGACGTCGCCGACTGGACCTGGACCCCCTGGTGGGATCAGCCCGCGAAGTAGCCCAGCTGGGCCGAGAGATCCGCCGCCGCCGACGACATCGTCGTCACGATCTGATCGACCCGTTCCCGCGACAACCGGTACGACGGACCGGAAGCACTCATCGCCGCGACTACCTCGCCGCGATGCCCGCGCACCGGGACGGCCACCGCGTGCAGACCGAGTTCGAGTTCCTCGAAGCACGCCGCGTACCCCTGCGACGCGACCTCCTCCAGTTCCGAGAGCAGTCGTGCGGCATCCACGAGCGTGTTCTCGGTGTAGGCGTCGAGCGGCAACGACGCCAGCCGCTTGCGTTCGTCGTCCGGCAGGTACGCGAGCAGGATCTTGCCGGACGAGGTGGCGTGCAGAGGTGTGCGCTGGCCGATCCAGTTCACGGCTGAGACGGCCGCGGAGCCGCGGGCCTGGGTGATGTTGATGGCGACGCCGGCGTCGTGCACGGCGATGTTGACGGTCTCGCCGAACGTGTCCGCGAGGGTCTGGCAGACGGGCTGGCCGAGCTTGGTGAGGTCCATCCGTCCGGTGGCGGCTCCGGCCAGGCGGACGACCCCGAAACCGATGGCGTATTTGCCTCTTTCACCGAGCTGCTCCACAAGGCCACGCGACTCCAGCACGGAGACGAGTCTGGACACCGTGGACTTGTGCACACCGAGCTCACCAGCGATTTCGGTGATACCGGCCTCACCTTGGGCCAGTAGTTCGAGCACGCTGATGGCTCTGTCCACGGACTGCACCTGAGCTGCCGAGTCGGAGTTGCTCATCGCGCAACAGTAACCGGCAGGCAAAACAACCGGCTGGACTCTTGACGGCGGGTCTCACGAGGCTCACATTGTGTTGCGTCATTCGGAACATGTGCCGCGTCACGCAACGGAGGCCGACGATGATCCGCGCCTGCGCTCTCATGGACCTGCCCCCAGGGGAGGCGGTTCGCATCGTCGGCCCTCATGCGCCGATCGCGGTCTTCAACGCCGAGGGCGCCATCTACGCCATCGACGACACCTGCACCCACCAGGACGCCTCGCTCAGCGAGGGGTGGCTGGAGGGATGCTTCGTGGAGTGCCCTCTGCACGCCGCGAGCTTCGACCTTCGCACCGGCGAGGCGTCTTGTCTGCCCGCCAAAAGACCGGTGAAGACCTATTCCGTCCACGTGAATGATGGAGAGGTCTATGTCGATGTCGAAGTGAACAAGGACGTGGCGTGAAGACGATCGCGATCATCGGCGCCTCACTCGCCGGTTTGAGGTCGGCGCAGGCACTGCGCCAGCAGGGGTTCGACGGACGGCTCGTCATCATCGGCGACGAGATCCATCTGCCCTATGACCGGCCTCCTCTCTCGAAGGACTTCCTCCTCGGCAAGGTCGAGGCGGTGCCTCTCGCGGACCAGGAGGACATCGACGCGCTCAGCGCGGAGTGGCGTCTCGGCGTGCGGGCGACGGGGCTGCTCTCCACCCAGGAGATCGCGCTCAGCGACGACACCACCGTCGAGGCCGACGGCATCGTCATCGCGACGGGCGGCCTGCCGCGCACGATCCCCGGCACGCACGTCCTGCGCACGCTGGACGACGCGATCAAGCTCCGTGAGGCGTTCGGCACCGCGCAGCACATCGGTGTCATCGGCGCCGGGTTCATCGGGGCTGAGATCGCCTCCAGCGCGCGTGCGCTCGGCAAGGACGTCACCGTCGTCGAGGCGCTGCCCACGCCGCTCACGCGCGTGCTGGGGGCCGAGATGGGCACCGCGTGCGGACATCTGCACAGCGACCACGGATCAACGTTGATCACGGGAATCAATGTTGATTCGGTCAACGTTGACGGCGGAATCAACCTCGCGGACGGCCGGATCGTCAACGCCGACGTCGTCGTCGCGGGCATCGGCACGCGCCCCGCGACGGACTGGCTCACCGGTGGGCCGGTCAACCTCGGCAACGGCGTCGTGTGCGACGCGGGCGGCGTGACGAACGTGAAGAACATCGTCGCGGTCGGCGACGTCGCGAACTGCGCGGGGCATCGCGCCGAGCACTGGACGTCGGCGACCGAGCAGGCGCAGATCGCCACCCGCAACCTGCTCGCGGGCGAGACCGTCGCGACGCACACCAACGGCGGCTACGTCTGGTCGGACCAGTACGGCGTGCGGATCCAGTTCATCGGACGGGCGACGGACGACGTTCGAGTGGAAGATGGGTCCATCGAGGACAGGAAGTTCGTCGCGACCTATCGAGACGGTGAGCACCCGGACGACATCGTTGGCATTGTGGCCATGAGCAACGCACGACTTTTCACCCGGCTCCGCAGGAGTCTCAAGTAGGAGACGGTCGTCACGGTTTACGCCCACCGGCGACCGGCTAAACCCCAGTGTCCTTCGTGGACACACGAATCAGGGAGGCAGTCCGTGTCGCCGGTGCGGCAGATCATCAACCCCTTCGACCAGAGCGTCATCACCGAGGTCGAGGAGCAGACCCGCGACCAGGCGATCGCAGCGATCGCCAAGGCACGCCACGCCTTCGACGACGGCGACTGGCAGCACTCCAGCCCCGAACACCGCGCCGCCGTGCTGAACCGCGTCGCGGACCTCCTGGAACGCGACAAGGAGGACATCGCCCGCACCGAGACGCTCGACACCGGCAAGACGCTGGTCGAGAGCCGCATCGACGTGGACGACGTCGCCGCCGTGTTCCGCTACTACGGCAACCTCGCCGGGCTGTTGCACCCGAAGATCGTCCAGGGTGCCCCGGCGGACGTCATCAGCCGCATCGACTACGAACCCGTCGGCGTGTGCGGCCTGATCGCGCCGTGGAACTACCCGCTGCTGCAGGTCTCCTGGAAGATCGCGCCCGCGCTGCTGGCGGGCAACACCCTGGTGGCCAAGCCCAGCGAGATCACTCCACTCACGACGATCAAGTTGTTCGAACTGCTGGCCGAGGCCGGACTGCCGGACGGGGTCGCGAACCTCGTGCTCGGCACCGGTCCCGAGGTCGGCGCTCCGCTGTCGGAGCACCCCGACGTCGACCTGGTCTCGTTCACCGGCAGTCTCGCGACCGGCCAGCGGATCATGGCGTCGGCGGCGAAGACCGTGAAGAAGGTCGCGCTCGAACTCGGCGGCAAGAACCCGAACATCGTCTTCGCGGACGCCGACATCGACGTCGCCGTCGACTACGCGCTCACGGCGGCGTTCTTCCACGCGGGCCAGGTCTGCTCGTCCGGCACGAGGCTCATCGTGCACAGCAGCGTCTACGACGACTTCGTGAACGAGGTCGCGCGCCGGGCGGACCTCATCAAGCTGGGCAACGGTTTCGACGAGGACACCGAGTCCGGGCCGCTCGTCTCCGCCGAGCACCGCGCCAAGGTCGAGAGCTACGTCGAGATCGCGAAGCAGGAGGGCGCGACCCTCAAGGCCGGCGGCAGGCGTCCCGACGAACCCGAGCTGCAGAACGGTTTCTTCTTCCGTCCCACCGTCTACGCGGACTGCACCAGGGACATGAAGCTCGTCCAGGACGAGACGTTCGGCCCGATCATCACGGCCGAGCGCTTCGAGACCGAGGAGGACGCGATCAGGCTCGGCAACGACACCGAGTACGGCCTCGCGGGCGGTGTCTGGAGCCAGGACCTCGACAAGGCGCAGCGCGTCGCGAAGAAGCTCCGGCACGGCACGGTCTGGATCAACGAGTTCGGCCCGTACCTGCCGCAGGCCGAGTGGGGCGGCTTCAAGCGTTCCGGCGTCGGCCGCGAGCTCGGCACCGCGGGCCTGCACGAGTACACCGAGCCCAAGCACGTGTACCAGAACCTCAAGCCTGAAGCCCAGAACTGGTTCGCGCGAAAGGACTCCAGCCAGTGACCGCATATGACTACGTGATCGTCGGCGGCGGAACGGCGGGCTGTGTGCTCGCGGCAAGGCTCACCGAAGACGAGAACGTCACGGTCGCGGTCATCGAGGGCGGTCCCTCCGACGTCGGCGACGAGAAGATCCTGAACCTGCGCAACTGGATCAACCTGCTGGAGACCGAGTACGACTACGACTACCCGACGGTCGAGCAGCCGCGCGGCAACTCGCACATCCGGCACAGCCGCGCGAAGGTGCTCGGCGGGTGTTCCAGCCACAACACGCTGATCTGCTTCAAGCCGCTGCCGCAGGACCTCGACGACTGGGGCCACGGCTGGACGTGGGACGCGGTCGGCCCGTACTACGACAAGGTCCAGCTCAACATCATCCCGGTGGTCGAGAAGGACAGGAACCCGATCGCCAAGGACTTCGTGGCCGCCGCGCGGAAGGCCGTCGACGTCCCGGAGATCGACAACTTCAACGCCGCGCCCTTCGAGGACGGCGTCGGCTTCTTCTCCATCGCCTACCACCCGGAGAAGAACAACCAGCGTTCGTCGGCGTCGACCGCCTACGTGCACCCGATCCTGGACCGCAGGAACCTGACCCTGCTGCTCAACACCTGGGCCGGCCGGATCGAGTTCGACGGCGACCGGGCGATCGGCGTGCACACCGACAAGGGCTACGTCGAGGCGAACAAAGAGGTCCTGCTCTGTGCGGGCGCGATCGACACGCCCCGCCTCATGATGCTCTCGGGCATCGGCGACGCCGAGCACCTGAGCAGCATCGGCATCGAGCCGAAGCACGACCTGCCCGGTGTCGGCGAGAACCTGCTCGACCACCCGGAGTCGGTCATCGTCTGGGAGACCACGAAGCCGTTGCCGGAGAACTCGGTGATGGACTCCGACGCCGGGCTGTTCGTCCGGCGGGACTCCTCCGACCCGCGGCCGGACCTGATGTTCCACTTCTACCAGATCCCGTTCACCACCAACACGGAACGCCTCGGCTACCCGGCGGTGGAGCACGGGGTCTGCATGACGCCGAACATCCCGAGGCCGCACAGCAAGGGCAGGCTGTGGCTGAAGTCCAGTGACCCCATGGAGAAGCCGCAACTCGACTTCGGCTATTTCATGAACCCCGACGGCTACGACGAGCAGACTCTCGTCGACGGCTTCCGGATCGCCCGCCAGATCGCCGAGCAGGAGCCGCTCAAGTCGTGGCTCAAGCGGGAGATCGCACCCGGCCCGGACGTCACGAGCGACGAGGCCCTGTCGGAGTACGGCCGGAAAGCGGCCCACACCGTCTACCACCCGGCGGGCACCTGCGCCATCGGGTCCGTTGTGGACGGTGACCTGAAAGTCATCGGACTCGAAGGCCTCCGGGTCGTCGACGCGTCCGTGTTCCCCACCATGCCCACCGTGAACCCCATGGTCACGGTGCTCATGATTGGAGAACGCGCCGCGGACCTGATCAAGGAGGCGTGAGTGACGGCATCAGCGGAAGACAGGCTCAGGGATCTCGGTTACACCTCGGAGTTCAAACGGGACATGAGTCCCTGGGCGAACTTCTCGCTGGGCTTCACCTACCTCTCCCCCGTGGTCAGCACGTACACGTTGTTCGGCGTCGCCCTCGCCCTGGGCGGCCCGCCGATGATCTGGAGCTTCGTCGTCGCGGGCATCGGCCAGTTCCTGGTCGCGCTCATCTTCGGCGAGCTCGTGGCGCAGTACCCGGTGGCGGGCGGCGTGTACCCCTGGGCACGCCGCCTGTGGGGCAAGCGCTGGGCGTGGATGACCGGCTGGATCTACATGATCGCCCTGCTGGTCACCATCGCGTCCGTCAGTTACGGCGCCGGCCCTTATCTGGCAACGCTTCTCGGCTACACCGCCAACGTCGGCAACACGGTGCTGTGCGCGATCGCGATCATCGTGGTCTCGACGCTCATCAACTACGCGGGCACGAAGGTGCTGTCGTGGGCCGCGATCTTCGGGTTCGCCGCGGAGATCGTCGGGGCGCTCGTGGTCGGCATCTGGCTGCTCGTCGACAACCGCGTCCACGGCCTGGGCGTGCTGTTCGACAGCTTCGGCGCGGGCGGTTCGGGCAGCTACCTGCCGGCGTTCTTCGCGGCGGGCATCATCGGCCTCTACCAGTACTATGGCTTCGAGGCGTGCGGTGACACCGCGGAAGAGGTCAAGGACCCCGGCCGCGTCATCCCGAAGGCCATGCGCCGCACCATCTACATCGGCGGCGCGGCGGCCACGTTCGCGTGCCTGTCGCTGCTGCTGGCGGTGCCGGACTTCGGCAGGGTCATCAGCGGCGAGGACGCGGACCCGGTCACGAACATCCTGACCAACGCGTTCGGCCCGGTCGGCTACAAGATCGTGATCGGTGTCGTGCTGATCTCGTTCCTGTCCTGCACGATGTCGCTGCAGGCGGCCGCGTCGCGCCTGACCTACTCCTACGCCCGCGACAAGATGATCTTCGGGCACAAGGCGCTCGCGAAGTTCAACCCGAAGCGCCACATCCCGCCCTACGCCCTCGCGCTGGCCGGCATCATCCCGGTGGTCATCGTGTTCGCGTCGATGCTGTCCACGAACGCGCTGGACAAGATCGTGTCGTTCGCGACGCTCGGCATCTACCTGGGCTTCCAGATGGTCGTGTTCGCGGCGCTGCGGGCGAGGCTCAAGGGCTGGACGCCGTCCGGCGAGTTCACGCTCGGCCGGTGGGGCCTGATCGTCAACGTCCTGGCGCTCGCGTACGGCGTCGCGGCGATGGTGAACATGGTCTGGCCGCGCACCCCGGACGGCCCCTGGTACGACAACTACGTCGTCATCCTGAGCGGCACGCTCGTGGTCGGCATCGGCCTGGTCTACATGCTGATCGCCAAGCCGTTCGGCCACTCCGACGCGGCGGCGGGCGACGCGGTACCGGTCGCGGAACCGCTAACCCTGCAGGCGAAGTAGGCGCAGGGCGAGCTGCACCTCCAGCACGCGGTCCGGCGACTGCCAGTCGCCGAGCAGCGACGTGACCCGGTCGAGCCGTTGGGTGACCGTGTTGACGTGGAGGTGCAGCTCCGCCTTGGCACGACTCAGGTTCGCGCCGCAGCGGAAGTAGATCTCCAGGGTGTGGACCAGTTCCGTGCCGCGCTCGGAGTCGTAGTCCAGCACCGGGCCGAGCACCGACCGCACGTACCCGGACACGTCCGCGCGATCGCCCAGCAGCACGCCGACGAACCCGAGGTCGTCCATCGTCGCGGCATCCTTCTCCCGGCCCAGCTGCCGCAACGCCTTCAGGCACCGCCGCGCCTCCTCGTAGGCCGCCGCGATGGCCACCGGACCCGCGACCGGCCCGCACGCACCCACGGTCGCGTCCAGCGCCTTCGCCACTTCGTGAGCGATGTCCGTGGAGCGCGACGGCAACGCCAGCACGACGTCCCGGTCACGTGATCCAGCAAGTCCTCTGTGGACTGACGCGTAATGCGTTGCGCCGGAAAGGTTTCCATCCGCGACCAGCACGACGTGCGGATCGGACAGCTCGACACCCACCCGGCGAGCGCGCGCCAGCAGCCCGGCGGCGTCCCTGCCGTCCAGGACGTCGGTGATCAGCTCGCCGCGGACCTTGTTCTCCGCCTCGGCCACGGTTCGGCGCAGCAGCAACAACAACGCCGTCACCACCGCCGACCGCTCGAACAGCCGCCGATCGACGTTCGGCAGGTCCGGGCACCCGGTCAGCGCGATGCCGCCCAGCAGTTCCGAGCCCGCCAGCACCGCGCACACCCAGACGTCGTCGAGCAGCACGGCCCGTCCGTTGGCCCGCACCGCCGGCGTCGGCACGGTGTCGAGCACCTCGACCTGCCCGCCGAGCAACTCCCCCACCGCCGCGGCGACCTCGGCCGAGGAACCGCCGCGCAGCACCAGGTCCGTGAGCCGGTCGTGGGCCTCCTCGGCCCGTTTCATGGCCTCGTTGTGCGACTGGATCGTCGCGAACAACGACGCCGTGTCGATCGCGATGGCCGCGTGGTCGGCCAGTGACTGCAGCAACGCGACTTCCTCGGCCGGGAACTCGCGCGAGGTCCGGTCGGCCGCGTACAGCACGCCGATGACCTTCGAGTCGAGCTTCAGCGGCACGCCCAGGATCGCCGTCAGTCCCTCGTCCCGCACCGCCGAGTCGATCGGCCGGGTGTGGTTGAACCGTGCGTCGGCGAAGTAGTCGGCGGTCGCGTACGGCCGTGCGGTCTGCGCGACGAGCCCGCCCAGGCCTTCGCCGAGGCCGAGGCGGACCTTCTGGAACAACGGGGAGAACGACCCGTCCGTCACCCTCATGTAGGTGCCGGCCGGGTCGTTCATCGACAGGTAGGAGACGTCCGTCCCGAGCAGCGTCCTGGCTCTGCGCACGATCGAGCGGAGAACCGCGTCCGGGTCGCGCATACCCGCGAGCTCGGACGCGGTCTCGAACAACGCCGCCAGTTCGGCCTCACGCCGTCGTGTCACACCCCAACCCTGTCACGATCCTCCAGATCCGCACCACGGGTCTCACGGGACAGAAGGATCGCGACCACCGTGATCACGCACGTGATCACCACGTAGATCGAGATGGGGAACGAGGTGCCGTAGGCCTTCAGCAGCGCCGTCGCGATCAGCGGTGCCAGCGCGCCCGCCGCGATCGACGCCAGCTGGTAGCCGATCGACGCGCCGGAGTACCGCACCCGCGTCCCGAACAGCTCCGAGAAGAACGCCGCCTGCGGCCCGTACATCGCGCCGTGCAGCACGAGTCCGACCGTCGCAGCCACCGTGATCAGCAGCGGGTCCTTGGTGTCGAGCATCGGGAAGAACACGAAGATCCACACACCGATGCCGACCGCGCCCACGAGGTAGATCGACCGCCGCCCGAACCTGTCGGACAGATGGCCCCAGATCGGGATCGCGACCAGGTGCACCGCCGACGCGATCAGCACGGCGTTGAGCCCCACCGACTTCGACAGCCCGAGCCCGGTCGTCAGGTACACCAGGATGAACGCGGTGATCACGTAGTACGACACGTTCTCGGCGAACCGCGCGCCCATCGCGATCAGCACCTCGCGCCAGTTGTGCTTGAGCAGCACGAGCACCGGCGCCTTCTCCCGCACGGGCTCCTTCGCGCGCTTCTCCTGCGCCGCCAGGAAGATCGGCGACTCCGACACCGTCAGCCTGATCCACAGCCCGATCACCACGAGCACACCGGAGAGCAGGAACGGGATGCGCCAGCCCCACGAGAGGAAGTCCGCGTCCGACTGCACAGCCGCGAGGATCGCCAGCACGGCCGTCGCCAGCAGGTTTCCGCACGGCACACCGGCCTGCGGCCAGGACGCCCAGAACCCGCGCCGTTTCGCGTCACCGTGCTCGGAGACGATCAGCACGGCGCCGCCCCACTCACCACCGAGCGCGAAGCCCTGCACGAGTCGCAGCAGTGTGAGCAGGATCGGCGCCAGGATGCCCACCGACGCGTAGGTCGGCAGCACACCCATGAGCATCGTCGCGCCACCCATCAGCAGCAACGACAGCACCAGCAACTTCTTGCGTCCCACCCGGTCACCGAAGTGGCCGAAGACCACGCCGCCCAACGGCCGCGCCAGGAAGCCGATCGCGTACGTCGTGAACGCGAGCAGCGTGCCGTTCAACGGATCCGCGGTCGGGAAGAAGAACTTGTTGAACACCAGGGCGGCTGCCGAGCCGTAGAGGAAGAAGTCGTACCACTCGACAGTTGTTCCGATGAGCGAAGCGCCTACCACTTTTTTGATCATCGACAACTCCTCATTGAGCTGACCAGCCGCCATCGACGGCCAACGACGTACCGGTGACAAAACTGTTGTCGCACAACCACAGCACTGCCGAGGCCACCTCGGAAGGCTCCATCATCCGTTTGACTGCGCTGCGCTGGAGGAAGATCTTCTCCGGAACTTCCGACTCGGGAATCCCGTGCGCTTTCGCCTGGTCCGCGATCTGCTTCTCCACCAACGGAGTCCGCACATAGCCGGGGGCCACGCAGTTGGACGTCACGCCGTGTGGGGCGCCTTCGAGCGCGGCGACCTTGGAGAACCCCTCAAGGCCGTGTTTCGCCGCGGTGTAGGCGGATTTGAACGCGGAGGCGCGAATGCCGTGCACGCTGGTGATGTGGACCAACCGGCCCCAGCCGCGCGCGTACATGTGCGGCAGCACGTGCTTGGTGAGCCGGAAGGCCGCCCCCACCATCAGTTCGAGCATCGCCGAGAAGCGCTCGGCGGGGAACTCGTGGATGGGCGCGACGTGCTGCACGCCGGCGTTGTTGACGAGAACGTCGATCTCGGCGGGCAGGGCGTCGACCGGGTCCATCAGGTCGAGCACGTGACCGGCGCCGCCGAGTTCCTCGGCGAGGGCGAGGACCTTCGGATCTCGATCCACCAGATGGACTTCGGCGCCGGCGGCGGCCAGTGCGCGAGCGCAGGCAAGGCCGATGCCGCTCGCGGCGCCGGTGACCAGCGCGCTGTGACCCGTGACACTCGACATGCCTGGAAACGGTAGGCGTCACGCGGCGTGATCAACATGTGGCGGGCCCACACAACGCCTGGTCACAGGGTGGCTTTAGCCAACATTTAGCGTCTCACTGGCATATCTGGCCGAACGACTGGGTACAGGGGCGTAAGCTCCCGTCACCTGAACGGGGGAAGATCAGCAACAGGGGGCCGCACCATGTCCACAACACCCATTTACGACGACCTCCTGCGCGAGCTCGAGGGCATCGCACAGGAGGCCGGTTCGACCAGCTCGGAGCCCACTCCCGAGCCCGTCAAGTCGTAGGGGGAACCACTACTTCGGAGGGGCGATCAGCTCGGCGGGCACCGGCTGGTCCTTGCTGATCAGGTCGAACAACTCGGACGCCTTCTCCTTGTTCCACTGCACGACCGAGCCCGCACCGGGCACCGTCGGCGTGGATCCGACCGGCACCGTCCCGCTCGTCGCCTCGCTCATGTTGAGCGCGACACTGGCCAGGTGCCACACGTGGTCGTCGTCGTTGACCGACACCGATCCGGACGCCGCGTTCATCAGCGGGATGACGCGGAACGGGTTCGCGAGCGTCGCCGGGCTCTTCACCTTCTCGAAGAGCGCCGACAGGAACTTGCGCTGGTTCTGCACGCGCTGCAGGTCGGCGGTCGCGAAGGCACGGGTCCGCACGAACCCGAGCGCCTGCGGCCCGTCGAGCTCCTGGCAGCCCGCGGGCAGGTCGATGCCGGCCAGCGGGTCCTTGATCGGCTCGTCGAGGCAGATGTCCACGCCACCGACCGCGTCGACCATGTCGGAGAACCCGCCGAAGCCGATCTCCATGTAGTGGTCGATGCGCACGCCGGTCGCACCCTCGACGGTCTGCACGAGCATCTGCGGCCCGCCGAACGCGTACGCCGCGTTGATCTTGTTGCGGCCGTTCTCCGGGATCGCGACGTAGGAGTCGCGCGGAATCGACACCAGCACCGGCTTCGCGGCGCTGTTGTCCGGCAGGTGCAGCATCATGATGGTGTCGGTCCGCCGTCCGGCGGCGTCACCGGTGGCCAGCGCGTCCTTCTGCTCCTGCGTCAGGCCGTCCCGCGCGTCCGATCCGACGAGCAGCCAGGTGGTGCCCGGCGTCTCGGCAGGACGGCCCTCGTAGTCCGGCAGCGCGTTGATCCGCGTCAGCGTCGAGTCGACGTAGAAACCGAATCCGACGGTGCCCAGAACCAGGACGAGCAGCAGCACCAGAATGACGCGTCCCGGACGCCTCTTCTTCTTCATCGGCCGCTGCGGCGGCATGGGACGCCGCGGCTGCTGGTAGCCGTGGTGATACCCAGCGCTCATGTGTCGCCAACCCCGATCCGCTTTAGTTTCGCTTTGCACCTATGGACGCCGTTCGTCCGTTCAGGTTGCGAGGAAACCTACCGGGGTGGCAGCACCAACGCCCGGAAAAGGCGGTCGACCTCGGCAGACGGGTCGTCGGTCCAGCCCGTATGAGCAGGTGAGGTCTGCACGATCGTGCTGCGGGGGGCGGTGAGCCAGCGGAAGCGCTGACCGACCGTCGTGCGGCTGACCGGACCGGCCTCGGGAGTGCCGTCGCACGAGTTGGTGAGGTGCTTCAGCGACGATTCGAGCGTCTCGACGTCGAGGTGCGGGTCCAGCACCCGCAGCCGCTCACCGTCCACATAGGTCTTCGCGCACAAGAAGCCCAGCGGCGCGCAGTAGACGATGACGCCGACGTTCATGAACTCGCCCCGCTCCTGCCGCGGCACCGCCCGCAGCAGCGCGTACTCAAACACGTGCGGCACGCGCGGCCTCCAGCGAGTCGACCCAGCCGCGGTTGTTCAGGCGGTAGGTGAAGAAGTCCTTGTAGCGCTGACGGAGTTCGGCCGGATCGCCTTCCAGCCACTCGTCGGGAACGAGCGCGAGCACCTCGTCGAGCAGTTCCGGCGTGACCTTCGCGGCCAGTTCGGCATCGACTTCGGACAGCGAGCCCGCGTTCGGCAGCATCGCGTGGTCCGACGAGTCGTAGCGGTAGTCCTTGGTCGCTGGACGTTCCTCGCTCCACGAGTAGTGGAAGTACAGCGCGGCGCCGTGGTCGATGAGCCACGGTTCGCGGTGCCACAGCAGCATGTTCGGGTTACGCCAGCTGCGGTCCACGTTGAGCACCAGCGCGTCGAACCACAGCAGCTTCGTCGCGAGCTCGGTTCCGGGGTCGCGCACGATCGGGTTGAAGTCGAACGAGCCGGGCAGGTAGTCGAGGCCGAGGTTGAGGCCGCCGCTGGCCCGCAGCAGCTCCTGGACCTCCTGGTCCGGTTCCGCGCGCGCCAGCTCCGGGTCGAGGTGCACCAGGACGATCTCGGGTATCCGGAAGCCCAGCCGGCGGGCGAGCTCGCCGACGACGATCTCGGCGACCAGGACCTTCACGCCCTGTCCCGCGCCGCGGAACTTCACCACGTACATACCCAGGTCGTCGGCCTCGACCAGCCCCGGCATCGACCCGCCCTCGCGGAACGGCGTCACATAGCGGGTGGCCGTGACCTCCCTCAGAAGACTCACCCGCGCATGATCACACGAACGCCTGCCCGAAGCCGACCCGAATACGGCCGGTTACGAGGTCAACGCCTCGAAGTAGGCGGTCTGACCTGCCTTGTTCGGGTGGTAGGAGTCGGCGGTCGGGTTGGTCAGCGCGTTGATCCACGGCTCGCGCGAGCAGACGCCGTGGTCCGCAAACGCTTCCCTCACGTCCACGTACCGCGCTCCCGCCCGCGCGGCGGCCTCGGCGATCACCCCGGACAGCTCGTCGGCGGCGTCGTTGAGGTCCTGACGCTTCGTCGTGGAGAGCGTGCGGCACCCGTCGACCTGCGTGAACAGCCGCGGATAGCCGAGCACCACCAGTTCGGCGTTCGGCGCGGCGGTTCTGACCGCGGAGTAGGTGGCATCGAGCCTCGCGGGCAGTTCGTCGCGGGCGAACTCCCGGGCCTTCTCCACCCGCTTGGCGCACGCGTTGTCGCTGCCGAGCGTGCAGGTCGTCAGCACGTCGACGAACCCGAGGTCGTTGCCGCCGATGGTGATCGTGACCAGCGTCGTGGCCGGGGTCAGTGCCCGCAGCTGCGACTTGAGCGACTTCGCGGTCGCGCCGCTGCACGCCACGAACTTGAACGACGGGAACTCCTCGCCCCGCAACGCCGGGTAGGCGTTCGCGCTCCGGCGACAGGCCCCGTCCACATAGGAACCGGCGCCCGCCCCGGACGCGTAGGAGTCGCCGAGTGCGACGTACTCCGGTGCGAACGGCGCGGGCGCCAGCAGAGCGACAGCGAGGACTCCAGCCATAAGACCCATGAGAGCCGGAGTACCACTGTGGACGATCGACTAGAAGGGCATTAACCCAGTCGGGTGGGCAGCACGCAGACCGGGATCGCGGTCTGCAGCGCCGTGCCGGACGAGGTGATCTTGCCGGTCGCCTTGTCCACTGTGAACGACGTGACGTTGTTCGAGTTCTGGTTGGCCGCGAACAGCAGCGACCCGGTCGGGTCGAACGTGATGTGCCGCGGGTACTTGCCGCCGACCGCGGTGGTGCCGAGCATCGTCAGCCCGGAACCGCCGACCGCGAAGTGCGCGATGCTGTCATGCCCGCGGTTCGACAGGTAGACGTTCCTGCCGTCCGCGGAGACCAGCACCTCGGCCGGGTAGTTCGTCGGGCTTCCGGACGGCACGGTCCTGAGCACCTGGCCCGGCGTGAGCGTCCCGTTCGCGTAGGCGCAGGTCACGATCGTCGAATCCAGCTCGTTCGCCACGTAGGCCGTCCTGCCGTCCGGGTGGAACGCGATGTGACGCGGTCCGGCTCCCGGCTTGACCTTCGCCTGCGAGACCTGGGTCAGCTTCCCGCCGGTGAACGAGTAGACGAACACCGAGTCCGCGCCGAGGTCGACCGCCGCCGCGTACCTGCCGGCGGGGTCGAACACGATGTGGTGCGCGTGCGGGCCTTCCTGACGTTCCTTGTTCGGCCCGGACCCCTTGTGCTGGACCTTCTGCGTGCGCGGGCCGAGACTGCCGTCGGCGCCCACCGGGAAGACGCTCAGGGACCCCGACGAGTAGTCGGCCGTGATCAGAAACTTCCCGGACGGGTCGAGCGTCAGGTGGCACGGGTCCGCGCCGCCGGTCGCCTGCTTGTTGATCACCTTGAGAGTGGCCGCGTTGATCGCGGTGACCTCGCCCTTGGTGTTCTCGTTGACGGCGTAGAGGAACCTGCCGTCCCGCGACTCGATCACGAACGACGGGTTGACCACGCCCGTGATCACGCCGGTCGTCTTCAGCTGCCCGGTCACGGTGTCGTAGGTGCCGATGCCGATGCCCTTGGCGCCACCGCTCCACGTCGTGTAGGCGCCGAAGAACACTCTCCGGGTGGCGGCAGCCGCCTCAGCGGTTCCTCCGGTCATCAGCAGTCCAGCTCCTACGCCCATGGCTCCGAGAAAACGTCGCCGATCAACACCCACGTCCGCACCTCCGGAATGAACTTTGCGGCGGCGGCGCAGCCCACACTGGCCCAGACCACTACGGCCAGGCAATAGGTGCAATCAAGATTGCGTCTAGCGCAACGGGTCGGCGGAGATCAGCCGGGCCTTCTCGGCCTCGATGTCGTAGGCGGGCGGCGGGAACTTCGGGTCCATCTCGCGCATGGTCTCCAGCAGCAACTGGCTGATCGCCCAGTTCCGGTACCACTTCCGGTCCGACGGGACGGCGTACCAGGGCGTGGCGGAGCAGTTCCTCAACGCCTGCGTGTACGCGTCCTGGTACTTGGACCACTTCGACCGCGAGTCGATGTCGGCCGGGTTGTACTTCCAGTGCTTCTGCGGGTCGTCCAGGCGCGCGAGCAATCGGTCCTTCTGCACCTCAGGCGAGATGTTGAGGAAGCACTTGACGACGGTGATGCCGCCGTCCGCGAGTTCCCGCTCGAACGCGTTGATCTCCTTGTAACGCCCGCGAATCTCCGCGGCCGTCAGCAGGCGTTCTACTTTGGGCACCAGGACGTCCTCGTAGTGGGAGCGGTCGAACGCCCCGATGCGGCCCTTCTCGGGCAGGACCTTCCTGACGCGCACCAGGAAGTGCTGGCGCCGTTCGGCGGGAGTCGGTTTCTTGAACGACGCGATGCGCACGCCCTGCGGGTTCACCAGGCCGACGACGTGGCGGACGACGCCGCCCTTGCCGGCGGTGTCCATGCCCTGCAGGACGAGGAGGACCGCGCGAGAATTCTCCGCGTAGAGCGCTTCCTGCAGACCGTCCAGCTCGGCCCCGGTGGCGACCAGGTCCTCGGCCGCCTCCTTCTTGCTCTGGGGACCGACCGGGCGCCCCGCCGGGTCGAGGGTGGAGAGATCCACCTCATCGAGCCGCAGGGCTTCACGAACCGACTTCTTCGCCATCACCAGACCGTAGCGATTCACCGCCGATTCCGCCTGCTGTGCAAAGTTCCGCCACTGATTGATGAATCTACGCAACGAACTGAGGCAGTGCGCAACGCTTCACGGTCGATATCGCTTGTCCGGGACCCTAGCCTTGGAGGATGACCGCCATCGCTGACCACCACACCGCAGAGACCACTCATTTGGCTAGCGCTGACTTCGTCGCCCTGGACGAGGAGTGGAGCACGCACAACTACCACCCGCTGCCGGTGGTCATCTCGCACGGCGAGGGTTCGTGGGTCACCGACGTCGAGGGCCGCCGCTACCTGGACTTCCTGTCCGGCTACTCGTCGCTGAACTTCGGGCACCGCCACCCCGCCCTGGTGGCCGCCGCCGTCGAGCAGCTCGGCCGCGTCACGCTGACCAGCCGCGCGTTCCACCACGACCAGTTCGGCCTGTTCTGCCGCGAGCTCGCCGCACTGACCGGCACCGAGATGGTGCTCGCGATGAACTCCGGCGCGGAGGCCGTCGAGTCCGCGATCAAGGTCGCGCGCAAGTGGGCGTACCAGGTCAAGGGCGTGCCGGAGGGCACGGCCGAGATCATCGTCGCCGGGTCCAACTTCCACGGCCGCACCACGACGATCGTGTCGTTCTCGACCGACGAGACCGCTCGCAACGACTTCGGGCCGTTCACGCCCGGCTTCAAGGTCGTCAAGTACGGCAACCTGGACGAGATCGAGTCCGCGATCTCCTCGCGCACGGCCGCCGTGCTGCTGGAGCCGATCCAGGGCGAGGCCGGCGTCGTCGTGCCGCCCGCCGGGTACCTGGCCGGGATCCGCCGCCTGTGCGACGAGAACAACGTCCTGATGATCGCCGACGAGATCCAGTCGGGCCTCGGCCGCACGGGTGAGCTGTTCGCACTGGACCACGAGGGCGTGCGCGCCGACCTCTACACGCTCGGCAAGGCACTGGGCGGCGGCATCCTGCCCGTGTCCGCCGTGGTCGGTTCACGGGCCGTGCTGGGCGTGCTGAAGCCCGGCGAGCACGGGTCGACGTTCGGCGGCAACCCGCTCGCCTGCGCCGTGGGCCGCGCGGTCGTGGGGCTGCTCGCGACCGGCGAGTTCCAGCAGCGCTCGCGAGACATGGGCGCGTACCTGCACGCCGAACTGAACAAGCTGGTCGGTCACGGGGTGGCCGAGGTGCGCGGGCGCGGGCTGTGGGCAGGTGTCGAGATCGCGCCCGGCGGGCCGGTCGGCAGGGCCGCGTCCGAGGCGCTCGCCACGCGTGGGGTGCTGTGCAAGGAGACGCACGCGTCGACGTTGCGCATCGCGCCGCCGTTGGTGATCACTCGTGACGAGATCGACTTGGGCGTGCAGGCGATCGCCGAGGTCGTTCGTCCCGTTTAGGGTGATTTTCGTTCGTAGCTAGGTCACAAAAGCGGCGGACGGGCCACGTTGCCCGTCCGCCGCGGGCATCATGACTCATATGGGTGAACGGGTGCGAGCCGAGGCCGCTGCCGCTTTGGGCAGATGGGTTGAGCCAGAAGAGGTCTACGCCGAGGGGCGCGCACTGCGGTCCTCAGTGGACTTCAAGGCGCACCGCGCGATGTCGCTGGCCGCCTCGCGCCCGTCCGTGCTGGAGTTCCTGCGTGCCAGCAACAAGGGCCGATTGGAAAACCTGATCCCGCTGCGGATCGGTCGAATGCTGGAGAACCCGTTCGCGTTCTTCCGCGGTTCGGCCGGACTCCAGGCGGGCGATCTCGCCGCCGGGTGCGCGACAGGCCTTCACGCTCAGTTGTGCGGTGATGCACACGCAGCGAACTTCGGCCTCTACGGCACGCCCGAGGGCCAGATCGTCATGGACATCAACGACTTCGACGAGACGCTGCCCGGCCCGTGGGAATGGGACCTCAAGCGGCTCGTGGCATCCCTGGTGCTGGCGGGCCGGGTCGGTGGCGTGTCGGACAAGGGCTGCCGTGACGCCGCGGAGGACGCGGTGCGCGCGTACCGGGGTTCGATCAAGCACCTCTCGGAGCTCCCGTTCCTGGACTCGTGGAGCGCGCTGGGCGACGAGTCCTCGCTGTCGAAGGTCAAGGCGGACGACCTGATCAACGACTTCTCCAAGGCCGCCGAGAAGTCGCGCAAGAACACCAGCGCCCGGTTCGCCGCGAAGTGGACCGCGCACGACGGCGAGAAGTGGCGGTTCATCACGAACCCGCCGACGTTCACCGAGGCCACTCCCCCGACCGCGGAGGCCGTGATCGCCGCACTGCCGTCCTACGTGGACAGTCTGCGCGAGTCCCGCCGGAACCTGATCATGCGGTACGGCGTGTCGGACGTGGCGTTCCGCGTCGTCGGCACCGGCAGCGTCGGCCTGCGCAACTACCTGATCCTGTTGCACGGCAACGGGTCCGAGGCTCTGGTGTTGCAGGCCAAGGAAGCCAGGCCGTCCGCCCTGCAGCCGTTCCTGGACGTCGATCCCGCCAAGCACGAGGGCAAGCGGATCGTGCACGGCGCGCGGCTCGTGCAGGCGGAGACGGACATCCTGCTGGGCTGGACGACGATCGAGGGCCGGCACTTCATCGTGCGGCAGTTCCGCAACCGCAAGGGCGAGATCGACGCGACCACGCTGAAGCGCGACGACCTGGACGACTACGGCCGTCTCGCCGGTGCCCTGCTGGCCCGCGCGCACACGCGTTCACTCGACCCGCGGCTGCTCGCCGGGTACTTCCAGAACGGCGGCGGCGACGACCTCGACGAGGCGTTCGCGAAGTACGCGTTCGACTACGCCGACCAGACCGAGGCGGACCACGCCGAGCTGGCCGGGCTGGTCAAGAACGGGAAGCTGCCCGCCGCCGTCGAAGACCGGTGACGCGCCTTCGGGCCCTCGCGCGAGAGTTGACCTAGCCTGGCGGTATGAAGATCCGTCGCGCCGCCTCCCCCGACGACGTGTTCGCCGCCGCGCACCTGTTCGACGCGCCGCCGCGGCCGGACGCGACCGCTCGGTTCCTGGCGCAGGATCACAGCCATCTGCTGATCGCCTACGTCGGCGACCAGCCGGCCGGGTTCGTGTCCGGGGTGGAGACGACGCACCCGGACAAGGGCACCGAGATGTTCCTGTACGAGCTGGGCGTGGACGACTCGTTCCTGCGCCGCGGCATCGGCACGGCGCTCGTCGAGGCGCTGAAAGCCCTTGCGCTGAAACGGGGTTGCTACGCGATGTGGACCGGCACCGCCGCGGGCGACACGGCGGCGCAGGCCACGTACGAGAAGGCGGGCGGGTCGATCGACGACGGCGCCTTCGTCAGCTGGGAACTGGGCTAGGTCCAGACCGGCTCGTCCACTTCGGACACCTTGCCGTCCGCCCGGAAGTGCAGGAACCGGTCGAACGACTTGGCGAACCACCGATCGTGCGTGACGGCGACGACCGTGCCCTCGAAGTCGTTCAGGGCGTTCTGCAACGCCTCCGCCGACGCGAGGTCGAGGTTGTCCGTCGGCTCGTCGAGCAGCAGCAACGTCGCCCCGGACAGCTCCAGCAGCAGGATCTGGAACCGCGCCTGCTGACCGCCCGACAGGTTCTCGAACCGCTGGTCGCCCGCCTGATGCAGGCCGTAGCGCTGCAACACCGACATCGCGGCGCCCCGGTCCTTGCCGCGCCGCTGGCCCTCGCCGTGCCAGAGGATGTCCACGAGCGTGCGGCCCAGCCACTCCGGGTGCTCGTGCGTCTGCGCGAACAGGCCCGCCACGACCCGTGCGCCGAGCTTCCACTTGCCGGTCGTGCGGACGTCGTCCCCGCCGAGCAGCCGCAGGAAGTGGCTCTTGCCGGAGCCGTTCGAGCCCAGCACCGCCACCCGGTCGCCGAAGAAGATCTCCTGCGAGAACGGCTTCATCAGCCCGCTCAGTTCGAGCTGTTCGCACGTGATCGCGCGAACGCCCGTGCGGCCGCCCTTGAGCCTCGGCGTGACCTTCTCGTCCTGAGGGATCTCCGGCGGCGGCCCCGCCTGCTCGTACCGTTCGAGGCGCGCGGCCATGACCCGATACTTCTGAGCCATCACCTCGGAGGACTTGGCCAGCTGCTGGAGCGTGCGGACGAGATCCTTGAGCCGCTCGTGCTCCTCGTTCCAGCGCCGGTGATCTTCCAGCAGCCTGTCGATGCGTTTCGCTCGGGCGCCGTGCCACGTCCCGAACGAGCCCGCGTGCGTCCACGTGGAATGCGCCTCGACCGTGACCACGTGCGTCGCGGCAGTGGACAGCAGCTCACGGTCGTGGCTGACGACGAGAACGGCCTTGTCGGTGGCCTTCAGCCGTTCTTCGAGCCAGCGCTTGCCGGGAACGTCGAGGTAGTTGTCGGGCTCGTCGAGCAGCAGCACCTGCTCGTGGCCGCGCAACAACGTTTCGAGGACCAGCCGCTTCTGCTCACCGCCGGACAACGTGCGCACCTCGCGGAACCGGGCCCGGTCGTACGGCACGCCGAGCGCGGCGACGGTGACGGTGTCCCAGAGGACCTCGATGTCGTACCCGCCGGCCTCGCCGTAGTTGGTGAGGGCGTTCGCGTACCGCATCTGGGCGGCTTCGTCGTCGGTGTCCATCAGCGCGAGCTCGGCGTCGTCGAGCTCCCTGGCGGCCTTCTGCAACGCCACGGGCGCCACGGACAGCAACAGGTCCCGCACCAGGCTGTCGTCGCGGACCGACCCGATGAACTGCGGCATCACCGCGAGCCCGCCCTGCACGTGCACGCTGCCCTGCTTCGGGGTGAGCTCACCCGACAGGATCCTTTGCAGCGTCGTCTTGCCGGCGCCGTTGGCGCCGACGAGCGCGACCACGGTCCCGCCGCTCACCTTGAACGAGACGTCGCGGAACAGCTCCCTGCCGTCAGGCAAGGCGTACGCGAGCCCGTTCGCTTCCAGATAACCCACGCGGAGATGGTCCGGGTTGTGCTGTTCCCGGCGCCAGCGAGTTTCCGCTACCGGAGGCGAAGCGGGTACCTGCGAAGCACCAGCACACCGGCTGTGACCAGCAGGCACTGGAAGGCGGGGCCGAACGCGCCGATCACCGTCAGCAGCACCGTGAGGCCACCGAAGACGACCAGGAGGGAGTAGAACAACCAGGGCCGGACCTGGCGGTTCATGGTGCGGGCGAGTCTGGGCTCGTCCGCGAGCAACCGCTGCTCGATCTCTTCGAGCGAGCGGCGTTCGGCTTCACTCAGCATGGGTGCCTCCGGAAGACGTCGGGACGTCATCATTCCCGCTCGTCACCCAGTGGATACTCGAACGCCGCCGGAGTCAAACTCGCCTCAGCCAGATCTCACGCCATTGCCGCACCACAGGGCCTGATCAGCGACTCAGCGCGACCAGCCGGCTGACCGCGCGCAGGTACTTCTTGCGGTAGCCGCCCTTGAGCATCTCCTCGGTGAACAGCTCCGACAGCGGCTGCCCCGACACCGCCACCGGGATGTCGCGGTCGTAGAGCCGGTCGCCGAACGCCACGAGCCTCAGTCCGACGCTCTGGTCGGGCGCCGGCTTGACGTCCTTGAGGTGCACGGCGGTGACGCCGTCGAGCAACCGCCCGTACTTCGACGGGTGGATGCGGGCGAGCGCCTTGCACAGGTCGTCGAAGTCGTCCAGCGTCGAACCCTCGGTGTTGGAGGCTCTGACGATCAGTTCGGTGTCCGACATCGGTGAGGGGGCCTCGGGCAGGCCGCGGTGGCGGTAGTCGGGGCCGTCGACGCGGACGACGTCGAACTTCGAGGACATCGACTGGATCTCGCGCAGGAAGTCGGCGGCGGCGAACCGGCCCTCGCCGAGCTTGTCCGGCAGGGTGTTCGAGGTGGCGGCGACGTGCACGCCGGCCGCGATCAGTTCCTTGATCAGGCGCGTGACGAGCATGGTGTCGCCGGGGTCGTCGAGCTCGAACTCGTCGATGGCGAGCAGCTTGTGGCCGCTCAGGCGCCTGACCGCCTCGGGGAAGGTCAGGACGCCGACCATGTTGGTCAGCTCGACGAACGTGCCGTACGCCTTCGGGCCCGGCACGGCGTGCCAGAGCGAGGCGAGCAGGTGGGTCTTGCCGACGCCGAAGCCGCCGTCGAGGTAGAGGCCGAGCTTGCCCTCCTCTTCGTCGCGAGAGCCGAACAGCGACCACTTCCTGCGGCGGACGCTGACCCGCGCGGCGAACACGCGGCCGGCCTCGACCGCGGCGGCCTGCGAGGGCTCGTCCGGGTTGGGGATGTAGGTGTCGAAGCTGACCGAGTCGAACATCGGCGGCGGCACCAGGTTCTCGATCAGTTCGTCGGGACTGATCTGGGGATCCCGGTCGGACAAGCGCATGCCCGCAGCTTATCGGCGTGATGGGATGGCCAGGTGGAGATGTTGTGGCCCTCACCGGGCGTTGAGATGACCGACACAGCCCTCGAGTCCCTGTACGCCTATCCCGCCGACCGGACGTGGGTCACCGCGAACTTCGTGTCCAGCGTGGACGGTGCGGTGTCGGTCGACGGGCGCTCCGCGGGGCTGGGGTCGCCCGCGGACCGGAAGATCTACCTGCTCGGGCGCGAGCTCGCCGACGTCGTGGTGGTGGGGGCGGCGACCGTGCTGATCGAGGGGTACCGGGGTGCGAAGCGCGCCAGGCCGTTGCCGATCGCGGTCGTGACCACGCGAGGATCCCTGACGCCGGACCTGCCGCTGTTCACCGACACCGCCGTGCCACCGATCGTGATCACCACCGAGGCCGCGCGCATGCCCACGCTGCCCGCCGAGGTGATCATCGCCGGGGACACGGAGGTCGACCTGAAGGTCGCGGTCGCCGAGCTCGCGGCGCGGGGGCTGCACCGGATCAACCTCGAGGGCGGGCCGCGGCTGTTCGGGTCGATGGTGGCCGAGGGGCTGGTGGACGCGCTGAACCTGACCGTGGCGCCGGTGCTCGCGGCGGGTGACGCGTCGCGGATCGCGCACGGTGCGGTCATCCCGCCCGTGGATCTCGCGCTGGCGTCGGTGCTGCGCGCGGACGACGTCCTGTTGCTGCGGTATCAGCGGCGGAATTCCACCTGAAGAGGCAGGATGTGCGCGTGGACCTACCGCTGACGCCACCTCTGCAGCCGATGCTCGCCACCGCGGTGGACGGGATCCCGGACGACGCGAACCTGTTCTTCGAGCCGAAGTGGGACGGGTTCCGCTGCGTGGTGTTCCGCTCCGGCGACGAGGTGCTGCTGCAGTCGCGCAGCGGAAAGCCGCTCAACCGCTACTTCCCCGAGGTCGTCGCCTCGATGCTCGACGTGCTGCCCGGCAAGGTGGTCGTCGACGGCGAGCTGGTGGTCGCGAAGAACGACGAGCTGGACTTCGACGCGTTGTCCGAGCGCATCCACCCGGCGGCCTCGCGGGTGACGATGCTGTCGGAGGCGACGCCGGCCACGTTCGTCGCGTTCGACCTGCTCGCGCTGGGGTCCGAGGTGCTGCTGGAGCAGCCGACGATCGCGCGGCGCGAAGCGTTGCTGAAGCTGCCGGGGTTGAACGTGACGCCCGCGACCACGTCCGTCGAGACGGCGCGGCAGTGGTTCACGCTGTTCGAGGGCGCGGGGCTGGACGGCGTGATGGGCAAGCCGTCGGACGGCCCGTACACGCCGGGCAAGCGTTCGATGATCAAGGTGAAGCACGCGCGCACCGCGGACGTCGTGCTCGCGGGCCTGCGCTGGCACAAGGACACCGAACCCGGCACAGCGGTCGGCTCGCTGCTGCTCGGTGTCTACGACTCGAACGACCTGCTGCACCACATCGGCGTCTGCGGCTCGTTCAAGGCGGCCGAACGCCGTGAGCTGGCCGTCGAACTGGCGCCGTTGATCACCTCGGGTGACCACCCGTGGGCGAATCCCGTTCCCGGTCAGCGGATCCCCGGCGAAATCAACCGGTGGCGCGGCAAGCAGGCCGAGTACGTGGCGCTGCGGCCCGAGCGGGTGCTGGAGATCCACTACACGCAGACCGAGGGCGAGCAGCCCGTGCGGCTGCGGCACAACGGCCAGTTCGCGCGGTGGCGCCCGGACCGCGAACCGCTGTCGTGCCGCTACGACCAGCTGGAGATCCCGGCCCGCTACGACGTGGCGTCGGTGCTGAAAGGCGAGCTCCGAGCCCGTTAGACGTCGGGCTTCGCCGATCTCGTCGCCCCGACCGACGCGATCACGACACAGCCGACGGCGACCCACTGCGCCGGTGCGAGGTGTTCCCCGAGCAGCACCAGGCCCGCGACCGCGGCCACCGCCGGTTCCAGCGACATCAGGATCCCGAACACGCGCGGCGGCATGCGGCGCAACGCCTCCAGCTCCAGCGAGTACGGGACGACAGACGACATCAGCGCGACCACGATCGCCACCGCCAGCACCATCGGGTCGAGCATCGCGGTGCCGGCCGAGCCGATGCCGAACGGCAGCGCGATCACCGTGCCGACCACCATCGCGAGCGCGAGGCCCTTGCCGTCGTTCGTCTGGCTGCCGAGCTTGGCCGTCACCAGGATGTACGCCGCCCAGCACGCGCCCGCGGCCAACGCGAACAGCACGCCCGTCCACAACAGACCGCCCTGCACGCGCGTGAGCAGCACGACACCCGTGCCCGCCAACAACACCCACACGCCGTCGAGCCAGCGCCGTGAGCCGGCGACCGCCACCGCGAGCGGCCCGAGGAACTCGATCGTGACGGCCGCGCCGAGCGGGATGCGGGCCAGCGCCGCGTAGAAGCAGAGGTTCATCACGGCGAGCACGGCGCCGTAGGTGACGACCGTGACGAGCGTTCTGCGGTCGAGCCTGAGCGACGGACGCCAGATCAGGACCAGCACCAGTGCGGCCATGAGCAGCCGCAACGTGACCATGCCCGCCGCGCCCGCGACCGTGAACAACTGCTTCGCGAACGCCGCGCCGACCTGCACGCTGACGATGCCCAGCAGCACGAGCGCCGTCGGCGGGATGCCGCCCACGAGGCGAGCCACGGGGAGCCGATCGGCGTGATCCATGTCCCCCATCCTGACTCACCTCGCATTTACCTGTGCCGTGCGAGGCTCAGCTTCCCGGAGTGTGAACGAGAGTGAGGGAATCTGTGCGTGGCGCTGCCTTGGCCCTACTGGCAGTGAGCGTGCTGACGGCGTGCAGCGCGGGTCCCTCCAGCCGGCCGGTGATCGCGGTCAAGGGCGAGGAGAACCAGCCCGTCGACCAGAGCGCGCTCGCCGGGCCGCAGCCAGTGCCCCCGCTCAGCGAGTACAAGAAGGACTCGCTGCAGTGGTCGCCGTGCAACGAGCAGATGAAAGATCGCTTCGGCGCGGACGCTCCCCAAGGCGAGCAGGCCTACGAATGCGCGCGCATGCCCGTGGTGCTCGACCCGCCGGGACGCCCTGGCCGCGGCCAGCTCGGCATCGCGCTGACGCGCGTCGGCACGGGCAAGAGCGCGCTGGTCGTCGTCAACGATCCCGGCGGCGAGCCCGGCACGCTGAAGGCCGCGCGGCTCGCGGCGGCGTTGCCCAAGGACATCCTCAGCACCTACACGATCATCGGCGTGGACCGGCGAGGCACGGGCCGTTCGGACGGCATGTCGTGCGTACCGCAGGCCACGCGCGCCCAGCTCGTCGAGTACGACCCGGCCGAGACCGAGCAGTCGAACCTCGTGGTCGCCGCGGGCGAGGCCTCGCAGGAGTGCGTCCTCGACCTGGAAGGCAGGCTGACCGCGTTCGACTCGTGGCGCGCCGCCGCCGACCTCGAACGTCTCCGCGACTTCCTGGGCACCGACCGCCTCAACGCCATCGGCCTCGGCGAGGGCTCGCGCGTCATCACGACCTACGCGCAGCGCTATCCGAACCGCATCGGCCGCACCGTCCTCGACGGCGCCCCGGACCCGACGCTCGACCAGGTGGGCGTCCTCGAGTCCCGTGCAGTCGCGGCCGAGGCGACGTTCGACGCGTTCGCCCGCGACTGCAAGACCCGCGGCTGCGCTCTCGCGAACCCGCGCGAGGACGTGCAGGCGCTTCTGACCCAACTGCGTTCCGGACGCGTGCGCGGCGACTACGTCGATCTGACCCCGGGCTCGGCCCTGAACGCGATCGCCGCGGGCCTGGCCGATCGCGGGCGGTGGCCTGCTCTGGCCGACGCACTGGTGAAGGCCCGCGCCGGCGACAGCACGGGCCTGTTCGCCCTGCTCGACCCGCTGGTCAACGACCTGGACGAGAACCCGCCGCGCTTCGACGCAGGCCTGATCATCGGCTGCAACGACACCGCCACCCGCATCCCGCCGGACCGCGTGAAGGCCCTCACGGCCGACTGGCAGTCGAAGCACGCGATGTTCGGCGCCCTGTTCGCCCGACAGCTGCTGCACTGCAACCCGTTCCCGCCGCCCAAGGCCGAGAAGGTCGACGCCCTGAAGAGCGCGCCCCCGATCGTCGTTTTGAGCACGGCCAACGACCTCTCCACGCCCGCGCCGGGTACCGAGCACACGGCGCAGCGGCTGCCCGGGTCGTCGTTGATCGGGTGGCAGGGCAGCGGACATGGCGCCCTGACCCTGTCGGGGTGCGCGACCACGGCCGTCCGGGACTACCTGATCGACGCGAAGGTGCCGTCGAACGGGACCGTCTGCCCGCCCTGATGGGGTTTCAGTCCTCGTCCACGACCAGCGTGATGAGAACTCCAGGGCCCCAGTACTGGATGGCGTGCGAAGTCACTCTGCCTCGTCCGATCGCCTGCGCGATGGCCGGGTGAGTTCTCGCGAGTGACGCGGGATCGAGGTCGATGACACCCGGAGCCTCGGGCGTCCCTCTGAAGTCGTGGGTGTTCCAGTGAACGATCTTCTGAGCCATGCGGTCCACATCGGCGGAACCGTGCCGCGGGTTACCCCGGACGTGGCGCGGGGAGCCTTTCGCGTGACCACGACGCGATGAAGGCTCCCCCGCCCGAATCCTGTGTCAGCAGCTCGAACAGCAGCCGCAGCCGGGACCCGTGCACCCGGAACAGCACCCACACGTACCCATCAGGGCCTCCCCGTACTCCAAGCCGGACCTGCGCGGGACCTCCGCGCATCCCACGGTCCGCCCCGGTACAAGCCCTGGGAACCCCTCTCACCCGAACGCGTGGGGACAACCACCGGGGAGTCGCAGCCCGTGATGGCGCTATGCGCCCAGGTCGTCCAGAGCCTTCTGGGCTGCTTCCAGTTCGGCGCGCAGTTGCTCCACGCGGGCGAGCTGCTGAGCACGCGCCGCGTTCAGCACGCCCTCGACGATCTCGGCGACCTCGGGCGTGAGCAGCTTCGCGGCCTGGGCCACGGAGGCGGGCGGCACCGGCGTGGGCCGGACCGTCTTGCGGGTGCCCTGCAGCACCTCGACGGTCCACTCGCCCTCGCCCACCGACACCAGCGTGACGGTGACCTCGGGGACGGCGTTCTTCGCGGACGGCTTGCGCGCGGCAGGCTTCGCGGGCGCCTGCTCGGCGGGAGCGGCTGCGGGTTTCGGCTTGGGGGCCGCGGGCTTCACCGGCGCCTCCGGGACGTAGGGGTGAATGATCTCAGTGTGGCGCGGCGGCTCCGGTGGCGCAGGAGGCGGGGTCGCCGGCTTCTTGCGCGGCGGGGGCTTCTCCAGCGTCAGCTCGGCCGGGGAGAACGACATCTCGTCCTTCGAACCCGTGGGCCGGACCTGGATGAAGTCGCCCTCCGGGGGATCGGTGACGGCCAGCAGCTTCGCCGACCTGCCCTCCTCCATGCCCACGGCGGCCGCCGTGAACCACACCATCGGCACGGTGCCTTCGTCCAACTGCGAGCGCAGGCTGTCGACGTCCTCCGCCGACAGCCCGCTCTTCTTCGCCATCGCGCTGCCTCCCCAACCATTCGAACACCTGTGCCCAAAGCATGCCCTACACCCCTGACATTTCTGAGCACCGGGTCGGCAGCAAGATCGTTAAGGGTTTCCGCCGACTCCGCAGATGTAACCGGCGTTGATGCAGTTGGAAACACGCCGTTGCAGTTCAACGGGATCCCACGCGTTCATGAAGTCACCGTGGAACGTGTAGCCGGGCGCGCTCGTGACGTTCGCGCCGTTGAGCGTGCCTCCCAACGACAACCCGGCACCGTTCACCGGATAGGTGATCAGGAACTCCAGCCGCGGCACCACCACCTGGTGCGAGGCCGGGCAGGCCAGCCCTGCCGCGAACGCCATGTGGTCGCGGTGGTTCGCCGAGTCGAGGTCGCGGCCGTTCCAGCACGTCGGGAAGTCGAGGTAGGTCTCCACCTTCGTGCCGGGCGGACAGTTCAGGAAGTCGCGGCTCGACGGTGACTGCGTGGTGCACGACCACCGCGCCGCCGGGTTCTCGGTGGGCGAGGCGGCCTTCGCGTTGCCCACCACGTACCGCAGCCCCTGCGGAGGTGCGACCGCCCGTGTGTGGTCGTGAATGCCCTGGTAGTAGATGGTCACGCTCTCGGGCGCGACCGGCTGACCGTTCTTGTACAACGTCGGCACCCAGTACGCCGACTTGTCCGAGATCGGGTTGCAGTTCGTCGTCCCCGCACGCAACGACGTCAGCGTGGAGAACGCGTCCGTCGTCCGGTTGCCGAAGAACTCGTGCATGTGTGAGACACCGGACTGGTTCTGGAACACGATCGGGTCATCTTGACGACGATGACTCGACGCGCAGGTCACCCGGAACTCGGACCCGGCCACCGCCTGCTGCTCCACCATCGCCCGCGCCTGCTCGGCGCTGTACAGGTAGCCGTGCCCCGCGTGGGAGACCGGTTGCCCCACCACGAAGCCCGTTGCCACGACCGCCATCGCCACCGCCGCGACGCCGATCGCTCCTCGAATCCGCACGTGCATGGAATCTCCTCTCGCACCACAGTGTGTGAGAGCGCTCTCATGACAAGACGGTAAACCCAGATGCCTCTACATGTCCACGTGAGGCTTGCTCAGGCTTCGTCGCCTTCACCGGCGCGCAGCCGGTACTCACATCCGTACTCGACCGCGTACTCGAGGTCGTAGACGTGCACGATCTTGGGACCGCCGTGCAGGTGCACGTACGTCACGGTCTGCTTCGGGTCCTCCGGCGTGGACGGCAGCGAGTCGACCCTGCCGTCGAGGGGACCGCCGACGTACCGCACGACATAAGGCTGGGACATCACGACCTCCTCTCGCGTTTCGTCCATTCTACGAGGTCGCCGACTAGATCCGTTCCCGATACAGCCGGTTGGCGCACTCAGCGATCGGGATCGACCAGCGCCACTTCCCCACGGCCCCACCGCTCCAGCAGCTCACGAAACGATCGCGTCTCGTCGGACGGCTGACAGCGCTCGATCAGCCGTCGACCGACCTCCGGGCTGGGATCGGACGATGCCGCTTCGATCATCAAGAAGAACGCGGACGTCTTCGACGCGGAGAAACCGCCCATGTTCAACTGGCGCAACTCCTCGACGACCACCCGCAGGGCCGAAGCGGGGATCGGCAGCACCGCCTCCCAAAAGACCAGCAGGTGCTTGAACACCAGGCTGTCCAGCCGGCCATCACGGATCGCCTTGATCGCGGGACCTGACACGTACCCGTCCGCGCCGGGCAGCCGGGCGTACAGCAAGGCCGCGTCGCCGTGCGACCGCGCGAACACCATCGGGTGCTCGATCCCGTGCCGCACCTCGCCCAGCGCCACCTCGTACGCGACAGAAGGCACGCGGACCACCATCCCGGCGCCCAGCCTGAGATCGCAGCCGGGTGTGCTTTTGGCCAGCACCGCACGCGCGACACTGGCGGTGCGCGTCCGCTTCACCCGCCGCACCGCTTTGAGCGCGTCGAACAGAACCGGGTCCCCGGTCCGCCCCAGGAGTTCGAACGCCTGCTCCAGCAGGGCTTCGGTCGTGGCCCGCCGAAGCCTGTTGTGCTCCAGGAAGGTCACGCAGAAGGTGATGACCGGGACTTCGTCCTTCGCGTTCTCGAGAAGCAATCGGACACACGTGTCACCTCCGTCCGCGCGGTGCACGTCGTACAGCTGCAAAGCGATCTGAGGAACCACCAGGCTCCTGCCGGAGATGATCATCGGCAGCAGGCACTCGACGATCTCCTCCGCGGTCTCCCGAGTGCGCAGCACGTAGCAGGCCGTGTAGTACTCCATGAACGTCCGATGCGTGAAGCCGAACCGCCGCTCGCCCTCCGGCGACGTGTCGACCTGGGTCAGCACCCAGGCCCGCTCGGCGCAGTAGTCCAAGAACTCGCGCGCCTGCTGGTGATACGACTGCGCGCCCTCTTCCTCGCGCTCGCTCAGGTGAGCGACGACCAGGCGTTCCAGTGCCTGCTCGCCTTCGTCACCCTGCCCGGCGAGGCCGAAGAAGAAGTGCTGCGCCAACTCCTGCACCAGGAACTTCGCAAGCTTCACCGACCGGATCACCGACGGCACCTGGCTCAGGGCGTCCCACCGCACCAACATCAGCTCGGAACACTCGCGGTAGACGTCCGCGGTGTTCTCCGGGATGTAGCCCTCGCTCTGATAGAGCATGCACAGCAAGGAAAGCATCAGCGGGTTCGACCTGAGGTCGGTCAGGTGCTCGCTGTCGCGCAGGAACACCTCCGCCCGTGCCGCCGCACCCATCAGACCGAACCAGGTGTGCACGTACCGCGCGACCTGATCAGGATCGAAGTCGGGCAGCCAGTGCACAGGAAAGACCGTGTCGTCGAACTTCGCGACCGGATAGCTCTCCTGACGGCACGTCACCACGATGCGCGCCAACGGAAACCGCGCCGCGAACGCCTCGATCGCCACCACCGCCGCCCGCCGGGCCTGGATGTCGCCGACCTCGTCCAGCCCGTCGAACACCACCACCGCCTCGCCTGCGTCCAGCAGGTCCGCGACATGCCGGGGATCCTCCACCCGCTGCGTCAGCGTCCGCAGCTCCTGGGTGATGATCGTGACGAAGTCGCCCGCCAGCTTCTGGTGTTGCTTGAGCTGCACCAGCAATGGCACCAGCGCGGCGCGGTGCAACAGCCGCCGGATGAACGTGCTCTTGCCGGCGCCGGGATTGCCCACCACCACGAACCGCCGGTCGGTGACCTCGTCCTCGCCGATCAGGTCGTGACCGCACCGGAGCTTGCGCGGCACGTAGATCCGGTCGACGGAAATGCGGAAGTCGGGCTTCGAATGCGGCATGACCAGCCGGTCGTGCGCGCGGGCCGTCGCGGCACGGATCACCTCGCCCGTGGCCCGCGCCGCCGCCCGCCTGGCGGTGTCGACGGCGAGGCCGAGGCGTTCCGCGATCGGCCGGTCGGGACCGGCGACCTTGATCTGGATCCGACCACTGGCGCCGGCGGTGCGCAGCGGCACGACCCGCTCGATCATGGCCCACACGGACGATGCGAACTCCGCGGACTCCGGATCCTCCCGGCGCACCGCCCGCTGGAGCTCCCGGCGGAAAGCCTCGGCGAGCTCTCCCCGATCCGCCACCCGGTGGAACTCGCCCTCCTCGGTGTGGTCGAGCTGGCACAGCAGTTCCAGCAGCGAGGCGCAGTCGGGCCCGCGCAGATACCCCTCGACGCGCCGCCGCACGAGTCCGGACATCGGCACGGCGGAACCGCCCACCCAGCGCACGGCAATCTCGGCCAGGTCGGCGACGACGGTCGCGATCGCTGTCACGCAAGCATGATCGGCTCCAAACGGCCGGCTGTTACTCCTGCCTGCGAGCCCGCGACGGCTGCACGCGCAGCGGTTCTCCCGGCATCTTCGGGTAGTCCGGCGGATAGGGCATCTCCCCGCGCGGATCCGCCGCGTACCACTCCAGCAGCGTCTCGATCCCGAACGCCTCGGAGTCCAGCGAGGCGTGGAGATCTCCCCGCTCCTCCAGGTACTTCGGCACGGTCAGCACGTCGAAATCATCAGGGTCCACAGTGGACAACTCGTCCCACAGCACAGGTGTGGACACGGTCGCGCGAGGAGTGCCCCGCACCGACCAGGCCGAGGCGATCGTGCGGTCGCGGGCGGCCTGGTTGAAGTCGATGAAGACGCGCTCGCCGCGTTCTTCCTTCCACCAGGCCGAAGTCGCCAGCTTTGGTGCCCGCTTCTCCACCTCGCGCGCCAGGGCGATCACGGCGTGCCGGACGTCGACGAAGTCCCACTCCGGCCGGATCCGCACGGCGACGTGGATGCCTCGGCCGCCGGAGGTCTTCGGGTAGCCGGTCAGGCCGGCGTCGGCGAGCACCTCGCGCAGCACCAGCGCGACGCGGGCGGCGTCGGAGAAGTCGGTGCCCGGTTGCGGGTCCAGGTCGATGCGCAGCTCGTCCGGGTGGTCGACGTCGGAACGCCGCACCGGCCACGGGTGGAAGTCGAACGTGCCGAGGTTCGCGGCCCAGACGATCACGGCTTCCGAGGTCGGGCAGATCTCGTCGGCCGGGCGGCCGGACGGGAACTTCACCTGCACGGTCTCGACGTAGTCGGGAGCGCCTTTGGGAACGCGCTTCTGGTAGAACGCCTCGCCTTCGACGCCGTCCACGTAGCGCTTCAGGACCACCGGGCGGTCGCGCAGCACCGACAGCAGCACGGGTGCGACGGTGCGGTAGTACTCGACCACCTGCCGCTTGGTGATGCCCCGCGCGGGGAAGTACGGCTTGTCCGGGTTGGACACCCGCACCAGCTGGTCACCGACCTCGAGCTCGATCGCCTTGGAAGCCACGCCAGCACACTAAAGGCCGCGCACGAACGCCGCGAGCGCCAGCTCGAAGCTGTCGCGATCGAGTTCCCGTGCCACACCCGGTAGCAGGTGGGCGCGGTCGAGGTGGGGATAACGGTCGGTGTAGTCGGCGGGGTCTGCGGAGAAGCCGCTGGAGAACGAGCTCAGCGCGGAGCCGAACACGATGTACATCAGGCCCGCGGCGATCATCGTGGCCTCACGGCGTGACCAGCCGGCGTCGACCAACGCGCCGTGCAGCAGGTCGAGGCGTTGGAGCGACTCCTCACGACCGGCCGGGCCGTACGCGAGAAAAGGCACGATGTTCGGGTGCGACGACAAAGCCGCACGGTATGAGCGCGCGCATCGGATCAGGCCTTCGCGCCAGTCGACCTCGAAACCCGACACGTCGACCGTCGACAGGATCGACGACGCGATGTCGTTCAGCAGCTGGTCCTTCGTGCGGACGTGCCCGTACAGCGACGCGGCCTGCACTCCCAGCTCGGCGGCGAGCTTGCGCATGGACAGGCCGTCGAGGCCGTCGCGGTCGATGATGGCCAGAGCCACCGACCTGATGCGATCGGGGCTCAGCAGAGGGGTGCTCGGCCGGGGCATGTGAGTTAACCTAACACTGTTCGGTTAGTCGGGAGGGCCTGTGGATCTAACGCTTTCGGACGAACACCGGCAGCTCAGGGAGCTGGCCCGGCGCTTCGCCGACGAACGCATCGTCCCGCACGCCACGCGCTGGGACCGCGACGAGGCGATCGACAGGGACCTGGTCCCGGCGCTCGGCGAGGTCGGGTTCCTCGGGCTCGGCATCGACGAGCGCTACGGCGGCAGTGGCGGCGACAACCTCGCCTACTGCCTGGTGCTCGAAGAGATCGCGCGCGGCGACAGCGCGGTCAGGGGGATCATCTCCGTCTCGCTCGGGCTGGTCGCGAAGTCGATCGCCAAGCACGGCACCGAGGAGCAGAAACAACGCTGGTTGCCGGGCCTCACCGCGGGCACGCAACTCGGCTGCTTCGCCCTCACCGAACCCGGCACCGGCAGCGACGCGGGCAGTCTGACGACCAAAGCCACGAAGACCGAGAACGGCTACCGGATCAACGGCCGCAAGGTCTTCATCACCAACGGCACGTGGGCCGACGTCGCGCTCGTGCTCGCCCGCACCGGAGGCCCTGGCCCGAAGGGCATCTCGGCGTTCCTCGTGCCCACGGACACCGAAGGCTTCGACGCCACCGAGATCAAGGGCAAGCTCGGCATGCGCGGCCAGGCCACCGCCGAGATCACCCTCGACGACGTCGAGGTGCCCGACGACGCCCTGCTCAGCGACGAGGGCTTCAAACTCGCGATGGGCTCGCTCGACAAGGGCCGCATGTCCGTCGCGGCGGGCTGCGTCGGCGCCGCGCGAGGTGCCCTCGAAGCCGCGCTCAAGTACGCCAAGGAGCGCGAGCAGTTCGGCAAGCCCATCGCGGGCTTCCAGCTCGTCCAGGAACTGCTCGCGGACATGGCCGTGGAGACCGACGCCGCCAGGCTCCTGACGTGGCGCGTCGCCGACCTGGCCGACCGGGGCGAACCGTTCGGCACCGAGGCGAGCATGGCGAAGCTCTACGCCAGCGAAGCCGCGGTCAGGGTCGCCAACAACGCCATCCAGGTCTTCGGCGGCTACGGCTACATCGACGAGTACCCGGTGGGCAAGTACCTGCGGGACACCCGGGTCACCACCCTCTACGAGGGCACCAGCCAGATCCAGAAACTGCTCATCGGCCGGGCGCTGACCGGCATCAACGCGTTCGTCTGAAAGGAAAGCCATGGACTTCACGCTCGACGAGGAGCAGAAGGAGATCCGCGACTGGGTGCGGACCTTCGTGCGCAAGGAGATCATCCCGCTGGAGCCCGAGGTGCTGCGCCGCGAACGCGCGGGCCAGCCGGGTCTGCCGAAGGAGGAGCTCAAGGCGCTGCAGGACAAGGCCAAGCAGGCCGGGTTCTTCGGTGTCCTCACGCCGCAGGAGTACGGCGGCATGGGTCTCGGCGCGGTGATGACCGCACTCCTCGAAGCCGAACTGGGCCGGAGCTTCGTCCCGTTCCGCTTCGGTGGCTACGCGGACAACATCCTGTTCCACGGCAACGAGGAGCAGAAGCAGCGCTACCTGCTGCCGACGATCTCCGGCGAACGCGTCTCGTGCTTCGCGATCACCGAACCCGGCGCAGGCAGTGACGCCAAGGCCATCCGCACGTCCGCTGTGAGGGACGGCGACGAGTGGGTCATCAACGGCGAGAAGACCTTCATCACGCAGGGCAACGAGGCCGACTTCGTGATGGTGTTCGCGGTGACGGACAAGGAGAAGGGCGCCGACGGCGGCGTCACGTGCTTCCTCGTCGACCGCGACATGGGCTGGAAGTCCGAACCCATCCCGACCATGGGCCAGTGGGGTCCCGCGGCGCTGGTGTTCGACAACGTCCGCGTGCCGCACGAGAACATCCTCGGAGAGGAGGGCAAGGGCTTCCACCTCGCCATGCAGTGGATCGGCCAGGGCCGCTACCTGCTCCCCGCCCGCGCACTCGGCAGCGTCGAGCGCCTGGTCGAGATGGCGATCGACCAGGCCAAGAACCGCGTCACGTTCGGCCAGCCCATCGCCGAGTACCAGGCCATCCAGTGGATGATCGCCGACTCCGCGGTCGAGATCGAGGCGCTGCGCTGGCTCGTGCTGCACGCCGCGTGGCTCGTCGACCAGAAGCAGGACTCGCGGCAGGCGCAGTCGATCGCGAAGCTCTACGGCGGCATCAAGGCCAACGAGATCGTCGACCGCGTCCTGCAGATCCACGGCGGCATGGGCTACACCCGCGAACTGCCGATCGAGCGCTGGTACCGCGAACTGCGGCTGCTGCGCATCTACGAGGGCACCGACGAGATCCAGCGCCGCACGATCGCCCGCAACCTGCTCAAGGGCCACGCCAACATCCGAGGCACGCTCGGCTAGCCCTATCTTGGGGGAATGCTTCAACGAGACATCCTCGGCGTCGTCGAACGACAGGTCCGCACCTGGTCGGCCGGCGACGCCGAGGTGTACGCGGCGGCGACCGGCGGCCACTCCCCCGCGTTCGCCATTCCGTTGCTGCAGCACGGCGGCCCGCAGCTCGGGCTGACCGGCGCCGACATGACCCAGGTCCTGCACGCCGAACAGTCGTTGTGGCTGCACGGCAAGTTGCCGAGGCAAGGCTCGACGGTCGTCACCAAGACCGTCACGAACATCTACGACAAGGGTTCGGGCGCTCTCGTCGTCAGCACGTGGGAGTCCGAGTACGCGACAACGCGGTCGTCCTGCTTCATCAAGGGCGAAGGCGGTTTCGGCGGCGAACGTGGTGAGACGCGCGAGTTCACCGTCCCCGAGAAGCGCCACGAGATCAGCTTCTTCCAGACGACGGAAGACCAGGCGATGCGCTACCGCGAGACCGGCGACGTGAACCCGATGCACCACGACCCCGAGTTCGCGCGGCGGGCGGGGTTCGCGAAACCCGTCCTGCACGGCCTGTGCACGCTCGGAATCACCGTGGGCGGCCTGGACTTCACCGAGCTGCACGCCCGGTTCACCGCGCCCGTGACGCCCGGCGACGAGCTCCGGATCGAACGCTGGCCGACCGGCGAGTTCCGCACGTTCGCGAAAGATCAGCAGGTTCTCGTCGGATCGGTTCGGTTTTCCGAAGTGGACGGCCGCTGAAACCTCGCACGATCGTGTCATGAGTAGTGCCCTGGCAACCGTGGACTCCGGAATCGAACCGGTGCGCGTGGCGGTGGAGTCCCGTGACCTGATCAGCGCGGCCGGCGTGACGCACCTGTTGAAGACCACACCGCGGGTGCGCGTGGTGCAGGACCGTTCGGACGCGCATGTGCTGCTGGCCCTGGTGAACGAGCTGTGCGCGCAGCAGGCCGCACGACTGAGGGCCTGCGGTTCCGCCAGGATCGTGGTGATCGCGGCCCGCGTGCACGACCTCACACCGTCGATCGCGGCCCAGGCCGGGCTGGCGCTTCCGTTGCGGCGAGCCGACGTCAACGCCGAACGCCTCGTCAAACTGCTCGTCGGCGGCCAGCCCGTGCAGGACCGCTCCCCGGTGCTGAACGACCGCGACCTGCACCTGCTCAAGCTGCTGGCGGACGGCGCGACGATCGCGGAGGTCGCCGCGCGGCTGTTCTGCTCGGAGCGGACCGTGAAGTACGCGCTGCACCAGCTGCTCGAACGGTTCGGGCTGCGCAACCGGGTGCACGCGGTGGCGTGGGCGCTGCGCTCCGGCCTTCTCTAGGCGGGAAAGACGGCGGAGAGCTGCACGCGCCTGCTGATCCCGACCTTGCGGTAGACGCGGGTGAGGTGCAGCTCGACCGCCCGTTGCGTCACGCCGAACCGCGCGGCGATCGCCCGGTTCGTCTCCCCTTCCAGCACCAGCAAGACGATTCGGGACTCGTGCGGCGTCAGCTTGTCCCACGCCGGCCCGCGCGCCGGCCGGTGCCGTGGTTCCGCCAACGCCGCCCGTGCCCGGTCCGCCAGCTCGGTGGCCCCCGCCCGTTCAGCGTCGGCCAGGGCGGCCCGCGCGGCTCCGAGAGCGAGGTGCATGCGGGCGCGCTCGCGCAGCAGCAAGACGCACGCCCAGGCCGGTGACAACGCTCCCGTGTAACCGAGCCGCACCAACATCTCCCGCGCCTCACCCGGACATCCAGCGTCCACACAGGACGCCACGAACGCCGCCGCACCCAACGCCACACAGCCGCGCAACGGTGACGCCTGAGCGAGTTCCCGCATCAGCCGGGAGACTTCGGGGTGATCGCCGTTGGCCCGGTGCGCCCACATCTCCAGCGCCGTCAGCCAGTCCCGTTCCGCGCCGACGAGCCGAGCCCGAAGCTGCGGCGCGAGTTCCAGCACCACCTGCTCGGAACCCTGCCGCAGCAACCCGAGTCCGGCGAAAGCGAGCGACGGGACCACGAGCGGCCCGCTCTCCGGAAGATCGCGCAGCGCCTGTTCGGGATCCTCCGGAACGACCGGATCCCCGCCGGGCAGGTCCTCGTCGCACTGCCAGTCGAGCACCACCGCGTCGAACCAGTCCCCGGCGGCGGCCCGCTGCCGGGCGAGTTCGCCGGCCAGGGGCGCGATCCCGCAACGCAGGTGGAGATCCGCCATCGCCACGGCCACCTCCACGGCGACCTCGCCGGTCAGCGGTTCGCGCAGAGCAGCGCGCAGACACCTCGCCGCCTGCTCCGGCCGTCCCGCCGCCCGATGCAGGCGCGCCGCGGCGTGCAGCACCGGCGCCGTCCACCCCGCCCCGACGGGTTCCGCGCACGCCACCACGTGCTCGGCGACGACGACCGGTGAATCACACCGCCGCCGCAGGACCTGAGCGGCCGCGAGGTGCAGGTGTTCGCGCTCCTCGGGCACCATCTCGTGCCGGATCGCGTGGCTCAGCGCAGGCGTCTGGACGCGCATCGGTTCGTCGACGGCCAGGCGCTCGTCGACAAGCCGTTCGAACGCGGCCAGCGTGCGGAACGAGCCCATTCCGGCGACCTCGCACAGCACGTCCAGCGACGTGCTCCCCAGCACCGCAAGCGCTCGCGCGACCGCCACCGCGTCGGCGTCCAGCACCTGCCGGCTACGGCGTACGGCTCGCAACAGCCGCGGCACTCGCAAAACAGGGAACATGACGCGCAACGCAGAGACTGAAACGTCCGTTACAACCTCTAACACATCGCTCAGCACCCCCGGCGCACCGCCGCTGTACTCCAGGCACAGCGCGGCCAGTTCCGGCGAGACCTCGACGTCGAACCGCCGCCGGATCATTTCCGCCACGGCCTCGGCGCCGATCGGCCGCAACGGCACCCGCACGGCGTCGAAAACCGACAAATCGTCCGGATCGCAGTCACCCGCGAGCAGCACCGCGCCGCGGAAACGCGCCAGCCGGTCAGCCTCTTCCTCACTCAGGCGCTCGACGTCGTCGACTACCAGCACCGTGTGGCTGTCGACCCCGCTCAACGCCCGCAACCCGCGAACCGGCCGCAACCCGCTGCGCAACGCGATTGACGACGCAACGGTCAACAATGCACTTTTGCCCATACCAGTTGCACCATGCACAACGCACGATCGAGCGCCACTGCTCAACGCGTCCGTCAACAGGGCGATCTCCCGCTCACGGCCCACGAGCAGGCCACCTGCCTGGCGCACGGCGGTACCAACCAGACCGTCGAGGCCGGGGCGAAGTGGGGCAACCATGTCAGCCAGCAAATCGTGAGTGCCCCGGCAGGACCATGCAGAAGCACCGGCAGAAGTTCCGCAGGTCTGCCCCTTCGCACAGCATCCCCGGCCGACGCGCCGGCGGAGAACGCGAAAACCATTCAACCAATCAATTGGTAATGGCAACAGGACACGATGAACCAATTCGGTTCCCATTACGTGATGTCTTAAGTACCCATGGCGAACACTTCAGGGAGTCCCGATGCGGGTCGCGTCACGCACCGTCTTCGACTTCGTCCGGCCGAACGGTTCCACCGCCCCGGTCGAGACCGAGCTGCTCTACCGGTCGGAAGACCCCTTCGCGGTCACGATGAAGTTCCGCTCCGGCGGCTCCGTCACCACCTGGGTCATGGGCAGAGACCTGCTCGCCGAGGGCATCAGCAGGAGAGCGGGCGACGGCGACGTGCGGTTGCGGCCGCACTCGAGCCGCGTGCTGGTGCTGGAGCTGGTCTCGGACCGGCACATGACGGTGTTCCGGGTGCCCGCGGGCACACTGCGGAAGTTCCTCGACGCCACCTGGCGGCTCGTGCCGGCCGGGTCCGAGCGGTTCGACGCCGACGCGTTCCTGAGCACCGTCCTACGCTGACCGGATCCCGAGCGCGTCCGCCACGTCCTGCTGCAGCCTGGTCATGCCGGGCGACTCGTAGCCCTCGCACTCGGCCAGCGCGCGCACCCGGTGCCCGATCGCCGCGTCGCTCTCGCCCATGCGGTCGCAGAGCCCGGCGAGCTCCATCAGCACGGACACCCTGAGTTCCGGGTCGGACAGCGACTCCACGGCCCCGGCCAGTTGATCCCGCGCCTCGGCAAGCCGTCCGGCGGCGGCCAACGCGTGACCTCGGGTGTGCCGGGCCATCGACACCAGGTTGGCCGCTCCGCGACCGGTCAGTTCCTCGGCCAGCGCCACCACCCCGAGCGCCTCCGCGTGATCGCCCGCAGCGACCAGCGCGTCCGCCAGGCGCAGCACCAGCTGGGCGGCGTTCTCCAGGGCCACGCCACGCTCGTTGCCTCGCAACACGCGTTCTTCCTCGACGCATGCCCGGTGCGTCTCGACCGCCTCGGCGAAACGGCCCAGCCGTTGCAGCAGAACACCGGAGTAGGACAGCGCGAGCACCACGTTCATCGGCTGACCGGTCTCCCGGAACAGCTCGGCGGCCCGCCGGGCGTGGGTCACTCCGGCCTCGTGGTCGTCGAGCCGGGTCTCGACGGCCGACCGGTAGTAGTGCGCCCAGGCAGTCTCCTGCACCGAGCCGCAGTCCCGCGCGGCCCGCAACGCCTCCTCGTGCCACCGCAGGGCCAGCGGGATGTTGGTGTGGCGCGCGACGTAGACCCAGCAGACGAAGTTCAGCTGTTGCGCCTGCCGCCCCCGTTCGCCCAGTTCCCCCGCCGCGGCGACACCCGCCGTGTAGATCTCCAGCCACAGCTCGCCCGTGCCGCGGTGGTCGGAGTACCAGTGCATCGACGTCGCCAGCGCCAGCACCTGCTCGTGGGCGCCGTCGGCGACGGCCTGCCGGAACGCACCGCGCCAGTTCGCCAGTTCGTCCGACAACCAGCGGCCCGCGCTGACCAGGTCCGACGCGCCCTGGCCCGGCAGGAACGCCGACGCGGACCGGGTCGCGGCGGTCAGCAGCCAGTCGCGCGTGCGCAGGCGGTGCGTCTCCACGTCGGTTTCGTCGCTGTACAAGCGTTCGCGCGCGTAGTCGCGGATCAGGTCGTGGAACGAGTAACGGCCGGGAACATCCGGCCGGAGCAGGCTCGCGTCGACGAGTTCCTCCAGCACCGTCTCGGCGTCGTCGATCCCGGCGGCCACCGCGGCGAGCGCGACGGACGTGTCCGGGCCGGGGATCAGCGCGAGCCTGCGGAACAGCGTCGCGGTCTCGGGCGCGAGCAGCCGGTAGGACAGCTCGAACGCGGTGCGGACCTGGACGTCGCCGGTCGCGAGCACGTCGAGCCGTGCGCGTTCGTCGGAGAGCTGCTCGGCGAGGTGCCGCAACGACGACGTGGTGCGGCCCGCGATGGCGAGCGCCAGCGGAACACCTCCGCACAGGGTCGCGACCCGGTCCGCCGACTCGGGATCGGCCGCGATCCGATCGGTGCCGGCGGTCGCGGCGAGCAACTCGACGGCGCCGTCGTGCCGCAGTGGGCCGAGCTCGACGCGCGAGCGACTGTTCAGGCCCGCCAGGACGTTGCGGCTGGTCACGACCACGAGCGAACCGGGGCTGGCGGCGAGCAGCGGCCGGACCTGGGCCTCGTTGGCGGCGTTGTCGAGCACGAGCAGCACGGTCCGTTCGCGCAGCATCGACCGGTAGAGGCGGAGACCGTCGTTGGGATCGGACGGCATCTTGGCGTCCGGCACGCCGAACGCCCGCAGCAGCAGCGCGATCGCCCGTTCCGCCGACAACGGGAACGTGTCCATGCCGCGCAGGTCGAGATGCAGGCAGCCGTCGGTGAACCGGTCGGCGAACCGGTGCGCCGCGTCGACCGCGAGAGAGGTCTTCCCCACGCCAGGAGGTCCGTGCACGACAACGACGTCCAGCACGGACGACGCGGCCGCACGGCAGATGCACTCCGCCAACTGCTGCTGCTCTGCCTCACGGCCGATGAGCGGTTCAGCCGGAGGTGGCGCGCAGTCCGTGCGTTCGGGGCGTGCTCGCACGGCTTCCGACGACCGTGCGAGTGCCACGAACTCCTGGGCCTCGGCACCGTCCAGGCCGAGCCCGGACACCAGCAGATCGACGGTCTGGGCCTGCGGGGTGTGCACGCGGCCACGTTCGAGATCGCTCAGCGTGCGGACGCCCAGGCCGGCGCGCGCGGCGAGGTTCTCCTGGGTGAGGGCCGCCCGGCGCCGGTAGAACCGCAGGAACTCGCTGAAGGTGGTCGCCCGCATCCCTCACCCTCCGGACAAGCGCTTCCGCACCTCGGCGGCGATCTCGCGCGTGGCGTCGGTGTCCCATCGTTCACACGCCGCGAGCGAGTCTCGCAGATGATGTTGATACGCGCTGTGGTCGCCCCGTGACTCGGCGTTGTCGGCGAGCGCGCGCAGGATCTCGATCTCCCCGAGTCCGTCGCCGATCGCGCGGAACCCGGCGAGCGCCTGACCGAGGTCCTCGTCGGACTCGGTGAGCCGGCCCGCCGCGCGGTGGGCGAGGGCGCGGTGCCACAATGTCCGGGCGAGCCACGACGCCATCTGCGCGCGTTTGTAGACGTCCTCGGCCTCAGTCAGTGCTGCGACGGCGTCATCGGGCCTGTCGACGTCTATCAGGGCGAGGCCGAGCCATCCGAGCGTGCGGCCCAGCGCGGAGAGTTCGTAGATGGTGTTGGCGTAAGCGCGTTGTTCCTTCGCTACCTCTTCGTGTGCGGTCACGGCGGCGATGGGCCGATTCATCGACCGCCACAGCACGCCGAGCACGGACCGTGCGTAGTGCTCGTCCATGGGCTCGTGCATCGAGTCGATCGCTTTGAGGCACACGCGTTCGGCCTCGTCGAAGTGGCCGAGCCCGCTGTGCGCGGCCGACGCGATCAGCCACACCCAGCCGAGGTGCCCGGTCTCCCCCGACTCCTCGGCGACGCGGGCCGCGCGGGTCAGCACCTCCAGCGCCGGTCCTGGCCGGCCGGCGACGTCGAACAGCACCCAGCCGAGCTGGCCGAGCACGACGATCTCCTGCCACGGCTCGCGGGCGGAGGCGAGGGCGAGGCGGAAGACGCGTTCCCAGACGAGGCCCGGTTCGATGGCCGCGTAGTGCGAGAGTGCGATCACCGCGCGGGCCACCTCGTCGTGCAGGTCCCTGGCCTGCGCCCGTTCGACGATCTCGGGCAGCAGGTCGCGGTGCTCGTCCAGCCAGCGCCTTCCCGTTGCCACGTCGGGGAAAGTCCTGCCTCGCGGACGCACCCGCCGCGCGTCGCCCGTCTGTCCGAAGAGGACTCCGGCGGCCACGGTGGTCTCCAGCAGCCAGGCGAGCATCCTGCGGTCGGCGCCGTCGTCGGTGGCGTCGATCAGGCCGGTGGCGAACGTCCGGACGAGGCCGTGGATCGCGTAGCCGTGGTCGTCGGGGTCGAGCAGGCTGACGTCGGCGAGTTCCTCCAGCGCCAGTTCGGCCTCGGCGACCGGGAGGCCGGTCAGTTCGGCCGCGAGCGCCGGGGTGACGTGGGTGCCGACGAGCAGTCCGAGCCGCCGGAACACCAGCCGCGCGGTCTCGGGCAGGTGCGCCAGCGAGACCTCGAAGGCGCCACGCACGTCGAGATCGCCCGCGGTGAGCGCGGCCAGGCGGCGTTCCTCGATCTGCTCCACGAGATGACCGAGGGGCCAGCGCGGACGGCTGGCGAGCCGGTTGCCCGCGATCCTGAGCGCGAGCGGCGACATCCCGCACAGCCGGACGAGCTCCCGCGCGGTCTCGTGGTCCGCCTCGACGCGGTGCGCCCCGATGATCGACGCGAGCAACTCGAGGGCGCACGGCTCGGTGAGCCCGCCGAGCCGGATCCAGGTGGCGTCCGCCAGCCCGGCGAGCCTGCGCCGGGAGGTGACGATCGTGAGGCAGCCCGGATCGGCTTGGAGCGTGCGGATCTCCTCTTCCGTGCGCGCACCGTCGAGCACGAGCAGAAGGCGCTTGTCCGCGAGCAACGACCGGTAGAGCCGCGTCTGGCCGTTCACGTCCTCGGGCACGTGTTCTGCGGGCACTCCCAGGTCTTTGAGCAACCGCTGGAGCGGCTGTGCGGAGCCCTCCAGGTCGATGAGCAGCTGACCGTCCGGAAAGCCGCCCTCCAGCAGATGGGCGGCCCTCACCGCGAGGCTGGTCTTACCGGTTCCCGCGGCGCCGTGGACGACCACGAGTCCGTTGGGCTTGTTCGCGATGGCGTCGAGTTCGGCGTCCCGGCCGACGAGGTCCGCGACGTACATCGGCAACGACCAGACCGGGCTGCTCAACGCGACCCGGCCGGTCCTGGCGAGCCTGCGCAGTTCGGCGCGGCCGGCCTCGTCGAGGTCCAGCGCGTCGAGGAGGGCCTCGGTCGTGCGGCGCTGCGGGGAACGGGCGCGGCCGCGTTCCATGTCGCTGATGGCGCGGACGCTGACACCGGACCGTTCGCTGAGCTCTTCCTGACTGAGCCCGGCGTTCTTGCGGTGCTGCACGAGCCGGGCGCCGAACGTCATGTAACAGAAGTTAGTGGGTCAAACTCGTCAGCATCTGCGCACACACCCGAGAGAGGTGCCTGCGCATCACCGTCGACGCCTTGGCCGCGTCGCCGTCCGCGATCGCCCGCACGAGTTCGTCGTGGTCGTCCATCGACGCGTGCTGGTGCGGCGGGTCGTCCGCCAGCGCACTGCGCAGCAGCACCACGCGCTGCTGCACGAGCCGGACCTGCTCGGAGATGTACGGGCTGCGGGCGGCGTGCAGCAACGTCTGGTGGAACGCCAGATCCAACCGGTACGGGAACGGCTGCCCGGCCTTGTAGTTGCGCCTGCTCTCCGCGCAGACCTCCTGCAGCCGCACGAGATCCACATCGGTCCGGCGCGACGCCGCCAGTTCCGCCGCCGCGCACTCCAGCGCGGTGCGCAGCTCGAACAACGCCCTGACGTCGTCAGGACTGGCGTCGGGCACGAACGCGCCTCGGTGCGGGACCAGCGTCAGGAGGCCCTCGGAGGCCAGGTGCCGGATCGCCTCGCGCAACGGCCCGCGGCTGATGCCGAGCTTCTGCGCCACCTCGACCTCGTTGACCCGCGAGCCTGGAGGGATCTCCCCGGTGAGCACCTGCTCTCGCAGCACGTCCACGGCCTGCCCGGCCAGACTGAGGTGCAGGGGCGTCGGGGGTGTCACCTTCGTCTCCTGATCTGGACGGCACCGGCCGTCCTCCCGCTAAACTAGCGAACATGTCAACTGTCGACAGTTGGCAGTTTCGGATCTGAGCGCGGGAGGGGCGACATGGGACACGAAGTGGTGGCCGAGGTCTGGCGGGGCGACTTCCTGGAGTCCGTGCACCACGGCACCGTCGTCGCGACCGATCCGTCCGGTTCCCCGGTGCTGTCGGTCGGCCGCCCCGGCGACGTCGCGTTCCCGCGCTCGTCGAACAAGCCGCTCCAGGCCCTCGCGATGCTCCGCAGCGGCCTCGACCTCGACGGCGAACTGCTCGCCCTGGCCTGCGCCTCCCACTCGGGCGAGGACTTCCACGTCGACGGCGCCCTGCGGATCCTGGCCTCGGCCGGTCTGACCGAGGACGCGCTGCGGTGCACCCCGGACCTGCCGCTCGGCGAGCAGGCGCGTGCCCAGCACCTCGCGCAGGGCCTCGCCGCCGCCCCGAAGTACATGAACTGCTCCGGCAAGCACGCCGCGATGCTCGCCACCTGCGTCGCCAACGGCTGGCCCACTGACACCTACCTCGACCCGACGCACCCGCTGCAGGTCGCGACCCGTCAGACGATCGAGGACGTGGCCGGCGAGCCCGTCGCCCAGGTCGGTGTGGACGGCTGCGGCGCCCCGATCTTCGCCATCAGCCTCACCGGCCTCGCCCGCGCGTTCGGCCGTCTCGCCGCCGCTGCCCCCGGCACCCTCGAACACCGCGTCGCCACCGCCATGAACACCTTCCCCCAGTGGGTCGGTGGCACCGGCCGCGACGTCACCGTTCTCATGGCCGCCCTGCCCGGCGTCATCGCCAAGGACGGCGCCGAGGGCGTCTACGCGGTCGGCTTGCCCACCGGTGAGGGCGTGGCGCTGAAGATCGCCGACGGCTCGTCGCGCGCCCGTGCGGTCGTCATCGTCGCGGTGCTCAAGCGGCTCGGCGTGGACGTGAGCAAGGTCGAGGACCTCGCCACCGTGCCGGTTCTCGGGCACGGCCGCGCGGTCGGCGCCGTCAAGCCGTCCCTCGCGCTCGCGAGTTGACCGCCACTTCGGCGGTGAACGCCCAGCACACCGGAATCCCCTCCCCCAGCCACTAAGCTGGGAGTTATGGGCGATTCGAAGGACGAGAACGAGAAGTTCCAGGAGGAACTGATCGGCCTCGACCCACACGATCCCGAGACGAAGGCGTTCGCCGACCATCTCGACAAGATGAAGCGGCAACGCCCCGGCTTCACCGTCGAGGGCTACCTGGACGGCGTGCAGGACTTCGCCGACTCGGCGAACCGCACGACCGGGCACCAGCGGCTCGTCGCCGTGATCGTGGTGGGGCTCATCCTGCTGGGCGTGCTCCTCACGATCTGGTTCGCGCTGGGCGACATCCTCGCCATCATCTTCTGATTCCACACGAGGACGAGTCCTTAACGGGGCCTTACGGCGCCGCAGGCCACACCCTCGCCGGGAAGCCCCAGGGGCGCCGCGGAGTTATAAAGAGTCATGGAACCTGTTGTCGGCACCACCCCCAAGGTCGTGCGTTCCGAAGAGGAATGGCGCGCCCAGCTCAACCCCGCCGAGTTCGCGGTGCTGCGCCAGGCCGGCACCGAGCGCCCGTGGACCGGCGAGTACACCGAGACCAAGACCGAGGGCCTCTACGAGTGCCGTGCGTGCGGGGCCGAACTGTTCCGCAGCGACACCAAGTTCGACTCGCACTGCGGCTGGCCGTCGTTCTTCTCGCCGCTGGCCGGAGACTCGGTGATCCTGCGCGAGGACCGGGCGCTCGGCATGAAGCGCGTCGAGGTGCTCTGCGCCACGTGCCACAGCCACCTCGGGCATGTTTTCGAGGGTGAGGGGTATCCCACCCCCACGGACCAGCGCTACTGCATCAACTCCGTCTCCTTGAAACTCGTTCCGTCCGAATAGGAGACTGAGCCTCAGTCCGGTCACCAAGGCCCGGACAGACCTGGGAGGCCATCATGAACGTCCGCATCGTCCTGCGCGGCACCGACGGCGAAGGCTCCAGCGGTGTCGACGGCGGCTCGTCGAGCTAGCCAGAAGCGCGGAACAGTGACAGAAAGCGGCCAACCCTAAGGCTTCGTCAACAAGCCTTGTGAGGCTGTGGCGCGGACCACACCATTGACCCACCGAAGCACTTTCGGGGCAGTCAGGGGGTGGGTCGCATGCAGAGGCCTTGGGGATTGTCCGGACCGGAGTTCCTTCAGCTCTACTGGATCGGGCTGGCGCTCGCCGTGCTGGTCGCGATCGTCGTTCGGGTACGCGTGCGGGCGGGTCACAGCACCCAGCCCGTGCGCTCACTCGACATGGACGAGCTCGCATATCTTGCGGGCGGTCCAAGGCGCGTGGTCGAAACGGCCGTCGCGCGACTGCTCACCGCGGGTGAGCTCAGGACTTCACGGCGTGGCACCGTTCAGGTCACGTCCACCACGAAGTCGCTGAACCAGGTGGACCGCGCCGTCATCACCGACTGCCAGCGCTACACCAACCGCACCGTCAACCTGATGATCCCCGCCGTCGCGGCGGACGGCGTGGTCACGGCGATCGGGCAGCGCCTGCGGGACATGGGCCTCGTGGTCGACCCGGCCGTCGCGAAAAGCGCTCTGCGCAAGGGATCCATCGCTTTGTGGGTGCTGCTCGTGATCGGGTTCGCGCGCTGGATCAACGGCCTCGCGATCGGCGCGAACATCGGCTGGCTCACGCTTCAGCTCGTCCTCGCGGGCCTGCTGATCGTGCTTCTCACGCGGCGCGGCAAGCACGTCCGCACCAGCAAGGGCAACCGCGTGCTCGACGACGCTCGCACCACGAGCACCAGGGCGGCGGGAAGCGTGGACGAGGTCGTGTACGCGGGCGCGGCCGGCGCGGTTCTGTTCGGCGGCCTCCTCGTCTACCCGGATCTGGCGGTGCGCACCTCACTGCTCGCGTCGTCCGGTTCCGGCAGCTACAGCAGCAGCTCCGGCAACAGCACGTGTTCGGTCGGTTCTTCTTCGTGTTCGAGCGGAAGCAGCTGCGGTGGCGGTGGAGGCGGCGGCTGTGGTGGCGGGTGCGGCGGCGGAGGCGGCTGATTCACCATTCGGTCCTTTTCAGGTAACGACAGGAACCCAGGGGTAGATCTCACGTCGAAGATGCACTGACACCAGTGAGGGGAGTGCTGATGTCCAACTCTTCGACACCGCACCAGGCCACGTGGTCCGCGGAGGAGATCGGGTTCCTGGCAGGGGGACCGGGCAGGGCGGCGGAGGCCGTTCTCGCCCGGCTGCTGGACGGCGGTCTCGTGCGCATCTCCCGCGAGGGACTCGTGACCGCCGTCCACCAGAACGGTTACGGCGCCAGGACGGCGCTGGAGGCGTACGTCCTCGCCGGACTCCAGGGCACCGCTCGCCCCATCCAGCAGGTCGTGCAGGTCACGCGAGCGAGCCACGAGATGGGCGCGCTGCACCAGAGCCTCGTCGACCGCGGCATGGTGCACCGCCGGTTCGGCAGGCCCCGCGGCGGCAGGATCGCGTTGCGGGTGGTGCTGTTCGTGCTGGCGTTCGTCTCGGTGTTCGTCGCCTTCGCGATCGACCCGAGACTGTTCCTGCTGACGGCGCTGCTGGTGTTCCTCGCGATCCTGCTGCGGAACCCGGGCAGGCTCACGCGAAACGGCAAGACCGTGTGGATGTACGCGATGAGGACCCGCAGCAGTGCGGACTCGGTGGCGTTGTTCGGGCTGCGCCGGGGCAGGCAGCGCACGACGTCCTCCGCCCCGTACGTCGGCACCAGCGGTTGCAGCTCGTACGACTGGGACCACCACAGCTGCGGCGGCACGTCGAGTTGTGGCGGCAGCAGTTGTTCGACCAGCAGCTGCAACAGTTCCAGCAGCTGCGGCAGTTCCAGTAACTGCAGCAGTTCCAGCAGCAGTTGTTCCAGCAGCAGTTGTTCGAGCAGCAGTAGCAGCTGCAGCAGTTCGAGCAGCAGCTGCAGCAGTTCCAGCAGTTGAGGGGGAATCGATGACGAAACCGACAGACACGCAGGGGGCGTGGCTGTCCGCGGAGGAGGCCGGTTTTCTGACGGCCGGTCCCGGACGGGCCGCGGAGACCGTGCTGGCCCGGCTGATCGACCACGGCCTGCTGCGGGTGTCACGCGACGGACTGGTCTCCGCGGTGCACCAGGACGGCCAGGGCGCCACCACATCGGTCGAAGCGCGGATGCTGAGCTTCGCTCGGACCCCCATCCAGTTCGACGCGATCGTCCTGGCGACCAGGAACTGCACGGAGGTGGCGCAGCTGTACCGGCAGCTGCTCAGCCGCGAGCTCATGCGGGTGCCTCACCGCCGCTACGAAGGCCGGTGGTTCTCACTCGCGGTCGCGGGTGTCTCGGTGGTGCTCGGGTTCATCTCACCCGCGTTCCTCATCGCCGCCGTGATCGCACTGGGTTTCTTCGTCTGGCAGAACGGCAGCGGCCCGATCACCCCGGCAGGCAGAGAAGCCCTGAGCCAGGTGAAGGCGAGCGACCGGGTGCACGTGGTGGCGCTGTACGGGTTCGACGGCAAGGTCCGCGGGAAGGACGTCGGTGCGCTGTTCGACTTCCCGCGTCGTGTTGTGGGGACGGTCCCGCGCAGGCCCGCCAGGGCGAAGCGGAGGTCCATCTGGAACGGTGGCGGGTGCGGTTCGTCGTCGAGCTGCGGCAGTTCCGGTTGTGGCAGTTCCAGTTCCAGTTGTGGCGGCGGAAGCGGCTGCGGTGGCGGCGGAGGGGGAGACTGATGGCGGCACCAACGGCGGCAACGGGCACGCGAGTGTCCCCGGAACAGATCGGCTATCTGACGGAGGGCCCCGGCCGGGCCGCGGAGACCGCGCTGGCGAGGTTGCTGGACGCCGGTCTCGCGCGGGTGTCACGTGACGGGATCGTGTCCGCCGTGCACCAGAACGAGCTGGGCGCCACGACCGCGGTCGAGACGCTCATCCTCATCGGCCTGAGCAAGCCGGTGCGGTTCGACGCGGTCGTGCGGAACGCCGCGAAGAGCTCGGAGATGCGGGCGTTGCACCAGCAGTTGCGTGCACAGCGACTGACCCGGAACCCGCGTCCCCGCCTCGCGGCGTGGTGGGTCTTCCTCGCGATCGGCGTCGTTCTGGGCCTGGCCGCCTTCCTGGAGCCGTGGACGCTCTTCGGGGCAGTGGGGTTCTTGGGCTTCGCGTATTGGACATATGGCGCGAAACCGCTCACCAGGGCAGGGCAGGCGGCGTTGAAGGACGTGACCGCGAGCGACCGGGTTCTCGCCGTGGCGCTGGAAGGCTTCCGCGGCAGGATCGAGAACCGGAGCGTCGGCGAACTCTTCGGGCTGCCGCAGAGCGTCGTCAAGATGCTGCCGCGCAAGAGGAAGAACAAGGCCCGCCGGCGTGGCGGTCGTGCCGCTTCGAGTGCGGCGGCCTGCGGCAGCAGCGCCTGCGGCTCCAGCGGTTGTGGTAGCAGTAGCAGTTGTTCGTCGGGCAGCAGCTGCGGTGGTGGCGGCAGCAGCTGTGGCGGCGGTGGCGGAGGAGGCGGAGGAGGCGACTGATGGCGGGCATCAAGGACCTGGGTGTCGGCATCGGCTGGCGCTCGGAGATCGACCTGACGGTGGAACGGTTGCCCGGCGTGGACTTCGTCGAGGTCGTCGCCGAGAACCTCCACATCGGACACCTGCCGGAGTCGGTGACGCTGTTGCTGGAACGCGGCGTCCCGGTGCTCCCCCACGCCGTGTCGCTGTCACTGGGCGGCGCGGACCAGGTCGATCTGCACCGCGTCGAGCACCTGGGCGCGGTCGCCGAGGCGGTCGGCGCGCCGATGGTCAGCGACCACGTATGCTTCGTGCGGGCGGGCGGCCTCGACTCCGGGCACCTGATGCCGGTGCCGCGCACCAAGGACGCGCTCGACGTGCTCGTCGCGAACGTCAAGCTCGCCCAGCGGAACCTGCCCGTGCCGCTGGCGCTGGAGAACGTGGCCGCATTGCTGGAGTGGCCGGACGGCGAGCTGTCCGAGGGCCAGTTCCTCGCCGAGCTCGTCGAGCGCACGGACTGCTGGCTGCTCGTGGACGTCGCGAACCTCTACGCGAACGCCCGCAACATCGGCACGGACCCGGAGCGGTTCCTGGACGAGATCCCGCTGGAACGGCTGGCGTACGTGCACGTGGCCGGCGGCGAACAGCACGGCGACATCTACCACGACACGCACGCCCACGCGGTTCTGCCGGAAGTCCTGGAAGTGCTGGACGAACTGTGCTCGCGCGTCGCGCCGCCCGGCGTTCTGCTGGAACGCGACGACAACTATCCGTCCGACACCGAAATCGCGAGCGAACTGGCCGCGATCCGCGCCGTCGTGGACAAACACCGTGACTGAAATCGTGAACGAGAATGAAGTTTCGGCGGCACGCGAAAGGCTTGCCACCCAGCAGGCGGAGCTGCTAAACGCATTGCTCGGCAACGGTCCGGCACCGGCGGGATTCGACGAACAACGCCTGGCTGTCGAACGCCGCGCGCTGTTGTCGAAACGGCGCGGCATCGTGCGGATGCTGGGTCCGGCGGTCGCCGACGAGCTCGGCGACCGGTTCCGGCCGCTCTTCGACGCCTACGCCGTCGAACACCCACGTCGTGCGGGCTCACGCGCGCGCGAGGACGCCGCGGCGTTCGCGGAATGGTGCCGCGCTTCCGGAGAACTGTCAGCAAAACGCAAGGCTCGCTGGAAGTTCTGGCAGTCGAACTGACGGGCGAACGAAACGGGGGCCAGAATCGCCCGTTCGGCCCTGTGTTACCCGGTTGTTATATCGATACGTTCGAAGGGTCGGGGGACCTTTTTCGCATTGCCTTCGCATACCCGCGGAAGGCCTTCCGGCCTGCGCGGACCACAGCGCGCAGCAATTCGAACCACGAGGGGATTCGAATGCGCGGAAAATCGAAAGTGCTGGGCGCCGTCACGGCGCTCGCCCTGACAGCGGCCTCCGTGGCGACGGCCACGGCCGCACCACCGGACGACCACGCCCCGCGTCCCGGCCGGACCACCGACGAGGTCACCCTCGTCACCGGGGACAAGGTTCTGCTGGGGCAGGACAAGCAGGTCGTCGCGATCCAGCCCGGCGAGGGCCGCGAGAACATGATGTTCAAGACCGCCCGCACCGCGAACGGCCATACCCTGGTGGTGCCGAAGGACGCCTTCGAGCCCCTGGCGGCGGGCCGGCTCGACCGCAGGCTCTTCGACGTCACCACGTTGCTGGAGTTCGGCTACCGCGACCGCATGCCGTTGATCGTGGACGGCCACGCCAGAGTCGGCGCCAGGTCCTCCGGCGACTGGTCGGCACTCAGGTCGGAGGCCGCGACCGGCGACAAGATCTGGCTCGACGGCATCCGCAAGCCGAGCCTCGACCGCAGCGTCGCCCAGATCGGCGCGCCGGCCGCCCACCAGAAGGGCATCACCGGCAAGGGGGTCAAGGTCGCGATCGTCGACACGGGCGTCGACGAGAAGCACCCCGACCTCGCGGGTCAGCAGATCGCGGAGAAGAACTTCACGACCGACCCCGACAACACCGACAACGTCGGCCACGGCACACACGTCGGGTCGACCGTCGCGAGCCACGACTCGAAGTACGGCGGTGTCGCACCGGGTGCGCAGCTGATCGACGCGAAGGTCTGCGTCGAGTTCGGCTGCCAGGAGTCCTGGATCCTCGACGGCATGCGCTGGGCGGCGGAGCAGGGCGCCCAGGTCGTCAACATGAGCCTCGGCGGCGGTGACACCCCCGAGGTCGACCCGCTGGAGCAGGCCGTCGACGACCTGACGGCCCAGTACGGCACGTTGTTCGTCATCGCGGCGGGCAACTCGGGTTCGCCGGGCACGGTGAGCTCCCCCAGCACGGCCGAGGCCGCGCTGTCGGTCGGCGCCGTCGACCGTGACGACAAACTCGCTCCTTTCTCCAGCAAAGGCCCTCGCGTTGGAGACAGCGGGCTCAAGCCCGAGGTGACCGCACCGGGCGTCGACATCGTCGCCGCCAAGGCAGGCACCTCCGACCACTTCGCGGCCAGCGGCACGTCGATGGCGACGCCGCACGTCGCGGGCGCCGCGGCACTGCTGCGTCAGCAACACCCGGAGTGGACGCCCGCACAGCTCAAGTCGGTGCTCGCGACCACGGCCAAGCCGACCGAGGGCGTCAGCGCGTTCGACCAGGGCGCCGGGCGCATCGACGTGGCCAAGGCGATCGGCCAGGTGCTGACCGCCGACGTCGTCGCGGTGAACCTGGGCCTGCACGAGTGGCCGCACGCCGACGACAAGCCGGTGACCAAGCCGATCACCTACACCAACCCGACGGACGCGGCGATCACGCTCGACCTCGCGTTCAAGGGCAGCGCTCCGGCGGGCATGTTCACGCTGGGCGCGTCGAAGGTGACCGTGCCGGCCAAGGGCACCGCGTCGGTCACCGTCACCGGTGACACCCGCGTCGGCACCAAGGACGCCGCGTACGCCGGCGAGGTCGTCGCCACGTCCGGCACTCACACCGTCCGCACGCTCGTCGGCATCGACCGCGAAGTGGAGAGCTACACCCTCACCATCGACCTGACCGGCCGTGACGGCGCGGACCCCGCGAACTGGTTCACGTTCCTCGTCGGGCTCGACAACGACACGGTCATGCCGATCGGCGGAGCGGGCGACGTGAAGCTCCGCCTGCCCAAGGGCACGTACTTCCTCGACACGTCGGTGCTCGACGCGGGCGGGGGCATGGACCTGCTCTACCAGCCCGAAGTGAAGCTGACCGGCGACCTGACGATCAGGCAGGACGCCCGGCTGGCCAAGCCGGTGTCGGTGAAGGCGCCGGAGGAGACCGGTGACTTCACGATCGGCCTGATCTCCTTCCGCCGCTCGGTGGGCGGCCAGGACCGCCTGCTGGGCACGTCGGTCATCTTCGGCGGTTTCGACGGCGTCGGAACCGCCCAGGCCGGCGGTCCGCTGCCGCCGAGCGACCTGTCGTCGCTCGCGGCGCTGCAGGCCAACACGAAGGCCGACCCGCACACGTTCTACCGGCTCGCCTACCCGGTGCCCGGCGGCTTCCCCGTCGGCCTCACCAAGGCACCGGCCAAGAAGGACCTGGCCAGGGTCGAGTCCACGATCGGCACCCTGAAACCGGACAGCGAGGGACTCAAGGGCGAGCTGCCGTTGTCCCCGCAGGGCCTGAGCGGCGGCACCGCGCTCTACCCGGTGGCCGTGGGCGCGACCGCGGTCGACTACGTGACGACCGAGGACCTGCGCTGGCAGTCCGCGGTCATGACACGGCACGCGAACGGCGCGCAGGAACGCGTCACTTCCGCGTACCGCACGTACCAGCCGGGCAGGACCTACCGGGAACGCGAAGTCCGGCCGGTGTTCTCACCGGGCCTGCCCGAGGCGTCGTACGGGTTCGTCGAACGCTACGGCTCGCAGTTCTACGTCGGCCCGCCGATGACGAGCGACGGCAACCACGGCACCGGTTCGTCCACTGTGGACAGCGCCAGGGCCGCGTTGTACCGCAACGGAGTGCTGATCGGCGAGACCACCACACCGGGCGGGTCGTTCACGAACGTGCCGCTGGCGCAGGGCGACTTCCGCGCCGAGGTGAGCCTCGACCGGAGCTCGCAGTTCGAGTTCAGCACCAAGGTGTCCGCGGTGTGGACCTTCAAGTCGAAGGGCACCGAGGGCAAGATCGACGCGCCGCCGCTGTCGGTGGTGCGCTTCGAACCGAAGCTCGACGACAACGGCGCGGTGCCCGCGGGAACGTTGCAGCGCATCGGTTTGCTGACCCAGACGCAGGGTGACGCGGGCAAGGTGCGCATCACCGGAGTCGAGTACTCGCACGACGACGGCAAGTCGTGGCGCCGCGCGGGTGTGGTCGGCAACAGCGCGTTGGTCTACAACCCGGCGAACGCGCAGTGGACTTCGTTGAAGGCCACTGCGACGGACGCCAAGGGTGGAACCGTTGAACTGACGGTGATTCGGGCCTACCGGGTCACGGGAGGTTAAGCACCAGCTCGGACGCCGGGACGCGGGTGCCCGTGTAGAAGGGGATTTCCTCTCGCACGTGCAGCCGCGCCTCGGTGCCGCGCAGGTGCCGCATGAGGTCGACGATGCGGTGCAGTTCGTCGGCCTCGAACGCGAGCAGCCACTCGTAGTCGCCGAGAGCGAACGACGCGACGGTGTTCGCGCGCACGTCCGGATAGTCGCGGGCTTCCTTGCCGTGGTCCGCCAGCATCTTGCGGCGGTCCTCCTCCGGCAGCAGGTACCACTCGTAGGACCGCACGAACGGGTAGACGCAGATGTACTTGCGCGCCTCTTCCCCCGCGAGGAACGCGGGGATGTGGCTGCGGTTGAACTCGGCCGGGCGGTGCAGGGCGACCTGCGACCAGACCGGCGTGGAGACCTTGCCGAGCGGGGTGCGGCGGAAGCCCGTGTAGGCGGCCTGCACCTGCTCGATCTCCTCGGCATGCCACCAGATCATGAAGTCCGCGTCGGCGCGCAGGCCGGCCACGTCGTAGACGCCGCGCACGACGACGCCCTTGCCCTCCAACGCGTCCAGGTAGTTCTGGGTCTCGCTGGCAGCAGCCGAACGGTCGTCCGGAAGCTTGCCGGGTTCGACCCGGAACACCGACCACATCGTGTAGCGGATGGTGTCGTTGAGCTCGTTGTAGTTCAGGCGCGCCATAGGTCCATCTTGGCACGGGCCTCTCAGCGGCGAACGCGACCCAGCAGGTGTGCTGCGACACGGGCGGCGGCCGAGTCTGCGGTCGCGATGCAGGCCGGCACACCCACGCCGTGCAGGGTGGCGCCCGCCACAGCGAGGCCCGGCACGTCGGCGATGCCGCGTTCGATGGCGTCCACCAGGTCGACGTGACCGACGCCGTACTGCGGCAGCCCGCCGCCCCAGCGCTGGACCACGTAGTCGATCGGCGCGGCCTTGATGCCCGTCAGCTCGTGCAGGTCGTTGCGCACGGCCTTCACCAGGTCGGCGTCGCTGCGCTGCAGGAGCGCCGTCTCACCGTGCCGCCCGACCGAGCCGCGCAGGATGACCGGTTCGCCGTAGTGCGCCCACTTGCGGCTGGAGAACGTGAAGGCCTTGGCGGTGAACGGGGTGATGCGGTCGGAGTACCGCTCCCCCTCCGCGATCAGGACGCCGGAACGCTGCGGCAGTTCGGTGCCCGGCGGCAACGCGAGCGCGACCACGGCCATCGAGGCGACCTCGACCTTGCCGTACGCGGCGGACACCTGCGGCGCGATCTCGTGCAGCAGCTTGCGCGCGGACGGGGCCGGGACCGCGAGCACGACGCCGTCGCACTCCAGGTACTGCGGGGTCGCGGCCGAGCCGATCTCCAGTCGCCAGCCGGCGCCGAGCCACGACAGCACCCGGACCGGCAGACCGAGCCTGACCTCGGGCTTCGCGACCTCGGCGAGCCTGTCGACGAGCGACGAGACGCCGTTGCTCAGGGACGCGAACACCGGCGGCCGTGCGGAGCGGGCCTGCGGTGGGGCGGGCATCATCGTCGCGGCGGCCGCGAGCAGGGAGCCGACGCCCTTGTCCAGCAGCGTCGCGATCTGCGGCATCGTGGCGCGCAGGCCCAGCTCGTCCGCGCGGCCCGCGTAGACGCCGCCCAGCAGCGGGCTGACGAGGCGGTCTCCGACCTCGGGGCCGAACCGCTCCTTCATCAGCGTGCCGACGGCGACGTCGCCGCCCCTGAGCTCGATCGGCGGCAGCGTCGGTTCCATCTCGACGCGCAGCGCGCCCTCGGACGACAGCATGTGCCGCACGGTCTCGACGCTGGCCGGAACGCCCATGAACGTGTGCGCCGGCAGCTGGTGCGTGCGCCCGGCCGCGTGCACGCTCGCCTTCGCGGCCGTCGGGTGCACGACGTGATCGGCGAGCCCGACCTCGTTGATCAGCTCCTGCGCCTCGGGCTTGCGGTGCAGGAACGCCTCGGCGCCCACGTCGAACCGCACACCCGCGAGCTCGGTCGTGCGCAACTTGCCGCCCAGCCGGTCGGACTGCTCGATCACCGTGATCCTGGCCTGCGGGCCGAGCAGCATCCGCAACCGGTGCGCGGCGGCCAGGCCGGAGATGCCTCCCCCGACGACTGCGACGTGCGGCGCTCTTCCGTGCATTACAAGCTGTGGATCAGTTCGACGGTCCGGGTGATGATCTCCGGATCGGTGTCGGGCAGCACGCCGTGGCCGAGGTTGAAGATGTGGCCCGCCGCGGCCCTGCCCTCGGCGTGGATGCGGCGCACCTCGCGTTCGACGGCCTCGAAGCCCGCGAAGAACAGCGCCGGGTCGAGGTTGCCCTGCACGACCGGCTTGGGCAGCTCGGGGTTCGCCTGCTGGAGCCGCGCCACGGCGACGTCCAGGGGAATCCGCCAGTCGACGCCGACGACGTCCGCGCCGGCCTCGCGCATCGCGGGCAGCAGCTCGCCGGTGCCGACGCCGAAGTGGATGCGCGGCACCGTCGTGATCGTCTCGAGGACGCGCTTCGAGTGCGGCAGAACGAACTCGCGGTAGTCGCGCTCGGACAGCGCGCCCGCCCACGAGTCGAACAGCTGGACCGCCTGGACGCCCGCGTCGAGCTGGGCGTGCAGGAACGCCGTCGTGACGCCCGCGATCTTGGCCAGCAGCGCGTGCCACAGCTCGGGGTTGCCGTGCATGAGCGCCTTGGTGCGCTCGTGGTTCTTGCTGGGCCCGCCCTCGACGAGGTAGGAGGCCAGCGTGAAGGGCGCTCCCGCGAACCCGATCAGGGCGACGTCCTGCGGGAGTTCCTTGAGCAGCAACCCGATCGCGTCCGCGACCGGCTGGACCTGCTCGGCGTGCAGCTCGGGCAGCGCCTCGACGTCGGCGAGCGTGCGGACCGGGTTCGCGACCACGGGACCGGTGCCCGCGACGATGTCGAGGTCGACACCGGCGGCCTTGAGCGGCACCACGATGTCGGAGAAGAGGATCGCGCCGTCGACACCGTGCCGCCGGACGGGCTGCATGGTGATCTCGCAGACCATCTCCGGATCCATGCACGCGTCGAGCATCGCGGTGCCCTGGCGGAGCGCCCGGTACTCGGGCAGCGACCGTCCCGCCTGCCTCATGAACCAGACAGGGGTGTGCGACGGGGTGCCGCCACTTGCGGCCACGAGGAGGGGAACTTGAGTGCTCATATCTCTTTCATGGTCCCACGTCTCGGCGTGCCGCCATCACCCGGCCGGATTGCGAGGCATACAGTCAGTTGCGTGACCGAGCCGGAAATCTTCCGCCGGGCGGTGGGGACGCTCAAGTCGGTTCGCCACAGGCCCGAGATCGAACTCACCGAAGTTCGCCCGCCGCAGCGGCTCGCTCCGTGGGCGTACGCGCTGACGGCTGAGGTCACCGGCCCGTCGGACGAACTGTCGACCGGAAGGCTCGTGCTGCTGCACGATCCGGACGGCGACGAGGCGTGGGGCGGTGTCCTGCGCGTCGTGGCGTACGTGCGCGTCGAGCTGGACCACGAGCTCGCGTCCGATCCCCTGCTGCCCGAGGTCGGGTGGTCGTGGCTGACCGAGGCGCTGGAGCAGTCCGGGGCCGGGTTCACCGCTCTGGGCGGGACCGTGACGCAGACGTCGTCGGCCCGGTTCGGCGACATCGCCGGCCCCGCGCGCACCGATGATCTGGAGCTGCGCGCGTCGTGGACCGCGCTCGACGGAGAACTCGCCGAGCACGGCACCGCGTTCTACGAGCTGATGGCGACGGCCGTGGGGCTGCCGCCGGTCGGCGTCACTCTCTTCGGTCAGCGCCAGCCCTAGGCCTCAGCTGGCGTCGGCGTCCCGCAGGACTCGCAGGACGTTCGCGCCGGCGAGCTTGGCGCAGTCGTCCTCGGACCAGCCCTTGTCGAGCAGCGCGCCGAAGAGGTTCGGGTAGGTGGAGACGTCCTCCAGGCCCTGCGGCAGCGTCTGGACGCCGTCGTAGTCGCCGCCCAGTCCGAGGTGGTCGACTCCGACGACCTCACGGGCGTGCTCGAGGTGCAGGACGACGTCGTCGAGCGTGGCGATCGGCTTCGGGTGCTCGACGATCCACTTCTCGCCGAACGCCTTGCGCTCCCCCATGTCGGCGTGGTTCGCGCCGGCGGCCGTCATGGCCGCACGAAGGGCTGCGTCCCATTCAGCGACACGGGGTGAGACGAAGTCCGGCACGAATGTGATCATGGCCACACCGCCATTTGCCTTCAACTTGATCAGCACGTCGTCCGGGATGTTGCGCGGATGGTCCGCGACCCGGCGGCACGACGAGTGGCTGAAGATGACGGGCTTGACGCTCGTCTCGAGCGCGGCATGCATCGTGCTGGGCGCGACGTGGCTCAGGTCGACGAGCATGCCGATTCGGTTCATCTCGCGCACGACATCGCGGCCGAACTCCGTCAGCCCGCCATGTTCTGGCTGGTCAGTGGCACTGTCGGCCCACGGGGTGTTGTCGTTGTGGGTCAGTGTCATGTACCGGACGCCCAGGCGGCGCAACGCGCGCAGAACGCCGAGTGAAGAGTTGATGGAATGTCCGCCCTCGGCCCCGATGAGGGAGGCGACACGCCCGGAGGCGAAAACTTCTTCAGCTTCGGCGGCGGTGGTCGCGAGGCCCAGGTGATCGGAGTACCGCCCGGCCAGCTCGTATACCAGTTCGACCTGCTCCAGCACGGCGGTCACCGCACCGTCACCCGCCAGCCTGCCGGGAATCCAGACGGACCAGAACTGCATCCCCAGGCCGCCCTCGCGCATTTTCACGATGTCCGTGTGCAGGCTGGGATGACGTTCCGTGAGATCGATCTTCGCGGCGGTCGTGTAGACGTCCTCGCCCGTTCCGTCACCGAACTCGCGCAGAGCCCACGGCAGGTCGTTGTGGCCGTCGACGAGGGGTGCGCGCTGCAGCAACGCCCGCGCTCGTTCGAGACCAGAACTGCTAGGCACAACCAACTCCAAGATGTCGTTCTGAGAGGGGCTCGCGTTACACCCCCTATCTAGTTGTCATCCAATCGTGTGACACATGGGGCCATCTGTCACAACTCAATAGGGATAGATACCCGATTGATCGTCCCGTAGACCCGCATGGGCGGCTACGCTGCCCCAGACGACACCACTTTCGGTCGATCAGTGGCGCGGCTGATTGGACGAAAGTCTCCGGTGCCGGTCGGGGGGCACGACCGACTCCAGGGAGGTAGTGACGTGGCTGCCGTCGGCTTAGGTCAGGCCGTTCGTACCACGCCAGCCGGCTCGTTGCCGGCGAACATGGTCCCGCACCCGCGGGAAGAGCTTTTTTCAGTGCTGGTGGTCGACGACCACCCACTGCTGAGGGAGGCGATATCAGCTCGGCTCACCCAAATGGGAGCCGGGACAGTGCATGAGGCCGCATCGGTGGCAGAGGCTCGGGCGCGGGCACTTGCAACCGGTCCTTGCGACCTCGCGATCCTCGATCTGGGCCTGCCGGATGGCACCGGCATCGACCTGGTCACGGAACTCCGTGCTCAGGGCTGGCCCCGCATCGTGGTCCTCGCATCCTCCGACGACCCCTACGCGGTCAGGTCGGCCTTCCAGGCGGGCGCCCAGGCGTACCTCCTGAAGTCCGCCTCTCCGATGGTGGTCACCGACGGGGTGCGCAGGGTTCTCGATGGTGGCGTTTACGCAGATCCGAGCGTGGCACCAGTACTCGCAGCGGGTACTCGGGTGCCGGGCACGGACAACACGCCGCGGGAACTTTCCGCGCGTGAGGTCGAGGTGCTCCAGCTGGTCGCCGATGGCCAGAGCAACAAGGAAATCGGCGAGGCTCTGAGCTTGTCCGCGTTGACGGTGAAGTCTCACCTGTCGCGGATCGGCCGGAAGCTGGGCACAGGAGATCGCGCTCAGATGGTCGCGCTGGCCATGCGTGCCGGCGTGATCCGTTAGATACCGGTTTGAAGCACTGAACCGGCCGAGAACACCTGTGAGTGGTGCGATCGTCGTAGGGTCATCCGCTGTGGATGTACCCGCCGACGAGCCAACCGCACCAACCGGACCAGATCCGGTACCGCTGACGGAACCTGCTGATGGGGTCCCGCCCGTGGTCGCCGATCAAGCTGCGCTCCGGCGAGCCGCTGACGCGCTCGCCGGGGCGAAGGGCCCGGTCGCGGTGGACACCGAGCGAGCCTCGGGCTACCGCTACTCACAGCGTGCCTATCTGGTGCAACTGCGCCGGGAAGGCGCCGGCACATGGTTGGTCGATCCGATCGCCCTAGGCGGACGGCTCGATCCACTGGTGCAGGCGTTGGATGGCACTGAGTGGGTGTTGCACGCGGCGTCTCAGGACCTGCCGTGCCTCGCCGAACTCGGGCTGCGACCCGGCGTGCTGTTCGACACCGAGCTGGCGGGCAGGCTGGCTGGGTTCGAGCGTGTCGCACTGGGCACGCTGGTGGAACGGCTACTCGGTTTTAGGCTCGAGAAGGGGCACGGCGCGGCCGACTGGTCGCGCCGGCCCCTTCCTGCCGACTGGCTGACGTATGCCGCTCTCGACGTGGAGCTGCTCGTGCAGCTGCGCGACGTTCTCGAAACCGAACTGGAGCGCCAGGGCAAACTCGCCTGGGCGCTCGAAGAGTTCGAGGCGGTGCGGATGGCGCCATTGCCGCGTCCCCGTACCGACCCCTGGCGGCGCACGTCAGGTATCCACCGCGTGCGCAACCAGAGGCAACTGGCCCTCGTGCGTGCGCTGTGGGAAGCCCGCGACACCGTGGCCCGCGACCGCGACATAGCCCCAGGCCGAGTCCTCCCGGACTCCGCTCTCATGGAGGCAGCCGCCCGCAACCCGGCCAACGAGGCCGAACTGCTCGCTCTGCCGGTCTTCCGCGGCCGATCCCAGCGCCGCATGTCCAGCGTCTGGATGAACGCCCTGCGCAAGGCGGGCGCGTTGGCCAAGTCGGAGCTCCCGGAACCCGCGGGCCAGCACGACGGCCCACCGCCGCCCAACCGCTGGGCGGACAAGGACCCGGACGCCGCGGCCCGCCTGGCCGCGACCCGTGCGGCACTGGCGACCATCGCCGCGGCCAACACCCTCCCGGTGGAGAACCTGCTGCTGCCCGACCTGGTGCGCCGCACCTGCTGGCAGCCGCCGGCCGACCTCTCCCCCGAATCCGTGGCCACCGTGCTGCGCGACGGAGGGGCCAGGTCGTGGCAGATCGACCTCACGCTGGAAGCCCTCACCAAGGCCCTGGCGGCGACGGCACCTCCGCCTGCGCCTCCGGCACCTGCTCCTGAACCCGCTAACTGATATCCGATATATCAGCTGCCGTGCGTGGTCAGATCACGCACGGCAGCTGATCTCCATGCCGTCCTCGACCGGAAACGCGACGCTGACGTACCCGTTGGCCGGTTCGCGCACGTAGGCGAGGTAGTCGGCCATCGACCCCTGGTCGATGTCGTCGGCGACGACGAGCGCTCCCGGCGCGAGCCGGGACTCCAGATCCCGCAACACCGGCAGGCAGAGCTCCTTCCAACCGTCGAGCAGCACCAGCCCGATCGGCCCCTTGAGATCGGCCAGCGTGCGACGGGCATCTCCCGGCAGGATCGTCGCGACCCCACCGAGCCCGGCCTCGTCGAGGTTCTTCCGCGCGGTGGCGACCTTCGCCTCTGACATCTCGGTCCCGTAAACGTGCCCCTTGCCGTTGTCGGCGACTGCTGCTGCCAGGTAGAGCGTCGAGATGCCGAACGACGTGCCGAACTCGACGACGGTGTCCGGCCGGCTCGCCCGCGCCAGCCCGTAGAGAAGATCTCCCCCGCGTGCGGAGATCGGCATGTAAACGCCTGCCAACGCGTCAGCGCGTTCCTGCGCGCCGGCCGACCGCAGGTCACCCCAGGCCGGCGCGTCGAAGTGGTCATCGTCGGACGCGGCGGCGCCGAAGAGCCGGTCAAGAACCGAACGAACCCGAGGCTCGTGCAATGTGATGGTCATGGCGGCCAGAGTAGACGCAACGTTGCGTCTAGACTAGCCCTGACTAAGGTACGGCTCCTAGGAGGTGGCCGATGGAGAGCAGCACCGCACACCGCGGAAACCGGCACGGACGCAGCGAAGAGGCCAGGCAGGCAGTCCTGGAGGCGGCCGACGACCTGCTGGCCGAACGCGGCTTCGCCGGCGTGACCATCGAGGGCATAGCCGCACGGGCAGGCGTCGCGAAGCAGACGATCTACCGCTGGTGGCCGTCCAAGGTCGACGTGCTGCTCGAAGCCTTCACCGAGGACATGGCCGAACACCTGACCCCGCAGGACCACGGCGACCTCGGAACCGACCTGCGCACCCACCTGGCGAACGTGGCCGAGTTCCTCACCGACTCCGATCCGGGCGCCGTCTTCCGCGCCCTCACGGGCCAGGCCCAGCACGACCCACAACTGGCGACCAGACTCCGCGACGACCACCTGAGCCACCAGCGCACCCGCGACCGCCTCCCCCTGGACCGCGCGATCGAACGCGGCGAACTCCCCGCCGACCTCGACGTCGACGCGGCCCTGGACCACCTGGTCGGCCCCGTCTACTACCGCGTCCTGGTCACCGGCTCACCCGTCCCGCGCACGTTCACCGACGACCTCGTCGCCGCCTTCCTGCACCGCCATCACCACCCCAACTGATATATCGGCCAATCCACAACCTCCTGACCTACCGCTTAGCAATGACTCGTTGGACTTCGACCGCAAAAGACTCGTTGCAAAGGGCCATTCCACGTTGATCAGCACCGCCCGCCTCGACCTGCTGCCGCTGCGACCCGAGCACGCCGCCGAGATGGCGGAGGTGCTGTCCGACCCGGCCCTGCACACCTTCATCGGCGGCATCCCGCTCTCCCCGGAAGCGCTCCTCGCCCGCTACGAACGCCTGGCCGAGGGCTCGCCCGACCCGGCCGTGCGCTGGCTGAACTGGGTGATCCGGCTCCGCGACGAAGACCGCCTGACGGGCACCGTCCAGGCGACCATCACCCTCGCCGACCACACCGCCGAGATCGCGTGGGTCGTCGGCACCTCGTGGCAGGGCCGCGGCATCGCCCGCGAAGCAGCCCAGGGCCTCGTCGCCTGGCTCCGCACCCAGCCGGTCCACACCGTGATCGCCCACGTCCACCCCGACCACCACGCCTCGGCCGCCGTCGCCACCTCCGCGGGCCTCACCGCCACCGACGAGGTCCACGACGGCGAGGCCCGCTGGCTGCTCCACCTGCCCTTGCAATGACTCATTTGCGGACAAAGTCCAAAGAGTCATTGCTAAGCAGCAGGTCACGACCGCACTGAACTGATATATCGGCCGATGTGTCAGTGCGTCACGGGTTCGCTGTGCCTCCGGGCGAGTCGTCCGAACCATTGACAGTTGCCGTTGCGAAATATCGAGGCCGGATGACGGACATATGCCGCCGAGGAGTTGTCCGTCCCTAGGAGAGGCCTCCGTTGAAACCTCATCTCCCCCTCGCCATGGCCAGCTTCGTGCTGGCCACGGCCCTGAGCGGCGCCACCCCCGCCGCCGCGACCACGGCCGGCACCACGAGCACGCCGGCATCGGCCGAGCAGCAGTGGATCACCCTCATCACGGGTGACCAGGTGCTGACCGACGACAAGGGCAAGCCCCGGCAGTTCAAGGCCGCGCCGGGTCGCGAGCACATCATGGTCTCCACGCGAGAGGACGGCACGCACCTCTACGCCGTGCCCGCCGACGTGGAGCCGATGATCACCGAGGGCCGGCTGGACCGGCGCCTGTTCGACCTCGCGTTGCTGAGCAGGCCCGAGTACACGAAGCGCAAGGGTCTCGGCGTGCTCGTGTCGGCGGGGTCCGGGCTGCGGAGCGCGCGCTCGTTCAGCCGCATCGGCGTGGACGCCGTCACGGTGACCGCCGAGACCGCGCCGGACGTGTGGAAGTCGCTGGCCAACGCCCGTCAGGCGCAGAAGCCCACGATCTGGCTGGACGCGGTGCGCAAGGCCGCGCTCGACCGCAGCACCGCCCAGATCGGGGCTCCGCAGGCGTGGCAGGCCGGGTTCGACGGCAAGGGCGTGAAGATCGCCGTACTGGACACCGGTGTCGACAACACGCATCCGGACCTCGCCACGCAGGAGGTCGCGGAGAAGAACTTCTCCGAGTCCCCCGACAACCAGGACCGCGTCGGCCACGGCACGCACGTCGCGTCGATCGCGGCCGGCACCGGGGCGAAGTCGGGCGGGAAGTTCAAGGGTGTGGCGCCTGGCGCGCGCATCCTCGACGGCAAGGTGCTCGGCGACGACGGGTCCGGTTACGACTCCGGGATCCTCGCGGGCATCGAGTGGGCGGTCGAGCAGCAGGCGGACGTCGTCAACATGAGCCTCGGCGGCGAGGACGGCCCGTTGCTGGACCCGATGGAGATCCTGATCAACAGGCTCTCGCAGGAGACCGGCACGCTGTTCGTCATCGCGTCGGGCAACTACGGCCCGAATTCCGTCGGTTCCCCCGGCAGCGCGGACGCGGCGCTCACCGTCGGTGCCGTGGATCGCGACGACAAGCTCGCGAGCTTCTCCAGCACCGGTCCGCGCGAGGGTGACGGCGCGATCAAGCCGGACATCACCGCACCCGGTGTCGGCATCGGCGCCGCGGCGGCGGGCAGGCTCGGCGAGACCATGCCCAAGCCCGCCGAGGGCTACATCTCGCTGAGCGGCACGTCGATGGCGACCCCGCACGTCACGGGTGCGGCGGCGATCCTGGCCCAGGCGCACCCCGACTGGCGCGGCGACCAGATCAAGGCCGCGCTGATGGCGTCGGCGAAGCCCGGCGCGCATGACCCGTTCGAGCAGGGCGCCGGACGCACGGACGTCGCCAAGGCGATCAAGCAGACCGTCTCTTCCGGTTCGGTCTCCTTCGGCACGGCGTTGTGGCCGCACCACGACGACGTCCCGATGACGCGAGATGTCCTCTACCGCAACGAAGGCGACCAGCCGGTCACCCTCACGCTGAAGGTCGACACGGCCGCGCCGCAGGGCTTCTTCACGCTCAAGGACTCCACTGTGACCGTGCCCGCGCACGGCACCGCCACCACCACGCTGACCGCCGATACCAAGGTCGGTGGTGACGCGTCCGGCACGTTCAGCGCGTACATCAACGCGAGCGGCGGCGGTCAGTCCGTGGTGACCCCTGCGGCCGTGACGCGCGAACCCGAGCGTTACACCGTCACGGTCAAGGCGATCGGCAGCGACGGCAAGCCCGCCGCGGACTGGCGCGCGGAACTGCAGGGCGTCACCGGGGACGCGCAGGGCGACTACGTCGGTCTCGGCACCGGACTCGAGTCGTTGCGCGTGCCGAAGGGCCGCTACCTGCTGACCGGCCGCCAGTGGGTCTCACCGGACCAGCCGAACGCGGAGTACAACTGGTTCAACGGCACGAACATCGAGGTCGGCGCCGACACCACGATCACGCTCGACGCCCGCCAGGCCAAGCCCGTCGACATCGGGTGGCCGGGCAACCCGGCGGAGCGCCACTCGTACATCAGGGTCGGCCACAAGATGCCGTCGATGGAGTACGGCTTCGGCCTGCTGGGCCTGCCGCTCAGCGTCCTCAACACGGCGCACGTCGGTCCGGAGGGCAAGCCCGGCGAGATGAACGAACTGGTCGTCGCCTCCTACACCGGCGCCGACCGCGAGGAGTTCCACCTCGCCGACCAGTCCACGACGCTCACGAAGTTCTGGACGGGCTACGGCAAGCAGCTGAAGTCCAAGGACCTCGTGACCATCGAGGCCTCGTCGGGCGCCACCGCCGAGGGCCGCACCGGCTACCTGTTCGCCAGCGCCGCACTCGGTGACAGCCCGCTGTTCGGTGTCGCCTTCGGGTACGCCCTGCCGCACACCAGGAAGATGTACCTCTACTCCCCCAAACACACCTGGGGTTTCCGCTTCGAGCAGGACAACGCCGACGGCACCGAGGCGTACTGGAACGCCGAGGACGAGCAGTTCAAGCCAGGACGCACCTACAAGAAGACGTTCAACACCGGCGTCTTCGGACCGGCGCTCACCACCGAACGCCGCGTCGGCCTGTACCGCGACGGGGACGTCCTCTACGGCAGCCTGCCGTTCTTCGCCGACGGGCAGGGCCGCTCCGGCGGGTCGGTCGTCGAGTCTGGGTCGACGGTGCTGAAGCTCGGCGGCAAGGTGGTCGACTCGACCGACCGGCCGCTCGACCTGGAGACGTTCTTCTCCCTGCCGCAGGCTCCCGGACGCTACGAGCTGACCACCACGGCGAACCGCTCGGGCGTCGCGGCGATCAGCACCTCGGTCACGACGTCGTGGAGCTTCGACTCGGCCACGACCTCGGGCGTCACGCAGGTGCCGTTGTCGATGGTCCGCTTCACGCCCGACCTCGCCCTCGACGGAACCCTGCCCGCGCACCGGTTCCAGCGGATCCCGCTGACGGTGCAGGGCAAGACGAGGTCGCTGACCGCGCAGGTGTCCTACGACAAGGGCGCCACCTGGCAGCGGACCCTGGTCGTCCGCGACTCGATGTTCGTGCTCAACCCGGCCAAGGGTGGAAGCGTCTCGCTGCGGGCCACGGCCGTGGGCAAGGGCGGTGACTCGGTCACCCAGACCGTGATCAACGCCTACCTGACGAAGTAACGACGAAGCGGCGATGCGCCCGCATCGGGCGCATCGCCGCTGTCGTTCAGCGCTTCGGGAACGCCTCGTCGTAGACCGCGCGCAGCTCGGGCTCGTCGAGTCCGCTGTAGCCGCAGCCCATCACCTGCAGGTCGCTTGCCGCGACGAGGTACCTCCGGCCGATCTCGGGCTCGAACCCGGCCAGCACCGGCGAGTTGGTCGTGTTCCGCACCTCGACAAGATCAGCCTCACCGGTCCACGCGCGATGCACCTGCAGCGTCACGACGTTCCCCTCGATCCGCAGGACGGTGGCCTCGAACGCCATCTGCGCGCGTTCCTGAAGAACTGCGGCTTCCGGCTTGCGGCACCGGACCTCCGGATCCACCGGCGCTTCCGTGAGCACGGCGACCGTGGTCTTGCGACCGCTGGACGACGTGGTGGTCGGCGGCGGCGTTTCCGACGTGCTGGTGGTGGGCCGCGGCTGACCGCTGGTCGTGGGCCGTCCGCCGCTGTTGTCGGGCAACCCCGAGCCGTTCGCCAGACCGGGCTGGGTCGAGGTCGGCAACGCGACGTCCGGACCCGGCGCCTGCCTGGAACCACCGCTGCTCGCCACGAGCACCCCGGCGACCACCGCGACCACCGCCGCGGCCCCGACGAGCACCGGCAGCCGTCGCGAGGACACCCGCGGGGCGACGGGAACGTCGAGCGCGGCCCCTACCACCAGCCGCCGCGCCTCGTCGTCGGGCAGCGGGCGCAACGAGGCCGCCGGATCGGCGCGGCGCATCCGGTCGCGCAGGTCGTCGTCCGTCATGGCCGCTCTCCTTCCGCCTGCTCGTCCAGCAGGGACTTCAACTTCCGGCGTGCCCGGTGCAGGCGGATGCTGACCGCGTTGGCACTCATCCCGACGACCTGTGCGATCTCGGCGGGCCCGAGCTCCTCCCACGCCCAGAGCCGCATCAGCTCGGCGTCCGCGGCCGACAACCGCGCGAGTGCCCTGGCCAGCTCCGGATCCGGATCGTCACGGGCCGGCGCGTGCTCTGGCGGTCTGGCGAGCTGCCAGATCCGCACGAGCAACCGGTCCTGTCTGCGCCGCGTCCGTTCCGCGTTGGCGAGACAGTTGCGCGCGACGGCGTACGCCCAGGCCAGCGGTTCGGCCGGCATCTCGGCACGGCGCCGCCAGGCCACCAGCAACGTCTCGGACAGCACGTCGTCCGCGGTCGCGGCATCGGTCCGCCGCGCCAGGTACCGGCGCAGCGGCTCGATCAGCTCCTGCGCGACGGCCTCGAAACCCGTCTGGCGCGGTTCCACGTCCACCTGCTCCACCCCGGGTCATGTCCGGCAGGACGCCCGCTCTTTCACCCCGCGCCCACTTTCCCTTCAGCCCTTTGCAACGAGTCATTTGCGGACGAAGTCCAAAGAGCCATTGCTAAGGCGCAGGTGGGAGGTGTCGCTGAACTGATATATCGGCCGATATATCAGTTCAGGACGTGGGGTCGACGGGTTCGTCGCCGATCACGTCGCGCGACACCTGGACGTGTGCGAGCCGCCGGACGGCCTTGAGGACGGCGTCTCCGATGAGGGTGCCGACGACCATCGCCTCGATGACGTCATCGCGGGACCTTTGCCTCGCGACGTAGGCGACATCGGCCTGCGCGATGATCTTCAGCCCCTCCAGGTAGGGGTCGAGCAGGTCACGGAACTGGCCGTGGCCGACGGAGCGCGCCACGGTCAGGGCCGCGGCGAGCATGTGGGTCACGTTGGACTCGGTGACGTCGACGCACTCGGTCTCGCCCTGCCGCGCGAAGAAGGCCTGGACGTCCTCGATCGCGAGCGGGTCGAGCTCGACCGCGCTCGGCTGGCTGATGGCCTCCTGCACGGCGCCGAGCTTGTTGTGCAGCGACTGGTCGCGGGTGTCGATGGCGGCGAGGACCTCGCGCACCGACGCGATGGAGAGGCCGCCGACGTCCACGAGGGCACGCACCAGGCGGAGTCTGCGCAGGTGCTCCTCGTCGTAGTGGGCCTGGTTCGGGCTGGTCAGCACGCCGGCGGGCAGCAGTCCCTCGCGCAGGTAGTACTTGATCGTCGGCACCGCGACGCCGCTTCTCTTCGAAAGCTCGCCAACACGCATATGGATAGTGTAGCTTCCGGATAGTAGAGAGTGCCGCTATCCATACGGGGGGTAAAGAGATGCTTCGCACGTGGCACCGGCCGTTAGTTCTCTTCGGCTGGTCGATGGCGCTGCTGATCCCGATCTCGCTCATCGGGCTGCTCGTCGACGACCGGATGCTGGTCAACTCGCCGATCTGGCTCAAGCCGTTCAAGTTCGCCGTGTCGCTGGCGCTCTACGCGTTCACGCTGGCGTGGCTGCTCACGTTCCTGAAGAGGTTCCAGCGCGTCGGCTGGTGGGCCGGCACCGTGCTGGCGGCGGCCGGAGCGGCCGAGATGGTCGTCATCGTCGGGCAGGTCGTGCGCGGCAGGCGCAGCCACTTCAACTTCGAGACGCCGCTCGACGCGACACTGTTCTCGATCATGGGCGTGACGATCGTCGTGTTGTGGGTGACGCACGCGATCGTCGCGATCCTGCTGTGGCGCACGAAGATCGAGAACCAGGCCCTGTCGTGGTCGATCCGGCTCGGGCTCGTCATCTCATTCCTGGGACTCGGCGTCGGATTCCTGATGACGCAGCCGAAGCCCGGCCAGGCCCTCGACGGCGGCACCCTCGGGTCGCACACGATCGGCGCGGCCGACGGCGGCGCGTACATGGCGCTCACCGGGTGGAGCACCGAGCACGGCGACCTGAGGGTCGGGCACTTCGTGGGCATGCACGCCCTGCAGGTGCTGCCGCTGCTCATCGCGCTGCTCGGCACCCGCGCCAACACCAAGCTCGCGTGGGTCCTCAGCGGGTCGTTCCTGGGGATCTTCCTGCTCGTGACCTGGCAGGCGTTGCGCGGCCAGTCCCTGATCCAGCCCGACGGCACGACGTTGCTCGCGCTCGCCGGGATCATCGTCGCGACCGCGCTCGGCGTGGTGTGGGCGCGCGCACCGAAGAAGGAGCTCGTGAACGCATGACCGCAACCCTGTTCGAGCTGACGTTCCTGGTAGTAGCGCCGTTCTGGGCGCTCATGATCTTCGCGCCGAAGTGGTCGTGGACGCGGAAGATCGCCGAGTCGTACCTGATCGTGCTGCCGCCGGTCGTGATCTACGTCGTGCTGATGATCCCCGTGCTGCCGGAGCTGCTGCCGCTGGTCACGAGGCCCGAACTCGGCGCGCTGGCCGAGTTCATGAGCACGCCGACCGGCGCGGCGCTGGTGTGGGCGCACATGATCGCGTGGGACCTGTTCGTCGGACGCTGGATGTACCTCGAAGGGCGCCGGCTCGACGTCAACCCGCTGATCATGGCACCCGTTCTGGTGATCACGATCCTGCTGGCCCCGGTCGGGTTGCCGCTGTTCCTGATCGTGCGCAAGGTGTGTGACACAACGAACAGGGGCACGGCAGTGGTTACTCACCAGTAACTAGGGTTAGAGTTGGCGTTACCGACCGGTAGGGATGTCGCGCAACCCCGCCGGTAGTGGACAGAGTTGTCACCACAAGTGGAGGAGACGCCGTGGCCGCACCAGCAGCGCCGGCACGCGTTCGGAACGTGGTCTTCGTCGACGGCGTCCGCACGCCGTTCGGCAAGGCCGGCCCCAAGGGGATTTTCGCCGAGACCCGTGCAGACGACCTCATCGTGAAGGTCATCCGTGAGCTGCTGCGCAGGCACCCCGAGCTGCCGCCGGAGCGGGTCGACGAGGTCGCCATCGCCGCGACCACGCAGATCGGCGACCAGGGCCTCACGCTCGGCCGCACCGCGGCACTGCTCGCGGGCCTGCCGAAGTCGGTCCCCGGTTACTCGATCGACCGCATGTGCGCGGGCGCGATGACCGCCGTGACCACGGCCGCGAGCGGCATCGCGTTCGGCGCGTACGACGTCGCCATCGCGGGCGGTGTCGAGCACATGGGCCGGCACCCGATGGGCGAGGGCGTCGACCCGAACCCGCGCTTCCTGTCGGACAAGATCGTCGACACCAGCGCGCTCGTGATGGGGCAGACCGCGGAGAACCTGCACGACCGGTTCCCGCACATCACCAAGGACCGCACCGACGCCTACGCGGCCGCATCCCAGGCCAAGTACGCCGACGCGATCAAGAACGGCAAGATCGGGCCGGAGCTCGTGCCCGTCGCGACCCGCTCCGCGGAGAACGGCTGGGGCCTCGCGACGGCCGACGAGCCGCCGCGTCCGGGCACCACGGTCGAGGACCTGGGCAAGCTCAAGACGCCGTTCCGCCCGCACGGCCGGATCACCGCGGGCAACGCGGCCGGTCTGAACGACGGCGCGACCGGCTGCATCCTCGCCGAGGAGGAGACCGCGCGCGAGCTCGGCCTGCCCGTCGGCATGCGGATGGTCGGCTACTCGTTCCTGGGTGTCGAGCCCGAGGTCATGGGCATCGGCCCGGTTCCCGCCACCGAGAAGGCTCTCCAGCGCGCCGGTCTGTCCATTGAGGACATCGGCCTGTTCGAGGTCAACGAGGCGTTCGCCATCCAGGTGCTCGCGTTCCTCGACCACTTCGGCATCGCCGACGACGACGCCCGCGTGAACCAGTGGGGCGGCGCGATCGCGACCGGCCACCCGCTGGCGTCCTCGGGCGTTCGCCTCATGACGCAGCTGTCGCGTCAGTTCGCCGAGCGTCCGGACGTGCGCTACGGCCTCACCACCATGTGCATCGGCATCGGCATGGGCGGGACCGTCATCTGGGAGAACCCGAACTGGAGTGGCAAGTGACCATCACCGCTGAGGAAGCAAAGGCGATCTTCCCCGACGAGGTCGTCACCGTTGCCAAGACTCGTCTGATCTCGGTGCCGGGCCTGGACAAGCCGGTCGCGTTCATCACGATCGACAACGGCCTGGACCACACCCGCCCGTCGACGTTCGGCCCGCAGTCGCTGGTGTCGCTCGGCGCCGCGTTCGACGAGGCCCACGCCGCGAGCCCGGCCGCGATCGCCGTCACCGGCAAGCCGTTCATCTTCGCGGTGGGCGCGGACCTGACGGCCGTGGAGCAGGCGACGGACCGCTCGCAGGGCGTCACGATCGGCCAGCTGGGTCACGAGGTCTTCAAGAAGTTCACCGACTCGGACATCCCGACCTTCGCCTTCGTCAACGGCGCGGTCATGGGTGGCGGCCTGGAGCTCGCGCTGTCGTGCCACTACCGCACGCTGGCGTCGAACGCGGCCGCCATCGCGCTGCCCGAGGTGTTCCTGGGCTTGTTCCCGGGCTGGGGCGGCACGCAGCTGCTGCCGAACCTGATCGGCGCCAACGACGCCGTGACGGTGATCTTCGAGAACGCGTTGAACCAGAACAAGATGCTCAAGCCGAAGGACGCTCTCGGCCTGGGCATCGCGGACGTGCTGTTCGACTCCGCCGACTACCTGGAGCAGTCGCTGCTGTGGCTGTCCGGCGTCGTGCGCGGCGAGATCACGGTGCCGCGCAAGGAGATCGACCGCGGTGAGGCGTGGGACGCCGCCGTCGCGCGGGCCAAGGCCATCGTGCACGGCAAGACCAAGGGCGCGGCGCCCGGCGCGTTGAAGGCGCTGGAACTGCTGGAGCTGGCGCGCGAGAACGACCTGGACAAGGGCTACGCCGCCGAGACCGAGGGCCTCGCGGACCTCGTCATGAGCGACGAGCTGCGCGCGGGTCTGTACTCGTTCAACCTGGTGCAGAAGCGCGCGAAGCGTCCGGCCGGTGCTCCCGACAAGTCGCTGGCGCGCAAGGTCACCAAGGTCGGTGTCGTCGGCGCGGGCCTGATGGCCTCGCAGATGGCGCTGCTGTTCATCCGCCGCCTGCACGTGCCGGTCGTGCTGACCGACATCGACCAGGCGCGCGTGGACAAGGGCGTCGGCTACGTCCACAGCGAGATCGACAAGCTGGCGGGCAAGAAGCGGATCTCGCCGGACGAGGCGAACCGCCTCAAGGCGCTGGTCTCCGGCTCGCTGGACAAGTCCGCGTTCTCCGACGCCGACTTCGTGATCGAGGCCGTGTTCGAGGACCTCGCCGTGAAGCAGCAGGTGTTCGCCGAGGTCGAGGAGCACGTCTCCGCCGAGGCGATCCTGGCCACGAACACGTCGTCGCTGTCCATCACGGACATGGCGTCGAAGCTCAAGCACCCCGAGCGGGTCGTGGGCTTCCACTTCTTCAACCCGGTCGCGGTCATGCCGCTGCTGGAGATCGTGCGCGCCGAGCAGACCGACGACGCGACTTTGGCGACGGCGTTCTCGATCGGCAAGCAGCTCAAGAAGTCCTCGGTACTCGTGAAGGACGCGCCCGCGTTCGTCGTGAACCGCCTGCTGACCCGCTTCATGGGCGAGGTCATCAAGTCGGTCGACGAAGGCACGTCGTTCGAGGTCGCCGACAAGGCCACCGAGCCGCTGGGCCTGCCGATGTCGCCGATGATCCTGCTGCAGCTGGTCGGTTCCGCCGTCGCGCTGCACGTGTCGGAGACGATGCACGGCGCGTTCCCCGACCGCTTCACGGTGTCGGAGAACATGAAGAAGTTCGTCGCCGCCGGCAAGGGCGCTGTCTGGCAGTGGGACTCGACGGGCAAGCAGACCGTCGACCCCGAGGTCCAGGCCCTGTGGGAGTTCGGCTCCTCGCCCCTCACGGGTGACGAGGTGAAGTCCCGCGCGCTGGAGGCGCTGGCCGAGGAGATCCGGATCATGCTCGACGAGGGCGTGGTCGCGGAGGCGCAGGACATCGACCTGTGCATGCTCCTGGGCGCCGGGTGGCCGTTCTGGCTGGGCGGCATCACGCCGTACCTGGACCGCACCGGCATCTCGGAGAAGGTCACGGGCAAGCGTTTCCTGGCACCGGGCGTGGCGTCCGTGCCTGCCTAGTGTGTGTGGTGGTTCTGAAGCCCCGGCTCTCTCGACGGAGCCGGGGCTTCACTCCGTTTCGGGCACGTACTGCTCGGCGCTGCCGTCCTCGCGGATGAAGTAGGCGTCGATGTTCGTCGCGCGCAACGTCACCTCGGAGCCCGCCACCAGGTCCCGGTAACGCAGCAGGTCCGGCATGCCGATCGCGACGACGTCGAACGGGTTCTTCTGGCGCAGCATCAACGACCTGCGCAGCGCCTCGCTGAACGCCCAGCGGGGTGAGTCGTCGTCGTGGGGAACCTCTACCAGCGCGCCTTCGAGCTGACGTTCGAGCGCGGCCCGCACGTGGTCCGCCGTCCCCCACGTCGCGATGTCCGTGACAGTCATGTGTCACGTATCGGGATGAATCGCGGGATCATTAGCCGTTCGGATGTTTCGATCAGGTCATGTTCTCGCGTCCCGCGATCCTGTTGGACGTCGACGGCCCGCTGAACCCGTTCATGGCGAAGCCGACCCGACGCCCGCCCGGCTACACCACGCATCGAATCCGTCCGTACGGTTTTTTCCGGCCTCTGCGCGTGTGGCTGGACCCGTCGCACGGGCCGTGGCTGCTCTCGCTCGCCGCTGCCGCCGGCGCGGACCTGGTCTGGGCGACAACGTGGGAGCACGAGGCGAACGAGTTCATCGGGCCGCGCATCGGACTGCCCGAGCTGGAGTGGATCGACTTCGGCGGGCGCGGCGCGGACCACCGGGACGGCCACCACGGCAAGGTTCCCGCCATCACCGAGTGGGCGGGGACGCGTCCGATCGCGTGGCTGGACGACGACTTCCAGCCACGCGACCAGGAATAGGCGTGGAGCAACTGGAACGGGTCCGGGTGTTCCTCACGCTGAAACGCCTGACGACGGGCGGTCAGACCTGACGGATCGGCACGACCTTCACGAGCCGTTCGACGTCCTTGAAGTCCTTGACGTTCATCGTCAGCACCGGCAGTCCCGCGACCGCCGCCGTGGCCGCGATCTGCAGGTCCATCCGCCGCGGCCGCGGTGACCGTCCCGCCCGCCGCACCAGCGAGGCCATCTGCCCGTAGACCTTGGCCTCCTCGACGCCGAACGGCAGCACCTCGAACTTCTGCACCGCCGCGTAGTACCGCTCGGAGCGGGCGAACCGCTCGACGGGATCATCGATGTCCAGCCCGAACGCCAGCTCCGCGATCGTGACGGCGCTCAGGAACGGCCGGGCGTTCACGTACTCGCCCAGGTTCGCCCGCTCGAGCCTGATCAGCACGCAGGTGTCGAGCAGACAGCTCAGCTCTGCCACGGGTCTTCCAGCGGGTCGTCCGCGCCGAACACCTCGTCGGCGGCACGGCGGTCGGCGTCCCAGCGGTCCGCGTCGACGGACGGCAGGGTCCCGAACAGCACCTGCACCTCGCCGAGCGAAGGCTTCGAGACGACCTCCGCGCGGTAGGGCGAGAGCTGGGCGACAGGCTTGTTGTTGCGGGTGACGACGAAGCTCTCACCCGCCTCGACGCGCCGCATGATCTCCGCGTTGTCGTTGCGGAGCTCACGCTGGCCGATGGCTTTGAGCTGCTGCATGCCACCACTGTAGCTCAAACCATCAATAAGTGCTACGGAGTAGCTACACCCGTGCCGGGTTACCCGGAGGGTGTGATCAGGATCGGCACGTCCGGCTGGCGCTACCCGGAGTGGCGCGACGGCTTCTACCGCGGCATCCCCCAGCGACGCTGGCTTGCCCACCTGGCCGAGCACGTCGGCACCATCGAGATCAACAGCTCCTTCTACCACCCGCAACCGCCGTCGAACTACCGCAAGTGGGTCGCCGAGACTCCTCCGGACTTCACGTTCGCCGTCAAGGGCCCGAAGCTGATCACGCACGTCAAACGCCTGCGGAACGTCGAAGAGCCGCTCAAAGCCTTCCTCGGTTCGATCGCGCTCGGCACCAAGCAGGGCCCGATCCTCTGGCAGTTGCCCCCCACCCTCCGGTTCGATCGCGCGGTCCTGCGGGACTTCGTCGCGGTACTCCCAGCGGGCAGGCACGCCCTGGAACCGCGTCACGAGTCGTTCCGCACAGACGCCTACTTCGACCTGCTCCACGCGCACAACGTCGCGCACGTCGTGTCGGACGCACCGACGTTCCCCTGCATCGAAGCCGTCACCGCCGACTTCGCCTACGTCCGCCTGCACGGCCACGACGAGCTGTACATCAGCTCCTACGACGACCGGCAACTGGACGAATGGGCGCACAAGATCCGCGACTGGGACCGCGACACCTACGTCTACTTCGACAACACCATGAAAGGCGCGGCACCGTACAACGCACTGGCCCTAGCGCAACGCCTTGGAACGCCGATACGGTCACATATGTGAAACCCATTCGCGTCTTGGCTCCCCTGCTCCTGGCCGCGAGTCTCGTGGCTCCCGTGCAAGCGCACGCGGACGAGGCGGCCTGGACCGGCCCCCTCAGCACCCGAGGCCGGTGGATCGTCGACGCACACGGCGACCGCTTCAAGCTCAAGTCCGGCAACTGGCACGGTGCGAGCGGCACCTACACCGGTTCCGGCGACATCAACGACCCCGCCAACCACCACTCCGGCGAGAAGGCCGACCAGGTCCCTCTCGGACTCGACCGCGCGACCATGGCCACGATCATCAGTGGTTTCAAGGAGATCGGCGTCAACAGCATCCGGCTGCCGTTCTCCAACCAGATGATCAAGGACACGAACCCCGTCAACGGCCTGAAAGACGCGCAGCTCAACGGAAAGCGGCCGCTCGAGGTCTACGACGCGGTCGTGGCAGAGCTGACCCGCAACAACCTCGCCGTCATCCTCAACAACCACACGACGACGTCCCGCTGGTGTTGCGGCGTCGACGGCAACGAGCGGTGGAACACCAGCCAGAGCACCGACCAGTGGATCAACGACTGGGCGTTCATGACGGACCGCTTCAAGGCGAACAAGCGCGTCGTCGGTGCCGACCTCTACAACGAGGTGCGCCGCAACGTCTGGGACGACCCGAACTGGGGCTGGGGCAACGACCACGACTGGCACAAGGCCTCGCAGCAGGCCGCGGACCGCATCCAGCAGACCGCACCGGACCTGCTGGTGGTCGTCGAGGGCATCAACTGGACCGGCATCCCCGTCGACGGCTTCGCGCACGGCCGCCCGACGCTGGAGCCGGCGCGGTTCCTCAGCCACACGCTCGCCAACCCCGACAAGCTCGTCTACTCCGCCCACTTCTACGGCTACACGGGCCCGAACCACAGCGGCGCCTCGGGAATCGGCGAGACGAGCGACCCGCGTTACCAGGACCTCTCGCCGCAGGACCACATCAACGTCCTGCAACGCCAGGCGTTCTTCATCACCGAGGCGCAGAAGCACTTCACCGCACCGCTGTGGATCAGCGAGTTCGGCGTCGGCGGCCGCGACGAGAACAACCCCGTGGCGCGCGACTGGTTCGAGCGGTTCGTGAACCAGCTGATCGCGAACGACACCGACTTCGCGTACTGGCCGCTGGTCGGCTTCCACACCAATCGGGGCGGCAACGGATGGGCGCTGCTGCACTGGGACGCCGCCGGAAACCGCATGGGCGTCAACGACGGCGACGACTGGCGGGCCGGCGCGTGGAACCGTCTCGTCAACGCCTCCAGCCGCACCGGGCAGATCCCGCGCGAGACCCGCTGGAACCAGCTCATCAAGGAATCGTGCCCGCAGAGCGAAAAGCTCGTCGGCATCAGCCACACCGGCAACCGCGGCCTGTGCGTCAGCGGTCCACAGTGGAGCAACACGACCAGGGTCACCAACGAGCAGCACGTGACCAACGACTGGGCGTCCGGCTACACGAAGCTCCAGTGCCCGAACGGAAACGCGGCCGTCGGCTACGCGAACTTCACATTGGTCTGCGCACCCGTCGCACAGGGATCGCAGACGCGGGTGCTGTGGTTCGACCGGGGTGACAACCGGCCGGACCAGGGCGGCGACTGGGCCAACGGGCACTACAAGGGCCAGTGCGCGCAGGACGAGCACATCGCCGGCGTCGCCTACAACTGGCGCAGGACACCGGACGCGTTGCTCTGCAGGAAGTGAATTCCAAAGTAGTCAAGGAAAGCGGCCGCGGGATCCTCGATGTCGGTCGAGGTCCTGTGGCCGTTCTCCGTCAGCACGAGCTTCTTGTCCGTCACGGTGATCCGCCCGACCGGCAACGCGCGGGTCGCCATCGGACCCTTGCGGAAGTGCGACTCCGGCGAGGTCTGCTGCCACCAGCAGGTCGGCACGAACTCCACCAGCTCACGCGGTCTGCGCTCCAGCCGGTAAACAGGCGTTCCGTCGTGGAACACGTCCACGTCGTCGCCGTTGTCCGCCAGCCGGAACACGCCGCCAGGGTCCTTCTGGTCCTCCCGCGACGTCCACGACAGCGGATGCAATGAGAAGGACCCGAACCCGACGTCCGCCAGCCAGGCGCCGTCCACGAGCAACGCCATGTGGTCGAACGGCGGCCCGAGCCGCTGCCCCTCGCCGTACACCCGCGCCGCGAGCAGGTCGACCTCATGTCCCAAGTCGCGCAACAACTCCGCGAACATCCCGTTGAGCTCGTAGCAGAACCCGCCACGGCGCCGCACCACGATCTTGTCGTGCAGCCACGGGATCTCCAGCACGATCCGGGTGTCCATGTGGGTGTCGAGGTTCTCGAACGGGACGCTGAGCAGGTGCCGTTCGTGCAGCTCCGCCAACGACGACGTGCGTGAGGCGCCGATGCGCTGTAGGTAGTCGTCCACCGTGCCACGATAACCACATGGGCGAGGTCAGGATCGGCACTTCGGGATGGGTGTACCCGCCCTGGCGCGGCGTGTTCTACCCCAAGGGCGTCACGCAGAAGCGCGAGCTGGCCTACCTGAGCGAGCAGCTCGGCTCGGTCGAGATCAACGGCTCCTTCTACTCGCTGCAACGCCCGTCGAGCTACCGGAAGTGGGCCGCCGAAACGCCCGACGACTTCGTGTTCTCGGTCAAGGGCAGCCGTTTCATCACGCACATGAAGCGCCTCAAGGACGGCCACGAACTCCTCGCGAACTACCTGGCGTCCGGAGTGCTCGCGCTGGGCCCGAAACTCGGCCCGATCCTCTGGCAGCTCCCTCCGACGCTCCAGTTCGACGCGGACCTGCTCACCGCCTTCTTCGAGGCTCTCCCCCGCACCACCACCGAGGCCGCCGAGATCGCGAAACGGCACGACCACCGCGTAGACCCGGCGCACACCACCACGGACGCCGAACGGCCGATGCGCCACGCCCTCGAAGTCCGCCACGACAGCTACCGGACACAGGAGTTCGTCGACCTGCTCCGGCGCCACGACATCGCGCTGGTGGTCGCGGACGCCGCCGGCAAGTACCCGTACATCGAGGAGGTGACGAGCGACTTCGTCTACGTCCGGCTGCACGGCCACGACGAGCTCTACGTCAGCGGCTACACCGACGAGGGTCTGGAGGCGTGGGCCGAGAAGGTCGAGGCGTGGCAGAAGCAGGGCGACGTGTTCGTCTACTTCGACAACGACGCGAAGGCCTACGCCCCGCGCGACGCGATGACGCTGCAGGGGCTGGTCCAAGATCGTCTAGCCGATTGATCCGAACGGACGCACACTCGTTCGCAACGGAGGTGCGCCCATGTCGTCGAAGAGCCTCATCGCCGCCCTGGCGATCACTGCGGGCGCGGTTGCCTCCAGTGGGATCGCTGTTGCGCAGAGTGACAAGACCTGCGACAAGGGCGAGTTCTGCGTGTGGGCGGGGCCGGACTACACAGGGGCCGTGCAGCGCCTCGACCTGGAAACCGCGAACCCCAACGAGTGCATCACGCTGACCGTCGTGGGCCGGTCGTTCGCGAACCGCCTGAGCAGGGACGCGAGCGTGTACCAGCGGGAGAACTGCTCGACCGAGGCCGAGTTCACCACCTACCCGAAGCACGGCACCTACGTGCCGGACGCGTACTTCGTGATCAGGGGCCTGCAGGTGTGGGGGCCATAACGACACCGACGTACTTTAGTCACCCTATGTAACACCACTCGATCGTGTGAGTACTCGTCAGTAGCTCCACTTTCGTGCCTAAGTTGCCGCCCTATCGAGTGGTGGCAGCTGGAGGAAATGTGACCGTGGCGGGTGAAGCCGGGTTACTCGAACTGATGGCCGGGAGACTGGCCAAGGACGATCTCACCCCACGAGCGGCAGAACTGGTGCTGGCGGCGTGCCGGGGCGATGGTGCGCTGGACCGCGCCCTCGCCGGCGTGCCCGATCAGGAGGGCGCCCCGCGGGAGCAGACGGACGGCCCCGGTCACGGGATCTACCTGTCGGAGATCCGGGTGCGCGGTTTCCGGGGCATCGGCCCCCAGGCACGCCTGCCGCTCGCACCGGGTCCTGGCCTGACCGTCGTCACCGGCCGCAACGGATCCGGCAAGTCGAGCTTCGCCGAGGCCGCGGAACTGGCACTGACCGGCTACAACGCCCGCTGGACCCGTGCGCGGCACGACGTGTGGCTGCAGGGCTGGCGCAACCTGCACCGGCCCGACACCGCCGTCGAGCTGGACCTCGTCCAGGCCGCGCGACCGGGCAGGACGACGATCCGAAGACGCTGGGCGCCGGAGGAGGACCCGGCACAGGGCGAGTGGACGCAGGACGGCGAGCCGTTCGACGACCGCAGGTGGCACGACGCACTGGAGACCTACCGGCCGTTTCTGCCGTACAGCGAACTGGGGACCGTTCTCGACGCACAGCCAGAGGACCTCTACGAGGCGATGCACCGCCTTCTGGGTCTGGAGGCGATCACCGAGGCGCAGCAGTCGCTCGCCGAGCACCGCAAGCGCCTCGCTGAGATCGTCGCCCGCCCCTACGACCGGCGGGAACGGGTGCGCGCCGCACTCGCGGCCTCTGCGGACGAACGCGCCCGCCGTGCCGCCGAACTGCTCGGCAGCGACTCCCCCGACCTCGACGCGATCGCGGACCTCGCGCTCAGGGCCGACGTCGGCAGCGGAACCAGCCTGCTGCACCAGATCGTGGACATCACGCTGCCGCCCGACGACGAGATCGACCGGGTCCGTGAGACGCTCGACCTGGCGCTCGGCGCGGTGACCGCGGTGGCGACGGCCAACGCGCAGGACTCGTTGCGCTGCAGCGAGATACTGCGGCTCGCGATCCAGCTGCAGGAGTCCGGCGGCACCGAGTCGTGCCCGGTGTGCGACCTCGGCCGGCTCGACAACCTGTGGCTCGGCAAGGCCAAGCAACGCGCCGAGCACCTCGCCAAGGCCGCCGCGGACCTGCACGAGGCCGCGGACCGGCTGGACGTGGCGGTCGCGGCGACCCGCGCGTTGTGCCAACCGGCGCCGGACGTGCTGGTCGAAGCCCAGGACATGCTCGACACGACGGCGGTGCTGCAGGCGTGGCACGCGTGGGAGGCCTGCGTCTCGTTCGACGACCCGGTGCGGCTGCGCCAGGAGATGTTCGACCGCTACGCGGAGCTCGTGCTGGCCGTGGAACAGCTGAAGTCCGTGGCCCGCGAGCAGATCGACCGGCGCGACCTGGTGTGGCGGCCGATGGCGATCGCGTTGTTCGAGTGGCATTCCCAGGCGCAGCAGGCGTTGGAGGACTCCGAGGGGCTCGCCGACGTGACGGAGGCGGAGAACTGGATCCGCAAGACCGCGGCCACCCTGCGGTCCGAGCGCATCGCGCCGTTCGCCAAGGAGTCACAGCGGATCTGGCAGAGGTTGCGCCAGCAGAGCAACGTCGACCTGGGCGCGGTGCGCATGGGCGGCGCCCGCAACGTCGAGCTGGACGTGTCGGTCGACGGCGCCTCCAACTCGGCGCTGGCGGTGATGAGCCAGGGAGAGCTGCACTCGCTGGGGCTGGCGCTGTTCCTGCCGCGCGCGATGGTGGACGAGAGCCCGTTCCGGTTCGTGCTGATCGACGACCCCGTGCAGGCGATGGACGCGTCCAAAGTAGACGGTCTGGCGCAGGTGCTCGCGGACGTCGGGCTCACCCGCCAGGTCGTGGTCTTCACGCACGACGAACGACTGGTGGAGGCGCTGCGGCGGTTGCGGCTGAGCGGCACTGTCTGGGAGGTCTGCCGAAGCGAGGGATCCGTCGTGCAGGTGCGGATGTCCGACGACGCCGTCGGCCGGTGCCTGAACGACGCCCGTGCGATGCGCACCGACGAGGACCTGCCGGAGACGCTGCGGGCGGAACTGGTGGCGTCGTGCTGCCGGACGGCCCTGGAAGAGGCGTCGCACGCGCGGTTCCGGCGCGAACGGCTCGGGCGCGGGATGCCGCACGCCGAGGTCGAACGCGTGCTGGAGTGCGCGTTGACGACCAGGCAGAAGCTCGCGCTGGCCGTGCTCGACGACTTCGCGGAGCCGGGGAAGCTGTTGCCACATCTGGAGGACGTCGTCGGATCATGGGCGGTCGACCTGTTGCAGGCGTGCCGCGTGGGTGGGGAGAGCGGGGATCTGGACGTGCTGATCCGCGACACGGAACTGCTCGCGGGGTGGTTGCAGCGATGAACCTTCCCTCGGACGTGCAGGACCGGCTGACCTGCGTCGCGAACCTGCTGGCACGCCCGGATCAGCTCGACGGCGTGCGGATCCGTTGCTGCGCAGAACTGTTGCGCACGGCCGTGGAACGGTCGGTGGCGCGCGCTTGCGGCGCCGAGAACACCGATCAGCCGGTGCACGCGCTGCTGGTCAGCCTTCCGTTCCACGCAGACCCCGACGTGGCGTACGACGCTTCACAGCTGTGGCACGCGCTGAGCCGCACGATCCGGCACCACGGCTACGAACTCACCCCCACCGTCGCGGAACTGGTCGGCTGGCACGCCGACACCGCGGCCGTGAGCGAGGCGCTCGGCCTGCACCTGACCCTGTCCGGCACCATCGAACTCACCTGAAGGCACCGGTGAAACTGCTGCTGTTCGCGGACCTGCACCTGGACACGCGCTTTCCCAGCGCGGGCCCGGAGCGGCGTCAAGCCCTGCGCGACACCCTGGGTCACATCGTGGACCTCGCCCGGGAAACCGGCGCCGACGCGATGCTCTGCGCCGGCGACCTGTACGAACACGATCGCTGTTCCCCTTCCACCGCCGCGTTCCTGCGGTCGGCGTTCGACTGCTCGCTGCCGGTGTTCCTGGCGCCGGGCAACGACGACTGGTACGGGCCGCAGTCGGTCTACCAGCAGGTGGACTGGACGCCGAACGTGCACGTGTTCTCGTCGGAGTCGCTGACTCCGGTGGAACTCACCGACGGCGTCACGCTGTGGGGCTCCGCGCACGTCGGACCCGGCCCCGCGCGGGACGTCCTCGACGGCTTCGCGGTGAACCGCAGTGGCGTGAACCTGGCCCTGTGCCACGGTTCCACGCCCGGCGACGTCGCGATCACCGGGCTGGACCACGCGTTCCTCGGACACGTGCACACACCGGAGCACGCCGCCGACTACACGTTCCCGGGCAATCCGGATCCGCTGACGCCGGGTGAGACCGGCGAGCGCGGGGCCGTTCTGTGCACGGTGCGCGAGGACGGTTCGGTGTCGCGCGAGGTGTTCGACGTGTCGGCGTCGCGGTCGCTCGGCTGGCTGGACGCCGAGCGGACGTTCCCGTTGCTGGACTTCGACACCGTCGCCGCGGAACGGACCGTGCGCGGCCAGTTCGTGCGCGACGTGCTCGCGGATCCCTCTTTGGACGTGGCCCTGCGCGGCCGCGTGCTGTCGACCGGCCTGCGGGCGTTGGAGGAACGTTGAGGATCGAGTCCGTCACCGCGCACGCGTTCGGGCCGCTGCACGATCGCACGCTGCCGTTGGCGCCCGGTCTGACCGTGGTGTCGGGCGTGAACGAGTCCGCGAAGTCGTCCTGGCACGCCGCCATCCGCGCGGCTTTGTGCGGTGAACCGTTGTCGCGGCACCGTCCGTGGACCGGCGAGTCCTGGCGGGTGGCGGCCATGGTGTCGCTGGAGTCCGGTGAAGTCGTCGCGGTGGACCGTGATCTGAACGACGACGCGGCCCCGGACGTCTCGCTCCGGCTCGGCCTGGACCGCACGTCGTTCGCCGCCACCGCGTGCGTGGACCAGGCACAGCTGCTGACCGTGCTGGACGCGGCGAACGGCCTGCAGGACCACCTGCGGCGCGCGGCGGCCACCGCGGGCACTGACGGCACGGTGGAGCAGGCGTTGCAACGGCTGACCGCCCCCGTGGACGCGTTGCGGGACGCGCGAAACCACTTGCGTGAAGCCGAAACCGACCTCTCCATGGCTCGCCGGGAGCACGCCCGTTATCTGGAACTGAGCACTCAGGCCCGTTCCGCCGCCGCGGCTCGTGCTCGCCTGGCCGTGCAGGAACACACGGCGTCGCTCGACGCGCTTTCCGCTCGGGTGGCGCGGCTCAGCGAACTGCAGGAGCGCTTCGGCGACTCGCCGCCGTCCGGACTGGCCGCGCAGGAAGAGCTGACCCAGGTGGTGAACCGCGCGCTGGCCGCGTGGCGGGCCGCACCGACCCCGCGCGCGCTGACGGGCCCGTCCGCGGCGGCGCTGGAGGCCGAACTCCGGGCCCTGCCGGACTTCCCGGTCGGCGAGACCGCGCTGGACGACGAACTTCGCGTCGTGGCCTCGGCCTACGCGACCGCGTCCGCCGTCGCCGCCGCGCACAACGAACGCCGGCCGTCACCGCGGACCACCGCCGAACCGTCCGTGCTGCGCGGCCTGGCCACGCGTCTGGACCCGGCCGCCGGCGCCCGCCTCACCACCGCGTCGATCGACGTCGACACCGCCCGCGGTCACCAGGACGAGGCCGCCGCCTGCGCGGCCCGCACCCAGGTCGAAGCGGACGTGGCGGCGACCCGCGTGCAGGAGATCGCGGTGCCGAACCCGTTCCTGCGCAGCGCTTTGCTGGCCCTGAGCTGCCTCACGAGCCTGGTGGGCGTGCTGCTCTTCCTGACCGGCCAGCAACTCGCCTCGATCGGCGTCCTCATCGCCGCGCTCGTGGCGGGCGTCGGCGGTGCGATGTCCCGCGGCAACGCGGCCCAGCGCGAGATCGCCATCGCCTTCGCCGCCGACCGCGCGACCGCCGCCGCCCAGGCACGAAGCGTGCTGTTCACCGCGGACCGCACCCTGGCCGAGGCCGAGGGCCAGCGAGCGGTGGCCGTGGAAGCCGCCCGCGTCCACGACTCGGCCGTCGCCCAGTGCGCGTCGCTGGGCGTGCCCGCGGACCGCGAAACGTTGTGGCGCCTGGCGAATCGCCCCGCCTGGGAGGCCGAGCACGCCGACCTGGTGTCCGAGGTGGCCCGCACCGAGAAGGCGATCCGCGTGGAACTCGCCGCACGCGGCAAGGTGGACGCCGCGATGCCCGTGCCGGACCTGCTGGTGGACTACGAGACCGACTGCAAGGTGCGCGCCCGCCAGGCGTTGATGGCGGCGCATCGCCCCCAGTTGTCCCAGACCCTGGCAGACCGCCGCCAGGCCGAGGCCACCGTCGCCGAAGCGACCGCGGCCCACACCCGAGCCCTGGTCCTGCTGCGCGAGGCCGTGACCGCGATCGGCCGCACCGGCGAACGCCCCGAGGACCTCCTGCGCGCGATCGCCGAGTGGCAACGCGGCTGGGACGACCTCCTGCGCGAGGCCGAGGACGAACGCAAGGCGTGGGCCGAACTCCAGTCACTGCTGGCCTCGGGCACCCAGGACGACCTGGAAGCCACCCTCTCCGCGGCCCAGACCCACCACGCCACCCTGCTGGAAGCGGCCCTCCGCTACGCGGCCTGCGCCCCGGTGGACCCGTCCCTGGCCGCGTCCGCGGACTCGCTGGCCGCGACCGTCGCGGAGATGGCCCGCTCACTGCCGAGCGTCCCGGAAGCCGAGGAAGCCGTGCAGGTCGCCACGGCCGCACTGGCCGAGGTGACCGCCGAGGTGGAGGCCATCGACCTGGCCTCCCGCTACCTGACCGCGGCCCGCGAGAAGGTGCACAGCACCATCGCCCCGGCCCTCGAAGACACACTCCGGACCTGGCTGCCCGCGATCACCGACGGCCGGTACGTCGACGCCGCCGTGGACCCGTCAACCCTGACCGTGCGCGTGTGCGCGGCCTCCGAGTCGTGGCACCAGGCCGCACACCTGTCCCTCGGCACAGCCGAACAGATCTACCTGCTGCTGCGCGTCGCTCTGGCCCAACACCTCGCCTCCGAGCCGTGCCCGCTACTGCTGGACGACGTCACCGTGCAAGCCGACGACTCCCGCACACGCGCATTGCTCGACCTGCTGCTGCAGCTGTCCGCGGACCGGCAGATCGTGCTGTTCGCGCAGGAGGCCTCGGTCGTCGAGTGGGCCCAGGAACGGCTGGGTGAGCGGGACGTGCTGCACCAGCTCATGCCGGTGGCGGCCTGACCAGGAGAAGGCCGCGGGTGCGGTGCTCTGGGCGACATCGCCCGGGGCACCGCACTTTCATGTCTTGGCGGGACTCGCGGACACGAGCGCGATGATCCGGTCGGCGACGGCTTCCGCGTCCTCGTGCTCCCACACGCGGACGACGAGCCAGCCCGCGGACGTGAGCTGCACATCGGTGTCCCGGTCGCGAACGACCACTCCGTGCAGCTTCACCGCCACCATTCGCGGTTCGCCTTCGGCAGTTGACCGTGCTCCGGGCACGAGTGCCAGAAGCATCCGTCGACGAACAACGCGATCCGCGCCCCTCGCAGCAGCACGTCGACACGTCTGCGGCGGTTGGTGCCCGGCGGGGCGACGTCGACGAGGTAGCGCAGCCCCCGGCGGTGCAGCGCCCGCCTGACCGCCAGTTCCGGCGCGGTGCCGACGCGGCGAGTGCGGCGCATGACCTTCGACGTGGCCTCGGACGTGGCGGGCGGAGCAGGACCCGCGCCGACATAGCGGTACATGACCAGCGGTTTCCCGGAAATGTCAGACCCCGTCGCTACCGTCGGCCCATGACCAACGCCGCCTTCCGCAAGCTCACCCCCACCACCGGCGAGAAGCTCGCCGACCTGGGCCTGCGCCTCGCGATTCTGGACCGCGCGATCGCCGCGGGTATCGACGCGCGCGCCGCCTCGCCGCCGTTCGGGCCGACCAACGCGCCGGGCCTGCTCGACTGGATCCACCGGGTGGGCACGCTGCGCCAACTCCTCGCGGCCGAGGGGTGGCAGCGGCTCGACCACTGGAACGCGGGCCTCATCCAGCACCCGTCCCGGCCGATCCTGCTCGGCACGCTGCAGGGCAATCGCGGCACGGGATCGCCGGACGCGCCGTTGCGCAGTGACTACGCGAAGGGGCCCGCCATCGCGGCGATGATGCGGGACAACGACCACGACCAGTTCGCGCTGTTCGAGAACATGCGCAGCGAGGGGCTGAAGTTGTGGTTCCTGGTGACGTATCCGCTGCAGCTGGAGGATCGGCTCGTCGTGTTGCGCGAGGTGTCGCAGCCGGAGCCGACGCCGCAGAACCAGGTCATCGAGCGCTGGGCGCATCGGATCCCGTTGCCGCCGATGGAGTTCCCGCAGCGCAGGACGCCCAATGTGGATGGCCCGGAGGAGGTGGACTTCCCCATCGCGCTGCGGCGCTGAGCCACGGCGGGAAGCTCGACGGTGGCGAGGCCTCCGAACCCCGGCCCACGCGCTGCCAGAGGACTTCGCCCGGCTGATACACGTCGACCACCAGCGCGACGAGCCCGTGACCAGGTAGAACGGTCGCGGAGCGCTGATCTGACCGGTGCACCAGGACCCGCGTGGCATCGCGACGGTCCAAGAGCGACAATGGCCGGATCATGTTCACGCCCTCGCGACTCACGCTCGCCCGCACCCGGCGCGGACTCACCGCGGCCGAGCTGGCGCGGAAGTCGGGCGTGCAGGCGCGGGCCATCGGCGAGTACGAGCGCGGGCTGCGCAGTCCCAAGCCTGCCGCGGTCGAGTCGCTGGCGGGAGCGCTCGGTTTTCCGGCCGAGTTCCTGACCGCGCCGGAGCCTCCGCGGCCGCAGAACGCGCCGCATGACGCCCAGGCAACGGCCGCAGCGCAGCTCGCGATCGAGTTCAACGGCTGGCTGGAGCGGTTGTTCGTGCTTCCCCAGCCCTCACTGCCGCCGCCGCGGACGTCGCCCCAGGGCACGCGCGACGCGTGGCGGCTCGCCGCCGGGCCGGCGCCGAACATGGTTCAGCTGCTGGAGTCTCGCGGTGTGCGGGTGTTCTCGCTGCCGGTCGACTGCGTCGAGCAGGAAGCCTTCTCCTGCTGGCACAACGGAACTCCGTTCCTGTTCCTCACGCCGACGGCGACGCCGGAGCAGGCGCGGTTCGACGCGGCCGTCCAGCTCGCCGTGCTCCTCGGGCACGACGAGCCGCACGAGTTCGCCGCCGAGTTCCTGATGCCCCAGCGGCAACTGCCCGGCACCGACCACCGGCACTGGCACGTGGGCAGGGACCAGTTCACGAAATGGGCGAACGTCCACAGCCTGGTCCAGGGCGGCATGACGCGCCGCGAGACCTCGAAACTGCTCACCAAGGTGTTCAGGGTCCTCCGCGAGAACGGCACGCCGCCGTTGCACGTGGCCAAGGAACTGAATCTGGGCCTCGAAGAACTCAACGGGCTGGTGTTCGGGCTCGTGCTGACCGCATTGCCGGGTGGCGGAGAACCGGGGCCGCGGGGACGCGCGCGCCTCACGCTGGTCCACTGATCGATTCTGGTCACGGGCTGGAGTTCCCAGTTCGTCGTACTAGGCCAAATGAGCGAACTGTGAAACGCATCGTCTGGCATCCCCGACACTGAGAGTGACGGGAAGCCGAGTCGTGAGGATGCCCCATGACGATGCAGCAACGCACAGAACCTTCGCCTGCCGCAGTCCTGATAGCCGTTGCCGTGCTCGCGCTGGTTCTGACCGTTGCTTTCGGCCCACTGGGCTTCATCCTCGGACTCGCGCTGTTCGCGTTGATGTTCATCGGCACCAAGCACAGCTCGGCCGAGCAGATCGCACCATCGCGCACCCGCTCACGCCTCCGTCGCCTGTCCACGGCCGGACGGGTGGCCATCGTCGGCGAGGCGCACCACCAGGACGCCATCGCTGAGATCGCGAGGCACTCCGCACTCGATCTCAACGACGACAACTCCGTCCCGGCGACCGCGGTGCTGGTGCCGGAGTCCGCCAGCCGGTACGACCGCGCGGCGGTGCGGGTCGACCTGCTGCGCGGCGACGGCACCGCGACCACCGCCGGTTATCTGCGCAGTGAGCAGGCCCTCGAATACCAGCCACTTCTGCTCGAACTGGCCGAGCGCGGCGAGATCGGCTCGTGCCCGGCCCGCATCATCGGTGACAGCCAGCCCTACGGCGTGCACCTGCATCTCGGCGTGCCGCGGCTACTGCTGCTCGACCACGAGGCACTCGGCACGGCTCCGACGCTGCCCGCTGAACAACAGGTCGCCGTCATGGGCGAGAGGGCCCATCAGCACGTGCTGCACCGTGTCGTGAACGGCCGCACTCCCGTGCACGTGATCGCCGAACTCCGCGACTGCCGGATCGCTAGAGGCTCGCACACCGGTGAACACACACTTGAGGTGCTGCTCGAAGGCGAGAGCATCGGCCAACTCACGTATGCGATGGGACTTCGCTACTGCGACATGGCGCAGGAGTGGCGCGCCCGCACGGGGCGCGCGCTCTGCGAAGCCGTCATCACCAACGAGGGCACGCGCGGTCTTCAGGCGAACTTGCTGCTGCCCAGGTAGTCGGCGAACGTCCGCGGCGCACGGCCGAGGACCCGCTGCACACCGTCGGAGAAGTGCGCTTCTTCTCCCGTGCGGATGCGGACGAGCAGCATCGTGACGAGGTCCGCGATCTCGTCCGGGTAGCCGAGCCCCCGCAACGCGGCGGCGAACTCGTCCGGCTCGATGTCGTTGTACAGAACGGGCTTGCCCGTCACCGCGACGATCCGCGCCAGCATCTCGGCGAACGACAACGCCTCGGGCCCGCTCAGGTCGTAGGTCTGCCCGTGGTGACCGGGTTCGGTCAGGGCGACGACGGCGACCTCGGCGATGTCCGCGACGTCGATGAACGGGTGGACGCCCTGGCCGGCGGGAACGGCGAGTTCACCGTGCTGCACGGGCTCGGCGAACATGTCCTCGTCGAAGTTCTGCATGAACCAGGTGGGCCGCAGGATCGTCCACTCGGCACCTGAGTCTTTGATCGCCGCCTCGAACGGGTCGTCCTCGGGTGCGCCGCGCATCGACAGCAGCACGAGCCGGGTGACGCCGGCCTTCACCGCGACGGTCACGAACTCCGCGAGCTGCGAGGGGTTGTCCGGCGGCACGACGTAGACGGCGGTGGTGCCGGCGACCGCTGGTTCCCAGGTGTCCGGGGCTGACCAGTCGAACGTCGTCGACGCGGAGCGTGACGCCGGACGGGCTGCGGGGCCGAGCAGAGCGGTGACGCGGCGGCCGGTCTTGCCGGTGGCGCCGAGCACGAGGATGGACGAGGTGTTGATTGCGCTCGATGTTGACATGACTAGAGCTAATCAACGTTGACGCGGACGATCCATGCCTCACAAGCCGCCATCCTTGCTCGTTCGTCCACATGATAGTTAGTGGGTTATGAGTCAGCGTGATCTCGTGGACCTGAGGGACGCCTTGCGCGCGTTCGCCGCTGCCCGCGACTGGGACAGCTACCACACGCCCAAGAACCTGGTGATGGCGTTGTCCGGGGAGGTCGGTGAGCTGACCGACCTCTTCCAGTGGCTGACGCCGGAAGAGGCGGAGGACGCCATGAAAGACCCAGAACTCGCGTGGAACGTGCGAGACGAGCTCGCGGACGTGATGCACTACCTCACCAGGCTCGCGGACAAGCTCGGCGTCGATCTGATCGAGGCCTCGTTCGCCAAGATCGAGCGCAACGAGCGACGGTTCCCGACCGGGAGCCTGACCCCCGTGCCTGTCGAGAAGGGGGAGTTGTGAGTCTGCAGAACGTGCACGTCTTACACGTGCACCAGAAGGTCACGTTCATGGTCAACCGGTACGAGGTCTTCATCGACGACAACGGTCAACCGGGTCAGCTGGTTGGCTTCGCCGAGCAGAAGAGGCTCAAGATCAAGGAACGCGTCACGATCTACACCGACTCGTCGAAGAACCAGGTGCTGTTCGAGTTCAACGCCCGCAAGGCGATCGATCTGGGCAGCGGCTACGACGTGACCGACGAGCAGGGCAGGTCGATCGGGTTGTTCCGCAAGGACTTCACCAAGTCGCTGCTGCGGTCGACCTGGCACCTGGAACAGCCGGGCTGGGGACAAACGACCGGTGCCGAGCGGAACAAGTGGCTCGCGGGCTTTCGCCGGCTGTGGGGGTGGATCCCGTACATCGGAGACGCGCCGTTCCCCATGCGCTATCACTTCGACTTCGTCGCGGAGAACGGCGCTCCCGTGTTCAGCGTCGACAAGAAGACCTGGGTTCGTGACCACTACCTGGTCACCGTCCAGGATCCTGGCGTCGATCGCCGGCTGGTCATCGCCCAGGCCGTGGCGCTCGACGCGCTGCAGTCCCGCTAGAGGTACGTGAGCAGGAGGAGGATCAGGCACACCAGCAGCACGACGCCGAGCACCGCGGGCAGGACCGACTGCGAGGACGGCGCGGGCTCGCGGGCGTGCCTGCCCCGCCTCCTGCGCGCTCGCCACCGCAAAGGTGCCTCCCCTGCCCACTGCTCGTTCATGACGATCACGGTAGGGATCGGGAAGCCGGGCTTGACTCGTGTCACCCGCTCGCCGGGGCGTCATCACCCGGACAGCCGCTCAATGAACACGGCACCACTTGCACGAACGCATGGAAAAGAACGCAAAAAAAAAGGCCCTGCGGGGAGCGCTCAATGGCGCTCGACCCGCAGGGCAAATTAAGTTCGGCGGCGACCTACTCTCCCACACCGTAACCAGTGCAGTACCATCGGCGCAGAAGGGCTTAACTACCGGGTTCGGAATGGGACCGGGTG
>NZ_JBIWKS010000020.1:0-137474 GCF_044765805.1 Lentzea sp. NPDC102401 | reverse complement strand
CTTGCGACCGAACTCGTGGAGCGAGAGGTCGGCCACGGCGAAGTCGATGCCGTTGCGGGTCTGCAACCGGTCCGAGGTCATTGCGAAGTCCTCCAAGGCGCTTCAGAGAGCGAACTGTCCGGTGTGGACAGTTCGGAACAGACTGGCCTCCGCCGCGGCCACCGGGCCGTAGGCTTCGGCGAACCGGTCGGCGAACCGCTCGGGATCCACCGAGTACTCCTGCGAGCCCTGCGACTCCAGGACGAAGGTCGCGAGCGTGCAGCCGAGCTGCATCGCACGCTCGGCCGGCAGTCCCCGATCGAGGCCCGCGAGGAATCCGGCGCGGAACCCGTCGCCGACACCGGTCGGGTCCACGACCTGCCTGGCCGCGACGGCGGGCACGTGCGCGGACGGCAGGCCGGCCATCTCCAGCCGGACGCCCTTCTCGCCCGCGGTGGTGATCCACGCCCCGACCCGGTCGAGCACCTCCGCCTCGGACCACCCGGTCTTGGACAGCAACAGGTCGTGCTCGTAGTCGTTGGTGAACAACCACGTCGCGCCGGTCAGCAGCGAGCGGATCTGGTCGCCGTCCATCCTGGTGAGCTGCTGCGACGGATCGGCCGCGAACGGATGGCCGGCCCGCACGCACTCCGCGGTGTGCCGCAGCATCGCCTCGGGGTCGTTGGGCGAGACCAGCACGAGGTCCAGTCCCCCGAGCCGGTCCGCGACGGGCGCGAGGCCGATGTGGCGGGCCTCCGCCATCGCGCCGGTGTAGAAGGACGCGATCTGGTTCTGGGCCTCGTCGGTGGTGCACAGGAACCGTGCGGTGTGGCGGGTTTGCGACACCAGCACCGACGCGGTGTCGACGCCGTGGTCCTCCAGCCACGCCCGGTACTCGGCGAAGTCCTGGCCGACCGCGCCGACGAGGGCCGGCCGGGATCCGAGCAGGCCGAGACCGAAGCAGATGTTGGCCGCGACGCCTCCCCGCCGCACGTCCAGCGTGTCCACCAGGAACGACAGCGACACGGAGTCGAGCCGGTCGGCGAGGAGCTGGTCGGTGAAGCGGCCGGGGAACACCATGAGGTGGTCGGTGGCGATCGAACCGGTGACGGCCAGCCGCATCGTCAGCCTCCGTTCACGAGGTCGCGCAGCGCCTCGGCACGGTCCGTCGACTCCCAGGGCAGGTCGACGTCGGTGCGGCCGAAGTGGCCGTACGCGGCGGTCGGGGCGTAGATCGGGCGGAGCAGGCCGAGGTCGCGGATGATCGCGGCCGGACGGAGGTCGAACACCTCGGCGATGGCCTGCTGGATCTTGGTCGGGTCGACCGTCTCGGTGCCGAAGGTCTCGACGAACAGGCCCACGGGCGCCGCCTTGCCGATGGCGTACGCGACCTGGACCTCGACGCGCGACGCCAGACCGGCGGCGACGGTGTTCTTGGCGACCCAGCGCATCGCGTACGCCGCAGAACGGTCGACCTTCGACGGGTCCTTGCCGGAGAACGCGCCGCCGCCGTGACGGGCCATGCCACCGTAGGTGTCGACGATGATCTTGCGGCCGGTCAGGCCCGCGTCACCCATCGGGCCACCGATGACGAAGCGGCCGGTCGGGTTCGTCAGCAACCGCACGTTCGCGGTGTCGATGTTCAGCTCAGCGAGTTCGGGGGCCACGACGTGCTCGCGCAGGTCGACGCCGAGCAGGTTCTCCAGGTCGATGCCGTCGGCGTGCTGCGTGGAGATGACGACGGTGTCGAGTCGCACGGGCTGGTCGCCCGCGTACTCGATGGTGACCTGGGTCTTGCCGTCCGGACGCAGGTACGGAACCGTGCCGTCCTTGCGGACCGCCGTCAAACGCCGAGAAAGCCTGTGCGCCAAGGCGATCGGCAGCGGCATCATCTCCGGCGTGTCGCTGCAGGCGTAGCCGAACATCAGGCCCTGGTCGCCCGCACCCTGCTTGTCGATCTCGTCGTCGGCACCCTCGACGCGGTTCTCGAACGCCGTGTCGACACCCTGCGCGATGTCCGGGGACTGCGCACCGATCGCCACGTTCACGCCGCACGAGTGGCCGTCGAAACCCTTCGCGGACGAGTCGTAGCCGATCTCCAGGATCTTCTCGCGGACGATCGTCGGGATGTCCGCGTACGCCTCGGTGGTCACCTCACCCGCGACGTGGACCTGACCGGTGGTGACCATCGTCTCCACCGCGACGCGCGAACGCGGGTCCTTGGCCAGCAACGCGTCCAGGATCGAGTCACTGATCGCGTCACAGATCTTGTCCGGGTGTCCCTCGGTCACCGACTCACTGGTGAACAACCTGCTGTTGGTCATCGCAAAGCGCTCCTTGAAAGTGGGGTTACTGAGGACGGGCAGGCTTACGCGGCCGGCTGCACGGCTTCCGCGTCGTGCGCGTAGATCTCGTCGCACAGGCGAAGCACCTCGTCGAGCGACTGGGGTGCGGTCATCACGTCCGCGTGGCTGCTGGTGTCGACCACGGTCACGCGGAAGTCGTCGATCTGGGACTTCCAGTCGCGCCAGTACTCGACGCCGTCCATCCCGGGCAGCTCCGGGTTGTCGAAGAGCACCATGTAGTCCTTGAACTCACCGAAGAACTCGCCGCTGCGGTTGCGGAAGTAGTGGCAGGACACCGAGTCCCGCCGCGGCAGCCGCGACGTCACGTAGTTCTCGCTCTGCATCGCCTCGAAGTACCGGGCGAGCTGGGTGACCTGTTTGCGGAGCTGGGCCTCGGTCTTGGTGATCCCGGCGGCCAGGGCGGCCTTGATGAGCGAGTCGAAGAAGTCCGGGTAGGACAGACTCGGGTCGACCTCGTCCCTGTGCAGGATCGGGGCCGTGCCGTCCTCGGTGTTCAGGCTGTTGTTGCCGAGCACGAGGTTGACCGCGCGGAACGCGGAGACCTTGGCGACCGCGTCCGGCTCGGTCCTGCCGCCCTGCATGATGGCGTTGACCTGGTTGGTCGCCGGGGCGTCCAGGGAGTCGAGCATGACCAGGGTGTTCACCTCCGCGCCCTGCAGCTGGAGCTGGCGCACGACCTCGTAGGCCAGCAGGCCGCCCAACGAGAACCCGCCGATGTCGTAAGGCCCCTCCGGCTGCACTGCGCGGATGAGGGACACGTAGTGCCTGGCCATCGGCACCTGTCCGCCGAGGATCTCGCCGGACCCGGCCCAGCCTTTGGGCTGGATCCCGTAGAAGGGGCGTCCGGACCGTTCGGCCAGCGGCCGGTAGGACTCCACTCCCCCGTTGCCGTGGTGGATCCAGAAGACGGGCCGGCCGTCGCGGCCCCGGTTCATCTGGACGAGCTCGGGATGGTCTTCCACCGCCAGCACGGGCGCCGACGTCGCGCCGACAGCGGCGAGAACGTCGCGGAGCGACTCGCATTCGGCGATGACGTCCAGCGACAGGGTGTCGTCGACGTGCTTCCTCAGCTGGGACAGGAACTGGGCCATGAAGATCGAGTCGAAGCCGTAGCGCCGCAGGGGCGCGTCCAGTTCCAGCTGCGCGGGATCGAGTTCGAGGACGTCAGCCAGCAGTGCCGTGACCTGCTCCGCGACCGTGCCGGGAGCCTCATCCTGTTGCGCAGGTCCGGTTGCGGGCACCTCAGCGGGACCGGCCCCGGCCCTCGGCTGTCGAACGGCACCGTCGCTCTCGGCGACGAAGACCCGCTGTCCCAGCAGACCCTCCGCGACGGTGAACGTGCCGCGGAAACCCGCTTCGGCCAGCAGTCGTCGCCACCCGTCCGCGGTCGGAGCCACCAGACCATCACTCACCTGGTCGTTGAGCAACAGGATTCCGTTGGCCCGCAGGGAGGCTTTGGTGTTGCGCAGAGCAGCACGAAGATCACGGGTGGCGTGCCGCAGCCCGTTGGCGATGACGACGTCGAACGCGCCGACCTGGACCGCCTGTCCGGCAAGGGGCTTCTCGACGTCGAACACCCTGGTCTCGAAGTAGTGCTCCGGCTCGCCGAACGCCTTCTCCAGGGACTCCTCGGAGAGGCCCGTGTAGCAGTAGGTTTCGAGGTGATCGCGCCACGATCCGAGGTGGCGGAACACGGTGTCCCTGACCTCCCGGTCACCCGTGCCGATCTCCAGCACCCGCAGTGTGGTCATGGGGTCGTCCGCCACGCGGTGCCGCACGTAGTCGACGAGCGATTCCGCCAGCGCCTCGTTCACGTCGCCGGCGATCGGATCGACCAGTGCGGGGTCGGGTGCTTCCGCGCGGCTGTCGCGCAGAAGGCCGACCACCGCCGACGACACGGGCGCGACGTGCTCGATCACGTCCTCGCTGAGAAGTCCGTCGAACGCGCGGGTGCTCGTCACCTTCATCATCGCCAGCTGGGAGCGCTGAAAGCCCAGAAGCGTGTCGTAGGCGGCCATTCCCTCGGCGGGTTCGATCGACGCGACACCGCCCTTGGCCATCCGCTCGCGGTGGGCCTCGTCGGCGGCCACACCCACACCGCCCCAGTAACCCCAGTGCATCACCTTGACGGGACAGGACAGGCGGGTGCCCAGGTGCTCGGCGTAGGCGTCGGCGAACGTGCAGCCCGCGGCGTAGTTGGCCTGTCCCGGTGAGGTGAGGAACGACTGGAGCGAGGAGAAGAACACGACGAAGTCCAGCGGGTCGCCCGCGAACACCTCCGCGATGTTCACCGCGACGTCGGCCTTGGCGGCGTAGCTCACGCCGAACCGCTCCTCGTCCATCCGCGCGAGGCTCTGGTCGCCGAGCACGATGGTGGAGTGCAGCACTCCCCGCACCGGGCCGTAACGGCGCACGATCTCGTCACGGGCCCGGCGCAACGCGACCGGATCGGTCGCGTCGGCCTGGATGTAGTCGGGGGCGGGCCCGTGCGCCGCCATCCTGGTGCGGAGCCCTTCAATTCGGTCGTCGAGAGGACGACGGCCGATCCACACCACCCGTGCCTTGTGCCGGCGGATCAGGTGCTCGGTCCAGACGACGCCGATGCCTCCGGCACCTCCGATGGCGACGACAACGTCGTCCGGGCGCAGGTTCTCGTGCGCGGGTCCGGCCGGAACCGGCTCGGCCAGCTCCACCAGCCCCTGGCGGTACCACTCGCCGTCACGGCGTGCCAGCAGCGCGCCGCCCGGCTGCGGGGCCAGTTCCAGCAGTTCGTTCCACGGCAACGGTTCCCCTGGGGGAACGTCCACGACCCGGACCGGCCACTGTGGACACTCCTGGGCGAGTGAGCCGAACAGGCCGTGCAGGCCTGCCTGGGCAGGATCCACCTCGCTGTCACCGGGAAGGAGCCTGGCCTGCCGGGTGATCACGGTCCAGCCGATCTCCCCGCCGGTCGCCTGGACCGCCTTGACCAGACGGAACGCCGCACGGGCGTCCGCGGGAGCCAGCACCACCACGTGCGCGGCGTCGGCGGGGAAGGCCGACTTCAGTTCCTCGACCGTGCCCGCGGTGTCCAGCACCAGGGTCTCCGGCCGGAGTTCGCGGAACGAGGCGTGCTCTTCCGCACTGCCACCGAACAGCACGATCCTGTCCTGTTCCGCAGGCCACTGCGGGACGGACTCCACGCTGACGGCGTCCCAGACCTGCGTCATGAGACAGGTCCGGCCGTCTGACGACGGCGCGGGCAGAGTTTTGATGCTGAAGCCGAGCATCCGCACGCAGACGAGCCCGTCGGCGTCACAGACGTCGATGTCGAACCGGTGCACGTCACCGCCGCGGTCGCCGGTGTGGCGGCGGATGACGGCCCAGCCGTCCGCGGGAGTCGCGGCACGCACCTCGACCTCGCGCACCGCGAAGGGCAGCGCCAGGCGGCCGGCGCCGTCGTCCTCGCCGCTCCAAGCGCCGAGAACGGCCTGGAACGCGCCGTCGAGCACGCTGGGGTTGAGCACCAGCGACGACACGGCCTCACTCGGCACGGTCAGCCTGGCCACTGCCACACCGTCGCCCTGGTGCAGGGAGCGCACCGCCCGCAACGACGGGCCGTAGCTCATGCCGAGACGCGCGTAGGTCTCGTAGAACTCGGCGGAGCCGGTGGTGCGTGGGCAGGAACCGAGCAGTCCCCGCACGTCGATCTTCTCCGACGTCCTGGTGAGCGTCTCGTCGACCTGCCCGACACCTTGGGCGTGGACCGCCTCCGCACCTTCCACCCTCACCTCGAACGCGCCGTCCTGGGACGAGAGGCGCACCTCGACGCCGCACTGCCCGGTGACCTCGATGGGCCGCAGCCAGCACACGTCACGCAACCGCACGCCGGCCCCACCACCGGCGAGCGCTTCGCGCGCCAGTTCGAGGTAGGCGACCCCGGGCAGCACCGGAAGTCCGCGCACGAGGTGGTCGCGCACGTAGAACTCGTCGCCGCTCAACGCGAGTGGCTTCGGGGTGGCGACAGCGCGGGAGCCGCCGTCGGCGATCCAGAAGCGACGCAGGTTGAACGGGTAGGACGGCAACGGCATCCGGCGCGGCGGAGTGTCGCCGTGCAACCGGCGCCAGTCGAAGTCGAAGCCACCGGCCCACAGTTCGAGCAGACGGGACAGCTTGCCCTTGGCGACCCAGGTGTCCATCGCGGCGGCGATGTCCTCGTCGGCGGCGAGCGCCTTCCACAGCGCGTTCGGCTGCGGGCTGCCCCTGTGCACGTGCCCCGGTGCATCGCCGGAAACGAACGCCCGCAGCACTTCCCGCAGTTCCTCCACGGTCCCGGCGGTGAAGGCGAGTCGTTCCGCCATCGCCACCCTGCCGACCTGGAGGGTGTACGCGAGGCTCGCCAGGTCGCCGTCGGACGGGGCGTGGTCGTCGATCCAGGTGAGCAACTGCTGGGCGCGGGCCACCAGGGTGGTGGGTTCCTTGGCGGACAGCACGATGGCGAACGGCCCCTGCTCGGCGCTCTTCGCGGCGGGCGCGCGGTACTCCTCCAGCACGACGTGCGCGTTGGCGCCGCCGAAGCCGAACGAGCTGACTCCGGCCCGGCGAGGGAGCTCGTTGCCGTCGGCGTCGAGCGGCGCGGCCCACGGCTGTCGTTCGCGCACCAGGAAGAACGGGCTGCCGTCCACCTCGACGTACGGGTTGACGGTCTCGCTGTGCAGGCTCTCGACGAGCGTGCGATGACGCATCTGCAGCAGCACCTTGAGCACGCCGGCCACCCCGGCGGACAGTTCGAGGTGCCCGATGTTGGTCTTCACCGTGCCGATGCCGACGTGGCTGCCGGTGATCTCGGCCCCGTGGTCGGCGTAGAGCTCCCGGAACGCCTCCCGCAGACCGTTGATCTCCACGGGGTCGCCGAGCTTCGTTCCGGTGCCGTGCGCTTCGACGTAGCCGACCGTGCGCGGGTCGATGCCGGCCCGGCGGTGGGCGTCGAGGATGACCGCGGCCTGCGCCCTCGGGTTCGGCGCGGTCAGGGAGTTGGCGCGGCCACCGTGGTTGACGGCGGTCGCCCGGATCACGCCGTGGACGTGGTCGCCGTCGCGTTCGGCCGCGGACAGCCTCTTCAGCACGAGCATCCCGATGCCCTCGCCCCGGGAGTAGCCGTCGGCGCGGTCGGAGAACGACTTGCAGCGGCCGTCGTCGCTGAGCATCCCCGCCCGGCCGAAGCTGATGTGACCGTCCGGCACGAGCACCGTGTTGACCCCGCCCGCCACCGCGAGCGAACACTCCCCCCGCTCCAACGCGGACACCGCCCGGTGCAGGGCGACGAGGGAGCTGGAGCAGGCCGTCTCGACCGGCTCGCTCGGGCCGTGCACGTCGAGGAAGAAGCTCATCCGGTTGGGACCGATGGACGGGACGGTGGCCGTCGCGGCCACTCCTTCACCGCCGCGCGCGTTCTCCTCGATCAGCCGCTGATAGCCCGTACCGGCCGTGCCCACGATGATGCCGAGATCGCTGCCGGCCAGTGAGGACGCGGCGTGACCGGCGTCCTCCAGCGCCTTCCACACGTGCAGCATGAGCAGCCGGTGCTGGGGGTCCATCAGCCGTGCCTCGCGCGGCGAGATGCCGAAGAACTCCGGGTCGAAGTCGGCGACGCCGTCCATGAACCCGCCCCACTTGACGGTGGTGCGGCCCTCCTCCGCGAAGGGATCGCCGTAGAGCTCCCGCCAGTCCCAGCGGTCGGCGGGCACCTCGCTGATGCAGTCGCGGCCCTCGGACAGGTTGCGCCAGAACGCGTCGAGGTCGTCCGCCTGCGGGAAACGGCCGCTCATGCCGATGATCGCGACCGCGTCCGTTCCCCGGTCCTGCGCGGCGGGAACCTGTCGGGGAGGTGTCACGGGGGCACGCGGGGTCTCGCGGACCGGTTCCTTCGCCACCGGGACGGCGGCGGGGCGCAGGCCGAGACGGTCCGCGAGCCGGGCACCGTGCTCGCCGGCGATGTGCGCGGCCAGCTCGCGCAGGTTCGGGTGGTCGAACATCGTGGTCGGCTTGATGTCGGTGCCCAGCGCGTCGTTCACCATGGTCGCGAGCTGGGTGATGATCACCGAGTCGAGGCCGTACTCGCTGAGGTCCACGTCCACGTCGAGGTCGTCGGCGCTGACCTTGAGCAGCTGCCGGACCTTGTCCGCCAGGACGTCGCAGACCCGGTCGGCCAGGACGTCCGGATCGACTCCCGGCGTCACCGCGGGCCGGGCGGGCCCGGCCTCCTGCAGCTGCCTGGCCAGGCGTACCGCTTCCGCCTTGTCGATCCGGCCCTGACTGACCAGTTCGTACAGCTGGGTCACCGAGGTGACGCGGTGGCTCATGTCGGGCTCCGTTCGCGTTCGGGGAAGTGCCGATGCGCCCCAGGGGCACGCGGAGGGGTGGCACGCGGGAGGTGGCACGGCACCTGCCTCGTCCAAGGTCGCGGAGCGGGTTCCCGCTCCGGTACCTGTCCGGCGGTAATGCAGACAAATCGGACATCAGGCCGTTCGGCCGGAGAACTCGCTGAGGTGCGTCGCCGCGGCGTCGAGCAGATTCCGGCCCACCTCGTCGACGTGCCGGTGCCGCCAGGACGCATGGGGCGTGTCGCGCACCCATTGGTTGAAAGAGCCCAGCGCCGGCCCGGTGTGGACCTGGTAGTTGACCTTGTCGTCCGACCGGCCCTCCAGCGCGATCCGTGCGCTGTAACCGAAGTAGCGCCGGAAGACCAGGGCCATCTTCTGCTTCGGCTGCCGGGCCGCGTGCTCGGCCAGTTCGGCCCTGCCGGTCGCCCGCAGGCGCCGCTCCACGTCGGCCCAGACCTCGTCCAGCGGCTTGCGGAAGTAGGTGCGTTCGAGCAGCGACCTGGTCTTCTCCGGCAGGTCGTCGAGGCTGCCGTACTGGCTGTAGAGCGCGTGCAGCTTGTTGCCGCGGGCCGGGAAGAACACGCCCTTGCGCAGCACCTGGACCCTGCTGCCGAGCTCGAACATGTCCCCGGCCGGCGCGTAGTCCGTGTCCTGCACGTCGATGTCCTGCAGCATGTCCTTGACGACGTCACTGGTCGCGGCCTCGACCGTGCACTGGTTGATCGAACCGGTCACGACGAAGTCGGCGCCGAGCACGAACGCCGCCGCGACCGCCGCCGGTGTGCCGATCCCGCCGGCCAGTCCCATGCAGATCGGTTCGTCGTACCCGCGTTCGGCTTCCACACGGCGCCGCAGTTCGAGCAGCGACGGCAGCAGCACGGTCGCGATCCCGCCGTCGGTGTGCCCACCGGAGTCGGCCTCGACGATGACGTCGTGGCTCACCGGCACCCGCCGGGCGAGTTCGGCCTGCTCCTGACTGATCGCCCCGGCCGCGAGCAGCCCGTCCAGCACCGAGTCCGGAGGCGGAGCCAGGAACGCTGCCGCGACCTCGGGACGCGACACCTTGGCCACCACCCGGTGGTCGCAGACAGGTGCGCCGCCGGGACCTCGCCGCAGCCCGGTGGCCCGGTACCGCACGAGTGCCGGTGTCATCTGGATGAACGCCGACGCCTCGATCGTCCGGACGTGGTGGCGCAGAAGGAGGTCGACCAGTTCGTGCTCGGAGGCCGGATCGTCGTGGTTCGCGATGAAGTTGACGCCGTAGGGGCCGTCCTGTCCCACGGCGGCCTGGATCTCCTTGATGCCGCGCTCGACCTCCACCGGCTCCAGCCCGCCGGTGCCGTAGAACCCGAGCATCCCGGCGCGGCTGAGCCGGATGACCATCTCGGGCGAGCTGACGCCGCGGTACATGCCGCCCGCGACGTAGGCGAACCGCAGCCCGTGGCGTTCGCGGAACGTCGCGCTGCCGAGTTCCTGTGCGCGGTCAGCGGGTGGGCGATGGGTCGCGCGGGTCCGTTCGACGAGTTTGGTCAGCACGGTGCCGCCCAGCTCCACGAACTCCGTGACTCCCGCGTCGAGCAGATAGCGCACGGTCTCGGTCCAGCGCACCGGACTCACCAGGTGGTCGGACAGCAGCTCCGCCGTGCCACCGGCCGGATAGGGCGCCGCGGTGACGTTCGCGATCACCGGTGTCCCGGGCGTGCCGAGGTCGACGCCGTCGAGAAAACGGCTGAACTCCTGCCGCGCCGGGCGCATGAGCTCGGAGTGGAACGCCCCGGACACCCGCAGCCGGACCCAGCGGACGTTCCGCGCCTGCAGGAACTCTCCCAGCGCCTCGATCGACTCGGCATCCCCGGACACGACGCACTGCTCGGGCGAGTTGTCGTTCGCCACGACCAGCGAGCCGAAACCGCCCTGCCGCAACAGATCGGTGACCTGCTCGCGGTCCAGGCCGGTCACGGCGATCATGCCGCCACCGGCCGCGCCGGCCATCAGCTCACCCCGGCGCTGGACGAGCCGCACACCCGTCTCGAAGTCGAACGCGCCGGCCGCGTGCAGCGCGCAGTACTCACCCAGGCTGTGCCCGGCGAAGAACGCCGCCTCGCTCCCGCTGTTCTCCTGCCAGCGCCGGTGGGCCAGCGCACCGACCACGAACAGCGCCGGCTGCGTGAACTCCGTGCGCTTCAGCTCACGTCGCGGATCGTCCAGGCACAGCTCCCGCACCGAGTAGCCGAGCAGTTCCGAGGCTCGGTCGACCTCGTCGGGGTAGGCATCGAACAGATCACGTCCCATGCCCTTCGCCTGGGCACCCTGGCCCGGGAACATCACCGCTGTCAGGCTCATGCCAGGCTCCGTTCGAACTCGGCCAGGCTGAGGGAGCCGTCTCCGGCGGCTTCGATCAACCGGGCCAGGAAGTCGTCCTCCGGTTCGGCGGTCACCGCGGGCGCTCCCACGAGGGATCGGACGCGGAAACCGGTCAGCCGCACGCAGATCCGGCCGTCGTCGTCGCACACGTCGATGTCGAACGACTGCTCGCCCGGTGACTGGCCCTCCGCGGCGAACCGGGTCACGGCCCAGGCCGTCGCGGGCAGTGGCGCGATCACCCGCACCTCTCCGACCGCGTAGGGCACGGCCGTGGTCGTGTCGTCCGAGGCGAAGAGGCCGAGAGTGCTCTGGAAGGCCGCGTCGAGCATGCTCGGGTGGAGCGCGAACGTTCCTCCCGCGGCGGCGTCGGGAAGCCGCAGCCGGGCAACGGCGAGCTGTTCACCGCTGTGCACCCGTTCGATCGCCCTCATCGCCGGGCCGTAGGCGAGGTCGAGGCGGGCGAACCGCTCGTAGCACTCCGGCGCTTCGAGCACCGGACCGCCGCAGCGGCCGATCAGGGTGTCGATGTCGTGCGAGGGCAACGGTTCCGAGCTCGTCTCCCGCAGCGCTCCCCGCCCGTAGACCAGCGGCGAGCCCTGGCCGGACGAGCCGAAGACCCGGTAGGACACACCACCGGAGGCCTCGACCGAGAGTCCGATGTGGACTTCGGTGGCGGTCTTGACCGTCAGGGGCAGTTCCCAGGTGACGTCGGTCAGCGCCCAGGAACGGTCACCGCCCGCCAGTTCCGCCGCGGCCCTCGCCATTTCGAGGTAGGCCGCTCCCGGCAGCACCGCCGCGCCGCGCACCTTGTGGTCGGCGAGGAAGAACTCGCGACCGGTGAACCGCGTGGTGTAGCGGGACCCGGCGAGGTCCGAGGTGTTGGCGTGCACCAACGGATGCAGCTTCGACGCCTTCTCCCCCACCGGCGTGCTGGTGTCGATCCAGTACCGCTTGAGCCGGAACGGGTACGTCGGCAGCGGGATCCGGCGCGGCGAGTCGGAGTGCCAGCGGGTCCAGTCGACCTCGGCACCGCGCACCCATGCCCGCAGCACCTCCGCCGCGCTGGTTCCCGCCGGTGCCGCGGGAATCTCGTCCCGGGACACGCGGCCGGTGATGATCGAGCTGTCCGGCTCTCCTCGCAGCCACGACCGCAGGCCGGCCTGGAGCTCCGCGACCGTGCCCGCGACGCACCCCAGCCTCTCGGCCATCGGGGTCCGTCCGACGTGCGTGGTGTAGGCGATCGAGGCCAGTGCCGCGTCGTCGTGAGCGTTCAGCGCCTCGACCCACTCCTCTGCCAGAGAACGCAGCACCTCGGGGTGACTCGCGGACAACACGACGGGAACCGGTTGCGCGGGCGGGGTTTCCACCACCGGCTTCGCCCGGTACTCCTCCAGCACGACGTGCGCGTTCGCTCCGCCGAAGCCGAACGAGCTGATGCCCGCGCGCCGGGGCAGTTCCGCGCCGTCGCCGTCGACCGGCGCACGCCAGGGTCGCTGGTCCTGCACCAGGTAGAACGGCGTGCCGTCCAGCTTCACGTACGGGTTCGTCTTGTCGTTGTTCAGGTTCCGCACCAACGTGCGGTGCTTCATCTGCAGGAGGACCTTGATCAGGCCGGCGATTCCGGCCGCGACCTCCAGGTGCCCGATGTTGGTCTTCACGGACCCGATGGCGCAGTGCGGTCCGGCGACCTCCGTCGCACCGGTGTCGGCGTAGAGATCACGGAAGGCCTCCTTGAGCCCGTTGATCTCCACCGGGTCGCCGAGCCTCGTGCCGGTGCCGTGCGCCTCGACGTAGCCGATGGTGCGCGGATCGATCCCCGCCCTGCGGTGGGCGGTGCGGATGACCGCGGCCTGAGCCTTCGGGTTCGGCGCGGTCAGGGAGTTGGCGCGGCCGCCGTGGTTCTCGGCGGTGCCCCTGATCAGGCCGTAGACGTGGTCGCCGTCGCGCTCGGCCGCCGACAGCCGCTTCAGCACCAGCATGCCGACGCCCTCGCCGCGGCCGTACCCGTCGGCGTCGATCGAGAAGGTCTTGCTCCTCCCGTCCTCGGCGAGCATGCCGGCCATGTTCATGCTGATGTGCAGGTCCTTGTTGACGATCGTGTTGACCCCGCCGACGATCGCCATGTCCGAGGTGCCGTCCTGGATGGCGCAGACGGCGCGGTGGACGGCGATGAGCGCACTGGAACACGCCGTGTCGATCGGCTCGCTCGGGCCGTGCACGCCGAGGAAGTAGCTCATCCTGTTGGGCCCCATGCAGGGGGCCGCCCCGCTGGTGTCGTAGGCGTCCACCGCCGGCGAGTACTTCGCCACCATGCTCGGGTAGCCGGTGCTGGCGGTGCCGATGACGATCGCCGTGTCGGTGCCCTCGACGGACTCGGCCGAGTACCCGGCGTCCTCCAGCGCCTTCCACGCGTAGAGCAGCAGGAGCCGCTGCTGCGGGTCCATCAGCTCGGCCTCACGCGGGGAGATGTCGAAGAACAGCGGGTCGAAGTCGCCGACGCCGTCGATGAAGCCGCCCCACTTGACGTTGCTGGTGTTGGGTTCGGTGACGGGGTCGCCGAAGCACTCCCGCCAGTCCCAGCGATCGGCAGGGATCTCGCTGATGCAGTCACGGCCGTCCAGCAGGTTCTGCCAGAACTCCGCGATGTCGCGGGCCATGGGGAACCGGCCGCTCATGCCGATGACGGCGATCGGTTCCTGACCGACGGGTTGCGGGGCGGTGACGGTCACCGGTGCCGGTTCGGCTGCGGGAGCGGGTTGTTCGGCGTTTTCGGCCACCGTGACGCTGTCGGCGTGGTGCTCCAGCAGGAAGTCCGCGAAGCCGCTCAGCGCCGGGTGCTCGAACAGGATCGTCGGGTCCAGGTCGAGGCCGAACCGCTTGTTGACCGCCGCCACCAGTTCCGTCAGCGACAGCGAGTCGACGCCGTACCTCGACAGCTCGCGGCTGCCCTCGATCCGGTTGGCGGGCAGGCGCAGCACCGCGGCGGCCATGCCGATCAGCTCGTCGAGCAGTGCCTCGTGGGACGGAGCGGCCGCCGTGATCAGGGCGGGCTCCGGGGTCGGCGCGGGCGCCGCTTCGGGCGCCAGGGCGGCGCTGCCGAACGCGTCGCCGTGGGTGTCCCTGAGATAGGACGCGAACCCGTCGAGGGTCGGGTACTCGATCAGCAGCGTGGGCACCAGGCCCAGGCCGAACTCGTCGTTGAGCAGGCCGACGTACTCCACCAGCGAGATCGAGTCGAACCCGTACTCGGTCAGTTCCACCTCGCCCTCGATGTCGTCGACGGGCACGTCCAGCAGGGTCGCCACCCTCTCGGCGAGCAACCTGACCAGGACATCGTTCTCCGGCACGGAAAGGACCTCCTGTTCCGGGGTCTCAGGGGCGGTCAGGATCGTGCGCTCGATCCGTTCCCGGTCGCCGTAGACGACCAGGACGTGCGCCGTACCGCTGCCCCAGGCTTGGTACAGGGCTTCCACTCCCACGTCCGTGGGCATCGGCAGGACGCCGACCGTGTCCCACATCGCCTGCTCGGTGGCGGCGTCGACGCGCATGCCGCCCTCCGTCCACAGTGGCCAGCCGATGCTGAGCGAACGCCCGCGCCGCTTGCCAGAGGCAACCAGCGCATCGCGCCGGGCGGCGTACCCGTCGAGGAACGCGTTGGCCGCCGCGTAGTCGGCCTGGCCGGGGTTCCCGGACGAGGACAGCGACGAGAACCCGATGAAGAAGTCCAGGTCCTGCCCGGCGGTCGCCTCGTCCAGGTGGACGAAGCCGGTGACCTTGGCAGCGAACACCTCGCGCAACTGCGTCACGGTCTTGCGGACGAAGTAGCTGTCGCGCAGCACACCGGCGGAGTGCAGCACGCCGCTCAGTTCCCCGTGCGACGCAACGACGTCCTGAACGCACCGGTCGACAGCGCCGCGGTCGGCGACGTCCAGCTGCCGGTACTCGGCGTGCGCACCGGACGCCCGCAGCTCGTCGAGGAGTGCGCGCTGGCTCGCTCCGGCGGCGGAACGCCCGCACAGCACGAGCACGGCGTTCTGGACGGAGGAGGCGATCTCCCTGGCGAACACCGCTCCCAGACCGCCGGCACCACCGGTGATCAGGTAGACGCCGCCGTCGCGCCACGGTCGCTCGGCCCTGGCCTCACCCAGGGAAGTCCACCGCGCGACCTCCCGGCGCCCTCCGGCGACCCTGGTCACGACGTCGTCCACAGTGGACGCTTCCCGGCGAAGGCGCTCGGCCAGGGCCGCCGCGTTCGTGCCGGGTGCGACCAGCACGAGCTGGGTGAGCAGGCGGGCGCATTCGTTGCGCGCGGTGCGCAGCAGCCCGGCCAGTCCGGCGAGCGGCTGGTAATCCTGGCCGTCCGGGACGACGACCTGCACGAGGACCCAGCCGTCGCGGCTCGCCTTGGCGGCGTCCTGGAGACGGGTCAGCAGGAACTCGGCCCGGCGGGTGTAGGTCGTGGCGAGGTCGTCGGCGACGGGGAGGACTTCGCCGTGAACGCCGAGGCGATCGGCGACGTCACCGGGGTCGACGTCCGCGAAGAGAACCTCGTGGCGGACGAACTGCCTGGTCTCGACGGCCGCGGTGGACCGGTGCCAGCCGGGGCGGCCGAGCACGAGCGCACCGGGGCGCTGGTCAGTTCCGCTCGGCTCCTGCGCCTTCTCCTCACTCGCACCGAACTCGCGGAAGGTGAAGCCGAGCAGGCGCACGCACACCCTGCCCGCGTCGTCGCACAGGTCGATGTCCAGTCGCCGGACGGTGCCGGGCAGATCGTTGGACGACGGCCTGATCACCGCCCAGCCCTCCTCCGGAGTGGGCGCGTGGATCTGCGCCTCGGTGAGGGCGAACGGCAGGGCCGCGGTCACGTCGTCCCTGCCCTCGGCGAGAGCGAGGCCGTGGGTCGCCTGCAGGGCAGAGTCGAGCATGGACGGGTGCACGGTGAAGCCGTCACCGGTCCCGGCCGGCCTGCGCAGCCGGGCGACGATCAGGTTGACGCCGATCTCCAGGTTCTCGACGCCGCGCATGGCCTCGCCGAGGTGCACCTCCGTGCCGCCGTAGCGGGCGTAGCAGGCGGCGCGGTCGAGCTTGGTCCGCGTGCGCCTGGCCCTCAACGCGGAGATGTTCAGCGTCGGCCGTGCCTCCTGCACGGAGGGCTCGACGCGACCTTGGCCGTGCACCAGGGTTTCGCCGCCGACGGTCGTCGTGATCTGGTAGGAGAGGCCGCCGTCGCGCGGTTCGAGCGTGACCTCGGCCGCGGTGGGACCGGGGATCCGCGCCGGGCGGATCCAGACGATGTTGCGCAGCGTCACGCCGGTCCGGCCGTAGCCCTCGGCCTCGGCTGCCGCCCTGGCCAGTTCGAGGTACGCGACGCCGGGCAGCACCGGGGTGCCGGAAAGACGGTGCTGGTCCAGGAAGAACTCGCCGCCGGTGAGGTCCGCCGCGTAGGACTTCCCTCGCTTGTGGACGGTCAGCGCGGACGAGCCCGGCCCGGTGGGCGTGACGGGCTGGGACGAGGCGGGAGTGACGGACCGGGCGGGAGCGACAGGACGGGCGGGCGTCACGGGCCTTGCGGACACAACGGGGTGCTGAGCTGCGACAGGCCGCTGGGCTACAACAGGCTGCTGGGCGACGACGGGGTGCCGGACCGCCACGGCCGGCTGGCTGGGCTCGGGTGCGGCGGAGATCCAGTAGCGCTCACCACCGAACGGGTAGCCGGGCAGCGGAACCACGCGGAAGCCCTGTCCGAACAGGCTTCCGAGCGCCGCGATCTCGCCACGCACGAACCGATCCGCGACCTCGGTCAGCGTCAGACCTTCCGTTCCCACGGGCGCGGGAGCGTCGTCCGGCACCGAGCCGGCCACCACGGACTCCGCGTGACCGTCACGCAGCCAGGTGCGCAGCGCACCGAGCCACTCGTCGCGATCGCCCGCGACGACGGCCAGCCGCAGGTTCTCGTGGCGACGACCGGTCGCGAGGCTGTACGCGATGTCGCCGAGGTCGAGGTCAGGACGGGCATCGACGTGGTCGATCAGGCGCTCGGTGTGGGCGCGCAGCGTGGCTTCGTCCTGTGCCGACACCACCACCAGCCACTCGTCCTGGACAGGACGCTCCGGCCGAGCCTGTTCGGGAGCCTCCTCGACGACGAGGTGCGCGTTGGTGCCGCTGGCACCGAAGGAACTCACTCCGGCCCGGCGCGGCCCTGACGCGGGGGCGGACCACTCCTGCAGCTCGGTCGGCACGTGGAACGGGCTGCCCTGCAACGGGATCGCCGGGTTCGCGCGGCTGAAGTGCAGCGACGGCGGCACCTGCCGGTGGTGCAGCGAGAGCAGGGCCTTGATCGTGCCCGCCACGCCGGCGGTGAACTGGGTGTGCCCGACGTTGGTCTTGATGGACCCGAGCGCACAGCCTCCCTCCGGCGCACCGGTGAAGGCCGCTGCCAGCGCACCGAACTCGATCGGGTCGCCGAGCGGCGTGCCGGTGCCGTGCGCCTCGATCATCTGGACGCCGCCGGGGCGCACGCCCGCGTCGCGGTGGACCTGGCGCACCAGGTCCTCCTGGGCCTGGGCACTGGGCACGGTGATGCCGTTGGTGGCACCGTCCTGGTTGACGCCCGACGCGCTGATGACGCCGTAGACGTGGTCTCCGTCGCGCAGGGCGTCGGACAGGCGCTTGAGCACCAGGACACCGGCGCCCTCACCGGGCACCATCCCGTCCGCGGCCGCGTCGAAGGTGCGGCAGCGACCGGTCGGCGACAGCATCTTCGCCGTGGCCGAGAACTCGTAGAGCCGCGGCGTCGCCTGGACGAACACGCCTCCGGCCAGCGCCATCGACACCGTGCCGAGCCGCAGTGCGTCACAGGCCAGGTGGATGGCGACGAGAGAGCTGGAGCACGCCGAGTCCACCGCGACGGCGGGGCCGGACAGGTTGAGCAGGTAGGAGATGCGCGACGCGATGACCGAGGCCATGTTGCCCCACATGGTCTGCGGGGGCCGCTCGTCGCCGATCAGCGCGTGGTAGTCGCCGGGATAGGCGCCGACGTAGACGCCACAGCCGCGGTCGGTCAGCCGTTCACCGGCGTAGCCCGCGTCTTCCAGCGCGTGCCAGCACTCTTCGAGGAAGACGCGCTGCTGCGGATCGGTGTAGGTCGCCTCGATGCCGGACACGCTGAAGAACAGCGCGTCGAACCGGGCCGGGTCGTCGAGGAAGCTGCCGTACTGGCGGCCCGCCCTCTTGCCCAGCTTCCCGTCGAGATCCCAGCGAGTGACGTCGCCGACCAGGTCGTCCCCGGCGGCCAGGTGTTCCCACAACCGCTCGGCGTCCGGCGTGTCCGCGAACCGGGCGGCGAGCCCGACGACGGCGATGGGTTCATCGATCTGCTTGGCGGCGGACGGCTGACGGTCGGCCGGACCGGTCCCGTTCACCCAGGCACTGCGGCGCTGGAACGGGTAGGTCGGCAGCGGGGTGCGTCGCACGTCCAGTCCGATGAAGAGCCCCTCGCTCTCCAGCCGCCCACCGTCCGTCCACTGTGCACGGACGCGGTCGAGCGCGGCGTCACGCGCCGGGTGCGAGGTCCCGTCGGCCAGCCAGTCCTCCAGGCGGGACAACAGGGTTCGGCGGTCGGCGGCGGTGAAGGCCGCCCGGTTCACGAAGCGGGCGCGGCCGTGCACCAGGGTGTGGCTCACATCGGCGAGCTGGAGTTCCGGCGTCTCGCGCAGGTGCTCGGCCAGGTTCGCGACGAGCTGCCGCAACGCTTCCGGCCGTGGCGCGGACAGCGGGAACAGCAGTTCACGGCCGTCGTGCTGCCGTGCCGCGAGGGCCGGCGGCTCCTCCACCACGAGGTGACCGTTGGTGCCGCTGAACCCGAACGAACTGGTCGCGGCGACGCGCTTGCCCCACCGGTTCGGTTCCCACGGCGTCAGCTCGGTGTGGACGCGGAACGGGCTGCCGGCGAGCCGGATCGCGGGGTTCGTCTCGTCGTGGTGCAGCGACGGCGGCAGCATGCCGTGCCGCAACGCGAGCACGATCTTGAGCACGCCCGCCACACCGGCGGCGGACATGGTGTGTCCGATGTTGCTCTTCAGCGAGCCCAGGGCGCAACCGGTGGATCCCTCGGCGGCACCGAACGCGCGGACGAGCGCCTCGGTCTCGATGGGGTCACCGAGCTTGGTTCCGGTGCCGTGCGCCTCCATCAGGCCGATCTCGGCGGGGTCGACGCCGAAGCGTTCGTAGACCTCGCGGATCAGCCGCTCCTGCGACGCCGCGCTCGGTGCCGTGATGCCGTTGGTCGCACCGTCCTGGTTGATCCCCGAGCCGCGGATCACCGCGTGCACGTGGTCACCGTCGGCGAGTGCGTCGGACAGTCGCTTCAGCACGACGACGCCGACTCCCTCGCCGGGCACGAACCCGTCGGCGGACGCGTCGAAGGTGTGGCAGCGCCCGGTCGGGGACAACATGCCGGCGTGGCCCGCGGTCAGGTAGGTGTTCGGGGTCGTCTGCACGGCCACGCCACCGGCGACGGCCAGGTCGGTCTCCCCGTCGCGCAGGCTCTGGCAGGCCAGGTGGATCGCGACGAGCGAGCTGGAGCAGGCGGTGTCGACGGCGATCGCCGGACCGTGCAGGTTCAGGTGGTACGCCACCCTGGCGGGCACGATCGACGGGGCGTTGCCCCAGGCGGCCTGGGCCGGCGGACGCTCGGTGAACCACGACGTGTAGTCGCCGCTGGTGCAGCCGACGTAGACGCCCGCGCGCTTGCCGTCGAGCGCCGCGCCGACGTAGCCGGCGTTCTCCAGTGCCGTCCACGCCTCTTCCACGAACAGGCGCTGCTGCGGGTCGGTGTAGGCCGCCTCGCGACCGGACATGCGGAAGAACTGCGCGTCGAACTCGTCGATGCCGTCGAGGAAACCGCCCTCCCGGCAGGCCACGTCCGTCCACTCCGGACCGGAGGTGTCCCAGCGCTCGATCGGGCCGACCAGGTCGTCACCGTCGGCGAGGTGCCGCCACAGCGCGTCCAGGTCGGGCGATCCGGCGAACCGGCCGCTGACGCCGATGATCGCGATGGGATCGGTCGAGTTCTGCTCGGGCGCCACCACGGGTTCGGCAGGAGTAGCGGGAAGCTCCTGGGCGACCGGCGGTTCCGGAGTCTCCTGCGACGCCGCGACAGGTAGGACGGGCTGGTGGTCGGAGGCGATGTGGGCGGCCAGCAGCTCGACGCTGCGGTAGTCGAAGATCACCGTGGTGAGCAGGTCGAGATCGAGGTCGTCGTTGAGCCGCTGCACGAACCCGGCGCCCACGATCGAGTCGAGGCCGTAGTCGGCGAAGGCCCGCTCCGGATCGATCTGCGCCTCGGTCATCCTCAGTGCACCGGCCAGCGCTTCCAGCACCACCGCGCGAATCGACTTCTCCTGCACGACTTCGACGGGTGCGGGTGCGGGAGTCGGCACCGGCACCGGCGTCTCCTTGATCTCGGCGGGTCCTCGCGACACGCCGTCGCTGTACGCGAGAGCGACCTGCTGGCCGAGCGGCTCGCCGCACGCGGCCGCGTGCACGAACCCCGTGAAGCCTTCCTGTTCCAGCACCGCCTGCCACGAGGCCGGGGACAGCGCGGGACCGCCAGGCACCCGCAGCTCCGGGTCGGTGTGCTCCCACCAGCCGTCGAGCAGGCCGAAAGTGAGGTGGTTGACCAGGTAGAAGCCGCTGATCTCGTTGAGCGCGAGCAGGCCGCCACCGCGCAGCAGCGCCTTGGTGCCGCGCAGGGTGACGCGGACGTCCTTGGTGGCGTGCAGGACGTTGGCCGCGATCACGACGTCGAACGCGCCGAGGTCCAGTCCCTGTCCGTGCGGAGGAAGGGCGGCGTCGAACAACCGGTACGTCAGGTACCTGTGCGCCGCACCGAACGAGTCCTCGGCACGGTGCAGGAACGCCCGCGAGATGTCGGTGAAGCAGTACTCGGCCACCGGCAGGCCCTCACGGGTGAGCCGGTCGAGGACCACGCGGGTGGTGCCGCCGGTGCCCGCGCCGACCTCGAGCAGGCGCAGCGGCGCGCCCGGTTCCGCCGCGAGCCGGGCCCGCAGGAACTCCACGACGTGCTCTGCCAGCACGGCGTTGAAGTGGTCGGCGACCCGGTTGTCCCGGTACACGCCCTCTACCAGGTCGAACGACCCGTTCGGGAAGAGCACGTCCGTGGCGAGCACCTCGCCGCGCAGCACCCGGGGCAGCACGGGAACGGTGCGGGCGAGCAACGCGAGCGGGGTCCGCAGATCGGAGTTGGCCTCCACCCACCGGTTCGTGGATCGAGTCCACTCCGCCCGGCACGTCGCGGAGTCCGCGGTCAGCGCCCAGCGGCCGGCGGCGTCGACGAGCCCGTGCTCGGTCAGCGCTCGCAGCATCGGAGGCACCCAGGCGGCGAACCGGGCGTCGGCGCGGAGGTAGGACGGGCCGGCGAAACCCGCGTCCCGCAGTTCGGCGGCGACCCAGCGGCACAGCGCGGCGTCGATCTCGGCGGGCACCGGTCCGTCCTGGTAGGCCGCGAGCGCGACCGGCAGCCGCGGTTCCTGAACCCGGATCGGCGCGACCGCGGCCCGTGGACGCACCGCGGCGACTTCACCGGTGAGCACGCCCTCCACCGGCAGCGGCCGGCCCAGCCGCAGGAAACCGGCGACGTCGACCGGACCGGCGAGGAGCGCCTCGACCGCGGCCATCGCGGTGGCCGGGTCGATCGGGGCGAGCCCGATCGCGGCCATGCCCTCGATCAGGTCCTCGGTGACGTTGCCCCAGTAACCCCAGTTGATCGTCTTCACCGCGCACCCCAGCGAGGCGCGCAGACCGTCGGCCGCCGCGTCGACGTAGGCGCAGGCCGCGGCGTAGTGCGCCTGGTTCGCGTTCCGGATGAAGCTGACCAGTGAGGACACCAGCAGCACGAAGTCGAGTTCGACCCCGGAGAACGCGTCCGCGAGGTGCACGGCCGGGTCCACTTTGGACGCGAGCGTCGCGGCGAGTTCCTCGTCGGTCAGGTCGGCGATCGGCGTGTGGGTGAAGGTCATCGCGAGGTGCACGATCCCGTCGACCCGGCCGTAGCGGGCGACGACCTCGTCCCGGACCCGGCGCAGGGCCTGCGGATCACCCGCGTCGGCCTGCAGGTAGAGCGGTTCCGGACCGGTGATGCCGGCCTTGCGGGCACGAAGATCGTCGTTCTCGGCACGCCGTCCGACCCACACGACCCTGGCGCCGTGCGTGCGGGCGAGGTGCTCGGTCAGCACGACGCCGAGATCACCGGCCCCGCCGATGAGCACGTACACGCCGCCGCGCCGGATGGCGGAGGTGGAGGGCACGGGCAGGTCGGCCTGGACGAGCCTGCGGCGCAGCCACTGGCCACCGGCCTGCACGACGGGGTGGGCACGCCGGTCACCCGGCAGGCCGAACACCTCGGCGGGCTGCCAGGACGTGTCCCTCGCGAGGTCCACGGCCCTGACCCGCCAGTGCGGCTGCTCCTTGGCCAGCGCGCCGATGAACCCGTGCAGGCTCGCCTGAGCCGGGTCCCCGCCGCCGGGCCCGAACGCGTCACGGGTCAGCAGGGTGAGTTCGAGCTGACGGCCCGCGTACCGCGACTGCACAGCGTTCACCATGTGCAGCAGGCGCTGCACGGCGGCACGGTGGTCCCGGACGCGTTCGGCCGGGGTGCCACCCGTGCGGGTCGGCACCGAGAGCACGACGTGGTCCGCGTCGCCCGGGATGGGGCCGAAGCCGTCCCAGGTGATCGCGTCGGACACGGCCTGGTGCAGCACGGCGAGGTCGTCGGTGCTCAGGCCGATGGCGAGGATGCGGCCGGAGAGCTGGGCGTCGCCTGGTCGTTCGACCTCCCAGACCGGGCAGAGGGTGAGATCTCCCGCCGGCAGCACGTCGTCGGCCGTGGAACGGGGGTTGGGGACGGTGACGGGCTGGGCTTGGGGTGCGGGAACGGGAGTTGGCGCTGCCGCGGAAACCGGGGTGGCGGAAACCGGGGTGGCGGAAACCGGGGTGGCCGGAGGCGCCGGAACGGTCTGGCGCGTTGCCGGGGCGACCGGTGCTGCGGTGGGACCCGGTGGCGCAGTGGGAACTGCTGCCGTGGCGGGAAGCGGTGCCGCGGCTGGACTCTGTTCAGCGGAGAACTCCGCCGTCCTCCCCCCGCTCGGCAGCACGTCGGTGTACCAGTACCGCTCCCGTGCGAACGGGTACGTCGGCAGACCGACCTTGCGCGGGCGCGGCCCGTCGGCGTGCAGGCGCGACCAGTCCACCCGCACCTGGTTCACCCAGGCCTCCGCCAGCGGCCCGAGCCGGCGTCGCGCCGCCCAGCGGGCCAACGTCTCCTGGAAGTCCTCGTCGTCCTTCAGCGCCGCGAGCGAGCCCGACGGGCTGTCGCCGTTGCCCACGAACGTGTCCGCGGGCAGTTGCGCGCCGCTGACGTACGCGTCGAGTGCCGCCACCAGGGCCGGCAGATCACGGACCACCGTGGCGAAACGTGCGGTCATCGGCTCGCGGCCGACCTGCAGGGTGTAGGCGATGTCGGGCAGGTCGGCGTCGCTCCACGCGCCGTCGCGCAGTTCGTCGCGCAACCGCTCCGCCGACTCGCGCAGCCGCTCGTGGTCCGTTGCCGAGAGCACCACCGCCTGGGCCTCGGCTGCACGGTCTGGACGTTCCGGCACGATGTACTCCTCCACGAGCAGATGGGCGTTCGATCCACCGGCGCCAAAGGCCGAGACCACCCCGGCCCTGGGTTGTGCGCCGGTGCGGGGCCAGGGCGCCGCCTCGCGCTGCAGCACGAACGGGGTGCGGCTGAAGTCGATCTCCGGGTTGACCTCCGCGGAGTGCAGTGACGGCGCGAAGGTGCCGTGCCGCATCTGCAGCAGCAGCTTGCCGAGGCCGGCGACACCGGCCGCCGCCTCCAGGTGACCGATGTTCGACTTGACCGAGCCGATCGCGCAGAAGCCGCGGTCGTCGGTGAACTCGGAGAACGCCGAGGTGAGTCCGGCGATCTCGATGGGGTCCCCCAGCGGGGTGCCGGTGCCGTGCGCCTCGACGTACCCGATCCGGCGCGGGTCGACGCCGCTGCGGCGGTACACCTGCCGGATCACCGACGCCTGCGCGACCGGGTTCGGCACGGTGAAGCCGTGCGTGTGGCCGCCGTGGTTGACCGCGGTACCCCGGATGACACCGAGGATGCGGTCGCCGTCGGCCTCCGCGTCGGCCAGCGGGCGCAGCAACACCGCGCCGACCCCCTCGCCGGGGACGTAGCCGTCGCCGCCCGCGCCGAAGCTGCGGCACCGGCCGTCGCTGGACGCGAACTGGGTCTGGCCGATCATCAGGTACTTGCTCGGGTGCAGCGAGAGGTTCACCCCGCCCGCCAACGCGACGCCGCACTCTCCGCGGCGCAACGCGGCACACGCCAGGTGGATCGCCGTCAACGCGGCGGCGCACATCGTGTCGACCGCGATGCTCGGGCCGTTGGCGTCGAAGAAGTACGAGACGCGGTTCGCGATCGACGCCAGGCTTCCCGGCACGACCACCGGCTCGCCGCGCACACCCTGCTCGGCGCCGTAGAGCTGGTACTCGGTGTACATCGCCCCGGCGAACACGCCGATGTCTCCGGCGTCCTCGTTCACCACGGCCCTCGCCGCGGCCCGCAACGAGTCCCTGGTGTGGCCCGCGTCCTGCAGCGTCTCGTAGGCCGCCTGCAGGAACAGCCGCTCCTGCGGGTCCATTGTGGACGCGGCTCCCGGCGAGATGCCGAAGAACAGCGGGTCGAACTCGTCCACGCCGTCGAGGAAGCCGCCCCACTTGGCGTAGGTGCGTCCCGGCTTGCCGCGCCGCGGGTCGAAGTAGCGGTCGTGGTTCCAGCGATCGGCCGGGATCTCGGTGACGCTGTCCACCCCGTCGAGCAGGTTGGCCCAGAACTCGTCCAGGTTCCGCGCACCGGGGAAGCGGCCGGAGATCCCGATCACCGCGATCGGCATCTCCTCGTCCGTCCGCGCGGGAGCCGGAACGACCGGTTCCGCGACCGGAGCGACCACAGGAGCAGGAGCGGCCACGACCTCCAGCTGAGCAGTCGGGAGACCCACGAGCGCGGCGAGCGCGTCCGGCTGGGTCTTCACGAAGTGGGCAGCCAGGCCGTCGATCGTCCGCACCTCGAAGAACAACGTGCTGCCGACGTCGTCGAGCCCGCGGCGCACCGCCTCGGTGAGCTGGACGACGAGGATCGAGTCGATGCCGTACCTGTCGAAGGTCACGTCGGCGCGCACCGAGGAGACCGGCAGTTGCAACACGTCCGCCACGAGCGCGCGGAAGTGGTCGCGTGCTCGCTCCAGCAGCTCGTCCTCACGGCCGGCCGAAGCCGCCGCGACGGGCTCGACGGTCTCCGGAACGGCCTGCGCCGCCGGCAGGGACACCGGCTCGTTCTCCGGCCCGGCCGGGAATGCCGCGCCACCCGCGGGAATCGGCTGCCGGACGACGTCGTCGGCACAGGCCACGAACACCTGCTGGCCGAGGTCGTCGGCGCCCTCCGCCGCGACGAACGCGGACCGGAAACCGGTCTCGCTCAGCGCTCGCAGCCAGTCCGAGGGCGTGAGCCCGGGAGAGCCTGGAATGCGCAGCGCCGGGTCGTCGTAGCGCCACCAGCCTTCCAGCAGGCCGAACGTGAGGTGGCTGAAGTAGACGTTGTCGCTCAGCTCGTTGAGCAGCAGCACGCCGTTCGCGCGCATCGCCGCCTTGGTGTTGGTCAGGGTCGTGCGGATGTTGCGGGTCGCGTGCAGCACGTTGGTGGCGACCACGATGTCGTACCCGCCGACGTCCAGCGACTGCTCCGCTAGCGACTTCTCGACGTTGAGGATGCGGGTGTCCAGGTAGGGCGCGATGTCGCCGAACGAGCGGCGCGCGTGCAGCAGGAACGCCTTGGAGAGGTCGGTGTAGCAATAGGTTTCGATGTTGTCGCGCCACGGTGCGAGCCGGCCGAACACCACCCGGCTCGTGCCGCCGGTGCCCGCGCCGATCTCCAGCAGCCGCAGCCGCACGTCCGGGTTCTCGGCCACCCGTGCCCGCACGTGGTCGACGAGCGTGTCCGCGAGGACGTCGTTGAAGTAGTCGGCGACCGGGTTGTTGCGGTAGACCGCTTCCACGAGTTCGAGGGAGGACTTGGGGAACATGACGTCGGTGGCGGGACGGCGTCCGGTGAGGATGTCGTTCAGCGCCCGCAACGTCGTGTCGACGAGCACCGCCTGCGGTCGCTTGCCCTCGTTGTCCAGCCACGGCGTGCGGTCGGCGTCCCAGCGGCGCCAGGCGGCAGCCAGGTCCACCGAACTCGGGTCGATGGCGCCGTAACGACCTTCGCTGGAGCTCAGCAGGCCTTCCCGCACGAACACGTCCAGCGTGTGCTCGAGCCAGCGGCGGTAGAGCGGGACGATCCCGCCGATCGTCATCCAGTCGTCGGCCGTGCCGGTCTGGCCGGGGCCGAACAGGCCGAGGTCGCGCAGCAACGCCCAGGTGATCCGGACGAGCGCCGGTTCCATGGACCGGCCGTGGCCGTCCGCGGCGACGCGCACGCGCTCGATGGCGGCCTGCCGGTCCGGCCGAGCGGCGAGCAGTGCGGCGGCCGGCGAGGAGTTCGTGTGAGGCAGCGCCGTGAGAGTGCTGCGCTCGTAGAACGCCGCGATGCTGCGGGAATCCGCGGCCTTCAGCAGCGCCAGCCGGTCGTGGGACGAGCCGAGCAGGTGGTCGACGGCGGCCATGCCCTCGTCCGGTTCGATCGAGCCGAGTCCCAGCCGCGCCATCCTGCGCCGGTAGCCGTCCTCGGCCACGATGCCTACATTGCCCCAATATCCCCAGTTCATCACCTTGACCGGGCAGCCGAGACGGGCGGAGAGCCCGCCGGCGTAGGCGTCGGAGAACGTGCAACCGGCCGCGTAGTTGGCCTGACCGGGGGCGGTGAAGAACGCCTGCATGGACGAGAAGAAGACGACGAACTCCAGTGGCTGGTCCGCGAAGACCTCCGCCAGTGCGACGGTCACGCCGGCCTTGGCGGCGTAGGTCGTCCGCAACAGCTCCTCGTCCATCCGCGCCACGCTCCGATCGCCCAGGACGATGGCGGTGTGCAGGACGCCGTGCACCGGCCCGTACTGCCGGACGATCTCGGCACGCGCACGCCGCAGATCGTCCACATCGGACGCGTCGCACGACAGGTAGCCGGGTCGCGGGCCGAACGCGGCGAGCCGGTCCTGCTTCGCCGTGATCTCCGCGTCGAGCGGACGGCGGCCGATCCAGACGACCTGCGTGCCGTGGCGGCGCAGCAGGTGCTCGGTCCACACTTCACCGATGCCACCCGCGCCACCGATGGCGACCACCACGCCGCCGGGCGCACGCGGCGCGACGACCGGTCCGTCAGCGACCACCTCGACCAGGCGCGGCAGCAGCCATTCGCCGTGACGCAGCGCCACGACCCCGCCTCGTGCCGCCGCGGGCGGGTTCAGCACGGCGTCGAGGGACACAGCCGCCCCCAAGGCGATGTCGACGACCCTGACCTGCCAGTGCGGGTACTCCTTCGCGACGGACCCCAGCAGGCCGTGCACTCCCGCGTGGGTCGCGTCCACGGTCTCGTCGTCGTTCGCCCGGCAGGCCTGCCGGGTGACGGCGGTGAAGCCGATCTCGCGGCCGTCGGCACCCTGCGCCAGCAGGGCCTTGATCCAGCGGAAGACGGTGAACGTCCCGTCCGTCCCGCCGGTCTCCGGTGCGAGCCACACGACGTGGCCGGCATCGGAGGGAAGGCTTTCATGGTCCTCGGCTCCGAGTACGGTGGCTCCGGGGAACCGGGCCAGGAACGCGGCACGCTCGGCCGCTCCTCCCCCGGCGAGCACCAGACGGCCGCCGATGGCGGGCTCCAGCTCGACGCCGTCCGGGACCGCATCCCAGACCGGAGCGAGCAGTGCCGTGCGCAGATCGGGTTCCGCGGTCACGCGACGGAAAGCAAGTCCCCGCAGACGCACGGCGACACGGCCGGTCTCGTCACACACTTCGATGTCCACAGTGGACGTCTCCGAACCGCCACCCGTGTGCCGCAGGTGCGCCCACATCGTGCCGGAGACCGGCCCGAGGAGGTCGATCCTGTCGACGGCGAACGGGAGTGCGGGACGTCCGCTGCTCTCCGCGAGTTCGCCGGACTCGCCGCCGAAGAGACCGACGACCGCCTGGATGGCGCTGTCGAGCACCGCCGGGTGGACGGCCAGGTCCTCGTCCTGGGCACCGGCCGGGACGACGAGCTTCGCGAGCACCTCGCGGTCGCCGATGGCCAGGCTTTCGAGCGCACGCAGGCGAGGGCCGTGGGCGATGCCGACCGCGTCGAGTGCCGAACGGCATTGTTCCGCGCTCAACGTGCGGTTGCCACACCGCGCCCTGACGGCGTCCAGTGCCACCGTCCCGGCCGGTTCCGGCTGAACGTAACGACCGTGCGCGTGCACTTCCGCCTCGCCTTGGCAGACGCGGAAACCGTCGCCGTCGCGCTCCACCGTCAGGTCCGCTCCCTCGGCACCGACCGGGAACGGCTTGGCCCACACGAGGTCACGGATTCCCACCGCCTCGAACGCACCGCTGGTGGCCGCGCGGCGCGCGAACTCCAGTGACAGCACCGCCGGAAGCACGGCGCGGCCGTTGACGTGGTGATCGGCGAGGAAGAACTCCTGCCCGGTGAGCCGGGTGCGGTAGGCGGAAGCACCGCGCGACGGCCAGTAACGCTGCCGCTGATACGGGTAGGTGGGCAAGGGAACGATCCTCCGCACTGCGGCCGGGAAGGCCGTGTCGAGGCCGGCGAGGTTCTCGCGCACGAACGCGGACGCCAGCTCGTGAGCCGTGCTGGGAAGGACGCCGTCGCGCGGTGCGGCGTCGACGGCGACCTCACCGTGGTGGACACCGGTCGCCGTGCCGGAAAGCCAGGAACGCAGGCGCTGGGCGGCCTCGGCCGTGCTCGCGGCCACGACGGCAAGACGGTGCGGCAGGGGCGCGCGGCCGGCCGCGAGGCTGTACGCGACCTCCGCGGCGGACAGGCGCGGTTCGCGCTCCAGGTGGGCGGCCAGACGTGCCACGACCTCGCGCAGAGCTTCCGGCGACCGGGCCGACAGCAGGAACGGCTGCTCCCCCGCGGCTCCCGCGACCGGTTGCCGCTGGTACTCCTCCAGCACGACGTGGGCGTTGGTTCCGCTGGCGCCGAAGGAACTGACGGCCGCGCGACGCGGACCCTGCTCGGGCTCCGGCCAGGCGACGGTCTCCGTGGGCACGGTGAACGCGCTGCCCTGCAACGGAATCCGGGCGTTCGCCCCGGTGAAGTGCAGCGTGGCCGGAATCGTGCGGTGCCGCAGCGCGAGAACGGCCTTCACCACACCGGCGACACCCGCGGCGAACTGCGTGTGGCCGAGGTTCGACTTGATCGACCCGAGTGCCACGCTGCCCGGCCGCGCGCCGGCGAAGACCTTCGACAGCGCCCGGAACTCGATCGGGTCACCCAGTTGCGTACCGGTGCCGTGCGCCTCGACGTACTGGACGCCACCAACACCCAGGTTGGAGTGCACCTCACGCAGCAACCGTTCCTGCGACAGCGCGCTCGGAGCGGTTATGCCGTTGGTGGTGCCGTCCTGGTTGACTCCCGAAGCGCGCACGACGGCGTGGATGTGGTCGCCGTCCCGTTCGGCGTCGGCGAGACGCTTGAGCACGATCGCGCCCGCGCCTTCACCCGGCACGAACCCGTCCGCGCCGGCGTCGAAACTGCGGCAGCGGCCCGACGCCGAGAGCATTCCGGCCACGGAGGCGGACCTGTAGAGCCGCGAGGTGTTCTGGACGAAGACTCCACCGGCGATGGCGAGATCGGCGGTGCCCGCGAGCAGGTCGCGGCATGCGAGGTCGATCGCGACGAGCGAACTCGAACACGACGTGTCGACGGTGAGGGCCGGGCCGGTGAAGTCGAGCAGGTAGGCGATCCGCGACGCGACGACCGAGCCCATCGTGCCCCACAACGCCTGCGCCGGCGCGTCTTCACCGAGGTGCTCGGAGTAGTCGCCGGCGTAGCAGCCGACGTAGACGCCGGCCCGCGTGCCGCGGCGACGCCCACCCGTGTAGCCCGCGTCCTCCAGCGCGTTCCAGCACTGCTCCAGGAAGACGCGCTGCTGCGGGTCCATCGCCGTCGCCTCGACGCCCGAGATGCCGAAGAAGGCCGGGTCGAACCGGTCGACGTCGCGCAGGAAGCTGCCGGTGCGGCAGGCCACGGTGGCGGGCAGCGGCCAGCGCGTCACGGGTTCGACCAGGTCGGTGCCGGAGACCAGGTGCGCCCACAGCGCGTCGGGGTCCTCGGCGTCGCCGTAGCGTGCGGCGAGGCCGACGACGGCGATCGCGTCGTCCTGACCTGACGTGGTGGCGGCGACCGGTGCGGCGGCCGGACGGGCGCCTGCCAGGAAGGTGATGAAGCGTTCGGCGGTGCCGTGGTCGAACAGGTCGGTCGTGTCGACCGACGTGCCGAGGACGTCGTTGAGCCGGTGCACGAGGCTGACACCCAGGATCGAGTCGAGTCCGTAGTCGGCGAACGGCCGGTGCCGCTCGATCTCGGAGACCGGCATCTGGAGGATCTCCGCGAGCTCGGCCATCAGCACGCTCTCCACGTTCACGGCCGCCGGGCGCGCGACCGGCGCGGCCTCCGGCCGGAGTGCGGCGGGCTCGAACCAGAACTCAGGTCCGGCGAAGGGATAGCCCGGCAGGTGCACGCGCGGGCTCACACCGTCCACTTCGGACCAGTCGATCGGCGCGCCCCTGACCCAGAACGAGGCGAGCTCGGCGTGCCCACCGTTGCCCAGCCAGTGCGCGATCAGTTCCCGCAGCTCGGGTTTGGCCGCCAGCTCGGCCAGCGTCTCGTTGTTGGCCTCGACGCGGCCGCGCCACCACGACTCCCCGGAGGAGTCGGTCGTGGGAGCGGAGAGGAACGCGCGCAGCTGACGGCGCCACTCCAGCGCGTCGCGTGCCACGAAGCACACCCGCTCGTTCATGGCTTCACGGCCGGTGCGGAGGGTGGCAGCGATGGCCGCGAGGTCCGGCGTCTCCTGCGTGTCGAGCCATTGCGCCAGCTCTGCCACACGGGCGCGCAGGTCGTCCTCGGTGCGCGCGGACACGGGCAGCAGCTCCGGAATCCCCTGCGCGGCCGAAGGCACTGCCGTGGAAAGGTGCTCGGCGACGATGACGTGGGCGTTCGCGCCGCCCGCACCGAACGAGGAGATCCCGCCGATCCGGCGCCCGCCCGCGGGACGCGGCCAGGTGCCGCCGTCACGGGACAGCTCGAACGGCGTCGCCGCGAAGTCGATGTTCGGGTTGGTGCGCTCGGCGTGCAGCGTCGGTGCGAACTCACCGTTGCGCAACTGGAGCACGACCTTGGTCAGTCCGGCGATGCCCGCCGCCGCTTCGAGGTGACCGATGTTCGACTTGACCGAACCGATCGCGCAAGACGCGCCCGCGTCCGGCTCGAAGGCCTGGGTGAGCCCGTCGATCTCCACCGGGTCGCCGAGCCGGGTGCCGGTGCCGTGCGCCTCGACGTAACCGATGTCGCCCGCCCGCAGCCCGGCGGCCTTGATGGCCTCGCGGACGACGGAGGCCTGGGCGCGCGGGTTCGGCACGGTGTAGCCGTTGGTGCGGCCGCCGTGGTTGATCGCCGAGCCGAGGATGACCGCGTGGATCGGGTCCCCGTCCGCCTCGGCCGCCGCCAGCGGCTTGAGCAGCACCGCGCCGACGCCCTCGCCGGGCACGAAGCCCTCGCCCCCGTCACCGAAGCTGCGGCAACGGCCGTCGGCGGCCAGCATCCTGGACCGGCACAGCTCCACGTAGGTCGAGGGGTGCAGGTAGAGGTTCACCCCGCCCGCGATGGCGACCTCGCAGGTGCCTTGGCGCAGGTGTTCGCACGCCTCGTGGATCGCGGTGAGCGAGGCCGAGCACATCGTGTCGACCGGCAGGCTCGGGCCGCGCAGGTCGAGCAGGTAGGAGACGCGGTTGGCCAGCGAGGCGAACGACGTGCGCGGCGACCGGCGCGGACCGCTCACCGGGGGCGGCACGTTGCGGTCGAAGCCGGTCTTGGTCACCCCGGCGAACACGCCGACCCTGCCCTGGTGGCGGGTGGCGAGCCGGTCCCGCGTGTAGCCGGCGTCTTCCAGAGCGGACCACACGGTTTCGAGGAAGAGCCGTTCCTGCGGGTCGATGTCGGCGGCCTCGCGCGGGGAGATGCCGAAGAACGCCGCGTCGAAGCGGGCGAAGCCGTCGAGGAAGCCGCCCCACTTGCTGTAGCTGGCGCCGGTGTCGACGGCCTTCTGCTGGTCGGGTTCGAAGAAGCCGTCGAGCGTCCAGCGCTGGGCCGGGATCTCGCGGATGCTGTCGCGGCCTGCCCGGAGGTTGGCCCAGAAGTCGTCCAGGGTCGGCGCGTCGGGGTAGCGGCCGCTGAGACCGATGATCGCGATCGGCTCGCCGGCGGGGTCGGGGCGCGGCCCGGTGGTGGCTGCGGGGCGCGTGGACGCCCCGGACGGCACCGGAACCGGGCGCGCGGTCGCCCCAGCCGACACGAGAACCGGGTCCGCGGACTGCACCGGAAGCGGGCGCGCGGTCGCCTCGGCAACGGACGAGGTGTCCGGCCGTGCCGTCCTCTCCGCCACGTCCGCGGCACCCGGCGCCTGGACGTCGTCCAGCCAGCGCGCGCAGCCCTCGGGGTGACGCTCGGTCAGGTGCGCGGCCAGCTCCGCGAGCGTGGGGTACTGGTAGAGCACGGTCTTCGGCAGCGCGCCGAACCAGCGCGCGAAGTGCTTGTTCAGCCGGGTGACCGTGATCGAGTCGATGCCGTGGCTGTCGAGCGGCGCGGTGGCGTCGAGCGTCGCGGGGTCGAGTCGCATGGTCTCGGCGATCAGGCCCTTGAGCCGTCCGAGCACCCGCCCGCGGAGGTCGTCGGTGCCGGTCATCACTGTTCCTTCCCCGGAGATCACGACGTGGGTGGCACCGAGCTCGACGGCTCCGTGCAGTGCGGCCAGCGCGGCCTCGGTGGGCAACGGCGGGCCGAAGCGCTCGATGAGCGCCGGAAGTTCCTCGTCGGGCACGTGCATGCCGCCGTCCCGCCACAGCGGCCACGCCAGCGAGACGCTCGCCCCGTGCCGTTCGCCGCGGGTGACGAGCTCCTGCCGGTGCGCCGCATAGGCGTCGAGGAAGCCGTTGGCCGCTGTGTAGGCGGCCTGGCCGGCGTTGCCCAGATTCCCCGCGGCGGCGGAGAACGCGGCGAAGAAGTCGAGCGGGAGATCGCGGCTCGCCTCGTCGAGGTGCACCAGCCCGGCGACCTTGGGGGCGAGCACGCGCAGGAAGTCCTGATAGGACGCACGAATCAGGTAGTCGTCCCGCAGCAACGCGGCCGCGTGCAGGATGCCGTCGAGCCGGCCGTGCGTGCGGACGACACGAGCGACGAGTTCGCGCACCGCCGTCGCATCCGTGACGTCGACTCGGTGGTACTCCCCCGGCCCGTCGGCTGTCGCGGATCGTCCGCACCGCACGACGACCGCGTTCGGAGCGTGCCGGGCGACGTCCTCGGCGAGCAGGCGGCCGATCCCGCCCGCACCGCCGCTGATCAGGTAGACGCCGCCGTCGCGCCACACCGGGGAGCCGGTCGTGCGCGCCACCGGTTCCCAGGTCACGGTCTCCCGTCCGGCCGGGGTGTGCCGCACGTGCTCGCCCTGACCGTTCAGGGCCGCCACGAGATCGGCGGCGGAGGGCTCGTGGGTGAACTCGACCAGCCGGACGGTCAGACCTGGGTCCTCCTGTGCGGCGGTGCGCAGCAGTCCCAGCAGCCCGCGGTAGAGCGAGTCCGCGCGGCAGGCGAGCTGGACGACGCACGGGCGTCCGTCCGAAGTGGACATCAGCCGCTTGAGCTCACCGAACAGCCGGACCGCCGCGCGCTCGTAGGCGACGTGCGGGGCGTCGCCGCCGGTGGTCACCTCGGCGGCCTGGACGCCGGGAAGGTCGATGGCGGGCAGGTCGCACAGCACGACCAGCCGCCGGCCACCGGCGGGTGCCGGCGGGACCTCCTGGCCGGCACGCCACACGGGCACGCTCAGGATGCTGCGGGTCACGGCGAGGGTTCCTTCCGAGAACGAGGTGGGCTCAGGCGAGCGCATCGGGAACCTCCCGGTTGGCCAGGACCGCTTCCAGCAGTGCGGCGCGCGCACCGACGTCGAAGGAAGGGGGTCCGATCACCGTCACGGGCACGGCCGGGGGTTGCGGGGTGCTCGTCTCCGGCACCCAGTAACGCTCGCGTGCGAACGGATAGGTGGGCAGCGCCAGCACTCGCCGTTCACCGGACGGATGCAGGCTCACCCAGTCGACCGCGCGTCCTTCGCACCACAGCGCGAGCACCCGGTTGAGATCGCCGCTCCGCAGGGCGGCGGTGACTTCCGGCTCCGTTTCGCGGTCGCGGCGCACGGCCGCACCACGCGCCCGGCGCAGGCTTCCCGTGTGCAGGCCCGTGCCACCCGCGAGGAACGCGGTGAGCGCGGCGACGACCTCTCCGACGTCACGGGCGACGAAGCCCAGCCGGTGCTCCATCTCCTCCCTGCCGACCTGCAGCGTGAAGGCCAGGTCCGCGAGCGAGGGCGAGTTCTCGCCGAGGAAGGCGCGCAGGTCCTCGGCACGAGCCGCGAGGCGGTCCGCGTCACGGGCCGAGAGGACGATCGCCTGCGGTTCGGCAGTCGGCGCCGGTTCCGGTCGTGACGGTGGGGCTTCCAGGACGACGTGGGCGTTGACCCCGCCGAACCCGAAGCTGCTGACACCGGCCCGCAACGGCAACTCGGTGCCTGAAGCATCGGTCACCGGCTGCCAGGGGCGTGATTCGCGCAGGACCTCGAACCCACTGCCGTCGAGCTTCAGGTGCGGGTTCAACTGGTCGAGGTGCGGCACCGCCGGCAGCTCGCGGTGGTCCATCTGCCGCAACACCTTGACCACACCCGCCAGGCCGGCCGCCGCCTCGGCGTGGCCGATGTTCGCCTTCACCGCACCGAGAGGGCGCGTGGCCGAGCCACCGAGGTTCCGGTACGCGGTGGTGAGCGCGTCGACCTCGACCGGGTCACCCAGTGCGGTGCCCGTGCCGTGCGCCTCGACGTAACCGATGCTGTCCGGGTCGATGCCGTGCATGGCCGTCTGGATCACCTCGGCCTGCGCCGAGGCGTTGGGGGCGGTGAGCGAGGCCGCCCGGCCACCGTGGTTCTCCGCCGTGCCGAGAACGACACCGTGAATGGTGTCGCCATCGCGCAGCGCCGCGGACAACGGCTTGAGCAACACCGCCGCCACGCCCTCCGCACGGACGTATCCGTCGGCGTCCGCGGAGAAGGTCTTGCAACGCCCGTCGGGGCTGAGCATTCCCGCGGCCCGCGTCGAGACGAACGTGTCGACGCTCAGCAGCAGGTTCACCCCGCCGGCCAGCGCCATGGCACAACGCCCGGACCGGATGCTCTCGACCGCGCGGTGCAGCGCCACCAGCGAACTGGAGCACGCCGTGTCGATCGGCTCGCTCGGTCCCCGGACGTCGAGCAGGAACGAGATCCTGTTCGCCAGCACGGCGTGCGAGTTGCCGGTCGCCGTGTAGCCGTCCGGCTCGACACCGCTCGCGTTGAGCAGGTGGTGGTAGTCCGTACCGGACACCCCGAAGAACACACCGGTGTCCTCAGGCAGCCGTGCGGGCGAGTAGCCGGCGTTCTCCAACGCCGTCCACACCGTCTCCAGCGCGAGCCGCTGCTGCGGGTCCATGAGTTCGGCTTCCAGGCGGGACAACGAGAAGAAGCCCGCGTCGAACCGGTCGACGCCGTCGATCAGCCCCGCGTACTTCGGGAAGTCCGCGCGTGCCACGACATCGGCGTAACGGCCGTCGAACCGGTCAGCCGGATAGGAAGAGACGAGATCCGCGCCTTCGCTGAGGCGTTCCCACAGGGATTCCGGATCGTCCGCACCGGGGAACCTGCCGGCGACACCGATGATCGCGACAGCGTCGGTCTCCTGTTCGGCCGGAGGCAGCGCCACCGGGAGGGCCTGAGGAAGTGACGACGGCACAGCGGGAACGAGAGCTGCCGGAGCGGACGTCCCGACCTCGTCGGCCAACTTGCCGACGAGACCGCGGATGTTGGGGTGCTGGAAGAACACCGCCGGGCTCAGGTCGACGCCGAGCCGGCCACCGAGTTCCTGGGCGAGCGAGGCCAGGCTGATCGACTCGAACCCGAACGCAGGGAAGTGCGTGTCGAGGTCGATGTCGGCCGGGTCGGTCTTGAGCAGCGCGGCGACGGTCTCGCGAACCTGGGCGGTCAGCCGGTCCCGGACCGCGCCGTCCCCGTCCCCCACGCCGGTGACCGCGGCCGGCGCGTTGCCGAACTCCACGCCCTCCCATCGGCCCAGCACCGCTCCGGTCTCGTCGAGCAACCGCACGTCGAACTCGGAACCCCTGCCCTCCAGCACGATCGCCCTGGTGCGGCCGAGATCGGCGCCCTCCGCGGAGCGAATCCGCACGACAGTCGCGTCGGCGTCCGAGGTGAGGTACTGCACGCCCTGCACCAGCCCGTTGAGCACCCAGGCCGGAACCCGGACGCGCCGCTTGTGCGGATCCTGGGACAGCGCGGGTTCCGCGACGCGGACGAGCAGCCGTCCGCCGATCTCCGCGACACCCTCGACCACCCTGGCGTAGGGCCGGGCGTCCACCCCCAGTTCGCCGAGCTTCGCGTAGAACGCCTGCTCGTCGAGCGAGAGCGGGGTGCCGATCACGGAGTCGTTCTGTCGCAACGGTTCCGTCGCAGCCACGAGATCGGCGCCGAACACGACGGTGCCGTCCTGGTCGTGCAGTTCGGCGCGGTTCGCGCCGAGCTTCCACGTGAGCAGCTGTTCCCGCGACGGATCAGGCAGCGCGGCCCAGCGCGCGTCACGCACGGCCCAGCCGTCCCCGAGTCCGGCGACCTCGGCGAACGCGAGCGCGCCGTCCACCAGTGCGACTGTGGCGTAACGCTTTTCGCGCCGCACCGAGTAGACGTAGTCAAGCAGTTCGTCACCGCGCAGTGCGAGCCGGTAACGAACGCCGTCCAGATCGGACTCGTTGACGCCGACCCACGGGTGCACCCGCCGCGCGAACGCGATGGGGTCCAGCACGCTCGGCGCGTCGTCGAACTCCGGGTACCAGCACCGGACGCGCTCGAACGGGTAACCGGGCAGCGACAGCTTCGCGGGCCTGGTCCCCTGCGGCCACAGCACGTCCCAGTCGACAGCCGCACCGGCGGTCCACACCACCGCGAGCGCACCGAGGTCCGTCCCGGCAAGCGCGTTCTCCACGTCCGCCTCGTCCGGCGGATCGGTCACGCCCATCGTGCTCGGCACGAACCACACGCCGTCGAGCACGACCGGACTCGTCCAGTCCACTTCGGACAGAGCGGCGAGCTTGGACACCACTGCGTCGACGTCCGCGGCGACGAACGCCACACGGGACGACATCTCGTTCTTGCCCGTCTGCAACGTGAAGGCAAGGGCGTCCAACCCGGGCCGCGACGCCACCACGTGCGCATGCAGGTCACGCACCACACGTCCCAGTGCCTGCGGCGTGGCCGCCGAGCAGACGATCAGGCGTGGCAGTCCGGACTCGACCACCGGCTGGACCACGTCTTCGTGCTCCTCCACGACGATGTGCACGTTCGCGCCGCCGGCTCCGATCGAAGTGACGCCGGCACGCCGGGGCACCGTCTGCCCGTCGAGCACAGGACGCGCCCACTCGGTGCGCTCGTGCTGCACGACGAACGGGGTCTCGGCGAAGTCGATCGCCGGGCTGAGGGTCTCGGAGTGCAGCGACTTCACGATCGTCCGGTGCTTCAACTGCAGCAGGACCTTCGTCAGGCCGACGATGCCCGATCCCGACAGCAGGTGGGCGATGTTGGACTTCACCGAGCCGAGCGCGCAGAAGCCCCGGTCGGCGGTGTCCCGGCGGAACGCGCTCGTCGCGCCGCGGATCTCGATCGGGTCACCCAGCGACGTCGCCGACCCGTGGCCTTCGAGATAGCTGATCGTGCGCGCGTCCACTCCCGCGTCGTCCAGCGCCTTCTCGATGGCACGGCCCTGCTGCACCGGACTGGGCACGGTGAACCCGTTGCGCACGCCCGCGTTCGTCATGCCGCTGCCCCGGATCACGCCGTAGACGTGGTCGCCGTCGGCCACCGCTTCGGCGAGCGGCTTGAGCACGACCATGCCGACGCCCTCACCGAGCACCGTGCCGTCCGTGCCGACGCCGTAGCTGCGCAGGAGGTCGGCCGTCTTGCTGGTGAAGTGGGCCTGGGAGGTCCCGATCAGGTCGTAGGGGTGCAGCATCAGGTTGATGCCGCCGACGACGGCCATCCGGCACTCGCCGGCCCGCAGCATCCGCACGGCCTGGTGCACGCACGTCGACGAGGACGCGCACATCGTGTCGAGGAACATCGACGGCCCGGTGAAGCCGTAGAAGTACGACAGCATGTTCGCGAACACGCCGATCTCGCTGCCGCTCGTGGCCGTGCCGCGCATGAGCATGTTCTGGAAGCCGTACAACGAGTAGCTGTTGTTCATCGACCCGACCAGCACGCCGACGTCGCCCTGGTAGCGGCGCTGGATCGTCTCGCGGGAGTAGCCCGCGTCCTCCAGCGCGGTGACGCCCGCCTGCAGCAGCAGCCGCACCTCGGGTGAGAGCAGTTCGGCCTGTCGCTGGGAGAGGGAGAAGTACCGCGGGTCGAACGCGTCGATGTCGCGCAGGAACGTCCCGGACTTGACCACGGACTTGCCCGGCACGTCACGCTCGCCGTAGTAGATGTCCTGCTGGCGCCACCGGTCCTGGGGCGGCGGCTCGAAGCTGTGCCTGCCCTCGCTGAGCAGCTCCCAGAACTCGTCGAGCGTGTCCGCGCCGGGATAGCGGCCGGACATGCCGATCACCGCGATGTCGTGGTCGCCGTGCTCGGCCACAGGACGTTCCCTGGTCTCGACCCGTGCGACGGGTGCGGGTGGAATGACGGGCTCCTCGATCACCTGCTCCTGCGGCACCTCCGGCGCCGGGTCCCCGGCGGGCGCGAACAGCTCCACGAGCCTCGGCCGGTGCTCGGCGAGGAGGTATCCCGCCACGCCTCGCAGGTCTACGTGCTCGAAGAACAGCGTCTTCGGCAACGATCCGAAGTCGTCCTCCAGCCGGCTGGTCACGTCCACGATGACGAGCGAGTCGATGCCGTAGCGCTCCAGCTTCTGGTCGGCCCGGATGCGCTCCGGTTCCTGACCGGTCAGCTCGGCGAACAGGTGCCGCAGGTGCTCCTCGGTGCGAGCCGTCAGCGTTCGATCGTCCATTTCGGACTTCACGGCGACAGCGGCAGCGCGCTGGACGGGCGCGTCCTTCGTGAGACCCGAGTAGCGGCGCAGTTTCGGCGCGTCGCCGTACAGGACGATGCGCTGTGAGGGAGCGTCGACGCCCAGTGCCCGTTCCAGCGCCCCCAGTGCCGCGGTGGTCGGCAACGGGACGGTGCCCGTCGTCTTGCGCAGATAGGCCTCGGTCGCCGGGTCGACGCGCATGCCGCCCTCGGCCCACAGCGGCCAGTCGACGGCGCGGACGACGTGGCCGGACGATCGCGCGGCCCAGGCGTCCAGGAAGGCGTTCGCCGCCGCGTACCCGGTCTGGGCCGCACCACCGAACGCACCCGCGACCGACCCGAACACGAGCAGGAAGCCGACGCCGCGCTCGCGGCACACCTCGTCGAGGTGCGCGGTGCCGGCCAGCTTGGGAGCCAGCACCGGTGCGGTGGTCTCCAGCGGGGTCTTCACGAGGTAGCCGTCGTCGAGCACCCCGGCCGCGTGGAAGATGCCGTCGATACGGCCGAAACGCTCGCTGATCGCGTTCGCGGCGGCACGCACGCTCGCCAGGTCGGTCACGTCGGCCTGCTGGTAGGCGATGCGGTCGCCCAGATCGGCGACCTGGGCGCTCCCGGACCGTCCGCTCAGCACGACGGTCGCGCCGTACCGAGTGCTCAGGTGCGACGCGATCAGGCGGCCGACACCGCCCGCGCCACCGGTGATCCAGTAGACACCGCCGTCGCGCAGCAGCGACTCGCCGCCGGAGGTGACCGGCAGTTCCTCCGTCTCGCGGGTCAGGCGACCGCCCGAGACGTCGTAGGCGACCTCGACGTCGTCGGAACCGGCCTCGGCGCGCACGATCTTCTCGAACCGCGCGGCGTCGACCGGGCCGTCGACCAGCACGAGCTTGCCCCGGACCGCCGGGTTCTCCTTGTGCAACGACTTCAGCACCGCGGCGAGCGGCGCGAACACCAGGTCGCCGGGACGGCCCGGCGCGATCACGACCACCGTCCGTCCCGACGGCCCAGGCCTTTCCAGCAAAGCCTTCAGGTGCCGGTAACACGCGTCGAACACGACCTTCGCGGAATCCGCTGGGGCGTCCCCGAGTTCCCTCGGCAGCGGCAGGACCTCGGCGTCGAGCCGCCCGGCAACGGACTGGCCCAGCACCGCGTCGAGCACGACGAGCGGCCCGGCGGGCGCGGTCTCCGTGACGGGCTCAGCCGCACGCCACACCTGGTGTGCCTCGACGAGCGTGCCGTCCACCGGCTCGGCCGCGTCGGCCTTCTTGGCCGCGAGCGGGCGATGCGTGTAGCCGCGCAGCCGGGCGCACAACGTCCCGTCCTCGCCGAACACGTCCAGGTCCACTTTGGACTCACCGGAGGCGCGGAGCACCGCGTGCGTGATCCGGCCGACCGGTGCCAGCAGCGTCAGCTCGTCGAGCGCGAACGGCACGGCCACCGCGTCGGGGTTGCGCCAGCCGGACTCGTCCGCGCCCAGGGCGAGAACGGCCTGCAGCGCGCTGTCGAGCACGACCGGGTGCAGCAGCCAGCCGGACGCCGCCCGCGCGGGCACCTGGATCCGGGCGAGCACGCCCTCCTCACCGCGCGACACCTTCTCCAGGCCGCGCAACGCGGGCCCGTGCTCGATCCCGCTGGCGCGCAGAGCCGCATACCCACGATCAACGTCGACTGTCAGCGGGAACCGGGCGGAGAGGTCTCCGGCGGTCTCGCCACCGGCCTGACCCGAAGTCAGATGTCCAGTGGTGTAACGGTTCCCGGAGTCGTCGAGAACCGTGAAGCCGAAACCGCCGTCACGGGGTTCCAGCCGCAGTCGCACGACCAGCCGCTCCCCCGTGACCGTCAGCGGCCGGAGCCAGCCGACGTTGCGCACGCTCGGCACCTCGATCCCGCCGATCCGTTCGGCGGCGGCGAGCACCAGACCGAGCACGGCGACACCGGGGACCACCGGAACGCCGTTCACGACGTGGTCACGGATGACGTCCTGGCCGGCCTCGAAGGTCAGCGGGAAGGTCCAGCCACCGTTCTCCTCCACGCCGGCACCGAGCGACGGGTGGCCTGCGGCCTCCAGCGGCCGGAACCAGTACGGCGTGCGCGCGAACGCGTAGCCCGGCAGGTGGATCCGCCTGCCGGTCGCGGGCCACGCCGACCAGTCGACCGGGAGGCCACGAACCCAGGCTCGGGCGAACTTCTCCGTGCGGCCCTGTTCACGCCACACCGCCACCAGGTCCGTCAGGTCGCTCTCGTCGAGCACGGCGACCTGCTCGTCCTCGGCCTGCCCCCGCACGCTGTCCCCGCGCACCTCGCCACTCTCCGAGAACGCTTCGAGCTGCTCGGCCCAGTCAGCTAAATCCTGGGCGCGGAAAGCCACTCGCACGGGCAACGGCACGCGGCCGTGCCTCAGCGTGTGCGCGATGTCGGTCAACGAGGGCGGCGCGTCCTCCGTCAACCGCGTGCGCACCCACTCCGCCAGATCGGCGCACGTCTCGCGCAGCCGGTCGTCGTCCCAGGCGGACACCGGCAGCCATTCGTCCTCTTCGGACGGTGGCGTCGACTCCACGGCGGGAACGGACTCCAGCACGGCGTGCGCGTTGGTGCCCGCGAAACCGAACGAGCTCACTCCGGCACGCAGCGGCTCGCCGTCCGGTGCGGTCCACTCGGACAGTTCGCCGACGACGCGGAACGGCGACCCGGTCAGGCTGATCAACGGGTTCAGGCGCTCGAACCCGACGGTGGCCGGCAACCGGCCGTGCCTCATCGAAGCGATCACCTTGAGCAGACCGGCGACCCCGGCCGCACCTTCGAGGTGACCGATGTTCGTCTTGACCGAGCCGAGGCCGCAGTGGTGCTCCTCGCCCGTGTCGCCGAGCTCGGCGAACGCCTTCTTCAGGCCTCGCACCTCGATCGGATCACCGACCGGCGTTCCCGTGCCGTGTGCTTCGACGTAGCTCACCGACGCCGGGTCGATGCCGGCCCGCCGGTAGATGTCGACGATCAGCTCTGCCTGCGCGTCGGGGTTGGTGACGGTGAGCGAACTGGTGCGGCCGCCGTGGTTGCTGCCGATGCCGCGCACGACCGCGTGCACGGAGTCGCCGTCCCTGAGCGCGTCGGCGAGCCTCTTGAGCAGGAGGACGCCACCGCCCTCGCCGCGCACGTACCCGTTGGCCTCCGCGTCGAAGACCTTGCTCCGACCGGCCGGCGAGAGCATGCCCGCCTTGCTGAACGCGACGAAGTGCCGTGGCGACCAGACGAGGTTGACGCCGCCGGCCAGTGCCTGGTCGCAGTCGCCCGCCTGCAACGCCTGCACGGCCTGCTGCACCGAGACCAGCGAACTGGCGCACGCGGTGTCGTTGACCACGCTCGGGCCGCGGAAGTCGAAGAAGTGCGAGACGCGGTTGGCGATGACCGCGTACGCCGCGCCCGTCGGGTAGTAAGCGTCAATCGTGGTGAGCTCCTGCTCGACCAGTTCGGCGTAGTCCCAGTGACACACCCCCATGAACACTCCGGTGCGCGAACCCGCCAGCCGGTCGGCGCGGTGGCCCGCGTCCTCGACGGCGTGCCAGCTCAGTTCGAGGGCCAGCCGCTGCTGCGGGTCCATCAGCCGTGCCTCGCGCGGGGAGATGCCGAAGAAGTCGGCGTCGAAGCACTCGACGTCGTCGACGAAACCGCCCCAGACGCTGGCCGTCTTGTCGCCGTCCCGGCGTGGGTCGCCCGCGAAGTCCGAAGCGCGCCAACGCTTCTCCGGCACTTCACTGATCAGTGAGCGCCCCTGTTCGAGGTTCGCCCAGAACTCGTCGGCGTTGCGCGCACCGGGCAGCCTCAGTGCCTGGCCGACGACCGCGATCGCGGTGTCCTGCGCGCCGGAAGTGTGCTGTGTCATGGAAGTTCCTCGTCTATTCCTGGCCGTGTCCGGCCGGCAGCGCGCTCGTGCGGCGATCGACCACGTGCAGCCCGGCGCGCAGGGGCGAGGCGTCGAACGCCTGCCCGCGGACGAACCAGTGGTGCAGCCAGTGCAGGGAGGCCAGCAGCGTGAAGGCCTGGTTCTCCTTGGTCCCGATCCGTTCGGCGGGACTGGTGAAGACGCGGTCGACCAGAGCGCGGGTGAACCGCGGGTCGAGCACGCCGATCGCGTCGAGCGTGGTCTGGTCGGTCAGAACGTCGCGGAACTCCGGCCAGGCACGCACGAAGGCCGCGCCGTCGGTCGCGCGGTAGGGGAACTTGCCCTTGTCGATGACCTTTTTCGGCAGCACGCCGGCGAAAGCGCGCTTGAGGAGGTACTTCTCGTCGAACGGGTCGCCGAAGCGGTGGTTGAGCGACGCGGCCAGCTGCACGACCGCCGGGTCCAGGAACGGGCAGCGGTTCTCGACGCCGTGGGCCAGTGCCATCCGGTCGCCCTGGGTGGAGAGCAGGTATCCCGACAGCAGGGTGCGGAACTCCAGCCACTGCGCCCTGCGCACGGTGTCGAGCGCGGCGTAGTCCGGTTCGGAGGCGACCATCTGTTGCGCCGCGGCGAACGGGTCGGTGGCGCCGCGCAGCAGGCGTGCGGCGAACCTGCCGTTCTGGAACCGCATCTGGTGCGAGAACAGTCCGGTCAGGTGCTCCTCGGTGAACTGCTGGTACAGCCCCAGCATCCGCCGGGGAGCGTTCTCCCCGGAGAAGTGCGGGAGGTACGGGTAGATCCGCGCGATCCGCTCCAGGCGGCCCTGCTCGTCGAGGTCGTGCCAGGAGTCGAGCAGCAACGCGTCCTTGAAGATGCCGTAGCCGAGGAACGCCTCGTCCGCGCCCTCACCGCTCATCACCACCTTGATCCCGGCCTCGCGCACCTTCTCGGCGAGCAGGTACATCGGCACGAACGCGGTCCGGAACGCGGGAACCTCCGCGTGCCTGACCGCGGCCGGGAACGCCTGCACCACGTCGTCGTCACGCACGTGCACGGACTGGTGGTGGGTGCCGAGGTCCGCGGTGACCGCCGCCTGCTCGGCGGACTCGTCGAACTGGGCGTCGTCGAACTCGATCGAGAACGTCCGCAGCGGGTGCTGCTGCCGCCCGGCCGCCAGGTGGGCGATGATCGAGGAGTCGAGCCCGCCGGAGACGTAGACACCGACCTCGACGTCGCTGCGCAGCCGCACGTCGACCGCCGCCGTCAGCTCCGCCCGCACCAGTTCGATCGCTTCTTCCTCGGAGTCCGGTGGCAGACCCGGCTCCAGGTCGAGCGTGGCCCACCGGCCTCGTTCGACCTCGTCACCGCGCAGGCACAGGAACTCCCCCATCGGGATCTGCTCGATGTCGCGGTACCCGCTCTGCGCCGGCAGCGGCGTCCAGGTCGCGAAGATCGACGCGAGCTGCTCGGAGTCGAAGGAGAACCGGAATCCCGGAACGGCCAGGAACGCCTTCATCTCGGAGGCGAACAGCCACTTCCCCTCGTGCCGGGCCACGAACAGCGGCCGCTTGCCGAACCGGTCGCGGACGAGGGTGAGCTCCCCCGTCAGCGAGTCGTAGAGGGAGAAGGCGAACGCGCCGTTGAACCTCCGCAGGCAGTCACGCCCCCAGGCGAGCCACGCCTGGAGCACGACCTCGGTGTCGGAGTCGGTGCGGAAGCGCATCCCGAGCCGGACGAGTTCCGCGCGCAGCTCGCGGTAGTTGTAGAGCTCGCCGTTGTAGCAGAGCCACCACCGGCCGTCCTCGCTGCCGACCGGCTGCGACCCGTGGGTGAGATCGATGATGCTCAGGCGGACCGTGCCCATCACGAGGCGGTCGTCCAGGTAGCACCCGGCCTCGTCAGGGCCCCGGTGCTCGATCTGGCGCAGCATCCCCGCGATCAGGTCCTGGTGCCCGGAGATCCCGTGGGCGCCTCCGTAGGCGCCTGCGATTCCACACATCCCCGGTCACCGACCGTCCACGACGGACAGCACGTGGGCCTCGACGAACTTCACGATCGCGCTGAGCGAGACCAGCACCTCGTCGAGCAACTGCTCGCCCAGCTCGAGGCCGTAGCGCTGCTGCACGTGGTTCATCAGCGAGATGTAGCCGAACGAGTCGAGCACCCCCGCCTTGAACAGGTCGGTGTCCTCGGTGATCTCGTCCCCGAACGTGAACAGCGCCTCGTTCTCCAGGTAGCTCTTCAGCTCCGCGGTCAGCTCGGCGGTCATGGGTTTGCTCCTTCGATCAGGTGAGCCAGTTCAGGCCAGTGGGCGCGGATGAAGAAGTGGTCGCCCGGCAGCCGGTGACGGACCAGTGGTTCGGTGGTTTCTCGTTGCCACGCGAAGATGTCCGCGTCGCTGAACGGTTCGAGGTCGCCGGTGACCACCGTGATCGGCACGTCCAGCGGCGCCTCCTCGTGGTGGCGGTACCGTCCGAGCACGGTGAAGTCCGCGCGCAGCACGCGTTCGTAGTGCGCCATGAGGTCCTCGTACTGGCGCAGCTGCTGCGGTACCCCACCGAGTTCGTCGAGATGCGCCCAGAAGGCGTCGCCGGTCAGCTGCCAGGTGTCCCGCTCCCGGCTGGGCACCGACGGCCCGCACTCGCCGGAGACGACCAGCCGCACCGGAGCGGGCAGGCCCTCCGCGCGGAGCTGCCGGCACACCCGGAACGCGAGCCTGGCGCCGAGACTGTGGCCGTAGACGGCGAACGGTTCGCCGTCGCGCAGGTGGTCCCGAAGCTGGCCGGTCAGGTCCGCGACGAGCGCGTCGGGATCGGTCACGAGAGGTGTCGAGTGGCGGCGTCCGCGGCCGGGCCGTTCCAGCGTCACCAGCTCGACGTCCCCGAGATGCTCGTTCAGCGGCCGGTAGGAGTTCTCGTCGCCGCCCGCGAACGCGATGGCGAAGACCCGCCGCGGTGTCGCTGTCTGCTGCACCGGCGCGGTCTCGATCTGGCGCACCATCCTGGTCAGCACTCCGTTTCCGCCGATTTCCCGGAATCGCGCCGCGGGCTGCGAGCGAAGTACCGCGAGGACGCTGTCCGACCAGCGCACGGGACCGTCGAGCTGGGCTGACAGCGTTGTCGCCACCTCGCCGTCGCGGTACGGCCGTGCGGTCGCGTTGGCGATCACGGTGCCGTCCAGCGGCGCGAACCGGAATCCGCGCAGGAACGCCGCGAACTCCTCCCGCGCCGGCTTCATGTACCGCGAGTGGAAGGCCGCGGACACGCGCACCTGGGCCACGCGCAGGCCCTGTCCCGCAAGGACTTCACGGGCACGGTCGATGTCGTCGGCCGGGCCGGAGAGCACGTTCTGCAAGGGGGTGTTGCGGTTCGCCACGTCCAGGGTCGTGAGCTCGTTCCCGGCGAGCAGCTCCTCGAGTCGCCGCACCGAGGCGCCCACCACGGCGAGCATCGCGCCGCCCCGTTCGGCCCCCATCAACGCGGACCGCTGCGCCACCAGCTTCAGGCCGGTCTCGAAGTCGAACGCCTTCGCGGCGAGCAACGCGTTGTACTCCCCCAGACTGTGCCCGAGCAGCACGCCGGCCGGCGGCTCGCCGCGATCGACGCTGTCCCAATAGGACAGTGCGTTCACCACGAAGACCGCGGGCTGCGTGTAGCGCGTGTCGTCCAGGCGGCCGTCGGGGTCTTCGAGGCACAGCCGCGCGATGTCGTAGCCGAGGACGTCGCTCGCCAGCGAGACGGCCCCGGGATATCGGTCGAACAGTCCCGCCCCCATCCCCTTGGCCTGGGTTCCCTGGCCGGGGAAGAGCGCGACGCCGCCGCCGTGCGTGACAGGCATTGCTGCTCCGCTTCTCGGATCAGTGAGTTCAGAGGAGTTCTCCCCGAATGCGGGGAGGAAAGACCGGCTCGATCGGCCGGAAACGTCGTCGCCAAACCGTTTTCGGGCATGGGTCTGCCGCGGTCTGAATTGAGGAATGTTTCGCCGATCAGAGAGGATCGGCCACGAACCGGGGCGGAGCGGCGACTCAGGCCGCGGTCGCGCCGGCCTGGACGGAGCCGGCGACCTGCGCGGATGCGGACGACAGCACCATGTTGGGTCCTTCGACCCCGGAGTCGGGACCGCCCAGAGCGATGACGGCCGCGACACCCAGGCTCATTCCGGTGTAGCGCGTGACGACGGCGAACCGCTTCACAGTTGAGTTCTTCAGCACTTTGTCACTCCCGTTCGCTCGACTGAAACCACTGTCGCAGCCGTGGTTCCCGATCCGTTCCTCCCCGGGATACCGCTTCAGTACCTATGCGGTAGGACCGGATCTGCGGGACGGCGGATCAGGTGAGAGCGCGACACCCCGGCCGCGATCCAGCAGCGCCTCCACCGTTTCCGGTGTCGGTCCCTCGGCCACCACGTACAAGGCACTGTCGGGCGCCGCGTGGGTGTGCTCCGCACCCGCGAACCAGCGGGCACTCGACGGACGCACCTGGCCACCCGCCAGCGCTCGGAAGAGTTCCGTCTGCACGTCGACGCCCGCCGCGATCTCGATGAGCCTGGCGATCGTCCTGGTCCCGAACCCGGGCCTGACGCTGACGACGCGGGGACCTCGTTCGGACAGCACGAGCGTGGTCTCCGCGGGCCCGAACTCGTAGCCCACCAGGTCGAGCACGGCCGCGACGGTCGCCCGTGTCTCCCTCGAAACGGGCTCGGCCAGCTCCGCCGGGTGCAGGTAGCGCACGCCGCCACTCGTCATCCACTTGGCCGTGGCACCGACGACGCGGTGCATGCCGTCCAGGGTCAGCGTGGTGATCACGACCTCGGGCCCGATGACGAACTCGGCGATCTCGAACGGCCCCTGCTCGGCACCGTTCAGCCATTCCGCCAGCTCGGCGCTGCGGCGCAGCACGACCTCTTCCCGTTGTCCCGAACGGATCATCACGGGCAGGCCGATCCTGGCGACGGCCTCGGAGACGTCCGCACCGGTGGCGGTGGCGCGGCGGATCATCGGATACCTGCTCGTGGCCAGCACCTCCGCGAGCCTGTCGTCCTCGGCGAGGATGCGGGCGGCACCGGCGGAGTCCGGAACCGTCTGTGCCGCCGGGAACCCGTCCGAGGCGAGGACGTGCGTGATGCGGTGGTCCTGGACGACTTTCGCGACGGTCCTCGTCACGGCGCTCTTGTCGTCCGGGTCGACCACGTCGGTGTGATCGGACGCCAGCGTCCCGAAGGCCTGCCGCTCGTCCTCCGCGATCACCAGCCGCAGATCGACTCCGCTCCGCACGGCCTTGCGCGCCAGCGACACCGACGGGAAACACAGCAGCAGCCGTATGTCCGCGTTCATCGCCGCATCGCGTTTCCGGTCCCATCGGACCGAGTGCTCGTACACCGCCGCTTCATCGTCGCGCTCCTCAGCAGATCGGTGAGGCCCAACGATTCTCCAAGGCCACATCAGCTGTCGACACCTGCTCTTCAGCCAGCGTGCCCTCAGCCGATACCGATCCGTTCCCGGTGGAACCCCGGGTGGGAACGAACCCCGGCAGCCGTCAGATACGCGCTCCCCGAGGAACGCCGAGGCTTTCGAACAGCGCGTCTGCCCGCTGCGCGAGCGAGCGGGCCCGCTCGTCCTCTCCCCGCCGGTCGCAGATCTCGGCCAGGCCGGCGAGTGCCCGTGCCTCCTCGATCCGGCACCCGATCCGCGTGGCGAGCGCGAGCGCACGTTCGTGCAGCGTCCACGCCTCGGCCAGTTCCGACTGAGCTCGGTGGAGACGGGCGGCCAGGTTGTCGATGACGATGCTCCGCAGCGGCGTCCACCGCACCTTCTGGTGGCCCAGCCCCAGCCCGAGCGCGGCGAACTGCCGGGCCTCGGCCGTGCGGCCCTGACGGTGGACGACCAGTGCCGAAAGGACATACACGAGCGCGATGTCGCCGGGGACCCCGGCGGTCAGGGTGAGATCGCGCGCGGTCGCCAGCAGTGCGTCCGCCCTGGCCACGTCACCCATCGCGAGGCGGGTCATCGCGAGGTAGGCGAGCGTGACGACCTCGTTCTCCTGGACGCCGAGCTCGCGGTTCAGCAGCAGGGCGCGCTCGCCGACGGCGATGGCCTCGGCGTACTCACCCCGTTGCTCGTGCAGGGTGCCGAGGTTGACCAGCGACTCCGCCTCCGCCCGTCCGGCGCCCAGCTCCCGCTTGATCCGGATCGCCTCCTCCAGCAACGTCCTGGCCTCGTCGTGCCGCCCGGACGTGAGCACGAGCAGGCCGAGCACCCCGGTGTCCTTGGCAACGCCCCTGCGGTCGTCGATCGCGTTCGCGACGGCCAGTGCCTCCGACACGGCCTCGATTCCCGCCTCCAACCGGCCGAGCTTCCAGTTCGCCACGGCCAGGTTCGACAGGCTGAAGCGCACCAGCTCGGCGTCGCCGACCTTCCGCGAGGAGACGACGGCCAGCCGCGCCACCTCGGCGAACTCCTCGAACAGGCCGTCCGCGTCAAGCAGGAACACGACGTTGCGGGCCAGCCGGACGACCTGGCTGTCGAAGCCGCGCTCGTGTGCCAGCACGAGTGCCTCGCGCAGGGTGGCCTGCTCGCGGTACGTCCACTTGCGGGCGGCCTCGTCGGTCGACATCCGGGGAAGCTCGAACGTCTCGGCGATCGGCGTGCCGCGCAGCACCGCCCTGCCGGGGAACAACACGTCGCACGCCTGGTCGGTGGCCCGCACGTAGTACTCGAGCAGGCGGGCGAACGCGGCCCGCGTCTCCGCCAGCACCTCGTCCCCGCTCTCCGCGTGGGTGAGCTGGCGGACGAAGCTGCGCACCAGGTCGTGGAAGGTGTAGCAGCCGATCTCGTGCTGCTTGAGCATGTGCGCGTCGAGCAGCACCTCCAGGACGGCCTCCGCGTTGAGCGCGGACATGCCCAGCAGCGCGGCCGACGAGTAGACGTCGACGTCACGACCCGGGCACACCCCGAGCATGCGGAAAGCGGTGCGATGCCGTGAGGCGAGACCTTCGTAGGACATCCGCAGCGACAGGTCCACGCCGCGTTCGCCGGACTTGAGCTCGTCCAGGAGCCGGGACTCGTCGCTCATCCGGTCGACGAGATAGCTGATCGGCCATCGGGGCCGGTTGCCGAGACGGCTGAGCGCGATCCGCAACGCCAGCGGCAGGTGCCCGCACAGCGCGACGAGTTCGGCCACCGCCTCGGGCTCGGCGGCCGCCCGGCGCCCGCCCAGCACCTGGGCGGCCATCGCCGCGCCGTCCTCGTTCGTCATCGTCCCCAGGGTCATCCAGTGCGCGCCGTCGAGGTCGATGAGGCGCGTCCGGCTGGTGACCAGCACCAGCGCCTGACCGCTCTGCGGCAGCAACGGCAACACCTGGGCGACGTCGCAGACGTTGTCCAGCAGGACGAGCAGCCGGCTCTCCGTCGTCATCGTCCGCCAGAGGGCGATCCGCGCGTCGGCCTCGGAGGGCAGGTCGTCGGTCTCCACGCCGAGCATGCCCAGCAGCTTCTCCGCGGCGACCTGCGGCGGCACCGGCGTGCCACCCGCCGTGTAGCCGCAGAGGTCGAGCGCGAACTGCCCGTCCGGGTAGTTGTCGGCCATCAGGTACGCGAAGCGCACGGCCAGTGACGTCTTGCCCACGCCACCCATTCCGTCGATCGCGACGACCTGCGGTCCCAGGCCCGCCGGTTCGCTGAGAACGCCCTGCAGCGCGGTGAGTTCGGGTTCGCGGCCGATGAAGTCCGTGAGGTCGTAGGGCAACGAGCGCAGGGCCGGCCGCGGCACCGCCTTGGCGACGGGGAGAGCCGGACTGTCGGCCACCGGCGCCTCGATCTGCGCCGGAGCACCGAGCGCCGGGTCGTTGCGGAGGATTCGCTCGTACAGCGCGGAGAGCTCACGGCTGGGGTCGATCCCGAGTTCCTCCGCCAGCAGCCGGCTGAGCTGCTGGTACTCGTTGAGCGCGTGTGCCTGCCGTCCGCAGCGGTACAGGGCCAGCATCAGCTGGGAGCGGAGCTTCTCCCGCAACGGGTTCGCCCCGACGTGTTCGCGGAGCTCACTCACGAGTTCCCGGGAGTCACCGCGCGCCAGGCGCAGATCGGTGAGCTGCTCGACCGCGTCGAGGTAGCGTTCACGCAGCGCGACCTCCGCGGTCTGGATGGCCTGGCCGCCGCTGCCCGCGAGCACCTCTCCCCGCCGCAGCGCCACCGCCGCCCGCAGGTGCGCCGCCGCTTCCTCCCAGCTCTGCCGGGAGGTCGCCCTACCCGCCTTCTCCAGCAGGTCCAGGAACACCTTGAGATCCAGCTGCTCGACCGGCAACTCGACCCGGTAGCCCGGTCCCTCGGTGAGGATCATCTCCCCGCCGGAGGGGATCAGTTGACGCAGCCGCGCGACCGCCTTGCGCACCTGGTGGGTGGCGGTGGCGGGTGGTTCCTCGTCCCACACGAAGTCGACCAGCTGCGAGACCGACATGACCTGCCCCACGTCGAGCAGCAGGGCGACCATGACACGTTCCTGGACAGGCCCGCCGAGGTGGATCCGGCGGTTGCCGGCCCAGCACTCCAGCGAACCGAGCAGGTTGATCCTCAGTCCCTGCTCACCCGCCGGCGGCAAGGTCGACGAGGGACCTTTCGACGTGCCGGTCACATCGTCACCTCACTCAGATCGGGCTCCTGCAGCCAAACGCGTTTCGATCAGAGAACCGCAATTCGAGGCCGATCGGGTTGCACCACAAACGAAGTTACTACGACACACGTTACAGATCGGCAACCAATACGAACACACCTCTCGGCACGGCACCGCCCGACCGGCAGTCACCCAATGCGCCACATGCCGTCTCACCAGGCAAAAGCGGCCTGCCTAATTCGCCTTTCAACTAGAGACTGGGAATTTGCCAGTTCTTCCTCCGCAAGGAAATCCTGGGAATACCCCCAAGAATTCGACACCCCCCGGAAAACTAGGGAAATCACTGGCATGAACGTGCTGTCAGGGCCCGAGCGGTTCGAGTCGGGCCGGCACGTGCTTGTGCCACGGCGTGCCGGCCCACTCGTCGCGGTCCTCCGCGGCGGTGAGTTCGTTGGGAGCGACGCCCGTGCGCTCCTTCACGGTGAGCCCGAGGCCGTTGGGCAGCGAGATGTGGCCTGAGCGCATGGTGTCGGTGGCGTCCACGGACACCTCCGCGCTGCCGCGCCGGGTCGTGAGCCTGACCCGGTCGCCTGTCGTGACACCGAGCCGCGTCGCGTCGGTGACGCTCATGCGCAGGCGGCCGTCCGGGTCGCGCCGTCGCCAGCCGGGGTCGCGCATGATCGTGTTGGCGGTGAAGGCGCGCCGTTCTCCCGCAGACAGCACGAACGGCCACTCCGGATCCTGCCGCGGGACGGGCCTCTCGCCCAGCGCGGCCACCGCGGCGAGCAGTTCCGGCACGGCGAGGGTGATTCGCTGACCGCGCAGGCGCCGCCACGAGACGTCGTACTCGTCGTCGGTGATGTGCACGCCGTGCCGGCCGTTGACGATCGCCTCGAACAGCCGCTCCCCCGCCTCGAGGCCGGACCCGTAGCCCGCCTTCTCGACTCCGGCCGGGTTCTTGCGGGCGCACTCGTGCGCGGCCATCCACAGCACAGCGGCCGCCGAGGCGTCGTGCGGCAGCGTCGGGCCGAGCGTGCGGTACAGCAGGACGGACGCGAGCCGCCGCTTCGCCGGATCCGCGAGGACGGTGAGGAACGCCTGCGCGAACTCGGCTCGTCCAGCGGCCGCGGCCGCACGCAGCGGTGCGTAGTCGTCTTCGGTGAGCGCGCCGGACGCCTCGACGAGACGAGCGTGGATCTCCGGCTCGGGCAGCACGCCCCGCGGTGCGGGCACGACGGGGTGCCGCAGGTGGAAGATGTTGCGCGGGAAGTCGAAGTTGAAGAACGTGGCCTCGAACTTCTCGAACTGCGTCGGCGCCGGCAGCACGTAGTCGGCCAGGCGTGCGGTCTCGGTCATCGCGACGTCGATGACGACCACGAGTTCCAGCGCGGCGAGCGCCTCCCGCATCCGGGCGGAGTCGGCCAGGGAGTGCGCGGGGTTCGCGCTCTCGACCAGCATCGCCCGGTAGCAGGCCGGGTGGTCGGTGAGGATCTCCTCCGCGATGACGTTGCACGGCACGAGGCCGCTGATGATCCGTGCGCCCGCGACGGGGCTGCGCGGGCCCTCGTCGCCGGCGTGCCCGCGGTCACGGCCGATCGGCACCAGGCTGGAGGGCACGTACTGGGCGCCCTGTTTGCCGAAGTTGCCGGTGAGCAGCCAGACCAGCTTCTCGACGTAGCTCACGAGCGTGGAGTCGCGGTTCATCTGGACACCGAGGTCCTCGAACACCGCCACGGAGTCCGCGGCGGCGATCCGGGCGGCGACCGCCCGCACCAGCGTCTCCTCGACGTCGGCGACGGCGCAGTAGTCGCCGACGGGCACCTGCCGCAGGACGGCGGTGACGGCGTCGAGGCCGTCCGTGTGCTCGGCGAGCCAGTCGGCGGCGATCAGGTCCTCCTGCACGAGCACGGCGGCCAGCGCCGTCAGCAGGTAGAGATCGGTGCCGGGCCTGACCTGGAGGTGGAAGTCGGCCAGCTCCGCCGTCTCGGTCCGCACGGGGTCGATCACGACCATCGACCGGGCCGGGTCCTTGGCGATGTCCTTGAGCACCGAACGGGCCCGCGGGAAGCCGTGCGACTGATAGGGATTCTTGCCGACGAACAGCGCGACCTCGCAGTGCTCGAAGTCCGCGCGGGTCATGGTGCCGAGCATGCGGGCGCTGACCCAGAACTCGCCGGTCTTCTCCTGCGCGAGCGCGGACGAGCGGTAGCGGCCGCCGAACGCGGCCATCGTGGCGGGCGAGTAGGCGCCGCCGAGGTGGTTGCCCTGCCCGCCGCCACCGTAGTAGAAGATCGTCTCCCCGCCGAAGGTGTCGCGGACCTCCCCCAGGCGCGCCGCGATCTCGCTGATCGCGGTGTCCCAGTCGATCTCCTCGAAGGTGCCGTCCGGCCGCCGCCGCAGCGGGTGCGTGATCCGGCCGGTGTCGCCGTTCTGGTGCAGGCCGAGGCGCAGCGCCTTGTTGCAGGTGTAGCCGGCCGACGCGGGGTGGAGCTTGTCGCCGCGGATCTTGTCGAACGACCGGCCGTCGTCACCGACGAGGATCTCGATCCCGCAGTTGCACTCGCAGAGGATGCAGGCGCTGGGTTTCCACATGGGCCAGGCTCCTAGTCTCGTCGCTCGAGCAGGGGCGCGATCTCGACGAGCACGTCGTCGAGCGGGCCCAGGTCACGGTGAGCGCGGCAGAGGATGATCGCACCCTCGATCGCGGACACGACCAACGTCGCCAGCCGCTGCGCGCGCTGTGCCGCGAAACCGTTGGCGGCCAGCGTCTTCGCGAGGCTGGCCTGCCAACTGGTGAAGATCTCCCGCACCAGCTCACCGGCGTCGGGGACGAGATCACGGCTGTCCATGGCCATCGCGGCGACGGGACAGCCCGCCCGGTAGTCGGTCTTGACCAGCGCCCGCTTCCAGAAGGCGACGAGCCGGTCCACCATCTGCCGGACGTCGCCCCCGGCCGCCGACTCGCTGACCATGGCGGCGATGTAGTCCCCGGCCTGACGGACCGCACCCAGGACCATCTCGTTGCGGCCACCGGGAAAGTGGTGGTAGACGGACCCCCGCGGCGCACCGCTGTGCGCCAGCACCGCGTCGACCGTCACGCCGGCCGCGCCGCGTTCCCGCAACAACAGCACCGCGCTGTCCAGCATGCGCTGCTTGGTGCCCCGCCTGCCCTGCCCGCTCATCGCGCCGTCCCTGATTCGGGAGTATGGCAGAGACCATAGTCGCTGCCACCGGCCGCGGCTACCCGTCCGTCACGCCGGAACCACGTCACTCCGCGCCCGCCCGAGCTGGTCGAAGTCCTCGTCGGGCAGCTCGACGTTCACCGCACCGGCGTTCTCCTCCAGGTGGCGCAGGGAGGACCTCGTGACGGCTTACTCCAACCGCCTGGACCTCGCATCGTCGCTGGTCACGGTGCTGGATCAGCTCCGACAGGCACAGGCGGATACCGCGACCACGGCTGACAGCGTCCGTTCGACCGGTCGCAGCGCCCGGCAGTGGCGGGTCAGTGATCGACTGAGCGAGGCAGACATGCGGCTGCTGGTCGAGGCGTTCGAGTCCGGCATTCCCAAGTGGAAGCTTGCCGAGCAGTACGGGGTGAGCGAGAGCAGCGTCAAGCGCCTCGTTCGGCGCCACCGTCAGCAGCAGGCCGCGCAGCTCGCTTCCGCCTGATCCCCTCGTCTCCCTCGGCTCCGCCACCTGCGGGTGGTCGAGCCGAGGGAGAGCAGGTTTCTCTGTTTCTCCTGAAGTACCAAACAACTTAATAACGAAAGGGGGTGATCCATGATCACTGCAAACGCGATGACGGCTACTACTAGAATAATGGCGACTACCCCGATAGTGCCGAATCCTTTTTGCGACTGTGTTTTCGACATAGATTGTCTCGTTTAAATTGATCTATGCCGGATTATGCGGGAATTGAGCCGATTTATGCAAGTCGGAAGATCACTCTAGGGCCGTACTGCTTTCAATACCGCATTCCACGGGTACGCGTCCATGACCTTGCCACCCATGCGCGGCGGGTGCGGTACGAAGCCGCCCTCTCCAAATAGCACGGTCACACCGGACTCGCGTAGTTCCTCGATGCTGCGCCGGAAGGGACGGGTGTTGGCAAGGGCGGTGTTCACGAACGGAAGTACAGCGATCGGCAGACCCAACCCGGTCAGCTCGGCGAGCTGCGTGAGCACGTAGGTGTCAGCGATGCCTGCCGCCCACTTGTTGATCGTGTTGTACGTGGCGGGAGCGACGATGACGGCCGTGGCCTTGGGGAGCGCGGGTTGTCCGGCGCGCTGGTGTCCGGTGCGGACGGGGTGCCCACTGAGCGCTTCGAGTGCTTCGAGATCGAGGAAGTGTTCGACAGCGGCCGGCGTGGCCACACACCACACATCCCACCCGTCAGCCTGCGCGAGCTTCACCATGCGGTCGATGTGGTCAGCAGGGCCAGCACCACAGATCATCAAATACAGGACAGGTGCGCTCACGCCTCAACTCCAGCTCGTTCAGCCATCTGACGCACGAGCTTGGCAGGCTCGCCCGTGGTGTTGTTCAGCAGAGACCGCAGCAGACCGTGTGCCAACGGCCGACAGCGGACTTCCTCTGGCGCGATCTGTTCAGCGCGTCCCAGCATCCGCACCGCTTGGCGGTAGTTGCCGACACCGGTATGGGCCTCGGTGAGATCAAGCATGTAGTTGGCCTGTCGTTCGGCCGACAACGCGCCCACGGCCCGCGCGCTGATCGTCGTCGCGAACTCCAAGGCCTGCCCACACTCGTGCAGTCGAACCAAGGCGGAGACGCGGTGAATCTGCGTGTTGGTGACGCCGAAAAAGGTGTGGTGGTCGTCGTAGTGCGGCTTGTACACGAGCGCGGCGGCAAGCGCAGCTTCGTGCATGTCACGAGCGAGATTGGCGTCGTCCTGGCCCGCCGCCGTGATAGACGCGGCCAGATACAACATGCCGTGGAGTGACAGGAGCTCGGCCGCGTTCGTCCGTACCTCACCCTGCATTCGGTCTGCCATAGCCAGCAACGTCACGATGGCCTGTGACTGCTCGTGGATGCTGGTCATGGCACGGGCAACGCTGCGGGTGGCGCGTGCGAGTGACCAGGTATCGCCAGCCTCCATCGCGGTGTGCATTGCTCGATCGGCAGCCAGCCAAGCAACGTCGTTGGCTTCGAACTTCAGCAGCATGGACGAAGCCAGTCGATACACCGTGACCAGGATGCGGTAGGCGGTCATCCGGTCGGTCTCTGGCGCAACCCGAACCGCGGCTTGCGCCTCTGCCATCAGCTCGGGCAGGTGGCGCGCAACCACCGTGAAACGCGACATGTTCCAGGCGTGGTCGAGGTAAGAAGCCTGACGCGTAATAGCCTCAAAATCGGTCACTGCCGTTGCTGCGTGCAGTCCGGGGTAGGCAGCAAGCGCCCGGCGAATAGCCTGGACTTCGCAGGCGTCGACACAACGACGCGCACGCTGATCGCGGTTGTCGTCCGTGAGCACATCCGGATCGACTCCGAGTACCTCAGCAACGCGCTCGATCATGGGCACGCGCGCTAGGGCGCGCTCACCGGACTCGACCTTGTCCAGCCACGAAGTCGATCGTCCGACCATGTCGGCGAACTGCTTCCGAGGCAACTTGCGGCGCTCACGCCAGTAGCGGACACGTTCGCCGATGTGTTCCTCGGCCTGATCCATACTCACCTCACCTGAGCTGCGCCAACAGCCCTCACTGTACCCATTCTGAAGTCGCACATTTTGTACAAGTTGTCGCGCGCAACCGCCTTAGCGTCGAACTCAGGCACCTGGACGTTGGCGGCACTCCCGGACGGGGGCGGGCGGGGTTTCTCTCCCTCGTACCTTGCCGACGCAACCCCGAAAAGCCCTGGCGTTCAGGTGCCGCCCATGCCCGCCACGCTGACGACAGAGGTATGCGCTGTGATGCCCTCTCCCGCCGACCCGACGACTGGCGGACAGCCGCAGAAGGTGATGTACGGCTACATCCGTATGGAAGAGCCGGACGAGATCGAGATTGCCTTGCTGCGTAAGCAAATGGCGGTGGTCGCAAACGCGCACGGGTGTCGACTAGGAGCGGTCTTTATTGATCGGCGCGTGCCAGCGGACGCTGTGGCGCGGATCGGCTTCACGGCCTTGGTCGACGTACTGACGTTCCCCGACACCCTTGGCGTGGTTGTCCCGACGCTCGATGACCTGTCGACGCAAAGCGGCCTGCGGAAGGTGCTGACCGCCCGCATCACGAGCACGGCTTCCAGACTGTTCGTCTTGAGTGGGAACGGCGTCTCGGCGTGATCCGCATCGTCTCCACGCTCACACAGCGGTTGGCTCCCGGTAACGAGGTCTACGGCTACATGTGGGCCGCTACCGATGCGGTCGGCCCGCTGCTGAACGGGCGGCTGACGCTGAAGCGCTGGGCGGTCGACCACCAGTTGGTTCTGGGCACGGTGTGTGCTGATGCTGGCGTGCAGGCTCCGCTTAATCGCCCAGGGTTCCGCGCCTTGCACCGCCTGGTGAGCCTCCATCGCCCGGCAGGCGTCGTCATGCCGTCGCTTACGCACTTGTCGACCTTTCACGGTGAGGCACTGGGCGCTGCGGTACTCCTGCGACAACAGGGCTGCCTGCTGTTCGTCGTTGAACCGAGCACTGCGGATGTCCGAGACGCCCCCATGACGCCCACCCTCCCGTGGTAGCCGGACATGGCGCGTGCACAGAAGCCCAAGAAACCGCCAGTGGAGCAACTGCGCGCGGTGACGGTGCAACTCACCGCCGCCGAGCTGGCGGCGATCAGCCGTGCGGCAGTCGTTGTGACCGCCTCCGGCGAACCGGCCTTTATCAACGCGGCCGAGAGCGCACTGCGCAAGCTGCGTGACGCGGCGGCCAAGCATCCGGATTCCCCGCGAGCAACACTTGGACAGACGCGATGAGTGGACGATCTTCGGCGGCAGTCCAGGCTGTCGAGTCAGCGAACACCCGATGCACGGCCAAGCATGACGGCTGTCGACCGGGCAGCGTTCCGGTGGCCGAGCTGCTGGAGCGCGAGGCGAAGCGCGGGCAAGCGCTCCGGCTGCACTGGCGGGAGCAAGACCTTGATACGCAAGGACTTGCGCGCCCGCTGGACGATGACGACTGGCCGACCGGCATCCTGCCGAAGATCCCCGCCATGCGCGGCGAAGAGGTCACTGCGGATTCGGTCGGCGAGCTGCCCCAGCGGCCCCGCGACACGGTCTTTCCGGAGCCTGACGAGACGGACGGACCGCTGTGGTTCCAGCGTGATCCGGCGCTGCTGAGTCAGATTCTCGACGGTCTGCGGAAGCTTGCTTAGACCGGTATGCGGTAGGTCGGTAGCTCCTCTTCGAGCCAAGCCGGATCGAACGCCAGACCGGTGACGCGCTCGACTGCTTCAAGGCTTGCAGACTTCAAGCGCTCCAACGGAAAGTCCTCCGGCTCCACCCAACCGGGAAGCAGGTCGTTCGCTCCGGCAGGCAGCCCGATGAATGTGGGGTCAAAGCGGCCGGTGATCTGGCCGTCAGTGGCCTGGAGAAACTGGTGGCCGCTCGGACTCCAGTACAGCGAGAGGAACAACCCGTCGGGGCTGGAGAGTTTGCGGGCTACCTCCGGCGCGTTGCCGATCCAGCCGTTCGGCTCGATCACGAGCGCGTAGTCCCGGAAGTGCTTCACCTGCATGACGACGAACGTGTCTTCGTGCTCACCGCGCCACATGAAGGCGGCGTCGAACGTCAGGGACTCGGGCGCACTGTCGTCGACTCCGTACGCGTCGCGCAGTTCGTCGTCTGTCCGGCCCTGGATGACCGCCAGTGTCCAGGCGAGGTCGTAGGCCACGTCTGCCCAGGCGTAGTCGCTCACACGAGGCATTGTGCCTGATCCTCCATCCCCCGGCTGGGCCGCGGCGCCACACCAGAAGGCGTCCGGTTCGTGCCGCTGCTGCCGGCACCCCGACGACGCGTGTTCGCCTTGTGGCGCAACAGCACCACGAACCGCCCCGCGTGCCGGGCGGCGCTGCGCGCACTGCAGGACGCCGCCCTGCGGTGCGACACCTGACCAGCGTCATATCCCGTAGCTGAAGTGAAGCAGGCCGACGAGTTCTTCGTCCTCGTCCACGAGTTCGATGCACGAAATGCCGCTGGCGCTGTCGTACGACGGGAACAGCATCACGTTCAACCCGGTCTCCGGGTCGACGACCTCGCTGGGCCACGGCCCCTTCCGGTGCACGCTCTCGCTCGACAGCACCGCCTCCTTGAGCCGGGCGAAGGTCTCTCCCGTGACGAACGAGCCGGCCTTCTGACTGGCCAGGCAGGTGTAGTTCTCGATGGTCATGAGGCCTGCCTGGTCGTGCCGCCAGGTGGCCTCGGCGAGTTTCTCCGGCCCGGCCAGGGCGATGAAGACCACGCGCACGTCGTACCGCGTCTGCCCGGTGTCGTCGCCGTAGTCGTCGATCCCGACGAACACCGGGTAGGTCCCGGGCGGCACGTCGTAGCTGTCCTCGCCGAACGGCGTGTCGTCCGGCGTGGACCAGACGACCGGCCCGTCCACCACCAGGTCACCCGCACGCTCGATCCACTGGGGCAGGGCACCGCACGGTGAGTTGGCGTCCGCCCAAGCCCAGTTCCGCTTGATGAGGTCCGGCACGAAAACGTCCATGTCCATGAGGAACCTTGGCACGGCCGCGAATCGGGCGAGCAGGTACTCCTTTCGCGAACCCTGAGCTGATCCGGGAACTGCTCGGCCCGGTCAGGGTGGGACGGGTGGCGACGCCACCAGCCCAGCAGTGCGGCCAGGACCAGGCAGCCGCCCGGGCCCCCACGCCCGTCCACGGAGCCCGGTCGTGCAGCAGGACGGCCGCCGCGACGAGCACGACGTAGACCGCGCAGCCGACGAGCCAGAAGCGCACCCGCCGGGCCTTGGTCGCACGGTCGGACATCAGAAGGATCCTTTCAGTCCTGCGACGGAACCTGCGCGGATTCCGTCGGGTCAGTGGTGTTGCCGGGTCCACCCAGGCGTAGTTGGACAGGGTGGGCGAACTACAGCCCAGGCCCCGGAACCGGCGCGCCCGCACAGCTGCCCGTCGACGTGCGGCCGGTGTCGAAGAACGTCACCGCGGCCTCGGCACAGGGCAGGTCCTGCAGCGAGCCGTGGGCGTCGTCCTCGATCGTCATCAGGTCACCGCCGACGCGGCCGCGCATCTCCAGGGCCCAGCCGATCGGCGTCACCGGTTCGTACAGGTGGGCGACGAGCTGCACGGGGCTCTTGCCGGCCTTGAGGTCCCACGGCTTTCCCTCCGTCGGCCAGCCGACGCAGCGCTGTTCGTAGATCCCGAACCGGCCGGCCACCGGGAAGCGTTCGGCGCGTTCCTCGCGGTGGCGCCACACGGTTTCGAAGTCGCGGGCGCTGGGTGAGTCGTTGCACAGCAACGCGGTCTGCGGGAACGGGTCGTAGCGGTGGACGTCCGCGTCCCAGCCGAGGCCACCGGGCCGTTTCGGTGCCGTTGCCGGTCCGTTGTCCTTGATGGACCTGAGCTGTGCGGCGAGGCCTGCCCATTCCTTGCGGGGGTTGGCGTACATCATGTTCACGGTGTCGCCGTCGACGACGGTGCCGTCGGGCATGGTGCGCGGATGGGCGGTCAGCTCGGCCCGCAGGTCCAGCAGTGCCTGTGCGACAACGGTCTGGGTCGCTCCGAGGTGGTAGACGGTGTCGTAGCGGGCGATCCAGGCGGCGAACTCGTGGAACGTGTTCTCCCCCGCGGTGGCCTGAGCGTCGTCCATCGTCTTCATGTCGAGCACCGGCGGCACGACGGAGTCGAGCAGCATCCGGTCCACGCGGTCGTCGAACAGCGTCCGGTACGTCGCGCCGAGCCCTGTGCCCCAGGAGATCCCGTAGTAGCCGATCTTCGTCTCGCCGAGCGCCTCGCGGATGACGTCCATGTCGCGGGCCACGTTCTGGGTCGTCATGGAGCGGGCCAGGTCCGGGTCGCGGTCGAAGCACTCGCGGTTGCGCTTGGCGTCGCGTTCGGCGGAGAACCGGGCGCGTTCCTTCGGGGACAGCGACGGGTTCGGTTGCGTGTCGTCGCGTTCGCACGGAACGGCGGTGCTGTAGCCGATGCCGCGCGGGTCGAAGCCGATGAGGTCGTGACGGACGTTGAGCCCGCCGGCCCTGCTCGCGGCGAGATGACGCGGCATCGTCACGCCCTGCTGGCCGGGGCCGCCGGGGTTCACCAGGATCGCGCCGGTCCTGTCGCCGGTGGCCCTGAGCCTGCTGACCGCGATCTCGATCTGCCGCCCGCCGGGGTTCGCGTGGTCGAGCGGTACCCGGACCATCGCGCATTCGGTGCGCGGGTCGTCCGGACTCCACCCGGCGGCCACCGCCGAGCACGGTTTCCAGTCAGGATGCTCAGCGGCGGAGGCGACGCCACCCACGCAGAGCGCGGAGCCCATCAAAACGACTACGGGCAGCATGGGACGCAACGGTTCTCTCCTCAGATTGGTAGTCACTCGGTGTCCGTCCTGATCGCCGTCAGGATCGGGATCCGCACGACGCGGCGGGCCGGGACGAAGGCCGCGGCGACACCGATCGCCACGGTGATCGCCATGAACACGGCCAGCCGGTCCCACGGCAGCACAGGGGTGGTGTTCGCCTGTCCGCTCACCGTCATCGCCCCGATCACGCAGCCCGACACGACGCCGGCCAGCGCACCGATTACCGCGATGATCACCGACTCGATCCGCAGCACGGCGCCCACCTGGGACCGGCCGAGCCCGACCGCGCGCAGCAGGCCGATCTCGCGGATGCGCTCCATGGTGGACATCGTCATGGTGTTGACCACGGACATCGCGCCGATCAGCACCGAGACGCTCAGCATCGCGTAGAGGAGGTTGAGGTACAGGTCGAACTGCGCGGCCTGCGACTCGACGTACTCGTCGCGCGTCTGCACCACGAGGACCGGGTTGTCCAACGCGCTGCGGATGTCGTCGCGCACCTTCTCCGCCGGCCCGCCGGCCTTGATCAGGACCTCGCGGTTCCAGAGTTCGTCCGCCGGGAGGTTCGCCGTGTCGACGAGGGCGTCGGCGCCGAACTCCTCGGGTGCGTCGAAGATGGCCACGACCGTGAGCGGCTTCTCCTTGCCCACCGTCGAACCCACCGTCCACCCGTGTGCCGCCGCGACGCCGCTGTGCACCGCGATGCCCGTGCCGAGCTGGTCCAGCGAGCCCGAGCGAACCGTCAGCGGCACGAGCGCGCTGATCGACCCGGCGTTCACGCCGGTCACCTGGAGGGAGCCCTTGTCCAATGGCAGCAACGCCTGCCGCAGCGCCGTGACGTGCTCGACGCCGGGCACCTTCGCGATCTCGTCGGCTGTGCTCGGGCTGATGTCCGCGAACGGGAGCGCCTCCACGCGGATGTCCGCGTGGTTCCACGACTTCGCGGTCTCCTCGCTCTTCGCCGAGATCGAGGCGATCGGCACGGTGACGGCGGCGCAGACCGACAGTCCGATCATGAGCGCACTGGCCGTCGCACCGGTGCGACGCGGGTTGCGGCGTGTGTTCTCCACGGCGAGGGTGCCGGTAAGTCCGGCGAACCGGGTCAACGGACCGCGCAGCACCGAGGTCAGCCCCGCGGCGAGCAACGGCGTTAGAATGATCATGCCTGTCAGCATGGTCGGCGCGCCGAGGTAGATCATGGTCTGCTCACCTCGCCCGAGCACGACCATCAGGGTGCCGGCAGCGGTCACCACGAAGCCCGCGATGTTCCTGCGGCGCAACGACTTCCCTGTCGGCGGCAGACCGGTGCGCAGTGCCGCGATCGGCGGGATCGCGGCGGCGCGGCGCGCCGGGAGGTAGGCGGCCAGCAGGGTCACGCCGAGTCCGACGCCGAACGCCGCGAGCACGGTGGCCGGGGTCAACGGCCGCAACGGGACCGGCGCGCCTTCGAAGACGGCGAACTCCGACTTCAGCACCGCCGCGCCGCCCACACCCAGCAGGTAGCCGGCCACGGTCGAGGCGACGCCCAGCAGCGTCGCCTCGGTGAGGACCATCCGCAGCACGTACCGCCGCCCGGCGCCGATCGCCCGCAGCAGCGCGTGTTCGCGCGCCCTGGCGGCGGCGAGCATCGTGAAGGTGTTGGCCACCAGGAACACCGACGAGAACAGCGCCACGCCCGCGAAGATCAGCAGGATCATGGTCAGCTTGTCGTTGTCGCTCGCTTCAAGACTGGTCAGCTCGTCGGCGGTGGACACGCGGAGGTCGGGCAGCGCCGTCTCCACCGCCGCGGCCAGCGCTCCCGGACCGGTGCCCGGCGCCGCGGTGAGCAAAGCCGAGGTGTAGCCGCCGTCGCCGGGGGCGAACTGCTCGCGCGCCGTGGCGTCGGCGAACGCGACGAGCGTGCCGCCCTGCACGATCCGGGTGTTCTCGTGGTCGAACACACCGGTCAGCCGGACGTCGTGCGCGGCACCCGCCACGACGACCCGCATCCTGTCGCCGACCTGGTAACCCGCGCGCTGTGCGGCCCACTTGTCGAGCGCGACCTCGTCCGGTCCGGCCGGAGCGGTACCGCTGGTCAGCCTGTGGCGCTGCGGGTCGAAGTTGACGCCGCCGTCGGATCCCGGTGTGCCGACGAGCTTTCCGTCCTCGCCGACCAGGAACGCCGGGCCTTCCGCGACCGGACGCAGGCCGCCCACACCGGCCACGCCGCGCAGCCGTTCGATCGTCGCGGCGGACATGGCCTTGTTGTCGCGTTGCTCGACCTGGACGTCGAAGTCCTTGGGCGCGCCTTCCACGGCCGCGCGCACGGTGTCGCCGTAGACCAGTGACCCGGTGACGAACGCGACGCCGAACACGATCGCGATCGCCGGCAGGAGGAAGCGCACGCGGTTGTCCATCATGGACCGCCATGCCACGCGGATCATCAGCGCACCGCCTGGCCGTCGAAGCGGCGCATCCGGTCCAGCACCAGATCCGGGGTGGGACCGGCCATCTCGTCGACGATCCGGCCGTCGGCGAGGAACAGCACGCGGTCCGCGTAACCGGCGGCGATCGGGTCGTGCGTGACCATCAGCACCGTCTGACCCCACTCCTTCGCGCACCGGCGCAGCAATCCGAGGATCTGCGCACCGCTGCGGGAGTCGAGGTTGCCGGTCGGTTCGTCGGCCACCACGATCTCCGGCCGCGACACGAGCGCCCGCGCGCACGCCACGCGCTGCTGCTGACCGCCGGACAGCTCGGAGGGACGGTGCCCGAGCCGGTCGCCCAGCCCGACCGCGTCGACCACCCGCCGCGTCCAGTCCTGGTCCGGCTTCGCACCCGCCAGCGTCAGCGGCAGGACGATGTTCTCCCAGGCCGTCAGAGTCGGCAGCAGGTTGAACGACTGGAAGACGAACCCGATCCGGTCCCGCCGCAGCCGCGTCAGCTCAGCCTCCTTCAACGAGCCGAGGTCGACGCCACCGACCCACGCCTTGCCCGAGGTCGGCGTGTCGAGCCCGGCCAGGCAGTGCATGAGGGTGGACTTGCCGGAGCCGGAAGGTCCCATCACCGCGGTGAACTCGCCGCGCCGGAACTGCGCGGACACCTCGGCCAGCGCCGTCACCGCGGCCTGCCCGGACCCGTACACCTTGCCCAGCCGGTCGGCCACCGCCACCGTTCGCTGATCCATCTGACACCGTTCTCGTCGACTTCGGGGAACGGTCCACAGCCTGCTGACGGACGACGCCGCGCGGATCCATCGCACTGCTGAGTGATCTCGGAGCGGCTCCACCAAAAGGTTGAGGACCTCGCCGCGGCTCTGACCTACCGTCGCCGTTATGACAGGCATCCTGACGCGGCTCACCTGGTGGCAGCGCGTCGTCTTCTGGCTGATCGTCGCGGCCGGAGGCGCCATGCTGGTCGTCGAGGCGTTCAGCGCACCGAGCGTGTACGGCGCCCTGGGCGTGACGGTCTGCGGGATCCTGCCCTCGGTGGCGTTGTTCACGCGCGACCTCTCCGCGCGCGCCGTGGCGGGCATCGGAACGCTGTCGATCGCCTTCACCGTCGTGTGCGCGACCGTGCTGCCCGGTCACCTCGACAACACGTTCGGGTTCTTCGAGCTCATCGGCCTCGCCTGCCTCTGCGTCCGGACCCTGCTGGTGTTCCCGGCCTGGCGCGCGGCGGGGCTGTGCGTCCTGCTGGGCGTCGCCGCGACCACGCTGCCGTTGCGCCTGGCGGACCTGGACACCCTCCTGACCCCCGCGATGGCGTTCATCATCGCCGTGGTGCTGGCGTTCGTCCTGCTGCTCGGCCTGTTCATGCGGCTGCACGACCGCAGCCGCACCGACTCGTTCCAGCTGTCCCGGCAGGCGCAACGGCTGGAGTACGCCCGCGACCTGCACGACTTCGTGGCCCACCACGTGACCGCGATCGTCGTGCAGACCCAGGCGGTCCGCTTCGCCACGGGCAGCGGGCAACTGCCGGACCCCGCGGTGCTGGACAAGATGCTCGACGGCATCGAACGGGCGGGCTCGCAGGCGTTGACGTCGATGCGGACCATGGTCGACGTCCTGCGCGACGACAACGCCCCGATGCACCCCCATCAGGCGATCACCCTGATGATGAACGACCTCGCGTCCAGCTTCACCGGCGCGCCGGTCAGCACGAACATCGACCCGGCGATCGCCTCCCTCGACCTGCCGACCTCCACTGTGGACGCCGCCCGGCACGTGGTGCAGGAGGCGCTCACCAACGTGCTCAGGCACGCCACCCGCGTCAGCCAGGTGATGATCAGCGCCCGCGCCAGGGGTTCGGAGGTGGAGATCAGCGTCACCAACGACGGCCAGGCAGGCGACAACGGCCTGCCCCAGGGCGGCTTCGGCCTGGTCGGCCTGGCCGAACGGGTGGAGTCGGCCGGTGGCAGCCTTTCCGCCGGACCGACGGGTCGTGGTTGGGCTGTGACAGCACTTCTGCCATCCTCCACCGCATGACGATCCGGGTGCTGATCGCCGACGACCAGGAGATGATCCGCTCGGCGTTCGGGATGATCCTCGGCACACAGCCCGACATGGAGGTCGTGGCGAGCGTCGCGGACGGCGAGAGCGCGGTCGAGCAGGCCCGCCGGCTGCGCCCCGACGTCTGCCTGCTCGACATCCGGATGCCGGCACTCGACGGCCTGGAGGCGACGCGGCTGCTCGCCGGCCCCGGTGTGGACGCACCCCTCAACGTGCTCATCGCGACCACGTTCGACCTGGACGAGTACGTGTACCGCGCGCTGCGGAACGGCGCGTGCGGGTTCCTGCTCAAGGACATGTCGCCCGCGCTGCTGATCGAGGCGGTCCGCGCCGCCTCCACCGGCACCAGCCTCATCTCCCCCACCGTGACGGTGCGGCTGTTGTCGAAGCTGGCGCCGGCGCGGCAGAGCGACGACTCCACTGTGGACAGACCGCTGCCGGAACCGCTGACCGACCGCGAACTGGACGTCGTGAAGCTCGTCGCGAACGGCCACACCAACGACGAGATCGGCGCCAAGCTGTACGTCTCCGTCGCCACCGTGAAGACGCACCTGGCGAACGCGCAACGCAAGCTCGCCGTCCGCAACCGCGTCGAGATCGCGGCATGGGCGTGGCGCACCGGCGTCGTCACCGGCTGAACGGAACAGCGCCCTCCGGACCAGCCATCTCCAGCCAAGGTTGCCTCGGCGAGGCAGATCTCACGGTTCACTACTTCACTAGTGAAAGGTGTTACCTTGGCGTCAGCCGAGGACGGAAAGGAGACGGCCGTGAACATGCGAGGTCAGCCGGAACAGGTACTTCCGGTCTTCACGCAGGGTGTGGGCAAGCGGTACCGCAGGGGCTGGGCGCTGCGGGAGACATCCCTGGTGATCCCCCAGAACCGGGTCGTGGCCCTCGTCGGCCCGAACGGCGCGGGCAAGAGCACGCTGATGGGACTCATCACCGGCCTGCTGCGCCCGACGACAGGTTCGATCACCGTGTTCGGTGACCGCCCGTCGGGCAAGGGCCTGCACCCGGCGGTGTCCTACCTGGCTCAGCAGAAGCCGCTCTACCACCAGTTCACCGTGGCCGAGACGCTGACGTACGGGGCGCGGACCAACCCGACCTGGGACCAGGGCTACGCGGAGCACCTGATCGAGCAGGCGGCGGTGCCGAGGAACGCGAAGGTCGGCACCCTGTCAGGCGGGCAGCGCACCCGCGTGGCCCTGGCCCTGGCGCTGGGCAAGCGGCCGAGCCTGCTGCTGCTCGACGAACCGCTGGCCGACCTGGACCCGCTGGCCCGCGAGAACGTGCTGCGCGCACTGATCACCGAAGCGAGAACCCAAGGCATCACAGTGGTGTTGTCGTCGCACGTGCTGGCCGAACTCGAAGGCGTGTGCGACCACCTCGTCCTGCTCCACAAAGGACGGATCCTGCTGGCCGGCGACGTCAGCCGGCTCGGCGCGGGCGGCACCCCGCTCGGTCAACTGGCACTCGACCACATGCGCGCGGCGGCGGCGCAGGAGGAAGCGGCATGATCTGGGCTTCGTGGCGGCAGCAGCGCCTGCAACTGATCACCCTGCTGGGCATGCTCGTCATCGGCGCGGGTGTCATCGTCCTGCTGTGGTCGAACATGGTCGACGACATCACCTCGTCGCAGCTCACCGCGTGCGTGACGCAGTCCCTCCAGGAGTGTTCCGCGCCGGACGGAGCGGCGAAGGCCTTCCGGGAGGCATGGGGAGACCGGTTCGACACGGGGCGGTTGGTGATCACCGGCCTGCCGGCCCTGATCGGTGTCTTCATCGGAGCGCCCCTGTTCGCCAAGGAACTGGAGCAGGGCACTCACGTACTGGCCTTCACCCAGTCGGCGAGTCGCACCCGGTGGATGTTCAGCAAGCTGGTGGTCGCGCTGCTGCCCGCGTTGATCGTGCTGATCACGCTGCAGTACTTGGTCTCCGGATGGCTGGCCGCGGCCGGCACGCTGGGGCCGCTGATGAACGGTCCGTTCAACGCGTTGAACTTCGGCGTCGCGCACGTCTCGCCCGTGGGCTACACGCTGTTCGCGTTCATGCTCGGGACCTTCCTCGGGGTGCTGACCCGCCGCACCCTGGCAGCGATGACCGCGACGCTCGGCGCGTTCATCGTCGTGCGCCTCGCCCTGTCCGGCCTGGTGGACCGCCTGGTTACCCCGCAGCGACTGGAGGCTGCGTCCGGCACGAGCCTGGAGGTCGACAGGAACACCAGCCTTGTGATCACCGAGGGCTGGCTCGACACAGCCGGACGACCGGTGCCCGACGACAAGGCCCTGGCCCTGACCCAGGCCTGCAAGTCGACGCCGGGCGGGACGCCGAACACGCAGGAGGGATTCCTGGCGTGCCTGCCGCAGTCCGGTCTCGCCAAGCGGTACGCGGTCTTCATCCCGGAGAGCCAGGCGTGGCAGGTGCACCTGGTCGACGTGGCGATCTTCGGCGGGCTCGCCGTCCTGCTCATGGCGGGCACCATCTGGGCGCTGCGGCGTCAGAGCTGATCGCGGTGGAGGCCCTGAACTGCGGGAGCACCTATGCTGACCGATGTGATCGAGTTCCGGATCGACCGGCGCTCCGGGGTCTCCACCTACATGCAGATCGTCCATCAGGTCAAACACGCCATGCGACTGGGACTGCTGACCCCCGGCGACCGGCTGCCCTCAGCGCGCGAGGTGGTGGAGGCGACCGCCGTCAACCCCAACACCGTGCTCAAGGCGTACCGCGAACTGGAACGCGACGGACTGGTGCAGGGCCGCCGTGGCCTCGGCACGTTCGTGACGAAGTCGCTGTCGTCCGAGGCCACCGCCGGCGACGACGCCCCGTTGCGGCAGGAACTGACCGGCTGGATGGGCCACGCACGGGAGGACGGCCTCGGGGTCGAGGACGTCGACGCCCTGTACTTCGCGGTCCGCGACGAGCACTACCCCGCTGAGGAACGATCATGACCCCGTTGACCGCCACGGCCCTGGGCAAGCGATACCGCACCAACTGGGCCGTCCGCGACTGCAGTTTCACCATCCCCGAGGGCAAGGTCGTCGCCCTGGTCGGGCCGAACGGCGCCGGCAAGAGCACCCTGCTGCGCATCGCCGCGGGCCTCGTCCGCCCGAGCACCGGTGAGCTGAGGGCGTTCGGCACCCCGCTGCGGGGCCGCATCCACCCGGACGTCTCGTTCCTGGCGCAGAACAGGCCGCTCTACCGCGATCTCACGGTGCGCGAACTGATCCGGGTCTGCGCGGCCATGAACGATCGCTGGTCCGCCGAGCGGGTCGACGAGGTTCTGGGGCTGCTGGGCGGTGTGGACCAGGAGGCGAAGGTGCGCACCCTGTCCGCGGGCACCCGGACCCAGGTGGCCATCGCGATGGCTCTGGGACGGCTCCCGCGGCTGCTGCTCCTGGACGAACCTCTGTCCGACCTGGATCCGCTGGCACGCGACGAGACGCTGCGGATCATCATGACCGAGGTGGCCGAACGCGGCACCACGGTGGTGATGTCCTCCCATCTGCTCACGGACCTGCGCGAGGTGTGCGACCACCTCCTGCTGATCGACGACGGCCGGGTGCAGGTCGACGGCGACATCGAGGAAGTACTGGCACAGCACAGGTTCCTCTCCGGACCGGCCGTGGACGAGGCCAGTGTGGACGGAACGCTGGTGAGCGCGACCCGCACCCAGCGCCAGTCCATCCTGCTGCTGCGCGACCCGAAACCGGCTCCGGAGGGCTGGTCCGCCGCGGAACCGGATCTGGAGTCCCTGGTCATGGGCTACCTGTGCGCGTCGCGCGACCGGCGGTCGCCGGCTCGACGCGGATAGCTCCGCAGGCGGAGGTCAGGGCTTGGTCTGGTACTCGCGGGCGACGTCGACCAGAAGCTGGTGCATGGCGAGTTCGGCGGGTGCGCGAAGCCGGTCCTGGCGGTGCGCCAGCAGGACGCGCCTGGCCGGCACGTCGGTGCCGAGGGCGAGGACGCGGACGTCCGGGTTCGGGTTGCGCACCGCCGTCCGCGGCGCGAGCGCGACGCCGAGTCCGACGCTGACCATGGCCTGCGCCTCCTGGTAGTCGTTGGCCTCGAACGCGATCTTCGGGGTGAAGCCGGCCGCGCGGCAGCTGCGTTCGAGCACCTCGGCCACCGGGTGGTCGTGGGCGCGGACGATCCAGTCCTCGTCGGCGAGTTCGGACATGGTGGTGAACCGCTTGCGGGCGAGGCGGTGGTCGGCGGCGACGATGAGCACGGTCGGATCGTCGAGCAGCGGGGTCAGGGAGATGTCGTCCACGTTGACCCGGTTCCACGCGTAGTCCCACAGGAGCGCGATGCCCACCGTGCCGTTCTCCAGCAGTTCCACCAGCTCGTCGAACCGGGTGCTGCGCACGTCCAGGCGGAGGTCGGGGTACTGGCGGCGGAACCGGCTGACGACCAGCGGGAGCAGGGCGCTGGCGACGGTCGGGAACACCCCCACCGCGATGGTGCCGCGGCGCAGTCCCGCGAGTTCGGCGAGATCGGCCTCGGCGGCGCTGAGCCGGCGCAGGACGTGACGGGCGTGGCCGGCCAGCACGGCTCCCGCCTCTGTGGGGCGCACACCCCTGGCCTGCCGGTGCAGCAGGGGTTGACCGGCCTCCACCTCGAGCCTGCGCAGCTGCTGCGAGACCGCGGACGGGGTGTAGCCGAGCTGTTCCGCGGCTGCGGTCATCGAGCCGGTGTCCACCACGGCCGCGAGCAGAGCCAGGCGTCGGACGTCCAGCATGAGCGCTCCTCGTACGAAGAAGTTTGATGCGGCGAGTTCACTGGTTGATGACTTCCGTGCAGTCTAGCTTCAAGCTTCACATTGACCCTCAGCTGTGGTTTTCCTTGCCCAACGTCCGAATGCGCGAATAGCTGGGTCCGCGGAGCCTGAAGCATTACTTCACGGGTAGTCAGATTCTCGTGATTGTGTTCACTCTCGGCGCGAGTCACGGTAGCCGTCGTTCCCCGGCTGTTACGGCGGTGTTGCGACCGTCGCGAAGGAGTGACTGTGCGAGAGATCCCGGCGACGTGGATGCGCGGCGGCACCAGCAAGTGCTGGGTGTTCGAGCGCGACGTCCTCACGGTGCCCGGCCGCAGCGTCGACGAGGTGCTGCTGCGCCTGTACGGAAGCCCTGACCCGCGTCAGGTCGACGGTGTCGGCGGGGCGACCTCCACCACCAGCAAGGCCGTCGTGCTCACCAGGAGCGACCGGCCGGGCATCGACGTCGAGTACACGTTCGCCCAGATCGGCATCGCCGACGGGCGGGTGGACTGGACGAGCAACTGCGGCAACTGCTCGGCCGTCGTCGGGCCCTACGCGCTGCGGCGCGGCTGGGTGGCGCCCACCGGCGAGGTGACCACGGTGCGGATCAACAACACCAACACCGGCCAGTTGATCGTCGTAGACGTGCCGACGCCCTCGGGCCGGGTGACCGAGCAGGGTGGAGACCACATTCCCGGAGTGGCGCAGCCCGGCCTCGGGGTGCACCTGTGGTTCGTCGATCCGGCCGGCCGGACGACCGGGGCGTTGCTGCCCACGGGCAACGCCGTCGACGTGGTGGACGGGGTCCGCGCCACGCTGCTCGACGCCGGGGCTCCCGTCGTCCTCGTCCCCGCCGCCGAGGTCGGCGCGGACGGTGAGGCCTCCCCTGCCGCACTCGACGCCCAGGAGGACCTGCTGGCCAGGCTCGACCGCATCCGCCGCGTCGCGGCGGTCCGCATGGGCCTCGCCGCCGGCCCCGCGGAAGCCGCCAGGGCCATCCCCAAGATCGCCCTGGTGAGCCCTGGCCGGCCGGGGCGTTCGGACGTGACCGTGCGGATGTTGTCCATGGGGCGGACGCATCCCGCGCTGGCCATCACCGGAAGCGTCGCGCTCACCGCCGCCGCGCACACGCCGGGTACGGTCCTGTCCGGCTTCACCACCGGCGAGCGGGAGGTGCTGCGCCTGGACACTCCGGCCGGGGTCGTGACCACCCGCGCGGGCACTCGCGACGGACTGCTCGCGATCGGGGTCACCCGGACCGCACGTCGCATCGGCGACGCGACCCTCGCCCTCCCCGACGACGAGCCGACTGCGACCCAGCCCACGACACAGGCCGCCTCGTCGGCCGCCTGACCGCACCGTCCCCGCCCGGACGGAAGCGTCAGGGCCGTACGACCGAAGAGGACAATGATGTCATCACAGCTGATCGCGATCCTGGTTCTGGGCGGCATGTTCGTCATCGCCACGATGCTGCCCATCAACATCGGGATCCTCGCGCTCGTCTCGTCGTTCGTGGTCGGCACGTTCGTGTTCGGCCTTGAGGACAAAGAGATCTTCGAGGGATTTCCTGTCTCCCTGTTCATCACCGTCGTAGGCGTCACCTATCTGTTCTCCGTCGCCAAGCTCAACGGCACCATCGACCTGTTGGTGCAGGGCGGAATCCGGCTCGTACGAGGCCGCGCGATCCTCGTCCCGTGGGTGCTGTTCCTCGTCGCGGCGACGCTGACCGCGCTGGGCACGTTCACCCCCGCGGCCGTCGCGCTCCTGGTGCCGATCGGGATGAGCTTCGCCTTCACCTACCGCATCAGCCCGCTGATGATCGGCATGATGGTGATCTGTGGCGCGCACGCCGGGGCGTTCTCCCCGATGGCGGTGTCCGGTGCGCTCGTGTACGGCATCGTGGCCAAGTCCGGCCTGACGATCTCCCACGCCACGTTGTTCTTCGCGAGCCTGGGCTTCAACCTGCTGCTCGCCGCCGTCACCTACGTGATGCTCCGCCGCCGCGGCGAGGAGAGCTTCGACGAGCACCCGGACAGCGCCGCGGCCGACGGTGACGCACCCTCCGGAGGAGGTGCCCCGGCGCCGGCCGGTGGCGGTGTCGCCACCGAGGTCAGGCCGAAGACGACCGCGGTCACCTGGCACCAGCGGGCCACGCTCGCGGCACTGGTCGGGCTCGTGGTCGGCGCACTCGCCTTCCACCTGCAGATCGGGTTCCTCGCCCTGGCCGCGGGTGTCGTGCTCGCCCTGCTCGACCGCGCGAACCTCGGCAAGGCCGTCGACGGCATCAGCTGGCCCACGATCCTCCTGGTCGCCGGCATGGTCACCTACGTGGGAGTGCTGGAGCACTCCGGCACCATCGACTGGGTCGCCCACGGCGCGGTCGGCCTGGGAGCCCCGTTGCTCGTGGCGCTGGTGCTGTGCGTCATCGTCGGCGTCACGTCGGCGTTCGCCTCGTCCACGGCGATTCTCACCGCGACCATCCCGATGGCGATCCCGTTGCTGCTCACCGGATCGCTGCCGGTCGCGGGCGTCGTCGCCGCGATGGCCATCTCCACGACGATCGTGGACGTCTCACCGTTCTCCACCAACGGCGCACTGGTCCTCGCCAACGCCCGCGGTGTCGACCGGAACCGCTTCTACCGGCAGGTGATCTCCTACACCTGCGTCATCGTCGCCCTCGGACCGGTCGCGGCGTGGGCGGTACTCGTCCTGCCGGGCTCGTTCTGATCAACGGATCCCGGTCGCTGCTCCGAGGATCTGTCCTTTCTGGAGTGTCAGCGCGGGAGAAGCCGGATCGTCACCGGGATCGCGTCGGCGCCGACGACGGTGCCGACGATGGCGGGCCCGTGGCGGTCGTACTTGGCGTGGTAGGCCGCGTCGATGTCGTCGTGCACGTCCGTGGCCGCGTCCGCGAAGGTGACGTCGCGCTCGACTCCGCCTGCCCGGACGCGCCCGGTTCCCGCGGTCGTGGCGTTGCGGTACCAGGAGTTGTCCGGGCCGTAGGCGCTGCGCACGTAGAGGTCGTCGCCGGCGCGGACGACCCACATGGTCACGTACGGCCGGAGTGTGTCGTCCGCGCGCAGCGAAGCGAGCTGGAGCTCTTCCGCGCCGCCGATGCGATCGAGTTCGTCCGCGGTCCAGGCGGTCATGGCTGGATCAGGACCTTCAGCGCGGTGCGGTCGGCCATCGCCTGGTAGCCCGAAGCGACGTCGTCGAGCGTGACGGTGCGGTCGAAGACGCGGCCGGGTTCGACGCTGCCGTCGAGGACGTCGGGCAGGAGTTCCTCGATGTAGGCACGGGCCGGCGCGACTCCGCCGGTGAGGGTGATGTTGCGGAAGAACACGCCGAAGTCGGCCGGCACGTCCGGGTACTGCGGCACACCGACGCGGCTGACGGTGCCTCCGTCGCGGACGATGCCGAACGCGGTCTCGATCGCGGGCTTGAGGCCCACGCACTCCAGCACGACGTGGGTGCCGTCGCCGCCGGTGAGCTCCCGGACTCGTTCGACGCCTTCCTCGCCACGCTCGGAGACGACGTCTGTAGCACCGAAGTCGCGGCCTAGGTCGGTGCGGTCGGTGTGGCGTCCCATGAGGATGATCCGCTCCGCGCCCAGCTGTTGGGCGGCCAGCACCGCGGACAGCCCGACGGCACCGTCGCCGATCACCGTGACGGTGGTGCGGGGGTTCACGCCGGCGGTGACGGCGCAGTGGTGGCCGGTGGGGAACACGTCGGACAACGTCAGCAGCGAGGGCAGCAACGCGGAGTCCTCACCGACGGGCAGCTTGACCAGCGTGCCCGCGGCCTGCGGCACCCGTACGGCCTCGCCCTGGCCACCGTCGACACCCGGCGAGCCCCACCCGCCGCCGTGCCGGCAGGAGGTCTGCAGGCCCTCGCGGCAGAAGTCGCAGGTGTTGTCCGCCCACACGAACGGCGCCACCACCACGTCGCCCGCCTTCAGGCCGGTGACGTCGGAGCCGGTCTCCTCGACGACGCCGAGGAACTCGTGGCCGATCCGGTCGCCGTGGTCCTGCGCGGGCTTGGCCTGGTACGGCCACAGGTCACTGCCGCACACGCACGACCGGAGCACGCGCACGATCGCGTCGGTCGGTTCGTGCAGTTTCGGGTCCGGCACGGTCTCCACTCGCACGTCACCGGCACCGTAGATCAACGTCGCCTTCATGAGCCTCTTCCTGTCGTGGCCGTCCGCTCTGGGGCGGCTTCCCCGGTCAGGTTCGGTCAAACGCCGACGGCGGGCGACGCGACAGGACCTGCCTTCACGGGGTGACGACGCTGTTCATCGGCGGCGGATCAGGCCGATGTCGGTCGCGGTCGCGACGGCGGCGGTGCGTGAGTCGACGCCGAGTTTGGTGTAGCAACGGGCGAGGTGCGACTTCACGGTGCCTTCGGTGAGGTGCAGGCGTGCCGCGACGGCCCGGTTGGACAGCCCGTCGGCGACCAGGACGAGCACTTCGATCTCCCGCCGCGTCAACGCGACGTCGGGCATGCGCATCCGGGTCAGGAGCCGGTCGGCGACGGTCGGGGCCAGGGTGGTGCGCCCTGCGGCGGCGGTGCGGACGGCGGCGGCCAGGTCGTCGGGAGGGGCGTCCTTGAGGAGGTACCCGGTGGCGCCCGACTCGATGGCGGGCAGCGTGTCGGCATCGGTGTCGTAGGTGGTGACGATGAGAACGCGGGGCGCGCCCGGTCGAGCGGTGATCGCGGCGGTCGCCTCGGCACCGGTCATTCCCGGGCCGAACCGCAGGTCCATCAGGACGACGTCGATGTCGCCCTCGGTGGCGCGTGCCACGGCGGCTTCGGCGGTCGCGGCCTCGGCGACCACGACGAGACCGGGTTCGGTCTCCAGCACTGCCCGCAGACCCGCTCGCACCACGGGATGGTCGTCGGCCAGGAGGAGCCGGATCGGGGTGTCGGTCATGGCAGGGCCTCTGGCTGGGTGTCGGTGGAGCGCGGCAGGGGCAGCCTGGCGGCCAGCGCGGTGCCGTGGCCGGGGGCCGACTCCACGGTGAGGGAGCCCCCCAGCGCACGGGCGCGGGTGCGCATGGCAGCCAGGCCGAACCCTCCCTCGCCGGGATCGGGAGCGGGAAGGCTGCTGGGGTCGAAACCGGTTCCGTCGTCGACGACGCCGAGCGCGATCTCGTCGCCGCTGTGGCTCAGGGTGATCTCGACGGTGGTGGCGCCCGCGTGGCGGACGGTGTTCGCGATGGCGGCCTGGGCTATGCGCAGCAGGGCGACCTCGTGCGCCGTCGGCAGCGGGACCGGATCGCAGGTGAGGTGGAACCGCGCGGTGATCCGGTGGCGGGCGCCGGTGGTGGCGCACAGGCGTTCCAGGGCGTCCGCCAGCGTGGTGTCGTCGAGGGCGGGCGGGGTGAGGGCGGCGACGAAACGGCGTGCCTCGGCCAGGTCGTCCGCCGCCGCCTGACGGGCCTGGCGCACGTAGCGGGCCGCGTTGCCGGAGGTGTCGGGCAGCACCCGTTCCGCGGCGCTCAGCAGCAGCTGGATGCTGGACAGCCCCTGGGCGAGGGTGTCGTGGATCTCGTGGGCCAGGCGTTCCCGTTCGGCCAGCACCCCGGCGGTGTGCTGGGCACGGGCCAGGTCGGCCCGGGTCGCGGTGAGCTCCTCGATCAGGCGCCTGCGTTGCTCGCTCTCCCGGTAGAGCGCCTGGTAGCTCCAGACGACGGCGACCGCGACGGCGGCGCCGAGCAGTGGGCCGATCGCGGCGACCGGGCTGAAGACGGCCTGGTGCGCGCCGAAGGCGGTGATCGCGGCCAGCGCCGTGGCGATCACCGCGACCAGGCCCGCCCGGCGTGGCAGCAGGTGGAGCTGCAGAAAGTACAGGGGGAAGGCCACCCACACGCCGTCGGGGGTCAGCAGCACCAGGACCAGCCACACGGCGCTGACGGCGCCCAGCCACCCCGCGGCGGCGAGCCGGGACGTGCGGACGCGGGGCAGCAATGGTCCGGCCGCGTACACCGCCCCGCAGACCAGCGCGACCGCGACGACCGCCCAGGCCCGAGGGTGTCCCCCGGCCACGGCCCGTGCCATCGCCAGCACGAGCAGGGCGAGGAACAACAGGTGCAGGCACCAGGTCAGTACCCGGTTGGTCGGTGTCAGAGCGGGAGCGTTCACGGTCTGTCCAGGCTACGGGGGCGGCGGTGGGAGGCACCTCTGTCGAAAGGTGTAGCAGGGGCGCCGTCTTCCGGCTCGGCAAGTGCCATCCCCGGCCAGATGCCGCGGCAGGGCACCGGCGGCGACCGTGGAGACGTACTGATCCACCCGCCGGAAAGGACAGGTCGAGATCTTGTTCGTCGCCTGGAGAGAACTCCGGTTCGCCAAGGGGCGTTTCGCCCTGATGGGAACCGTGATCGTGCTGATCACCCTGCTGGTCGGTCTGCTGTCCGGACTGACCGCCGGGCTCGGACGGCAGAACGTCTCCGCCATCACCGGCCTTCCCGCCGACCGGATCGCCTTCGCCGCGCCCAGCGCCGACCAGGCGCTGTCCTACGCCGACTCCACCGTCACCGAGACGCAGTGGCGGCAATGGGCCACCACCTCCGGCGTCACCCGCGCCGAGCCCCTGGGCATCACCACCACCAAGGCGACCGCGGGTGACCGGAGCGCCGGTGTCTCGGTCTTCGGCGTCCGAACCGGATCGCCCCTCGCCCCGGACGGCGGAAAGCTCACCGAGGACTCCGCGGTGCTGTCCGCGGCGGCCGCCGCCGGCCTGGGAATCCAGTCCGGTGACAGCGTCGCTCTGAGCGGACGGCGGCTGACCGTGGCCGCCGTGTCCGGTGACGCGTCCTTCAGCCACACCCCGGTCATCTGGACCACCCTGGACGTCTGGCGTGCGACCGCTCCCCCGTCCGCCGACGACCCGTTCGCCACCGTGATCGCCCTGACCACCACCTCCGGCGCCGATCTCGCCACCACCGACCAGGCCGCGGGCACCAGGACGGTCACCACGGACGGCTCCCTGGCGGCGATCGGCTCCTACGCCTCCGAGAACGGCTCTCTGCAGCTGATGCGCGGTTTCCTGTTCGCCATCTCCGCCCTGGTCATCGGCGCCTTCTTCACCGTCTGGACCATCCAGCGCAGTGGTGACGTCGCCGTCCTCAAGGCGCTCGGCGCCACCACGGCCGGGCTGCTCAAGGACGCGCTGGGCCAGGCCGTCGTCCTGCTCGCGGGCGGCACCCTCGTCGGAACCGGGCTCGCCGCGGGCCTCGGTGCCGCCCTCGCCGGCTCCGCCGTCCCGTTCGTGCTCACCCCCGCCACCGTGCTCGTCCCGGCCGCCGTGATGGTCCTGCTCGGCGCGCTGGGAGCCGCGCTCGCGATCCGCCGCATCACCTCCGTCGACCCGCTGACCGCACTGGGGAGCACCCGATGAGCCTCACCCTGACCGGCGTCACGCTCACCTACCCCGACGGCGGCTCCCGCCTCACCGCGCTCGACCAGGTCACGCTGGACGTGCCCCGCGGAAGCCTGACCGCCGTGGTCGGCCCGTCCGGCTCCGGCAAGTCCAGCCTGCTCGCGGTCGCCGCCACCCTCATCACCCCCGACGCCGGCACGGTCACCGTCGACGGCACCACGACCACCGGCATGACCCGCGGCGAGCTCACCGACCTGCGTCGGCACAAGATCGGCATCGTCTTCCAGCACCCCAGCCTGCTGCCCGCCCTCTCCGCCCGCGAACAGCTCCAGGTCATGGCCTGGATCGACGGCCGTTCCCCGGCCAAGGCCCGCACTCGCGCGATGGAACTGCTCGACGCCGTCGGCCTCGCGCCGCAGGCAGAACGCCGCCCGCACCAGCTTTCCGGCGGCCAGCGCCAGCGCGTGAACATCGCTCGCGCCCTGATGAACGACCCCACCGTCCTGCTGGTCGACGAACCCACCAGCGCCCTCGACCACGACCGCGGAGCCGCCGTCGTCGACCTCCTCACCCGTCTCACCCATAAGCAGGCCACCGCCACCGTCCTGGTCACCCACGACCGCGACCACCTCACCGGCGCCGACCAGATCGCCGAAGTCCACGACGGCCGCCTTCGCCCCGGCGCCCTCAGACAGGCGTGCAGGTGATCGACACGATGCCGGGCGAGACGCCACTGCCGACCACGTCGAAGCTGGTGGACCTGCCCGGTTCGAGCACGCCGTCGCGCGCGGCGCCGACCACGTGGACCGACGAGCCGGACTGGGTCACCTGACCCACGGACGTTCTCTCCACGTGCTGGCCGCCGGGGAACGTCCAGTCGAGGATCCAGCCCTGGACCGGCGAGTCGCCGACGTTCGTCACCTCCACGACCGCGCGGAACCCTCCCGTCCAGGTCTCCTCCACGTTCAGGGCGGCGAAGCACGGCGTGGGAGCGGACGTCCCCAGCGCCCTTCTGGGCTTCTGGTCGTCCACGGAGACGGAGAAGTTCTCGATGGCGTTGCCCGCGCCTCCACGCCACAGGTTGAATCCGGCCTCGACCGCGATCAGGTACCAGTCCGGTGAGACCAGACCTCGTCCGACGGAGTCCCCGGTGAACGCGCTGATGTCGAGGTCCCTGACGGCCGTGGCCTCGCCGACGCGCTCGTAGGTGATCCGCACCCGGCCCTGGTCACGTGCCAGCCACACGTTCCACCGGGCATCGGAGATCGGCACCTCGCGGGCCAGCATGACCCCTCCCGGCCGGACCCCGCCGCGACTGCGGAGCCAGATCACCATCTCGGCGCCGTCCGGCGTGCCCTCGGCGACGGGTCCGCTGTGGAACCACACCACGTAGGCGGCGTTGAAGACCCCGGTGTCGACCTGGCTGGTGATCCAGTCGCTGGTGACGCGGGGCATCGCCGACACCTGGACCGGCAGGTCGCCGACATCGGTGCAGTCCTGCCAGTGACACCCCTTGAGCAACGACGGGGTGGCGGCGGGGGCGCCTTCCGGCGACACGTCGTGCGCGGCGCTCTCGATCCGCAACGACTGGTCCCCCACGGTGATGCACTGGGGCGTTTCGGCGTTCCACACGTTGTTCTGGGCGAGGTAGTCCCGCCCCCCGGCCGGAACGACACCGTCCTTGGCGCAGAGGGACAGGCTCGCGCTCGCCGCGGGTCCCACGTTCGTCAGGACCAGGCCGACGATCGCGGCGATCAACGCTCCGCCCAGTCCGAGCGCCACGAAAGCCGCGGCGACGCGGAAGGCGATGTGAGCGCTGGGATTCATCCGTGCTCCTCACTTCGGTGGCCCGGAGGCGCCGGCGCCTCGGTGCACGACGCTCTGCAGAGGGATACGCCCTGCCCGGCGATGGCGTTCATCCCGGCTCGCGAGCGACCACGTGGGTGAGCCGCGCCACCCCATCGGGCCCGCCGGCCGTCATGCAGGCGGTCCTGCGCGGCAATAGCGTTGGTGCGGACGTTCTAGTTGTGGCGCGGCGGCAGGGAAATCGGGACATCGTGAGCTCACCATCGCGCCACACCGGCGCACACGACGCGTCGTCGGCACCGACGCCGGACCGCACGTCCGCTCACGGACGAACTGGGCTGGGCGAGCTGATGACCGCTGTCGCGGGCGGGGACCAGACCGCGTTCGGGCAGGTCTACGACCTTCTCGCGGTGCCGTTCTACCGCCTGGTCCTGGGCGAATCGCGACGGGAGGACGGTCGAACGGCTGACCGGGCCGCGCTCGACGCGTGGACGCAGGTCTGGCGGGACGCTCCTCTGCTGCTGCACGGGTCGCGCCGGCCACTGTCCTCCGCCGAGGCCGTCGCCTGGATCATGGACAAGGCACGCGAGCAGCGCCGATGAGCTCGCACCACGACGAAGAAAAAATCACGGATTCCGTGTGCCCGCCCATCAAGCGGACGCGGAACGGCGCATTTAGCGTTGAGTCATGTCCCTGATCTGCTCCAGCGTCGTCGACGCGCCACTGGACGAGGTGTTCGCCTGGCACGAGCGGCCGGGAGCGATCCACCGGCTCACGCCGCCCTGGCAACCGGTGGGGGTGGTGCGCGAGGCCGGCTCGCTCGACGGTGGCCGGGCGGTGCTGGGGTTGCCGCTGGGACTGCGCTGGGGTGCGCGGCACACCGGGTACAGCCCGCCGCACCGGTTCGTCGACGAGCTCGACTCCGCGCCGCTGAAATGGGCGTTGCGGTGGCGGCACACCCACGAGTTCCAGGCCGAGGGCGAGCGGACCCGGATGACGGACCGGGTGGACACACCGGTGCCCGGCGCGCTGCTGCGGTCGATGTTCGCCTACCGGCACCGGCAACTCGCCGCCGACCTCGCCGCGCAGGCGGCCGCTCGGGAGGCGGGCGACCGGCCGATGACCGTCGCGATCACCGGTGCCAGTGGCTTCGTCGGGAGCGCGCTCTGGTCGTTCCTGAGCACCGCGGGCCACCGGGTGGTCAAGCTGGTGCGGCATTCCCCCGCGGGCCAGGACGAGCGGCGCTGGGACCCCGACCGCCCGGCCGCCGACCTCCTGGCAGGCGTGGACGCCGTGGTGCACCTCGCGGGCGCCTCGATCGCGGGCAGGTTCACCGAAGCGCACCGGCGGGCGATCCGTTCCTCCAGGATCGGACCGACCCGCGCGCTCGCCGACCTCGCCGCGGCCACCGGTGTGGCGGTGTTCGTCAGCGCGTCCGCGATCGGCTTCTACGGCAACGACCGCGGTGACGAGGAGCTCACCGAGGACAGCGAACGCGGTGAGGGTTTCCTGGCCGGCGTCGTCGCCGACTGGGAGGCCGCCACCGCTCCCGCCGCGGCGGCCGGGGTTCGGGTGGTGACCGTGCGCACCGGACTCGTCCAGTCGCCCGACGGCGGCACACTGCGCATCTTCCACCCGCTGTTCGCCGCCGGGCTGGGCGGCAAGCTCGGCGACGGGCGGATGTGGCAGTCGTGGATCGGCATGGACGACCTGGTCGACGTCTACCACCGCGCGCTTTACGACACCTCGCTCAGCGGACCGGTCAACGCCGTCGCCCCGGAGCCCGTGCGCAACAGCACCTACACCGCCACGCTCGCGAAGGTGCTGCACCGGCCCGCGTTGCTGCCGGTCCCCTCCTTCGGGCCACGGCTCCTGCTCGGCGAACAGGGTGCGCGGGAACTGGCCGAGGCGAGCCAGCTGGTCCGGCCCGCCGTGCTGACCAAGGCAGGGCACGTGTTCCGGTATCCGGATCTGGAGCAGGCGCTGCGTCACGTCCTGGGACGCGTGCCGGGATGAGCCCCGTGCTCCAGCACTTCCAGCAGCCGTGCGGCGCCCACGTCCGGCCCCGCGGCGCGCACCGCGTCGTGCAGGCCCGCGAACCGTTTCTCCAGCACCGATTCCAACGCCTGCGCCACGTCTTCGAAGGTGGCCGCGTTGGGATCGAGGCACACGCCCGCGCCCGCCTTCTCGGCGTCGTGGGCGATGCAGAACTGGTCGCTGGAGAACGGCAGCACCAGGGCGGGAACCCCCGCCTGCAGGCATTCGGTGAAGGAGTTGTTGCCACCGTGGTGAACCATCGCGGCGACGTGCGGCAGCAACGCGCGCTGAGGCACGACGGACTCCACGACGACACGCGGATCAGCCGCCAGGTCAGCAAGTTCGGCGACACGGCCTCCCGCGGCGACCACCACGGTCAAGCCGGGAATCCGCAGAGCCCCGCGCACAACAGTGCGCAACACGTCGTGGCGCGCGGATAGGAACGTGCCGAGCGCGACGAGGAGCACTCGCCTGCCGCGCACGCGGTCGAGCCAGATGTCGTCGAGCGGCTCCGGCGTCGTGCAGTGGCCGAGAAAGATCTGCTGCTGGTGCGCCGGCAACGGTGGCAACCAGGGCAGTTCCGGATAGTTCAGCACGGCCGCGCGGGAGGAGGTCAGCGCGAACGCCCGGGGCGGCACCGGCCGCGACGGAGCGAAGTCGCGCAGCAGCCGGGAGAACTCGGCGGTGAGAGCCTGATCGGTGCGGCGCACCTCCGCGGCCAGTTCGGCGAGCTCTTCCGGTGACGGGCGCACGGAGGACGGCCACACCTGCGGCAGTCCGAAGAACTGGTCGTCGCGTGCCACCAGATAGGTCGGATGCCCTGTGACATAAGACAAGAACGGCAGATCGAGCGCGTGCAGCGCCAAGGTCGTGGCGTAGTCGATCTGGTCGACGACGTACCAGTCAGGCCTCAGGCGATCGTGCAGGGCGCTCAGATCGCGCATCACTTCTTCAGGCGCGGCAAGCAGTTCCGTCCTGCGTCGGCGTGTCTGCGCGAGCAGTGCTGCCACCGCACCTCCTTTGGTGGCTTCGAGGAAGTCGGTGAGGCCACGCGCCGAGCGCGCGTCCTGCGCCGTCCGCTCCGCGACGCCGCTGTTCGACTCGCGCGTGGTTCTCATTGCCACGAAAGGGATGCCGGGAGCGAGGTCGGCGAACTCGGCCCCGCAGGCGAACGTCACCGCCTGGGCGCCCGCCGTGCTCAACGCCGTGGCGAACACCGACATGGGCTGGGCGTGCGAGCGAAAGGGCGGACTGACAACGACGAAACGCGGCACCGGGCTCCTCCTTTTGGTACGACTGGAAAGTTGTTCGATCCGAACACCCCTTCCGGTTCGAACACCAGAGGTGCGGACACATCCAGAAGTACAGCGAGCACTGGAATCCCGGCAGGCCGGGAACGCCCCCGCGGCGCAGAGCCCTCACCTCCTGATCGACACCCTGAGACGCGATCCGCGTCCGACCACCTTTTCCCTTCTGTGCGAACGGATCCCCGCGACCGTGCGCGCACACGGCGAGGAGGCGACAACCGCCGAATTACGCCGTGTGATCTCGTCCACAAGGGATGAGGCGGTCCGCACGTGGCTGCTCGACGCGTCCTGGTTGCACCGCCTCACGCCACTGGATCCCGACGAAGCGCGCGGGCTTGCCACGGGACCGGCGCTGTGGCGCCATCTCGACGCGCTCGGCGAGCCGGTCGACGCCGATCCCCGCTCCCCCTACGAAAAACTGATGCTCGACCTGCTGCACAACGACATCTCGTTGCCGGTCGCCCCACCCGTGCCAGGACCCACGATCGCCCAGTCGATGCTCATCGGCGGAACCGCCCGGCCGGGCGAGGGCGCGAGCGGCGGGCTCACCGTCTTCCTCTCCTCGCTGGCCGACGCCTTGGTGAAGCGGCAGGACATCGGCCGCGTGGTCACCGTGGTGCTCGCACCCGAACCGACCACCGTGACCGTGGAGAAGAACTCCGAGCTCGACCACTGGACGGTGCGCGTGCCGGTCGACTCGCCGGTCGCGCTCGCACAACCGGACATGGCGCGTCATCGGGCGGGAATCACCTGGTGGCTCACCAGACTTCTGCCGAGGTGCGGGCTGTCGCCGGACGTCGTGCACGTCCGCTACTCCGACGACGGCTCTCTCGCCGTGGCCGACGCCGCTCGCCTGCTCGGCGCGAAGCTCGTGTTCACCGTCACGCCGGACCCGCACCGCCACCTGGCCGAGCGCTATCCCCAGGACACCGGGGACCTCACGGCCATGCGGTTCGACCTGCACCGCGTGCGCACCGCCGACCACCTCGTCGACCGCGCCGACCAGGTGATCACCATCGGCGGCAGGCAGGACGAGGTGCTGACGCACTTCCCCCAGCTCACCCCGGCGGCCCTGGGGGCACTCGAGGAAGGCATCGCGCCGGCGCCCCCACCCACCGGGCGGTCACTGGTGCGGGAGCTGTTCGCGCCCTCCGCGCTGCCCCGCCTCGACGTCTCCGCCGAGGGCCTGCCCGTCCTGCTCAACGTGGGCAGGCTGCACCCGATGAAACAGCAGCCTCTGCTGGTGCGCGCCTGGCTGGAGGCGGGTCTGCACCACTCGACCGCGCTGGTGATCATCGGTGGTTCCTCCACCGACCGGACACCGGACGAGCAGAAGGTGCTCGACGAGGTGCTCGGCCTGGCCCGCTCCGAACCCTCGGCACGGGGACGGCTCGCCGTGCTGCCTGCCTGGTCGAACGACGACGTGCGGCTGCTCCAGCACGAACTGGCGGCCGCCACGCCGTCCTCAGGCGCTCCGCACGTCTACGCCTGTGCGAGCACGAAGGAGGAGTTCGGCATCGCGGTCCTCGAGGCGATGGAGGCCGGGTTGCTCGCGATCGGTCCGCTTCGCGGCGGCCTGAGCTGTTACGTCGAGCACGGGCACAACGGTTTTCTCGTCGACACGTCGGCCGCGCGGTCGCTGGGCGAGGGCTTGGCCCAGGTCGTGCGTCTCGGTGCCGCCACCGCGCCGATCGCGGTGGCCGGGCAGAGGACCGTGCGCGAGCGGTTCGACATCGACGCCGTCGCCGATCCGTTCGCCACGCTCTACCGCGAGCTGTCAGGCTGATCTGGCCCGCACGAACACCTCGTCCGCGCCCAGCCTGGTGAACAGGCTCTGGTTACGGGGATCGCGGACCGCCGCCACGATGGTCGCCGTCCGGTTGAGGCTGCGCGCGGCCATCGTGACCTGCAGCCCGTCCAGGTCGTCGGGAACCGCGACGACCACCCGTGCCGCGAACTCCGTTCCGGCGTGCCGCAACGCGCAGATGTCCCGTCCATCGCCGCGCGCGACCCTGGCACCGTTGGCGAACGCACTGGTCAGCGCAACCGCGTCATGGTCGAGCACCACGACATCGGGCCGATCGAAGCGCGACGGAAGGTGCCGCAACACGTCCAGGGCCGCGTCCCCGTATCCCACCACCACGGTCAGGCCGGTCACCGCGACTCCTCGCCGTCCGCCGTGAGCGCGGGCCGTGACGGACGCAGTCGCTGGGGCGACTCGGCCTTGGGCGGCGGCCGGTCGTTGGCGATGAGGACCGCCATCCAGGGCAGCGGAACGGACAGCAGGATCAGGATGAGCGCGAGCCACCAGATCTTCGCGAACAGCAGGGCCAGCAGGATGCACGGGATGCGCAGACTCATCATCAGGGCGTACCGGCGACGCCGTGCCGAGAGCTGGTCCTCGTAGGACGGGGCGGCAGAGGTGATCAGTACGGGGTTTTCGTTTCGGTGCGAGTTCACGACGAGACCTCCGTTCTCCTGGTTGGTTCGGAGCGGAGGCCGATCGGGTTCGTGTCTGCTCGGTCACGCCGGAGCCATGTCGACCAGGCTCTGGCACCGCGTGGTGACCCGCTCGCCGCGAATGGGCTAGCCTTCGCACAGATTGTGGGTGACCAAATGAGTGAGCCTGACTTAGGCCCGTTGAGCCGTCATGGCTCCGAGATGCTCGACAGCACCACCGAACAGGCGCCGCACGAGCGGGCGATCGAAGTACTCGAACAGGCAGTCGCCGCGGGAGAGCCCGCGGCCGCGCGGTTGCTGGCCCTCGGGTATCTCGAGCAGGGCCGGCTGATCGAGGCGCACGAGTTGCTCGGTCCCCTGGTCGCGGCAGGACGTGACGATCTCGCCGACGTCCTGGGCGACGTGCTGGCCGACCTCGACCTGACCGACGAGGCCGAGAACGCCTACCTGCTCGCGGTCGGCTCCGGCGACAGCAAGGCGATGAACAACTTCGCCCTGTTCCTGGCCGAGCAGGAACGCTTCGACGAGGCGGTGGGAATGTTCGAGCGCGCCGTCGTCTTGGGCGACACGCTGGCGCCCGCGAACCTGGCCCGCCTCCACCTGCACGACCGGCACGACGTCGACACCGCGCTCGCCGTCGCCGAGCAGCACCTGGACGCGGCCAGACCGACGACCTACTGCGCGCTGGCCGAGGTCTACGCCGAGCTCGGACGCCTGGACGAAGCCGAGCGGCTGCTGCGCGCGGCCATCGACCTGGACGCCCAGCAGGCGCACATCGACTACGCCAAGTTCCTGCACCGCCGCCGCGACGATCTCGCAGCAGCCGAACGCGAGTACCGGGCAGCCGACGAACTCGGCGAGCCCGCCGCCGGCTACCACCTAGGCGCGTTCCTGCTCGAGCACGGCGATGAGGACGAAGCCGCCGGCGTGCTCGAACGGGCCGCCTCCTGGGGCGATCTCGACGCCCGACGGCTACTGGACACCGAGTTCGAGCTCGTCACGGATCCGTGAGAACCCGGCGGCGGGCAGAGCTACGGGTTCAGGCCGTCTCGCTGGAGTGCTGCGGCGCGTCGGCCGGTTCGCGGAAGAGGCCGGTGTAGGACCGCTGGTCCCCGTCTGGCGACGAGTCGGACCTCGGATCGAGGTGATCCGTGTCCGGGTGGCTGAAGAGCCCGTCCCCCGAGAACGCGGCCGCCGGTCGCGTACCGGCACCTGCGCCGTCCGCGCTGGAGTCGGGCACGTCGTTACGCGAAAAGTACTGGGATTGCATGGGTTTCCGACTTTCTTTGCATCCTGTGCGTGCTCGCAGCGAGTGGTACTGGAGCCGAAGCAGCCGCACGGCGCTAGGGGTTTCGGGAAGATTTGACGAAGTCAGGGCCCCGATAGACGGCAATACTACACCTCACGCCGCGGCAGGTGCCCTGTACGCCGCAACAACGCGTGGCGTGGCGTGTCGCGGCCCTGCGAGCGGAAGTCCTCTGTGGACCTGCCGCGAACCTCTACCAGGCGGATTCCGCGTGAGACAGGAAGAATCGGCCCCGCGCCGGGTCGCCGGTTCGCGCCGACGGCTCTCACCACGGTGCACGGCAACACTTTCATCGATTCGAGGCGACCACGTCGGTGATGTCGCGCTGCTGCCGGCGGAACTTGCCCGGCGCCGTGCCGAACTCCCGCTTGAAGGCGGCGGAGAAGGCGAACTCCGAGGTGTAGCCGACGTTGCGGGCGATCGCGGCCAGCGGCGCCTGGCCGTCCCGCAGCATCCGTGCGCCGGTGCTCAGCCGCCACCAGGTCAGGTAGGCCATCGGGGACTGCCCGACCAGAGACGTGAACCTGCGGGCGAAGGCGGTCTTGGACAGTCCGGCCTCGGCGCCCAGTTCCTGGACCGTCCACGGGTGCGCGGGCGAGCGGTGGATGTGCTGCAGCGCCGTGGCGACGACCGGATCGGTGAGCGCGAGACACCAGCCTCCGCGCGGGCCGTGGCGTGCGGCCTCCTCGTCGAGCCAGGCACGCAGCAGATAGACCAGCAGCAGGTCCATCAGGGCGGGAACCGCCGCCGCGGCACCGGGGCGGGCCTCGATGAGGTCCGCGCCGAGCAGGTCCACCGCGCTGCGCAGGGCGGAGTGATCACCCAGCCGGGCGGGGAGGTGGACGACCTCGGGCAGGGTCCGCAGGAACGGGTGGGCCTGTCCGCGATCCAGCCGGTAGGCCCCGCACAGCAACTGCGCCTGGCCGGGCGCGGGCTCGTGGTCCGGCGGGCCGGCCTCCGGCGCCAGGGGCAGCTCGGCGATGGCCCTGTCCGGACTGTCGCTCATGCCGTGCACCGCGCCGTGCGGCAGGAACACCACGTCACCCGCACCGAGGGCGACCGGAGGGCCGGACGGCGGAATCAGCCAGCAGTTGCCCTCGAGAACGACGTGGAAGCCGGCTCCGGGATACGGGCCGAACGCGTACCCCCACCGGCCGCTCAGACGGGAACGGGTGAACTTCGCCCGGCCCGCCCTGACCGTGGAGATCACGTCGCTGAAGACGTCCATGACATCAGGCTACAGCGCCCCGAGTGGTCGTTTCGAGTATGAATGCGGTTGAAACAAGCATTGGAAGGACCACTCCGCGCGCTTAGCGTCGACAGCGTTCACCACATCGCATCTTGAGGAGACGCGGACATGACCGCCTATGTCGTGATCGATCTGAACGTCGCGGACCCGGCCGGCTTCCAGCAGTACGTCGACGGGGTGACGCCGTTGCTCGAGAAGGCCGGCGGCCGCAACGTGCTCACCGACGCCGACGCACTGGTGCTCGAAGGCGACTGGACCCCGCCGACGCTCGTGATCCACGAGTTCGCCGACAGGGCCGCGGTTCAGGCGTTCTGGGACTCGCCGGAATACCAGCCGTTCAAGGACCTGCGCCGCAGGTACTCGACGGTGAAGGTCGTCGTCGGCCAGACCGCCTGATCCCGGTTCGGCCCAGAGCCGTGCCGCGACGTGCTCACCTCGTGGCTGCCAGACTTCCAGACGTGAACAGCGCGCTCACCAGCTTGATCGCAGTGATCGGAACCCTGGCGGGATCGGGTCTCACCTACCTGTTCGGACGGCTCACCGCGCGACGCGCCGAACGCGTCGCGCGCCACGAACGACTCCGTCAGGAAAGGATCAACGCCTACGTCACGTTCGTCGGGGCGCTGACCGACCTTCGGCAGGCCCTGATCTCGTTGTGGTTCCTCGAACGCGACGAGCCGGACGCGGCGGACGCCAGGGCAGCCCGCACGGAGGCGGACAAACGCGGCGCCGCCGCTCACCACGCCCGATTCAGCGTTCAGTTGCTGACCGAGGACGCGGAACTCCTGAGGCTCGCGGACGTGGTGTTCGGACCGGTCGACGACCTGGTCAACGCAAAGGACCGCTCGGAACTGAAGGCGCTCGAGGAGAAGAGCGAGGAGATGCTCGCCGCGTTCATCAAGGTCGCGGGCCGGCAAGTCAGGTAGCACCGACAGCGGAGTTACGCGGTGGGCAGGGGGACGCTCCACGGCTCTCCCCTGTCGCGCTTCATCGGCGGGACCTTGAAGTTCGCGTAGGAGTACTTGCCGGTGATCGAACCGTCGGCGTCGAAGTGGAAGACGTCCATTCCCTGCCAGACCATGCGCGGGCCGTGCCGCAGGAGCCCGAGCAACCGCAGCAGCGGGTAGACGCCGCGACCGCGTGGCCCGGAGACGTCGATCCGGCACGCCCAGCGGATCGCCGCGCGTCGCCCGGCCTCGTCGACGAGCTTGTCGTGCACGTCGAAGCGCATCGCGCCGTACCTGCCGGCGAACTGGGGCGCGAACTCCGCGCGAATCGCGGCCTTGCCCCGGTGCTTCGCGCCGTCACCCGGCTCGTACTCGGCGTCGTCGGCGAAGAAGGCCATCACCCGGTCGAGGTCGTTGACGTTGAAGGCGTCGACGAACTCGTCGACCGTTGCCGACAGGGAGCGCTGCTGCTGGGTCATGTGTCGTGGCCTCCGGCCGCGCAGGGGGTGGTGCTGACCGGCCAGACAATAAAGGAACACCGTACTTTTATCAAAACCTCCTGGTAGAGTGCCTTTCAACATGGAAGCGTCGTTCCGACGGGCACGGCGCCCGGACCAGAAGGAGCAGCGGCGGGAGACGATCCTCGCGGCTGCCCGCGACCTCGCCCTCGACAAGGGCGTGGCCCAGGTCAGCCTGGGCGACATCGCGGCCGCCGTCGGCCTGGTGAAGTCCAACGTCCTGCGCTACTTCGGCACCCGTGAAGAGATCTACCTGCAGCTCACCATGCGCGACGGAACGGACTGGGCCGACGCGGTGCGAGACCGGCTCAAGGACGCCTCCGGCATCGGCCAGATGGCGGCCGCGCTGGCGGACTCCTTCGCCGAGCGGCCCCTGTACTGCGATCTCATCGGCCACGCGGAGACCATGCTGGAGCACAACGTCTCGCTCGAGGTGCTGCACACGTACAAGCTGTGGGCGATCGACATGTACGCACGGGCCGGCGAGCAGATCATGGCCGCGTGCCCGGAGCTGACCGGCAGGGACGGTTCCTCCGTGGTGTTCGCCGCCGGAGCGTTCGTCGGCAGGCTGCATCCCCTGTCCCAGCCCCCGCCGACGCTGGCCGAGCTCTACGCCCGCGAACCCGGGATCGCGGCCGTGTTCCCGCCGTTCCGGCCGACACTGCAACGCTTCATCGCGGCCACCGCCGCCGGCCTGCCCACGGTCCGAGGCGATTCCTCCTGACCGCACCGCTCGGCATCACCTTCTCGGCTGCGAACCGACGACGTTCGCGCAGCTACGGGCCATCCGCGGTCTGCCGGCATCGGCACACGATCGCGGTCAGGCTTCAAGAAACCTGAGAGCCTCGGCGACGAACTCGTCGTGGTGCTGGAAGATGCCGCCGTGCCCGGCATCCGGGTACAGCGTGAGCCGGGCGTCGGGCAGGCGCCGGGCGAGATCGGCGGAGTTGCTGCTCGGAACCATCCTGTCGTGGTCGCCGTTCGCGACGAGGACCGGCTGCCGGACGACCGTCAGGTCGGAAGGCCGCTGAACGCCCCACGCGTGGATCGCCTTGAGCTGGTTGCGGAACGCCGTGACGGAGATCGGCTTGTCCCGGTCGTCCGCGCGTTCCTTCAGCCGGTTCACGAACTGCCGTGCCGTCGCCTTGCCGTTGGCCGTCCTGGTGAAGAAGAGGTACTCCTTGGGGTCCTTGAAGGTGAGTACGGCTTTCAGGGTGTCGAGCACGGTGACGGCGGTGACCCTGTCGATGCCCTCGCCACCGGCCGGACCGGTGCCCGCGAGGATCATCCTGCGCACGAGTCGTGGTTCGCGCTCGGCGATCACCTGGGCGACGAAGCCGCCCAGCGAGAAGCCGAGGAGGTCGACCTGGTCGTGGCCCAGCGCCCGGACGAAGGCGACGGCGTCCCGTGCCATCGCGTCCACCGAGCGCGGTGTCGTGCCCTGCGAGGCGCCGACTCCCCTGTTGTCGAAGGTGATCACCCGGCGCCTGGCCGCGATGCCGTCCACGACACGGGGATCCCAGTTGTCCAGCACCGCGGCCAGGTGGTTCAGGAAGATCACCGGCGTGCCGGTGTCCTGGCCGAGTTCCCGGTAGGCGAGCGTCGTTCCGCCGATGTCGGCGGTCCGGGTCGGTGTGTCCTTGTAAGCGGTGATCACGGTCATGACTCCTCCTCGCACGAGCTCCTACCTGACCTTCACGACGACCTTGCCCTTGGCGCGTCCTGTTTGGACGTACGCCAGGGCCTCGTTGGTCGACTCGAAGGGAAAGATCCGGTCCACGACCGGTGTGATGACGCCGGCGTCGATGAGCGAGGTGATCTCGCCCACTTGCTTCCCGTTCGCCCGCATGAAGAGGAACGAGTAACTGATCTGGCGGCGCCGGGCGGCCTTCCTGACGCCGTGACTCAGGACCCACATGACAGGCCGCAGGAACCACGGCCTGCCGAGCTCCCTGGCGAAGGCGGCGTCCGGTGGGCCGGAGATCGAGACGAGCTTCCCGCCGGGCTTCAGCACGCGCAGCGACTTCCTGAGCGTCTCGTCGTCCAGGCTGTGCAGCACCACGTCGTAGTCGCGCAGGACGGTCTCGAAGTCGTCCTCGCGGTAGTCGATGACGACATCGGCGCCGAGCCGCCTGACCAGGTCGGCGTTGGCCGCGCTGGTCGTCGTGGCCACGGTGGCGCCCAGGTGTTTCGCCAACTGGATCGCGAACGTCCCGACGCCGCCGGCACCGGCCTGGATGAAGACCTTCTGCCCCTCGCGCAGGCCGGCGATCTCGACCAGTGCCTGCCAGGCGGTCAGGCCGACCAGCGGGATGGCGGCCGCCTCCTCCATCGTGAGCCGCTCCGGCTTCAGCGCCAGGTCGCTTTCACTGATGGAGATGCGTTCGGCGAAGGTGCCGATCCGGTCCTTGTCCGGTCGCGCGTAGACCTCGTCGCCGGGCTGGAACCTCCGCACGCTGCCACCGACCCGGATCACGACACCGGCGACGTCGTTGCCCAGCACGAACGGCGGGCAGTAGGGCAGGACGAGCTTGAACTCCCCGTCCCTGATCTTGACGTCCAGGGCGTTGACTCCCGCGGCGTGGATCTGGACCAGCACGTCGTGCTCACCCACCTCCGGCTCCGGCACGTCGCCGGCCCGAAGGGCGTTGTCGCTCTTGCCGTAGCGATCAACGATGAACGCCCGCATGTCAGCCCACCATCCTGTTCAGCTTGCGCACGCTCCTGTCGAACGCCCACGCGGGAGCGACACGGCGAAGCACGCTGACGCGCATCGACTCCGCCATGACGTCGTCGCAGACGCGACGCTGGCGCGCGTAGACCGGCAGTGGGCTGTCGGCCTGCGCCATGTTGGCGTCGAACGGGCTGTCGGTGGGACCGGGCTGGACGCGCACGACCTGAATATCCCGTTCGCGGACCTTGCCGATGCCCGAGGACGCGCCCGTCACGAGCGCGACCTGCGGTGTTGCAGTCATCGCGAGCTCCAACCGATTGGATTATGATCGTACGACCATAAGACGGGACAGACCCCCAGGGCAAGAGTTCCGGCAGATTTAGATTATGATCGTACTAACATCGAGGCCGGAGGAGCACATGGCGCGGTACGGCAAAGAGCACAAGCTGGCGACGAGGCAGCGAATCATCGAGACGGCGGGCCGCCGGTTCAAGCGCAGCGGCATCGACGGCTCCGGCGTCGCCACGCTCATGGCGGACGCGGGACTGACCAACGGCGCTTTCTACGCGCACTTCGAGTCCAAAGAGGACCTGGTCGCCACCGCCGTCTCCGACCAGCTGCGCGACCAGCGCGAGCAACTCGCGGCCGTCGGACCAGGCCGCGCCGGCGTGGAGCAGATGGTCCGCGCGTACCTCTCCCCCGAGCACCGCGACAACCCGGAGGAGGGCTGCCCGTCCGCGGCCCTGCTGGACGAGGTCAGCCGCTGCGGGGATCCCACGAGGCAGGCCTACACCGACAGCGTGCTGGCGATCATGGACGACTTCGCCGCCCGCCTCGCACCGCATGATCCGCAGTCGGCTCGCACCACGGTTCTCAGCGTCTACGCCCTCATGGTCGGCACGGTGCAACTGTCCCGCGCCCTGACCGACCGGCGGCTCGCCGACGACCTCCTGGAACAGGGCATCCGCAACGCATTGGCGTTGCTGGACGGCGAAAGCGCTTCCCAGGAGTGATGAACACGGTTCTGCCAGCCCTGCCACCACCTCTGATCACGTAGCCGAATTCGGCCCCACCACAGGGTTTTCCGGACTAGGCTCGAACTCTCCGATGGTTGCGGCAGCGGATCTGAGGGAGCTACCGACGTGGTCGAGACGCACGACATCGTTCGCCCGCCCGCCGAGTTGAGTGCGGCCCTCGCGGCCATCGGCAGTGCGACGGCCAGCGCCGAGCTCAGCCGGATGGGCATCCGAAGCGCGTTCATCCGCGGCCCCGTTTCGGTGACGCCCGGGGTGCGCGTGGCCGGTCCGGCGCTGACGCTGCAGTTCCTGCCGAAGCGGGAAGATCTCTACCCCGTCGACGAGTACGAGGAGCCGGAGAAGCAGTTGCACCGGCACGTCATGTACCACGCCCAGCCCGGCGACATGATCGTCGTCGACGCGCGCGGTGACATGAGCAGCGGTGTGTTCGGCGAGATGATGCTGACCTACTTCAAGGGTCGCGGCGGCGCCGGCGTGGTGATCGACGGGTGCCTGCGCGACATCGGCGAGGCCAAGAAGCTCGGACTCGGGCTGTGGATCCGGGGCGCCACACCGAACTTCCACGCCCAGACCGACATCGTTCCGGCCGCCGTGAACGTTCCGGTGGCGTGCGGCGGCACGATCGTCGTGCCGGGCGACATCGTCGTCGCCGACGACGACGGGGCGGTGGTGGTGCCGATCAAGCTCGCGCCCGCTCTGGTGGCCGTCGCCCAGGAACACGCGGAATGGGAGGAGTTCTCCCGGATCCGGCTGGCCGAGGGCGGCGACCTGCGGCGGTACTACCCGCTGTCGGACGAGGCCCGGCCCGAGTACGAACGGTGGCGCGCCGAGCAGGGCCGGGCCTAGGCGTCATCGCCCAGCACGAACACCAGCCGCGGCACGCCCGACTCAGCCGCGCCGATGAAGAACCTGCCCGCCGGGTCGTTGCGGTTCCAGGTGACCGCGGAACTGTCGACGCGTTGTCGATGGACTGTCGGCCAAGCCTGCGACCTTGAGCACCGCACTGATCCCAGGTTAGGAGAAAGCATGTTCAAGCAGAGGCTGGCCGCCCTTCTGATGGCCGGTGCGGCCGTGGTGGCGACCGGACTGTTCAGTGGGGGCCCGGCGCAGGCCGAGGGAGTGGGGGCGCAGAGCGTCGGGGCGGCGTTCACGCTGGTCAACCGCGGTACGGCCAAGTGCGTGGAGGTGTTCAACCGGCAGATCGAGGACAACTCGCCGTTGGTGCAGAACGACTGCCTCGCCAACAACACGGATTTCAACCAGAACTGGCTGGCGGAATCGGTTGGTGGCGGTTTCTTCCACCTTCGCAACCTCAACAACGGCATGTGCCTCGATTACGCACGGGCGGTGAACGGGCAGAACGCCAAAACGCACGTGTGCGGCAACGACCTGTTTCAGCGGTGGTCGTTGAGCGTGGCCCCGGAGGCTCCTGGGTTCGTCCGGGTCGGCAGCGCGGGCAAGGTCAACGGCAGCAACCTGTGCCTGGACCTGTTGGGCGGCAACCCGAACAACGGCGCGTCCATCGGCGTCTGGCAGTGCGGGGTCGGCAACAACAACCAGCTCTGGCGTCAGGGCTAGGCGACGAGCTCCGCGGACTCCTCCGACACCGAGCAGACTGCTGTAGAGCGTCTGCTCGGCGGACGGGCTGGCGAGACGGCCGACTCGACGGTGCCCCACGATGACGCCGAGCCGGGGCCACACGCCAGGTGGGCGACTCTGGCAAAGCCGCTAGCTCCACAGGCGGTCGTGGCTCGACTCCGCGTCCCAGTGCGTCGTCTCGGCGAAGAACACCGGATCGCGCGGGTCGAGATGGCGTCGCAGCAGTTCCTCGTCGAGGTCGCCGAACCCCAGTCCTGGCGTGTCCGGCACCGTGATGTGGCCGTTCTGGATCAGCGGCCGGGGCAGGCCGGTGACGAGGTCGCTCCAGAACTCCACCTCGGCCGCGTGGTGTTCGAGCGCCAGGAAGTTCTCCGTGGCGGCGGCCAGGTGCACGCACGCCATCGTCGCGATCGGCGACGCCGCCAGGTGCAGTGCCATCGCGATCCCGCGCTCCTGCGCGTAGTCGCCGAGCCGTTTGGTCTCCGCGATCCCGCCCGCCGTCGCCGGGTCGGGGTGCACGACGCGGATGGCGCCGGCGTCGAGCAGCGGCCGGAAGCCGTCGAGCAGGTAGATGTCCTCCCCCGTGCACGTCGGGACGGCGACGGCCGCGGTGAGCCTGCGCCACTGGTCGGTCAGCTGCCACGGGATCAGGTCCTCGATCCACGCCAGGGTGAACGGCTCCAGTGCGCGGCCGATCCGGATGCAGGAGTCGAGGGCGATGTGACCGAAGTGGTCTGCGGCGAGCGCGATGTCGTAGCCGACGACGGAGCGGACGGTGTCCACATAGGACGCCAGGTGGTCGACGCCCTTCGCGGTGACCTGGATTCCGGTGAACGGATGCATCGTCGTCAGGTCCGCGCGGGCGCCCGGCGGCGCGATCAGCGCCCCCGGCACGTCCCACAGCAGGTCGATCCCCACGTCCATCTTCAGCATCGTGAACCCGCGCTGTTTGCGGTCCAGCAACCGGGCGCCCATCGCGTGCGGGTCCGGCAGCGACGGAGTGTCGGCGTAGCAACGGATCTCGTCCCGGAAGCGGCCCCCGATCAACGCGTACGCGGGCACTCCGTAGGCCTTGCCGGCGAGGTCCATCAGCGCCATCTCGACGCCGGAGACCCCTCCGCCCTGGCGGCCGTGGAAACCGAACTGCTTGATCTTGCGGAAGATCTTGTCGACGTTGCACGGGTTCTCGCCGACGAGCCGGCTCTTGAGCATGAGCGCGTAGGTCGCGCTGGCCTGGTCGCGCACCTCCCCGTAGCCCGTCAGGCCCTGGTTGGTGTCGATCCTGATGATCGACGAGCGAAACGGCACGCCGGCCACGTTGGCCACCCGCAGGTCGGTGATGCGCAGGTCGCTCGGCCGGGACGCCGTCGCGACGTGCTCCTCGGTGATCGCCGGTGTCTCGCTCATCCCTTTACGGCCCCCGCGGTGAGGCCCTCGGTCAGGAACCGCTGCCCGAACGCGTACATGGTCACGACCGGAATGCTGATCAGGAGCGAGGCCGCGGCGAGCTGTCCCTGCGGCACGACGTCACCGAAGATCATCGACTGCATGCCGACGGGCAGCGTCTTGTAGTCGTCCTTGGTGATGAACACGAAGGCGAACAGGAACTCGTTCCACGCGTTGGTGAGCGTGAACAGTGCGACCGCGAGCAGGCCCGGTTTGGCCAGCGGCAGCACGATCCGGATGAACGCCCCGAACCGCGTGCAGCCGTCGACCAGCGCGGCCTCCTCGAGGTCGGCGGGGATCGACTTGAAGTAGCCGACGAGCAGCCACGTCGCGAACGGCAGGGTGAACGTCGGGTAGGCGAGCACGAGCGACCACAACGAGTCGTTGAGCCCGATCCCGCTCATCATCTGGTACAGCGGGATGAACAGCAGCGCGCCCGGCATCACGTAGGTGAGCAGGATCGTCACCGTGAAGCTCTCCGAACCGCGGAACTTCAGGCGTGCCAACGCATAGCCCGCCAGCGCCGCGCAGACCAGGGCGATCGCGGTGGACGCCACCGACACCAGGATCGTGTTGAGGTACCAGGTGCCGAACGCCCTGCCCGTGAACAGGTTGGTGAACTGCTCGGTGCTCCACGGGGTCGGCCACAGGTCGTCGGTGCGCGCGACGATCTGGTTGTCGGACTTGAAGGCCGTGACCGTCATCCAGTAGAGCGGGGCGAGCACGAAGCCCAGCAGGCCCACGAGCGCGATCCCGCTGCCGGTACCGCTGACCACCCGTGCGGCCAGCCGGTTGCCCCGCGCGGCGAGCGTGGAGACGACCCGTCCGACGGCGGCCGCGAGCACCACGAACACACCCAGCACGAGCGCGGCCTTCCACACGATGTGCGGCGACGCCCAGACCAGGATCAGCGTTGAGCCCGCGACGATCACCCACGGCAGCGCCCTGCGCTGGGCGGGAGTGAGCCGCCTGCGGCCCATGTCGCTCGCGCCCGGCTGGTCGCTGCGCCGCATCATCCGCACGAGGATCATCACGAGGATGCCGATGATCGGCAGCATCACCAGCGTGACCGCGGCGCCCGCGCCCAGTTGCAACTGCTGGATCGCCTTCGAGTAGGCCACCATCACGTACGGGGCGGTGGCGTCCCCCGGCCCGCCCTGGGTCATCAGCCAGATCAGGTCGAAGTTGTTGAACGTCCAGATCGACGACAGCAACACCGTCACGATCATGATGTGCCGCAGGCCCGGCAGCGTGATGTGCACGAAGCGCTGCCACGGCGAGGCGCCGTCGACGACAGCCGCCTCGTAGAGCCCGCTGTCGATGGCCTTGAGCCCGGCGAGGAACGTCACCGTGAAGAACGGGATGCCCTTCCAGACGTTGACCAGGATGACCGCCGGCATCGCCAGCGCGGGATCGGACAGCCACTCCGCGGGCCACCGGTCGACGAGCCCGATCGCGGCGAGGGCTGGCCCGATCCCCGAATCGGTGAGCAGGACGTTGACGCTGCCGAAGATCGGGTCGAACAACGACCGCCAGGTGAAGGCCGTGACGACCGTCGGCACCACCCACGGCAGCAGGATCACCCCGGCGATGATCGCCCGGCCGCGGCGCATGTGGTGCAGCATCAGCGCCGCGATGAGGCCGAGGGTCACCTTGAAGATCTCGGCGTACGCGGTGAAGACGAAGGAGTTGAGCACTCCCTTGTGGAACACGGTGTCGCCGATGAGGGCGGCGTAGTTGTCCAGCCCGACGAAGACCGTCTCCGCACCGTGGCGTTCCGTCGTGCTGGTGAGGACCGAGCTGACGATCGGGAACAGGATCAGGCCGGAGACCAGCACCAGCGTCGGCCCGATGAACACGGCGGCGAGGCGCCAGTCTCGTCCGAACAACCGCTGCGACCTGGTGTGCGAAGAAGGCCCGCGCGGCGCCGGACGAACCGGCGCCGGCCTGGTGCGCAGCACGGTCACTGCTTGTAGCCCTGCTGCTCGAAGACCTGGACGATGCGGGTGTGGGTCGAGGCGACGGCGTCGGCCGGCTTGGCGCCCTGGATGACCGACTGCATCATGTCGGTGAGCAGGTAGGCGGCGGTGGCGGCCTGTTCACCGGGGCTCGGGGCCTGGGGGAACTTGAAGCCCGTTTTGGTGGCCACCGGGAGCGGCGTGCGGGTCTGCTCCCGCAACGCCGGGAAGGCCGGATCACCGGTGGTGTAGTACGGGTCGGAGTCCCACACCTTGTCCCACGAGGGATTCACCAGGCACGGTGCTCCCTTCGCGACACCGAGCAGCGCGGTCCCGCTGACCATGTACTTCGCCACCAGCTTGGCGAGATCGGGGTTCTTCGCCCCCTTGAACACGACGAACGAGTTGGACTCGCCGAACGCGAGCGGCTTGTCGATCGCCGGTCCGGTGGCGCCGTTGAACGGGTGGGTGTTGGCGTACACCGGGTTGTTCTTGGTCTTCGAGTCGGCGTAGACGCTGAACTGGTTGAGCGTCAGCCCGAGGATCTGGGCCAGCCAGTTCTCGTTGTTGCTCGAGTCGGTCCAGCTGCCGATGCCCGGCGGCAGCATCGGCGTGTACTTCGGGTTCGTGTAGATGTCGCCGATGAACGTGACGGCGGCGACGGTCTCCGGCGAGTTGAACACCACCTTCGTGCCGGTGTTGTCCGCGATGGCGCCGCCGTAGGTGTTGATGACGTTCGCGATGAAGCCGTTGGCGTCGCCGGAGCGGTTCACCGTGAGACCCCAGCCGAAGCGCTTCTTCGCCGGGTCGGAGACCTCCAGAGCGTTGTCGCGCAGCTCTTCCCACGTGTAGTGGGGTTTGAGCTCGAGACCCTTCTCCTGGTACCAGTCCTTGCGCAGGTACATCGCGGAGGCGATGAAGTGGTAGGGGATCGCGAACCAGCGCCCGTCGAACACGCAGTAGTTGGTCGCCTCCGTCGCGGGCTCGCCGTAGAGCTTGCGCATCTCGTCGACCACGTCGGTGACGTCGGTGAGAGCGCCGAGGTTGTGGAGCTGGCCGACGAACCGCCGGTCGCTCACGAAGGCGAAGTCGCGGCTGGTGCCCGCCTTCACCTCGGCGTCCATCTTCGCGACCATGTCGCCGGCATCACCGGAGACCAGGTCGTTGCGGACCGTGGTGCCGGTGGCCTGGGCGAACACCTGCAGCGACCTGTCCAGCGCCTGGTTGGCGGCCTCCGAGTACAGCTTCTGCGAGAGCATCCCCGCCGACCCGCCGCGCAGCGGGCCCGCCTGGTCGAGGAGTGCCTGGGGCACTTGGACGTCGACCTGCGGCGCGGGCGCGGGGCCTCCCCCGCACCCCGCGAGACCGAGCACGCCCAGCGCGCTCACCCCGAGGAAGGTGCGCCTCGATAAGTCCGTTTTCTCTTCCATGACCACTCCTCTCGCGTCCGGTCGAGCGGACGCGTACCGACGGGGCGACGTTGCAACCGGCGGGACAACGAGGCGTGGGCCGCGCTGCCGGGTCGTTCATGTGCTGAAGAACGGTGAAGCGGAAGAACTCTCGTGCGGTGCGCTAGCGCCGTCGGGCAGCGCGTTTGGTCTGCTGCTCCTTCTCCGCGAGGAGGTTGGAGTTGTTGGCCAGGTGCTTGCGCATCGCCGCGCGGGCGCCTTCCGGGTCGCGCGCCACGAGTGCCTCGTAGATCTCCGTGTGGTCGCCGGTGGCCTTGCGCAGCGCGGCCGGCGCCTCGTTGGTGATGCGCCGGCTGGCCGTGCCCAGCCAGCGGGCGGAGTACATGATCCGGTCGAGTATGCGGTTGTCGGCCGCCCGGCAGATCTCCATGTGGAACTCGTGGTCGACCTCGAGGTAGGCGTTGGGATCCCCCTCGAGCGCCGACATGCGGTCGAGCTCGTCCTTGAGCCGCTCCAGGGTCTCGCCGGTGACGCTGGCCGCGGCCATCGCGGCGAGTTCGGGTTCGAGCAGCACGCGCATCTGGTGCAGCTCCTGCAGCAGCTCGCCGACGATCTCGGTGGGCAGCCACTCGATCAGCAACGGACTCAGGTAGTCCCACTCCGCGCGGGGACGCACGGCGACGCGGCGACCCTGCGCGACCTCGACGATGTCGAGCGAGGCGAGGATCTTGAGCGTCTCCCGCGCGACCACGCGGGACACCCCGAACTCCCGGGAGATGTCGAGTTCCGACGGAGCACGCCCGTCCTCGATCTCGCCGCTGACGATGCGCCGGGTCAGGTGTGCGGCCACCTGCACCGGCAGAGTCCGGACCTTGACAGCGTCCGAAGACTCTTGTCCCCTTTGCATGTCATCAGCTTATAGGACAAGTTTGACCCAGCGACAGAGTCTGTTCCTCTGCACGACCCAGCGGCGGGAGAGCAATGCGGATCGTCAACGTCACGACGGCGGTGGTCGACTACCACGGTCAGGCCACACTGGTCCGGATCGACACCGACGAGGGCCTCAGCGGGTTCGGCGAGGCCAATCCCGACGCCGGCGCGGGCGCCGTCGTCGGAATGATCAATTTTCTGGCGCCACTCCTGATCGGCGAGGACCCGCGCAACGTCGAGCGGTGCTGGGAAAAACTGCGCCGCAACAAGGTCTTCGCCGGTCCCCAGGGCGGGGTGTTCGTGATCGCCCTGTCCGGGATCGAGCTCGCGCTGTGGGACCTCGCGGGCAAGGCCGCGGGCCAGCCGGTCTACCGGATGCTCGGCGGGAAGTTCCGCGACCGGATCCGCCTCTACGCCGACTGCGGCGACGGCGACGACCCCGCGGGCTCGATCGCCGGGTGCGTCGACCGGGCCCAGCGGATGGTCGCCGAAGGCTTCACCGCCATCAAGTTCGACATCGACAACCTCGGCCACCCCGCCAAGTTCGACGCCTTCAACCACACGATCAACGCCGCCGAGCTGCGGTCGATGGTCGAGCGCGTGGCGGCCGTGCGGGAGGCGATCGGACCGGACGTCGACCTGGCCATCGACCTGCACGCCCGCTACGACGTGCCGAGCGCCTGCCGGATCTCGTGGGAGCTCGAGCCGTTCCGCCTGATGTGGCTCGAAGAGCCGCTGCCGGCGGAGAACGTCGACGCGCTGGCGCGGGTGCGCGCGCAGACCCGCACGCCGATCTGCGCGGGCGAGAACCTCTACCTGCGGTGGGGATTCCGCGACCTGCTCGAACGCGGCGCCGTGGACGTCATCGAACCGGACGTGCCGAAGTGCGGCGGCCTCGCCGAAGCCAAGAAGATCGCCAACCTCGCGGAGATGCACTACATCCCGTTCGCACCGCACCTGGTGTCGACGCCCCTGGGCACGATGGCCACGTCGCACCTCTGCGGAGCCATCCCCAACTTCTTCGTCCAGGAATGGCACGCCCTCGACGAGCGCGCGGTGTGGGACGGCTACGTCCACGCCCCCGACGGGAGCGGCTCGATCGTGAAGGACGGCTACATCACGCTGCCCGACACCCCCGGCATCGGCGTGGAGCTCGACATGGACGGTGTGCGGGCACACGCCGTCGCGGGCTACGGGATCTTCGAGTAGCGGAGCCGGAATCCCTGATCGACACGTGAGCGTGGCGGTGACGTCACCGCCACGCTCACGCGGCTACCGGAGCTGGTCGTCGGTGTAGTATCCGGACTCCACGAGAACCTTGTGGTAGTTGGCCTTGTCGACGCTCACCGGGTTCAGCAGGAAGGCCGGGACGACCTTGACGCCGTTGTCGTAGTCGTTGAGGTTGTTCAGCTGCGGCGGCGTGCGGTCCTTCAGCACGGCCTCGGCCATCGACGCCGTGGCCTTCGCCAGTTCGCGGGTGTCCTTGTAGATCGTCGAGTACTGCTGGCCGGCGAGAATGGACTTCACCGAACCGAGCTCGGCGTCCTGGCCGGTCACGATCGGGAACTCGGGGCCGTAGCCGCCGTTCGTCAGCGCGGTGAGGATGCCGAGGGAGATGCCGTCGTAGGGCGAGAGCACGCCGTTCACCTTGGCTCGGCGGTACGTCGTGCCCAGGATCTCCTCCATGCGCTTGCGGGCGGTCTCGCCGTCCCACCGGAGGGTCGTGACGGCCTGGAACTCCGTCTGACCGCTGCGCACCACCAGCTTGCCGTTGTCGAGGTACGGCTTGAGCACGGACATGGCACCGTTGAAGAAGAACGCCGCGTTGTTGTCGTCCGCCGAGCCGGCGAACAGCTCGATGTTGAACGGCCCCTCCGCGGGGCCGGGGCTGGCGTCGGGGTTGCGCAGGCCCAGCCCGGTCAGCAGCGACTCGGCCTGGTAGACGCCGACCCGGAAGTTCTCGAACGTCGCGTAGAAGTCGACGTTCGGGCTCCCGCGCAGGAGCCGGTCGTAGGCGATCACCGGAATCCTGGCGTTCGCGGCCGTGTCGAGCGGCTTGGTCAGCGCCGAACCGTCCACCGACGCGATGATCAGGAGCTTCGCGCCCTTGGCGATCTGGTCCTCGATCTGCTTCACCTGGGTGGGCACGTCGTTCTCGGCGTACTGGAGGTCGACCCGGTGCCCGCGCGACTCCAGGTCGCGCTTGATGTTCTCGCCGTCGCTGATCCAGCGCTCCGACTTGGTCGTCGGCATCGTGACGCCCACGAGCGCACCGTCACCGGGTTTGGGCTGATCACCGGCCGCTGGTCCGCCGCATGCCGCCGCCAGCAGCGCGACTGCCAGCACAGCGAACCTCGGGAATACCATTCCGGCTCCTCGCGTGGATCAACGTTGACGGTCGCCACGGTTCGAGGCAGGCCGAAAAGGCGGCTTCGGTGTGACCCGCGCCACAAGCGGATGTGGACGTTAACAAGCGAACTTGGCCGAATCAAGCGAAGACACGAAGACGTTGTCAGCTCAGCGATTCGCATCTCGAATCACTCCTTGCACCTGACACTGGCGTCAGGTTCTAACGTGACGGCATGACTCTCTCCTCCGGCACGCACGACGGTCGCTTCGATGCCGTTCGCGCCGCGTTCGAGAACAACCTCGCCACCGGTGAAGAGCTCGGCGCTTCGCTCGTCGTGGACATCGACGGTGAGTCCGTTGTGGACATCTGGGGCGGCTACCGCGATGCCGCCCGCACCGCCGGCTGGGAACGGGACACGATCGTCAACGTCTGGTCCACGACCAAAACCGTCACCAGCCTCGCGACCCTGATGCTGATCGATCGCGGACAGCTGGACGCACACGCCCCGGTCGCCCGGTACTGGCCCGAGTTCGCCGCCCGCGGCAAGGACGCCATCGAGGTCCGCCATCTCCTGTCGCACACCTCCGGCCTTTCCGGACTCGAGCCACCGGTGAAGCTGACCGACCTCTACGACCCGGCGGACTCGACGGCGCTCTTCGCCGGCCAGGAACCGTGGTGGGAACCAGGCACCGCGTCGGGTTACCACGCGGCCACCTACGGCCATCTCCTCGGCGAACTCGTCCGGCGGGTCACCGGCAGCACGTTGCGCGAGTTCGTCGCGAACGAGCTGAGCGGTCCGCTCGCGGCGGACTTCCACCTGGGCGCGGCCGAAGTGGACTGGCCGCGAGTCGCCGAGATCGTCCCGCCGCCTCCGCCGTCGCGGTTGCCAGAGCCCGGCAGCATCGCGGCCCGGACGTTCGCCGGTCCCGTCGTGAGTGCCGGCGCGGCCAACACCGCCGACTGGCGCAGAGCCGAGATCGGCGCGCTGAACGGTCACGGCAACGCCCGTTCGGTCGCCCGGCTCCTGTCCGTGATCGCCAGGGGCGGCAGCGTCGACGGCACCCGCTACCTCGGCGAGGCGACGCTGGATCTGATCTTCGAGGACCAGGCCGACGGCGTGGACCTGGTGCTCGGCATCCCGATCCGCTGGGGAACGGGCTTCGCGTTGCCGAAGGAGGAGACGCTGTCCTGGATCCCCGCCGGGAGGATCTGCTTCTGGGGCGGGTGGGGCGGATCGATGATCATCATGGATCTCGAACGCCGGCTCACCATCTCGTACGCGATGAACCGCATGGCGCCCGGCATCATCGGCTCGGACCGCAGCGAGGCCTACGTTTCCGCCGTGTACGACGCGCTCGCCTGACTCAGGATCCACGAAGGCCGGCTCCCCCACCCGGTGAGGTGAGGAGAGCCGGCCTCGCTGGAACGACCTGGGTCAGACGCTCAGCGTTGCAGCGTCAGCACGCCCGGCCGGTACGGCAGGAGGCCGTAGTCACCGCCGGAGTTGGGGTTGCGACCCTGGTAGAGGAGCTGGAGGTTGCAGGGGTCGATGGTCTTGGTCTGGTCCGGGTTGGAGCGGATGAGGTCGCCGTGGCTGATGTCGTTGGTCCAGGTGGCGCCGCTGTTGGCCTTGCCGGCGAACGGGTTGCTCTCGGTGGCGGCCTGCGGCGTCCAGGAACCGTTGAGGCTGCTGGACGTGAACGAGCGGAAGTAGCGCCCGTTGTTCCCCATCGCCTCGACGATCATCAGGTACTGGTTCTGGCCCTGGACCTTGTAGACCTCGACGCCCTCGAACAGGTTCGCCGTAGTGTCGCTCATGATCTGCGTCCAGGACGAGCCGAAGCTGCCGGGGAAGTTCCCGATCGGCATGGTGGCCCGGTAGATCTTGCCGTTGTCACCGGCGAAGAACAGGTACATGTTCGTGTCGTCGCCGATGAGCGTCTGGTCGATGGGGCCGGTGCCGGAGTTGGGAATGCTTCCGGTGAACAGGGTCTGCGCCGACGACCACCCGTTCGCGTTGGTGGGGTCGTTCGACGTCCGGTAGCTGAACGCGGTCGGGCCCCACTGGTAGGTGAGCACCCAGATGTTCTTCGGTGCGAAGTAGAACAACGTGGGGGCGACCGTGCCCGCGCTCATCCCGTTCTGACTCGCCGAGGCCATGTCCGACCAGTTCGTGAACGTCCCGAAGTTCATCGAGCCCCAGGTCGTTCCCGTGTCGTGCGTCGTGGCGTAGACCAGGTGCTTGCCGTTGTACATGACGTGCGTGAAGTCCTTGAGCGACACCCATCCCTGCTTCGGGTTCGCGAGCGAGCCGGTCGACGACCAGCGGTAGCTCGACGGGAGCTGGCAGCTGCCGCCCGGCGGGGTGGTCGTCGTGGTGGTGGGGCCCGTGCCGCCACCGACGCGGACGAGCTGCCACTGCTGGTTGGTGCCGTTCCAGTCGCTGTACTGGACGACGTTCGCGCCGTCGGCGGTCGAGCCGCCCTGGACCTCGACGCTCTTGTTGCTGTTGCGGTTGATCAGTCGCACGTAGCCGCTGTCGGAGTCGGCGAGGCGGAACTGCTGGTTGGTGCCGTTGCCGTCGGCCCACTGGACGATGCTGCCGCCGTCCGCGGTCGAGAAGTTGTAGACGTCGAGGACCTTGCCCGACAGCCGGGACTTCAGCCGGTAGTAGCCGCCGCCGGAGTCGGTGAACTGCCACTGCTGCTGGTTGCCGTCGTTGCGGGCCCACTGGGTGATGCGCGCGCCGTCGTTCGTGGCGAGGTTGTAGACGTCCAAAGCCTTGCCGCTGTTGCGGTTGACCAGCACGTACCAGGCGGAGGTGTCGACGGTCGCCGCCGACACGGGTGTCGCGCTGAAAGCCGCCACGAGACCGCCGAGCAGGACGGCCACGACGGCGGTGACGCCGGCCACTCGACGTCGGCCGGCGCGGGAGACGGAGGTGGGCGGGTGATGGCCTGATCCGGCCATGAGCGTGCTCCTCTTCGTTGAGGTGAAGGAGAACCCGACCGGGGCACCGTTCGATCGACCACTTGCGCCGAGTGGCCCATCGCGTTTTCTGAACGAACGCTGATTACGTCACAGAGGTGCCATTGCTGCGGATACCGGTCGCGTCCATCAAACTGTGGAGGACGATCTCCGTCCGGTCAAGAAGTGTCGAATGCATTCGACTGGGGAAGCGAACAGGTCGTCGAATGTCTGTTAGCGCACTCATTCGCAGAGAACTGTCCTGCGGATCCGAATGAAGAATCCACTTCCCCATTCTTGAACGCCCTCAGGCCCAGGCGGCGAGAGTGAACGCGAGCAACGCCGTCGAGGTGAGGTCGATCGCGCTGCGCAGTCCACCGCGAACCCACCGGCGCTCGTTCTCCCGGGGGCCCTCCGTCACGGCAGCGTGCCGTTGCGGCGCAAGAGGTCTCGCGCGTGCTCGATGGCCTCGGGTGTGCTGGCGAACGTGCGCACGCCGTGGGTCTCCAGCTGGTGGCGGTGCCCGTCGCGCACGCCGGAGAGCAGCACGGTGACGCCCCTGTGCTCCAGTCTCTCGACGGCGTCGCGCAGGACCAGCACCCCGCTGCCATCCATTGTGGACACACGGGACATCCGCAGGATCACCACCCCGCCACGACGAGGCCGACGATCACGGCGGTGACGAGGTCGAGCGCCAGTGTCGCGATCGCGGTGAGGGCGAGCACCACCGCGTCGGAGCGGTTCGCGCGCATCAGGACCCGGACCGAACCGACCTCGACCATCCGCACCGCGGTGGCGAGCAGCACGCCGGCCAGCACGGCCAGCGGGATCCGTCCGACCGCGGAGGCCGCGACCAGCATGATGGCGGCGAGTGTCGCGGCGTGGACCAGGGCCGCCAGTCGCGAGGTCGCACCCGACCGGACGTTGACCGCGGTCCTGGCGATGGCCGCGGTCGCGGGCACGCCACCGAACATCGGTGTGATGACAGTGGTAACGCCACGACCGCGACCGTCAGGCCTGCGACGACACCTCTCGGTGTCGCTGCCGACCAGTCCGTCTTCGCGGCAGGAACGCTCTCACGCGGAGTCCTCGCGCAACTGTGCGAGCAACTCGTTCCGCCCGGCCAGCAACTCGGTGAGGATCCTTCTGGCGGCTTTCATCAGATCGGCCACGTCCGCGCCCGCGAGCGCGTACACCACCGTCGACCCTTCGCGGGTCGCCGTCACGATGCCGGACCTGCGCAGCACGGCCAGCTGCGCGGAGAGGTTGGACGGCTCGACCTCGATCTCGGCCAGCAGGTCGCGCACCGCTTTCGGGCCGTCCTGCAACAACTCCAGCACGCGGATGCGCACCGGGTGGCCGAGCATCCGGAAGAACTCGGCCTTCGCCTGGTACAGCGGAACCGGCACCGCTCAGCCCTCGTCGGGCGTGCCGACCGACACCCCGTGCTCAGCCGCCAGTCGCCGCAGGTTGGCAAGATCCGCGGCGTGCACGTCCGCCGCGTACTCGTCCTGCTGCTCCACCGCTTGCCGCACTGCCCGTTCCGCCTGCTCGACGCGGATGAGCAGGCTGTCCACGAACTCGTTCACGGGACCACGACCTGTCGACTTGAAGAATTCTTCAAGTCGAAACTCTACAACTTCGTCAACACGAACGGTCAGTTTCCCGCGCGCACGGGTTCGGTGGTGAACTCGACGTCGGTCACGCCCGCGACCGCGCGGACCAGCACGTCGACCACGTGCCGTTCGGTGGCGCTGTTGCCCTTGTCCACGATGGACACCTTGCCGCCGGTCACCGCGACCTGCCACCGTTGCGCGCCACCGACCATGCCGAGCCGGTGGTGGATCTCGGCCTCGACGACCCAGTCCGCACGGGTGATGGAGCGGAGCATGTCGCGGCGGGTCACGATGCCGACGAGGCGGCCCTCGTGGACGACCGGCACGCTGCGCACACCGTGATCGAGCATCAGGCCTGCGACCTCGGCCAGGTCGGTGTTCGGGCTCACGGTCGCCGGGGACTTCGTCATCACCTGGGCGACCACGTCCGCGGGTGCCTGCCTGGCTTCGACGGGTTCGCCGTGCACCAGTCCCCTCGGATCCTGAGGCAGGCGATCTCGCAGCAGAACGGCCTCGCTGACCATGCCGACCAACGCTCCCAGGGCGTCGACCACGGGCAGGGCGGTGAAGCCGCGTTCGGCGATCAGCCGGGCCGCGTCACGCGCTGGTGTGTCCTGCTCGACGACCACTACGTCCGTCGTCATCACGTCTCGAGTCCTCATGGCGCTCCTCAGCCGAAGATCTCGGTCTGGTGGGTGTGTGCGGTGTCGTCCCACTCGGGCCGCAGGTTGTTGTGCACGTCCACCACGCCCGGCAGAGCGCGGATCAGGTGTTCAGCGATCTCGGCCTCGCTCTGCCGCTCCAACTTCCCCTGCACCGTCACCACGCCGTCGGTCACCGCGACGTAGAGGGAATCGGGGTCCACCCACAGCATCCGGCCGAAGATCTCGTCGCGGATCGTCGTGCGCAGCTCGTCGTCCTCACGCAGGAAGAGTTTCAGCAGGTCGCGGCGGGACAGCACGCCGACGAGCGCGCCATCGGAGTCCAGTACGAAGAGCCTGCGCACGCCGGCGACCGCCAGTTCGCGGGCGGCAGCGCTCGCGGCGAGGTCCGGCGCGATGCTCTTCACCGGCGACGTCATCACGTCGCGGGCGGTCACCCCGCTCGCCTGCTCCCAGCGGTGCTTCGTCGTGCGGCCCGCGAACAGACCGGGCGCGTCTTCGGTGCCGCCGCGGAACTCCTCCTTGGGCATCAGGTCGGCCTCCGACACGACGCCGACCGGACAGCCGCCGTCGAGCACCGCGACCGCACTGATCCTGTTGTCCTCCAGCAGCCGCACGAGGTCCTTGAACGGGCACTCGACGTCCGCGGTGATCACCTCACGTGTCATCAGCGAGGCGACTGTCGGTTCACGCATGACACCCTCCGGCGATCCTCGGTTCGTGTGTGACCAAGCCTGGTCGGTGGCGCAGCGACCAGACACCTGCCAAGGGCCCGGCCAGGCCGGGACGTAGTCCCCTCTCCGGCGGCCGCTCCTGCTGCGAGCTTCACAGCAGGACTTCGACGTGGAGGTGAGCGGGATGGACCGCGGTCAGCCCGACGAGACGACGGTACGAGCGGCGGTGGCGCTGGCCGGACGAGCGCCGTCCGTGCACAACTCCCAGCCGTGGCGCTGGGAAACCGGTGCGCACAGCCTGCACCTGTACGCCGACCGCACGCGCGGCCTGCCCGCGACAGATCCGCTGGGCGCCGACCTGGTCGTCAGCTGCGGGGCCGCGTTGCACCACCTGCGGGTCGGGCTCGCGGCGCTCGGCTGGCGCACGAAGGTCCACCGGCTGCCCAACCCGGCCCAGCCCGACCACCTCGCGGCGATCGAGTTCCAGCCGTTCGAACCGAGGGAGTCGCACGTCGCTCTCGCCGCCGCGATTCCGCGCAGGCGCAGCGACCGGCGCGCCTTCTCCTCCTGGCCCGCTCCCGACGAGATCCTCCAGCAACTCGTGCGCAACGCCCGCGCCGAAGGGGTGGACGCCCACGTCGTCACCGGCAAGGCGTACGACGAACTCCTGATCGCCATCGCCAAGGCGGCCTGCATCCAGGAGGCCGACCCGGCGTACCAGGCCGAGATCCGGCAGTGGAGCGGCGTGTATCCCGGTGCGTCGGCGGGTGTCCCCGCCGCGAACATCCCCGCGGGCTCCCACCAGTACGGCGACCTCCGGATGCGAGAGTTCGCCCCGGGATCGTTGCCGCAGGGCGGTCCCAGCCTGCTCGGCGAGGACGCGGGAACGCTGCTCGTGCTGAGCACGTCGTCCGACGACGACCTGTCGCGGCTGCGGGCCGGGGAGGCGACCAGCGCGGTGCTGCTGGAAGCCACCGCCGCGGGACTGGCGACCTGTCCGCTCAGCCAGCCGCTGGAGGTCGTGGAGACCAGGGAACTGGTGCGCGACGAGGTCCTCGACGGCGCTTCCTGCCCGCAGCTGGTGATCCGCGTCGGCTGGGCCGCGTTCAACTCCGATCCGCTGCCCGCGACGCCCCGCCGTCCCGTCGTCGACCTCATCCGCGACCAGGAGCGGACCTGACCACCCGCATCCGTGACTTCGGCGAGGACGACGATCGGATCGGCCGAACGGCGGTTGTTGTCGCAGCGGGCCCGTTGGCGCCAGAACCGGAATGCACCGCCGCACAGGGGCGGAAGGCCCTGTCGCGCGGGGAAACCCTTGAGGAGGCTGGAGAACGGCGGCGGCGCGCAGACGCAGATTGTCACGATCGAACCGAACCGCGTCGCCGCCCCTTCGGCGTCCTCCGATCTGGAGGAATCCACCTCTGCCACGAGAAACCGGCGTCCCGTCGCCACTGAGCACAAGGGCTCTGTCCACCCCTGATCAACGCAACGACGGTGGTGGCATGACCGAGATCCTCGTCGCCTACGCGACCAAGACGGGTGCTACCAAGGAAATCGCCGAAGCGATCGCCGCACGGATCCGCTCGGCGTCGCACGAAGTCGTCGTGCTGGACGCCGCGGACGTCGGCTCCGTCGAGCCCTACAAGGCGGTCGTGCTCGGCAGCGCGCTGTACGCGGGCCGGTGGCGGCGGGAAGCGGTGAAGCTGTTGACCCGCAACGAGAAGCTCCTGCACGCCCGCCCGTTGTGGCTCTTCCACAGCGGCCCGCTCGGCACCGATCTCACCCCGCAGCGAGCGCCGCGCAAGGTGCGCGAGCTCGCCGCCCGCATCGGCGCGGACGAACCCATCACCTTCGGCGGCAGGCTCACGCCGGAGACCGCGACCGGCTTCATCGCCAAGAAGATGGCGCAGGGCCCGATGGCGGGCGACTTCCGGGACTGGGACGAGATCGAGCGCTGGGCGTACACGATCGCCGCCGCGTCCATCTCGGGCGGCACCGGTGGTGGCTCAGGCCGGGACGAGAAGGGCCAGGAGGGCGAGGGCGGAGGGTTCGAGATCTCCGCGAAACCGACCGGGGCCTACGTGATCAACGGAGGCGACGTCCGGTGGGTGCCCGCGGTCGACGTGAACCGGCTGATCGCCACCCTGGGCGCGGTCGCGGTCGCGGCTCTCTTCGTGGCCGCCCGTTCCTGAAGTCCCGCAGGTGATCGGGACGTTCACGCCGTCGGCGACGAACCGGGGGTCCGGTCTCCGGAGGAAGTGAGCCAGCACGTCTTCGGCACCGCCGCGGCACGTCCCGACTGGATCGGGACCAAGGTCTGCGTTCACCGGCGGCGTTCCTGACCAGACTCGAACCAGAAGAACTTCCTGGGAGGTAAAGATGTCCGCTGTTCACGCTCCTGCCCGCACCCGAACCGAAGCGGGTGCCGTGCCCCTCGCGGTGCTGCGCATCGTGACCGGGTTGCTGTTCCTCTGGGCGTTCGTCGACAAGGCGTTCGGTCTCGGCTACGCCACCCAGCCCAAGAACGCGTGGTTCTCGGGAGGCTCGCCCACGAAGGGCTTCCTCAGCCGGGTCGCCGTCGGGCCGTTCGAGTCGCTGTTCCACGACATCGCCGGAGCCTGGTGGGCCGACCTGCTGTTCATGGCCGGTCTGCTCGCGGTCGGTGTGGCGCTGGTGCTCGGCATCGGCATGCGGATCGCCGCCGTCAGCGGTGCGCTGATGATGGCGCTCATGTGGGCCGCCGAATGGCCGCCGGCACAGCACACCTCTACCGGTGAGGCGACGATGTCGACCAACCCGCTCATCGACTACCACGTCGTCTACGCCCTCGTGCTGATCGCCCTCGCGGCCACCGCGTCCGGCGTCACGTGGGGCCTGGCGCGCTGGTGGAGCGACCTGCCGGTGGTTAAGGCGAACCCTTGGCTGCGGTGAACAACGAAAGAGCTGAGAGAGGGCGCCGCGGCGCCCTCTCTCGTTCGAGCGTCCGACAGGAAGGGTCACCCGCCTCAACGTCCGGTCCACGACGAGCCTCGAGCAGGACGGCGACGCGATGGCGACGGGACCGAGAGGCAGATCTGGAAGTCGAGAGCAGGAGCGATCTTGTTCACGGCCACGGAGGCAGGCAACTATGGTTCCGCGCAGGCAAGGCGTGGTTCCGCACCCCCGCCGAGCCGTCCACACCGGCGGCAACAACGCTGGAACGTCCACCAGGAACGACGACCCGCCTCAGCGCCCGGTCCAGTCCGGCGCGGTCAGCTCCCATTCGAGCTGCCACCAGCGCAGCCGAACCCGCATGCACGCGAACCTCACCAGTCCGAACAGCAGCGCCATGGCACCCGTGACCAGACCCCACAGCAGCACCGCGCTGAAGATCGCGTTGAACGCGGCTCCCTGGTTCGTCATGGGAGGCTCGGCCGGCTCACCGCTCAGATCGACCCAGACTCGCAGGGTCGTGCCTGCCTCGGCGCCGTAGGGCGCGCGGACGACGTCCTTCCGCTCGAGGCCGTCGGGCATGCGCCAGGTCGCGACCGCCTCGGTCGTCTCGACCAGCGCTTCGCTGTCGGCGGCACCGTCCATCGACGGCGCGTCCTCCACGAGCACGGCGTCCACCTGGATCCGGCTCTTCTGCTCGGCCTCGACGCGCGACACGTGCGTCGCGTAGATCTCCGAGCCGATCGCCCCGGCTACGGGGACCATCAGCAGCGCGACCACGACCCCCAGTGCGAGCACCGCACCCTCGATCCGGTCGCCGAACGAGGCGAGCGGGTTGCGTCCGGGGAAAGCCCGGCGGACAAGTCGGGACATCGCGGTCATGGTCCACCTCCACCCCCGAGACTTCCGGGTGCGGGCGGCGGACCCCAGGGACCTTGGTCTCGTCACCGATGAGCCCCTGGTCTCGAAGAAACGAGAGTCTCGGCGCGGGGCTTCCTCTACGACGTTCAGACGAGATCGGCGGCGTGATCCGGCACTTCTCGTTGCAGGGCGCGGGCCGTGCGCTGGTAGCCGCTGGACGGTGGCCGCGCGGGCAGCTTGATCTTCGGCGCGGTGACCTCGTGGTAGTCGATCGTGCCGAGCAGGTGGGCGATCATGTTGATCCGCGCCCGTCGCTTGTCGTCGCCCTCGACCGCGTACCAGGGTGATTCGGTGGTGTCGGTGTGCACCATCATCTCGTCCTTGGCGCGGGAGTAGTCCTCCCAGCGCGTCAACGACTCGAGGTCCATCGGCGACAGCTTCCAGCGCTTCAGGGGATCGTCGAGGCGCTTGCGGAAGCGGCGTTCCTGTTCGGCGTCGCTGACCGAGAACCAGTACTTGCGCAGCAGGACGCCGTCCTCGACGAGCATCCGTTCGAACTGCGGGCACTGCCGGAGGAACAGCCTGTGCTCCTCCGGCGTGCAGTAGCCCATCACGCGCTCGACGCCGGCGCGGTTGTACCAGCTGCGGTCCAGCAGCACGATCTCGCCCGCCGCCGGCAGATGTGCCGTGTAGCGCTGGAAGTACCACTGGGTGCGTTCGCGTTCGCTGGGTGCGGGCAGGGCCACGATGCGGGCGACGCGCGGGTTGAGGTGCTCGGTGATCCGTTTGATCGCCGAGCCCTTGCCCGCCGCGTCCCGGCCTTCGAACGCCACCACGAGCCGGGCGCCGGTGGCCTTCACCCACTCCTGAAGTTTCACCAGCTCGGTCTGCAGCCGCAGCAGCTCCTGCTCGTACGCCTCGCGCCCCAGCTTGGCCATCAACTGCCTTTCCCGTGGCGCTGCCGCCACTTCTCCAGCTCCACGACGACGTACGCCGCCGCACTCAGCATGAAGACCACCAGCCAGGGCTGCCACCCGAGCGGTTCGGTGTGGAACAGGTCGTTCATGAACGGCACGTACGTGAGCAGCAGCTGCAGGCCCGCGGTCAGCGCGATCCCCACCCACAGCCACCGGTTCGGTCCGGTGGCCGGCCGCCACTTCTCCAGCGAGCGGCAGTTGACCAGGTAGGCGATCTGGGCGCCGACGAAGACGTTCACCGCCACCGTCCGCGCGACCTCCAGCGTGGCACCCGACGCGAGCTGCCAGCGGAACGCGCCGAACGAGCACGCGAGCAGGATCGCCGAGACGAACACGATGCGGCCGACGAGTTGCCGGGTCAGCAACGGGAGCGACGGCGGCAGGGGTGGGCGGCTCATCACGTCGGCCTCACGCGGTTCGAAGGCGAGCGTCAGTCCCAACGCGACCGCGGTGGTCATGTTGATCCACAGGATCTGCACCGGCAGGATCGGCAGTGCCGTGCCGAGCAGGATCGCCGTCAGGATGACCAGGCCCTCGGCCATGTTGGTGGGCAGCGTCCAGATGATGAACTTGCGCAGGTTGTCGAAGACCGCGCGGCCTTCCTCGACGGCGGCGCGGATCGAGGCGAAGTTGTCGTCGGTCAGCACCATGTCGGCGGCCTGTTTGGCGACCTCGGTGCCGCCCTTGCCCATCGCCACGCCGATGTCCGCACGACGCAACGCGGGCGCGTCGTTCACGCCGTCGCCGGTCATCGCGACGACGTCACCGCCGGCCTGGATCTCCTTGACCAGCCTCAGCTTCTCCTCGGGTGCGACGCGGGCGCGCACGTCGGTGATGCCGAACTCGTCCGCGATGGCACGAGCGGTGGCCGGGTGGTCGCCGGTGATCATCCTGACCTCGATGCCGGCGGCCTGGCAGGCGCGCACGGCCTCGATCGCCTCGGGCCGCGCCGGGTCGTGCATCGCGACCAGGCCCAGCAGGACCACGTTGCCCCGCAAGCCTTCCTCCGACAGCTCCACGCCTGCCGCGCGTCCGACGGCCAGGACCCGCAGGCCGGCGGCAGCCAGTTGTTCGGCTTCGACGCACCTGTCCTGCCCGGCGAGGGCGAGGATCCGTTCGACCGCGCCCTTGACGTAGACCACGTCGTTGGCGTGCCGGGTCGCCATGAACATCCGTTCCGAGTTGAACGGCAACACGTCCACCCGCTCGGGTACGTCGCTCTCCGCGAGCCCGGCTTTGCGCGCCGCCACGACGAGCGCGGCCTCGGTCGGATCACCGATCGGGAGCCAGCGTCCACCGTCCTCGACGATCCGGGCGTCGTTGCACGCGAGGCCCGCCAGCAGGCACTCACGCAGTGCAGGCGTGACTTCAGGCGTGATGGCCCCGGTCGGCTCGTACCCGATGCCGGACAGGTCGTGCTGTGTCCCTCCCGCGACGACCGTGTCGACCGTCATCGCGTTGGCGGTCAGCGTTCCCGTCTTGTCCGTGCAGATCACCGTGGTGCTGCCCAACGTCTCGACGGCGGGCAACCTGCGGATGATCGCGTTGCGCTTCGCCATCCGCGCCACTCCGATGGCCAGCGTCACGGTGACCGCGGCGGGCAGGCCTTCCGGGATCGCGCCCACGGCGAGCGCGACGGCCGCGGTGACCATCTCCGCGAGCGGTTCGCCGCGCAGCACGCCGACCACGACGCTGAACGCCGCGAGGCCGAGGATCACCACGGTCAGGATCTGGCTGAAGCGCGTGAGTTTGCGGGTCAGCGGGGTCTGCACGGTGGTGGTCGAGCTGACCAGCCGGTGCACGCGGCCGATCTCGGTGCCCGCGGCGGTCGCGACCACGACACCGCGCCCTCCCCCGGCGGTCACGAGCGTGCCGGAGTAGGCCATGTTGGTCCGGTCGGCCAGCGCGGTGTCCGCGGGCAACTCCACCGGACTCTTCGCCACCGGCAGGGACTCCCCGGTCAGCGCCGACTCGTCGACGCGCAGCTCCTTCGTGGTGACGAGCCGCAGATCCGCGCCGACCTGGTCGCCCGCCTCCAGCACGACCAGGTCACCGGGCACGAGCTCCGCAGACGGCACGCGTGCGGTGAGACCGTCGCGCACGACGGTCACCTCGGTGCACACCATCGCCGTCAGGGCGTCCAGGGCCCGTTCGGCACGCGCCTCCTGGATGAACCCGATGACGGCGTTGACCACGACGACGGCGAACACCACGGAGGCGTCCACGACCTCGCCCAGCGCCGCGGTGATGCCCGCGGCCACCAGCAGCACGTAGATGAGCGGGTGGTGCAGCTGTCCGAGCAGCCGCACCACCCAGCTCTGGCCGCGCACGGCGGCCAGCTCGTTCGGCCCGTGCGCGGCCAGCCGGTCCCGCCACTGGGTGGTGGTGAGTCCGGCGGCCTCGTCGGTCTCCGTCATCAGGACGACCTCGGCCACCGGTAGTCCGTGGTGGACGACGTCCTCGCGATCAGCCGTGCTCAGCGGCATGGCCCACTCGCAGGTGCGGGTCGTCGTGGCTCATGGCCCGCAGCACGTCGAGCCGGGTGACCATGCCGATGACCCTGCCGTCGTCGAGCACCGGCACGCAGAGCACCTCGTAGCGGGTCATCGCCTCGAAGAGCGTCGCCACGTCGAACCCCGCCCCGACCGTCAGCGCGGGCTGCGCCATGACCTGCTCGACCTTGGGCGAGCCGCCCTCGCCGCGGCGGCAACCGGCTTTGGTCACCACGGCGACGAACGTGTTCCCGTCGACGACGGGCAGCATCGTCAGGCCGAAGTCGTCCATCAGCCCTTCGGCGTGGCGGGCGAAGTCACGCGGTCCGACCGTGACGAGGGGACGGACCATCGCGTCGACGGCCTTCATCGCGTGCTCTCCGCGAGCTCATGGTCGTTCACGGGGATGACGACGATCGGCGCGTGCGCGTGCCGCACGACGTGCATGCTCGTCGAGCCGAGGACGATCTGACGGACCCGGCGCCCGGTGTGCGAGGCGACGACCAGCATCGCGGCGCCCTCCGAGGTCTTCTCGAGCGTCGCGGCCGCGTCGCCGCGCAGGCTCATGCGGACGATCTCGGGCAGGTCCTGGCGCTGCTCCGACGCCTTCCGCACCGCCTTCTCGAGCACGGCCGCCGACTCGGCCCGCACCTGCTGTTCCGTCGTCTCCGTCCAGTTGGCGAGCGCCTCGAACGTCCAGGCGTGGACGACGTGCAGCGGGCACTTGCGCACGACCGCCTCGTCCAGTGCCCACTCCAGCGCCCGGTCCGACGCGGGCGTTCCGTCGATGCCCACCACGATCGGCTTGGTGCTCATGGCCTTCTCCTCTGGTTCGCGTGGTCAGGTGGTGCGCAGGCGGCGCAGGAACGGGTCGGTGTGCTGGGCCGGTGCGACGCGCACTCGTGCGTCGACGACCACGCATCCCTTGTCCGTCAGCACCAACGGGTTGATGTCGAGCTCGACGATCTCGGGCAGTGCGCCGGCCAGTTCGGCGACGCGGAGCAGCACCTCCCGGACGGCGTCCTCGTCGGTGTCGGCGAGCACGTGGCCCGCGGTGCGGAAGCCGTGCAGCAGGTCATCGGCGTCCGCTGTGGACAATGGCGCGAGCGCCGCCGCGCGGTCGTCGAGCAGGTCGGTGTCCACGCCGCCGAGGCCCGTGACCACGAGCGGCCCGAACTTCTCGTCGGTGACGACACCGACCAGCAGTTCCCGGCCGCCGGACGCCATCGGTTGCACGAACACTCCGCGCAACCGGTCGCCGAAGCGTTCCTGGAACGCGCGGAACGCTTCCGCCACCCCGCCCGCGCCGGTGACGCCGAGTTCCACGCCGCCTCCCTTGCTCTTGTGCAGCAGGTCGTCGGCCACCGCCTTGAGCGCGACCGGGACGTCGTAGGCCAGTTGCGCCGCCACCGCGTGTTCCGCGGTCGTCGCGAGCGTTCCGCCCAGCACCGGGAGCCCGAACGTGGTCAGCAGCGCCATCACCTCGTCCGGAGGCAGCCAGCCCTGCCGGTCGGCCACGATCGTTCTCGCGGCGCCGAGGTCGATCCGGTTCAGGCGGGCGAACTCCCTCGGGCGGGCCAGCCAGTCCGCGCGTTCGACCAGCCGCGCCAGTGCCGCGGCGGCGCGAGCGGGTTCGGCGTAGCAGGGCACTTCACCTGCGAGCCGTTCGGTTTGGCCGGTGCGCACGGCGAGCACCGGTTTGCCTTCGACGTCGTGCACGCCACCGGTGGGATCACCGAGTGCGGTCGGCACCGTCACGGTGATCACGGAGTCGACCGCCGGGTCGGCGCCGATGACGTCGAGGCAGCGGGCGAAGATCTTCTCGTCGACGACGGCGGTGGTGTCGACCGGGTTCTGCACGCTCGCCGTGTGCGGCATCAACTGCGCCAACGCCTTGCGGGTCTCGTCGCCGAGTGCGGCCATCTGCAGGCCTTGGCGCACACAGGCGTCCGCGGCCAGCACCCCGAGTCCACCCGCGTTGCTCAGCACCGCCACCGACCGTCCACTCGGGAGAGGCTGCCTGCTCAGGGCCATCACGGCGTCGGTCAGTTCCGGAATGCTGTCGACCGCGATCACGCCCGCCTGCCGGAACAGCGCGTCCCTGGTGACCGACGGCGTCGCGGTCGAGGCGGTGTGCGAGGCGGCGGCGCGCTGGCCGGCTTCACTCGTGGCCGCGCGGATGGCCAGCACCGGTTTGGTGGCGGCGACGCGGCGGGCGATGCGGGCGAACTTGCGCGGGTTGCCGAAGGACTCCAGGTACAGCGCGATGATGTGAGTGTCCTGGTCGTGTTCCCACCACATCAGCAGGTCGTTGCTGCTGATGTCGAGCTTGTCGCCGGTGGAGACGAGGGTCGACAGGCCGAGACCGAGGCGGCGCAGCTCTTCCCGCACGCCGATCGCGATGCCGCCGGACTGGGTGACCAGTCCGATGCTGCCCGCCGGGGTGCTGTGCGCCGCGAAAGTGGCGTTCATCCGCACGCCGGGCGCACTCGTCGACACACCAAGGCAGTTCGGCCCGACGAGCCGCATGCCGTGTGCGCGGACGGCCTGCAGCAGTTCCTCGGCGTTGACGCCGGACGAGATGACGACCAGCGCGCGAACGCCCCTGCGACCGCACTCGTCCGCGACAGCGGGAACAGCTTTCGCCGGCACGCACACCACGGCCAGTTCAGGTGCTTCCGGCAGCTCGTTCACCGAGTCGTAGCAGTCGACTCCGGCTACGGACTTCGCGTGCGGGTTGACCGCGTACAGGTCGCCGGTGAAGTCGCCGTCGACCAGGTTTCGCAGGATCGCGTGCCCGACAGACCCCTCTGATCGTCCGGCACCGATCACGGCGATCGAAGTGGGACGCAGCACGTGGGTCAGGCTCGCGACGTCGGCGCGCGACTCACGGGCGCTCGTCGCGTCGAGGTAGGTCTCGCCGGGCTCGAGGACGAGCTCGACGTAGATGACCTCGCCGTCGGGGACGATCGAGGTGACAAGCCCCATGCGCGTGAACACGCGCAGCATCCGGCCGTTGATCGTGAGCACCTCGGCGGTGAAGCGACGCACGCCTCGACCGCGTGCCAGGGAGGCGAGGTGTTCGAGCAGGAGGGTGCCGACGCCGTGGGCCTGCTCGGCGTGCGACACCACCAGCGCGACTTCCGCGAAGTCCGTCTCGCGCACCACGACGTAGCTCGCGGCTCCCAGCAACCGGTCCTCGCGGAACGCGCCGAGCACCACGTGGCGCGGGGCGTCCGGCGAGATCATCCGTTCGACGAAGTCCTGCAGCTGGCTCGGCGACGAGCTGAAGAACCTGAGGTAGCGGTCCTCGACCGGCAGGCCGTGGTGCAGCTCGAGCAGCGCCGCCACGTCGTCCAGCCCCAGCTCGCGCACCGTGACGACCGAGCCGTCCGCCAGCAACGCCGCCGCGTTCACAGCAACGGTCCAGGCGTCACCGCTGCAGCCGCAGCAACGAACGCGTGCTCCTTCTTGGTCTTCGGCTCCCGGATCACGACGACCGGGCACGCGGCGTGGTGCACGCAGTACGAGCTGACCGAGCCGAGAACGACCTCGACGACCGTGTTGTGCCCGCGGCTGCCGACGACGAGCAGTTCCGCTTCCTCGGACGCCTTGGTGAGCGCGTCCCTGGGATCGCCCTCGACCAGGATCCGGCGGATCTCCACGCCCTCGAACCCGTGCACCGCACCGTCGAGCGCCTTCTGCGCCGACTCCTTCATCGCCTGTGGGGACAACGCCATCAGCACCTCGGCGGGCACCGGTCCGATCATGCCGCCGTAGTCCGGGTGCCACGCCGAGATCACGTCGACCGGGCATCCGCGCCGCCGAGCATCCTCGACGGCCCACCGCAACGCCGCCTGCGAGGCGGGTGATCCATCAACTCCGACCACCACGGGCCGGGACTCGTTCTCGCTCATGTACTTCAGCCTCGCGGTCCGCGCCGCGGCCGGTGAGTGCCCGCGGTCCCGCGCCGTCCGGGACCTTCGTCCCCGGTCTACCAGGCCATGCCCAGCCCGACCGCGACGACCGCGGGCGCGAGCCACGCGGCGAGCCTCAGCGCGAACCGCGGTCCGCCGGCCACCGTGGCCAGCACGAGTTTCACGACGGTGTTCGTGGCCAGCGCGGCACCGCATGCCAGCACCGCGATGTGCACCGAAATCGACTGTGGCGCAAGCGAAGCGGCCGCGATCGCCGCGGCGTGCGCGTCGGCCAGCCCACCCAGAGCGCCGGCTGCCACCACTCCCCCACCGCCGAGCCACTCCGCTGCCGCACGGGTGACCACCAGGAACAGCACGAGGATCGCCGCCAGGGACAGCGCCGCCTTCACCGACATCGGCCTGCTCACCACGGGCTCGTCGTTCTCCGCTGCAACGGGCCTGGTGCGCCAGACGAGCCACGCCACCTCGACCAGCAGCACCAGCGCTCCCGCTCCGATCGCGGGCAGCAGTCTCAGCGCGACAGGCGGACTCGCGATGGCGGTCACCGAGACGATCTGTGCGAGTGTGGCCAGGTTGACCGCCACCGCACCCGGAAAAGCCGCCGCACCAACGGTTCGGTGCTTGCGCGCCATCACCGCGGTCGTCGCCGAGCCGGAGACGAAGCCACCGGCGAACCCGGTGACCAGCAGACCCCAGCGCTCACCGAACGCGCGTGCCGCCACGTAGCCTGCCCAGCCGATGACCGTGACGGCGATGACCAGCCACCACACCCGTGCGGGGTTCAGCACCCCGTACGGGCCGAGCGGCCGGTTGGGCAGCAGCGGCAGCACGACGAACGCGACGACGAACAGGATCATCGCGTCGCGCACGTCCTGATCGCTCACCACCTTGCGGGCGAACCGGTGCAACGGCCGCTTGGCCGCCAGCAGCGCGGCAGCCGCGACACCCACCGGCACCGCGAGCTCGGGCCGATGCCAGGCGAGCGCGCCCAGCAGGAACGTGGCGATGGCGGCGATCTCGGTCGTGGCACCCGGCTCGGAGGTGCGCAGGTACCAGGTGATGACGAGCGCGGCGACCGCACCGAGCGCGACGGCGACAGCGACGGGTGACAGCGCGGCGCTGACCGCTCCGGCCAGCGCGATCAGCGGAAACGTCCGCGAACCCGCGGGCCTGGCCGAGTCGTGCGCGTTGTCGTGCTCCCGCTCCACGCCCAGCAGCAACCCGATCGCGAGCGCCGTCGCGAGGTGGCCGAGTGCGACAGCGGTGTCCACCGGCTCAGCCCGCGCGCAGGCGCGCGGCCTCTTCCTCAGCCGTGACGACGTGCGTGTCCGGGCCGGGGAACACCAGTGCCTCGTGCTCGGTGTCCAGCCACCGCACGAGGTAGGGAGGTCTGCCCTCCGCGTGCTTGACCGCCGTGACCTGTCCGCGCCGGCCGCCGGGCTCCACCAACCAGTCGCCCCTCTTCACCTTCATGACGTCCTCCATTCGCTCCGTGCGATCAAGAGTTCGTCACGCGCGTGCGCGTCAGCAGTGCGGATGGGCTCACCTGGCTCGTGACGTTGGTCCCTGCCAGCGGTTACTCCAGAGCCGCACGCTGGTTCCGAGTGATGGGAGCAGCCATGAGGACACGTGTGATCCTGGTCGGCGTCGACGGTTCGACGGAGTCGCGCGCGGCGTTGCGCTGGGCGTTGGAAGAGGCTTCGCACCGGGGCGCCAGGGTGGAGGCGATGCTGGCCTACCAGCAGGAGCCCGTGGTGGTGCCGGCCGTGCCGATGGGCCTCAACCCGTACGGCGAGATGCCCAGACGGCACCCGGCGCGCGAACTCCACGCCACCGTGCAGCAGGTCCGCGCGACGATGTTCGACGCACCGGACGTCGCCGAGTGCGTCGTGGTGGGCGATGCGGCGGACCACTTGGCCGAGGCCTCGAAGCACGCCGAACTGCTGGTGATCGGCACGCGAGGGCGCGGAGCCGTCCGCGAGTTCCTTGCGCACGGCGTCGCCGCGAACTGCCTGCGCCACGCCGAATGCCCGGTCGTGGTCATTCCTCCGACCACGACCCGGTGAAGCACGCCGGGCTTCCCCTTCATCACGAGGACGAAGGGGAAGCCCGGCGGGTGACGCGGCCTAGTCGGGTCGCACGATCGCCAACGGGCACGGCGCGTTGTAGACGAGTGCCTGACTCGTCGAGCCGAGCAGCATCCCGGCGAACCCGCCGTGCCCGTGGCTACCCACCACCACGAGCTGAGCCTCAGCCCCGTACCGCATCAGCGCCCGCACGGGCCGATCGCGCACGACCACCGGGTGCACCTGCACGTCCGGGTACTTCTCCTGCCACCCGGCGAGGCGTTGCGCCAGCAGCCTGCGTTCGTCGGCTTCCACCTGGCCCCAGTCCACGGTGAACCGCGACGAGCTGTACGCGCTCTCGACCATGAAGTCGGTCCAGCACATCACGACGGTCAGCTGCGTGTCGCGCACAGACGCCGTCTCGAAGGCGAACGCCAGCGCGGCCTCACTCGTCGGAGAGCCGTCGACACCGACGACGACAGGCCCATCGGGCACGGACGTGCCGCGCACCACGACGACGGGACTCTTGCCGTGTGCCGCCAGCGCCAGGGCGGTGGAGCCGACGATCATGCCGGTCACGGTGCCCAGGCCCTGCGAGCCGACCACGACGAGGCGCGCGGACTTCGACTCCTCGATCAGCAACGTGGTGGCGCCGCAACACGCGATCTCGGTGGTCACCTCGACGCCGGGCGCCGCCGCCCGCGCGGCCGCGGTGGCCTCGTCCAGCTTGTCGCGGCCCAGTTGCTCGATCGCCTGACGGATCTCGTTGCCGGTCAGGATGATCTCGGGATAGCCGCGGGTCGGCAGCACGTAGGCGTGCACGAGCCGCAACGGCACCTTGTGCCGGGCGCACTCCTGCGCGGCCCACGCCACGGCGAGCAGCGCGGAGGTGGAGCCGTCGACGCCGGCCACGATCGGGGCGGATGGGGATTTCATCGTCGTCCTCCAGTCAGAACACGGGCGCGGCGCACTCCCGGCACGGCGTCGGCGAGTGCGACGAGAACCCGTTCGGTGTCCTCGTCGGTGGTCGCGGCGCCGATGACGGCCTCGCCGTCGACGACACTGACCGTCCACTTGCGACCGCCGCCGTACATGTCGAGCACGCGCTGGACTTCCGCGGTCACCGTCGTGTCGGCCCTGGCGATCACCCTCACCAGATCGCGGCGGGTGACCACACCGATCACGGTCGAGCCGTCGACGATCGGGACGCACCGCCGCCGGTCGTCGATCATCACGCGCGCGAGCATCTCGGCCGGCGCGGCGGCGTCCATCGCGACGGCGGGGGTGGTCATCACGTCGGCGACGACAGTGCCGGTCTCCTCGAGGTACTTGCCGCGCACCAGGTCGGCCTCGGTGATGATGCCGATGAGGCGCTTGTCGTCATCGACGACGGGCAGTGCGGTGAACCCGTGCGAGACCATCAGCGCGGCCGCGCCCTTGAGCGGTACGGCCGGTTTCACGGTGATCACCGGGCTGGTCATGATGTCGCGAGCACGCATGGCAGAGCTCCCTTCCTGCTTCGACGCTAGGAATCGGAACGACCGGCCGACGCTGCCGCAGGTCCCGTGCCGACCGGGCCCTTGGCACCGACGATCGCCATCGCCTGCGGAAAGCCGGCGAGCTCGTGCCGTTCGATCAGGCCCGCCCGCCACTCCTGGCGGTGCACCAGGTGGACCACCGGCCGGACGGCCACGCCCCCACCGCGTCCCGCCAGCACCGCGGCCTGCAGGGCCGCACCGCCCCGGACGTGGTCAGGGCGCCGGTCGCCGGTGGTGATCACGACGAGTTCGTGGTCGTTCAGCGAGCGCAGCTCCGTCCCCGCCCAGTGGCTCGCCCACCCGAGCGCGTGAGCGTCGCCGGAACCGGACGCGTCGGCGAGGCGGATCGCCCGGTGCAGGTCGAGATCCTGCGGGTCCGGTGGCTCGCGGCGGTCCGCCCGGACGACGGCGAGCACGTCTGGGCTGGCCTGGTCGGTCGGGAACACGACGTGCGGATGCCACCCGGCGTACCGGACGGCCAGCACGACGTGTTCCAGGGCGGCGCCGCACGAGAGCAGCCGGTCGAAGCCGAGCGGGTCGTGCCCGGACCGTTGTCCTGACTCGAAGAGGTAGACCGAACGGCCGTGCAGCTCCAGCGCCCACGGGCGGTCCGCGCTGTACACGGGCGCTTTGACGGCTGCCTCGACGATTTCCGCCGACTCCGCTGGATTCCATCGCATGCCCCGACGATTCCGCCGCGGTGCACCGCGCGGACAGAGCGGACGTGCTCACCCGGATCGGGCACTTCGACTCTCCGCACGGCCGGGTCACCGGGAACAACCTGGACACGACGACGGAGGCGACGATGATGAACTGGTACTACGGCACCCCGATGGGCTGGGGCGGGTTCTCGATGATGGCGCTGACCATGCTGGTGTTCTGGGGCGGCCTGGTCGCGTTGGTGGTCGTGCTGCTGCGCCGGGCCCCGCACACCGGCTCGGAGACCCGCATACTGAGGGAGCGGCTGGCCCGGGGTGACATCGACACCGAGGAGTTCGACCGGATCCGGAAGACGCTCGATTCCAGGTGACAGGGTCTTTGGTCCCTGTGTGCCGCCGGCCGGCTGAGAGATCGTGATCGCGGAACGATCGAGAGAAGGTGGTTGCGGTGGTGTCGAGAGTCTTCCTGGTGGACGACCACGAGATCGTCAGGGTAGGCATCAGGGAACTGCTCAGCGCCTCCCCCGACCTGGAGGTCGTGGGCGAGGCCGCCTCGGTGACCGAGGCGCTCACGATGGTCCCGGCGACCAACCCCGACGTGGCGGTGCTCGACGTCCGGCTGCCCGACGGCAACGGCATCGAGCTGTGCCGCGAGCTGATGTCCCGCATGCCGGACCTCAAATGCCTGATGCTCACGTCGTTCACCGACGACGAGGCGTTGTTCGACGCGATCATGGCGGGCGCGTCCGGGTTCGTGCTCAAGCGCATCCTCGGCACCGACCTCACCACGGCGGTGAAGACCGTGGCGGCCGGACAGTCCCTTCTGGACGCACGGTCCACGGCCGCGCTGCTCAACCGCATCCGCCGCGAACGAGAGCAGGGCGACCCCGTCCGCGCGCTCACCGAGCAGGAGCGGACCGTGTTCGACTACATCGGCGACGGCCTGACGAACCGGCAGATCGCGGAGAAGATGTTCCTCGCGGAGAAGACCGTGAAGAACTACGTCTCGCACCTGCTCGCGAAACTCGGCCTCGAACGCCGCACCCAGGCCGCCGTGCTGGCCTCACAGCTGCGCAGGCCCACCCACGACAACGAAACCGGCTAGTCCAGCGGTACCCGCCACGTCACCCGCGTGCCGCCACCGGGCTCCTCGCCGACGGTGAGCACGCCGTTCAGCTCGGCCGCGCGCTGCTCCAGGTTGCGCAGACCGCTGCGGGCCACGTCAGGCGGCATGCCCAGGCCGTTGTCGACCATCGAGATCACCAACGCGTCGCCCGCCTCGACGGTGAGCGTCAGCTCCGTGGCGTGTGCGTGGCGCAGCGCGTTGCTCACGGTCTCGCGCACCACCGCCTCGGCGTGCTCCCCGATGTAGTCGGGCACGAGGCTGTCGATGGTGCCCGACATCCGCACCGCCGGACTCAGCTCGCCGTCCTCGGTGAGTTCGGCGACGATGTTGAGCAACCTGCGCCGCAGACCGGTGTCACCGGAGTCCGCCTGCAGGTCGAAGATCGACGTGCGGATCTCCAGCACGGTCTGGTCGAGCTGGTTCACCGCCTTCGTCACCCGCCTGCGAGCCTCCGGATGAGTCACCCACGTCAGCGCGCCCTGCAGACTCATTCCAGTGGCGAACAACCGCTGGATCACGTGATCGTGCAGATCGCGGGCGATCCGGTCGCGGTCCTCCAGCACGTCCACCAGGCGCTTCGCGCTCTGGTTCTCCGCGAACTCGATCGCGACCACCGCCTGGTCCGCGAACGAGGCCAGCAAAGGCATCAGGTCCGCACCGAACGGGGCGGCGTCCTTGTCCCGGACGGCGAGCAGGACACCGGTGACCGCGGTACCGGCCCGCAGCGGCAGCACGACCGCGGCTCCCGTCCGCGCGGGCAGGTCGCCGAGCTGGCCGTCCGCCTCCTCGACCAACGCGGGAGCGGCCGTCTCCAGCACCTGCGCGAGCACCGGCGCGTCGGTGGCGAAGGTGTCGGGGACAGCCTCGTTGCCCGCGTACGCCGCCCTGCGGAGTTCCTTGCCGTCCCGCAACAGCACCGCCGCCCACGACGCCGACGCCAGCTCCACGGTGCGCTGGCCGATCAGCCGCAACGCGTCCTCGGCGGTGGCGCCGCCGAGGAGCTGGGCGTTGATCTCCGCCGTCGCCTCCAGCCACCGCTCGCGCATCCGCGACCGTTCGAACAGGCGGGCGTTCTCCACCGCGACACCGGCCGCGGCGGCCAGCGCCGCCAGCACGACCTCGTCGTCGGCGGTGAAGTCGCCGCCGCCGATCTTCTCGGTCATGTAGAGGTTGCCGAAGATCTCGTCGCGCACTCGCACGGGCACGCCGAGGAAGCTGTGCATCGGCGGATGGTTGGGCGGGAAGCCGACCGACGCCACGTGCTCGCTCAGGTCGTGCAACCGGATCGCCCTCGGGTCCTTGATCAGCAGACCGAGCAGGCCCTTGCCCTCCGGCAGGTGTCCCATGTGTGCACGGGTCTCCGGGGCGATGCCGACGTAGACGAACTGCGAGAGGTTGTGCCGCGAGCCGAGGACGCCCAGCGCGCCGTAGCGGGCGCCCACGAGCTCCACCGCGGCCTGGACGATGCGCTGCAGGGTGGAGTCCAGCTCCAGGCCGGCGCCGACGGCGAGGACCGCGTCGAGCAGGCTCTGCATCTTGTCGCGCGTGGACCCGATCTCGGCGAGCCGGTCGCGCATCTCGTCGAGCAGTTCGTCCAAGCGCAGCCCACCGAGCAGGCTGCGTACCGGTGGGTCCTGCGGGTCGGCCATGGATCAAGCCTGTCACGAGGGCGTGGCGACGCCAAGCGGTCCCTGCCAGGTCGGGACCTTCGACGCTGGGACCGCCAGGGGGTTGCGCAGACAGTGGACCGGTCAGGAGTTCGAACGGCAACACGATGGGGTGACGGACATGGCCGAGGTGACCGCGGCGCTGGGACTGGGACCCGAGCAGGTCGAGCGGGTGCTGGCGGCGGCCTCGCTCGCGCCGTCGGTCCACAACACCCAGCCCTGGCGGTTCCGCGTCCGGTCCGACCGCATCGAGTTGCACCCGGACACCTCGCGCAGGCTGGAGGCGACCGATCCCGAGGATCGCGAACTCCGGCTGTCGTGCGGCGCGGCGCTGTACAACATGCGGCTGGTGTTGCAGGACATGGGAGTGCGCCCGCTCGTCACGATGCTGCCGGGTCAGGACGCACCCGGCGCGCTCGCCGTCGTGCGCAAGGGCGGCACGGTCAAGCCCGACGCGGAGAACCACGCGCTGCTCGACGCCGTTCCCCACCGGCGCACCAACCGCCACCCGTTCCACGACGCCCCTGTCGACCCTCGCCAGCGTCACTCCCTGGTGCGGGCGGCCGAGCTGGAACGCTCGTGGCTGCACGTGGTCACGACCCCTGAGGACCGGGCCCAGCTCAAGCGATTCGTCCAGCAGGCGCACCAGATCCAGCTGGGCGACGGGGCCGTGCAGGCGGAGCTGGCGGCCTTCACCGGCCACCGGCCGCACGCGGTGGACGGCGTGCCACCCACGTCGGCGGGGCTCCGGCCGGAGCTGCAGGACGAGTGGGCGTTCCGAAACTTCCAGGGCCCCGAACGCCATCCCGGCAAGGACTACGAGTCCGACCCGCTCGTCGTGGTGCTCTGCTCCTTCTACGACGGCCCGCTCGGCGAACTGCAGGCAGGCCAGGCGCTGCAACGCGTGCTGCTCACCGCGACCACGCACGGGCTGTCCGCGTCGTTCCTGTCCCAGCCGGTCGAGGTGCGGCGGATCCGCGAGGAGCTGCGGCGCTCCCTCGGCGGAACGCTCGTCCCGCAGACCGTGCTGCGCGTGGGGTTCAGCACGCCGGTCCCGGCCACGCCGCGACGCCCGGTGGCCGAGCTCCTGCTGGATTCGAAGGATCGCGCCGAGTGCTGAGGCGTCCACGTCGCGTGACCGGCCCTGCGGCGCTGGGACTTTGGTCCCGGCCGGACGGACCCTTCCCGCACTGCTCCAGATGGACGCCGCGAGCCATTGTCGACGCATGGAACCAGTCGTGATCATCCAGGACGGCGCCCGGCGTGACGAGGCAGTGTTGCGGTGGGCCGCCGCCTACGCCCAGCTCGTCGGCACAGGCCTTGAGATCCACCGTCCGCAGGACGACTTCCGCGCCCAGCTCGTGGTCGTCGGCTACCGGAGACGAAGAACCTCGGCGCCGGGGCTGGGTGGCGACGTCCTGCCACCGCCGGCCTCGGCGCGCTGCGACACGGTCGTCGTACGCGGGACGCCCGAGGCCGTCGACGCCCGGAACCGCCACGTCACCGTGCTGGTCAGCGGTGGCCCCGGGGACAGACGGGTGCTGCGTCACGCCGCGGACTTCGCCCGGCGGCGCGACGCGGCACTGCGGGTCCTCCACGCCGCGCCGGAACTTCCGGTCCGGGACGGCGTGGTCACTGACCCCACGTACGTGCTCGCGCGTGCTGCCGCGGTGCTCGACGGGTTCAGGCACCATGCCGTGCTCGTCCGCGCGCAACCGCACGAAGCGATCGCGCGGTGCACGGACACCGACCTCATCGTCGTCGGTTCCGGTGACACGCATGAGAGCGGTACCGTCACAAGAGCCTCGCTCCATCACGCGCCGTGCCCCGTTCTCGTGGTGCACCAGCCGGTTCTGGCGGCACGCCATCGCCGTGCCGCCATCCCCACTCCTCGCCGGCCGGTTCGCCTCGAGGCCTGAGTTCGGCCGCACCGACCACGTGCTGGTCGACGCGAATCCCGCGGCCACGTGGAATTCCTTGCGGGTTCGCGTTGTGGTTCCGCGAGGTGCCGCAGCGGTGGCGAGCGCGCGGTCGGCAAGTTCTGGCGGCCGGTGGTGAAGTGCGTTCCGTGCGAGCCCGTGACTTCCCCGACTTCGCCACGCCGGGCTTCGGCAAGGTCCGCACGCTGTTCTCGTCCGAGATTCGCGTGACGCTCACCGATCCCCCGGCCTGGCTCCGCTTCCACCGCTACTGGCGGATCAGCACGCCGGCCGTGTGGATCATCAGCCGTGCGGTGCTGCGCACGATCAAGCACAACAGGTCTTTAGGTCCTCCGGTGTCCGGGACCACGGGCTCTGCGCCGCGCCCGCCGGTCCGGGAAGTCTGGGATCGACGAACCGGCGAGGAGAAATCCCGATGAGGACGCTGGTCCGCCGCTGTTCGGTGTCCTGAATGGACGGATCGGGTCAGCCGGTGCGGAACTCGCGCGGCGGGTGCACGACCGGTTCGCCCGTCCACTGACCGCACCAACCCGAATGAGGAGCGAGAGATGTCGAACGCCGACCTGGAGCTCGTCGACGCGTACTGGCGAGCCGCCAACTACCTGTCGGCAGGCCAGATCTACCTGATGGACAACCCGCTGCTGACCGAACCGCTGGCGCCGGAGCACATCAAGCCCCGCCTGCTCGGCCACTGGGGCACCACGCCGGGCCTCAACTTCGTCTACGCGCACCTCAACCGGATCATCCGCGAGCGCGACCTCGACATGATGTTCGTGACCGGCCCCGGCCACGGCGGTCCCGCGTTGCTGGCCAACACGTGGTTGGAAGGCTCCTACAGCGAGACGTACCCGGACGTGCCGCGCGACGCCGAAGGCATGCGGAAGCTCTTCCGGCAGTTCTCCTTCCCCGGCGGGGTGCCCAGCCACGTCGCGCCCGAGGTGCCCGGCTCCATCCACGAAGGTGGTGAACTGGGCTACTCGCTGGCGCACGCGTTCGGCGCCGCGTTCGACAACCCCGGTCTGATCGTCGCGTGCGTGGTCGGGGACGGCGAGGCCGAGACCGGCCCGCTCGCGGCCAGCTGGCACGCCGACAAGTTCCTCAACCCGCAGCGGGACGGCACGGTGCTGCCGATCCTGCACCTCAACGGCTACAAGATCGCCAACCCCAGCCTGCTCTCGCGGATCCCGCACGACGAGCTGGACGCGTTGCTGCGCGGCTACGGCTACACGCCGTTCTACGTCGAGGGCGACGAACCCAAGGCGATGCACGCCCGCATGGCGGAGGTGCTCGACCAGATCGTGGACGAGATCCACCGCATCAGGGGCTCGGAGGAGCGGCCGCGGTGGCCGATGATCGTGCTGCGCAGCCCGAAGGGCTGGACCGGTCCGTCCGAAGTGGACGGCGTGCCGGTCGAGAACACCTGGCGGGCGCACCAGGTGCCGCTGTCGGGCGTGCGGGACAACCCGGAGCACCTGCGGCAGCTGGAGGCCTGGCTGCAGAGCTACCGGCCGACGGAACTCTTCGACGAGGACGGAGCGCCGCGGCCGGAGCTCGACGCGCTGGTACCGGCCGGTGAGCACCGGATGGGCTCGACACCGCACGCCAACGGCGGACTGTTGTTGCGCGAGCTGAAGATACCGGGGATTCGCGCGCACGCCGCCGAGGTCGTGAAGCACGGCACCACGCACTCCGAACCGACCAGGGTGCTCGGCCGGATGCTGCGCGACGTCATCACGCTCAACGCCGACGCCAGGAGCTTCCGGATCTTCGGCCCGGACGAGACGGCGTCCAACCGCCTCGAAGCCGTGTACGAGGTGACCGGGAAGCAGTGGCAGGCCGAGACACTGGCGGTCGACGAGCACCTGGTGCACGACGGCCGGGTGATCGAGGTGCTGTCCGAGCACCTGTGCCAGGGCATGCTGGAGGGCTACCTGCTCACCGGCAGGCACGGTTTGTTCAACTGCTACGAGGCGTTCATCCACATCATCGACTCGATGTTCAACCAGCACGCCAAGTGGCTCAAGACGCACAAGAAGCTGGAGTGGCGCAGGCCCGTCGCGTCGCTGAACTACCTGCTCAGCTCGCACGTGTGGCGCCAGGACCACAACGGCTTCTCCCACCAGGACCCCGGTTTCATCGACCACGTGATGAACAAGAAGGCCGAGGTCGTCCGCGTCTACCTGCCGCCGGACACCAACACGCTGCTGTCGGTGGCGGATCACTGCCTGCGCAGCAGGGACTACGTCAACGTGATCGTGGCCGGCAAGAACGAGACACCGGACTGGCTCGACGTCGACGAGGCGATCCTGCACTGCACCCGTGGCGCCGGCATCTGGGAGTGGGCGAGCAACGACGACAGCATCGAGGAACCGGACGTCGTGCTGGCGTGTGCCGGCGACGCCCCCACCGTCGAGGTGCTCGCCGCGACGAAGCTCCTGCGCGAGCACCTGCCGACGTTGCGGGTCCGCGTGGTCAACGTGGTGGACCTGATGCGCCTGCAGCCCGACACCGAACACCCGCACGGGATGCCGGACCGCGAGTTCGACGCGCTGTTCACCACCGGCAGGCCCGTCATCTTCGCCTATCACGGCTACCCGTGGCTGATCCACCGCCTGACCTACCGCCGCACCAACCACCACAACCTGCACGTCCGCGGCTACAAAGAGGAAGGCACCACGACGACACCGTTCGACATGCTGGTGCTCAACGACATGGACCGCTACCGGCTGGTGATCGACGTCGTCGACCGCGTGCCCGGCCTCGGCCCCAAGGCGGCCCGGCTGCGCCAGCACATGCAGGACCAGCGCACCCGCCACCACAACTGGATCCGTGAGCACGGCGAGGACATGCCCGAGGTTCGCGACTGGACCTGGCAGTGAACGTTCTCGTGGTGAACGCGGGCTCGTCCAGTCTGAAGCTCGGCGTTCTCGGCGAGGACGACACCGTCCTCGCCGAGACCACCGTCGAACGGTGGTCGTGCGGCGACGAAACCGGCCCGCTGGAGGACTTCCTTCGTGACGCTCCATCTGTTGACGCCGTAGGACACCGCGTCGTGCACGGTGGCTCCGAGTTCACCAGCGCCACCGCGATCGACGATGACGTGCGCGCCAGGATCGAGGCGCTCACCGGACTGGCGCCGCTGCACCAGCCCCGCGCGCTCGCCGGCGTCGACGCGGCACGCCACCTGCTCCCCGACGTGCCTCAGATCGCATGCTTCGACACCGCCTTCCACACCACGATGCCCGCGGCCGCCACGACCTACGCCGTGCCCGCCGCATGGCGCCGCAAGTGGGACCTGCACAGGTACGGCTTCCACGGCCTGTCACACGCCTACGCGTCCCGGCGGGCGGCCGAACTGGCAGGCAGGCCCGGCGCTCGCGTGGTGAGCTGCCACCTCGGTTCCGGGGCGTCGCTCGCCGCTGTCGCGAATGGACGGTCCGTGGACACGACGATGGGCTTCACCCCGTTGGCGGGCCTGGTGATGGCCACGCGCAGCGGCGACGTCGACCCAGGCCTGCTGGTGTGGCTGCAGCGCGCCGGACTGTCGCTGGACGAGCTCGAGGACGGCCTGGAACACCACTCCGGCCTTGCCGGCCTGTCCGAGGTCGGCGGTGACCTGAGGGACGTGCGCAAGGCCGCGGAGAACGGTGACGAGCACGCGGTTCTCGCTTTGCAGGTGTACGTGCACCGGCTGTGCCAGAGCATTGCCGCGATGACCGCGTCCTTGGGTGGAATCGACCTGCTCGTGTTCACCGGCGGCGTGGGAGAGCACGACGCGGCATTGCGGGCGGACACCGCTGCCGGACTGGCCTTCCTCGGCATCGCCCTCGACAAGGGACGCAACTCCGAAGTCTCGCGGGACAACCGCATCAGCGCAGACGGTTCGGCTGTCGGGGTCTGGGTCGTCGAGGCACGGGAGGACGTCGAGATCGCCACGCAGACCCGCGCACTCGTTGAGGGATGAGAACACAACTGACCGCGGGCCCGTGCGGTTCAGGGCACGACATCGACCAGGACCTTGCCGACGGTCCCGTTCTCCACCGCGCGGTGGGCGTCAGCGGTGCGGTCGAGCGGGAAGCGCAGCAGCGGCAGACCGTGTTCCTCGCCGACGGGTAGGGCGCCGTCAGCGATCGCAGCGGCGACGTCCTCAACGGCCGCGGCCAGGACCTGCGGTCCCGCGGTGTAGAGCACGAGGAACTGGAGGCGGGTGTTCATCACCATGTTCCGCCGCACATCGAGGTCGACCGGGCGGCCGCCTTCGTTGGCATAGGTGGAGATCGTGCCGCGGAAGCGCAGGACGGCGAGGTCGAGTTCGAGGTTCGCGCCGAGGGCGACCTCGGCGATGACGTCGACGCCGTCCGGGGCGATCTCGCGGATCGCGGCGGCCGGGTCGCCCTCACGGTAGTTGACGACGTGGTGGGCGCCGGCGGCGGTGGCCAGCCGGGCTTTCTCCTCACCACTGACGGTGCTGATCACGGTGGCACCGGCCCAGCGGGCGAGTTGGATCACCGCGTGCCCGACCGCTCCGGCACCGCCCGCGGCGAGCACGACCTTGCCGTTGAGCGCACCGGGCCGCAGACGGTGGGGCCCGTCCTCGGCGACGGTGAGCGCACGGTGCGCGGTGAGGGCGGGAATGCCGATCGCGGCGCCGGCCTCGAACCCGACGTCGTCGGGCAGCGGTACAGCTCGGTCCGCGGGCACGACCGTGAACTCGGCCGCGGTGCCCGCCGGTCTCCCTGCCGCGGCCATGAACAGCCACACCCGCTGGCCTGCCCGGCCGGGATCGACACCGTGACCGACGGCGTCGATCGTGCCCGCGCCGTCGTTGTGCGGGGTGATCTCGGGGAAGTTCGCCGGGTGGGCGTCGCCGGAACGGGCCTGCGCGTCGGCCGGGTTCACGCCCGACACGGCAACTCGAACGCGCACCTCGCCGGGACCGGGTGAGGGCACGTCGCGGTCGACGAGTTCGAGCACCTCAGGGCCGCCGTGGTCGCGATAGGCGATGGCCCTCATCAGATGGCGACTTCGCTGGAACGGGACTCCACGGCGTCGAGCGCGGCGAGGGTCGCGGCGTCGAACGTGACCGCGCTGACCGCCACGTTGGCTTCGAGGTGAGCGACGTCGGCGGTGCCGGGGATGAGCAGCACGTTCGGGGCGTGGTGCAGCAGCCACGCCAACCCGACCTGAGACGGCGTGATGTCCAAGGACTCCGCCACCGCGTGCACCGCGGGCTCGTCGGTCACCTTGGGCAGGCCTGGAAAGGTGCCGCCGAGCGGGAAGAACGGGACCCAGGCGATGCCTTCCGCCAGGCACAGCTGGAGAAGGTCCTCGTCGTCACGGGAGACGAGGCTGTAGGCGTTCTGCACGCACACGATGCCCGCGGGCAGGGCCCGGCGCACCACGTCGAGGCTCACACTGCTCAGACCGATCGCGCCGATCTTGCCCTCGTCGCGCAGGGCGGTCATCACCGCGAGCTGGTCGTCGAGATCGACCACCTGGTCGCCTTCCGGCCGCAGGCCCGGGCCGGTGTCGAGGCGGCGGAGATTCACCACGTCGAGCCGGTCCGTGCCGAGACCGCGCAGGTTGTTCTCGACGCTGGCCCGCAGCTGTTCAGGTCGCTGGGCCAGCCGCAGCGGAAGCGGACCCTCGGGGTTCGGGTCGGCGCCGACCTTGGTGACCACCAGAACCCCGTCGTCGTCGCGCAGCGCTTGGCGGATCACCTCGTTGACGAACCCGAAGCCGTAGAACTCGGCGGTGTCCACGTGGTCCACACCCAGCTCGACCGCCCGCCGCAGCAGCGCCACAGCATCGTCGCGGCGGTCGTGCAGGCGTTCGAGTTGCATCGCGCCATAGCCGACCCGGCGCACGGTGCGGCCGTCGAACGACGCTGTCAGGGCGGTCATGACGTGGTCTCCTCGGTGTTCGGCCGCAACGCGGCCTGGAGCAGTTCGGCGAGATAGAGCGCCATCACCCGGTGCGCGATCGGCGCGGCCCGCTCCCCCGCCTCGGCCGGATCCCGGCCCTCGACCTTGACCAGCCACGCCGTCACGCAGTCGCGCACCACCGCGCGCACCCCGTCGATCATGTCCACGACGATGCCGCCGATCACGGGGTCGGTCGTCGCCTCGCCCCAGATCTGCACGCCGAACCTGGCCGCGACCGGATCGATGGCGGCGGTCATGCGGGCGAGCAGTTCGTCCGGGCCGGGCGGGTGGTCGCCGTCGGCGTACCGGCCGAGCGTCTCGGCGCGTTCGACGAGGGTGGCGCGGGCCGTGGCCTGGATCAGCTCCGCCTTGTTGCGGTAGTGCGCGTAGATCGATCCGGTCGACAGCCCCGACTCCGCCGTGATGTCGGCGATCGACGTCCGCTCCAGACCTCTGCGCCCGAAGCAGCGCACCGCCGCCTCGGTGATCTGCGCACGCCGGAGTTCCTTGCGAGCTTCAGTGAGTCGAGGCACCGCATCTCTCCAAAAAGAGCCGGGGTTCTGTTTGCGCTGACACTAGCAGAACTCCGGTTCTCTTTGCCGCCGTCTCACGGCCTCCCGCGCACTACTCGGTGAACATCGTGAACGACCGCATCCTGTCGAAGCGCCGGGCAGCGAGATCATCGGTGCTGATCAGGAAGCATCCGTAGTAGACGTCGCTTTCCGTGGGGAACTGGGCGAGCGGCACCCATTCCCCCCTCAACCGGCGCTCCTCCTCGTGGAGCAGGCGGAACCACTCCGCCCTCTGGAGGTCGGAGCCGCCAGGCCGATCACCGAGGTTGACGGACGCCATCTGCGTCCACGGACCGTCCTGACCACCGATCTCCCTGCCGTACCCGCCGAGGCGGAGCGCGGTGTACCGGTCCGGCGCCGGCCACAGTTCGCCGACCAGCGCGCACAACTCGTCGAGGTGCTTCAGTTCGTCGAAGAGCTGCTTCACGGTGTCCGACTCGAACTCGACGTCGCGGTCTTCGATCCAGTCCGGCAGAACCGGCTGAACCCACGCGGACAGCCGCCGCTCGGGGATGAGGAACGGGATGTTCTCGTGGAAGAACGTCGCGCTGTCGTGGTCGGGCGGCGGCGACGCCACCGCCGTGTCCGCTCCCGCCGGGACGTACAGCGCCTGCGCGTACGGCGACCCACCAAGAGGGGAATGTTCTTGAACCGCTCCCCGGAAGTTGGACTGGGAATCCAGTTCCGACTCTCCGGGGAGCGGTTGTTTGCATCCACGAAGTTCGTTGTCTGAGGGGCAGCG
>NZ_JBIWKS010000019.1:12466-165912 GCF_044765805.1 Lentzea sp. NPDC102401 | reverse complement strand
CGGATCAGGCTCACCTACCGAAGTATCCAGCGCGAGCAGCACCCGCGCCCGCCGGATCGCCGACGCCGAGTGCACGCCCGTGGTGGTCAGCCGGAGCAACGCTTCACGATCCCGCGCCGACAACGTGACCGGCCGTTTCAACTGGGAGGCCATCACCACAGCCTCCCAGCCAAAGACTCCATAACTAAGCAGCGACACGCTACTAGGCACCTTGCCCGCGAGGTCTACGGCGTGCGCAGGCCGTCGACGTAGATCGACAGGAAGCGGCGCCACTCGCCGGGAGAGTCGCGGATCACCTGGGCCATGGCCCTGGTCAGCGTCGCCATGTCCGTGATCGAGTAGTCGGGGCGCAGCACGCCGGCGGCCAGAGCGCGGTCGATCAGGATTTCCGTGTGTCCCACGCCGCGGTGACAGGCTGAGACGACTTCCGGGGCGCGCGGGAGGTCGCGGGCCAGGATGTCGTTGAGTCCGAGGTCTTCCGCTTGCAGGGCGTAGAGGTCGTCGAGGTAGACGACGAACGCGTGCCACGGATCCGGGTCCGCCAGGGCCTTCTCGCCGATGACGTCCAGGGCGGCCAGGCGCTGAGGGAAGATCGCCGTGAAGAGGTCCTCGCGGGTCGGGAAGTGCTTGTAGAGCGTGCCGATGCTGACTTCCGCGTGGCGTGCGATGTGTTCCATCGGGACGTCGAGGCCGCGTTCCGAGAACAGCTGTGTGGCCGCTGCCAGCAGCTTCTCCCGGTTGCGTGCCGCGTCCGCACGCAGGGGCTTCGACGCGGTGACCATGGGCGGGATCCTACTCGTGGGTTAAGTCGAGGGTGCCCTCAAGTTTTGTGGTAGCGTCGATCCGGTAAGTCGAGGGCTGCCTCGAATTAGCGTTCGGAAGGACGAAACCCATGTCTCCCACCGCAGTTGTGCTCGGGGTCGGTCCCGGGCTCGGCATGTCCATCGCGCACCGGTTCGGCCGCGAGGGCTACGACGTGGTGCTGATCTCGCGCGGCAGTGAGCGGCATGCCGGCTACCTGGCCGAACTCGCCGACGCTGGTGTGAAAGCACGGGCGGTCGCCGTCGACGTGAGCGATCGCGCGCGACTTCTGTCCACTTTGGACGAGATCGGGCCGGTGGACGTCGTCTACTACGGGCCGGCCGCCGTGGACATGGAGAACATGCCCGGCGAGATCACGAAGACCACGTCCGACGAGACGCGCGCCGCGATGGACATGGTCTACCCGGCGATCGACGTCGTCGAGCACGTCCTGCCGGGCCTGGTCGAGCGCGGCGGTGGCGTGCTGCTGGCCGGCGGGCTGAGCTCGGTGGTGCCGATGCCGATCCTTGGTGCTCTTGCGTTGTCGTCGGCCGCGATGCGCAACTACGCCGTGACGCTCAACGCGGCGCTCGCGGACAAGGGCGCGTACGCGGGCACGCTCACCATCGGCGGTGTGATCGAACGCGGCGACATCCACAAGTTGGTCGAGTCCCGGCCCGAGCAGTTCGGGGGTCTGGCCGGGCACACGCTCGACCCGGACGACATCGCCGAGACCGCGTGGCAGATGTTCGTGAAGCGGGACCGCGCGGAGGAGGTGTTCAACGTTCTCTAGAGGTACGAACCCGGGGTGTGACCGAGCGAGCGGCGGAAGACGTCGATGAACGCGCTCGCGGTCGCGAATCCACACTGCAGCGCCACGGCCGTGACGGGCTGGCCCTCGGCGAGCAGGCGCAGGGCGTGGTAGAGCCGCAGTTGCGTGCGCCACTGGGGGAAGGTCATGCCCATCTCGTCGCGGAACAGCCTGGTGAGCGTCCTGCCGCTGGCGCCGGCCTCCCGTCCGAGCGCTTCGAGACCGCGTGCGTCCGAGGGGTCGGTCTCGAGCGTCGCGCAGACCGCCGCGAGCCTGGGGTCGTGGGCGGCCGGCACGCGCACGGGTTGTTCGGACGCGGTGGCGAGTTGGTCGAGCAGCACCGAGCGCATTCGTTTGCCCGCAGGGGTTTCTCGGTCGGTGAGCTCTGTGTAGGCGATCAGCAGTTCTCTTAGTAGTGGCGACACGGCGAGAGCGGTCGGCTCGTGGAGCTTCAACGGGTTCTGTGTGAGGCCGAGGAAGTGCAGCCGTGTGACGCCGTACGCGCGGTGCGAGTGCACGGCGCCGGACGGGATCCACAACGCACGGTGCGCGGGTGCGATCCATCTCGACGTCTCGGTGTGCACTGCCACGACGCCGCGGCTGGCGTAGACGATCTGGTGTTCGTCGTGCCAGTGCGCGCTGACGCCGCTGGTGGCTGCCAGGTCGCGGCTCGTGGTCGGCGCGGCCGGCAAATGGCGAGAATTCGACATACATCGGCAGAATATCGGAATCGCGAACGTACCGGACGGGGCCACGATCGGTGCGTGGACAACTCTCGCCGGCGGATGTCGGTCCTGGTCGCCGGCCATGCGGTGGACGATCTCTACCAGGGTGCCGTGCCGGCCGTCGTGCCTTTCTTCGTGCTCGAACGCGGGTACAGCTACCTCGCGGCGGCCGGCATCACGGTCGCCGCGACACTGCTGTCGTCGGTCGTGCAGCCGTTGTTCGGTGTGTTGACGGATCGGCGGCCCATGCCGTGGCTGGTTCCCGTGGGCATGACGCTGGCGGGCGTGGGCATCGGGTTGTCCGGGCTGAGCGACTCGTACGTCCTCACGTGGCTCGCGATCGCGTTGTCCGGTCTCGGCGTCGCCGCGTACCACCCGGAAGCCGCTCGTCTCGCGCGTCGCGTCGCGCAGGACAGTCACGTCGGCATGAGCTGGTTCGCGGTGGGCGGCAACGTCGGGTTCGCGCTGGGACCGGTGCTCGTCACGCCGGTGCTGGCGTTCGGCGGGCTCGCGTGGAGCCCGATGCTCGCTGTTCCCGCGCTGGTGGGAGGTGTGTTGACGTTCGCTGCGTTGCGCGGCGTGCACGGCGCTTCGGCCGCGGTCCCGGTGGCGGTGGGCCGCGACGACCGGGGTCAGTTCGGCCGGCTGACGGCGGTGATCGTCGCGCGGTCGATGGTGACGTTCGGGCTCGGCACGTTCCTCGCGATCTGGGTGACGCAACGGGTCGGCGGTGGTCCGGCGGCCGGTGCGGCGGCGTTGGTCGTGCTCTTCGGGGTTGGTGCTGCCAGCACGTTGCTCGGCGGCGTGCTGGCCGGGCGTTTTGGGCGTGTCCGGATTCTGCAGGTGTCCTACGCGGCCGCGGTGCCTGCCGTCGCGGGTGTCGCGTTGGTGCCCGGTCCATTTGTCTATGTGATGGTCGCGCTCACGGCCGTGGCGTTGTACGTGCCGTTCTCGCTGCACGTCACCCTCGGCCAGGACTACCTGCCCAACCGGCTCGGCACCGCCAGTGGCGTCACGCTGGGCCTCGCCGTCAGCGTCGGTGGACTGGGATCGCCGGTGGTCGGTGCGGTCGCGAGCACCACGAACCTCCAGTGGGGCCTGTTGTCTCTCGTAGTGCTGCCCATCGTCGCGTGGGTGGCGGCACGCGGTTTGCGATCACCTGTGCGCGTGTAGCTCGATGCGGGCTCTAGCCGCGATGACTACCGTGGAGCGCGTGCGAGTGGCGACCTGGAACGTGAACTCCGTCAAGCAACGCGTGCCCCGCCTGCTGCCGTGGCTCGACCAGCGACAGCCGGACGTCGTGTGCCTGCAGGAGACGAAGCTGGCCGACGACGCCTTCACCGCCCTGCTCGGAGACGCCCTGAAGGAACGCGGCTACGAGGTCGCGTTGTTCGGTGAAACCCAGTGGAACGGCGTGGCCCTCCTCTCCCGCGTGGGCTTGGAAGACGTGGCTGTAGGTGTGGCAGGCGCACCGGGTTTCCCGCACGTCGAGGCCCGCGCCGTAGCTGCGACGTGCGGCGGCGTGCGCGTCCACTCGCTGTACGTGCCGAACGGCCGTGAGCCCGAGTCGGACCACTACAAGTACAAGCTCGAATGGCTCGCCGCACTGCGCGACGTACTGGAGGCAGGGCCTTCTGACGCGCTGGTGTGCGGCGACATCAACATCGCGCCGGCCGACGCCGACCTGTTCGACCCCGAGGCCTACATCGGCCAGACCCACGTCACCGAACCGGAACGCGCCGCCCTGCAGGCCATCGAAGCGTTGGGGTTCCACGACGTCGTGCGCGACCGGTGGCCGACGGAGCGGATCTTCAGCTACTGGGACTACCGGGCCGGCATGTTCCACCGCGACCTCGGCATGCGGATCGACCTGATCCTCGCGTCCAGCTCCGTCGCGCCGCGGGCCAAGGCCGCCTGGATCGACCGGCACGCCCGCAAGGGGACCGGGCCGAGCGACCACGCGCCGGTGATCGTGGACCTGGACGAGGCTCCGGACGGCGACATCGGGCCCGTGGTGCCGCCGCCGTCCTCGCCGGGCTCCAAGAAGAAGGTCAAGCTGCCGCAGGCGAAGTGATCGCTAGATTGATCAGATGGTCCCCGGAGTACCCGACGTCCCGTTCGACCGCTGGTGGCACGCGATGCGTGACGTCGCCGCGACCGAGGACACGGCACGCGCCTGGCGCGAGCACCGCTACACGTTCGCGCACCAGCTCGGGAGCGCGCTGGCCGGTGGCCTGACGGGTCCGGCCGTCTACGGGGTGTGGCTGCAGTGGGGACTGCTGTACGTCGGGCAGACGCTGGAGGCCGGACGCAGGCTGAAGGACCTCGCGATCGGCGAAAGCCACCACCTGGCGAACACGTTCCCTCCCGAGATCTGGCACCGCGTCGCGGTGGTGGCGTGGTCGCAACTCCCGCACGCCGCCGCGGCGATCGACAAGTTCGGCGTCAGGGCGGTCGGCGAAGGGCTTGAGCACCGGTTGCAGGCCTCGTTGCGGCCGCTGGCCAACTCGGCGCGCCGAGTGTCGAAAGGCGGCTGGCGTGAGGTCGCCTGGGAGCGCAGCAACTCGCTGGGGGCCAAGACCGGACGGCAGATCGGGGAGCTGTTCGGTGCGTTGCAAGAGGTGTGGGACGTCGCGGGAGTGTCGCCGGACGGCGCGGACCTGCCGTCAGCCGCCCGCGTCGTGTTCCCGTCCCGGATGCTGAGGTCCTGACTGCAGCGTCACGGTGAAGGCTGCCCCGCCCTCCGCGGCGGGCCCGGCCGTGATCGTCCCACCCATCCGCGTCACCAGCCCGTGCACGAGCGCGAGCCCCACACCGGTCCCGACAGGCCGAGAGTCCTGGTACCGCGCGTGCAGCACCCCGCGATCGAACGCCACGGCGTAGTCCTCGGCGGCCAGCCCGGGGCCGCCGTCCCGCACCTCCAGCACGGACGACAACGCGAGCACGACGGGACGTCCGGCAGGGGTGACACGCAGGGCGTTCTCCATCAGGCCGTCGATCACCTGCCGCAGGCGCCGGGCGTCGGCCTGCACCACCGGGGAGGCCGACACGTCCAGCACGAAGGTCACTCCTCGGGCGTGGCAGCGGGCGTGCCACACCTCGGCTGCGGAGCGGACGACGGGTTCCAGGGACACGGTCGCCATGTCCAGGCGGAAGTCGTCGGCACCCAGGCGGGCCAGGTCGAGCAGGTCGGTGACCAGGCGGTCCAGGCGGCGGGACTCCTCCAGGATCACGGTGCCCACGGGGGCGACCTGGGCGCCGGAGACCACGCCGTCCGCCAGGGATTCCGCGAAGCCCGTCACGGCGGTGAGCGGGGTGCGCAGTTCGTGGGAGACGGAGAGCAGGAAGTCGCGTTGGCGGGATTCGCTGCGTTGCAACGCGTCCGCGAGCGAGTTGACGGCCGTGCTCACCTCGGCCAGTTCGTGGGTGCCGGCCACCGGGACTCGGAGGTCGCGGCGGCCCGCGCTCATCGCGTGGGCCACTGAGGCGACTCGGCGCAGCGGGCGGGCCAGGAACGTGCCCAGGGCCAGGCCCGCGAGGCAGGCCACGGCGAGACCTATGCCCAGGGCGCCGAGGATGTTGCGGACCAGTTTGCGGTAGGTGCCGGTGGTCTCGGTCTCCTGGACCAGGGCGAAGCCGCCCGCCCCCGACGGACGGGCTTCCACGTTCAGACGGCCGCTCACCCCGGACACAGGAGAACCCGACAGCACCCCGCGGTAGTCGACGGCGCGGACCGCGCGGACCGCGGCGCGATCGGCGCCCGTGACGTCTCCGGCGGCGGTGATCCGGACGATCGCGATGTCCTGGCCCTCCAGGATCTGTTCCACGCGGTTGTTCGAGATCTGGCCCGCCACCACGTCGGCCTGGGAGCGCAAGGACTCGCGGCTCACCTGTTGCGAGGTCGAGAGCACCAGGCGCAGTGACACGAAGCCCGCGACGGCCACGGCCACGAACGCGACTCCCAGGCACAGCAACGCGATCCGGCCGGCGAGGTTCACGACGCGTCCGCCGAGTAGCCGACGCCGCGCACTGTCCTGATTGGACTCAACGAACCGAACTTGGCTCGTAGCTGGGCTATGTGGACGTCAACGGTCCGTGTGCCGGCCACGGACGAGTAGCCCCACACGGCGGAGAGCAGCTGCTCGCGCGAGAACACCTGACGTGGATTCTTCATCAGGTACGAAAGCAGCCCGAACTCCGTCGACGTCAACGACACCTCGTCGGCACCGGCGAACGCTCGCCGTTCGCCGACATCGAGCCGTACGGAACCCACCTGCAGAACGTCCGGCGCTGGGCCGGACGAGCGGCGCAGGACCGTGCGCACGCGCAGGGACAGTTCGCGTGGACTGAAGGGCTTGGTGATGTAGTCGTCGGCGCCCAGTTCCAACCCGAGCAGGCGGTCCACCTCGTCGTCCCGGGCCGTCACGAACAGCACCGGAGTCCAGTCACCGGCGGCGCGCATGGCCCGGCAGACCTCGATGCCGTTCAGCACGGGCAGGCCGACGTCGAGCACGACCGCCACGGGCGACAGCGACCGGACCGCGGCCAGTGCCGCGTCCCCCGAGGACTCCAGGTGCACGCCGAAGCCGTCGCGCCTCAGGTACAGCGCGACGAGTTCGGCGATCGCCGGTTCGTCCTCCACGACGAGCACCAGGCCACGTTCCACGCGTTCACCCCGGCTGGTTGATGTCCGACTCGATGCTGTTCAGCGTTGATTCCACATCATCGAGGTCCGACACCGGCGCCTCACCCCGGCACGCCGTCAGGGACACCAGCAGAACCAGAGCCGCGACCCACCTCACTTGGACCCGCAGTGCTCGGACTTGAACTTGGCGACGCGCTCGCCGGCCTTCGCCAGCTTCACGAGCTGCGCGTCCCGCAGCTTCAGCCGCGCGTCGAGGACGTCCGCGCGGGCCGTGTTGCCGGCCTTGCGGGCGTCGGCGGCCTTCTGCTCGATCCACTTCTTCGAGCCCAGGGTCTCCGGACTGCCGTTGATCTTGTCCGTCAGCGCTTTGACCTTGCCCTCGACGCGAGGCACGCGGTTCGAGCAGATCTGCTGCACCTTCTCCGGGCTGATCGTGATCGGTTCCTGCGCCGACGCGGTCCCCGCGCCCAGCAGCAGCATCCCCAGCACGAGCCCACCGATTCGCGAAATGTTCATGGCACAGAACGATGACCGCTCACGATCAGAGCACGGTCCGCCGAATGTTCGGGTTCTGCAAAGATCACCCCGGCAACGTCGGCCCGGCACCGTCAACGCAGGGAGATCCCGCGCGTGGCCGCCGCCTGCGCCATCGGCCGCAACCGGTCCCACACCCGTTCCGACCGCAGCTCCTCCGCCGCGCTCACCGCCCGCAGCCCCACGGCCTGCCCCTCGTCGAGGTCGCCGTCGAGGAAGTGGCACGCGGCCAGGGCGATCAGGCAGAACGTGCCGCTGCGCGCCATTGCCGGCCCGAACCCCTCGATCGCCGACGACAACGCCGGAACCGCCAGCCGGGTGTCACCGAGCTCCGCGTGGATCGTGCCGGTCATCGCGGTCAGGTCCGTCTCGTCGTGGAACCGAGCCCAGTCCGGCGCGCGTGCAGGGTCTGCGGACGCGAACGAGTTGTGTGCCTTGCCCAGCGCGCGCAACGCCTCGGCGGAACGGCTTTGGCGTGCGTACGCCCAGGCCTCGTTCAAATACATGATGCTCGACGCCAATGGCGCGAAAGCGCCCCTCTGGAAGTAAGCCAGCGCATCGCCCGGTGCGCCGTGATGCAGATGCACGCGTCCACGCCGGTAAACGATGTTGGTCGTCAGGTCTTCGTCGTGACGCGCCAAATCCAGCGCACGGTCGAAATGGTGGTAGGCGGCCCCGACCTGACCACAGTCGAACGACGTCCACCCGGCCAGGTTGTGCAGATCCGCGACGGCGGACAGCAGGCGCGCACGCACGGTGTCCGAGGCTTCGGCGGTCAGAAGCTGTTGCGCCCAATAGATCCGCACGACGACGGCGTCGCGGCACGCCCCTCCGCCGTACTGGTAGTCGACCGAGCGCAGCGAACGGGTCTGCGCCTCCAGTTGCTCCACATCGCTCGTGCCGATGCGGCTGGAGTGTGGAGGAGGGAAGAACGCAGGATCCGCCATGGAGTACACCTCTGCGCCGCCGTTGGAATCCGAGCCTAGGGCGCGCAAGCCCTGCTGAGAAGGGGGCCAGTGTCGAATGGAATTCTGCGGAAGACGCGATTGAACAGGTATAAATCCGGGTATGCGTGCTCTGGTCGGCGCGTGCATTCTGTGCATCATGAGGCGACGCGCGCATCTGCGGCTGGTGACCTCCTCCGAGGTCGTGGACACGACGCTGGCGGCGGTTCTCAACGCCGAAGACCTGGCTGAGGAGCTCGGCCTCGATCCCGAGGCCCGCGTGACGTGTGGCTGGCATCGCTGCTGGTTGCACCAGTGCGTGGCCTCGCCGCCGGACACCGCGGCGAATCGTCAGTTCGTCCGGGCCTACCGGACGAGCATCGCGGCGATGAACGCTGGAAGGTGCACGCGGTAGAAAGACCCGGAAGAACTAAACCTGGTGGGTGAAGACGGCGGCCTCCTGGAGATGGCTCGGAGGCCGCTGGCTGTCCTCCGGCACGTCGAGCAACGCCCAGATGATGTGCCGGCCGCCACCGGCCGGCGTCTCGCCCATGGTGAAGTTGCAGACGGCGATGGACGCGATGTTGTGCCGCATGACGTGCCACTGCTTGAGGTCGAAGCGTGCGGTCGTGCGCACGGCGACGGACATCTTGTCGCCGCGCATGCGCAGCAGCAGCGCGAGAGGGCTGTCGTCCTCGATGTGCGACACGAGCTCCACGGCCACCTGCGGTGCTACGTCAAGCAACGACTGGACGCCCCACCGTTCGCAGGCGCGTTCCGTGATGCGCTCGGCCACGTGCGGAAGGCAGCGGCACGACGGCAGTTGCGCGTCCACCCGGTCCTCGTGCCTGAGTCGCACCACCGAGGCCAGCGCTTCCGGCGTCGTCGAGTACAGCGGGATGTGCCGGGGAAGGCCGCGTGACTCCAGCGTCGACCGCAGCCGGTGATCACTCACGACGAGGCTCAGTGAGATGCCCGGCCAGCGCGCCGCGGACAGCCACACGACGTCGAACAGCACGAGCAGCGCGGGCGACTCGGCGACGAGGTCGTCCAGCTCCACCACCACGCCGACGAGTTCCTTGGTCGCGCAGTCGAGCAGCACGTCCTGCGCGCGCATGTAGGTCGTCCAGTCGAGCTGCCCGCTGAGCCGGACGACGAGCACGCCGTTCTGCTCCCGGACGTCCACCCCGAGGCTGTCACCGGCCATGACCCCGTCCCCTCCCCACAGGCAGGTTCCCCAAGGGCCCAAGCCTGATGGCGTCACTGCACGGGCCCTAGGGGGTAACTACCCGTGTTTCCACGTTGGTACCTCCGGGGGACCGCGTTGCAGCGGGAGATCGCACCGACCTAGGGTGCGGCTGTGTGCGGTTCGCTTTCCCCAGGTCGCAGAGGCAATTTGCCTGCTGACACAACTACTTTCGTCGGCCGCAAGCACGACGTCGCCGAAGTGCGGAGGCTGCTGTCCGAGTCGCGCCTCGTCACTCTTACGGGTGTCGGTGGCGTCGGCAAGACACGGCTGGCGTTGCGTGCTGCCGCCGAGACGAGCAGGGCGTTCCGCGACGGGGTGTGGTTCGTGGAGCTGGGCGGCGTCACCGACCCGGAACTGGTCGTGCACACGGTTCTGGAACAACTGGGTGTGCACAACGACACAGTCCGCGTGCACCGCACCGTTCTGATGGAACACCTGCACGACCGGCAGACGCTGATGGTCCTGGACAACTGCGAGCACGTCGTCGGGGCCACCGCCGACCTCGTGGACACGTTGCTGCGTGGTGTCCCAAGCCTGCGCGTGCTCGTCACCAGCAGGGAACGCCTCGGCGTCGACGGCGAACACCTCTGGCAGGTCGCGCCGCTGCCGCAGGACCCGGCGCTGGCGCTGTTCGCCGAACGGGCCGCGGCCGTCGAACCCGGATTCGTCCTCACCGCGCGCAACCACGCCGAGGTCAGCCAGATCTGCGCCCTGCTCGGTGGAATCCCGCTGGCCATCGAACTGGCCGCGGTGCGCCTGCGCGTGTTGAGCCTTGACCACTTGTCGTCCAGATTGGACAACACCTTCCGGGTGCTGGTGGACGGCAAGCGCGGCGGCGATCCGCGCCACCAGACGCTGCACGCCGCGGTCGACTGGAGTTTCCACTTGTGCACGCGGCCCGAGCAGATCCTGTGGGCGCGGGCGTCGGTGTTCTCCGGCACGTTCGACCTGGAGGCGGCGGAACGGGTCTGCTCCGGTGACGGCGTCGCACCCGAGGAGGTCATGCACTCGCTGATGGGCCTGGTCGACAAGTCGGTCGTGGTGTCGGAGCAGCACCCGTCCGGCACCCGGTTCCGGCTGCTGGAGCCGTTGCGCCAGTACGGCCTGGAGAAACTGCGTGACGCCGGCCGCGAGCAGGTGCTGCGCGAACGGCACCGCGATCACTTCATCGACTGGGCCGAGCGGCGTGAGCGGGAGTGGTTCGGCCCCGCCCAGCCGCAGATCTTCTCGCTGACGCGCCTGGAGCACCAGAATCTGCGGTCCGCCTTGGACTTCTGCTTCGACCACGACACCGACCACTGCGTGCGTCTGGCCAGCACACTGTGGTTCTACTGGGCGGGCTGCGGCATGCTCGGAGAGGGCCGCCACTGGCTCGACCGCGCCGTGGCGAGGGCGAAACCGGGCCCCTTGCGGGCCAAGGCGTTGTGGGTCAACGGTTATGTGTCCACGTTGCAGGGAGATCTGCCCGCGTCGACGCGGATGCTCGACGAGTGCCGCGAGTACGCCGTCGCGTCCGGCGACGGTCCCGCGCTCGCCTACGCGACCCACCGCCTCGGCTGCACGCACCTCGTGGGCGACGACCTGCACCTCGCGGACAGCCTGTTCGAGGAGGCCATGCGCCTCTACCAGGGTCAGGGCACCGTCAACAGCCACACCATGCTCGCCGGCATCGAACTGGCGATCTCCGCGACGTTCCAGCACGACTTCGCCGCCGCGGAACGGCTCTGCGTCGAGGCCAGGGCCGTCGGCGAGGAGCACGGCGAACTGTGGGCGCAGGCGTACGCGGTTTACGGACTGGCCCTGTGCGCGTGGGTCAGCGGCGACCTCGTGCGCGCCGACCGGCTCGGCCGGGAGTGCCTGCGGATGAAACGCTCGTTCCACGACCTGCTGGGCATCGTGCTCGCGATGGAGGTGCTGGCCTGGATCTCCGCCACGCAGGGCGACGCGGTGCGTGCCGCCACGCTGCTGGGTGCCACCAACGAGATCTGGCAGTCGGTGGGCTACCCGATGTTCGGGTCGCGCTACTTCGGCACCCCGCACGGCGAGTGCGAGTCGGTGACGGTCGCCGCGCTCGGCGAGCACGAGTTCCGGGAGATGTTCCGCAAGGGCATGGACCTCCAACTGGAGGACGCCATCGCGTTCGCCATCGGCGAGGAACAGGCCGAAGACCCGGCTCCGGCCGTGACCCCGACCCCGCTGACCCGCCGCGAGCAGCAGGTCGCCGACCTCATCGCCGGTGGCAAGTCGAACAAGGAGATCGCGGCCAGGCTGGTGATCGCGCGGCGGACCGCGGAGGGGCACGTCGAGCGAATCCTGCAGAAGCTCGGGTTCACCTCGCGCGCGCAGATCGCCACCTGGGTCACCGAAAGACGCAGCTAGCAGCGACACGCCACTAGTCGATGCACGGAATCCCGTCGTTCGGCGGCGGGGGCGGCGGGGCCGTGGCCAGTTCGGTCACCTTCGCCCGGACCTTGGCCTGGTCCACCTTGTTCACGTCGAGTCCGCCCAGGTGCGCGCCGCCCTCGATCGGCAGCGTGTCGAACCGCACCTCGGACGGGATGTTCCCGGCGAACTCGGTCAGGTCGAACCGCGCGTCCAGCACGACGTCCTGCTTCGCCATGTCGATCATCGCCTGCACGGCGGTGACGTCCGCGCCCTTGAGCCTCTTCGTCACGGCCGACAGGAACGCCTGCTGCCGCCGCGTGCGGTCCAGGTCGCCGTTCGGCAGACCGTGCCGCTGCCGCACGAACGACAGCGTCTGGCCCGCGTCGAGGTGCTGCGGCCCTGCCGGGAAGTCCGCCCCGGACAACGGGTCCTTCGCCGCGTCGCGCAGGCACACGTCCACGCCGCCGAGCCCCTCGGCGATGTGGAAGAACCCGATCAGCGAGATCTCCACGAGGTGGTCGATCGGCTGGCTCAGGAACGCCGACACCGTCTGCACCTGCGCCCTGCGCCCCGCCTCACGCCCGGCGCGTTCCAGCTCCCGCTTGTCGTGCGTCCCGGCCTCGCGCAGCCGGTCCTCCTCGACGATCTTGGCCCGGCCGTAGGCCTCCTTGATCTTGCCCTCGCCGCCCGACGTCAGCGGCACGAGGTTGTCGCGCGGCACGGACATCGCCACCGCGGGCCCGGAAACGGGGATGTGCAACAGGATCAGCGTGTTCGCGTTGTAGCCGCCCCGGTCGCTCTCGCCCGCCTGCATGCGCCGCAGCACGTCGTCGGGCAGCGGTTCGCCGTGCAGGTCCAGCCTCGTGGTCAGGCCCATGATCAGGATGTTGCGGCCGGACTCCGACCGGGGCGCGTCGTCCGGGATCGCGTAGGACCGCTCGACGCCGGTCGAGAGGGTGGACACAGTGGACCAGGCGAACGCCGAGGCTGCGAGCAGGACCGCGCTCAGTGCCAGCCAGGCGGTGCGCGTCAGAACGAGAAAGACCGTGCGGTGACAGCCACCACCTGATTGCATGAACAGGACACCCCCTGAACTATTCTAGGTGCTCATGGGGGTTCAACTGCCCAGTCTCGCCGCGCTCGCGATGCTGGCGGTGTTCACGCAGACGGGGGTCTGGGTGGACGGGGGCGACATCGGCTGGGCCTTCGGCGTGTGGCTCGTGGGCGGCACGGTCGTGGCCTCGGCACTGGTTCGTCGCATCGGGTTGTGGACGGTGGCACCGGCGCCACCTCTCGTTTTCGTCGTCGTCGCGGTGGGCAACGCGGCCTGGGAACGGCAGTCGAAGAGGTACGCGCCGTGGGGGAGCAGCAAGGAGTTCGCCGCGGACGCGATCCCGTGGCTGGTGAACGGGTTTCCGTGGATGGCGGCGGCGGTCGTCGCGGCACTGGTCGTCGTGGTCGTCCGCGTTTTCATTGGGGGCAGAAGGAAATGCAGGTCTTCGTCGATCGAAACGGCGGTAGACGGGTAGCGGCGAGACTCGTCAGCTGGACCGTCGCGAGTGGACTGATCCTGTTCGCCGCGGTCGTGGGCGGCACGCTGCTGGGAGCGTGGTGAAGCGCACGCCGCGGTTGCACTGGATCTCGATCCTGCTCGGGCTGCTCGTGCTGATGGGCGTGGTGTCGTTCCACGCCTACGCCGCGATCAAGCCCGGACCCGTGCGGATCGCCGGGGAGCACCGGGAACTGCCCGACGGCACGCTCGCGCTGGCGTTCCACGGCGGCCCCGACCCGAAGTGGACCCCGCGCACCCTGGAGAGGCTGCGGGCCGCCGGCGTCAAGGCGACCTTCTACGTCACCGGGGCCCAGGTCACCCGGCATCCGGACGTGGCACGCCGCATCGTCGCCGAGGGGCACCGGATCGGCCTCGACGGCTTCCGCGCCGAGGGTGATCTCGCCAGTTCGCTCAACCTCGCCTTCGCCCAGGCCGCGCTCGCCGACGCGCTGGGTGTCCACACGCGACTGGTCGGCGCTCCCGCCGAGGTCGACAGCGGCGACCGCGAGTACCAGGACATCGGCACGCTGGTCCGGACGGCGTTGCGGGAGAAAGGCGGCGTCGTCCGGCTGCACGACGACGGCAGCATCGGCGGCGACATCGCCCGTGAGCTCGCGAAGCAGCCCGGCTACCGGTTCGTGCTGATCAGCGACGAGCAGCCGGTCGAGGCCTCCGCGCGCGAACGATTCACCGGCGCGGTCACCACGTGGTCGCAGCGCAACGGCGGCGTCGTGCTGGTGCTGTTCGGCACGGCCATCGCGATCGCCGCCCTGCTCGGCCTGCTGCGCACCCTCATGCAACTCGGCCTCGCGCACACCGACCGCCGGCTGCGGCGCGAGAGCGAGGAGGAGCCACCGCCGTGGTTCGCGCCGCCGGTCTCGGTGGTCGTCCCGGCGTTCAACGAGGTGCTGAACATCGTCGCCACCGTCAGGTCCATCACCGCGAACAACCACCTCGCCGACGTCGAGGTGATCGTCGTGGACGACGGCTCGACGGACGGCACCGCGGACGTCGCCGAGGAACTGGACCTGCCCGGCGTCACCGTGATCCGGCAGTCCAACCAGGGCAAGCCGGCGGCGCTGAACGCGGGCATCCGCGAGGCGACGCACGACGTGCTGGTGCTGGTGGACGGCGACACGATCTTCGAGCCGGACACGGTGGGCCAGCTCGTGCAGCCGTTCGCGGACAACGGTGTCGGCGCGGTCTCCGGCAACGCGAAGGTCGGCAACCGGCAGGGCCTGCTCGGGCGCTGGCAGCACCTGGAGTACTGCGCGGGGTCCAACCTGGACCGGCAGATCCTGCACGCGCTGCGCTGCATCCCGACGGTGCCGGGCGCGGTCGGGGCGTTCCGCAGGGCCGCGCTCGTCGACGTCGGCGGCGTCAGCGACGACACGCTCGCCGAGGACACGGACCTCACGATGGCCGTCACGCGCGCGGGCTGGCGGGTCGCCTACCGTCCGGAGGCCAAGGCCTGGACCGAGGCACCGGCGACCGTCCACGGCTTGTTCAAGCAGCGCTATCGCTGGTCGTACGGCACTTTTCAGGCGATGTGGAAGCACCGCGGCGCGTTGGTGGAGAACGGGCCGATGGGCCGGTTCGGCATCCTCTACCTGCTGGCGTTCCACCTGCTGCTGCCGTTGCTCGCGCCGGTGATGGACCTCTTCGTGCTGTACGGGTTCCTCGTCGCCGACGCACCGCTCGCGTTGATCGTGTGGATGGTGTTCCTGCTGATCCAGACGGCGAGCGCGGGCTACGCGCTGAGGCTCGACGGCGAGTCGCTCAAGCCGTTGTGGGCCTATCCGCTGCAGCAGGTCGTGTACCGGCAGTTGATGTACGTCGTGGTGATCCAGTCGTTGATCACGGCGGTGCACGGCACGCAGCTGCGGTGGATGTCGGTGCGGCGCACGGGTCGGCTCACGGATGCGCCCGGCGGTACGGTGCACGTCACCTGAGCCGCCTCACGAGGGGACCATGCGTGGGTCGCACGCCTTTGGACGCACCGGCGCGTCAGCAGGAGGTCTTCGCCGCCGTGCTCGGAGTGCTGGCCGAGGTCGGGTACGCCAGGTTCAACATGGACCTGGTGGCGAGCAGGGCGCGTGCCAGCAAGGCGAGTCTCTACCAGCGCTGGCCGTCCAAGGCGCGGCTCATCACGGACGCGCTGAAGGCGAACCTGCCCCAGTTGCCGCAACCGGACGAGGGGACGTTCGCCGAGGACGTCCGCCAGATCCTGCTGGCGTGGGGCGAGCCGATGCCGTTCGACACCGCCGGGATCTTCCTCGGGCTGCTCGAGGGCAGCCGTCAGGACGCCGACCTCGCATGCCTGCGCGAGGAGCACGTCGACCGCGCCTACACCGAGCACCTCCGGGTCGCCGTGGACCGGGCGAAGGCGCGCGGTGAGCTGCCGGAGCGGCTCGACGCCGACATCCTCATCACCGCGCTGATCTCGACGTTCGTCCTGCGGTCCGAGGAACCGGGCGTGATCGACGGCATCGTCGACGGCCTGTTGAGACCGCTCATTGGCACCTTCAGGGCCAAACAACTCGTCAAAGAGTAGTTTCTTCGCTACGTTCGGTCATGGATTCAAAAGAACAGTTCTGTTCTGTTTAGGGGGATCTCCCATGACCGAAGCTGCCGTCTGCCCCGTCCCGCACGAGAACCGCACGCACCCGCTGGGCCCGCCCGCCGGGTTCGAGGAGGCCATCGGCAACGGACCGGTGAGGATGCGCTGGCCCAACGGCGTCGACGCCTGGGTCGTGAGCAGCTACGCCGGCGTGCGCAAGGTGCTTTCCGACCCGCGGTTCAGCGCGAACAAGGACGGCCAGCCCGAGATGCGCACCGAGGGCGAGCAGGTCCTCGGCCTGCCGGAGCCGGGCAACATGAACGTGATGGACGGCGACGACCACCTGCGCCTGCGCCGGCCGCTCTCGCGGGCGTTCATGGTCAAGCGCCTCAACGAGATGCGGCCGCGCATCCAGGAGATCGTCGACGAGCACCTCGACGCGATGGAACGTTCGGGAGCGCCCGCCGACCTCGTGTCGTCGGTCTGCCTGCCGGTGCCGTCGCTGGTGATCGCCGAACTGCTCGGCGTGCCGCCGGAGCACCAGGAGCTGTTCCAGGCCACGGCCAGGGAGATGTTCGGCAAGAACGGCTCGCGCGCCGAGTACGAGGCCAAGGCCGAGGAACTGGGCGGCGTCCTCCTCGAGGTCGTGGAGGAGAAGAAGGCGTCGGGCACCACCGACGACCTGATCGGCCTGATGGTCAACGACACCGACTTCCAGATGGACGAGCTGCTGTTCCTCGCCATCGGCCTGCTCGCGGCGGGTCACGAGACGACGTCCAACTTCTTCGGCCTGTTCACGCTCACGCTGTTCGAGAATCCGGACCAGCTGGCGATCCTGCAGCGCGACCCGAGCCGTGCCGACGTCGTCGTCGAGGAGCTGATGCGCTACACCGTCGGCAGGCTCGGCGGCGCGGGGCTCGCGCGCAAGGCCACCGAGGACGTCGAGGTCGACGGCGTCACCATCCGGGCGGGCGAGTGGGTCGCGGTGACGTTCCACGCCAACCTCGACGAGGAGCTGTGCCCGCGCGCCGGTGAGCTCGACCTGGAGCGCAGGGCCGTGTCGCACCTCGGGTTCGGTTTCGGGCCGCATCAGTGCCTCGGCGCGAACCTGGCTCGTGCGGAGCTGCAGATCCTGCTCCGCACGCTGTTCACGCGCTTCCCGAACGTCCGGCCCGCGATTCCCGTGGCCGAGATGGACTTCCGCGAGGACATGATCACCTACGGCGCTGCCGAGATTCCGGTGGTCTGGTGACGACAGTCCGGATAGACCAGACGAAGTGCATCGGATCGGGCCAGTGCGTGCTCGCCGCACCGGACGTGTTCGATCAGTCGGATGACGACGGGATCGGCGTCGTGCTGGTCGCCGAACCGCCCGCCGAGCTGCTACCGGGCGTTCGTGACGCGGTGGACAGGTGTCCCGCTCAGGTGGTGACCCTGGAAGAGTGACTTGATCGGCCGTTCCGGTGAGGGGCAATTACCGGAAATGGATTCAGTTCGGCGGTGCCGACACCTTGTTGGCCCCTTTCCGATCACCACGGCCGTCCGAAATCGTAGGCGCGGCCACCACGGCGTTGTGGTGGCCGCGCCGACGTGTCCCGGGAGAGTCCAAAGACCCTTCCCGACCAGGCCCTACAGAGGGATGGTGGCGGCGGCGCGGTGAATACCGGCGGTGTGTAACGGGTATCTGCACAACGGGTGCGCGGCGCACGTCAGGAGGGCCAACCTATGTTCAGCAGCGAAGCTTTTCCAGCTCGCGTGGACAAGACCGACGTGCGGCATGTCGAAACTCTGACGAATGCGCTGCGGGCACTCGACCACGAATACGGCGGCGGTTCCTGCCGGGACGCCTGCGTCGCATTGCTGAACTGGGCGAACCCGCTGCTCGACACCGGCTCCGGCGGACAGGTCCTGCACCGCCTCCAGGTGGCGATCGCCGACCTGCACAACCTGGCCGGCTGGGCGTCTTTCGACATGGGGCTGCTGGAGTCCGCACACCTGCACTTCGGCCGTGCGATGGGCCTCGCGCGCGCGTCCGGCAACACCGCGCTGGAGGCCAACATCCACTACCGGATGGGCCGCGTGCACCTGCACTACGAGCTCGCCGAGGACGCTCTGGCCTCGTTCCAGCGAGGTCTGCCCATCGCGCAGGCCAGCGGGTCCACGCTGGCCGTGTCGATCCTGCACGCCAACGAGGCGTGGGCGTTCGCGAAGATGGGCGCGGAAAGGCAGGCGCTGCGCCAGTTCGCGCGTGCCGAGGACGAGTTCGGACAGTCCGTCGCGGAGGACGCACCGCCGTGGGCGCGGTTCTTCGACCTCGCCGACCTGGTGTCCATCGGCGGCATGGTGCACACCGAACTCGCGCGCACCTGCGACGTGAAGTACGCGCGGTCGGCGATCCCGCTGCTCACCAGGGCCATTTCCGCAGGGGGAGAGGAAACGTCGCGCAGCCAGTCGTTCCGGCTGGCCGCGCTGGCGATGAACTACCTGGTGCAGAACGAGACCGAACGCGCGCGCGAGGTCGGGGAACAGGCGATCGCGGTGTCCGGTCCCATCCGCTCGGCCCGCACCCGGGATCGCATGCGGCCGTTGAGGCAGGAGGCGGAACGGTTGCGGGGCAACGAGGCCGCGGACGACCTGGCGTCACGTCTGGGGAAGTTCATGACGTCACAGGGCGCAGCCTGACACTGGAGGCGTCACCGGGACCCGAGGAGAGGTTTGGGCTTCGGGCCCCGGCGACACCGTCTGGGGAGGAGCGGCGCCCCGCTGGGGGCCAAGACGCCGCTCCGGTCTGGTGCTTCAGCAGCGGATGCTGGTCTCGGCGCGGTAGGTCGCGGCACCGGAGGACCACTCGGCGAACGCGTTGGTGCAGGTGTCCAGGGTGTCCGTTCCGTACGACCAGAGTTCCTGCTGCCGGTAGCCGCCCGCCTTGCGGCCCGCGTGGGCGTACGGCTCACGTGACGACTCGCTGCCCCACTTGGCGATGATGACGAACAGCGGGGTGTAGGGCGCGCCCGCGGTGTGCACGCTGTTCCAGGTGTAGATGTAGGCCCAGTTCTTGCCGCAGCCCTTGAACTGCTTGACCGAGGCCCACTTCTGCCCGCCGGATCCGATGTAGCCGGTCGTGCCGATCTGCGTCACCGGTCCACAGCCGGGGGCGCTTTCGGCCTGGGCCTGGCCGGACATGGCGACTCCCAGGAACAACGCCGCCACGGCGAGGAAGGTTGTCCGCTTCATGGGCGAGAAGCATCACGCGGCCCGCTGACATTTCGCTGACACCTCGGGTTACCGGCTGGTTAGGATCGGGCCCATGCAACGCCGGTGGGAGTTCAGGGTTCTCGGATCGTTGCAGGTCACCGACTCGGGCCGGGCGGTGGAGCTGCGCTCGGCCAAACAGCGTGTCCTGCTCGCCGCGTTGCTGATGAAGCCGAACGCGCCGGTCTCGTCCTACGAGCTGATGGAACACCTCTGGGGCGACGAGCCGTCAGGTGCGGCGCGCGCGACCTTGCAGACGTACGTCATGCGGTTGAGACAGTCGCTGGACGACCTGGCCGACCGCAAACTCGTCCGCACGTGGCCGACCGGCTACTCGATCCACGTCGAGGACGACCAGCTCGACCTGCTGACCTTCCAGCGGCTGCGCGCGGAAGCCCGTCGCGCGCCCGATCTGGAGACGGAGGCGCGGCTGCTGGGCGAGGCCGCGGCGTTGTGGCGCGGACCGGCACTGGACCAGGTGTCGTCGCTGCGGATGGAACAGACCGACGTGCAGCGCCTGAACGAACAGCGCTGGGAGGTGCTGGAACGCCGCAACGACGCCGAGCTGCAGCTGGGCCGGCACGACCAGATCGTCGACGAACTGCGCTCGCTCGTCGCGGAACACCCGCTGCGCGAACGCTTCTGGTACCAGCTCATGCTCGCCCTGCACCGCACCGGCCAGCAGGCGCAGGCGCTGGACGTCTACCGCAGGGCCAGCGACGTGCTCGCCGACGAGCTCGGCATCGACCCGAACGCCGAGCTCCGCGCCCTGCACATGGAGGTCCTGGCAGGCTCTTCCGCGCCCGTGGCCGTCCAGTCCGGACCGTCCTGGCTGCCGCCCGCGGTCGGTGACTTCTCCGGGCGGTCCGACGAGGTCGTGCGGCTGACCGCCGGGTTGCGCGCCGGTGGCACGTGGACGATCACCGGGCCCGGTGGCGTCGGCAAGACGTCGCTGGCCGTGCACTGCGCTCACGCCGTCCGGGACGCCTTCCCGGACGGGCAGCTGTACCTGAACCTGCGAGGCGGTGAGCAGAAGCCCGTCGAACCAGGGGCCGCCCTGGACCGGTTGCTGCGCGGCCTGGGCGTGTCCGGCGGTGCCATCCCGTCCTCTGTGGAGGATCGGGTCGACCTCTACCGGGACCTGCTGTCGGACCGGCGGATCCTCGTCGTGCTGGACAACGCGGTGAACGAGGCCCAGGTCCGGCCGTTGCTGCCGGGGACCACCTCGGGCGCCGCCCTGGTGACCTCGCGGGCAGCGCTCGCCGGACTGGAGGCGGCGCACGTCGTGCCGCTGGACGTGCTGCCGTCCGCGGACGCGCTGGCGTTGCTGCGGGCCGCGGTCGGCGAGGCCCGGTGCGCCGCCGAACCCGGTGCGGCGCAGGAGATCGTGACCTACTGCGGCAAGCTGCCGCTGGCGCTGCGGGTGGCCGCGGCCCGGCTGGTGGCGCGTCCGCACTGGCAGCTCGCGAAGCTGGCCGGCCGGTTGTCCGACGAACGCCGCCGGTTCGACGAGCTGTCGCTGGGCGACCTCGACGTGCGGGCTTCGCTCGCGTTGTCCTACGACGGCCTGGACAAGACGCGCCAGACCGCGTTCCGGCTGCTGTCGCTGGTGGACACCCCGGACTTCCCGGCGTGGGTCGCGTCCCCGTTGCTGGGCCTCGATCTCGACGACGCCGAGGACCACGTCGAGGCGCTGGTCGACGCCCGCCTGGTCGAGTACGCGGGACGTGACGGGCTGGGGCAGGTGCGGTACCGGCTGCACGACCTGTTGCGCGCCTTCGGCCGGGAGGCCGCCACCGAGGACCCGGCCATCGCGCTGGGGGCGTTGTTCGAGCAGTGGCTGGACCTCGCGATGCGGGCCGACGCGGAGCTGCCGCACCAGGGCGTCCGGCTGGAACCCCTCGACCTGGAACGGTTCGACCTCGGCGACGCGGCCGACTGGTTCGACGCGGAGTGGCTGAACATCCACGCCGTGATCACCCAGGCGGCGGCGCTGGGACTGGGAGCGCTGGCCGCGGAGCTGGCGATCCGGTCGGCGGCGTTCTGCGACCTGCGGGCCCGGTTCGACGACTGGGAGCAGATCAACGACCTCGGCCTGGCGTGCGCGCCCGAGTCCCGCCGGCCGATGCTGTTCCAGCAGCGCGGGATCCTGAGCGCGCGGCTGCACGACTACGCCGCGGCCTCGGCTCACTTCCAGGCCGCACAGGAGGGTTTCGCCGCCGCCGGAGACGTGTGGGGCGAGGCCTACGCCTGGTACGGCATGGGCTGGATGCACGAGTGGAGCGGACGCTCCTCGGAGGCCCGTGAAGCCCATCGTGAGGCCAAGACGCGGTTCGCCGCCTCCGACAACCCGCACGGCGAGATCGAGGTGCTGTGCTCGCTGGGAGCCATCGAGCGCCGCGCCGGCGGCCTGGTCGCCGCGCAGGGCTATCTGGAGCGGGCCTGCCGGCTCGCCGGGCAGATGGGGGACTCGCAGAGCGAGTTGATGGCCACGCTGGAACTGGGGCGGTTGCACCAGTTCACCGGCGAGCTGACGCTGTCGGCGGAGTTCCTGAGGGCCTCCCTCGCCGCCGCGCAGAGGTTCGGCGACCCGGACCTGGCCGCGAACATCCGGCTGTTCCTGGCGGACACGCTGATCCGGTCCGGGCAGAACTCCCTCGCGGAGGACCAGCTGCGGCAGGCGTGGGAGTTCTTCGAGGAGCACGACGACCGGCAGGGCCGCATCTGGGTGTGGCGCCTGAGGTCCGGCATGACCACCTCGGCGGAGGAGGCCCTGACGCTGGCGTCCCTGGCGATGGAACAGGCCAGGGAGATGGGGTCACCGCCGGAGTTCGGGCGGTCGTTGCGGGTGCTGGGCAACGCCCTGGAACGGGCCGGGCGGCTGGACGAGGCTCGCGAGCACTGGCGGCAGGCGGAGGAAACGCTGACGGCGGCCGGGTTCCAGGCCGAGGTCGACGAACTCCGCCTCGCCACTAGCCCTGGTTCTGGCTGAGCACCGTGTCGACCGTGACCCCGGACGCGATGATCATGCTGAGCAACGGGTCCGGCACCTGGCGGTGGAACTGCACGACGTAGTTGTCCGCAGTGGTGAACAGGGCTTTGGACATGCCCTGCCAGGTCTTGGTGATGCGCGCGACCTCGGTGTCGGTGTGGTCCTGCAGCGAGAAGTTCCACGCGCGCCAGTTCTCCGCGTAGATGCCGCCGACCTTCATCCCGTTGCAGACGTAGGCGAAGCGGACCTTGCCGAAGACGTTCTCCTGCACGATCTCGCCGATCGGCATGCCGTCGCCGCGCTCGACCAGGACCTTGGACTTCCACATCGTCGCGGGACGGGTGACGCGCAGCAGCGGCAGTCCCTGCACGTCGCGAATCTCCAGGCGGACGTCGAGCATCGCGTCCATCTTGGTGAAGGCGCGCAGGGCCTTGGCGGTGCCGGACTGACCGACCTGTTCCACGGTGCCGATGTGGCGGGCGTGCTGGTCGTAGATGACGTAGGAGTTCGACATCTCGACGAGCTTCGCCTTCTGGTTCACGACCAGGACGGGCTCGGTGAACAGGGTGCCACCGCCTCCGCCGACGACGCCCTGGACGCCGGCGCGCTGCACCTGCCGCGCCACCCGGTCCTGACCGGTGCCGCCCATCTGCACCTCGGCGTGGTGGGCGTCGGCCTGTTCCTGGCGCGGCTGCACGTGGGACGTCCACTGGGTGCCGTCCCACCACCGCACGAAACGCGGGTCGGCGTTGTCCGGGTACCAGCCCGGCGCGGTGTTCATGCCGAGAGCGTACGACTTCGCACGGTCGTTGGAGCCAGGCGACGGGGCACGCGTGTCGCCTGGCCGCTCTTCAACGCGGCGCGGATCAGCTGATCGTGATCGCGCCCGCCGGGCACAGGCTCGCCGCTTCCTTCGCGGTGGCCTCGTGCGCGGCGTCGGGGTGCTCTTCCAGCAGTACGACGGTGCCGTCGTCTTCGCTCTGGTCGAAGAGGTCCGGGTCGGTCAAAACGCACATTCCCGAACCGCAGCACTTCGTCTGGTCGACGGAGATCTTCATGCCGTCCACGCTACTGGCAGCGAGTGGACTCCGTAGATCCCCATGTCGGTGCGCAGCGGCACCTCCTCGGGGTCGATGTCGAGCCGGAGGTCCGGGAACTCCTGGAACAGCCTGGAGAAACCGATCCGCATCTCGATGCGGGCGAGTTGCTGACCCAGGCACTGGTGGATGCCGTGCCCGAACGCCACGTGGCCGCCGGCCGGGCGGCGCAGGTCGAGCTCCTCGGGGTTGCCGGAGAACTTCTCCGGGTCGCGGTTGGCCGCCGGTACGTGCATCACCACGGTGTCACCGGCCCTGATGAGGTGACCGTCGATCTCCACGTCCTCGACGGCGGTGCGCGTCGGTCCGAAGTGGATGATCGACAGGTACCGCATCAGCTCCTCGACGGCGTTGTCGACGACGTCCGGCTCGTCGCGCAGGATCTTGAGCTGGTCCGGGTGCTGCAGCAGCGTGAACGTGCCGAGGCCCAGCATGTTCGCCGTGGTCTCGTGACCGGCCAGCAGAAGCAGCAGCGCCATGTTCGACGCTTCCTCGTCGGTCGGCTCACCTGTGGCGAGCAGATCGCTGATCATGTCGTCGCCCGGGTCGGCCTTCTTGCGGACGACCAGCTCGCGCATGAACTCCTGGATGCGCGCCATCGCCTCCATGGCCTCTTTGAACGTCGACTCCAGGCTCAGCATCTTCGTCGTGTCTTCCTGGAACCTGTGCCGCTCGTCGTAGTCGACGCCGAGAATCGCGCAGATCACCAGCGACGGCACCGGAAGCGCGAACTCCTTCACGAGGTCCGCGTGGCCGTCGAACGTGCGCAGGTGCTTGAGCTGGTCGTCGACGATCGTGCCGATCCACTCGGCCAGCTGGTTCATCCGCCGGACGGTGAACTGGCCCTGCAGCATCCGGCGCAGCCGGGTGTGGTCCGGCGGGTCCTGGCTCAGGAACATGCCCGGCTCGACCTTGCGCCTCTCCGCCGGCGCCTCGCCCTGGAACCTGACGTCCAGCAGGTGGTGCCTGGAGGGGTCGTTCGTGAACTTCGGGCTCCCCAGGACCTCACGCACCTGGTGGTGACCGGTGACGAACCAGCCGAGGTGACCGTCGGCGAACTTCAGCCTGCTGACGGCGGCCTGCTCGCGGATCGCCGTGACCTCGGCGGGCGGGTCGAACGGGTTCTGGCGCGTAGTGGGCAGTTTCTCGGAGATCAGTTCGGTCATCTCGCACACCTCCCAGTGCTCGGTAGAGGACCTATTTCGAAGCTACAGAACTTTCATGACTCCGTGAAGGTGAATCGAGGATCACGGCCCGCCACGAACCGAAATCTGTCCGCATCTGCCTGTCGTGGGTCGCGACGGCCACCGCCGCACGGGTCTGGTCCAGCGCTTCGGTCAGTTCGTCGACCAGGGCGATCGACAGGTGGTTGGTCGGTTCGTCGAGCAGCAGGACGTGCGGAGCGCTGCTCAGCAGGATCGCCAGCTCCAGGCGCCTGCGTTGTCCAGTGGACAGCCGGCCGACCGGGCGCACCAGGTCTTCTCCTCTGAGCAGACCGAGTTCCCCCACCCGCGAACACACCTGCGCGGCCGTGGCGTCCTCGTTCTCGAACGTCGATTCCTGGGTCAGCAAGGCGACCCTGCCGACGTGGTGCACCGTGCCGTTCGACGGCTGGAGGCGGCCGGCCAGCACGTTCAGCAACGTCGACTTGCCCGCTCCGTTCGGACCGGTGACCAGCAGCTTCTCGCCCGCGCTCAGGGAGATGGGCTCGGTGAGGGTCAGCCTTCCGGGTACTTCGAGCGGGGTGGCGTGCAGCAGGTCGCCGCTCGCATCCAGCTCCGGCGGCGTGAAGCGCATCGGCGGCGGGGGAGCGTCGACGCGCTGGTCGTCCAGCTCCTCCAACCGGCGTGCGACGTTGCGCATCTTGTTCGCCGCACGGGTGGTGCGCTGGTGCCTGCCCGTGCCCTTCGGCGGACGCCAGCCGTCGATCAGGCGGGACTGGGCGCGGTCGACCTTCTCGGCCAGTTCGCCGTGCTCGGCCTCCTCCTGGGCGAACCGCTGTTCCCACCGCTGGCGTTCGGCGCGTTTGGCCTCCTTGAACGCCCGGTAGCCGCCACCGTGCAGGTGCACCTCGCCGTCCGGGGACGGGTCGAGGTCGAGGAGCTGGGTGCAGACGTCGTCCAGCAGCGTGCGGTCGTGGCTCACCAGCACCACGACGCCGTGGTGCTGCTGAAGGCGTTCGGTCAGGAACGCCAGCGCCGCCGCGTCGAGGTGGTTGGTCGGTTCGTCCAGCAGCAGGACGTCCGCGCGCTCGGCGAGCAGGCAGGCGAGCCGGACGCGGTACCGCTGCCCGACGCTGAGCCCGGACAGCCTGGTCGACCTGGCGTGGTCGGCGTCGAGGGCCTTGAGTGCGATTCCGGCGCGGCGATCGGCGTCCCACGCCTCGATGTTCTCGGCGTGGGCCAGGGCTTTCTCGTAACGCTGTTCGTCGAACGGCTCCGCCGCACCGTCCAGTTCGGACAGTGCCTGACGGCTTTCGCGCAGCGCCTCGGACAGCAGGTCCCCCACCGTTTCGGTTGCGTGGAACGGCATTTCCTGTTGCACGAGGCTCAACGATCCGTGCCGGGTGACAGTTCCCTGGTCCGGTGCCAGGTCCTCGGCCAGCAGCCGGAGCAGGGTGGTCTTGCCGCGGCCGTTCTCGCCGATGATGCCGAGACGCTGGCCCGCGGAGACCTTCAGCGAGATGCCGTCGACGACGGGCCCGGCCTCATAGCCCTTGGTGAGATCTTGGGTCGTCAAATGAACATGCGAACGCACGGGGATCCTCTTCTGGGTACGCGAAATCAGGACGTGTAGCGCGGTGGCACACGTCCGTGATCAGAGGTAGAAGACCCCGTACCCGAATCCCATGAAACCCACGGTACTTACGGTCGCAACGCTTTTTCGACGGCTTCGCGGAGGTCCCGCACGCTCTCCTCGGTGCCCGGCTCCGGCCCGACCGTGCTGCCGCCGCCGACGAGCCGGTAGAAGAGCAGGCCCTCCAGGAACGCGGTGAAGTGCGCGCCCGCCCGTTCGGGATCGGAGTGGCCCAGCATCTTCGCGATCGCGGTGGCCTGCTCGCGCGGGGAGTGGACCATGATCGACTTCAGCTCGGGGTGGTGCGTGGCCTCCAGCATCGCCGCGTACCGCGCGAGCGTCCTGTTCCGCTCGACGAGCCAGCTGTCGAGCGTCCTCGCGATGCTGCCCGCGACGTCGTCGGGATCGGGCACGACGTCCAGCCGCTCCTGGTCCGCGAGCCGCGCCACGAACCCCTCGATCAACGCCTTGCGCGTGCGGAAGTACGCGCTGGTGGAGCCTTCCGGCAGTCCGGCCTGACGGTCGACCGCGCGGTGGGTGAGCCCGCGCATGCCCTGCTCGGCGACGAGCTGGATCGCGGCGTCGGTGATCAGGTCCCTGCGCACTGTGCTCCTCATCTCTCTACAGCTGTAGTCTACAGATGTAGAGTCCTCTACATCTGTAGAGGAGGATGCGATGAAGGCGATCGTGGTGGGTGGCGGCATCGGCGGGCTGGCGGCGGCGGTGTCGTTGCGCCGCGTCGGCTGGGAGGTCGTCGTCCACGAACGCGCGGCCGCCTTCGGCGAGATCGGCGCCGGCGTGGGCGTGATGCCGAACGCGCTGCGGGCGCTGGAGTGGATGGGCGTCGCCGACGAGGCCCGGCGGCTGGGCACGCCGCGCGTGTCCGGCGGCGTCCGGGCGGTCGACGGGCGCTGGCTCGTGCACCTGCCCGACGTCGGCCAGGAGAAGGTCGTCGCGATGCACCGCGCCGACCTGCACGGCGTCCTGCTGCGCGCGCTGCCGTCCGGGATCCTCCGCGCCGACACCGAGGTGACCAGCGCCGACGACCTGGACGCCGACCTCGTGGTGGCGGCGGACGGAATCAACAGCCGCCTGCGCGCGGAACTGCTTCCCGACGCGCCGGGACCGGTGTACGCGGGCGCCACGGCGTGGCGAGGGGTGGCGCCGGGCCCCTGCGACCTGCCCCTCTCGCAGACTCTCGGCCCCGGCGGCGAGGCGGGCGTCCTGCCGCTCGGCGACGGCAGGGTCTGCTGGTACGTCGCGGCCGTCGCTCCCGCCCAGGCCGACCTGGACCCGGTCTCGTTGTTCGCGGACTGGCACGACCCGCTGCCGCACCTGATCGCCTCGACCGCCGACGTGATCCGGCACGACATCTACGAACTGCCACTGCTGCCCACGTTCGTGAAGGGCCGGGTGGCGCTGCTGGGAGACGCCGCGCACGCGATGACGCCGTACCTCGGGCAGGGCGCGTGCATGGCGCTGGAGGACGCGGTGACGCTGGCCTCGGTCGACGGTGATCTCGCCCGCTACGACGCGTTGCGCAGGCCACGCTCGCAGTCGGTGTGGAAGGGCTCGCGGATGGCGGGCCGGGTCGGCATCGAAGTGCGGTCGCCGTTCGCGCTGGCGTTGCGGAACTTCGCCTTCCGCGTGGTGCCGTCGTCACTGGCCGTACGGGGGATGACCCGGTTCTCCGCGTGGGAGGTTCCCGCGATGCCTCGATGATGTGTGCACAATGGACATCACGGGGCATGTTGGTGCGATGCTGGCGGTGATTCCCGCGCGGTGGAATCGTGAAGTTCACTCGAACGGGTCGAATCCAATGGTGAGCTGAATCACTGGTCAATGTTTGATGTCAGCGCGATAACAGCGGAGAACCACCCTTTGTAGCGCCCATTGTCACCCGGTTGCGGTATCAAGTAATTGCTGTGCGTACCGGACGCGGCCCAGTGATCCAGATGGCGTAACGCGACAGGCGGTTCCCGCTCCACGAAAGCGCAACTACGGTGCCTCGCCATGACCCCCGTCCCGACTGATGTGCTGCCCCGTTCCCTCACGGCGCTTCCCCCGGCGCAGGTCGAGAACATCGGCGAGTTCGACATCTCCGAGGCTGAGGACTTCGTCCGGCAGCACCACGCCGAACATCCGGAACTCGGTCCCGTCGAGGCCAGGCTGGCCGAGGTGCACGCGGAGATCGCCGCGACCGGCACCTACCGCCACACGACCGCCGAACTGACCTTCGGCGCCCGCGTGGCCTGGCGCAACAGCTCACGCTGCATCGGCCGCCTGTACTGGCGGAGCTTGAAAGTGCGCGACCAGCGCGAGGTCTCGGCCCCCGCCGACGTGGCGGCGGACTGCGTCGAGCACCTCCGCGTCGCGACGAACAAGGGCAAGATCCGGCCCGTCATCACGATCTTCGCGCCCGCCGAACCCGGCATGGACGCGCCGCAGATCATCAACGAGCAGATCATCCGCTACGCCGCCTACCGCGGCACCGACGGAGGAGTGCTCGGCGACGCGCGGAACCTGGAGCTCACCGACCTCGCGGTGAAGCGCGGCTGGCAACCGCCCGCCACGCGCGGCCCGTTCGACGTGCTGCCGCTCATGGTGTCCTGCAAGGGCCACGACCCCGCACTCGTCGAGATCCCCGCCGACGCCGTGCTGGAGGTCCCGCTGGCGCACCCGGACTTCCCGTGGCTCGGGGCGCTCGGCGTGAAGTGGCACGCCGTTCCCGCCATCAGCAACATGCGCCTGCGCATCGGCGGCATCGACTACCCGTCGGCGCCGTTCAACGGCTGGTACATGGGCACCGAGATCGGCGCCCGCAACCTGGCGGACAACGACCGCTACGACCTGCTGCCGTACCTGGCGAAGCGAATGGGCCTGGACATGTCGTCGGAGGCGACGTTGTGGCGCGACCGAGCTCTCGTGGAGCTCAACCGCGCCGTCCTGCACTCGTTCGGCGAGGCCGGCGTGACGATCACCGACCACCACACCGAGTCGAAGAGGTTCCTGACGCACCTGGAGAAGGAGGAGGCCGCGGGACGATCCTGTCCCGCCGACTGGTCCTGGATCGTGCCACCCGTGTCGGGCGGGGTGACGCCGGTCTACCACCGCTACTACGACTCCGCTGAGCTGCTGCCGAACTTCTTCCCCGCGGACAAGCCCACCGGATGTCCTGTCGCCCACTGAACTGGAGCCTGAACCCCGGCCGCGGCGGCGGCCGGGTGTGCGTTCGGACGCCTCGCGGAGACGCTCGGTGAGCGCCTCACACCGGTGATTGGGCTGGTGGAGTGCCTGACATTGGCCGGTGCGGTGCTCTGGCAACTGTCATGTGGCCCAGGTCACCTTTGATCGCGTAACGTGCGTACGGTGAAAGTGGGAACCCCCGCAGAGTCGCGGCCCGCCGAGCGCCGAGTCGCCTGCGTACCGGAAACGGTGTCGTCGTTGGTCGACGCTGGACTGACCGTGCACGTCCAAGAAAACGCCGGGCGTCATGCCCACGCCCCCGACGCCGCCTACCGCGCGGCCGGGGCGACCGTGACGCCCGAGGACCCGACGCCGGAATCCGACGTCGTCGTGTCCGTGCAACCGCTGACCACCGACCAGGCCGAGAAGCTCAAACCCGGCGCGGTCACCATCAGTTTTCTGCAGCCCCAAGGCGAGCAGGAACTACTAGAGGTCTATGCGCGGCGGAACGTCACGTCGTTCAGCTTCGACCTGCTGCCCAGGGTCACCCGTGCCCAGAGCGCGGACGCCCTGTCCTCCCAGGCGTTGGTCGCCGGCTACCGGGCCGTCCTGGTCGCCGCCGAACGACTGCCGCGGTTCCTGCCGATGTTCACCACCGCCGCCGGAACCGTGCCGCCGGCGAAGGTGCTGGTGCTGGGCGCGGGAGTGGCGGGCCTGCAGGCGATCGCGACCGCGCGCAGGCTCGGTGCCGTCGTGGAGGCCTACGACGTGCGCAAGGCCGCGGGCGAGGAGGTCCGCAGCCTCGGCGCGAAGTTCCTCGAACTCGAACTGGAGACCCAGTCCGGCGTCTACGCGTCCGTGCAGTCCGAGGAGTTCCTGGAACGCCAGCGAGAACTCATCGGCGAGCACGTCGCGGCGTCCGACGTCGTGATCACCACGGCCGCGATCCCCGGCCGCAAGGCCCCTGTGCTCGTCACGACCGACATGCTCAAGGCCATGGCCCCCGGTTCCGTGCTGGTCGACCTGGCGGCGGAGTCCGGCGGCAACTGCGCTGCCTCCGTTGCGGGACAGGAGACCTGGGTCGGCGAGGTGCTGGTGCACGGCGCGTTGAACCTGCCGTCGTCCATGCCGGTGCACGCGAGCAAGCTCTACTCGCGCAACGTGCTGAACCTGCTCAAGCTGATGATCGCGGACGGTTCGGTGCGGCCGGACCTCTCCGACGAGGTGCTCGACGGCTGCTGCCTCACCCACGACGGTCAGATCCGCAAGGAGTTGCCGTGATCGACCTGCTGACGATCTTCGTGCTGGCCGTCTTCGTGGGCTTCGAGGTGGTCTCGAAGGTGTCCACGATCCTGCACACTCCGCTGATGTCCGGGGCCAACGCCATTCACGGCGTCATCCTGGTCGGCGCGATCCTGATCACGGGGTCCGCCGAGAGCACCCTGGAACTGGTTCTGGGGCTGCTCGCGGTCTTCCTGGCCACGGTCAACGTGGTCGGCGGCTTCGTGGTGACCGACCGGATGCTGGAGATGTTCAAAAGGTGACGGTCCAGCTGATGTACCTCGTCGCGTCGGTGTGCTTCATCCTGGCGCTGAAAGGCCTGAGCTCGCCCAAATACGCGCGCTACGGCAACTTCATCGGCGCGTTCGGCATGCTGGTCGCCGTCGTCACCGCGTACGTGCACGGCGTCGTCCACAACGGACTGTGGATCCTGATCGCCGTCGCACTCGGTGTCGTGGTGGGCATTCCGGCCGCGCGGTCGGTGAAGATGACGGCCATCCCGCAGATGGTGGCGCTGTTCAACGGTGTCGGTGGCGCGGCGGCGGCGCTGGTGGCGCTGGCCGAGTTCTTCGCGGTGCCGGACACCGACGTGATGTTCCGGCTCGCGACCGTGCTGACGGTGCTGATCGGTTCGGTCAGCTTCTCCGGTTCGGTGGTCACGTTCCTCAAGTTGCAGGAGCTGATGACGACCCGCCCGGTGCTGCTGCCGGCAGGGCAGCAGCTCGCGATCGCGGCCGCCGCGTCGTCGGTCGCCTTGTGCGCCTTGGTGATGGCGGTGCCGAACGGGTTCCTGCTCTGGCTGCTCGCCGTCGTCGGGCTCGCCCTCGGTGCGCTTTTCGTGCTGCCGGTCGGTGGCGCGGACGTGCCGATCGCGATCTCGTTGCTCAACGCCTTCACCGGCCTCGCGGTCGCCGCGTCCGGGTACGTGCTGGCGAACACGCTGCTGATCGTCGCCGGAACGCTCGTCGGCGCGTCCGGCACCATCCTGACCCGGCTGATGGCGCAGGCGATGGGGCGGTCGCTCACGAACATCCTGTTCGGTGCGTTCAAGGCGACAACCGTTGCCGTGCAGGGGGAAGAGCAGCGGACGGTCAAGTCCGGCACGGTCGAGGACGTCGCGATCCTGCTGGGGTACGCGAACAACGTGGTCGTCGTGCCGGGGTACGGACTCGCCGTCGCGCAGGCACAGCACGCCGTCCGTGAGCTCGTGTCGCAGCTCGAACGGCGTGGAGTGTCGGTGGCGTACGGAATTCATCCCGTCGCGGGGCGCATGCCGGGGCACATGAACGTTCTGCTGGCCGAGGCGGACGTGCCGTACGAGCAGCTCAAGGAACTCGACGACGTCAACCCCGGCATCACTTCGGTCGACGTGGCCGTCGTGGTCGGTGCGAACGACGTGGTGAATCCGGGTGCGCGGGACGAGCCCACCAGCCCGATCTACGGCATGCCGATCTTCGACGTGGATCGCGCGAAGTCCGTGGTGTTCATGAAGCGTTCGATGCGGCCTGGGTTCGCCGGCGTGGACAACGAGCTGCTCTACAACCCGAAGACGACGTTGCTGTTCGGGGACGCGAAGGACTCGCTCACGAAGCTGCTGGCGGCGGTGAAGCAGCTGTAGCCAGCAGCTCGGTCACCTCGGCCGCGGTCAGGGCGGGCAGCAGCCCGATCACGCCGTCCGCGCCCGCCTGTCTCCAGTGCTCGGCGTCGGCGTGGGTGTGCACCTCGTCGACGCCGAACCGCACGCCGAAGCTGTGCACGGTCGCGATCAGAGCGCGCATCGCCTGGTACAGAGGGGAGTCCGGGCTGGGCGCTGGTGCGCGGGTGATCACCGAGCGGACCGGTACCTCGGTCAGCACGGCCAGTTCGTCGTGGCCGCCGTGGAACCCGTCCAGCGCCGTGACGATGCCGTTGTCGTGCAGCACCACGGCGTTGTCGTCGCCCGCCAGCACCGACGCGATGTCCAGCGAGAGCCGCAGCCGTTCGGCCGGCAGGCCCGTCTCGTCGAGCGCTCGTTTGACGTCGGCGACCAGGTCCTCGTCACGGGACTGCAGGGCGCCCAACGCGATGTGCAGCGTGGGCGCCCGGTCGCCGAACTCCGCCACCCATCTCGCGGCCTGCGCGCACGCCTCCCGCAGCAGCCACCGCCCGATCGGCAGTGACAGACCCGTCGAGTCGGCCAGCGCCATGGTGTCGTTGTGGCTCAGGTCGTCCCAGTGCAGGCGGGCGACGGCGCCGAGCACCTCGCTCGTCTCCAGGTCGTGCACCGGCGCGTAGACGATCTCGATCTCGCCGTGCTCCCACGCGCCCGGCATCGACGCGGCCAGCGCGTACTTGCCGCGGCGGCGGGCGTCGTCGTGCGGGTCGTGCAACGCCCACTGCCGCTTGCCGCGCGCTTTCGCCTGGCGCAGCGCGGAGTTCGCGCACCGCATGAGCTCGGCGGCCGTGACGAACGCCGGTGGCCGGTCCACCACGCCGATGCTCGCCGACAGCGCGATGCCGTGATCGTCCACGAAGGTCGGTTCGCCGAGGACCTCCTGGATCTCCTCGACGGTCGAGGTGACGGTGTCCGAGGCGACCAGGATCGCGAACTCGTCGCCGCCGACCCGCGCCACCATCGCGCCCTTCTCGTCGGCGAACCTGCCCAGCCTGGTCGCGACGATCTTGAGCAGCTTGTCGCCGGTCTCCTGACCGAGCCCGTTGTTGACGACCGAGAACGCGTCCAGGCCCAGGTGGTACAACGTGATCGGCCGCCCGTCGAGCCGGCGTTCCACCTGCGAGATGAAGTGCTGACGGTTCGACAGGCCGGTGAGCGAGTCGTGCAGCAGCTGGTGGTCGAGACTGCGCTGCAACAGGTGCAGCTCGCTGATGTCCTCGACCATCGTCACGTGGTGCGTCGGCTCGCCGTCCGCGTCGCGCAGCACCGACACCGCGAGGTGCACCCACACCGGTTCGCCGTCCACGCGGATCAGCTTGCGCTGGTCGCGGAACCTGTCGACGTGGCCCTCCTGCACCTTCCGGTACGAGGCGCCCAGGGCGGCCACGTCCTCGGGGTGGTAGAAGTCGCGCAGGTCGCGGTCGTTGACGTCGGCGCCCGACTCCAGCCCCACGATCTCGGCGAGCGCGTCGTTCGCCTGGACGCACCTGCCGGTGAAGTCGGTGATCGCGATGCCCAGCGCCGCGGAGTCGAACACCTCCTGGAACCGCGCCTGACTGACCATCAGCGTGCGCTCGACCCGCTGTTTGGCCCGCACGATCGCGACTTTGATCTCCTCCTGCTGGTCGAACGCGTCCATCCGCATGGCCTGTGCGTACGCGGAGGCCATGCGGGCCAGCACGGGCAGTTCGAACGCGGGCGAAAGGACCTCGATCGTGGCGCGCAACGAGTCGGGACCGGTCGCGTGCAGTGACACCAATCGATAGGCGACCGATTCAGGCGACCCCGGAAGCTCACGCAGCGAATCGAGCAACGCCTGCTCGATTTCGGCGTGGGACAGCGGGATGTACGCGGTGGGAGTCAGCGCGTGCATCCAGCGGGCGGCGAGTTCCGGAAGTTCCATGCTGTTCACAGAGCGTACGGATTCACCGCTGCCCGGCCAACAACGACAGGCGCACTACACCTTCCGGCCGACGGCGGCGTAGATGCCTGCCTTGTCCGGATCGTCGGTGTCCGTGCCCTCCGGCCGCCACAACGGCGTCGGCACGATGCCGGGCTCCACGAGTTCGAACCCGGCGAAGAGTGCCTCGATCTCGCTCTTCGTGCGCGGGTACATCGGGTTCTGGCTCTTCTTCATGACCTCGACGATCCCGGCCATCTCCTTGGGCTGCAGGTCCTGGGTGAACTGCGAGACCGCGAGGTAGCTGCCCGCGGGCACGGCGTCGCGGTAGGCCGCCACGACCGCGTTCGGGTCGGCCTCCGGCGGCACGAAGTGGAAGACGCCGGCCGTGAGCACGCCGACAGGCTGCGAGAAGTCGATCAGGCCGCTGTCCCGCGCCGACCGCAGCACCGCGTCGGGCCTGGTCATGTCCTCCTGGATGATCGCCGCGAGCGGGTCGCCCTCCAGGATGAGCTGGCTGTGCGCGACCGCGACGTCCTCGAAGTCCACGTAGACGACGCGCGCCTCCGGGTCGGCCTTGCGGGCGATCTCGTGCACGTTGCCGACAGTCGGGATGCCGGAGCCGAGGTCGAGGAACTGGCGGATGCCCTCGTCGATCATGAGCAGCACGGCCCGGCGCAGGAACGCCCTGTTCAGCCGGGCGATCGTGCGGCCGTTCGGCTGGGCCTGCAGGAACTTCTCCGCGAGTGCCCGGTCGGCGGCGAAGTTGTGCCCGCCCCCGAGCAGATAGTCGTAGAGGCGAGCGGCGCTCGGCCTGCCCGTGTCGACACCTTCCGGAACCCAGCTCACCCGTTCAGACATGTGACCAGGCTACTGAGACGCCACACGCGTACGGCAGCCCCTGAGCCCCATTGCTCCAACAGAACCGCTGCTATCACTGGAAAGTGTGAATCAGCAGCGTCGCCACGGCGACGCCCAGTGCGGTGCCGAGGCCTCGCGCGACGTTGACCAGCCCGCTGCCGACCCCGGCCGATCCGTCCGGAAGCACGCCCATCACCCGTTTCGTGCAGGCCGGCGCGATGATCCCGAGCCCGATGCCCGCGACGACGAGCTGAATCACCTGCGGCACAGGCAGGATCAGCGCCACGGCCGTGATCAGCGCTCCGGTCCTGATCCCCGTCCTGTTCAGCAGCGTCGCCGCGACCGCGAACCCGAGCGGCAGTGCGGCGACCGTGAATCCTATATGTGCCAAGGGTTGTTTCATGGTGAACGGCAGCAACGTCATCGGCGCGAACAACGCGGCATAGGTGAGCAGCACACCCACCAGCCCCGGCAGCACCTTCCACGTCGGCTTTCCCCTGTCCCGCGCGGTTTTCGTGCGGGGGAGCAGGTAGTGGCCCATGACCATCGCGACGACGCCGACCGGCACGTTGATCGCGAACACGGCCTGCCACCCGTAGTTCTCGGTCAGGTACCCGCCGAGCAACGGCCCCGCCGCCAGCCCGGTCGCCTGCGCCGCGGCCTGAACCCCGAGCGCCTTGCGCCGCTGCTCCGGCGCGACCGCCGTGGTGACGAGCGCGACGCTGTTGGCCTGCAGCATCGCGGCCCCCACGGCCTGCGCGATCCGGGCGGCGATGAGCGAGTCGAACCCCGGCGCGTACACGCACGCGATGGACGCTCCGGTGAACAGCGCGAAGCCGTAGATGTAGACGATCTTGCGGCCGATCCGGTCCGCGATCCTGCCCATTGGGACGAGCAGCGCCACGAGCGTGATCAGGTAGCTGAGCGAGATCCACTCCGGATCGGCCTGGAAGTGCGCGCTCATCGCGGGGAACGCCAGCGTGACGATCGAGGCGTCGAGCTGACCCATGAACGCGCCGAAGCAGACCGTCGCGATGACCAGCCAGGGCGCGTACGACCGGCGGGCGATCCACGCCGGTCTGGGCGACTCCGTGACGAACCAGTTCATCGTGGTCAGATTATATCTGACACAGAGCTATTGTCGTGAGCCCAGTAAGATTTCCGCATGTCAGACGAAGCCCGCACGCTCACCGACGTCGTCACTCGCCTGCGCCGGGCGTTGCGGACGAGCATCCGGGCCGACTGGCCGTGGGAATCCCTGCCGATGGCGCAGGTAGAGCTGCTGCAGACCCTGGCGGAGCGCCCGCCGATGAAGGTCGGCGACCTCGCCGCGGCCCTGCGACTGGCCCCCAACACGGTGTCCGGACTGGTGTCCCAGCTGATCGACTCGGGCCTCGTCGTCCGCGGCGGAGACCCCAAGGACAGACGGGTAGCCCGGCTGTCCGTCTCACCCCGTGGACACGACCAGCTGCTCGTCTGGCAGCGCGAACACGAGAAGCGGATCGGTGCCGCACTGGGCAAGCTGGAGTCCTCGGAACGGGAGGACGTCGTGCGCGCGTTGAAGGCCCTGGACCACCTGGTGGAGCACCTTGCCGAACCCACAGCCTGACCGTCCGCTGGCCTTCGTCTCTTTGGTGTCGCTGGGCGGCGGGCTCGGGGGAGTGGCGCGCTACGGCCTGTCGGTGTTCGTGCCGGGCGCGTGGGGCCTGTTCGTCATCAACGTGCTGGGGTCGTTCTTGATCGGCGTGCTGATGGGGCTGGTGCCCAAGCCGTTGGTGCGCGCGTTCTTCGGGGTCGGGATGCTGGGCGGCTTCACGACGTTCTCGTCGTACGCGGCGTCGTGGTCGTGGGCGCTGCTCGCCACGCCGGTGTGTGCTGTGCTGGCCGCGTTTCTCGGGCTGAGGGTGACTCGATGACCGTGCTGGCGGTGTTCCTCGGGGCTGCTTTGGGTGCGCCTTGCCGGTACCTGCTCGATCGGTTCGTGCAGTCGCGGCACTCGTCGGACTTCCCTTTCGGGACTCTGACGGTGAACGTCGTCGGGTGCCTGCTCATCGGGTTCGTCGCGGGGACGTCCTGGATGCCGCTGCTCGGCGTCGGGTTCTGCGGTGGGCTCACGACGTACTCGACGTTCAGCTACGAGACGGTGAAGCTGCTGGAGGCGGAGAAGTACCGCCCGGCGTTGTTGAACGTTCTGGTCAGCGTGGTGCTCGGAGTAGGGGCGGCGGCCGTCGGTCTCGCTCTGGCGCACTGACTCCACCGCGGCACGACCTGGGGAGAGCCTGGGGGCGAACAGCCGCCACCCAGGCTTCCGCTCGGCCGCTACGAAACGTCCTTCAACCGGGATAGCACATCTGGCAGCGTCCCGGTGTGCACGACGCCGAGCCGTTGCGTGGCACGGGTCAGCGCGACGTACAGGTCCGACGCGCCACGCGGCGACTCGGCGAGGATGCCGTCCGGGTCGACCACGACCACCGCGTCGAACTCCAGGCCCTTCGCGTCGGTCACACCGAGCACTACGACCTGCGCCTCCTCCAGTTCGTTGCCGACGGAGGAGTTCGGAACCGACGACGCCACGGCGGAGCCCACCGACGACAGCAGCGCGGCCGGCACGATCACCGCGATCTTGCCGTCGCCGACCGCGGTGACCTCGCGCGCGATCAGGGCGGGCACCTCGGACGCGTACGACGTCACCGTCGAGACCCAGGGCGCCACACCGGTTTCGCGCACCGACGTCGGCGGCACCAGGGAGGCGTCGACCGAGGCGAGCACGTCCGCGGCCACCTCCATGATCTCGGCCGGCGTGCGGTAGTTGACCGTCAGTTCCGTGAGGCGCCAACGGTTCTGCACGTACGGCGACAGCACGGAACCCCACGAGGTGGCGCCGCCGATGTCACCGGTCTGCGCGATGTCGCCCACGACCGTCATGGACTTGCTGGGGCAGCGGCGCATCAGCGTGCGCCACGCCATCGCCGACAGCTCCTGGGCCTCGTCCACGATGATGTGGCCGAACGTCCAGGTGCGGTCGGCCGCGGCACGTTCCGCGGCGGTCTCGTAGCGGTCGACGCCGTGACGCTCGGCCAGTCGGTACGCGTCCATCAGGTCCGTGGCCGTCAGCATGTCGGGGTCCGCGTCGTCCTCCAGGTCGAGGATGTCGAGAACTCCCTGGGCGTACTCGACGGCCTGGCGGCGCTGGCGTTCGGCGCGGGCCTTGGCCTCCGTGTCGTCCTCACCGAGCAGTTCGGCTGCCTCGTCCAGCAACGGCACGTCCGCCGGCGTCCAGTCGTCGCCCACGCGCTGCAGCAGGTCGCGTTCCTCGCGGGTGAACTTCGACATCGCGCGGTTGCGGCGCTTCGGGTTCGCGTAGAGCTCCGAGAGCAGCGAGAACGGCGTCAGCACCGGCCACAGCGACGAGATCGCGGCCTGGACCTCCGGGGACTCGCGCAGCTCGCGGCGGATGTCGTCGATGTCCGCCTTGTCGAGCAGATGATTGCCCAGCCGGTTCGCCACCATGCCCGAGAGCGTCGAGATGATCTCGCGGGCGAACGTGCGGCGTGCCTCGTTGTGCGCGCGACGGGTCCGGCGCGCCCTGCCCCGTGCCTCGGCGATCGCCCGCCGGTCCAGGCGCAGCACGTCGTTGTCGAAGCGGATCTCGACGGACGGCGGCGCCTCCTGGCGGTCCCGCACGGCCGCGGCGATCACGTCGGCCATCTCGAGGCGGCCCTTGACCGCGGCCGCCGCTGCCGACTCGCGGCCGGTGGCGGTCAGGTTGGGGTAGAGCTCGCCGACCGTGGACAGCAGGACGCCGGTCTCACCCAGGGAGGGGAGGACCTGACTGATGTAGCGCAGGAACGTCGTGTTCGGACCGACGACGAGAACACCGCGTTTCGCCAGCTGGCGACGGTGGGTGTACAGCAGGTACGCGGCCCGGTGCAGGGCCACGGCGGTCTTGCCGGTGCCGGGTCCGCCCTGCACGACGACGACGCCGTTGAGCTCGGACCGGATGATCCTGTCCTGCTCGGCCTGGATGGTCGCGACGATGTCGCTCATCTGGCCGGTGCGCGACTCGTTCAGCGCGGCGAGCAGCGTCGCCTCGCCGGTCAGGCTGTCCTTGGACGAGCGGCTGACCGAGTTGATGTCGAGCACCTCGTCGTCGAGGCCGATCACCTTGCGCGAGCGGGTCCGCAGGTGCCTGCGCCGCCGCACGCCGTCAGGGGAGGCGGCGGTGGCGAGGTAGAACGGCCTGGCGGCGGGCGCCCGCCAGTCCATCAGCAGCGGCTCGTAATCCTTGTCCTCGTCGAAGAGACCGATTCGGCCGATGTAGAAGCGGTCGTCGTTGTGGAAATCGAGCCTGCCGAACGCGAGTCCGTTCTCGACCGCGCTGTACTGGGCCAATTGATCTGTGTACATCGCGACGGAGGTGTCGCGCTCGGACCGCATCTGATGCGTGCCGCCGGTTTGTCGCAACGATTGTGCGAGTCGTTTCGACGTCTGTTCGCGGAGGTCGTCGAGCCGGCCGTACAACATGGCCACGTATTCCTGCTCCGGCTCCATTTCGGCGAGCCGGAGGTCATCGGAGGGGCTTGACAACTTGCCTCATTTCTCGATATCATGCGGCGTCGGCTTTTATTCCGATTCGCACTGTCCTGCCCGCGCTGTGGTCGCTGAGCGCAGACTGTCTAATCTACACGCATATCAGCGTGATGCAGGTACGCCTTACGCAGCAGTGTGGCCAACGTATCGCGCTCGTGCGGAGTCAACGGCGCCAGCAGCTCGTCCTCATGTGCCCGCGCTGCCTCCAGTCGCTCCAGCAGCGCCTGCCTGCCCTCTTCGGTGATCGACACGGTGAACCGCCGCCGGTCCTTCTCGTCGCGTCTGCGCTGGGCGAACCCGAAGCCCTCGAGCACGTCGAGCACCGACACGAGGTCGCTCGGATCCATCCGCACCCGGTCGCTGATCCGCTTCTGCGCCACCGCCTCCTGTTCGGAGAGGTATGCGAGCACCGTCAGGTGAGGACCCCGCAGGTCCGCCCGCCCGATCCGGCGCGCCTCCCTCACCAGCCCGAGCATCAGGTAGCTGGGAAGACGCAGAAGCTGATCAATGCTCATGTCGTCAGTCTAGAAAAGATCTGTCCCCCGATCGTGGATAGCGCTGCGTGAGGAACCGCCTCGGACGGGGGCCGACAGGGTGAGCGTTGGGGTGACGTTTCTCCGCAAACCACCAGGAAACGGCAAGGTGGGGGTATGACGCGTGCGGAGATCGTCCGGCTCGCCCGTTGCGTGGTGCGCCGGCCCCGGTGGCAGCTCGTCGTGGCGGTCCTGCTGTCCGCGTGGACGCTCGCCTGGGTGCTCGGCCAGCTCGCCGAGAACCCCCTGAGCCCGCTCGGGCTACTCGCCTGGACCGGCATTCCCCTCGATTCGGCATCCCTATGGGCTCAGGAGCGCGCGGAGGTCCTCGCCTGGCTCGCCACGCTCGGCGGTCTGAGCTGGGCGGCCACCACCGAACAGGGTCAGCTGCCTGCTCTCGCCGGGTGGTTCGCGGTGCTCGTCGCGGGAGAGGCGGCCGGGTACGAGCACGCGGTGCAGCGGGCGATGCTCAGCATGGTCGTGTTCCTGCTCGTCCTCGCGGCCGTGTCGATCACCGGGCGGCGCGCGTTCGTCGTCGACCGCGTCGCCGTCATGCCGAAGGACGTCGTGCGAGCGGGCATCACCGCCGCCGTGCTGACCGCCGTGGTCCCGCTCATCGCTCCTGGTCTGGCCCTGACCCGTCTCGTTCGTCCCTATGTGACGAAACCTCCGCGCCAGTTGAGGCGGGTTGAGGTCCCGTTGCTGCGGGAAACCGGATGAGGTGAGCGACTACCTGCCGCCTCCGGCGCCCCCGCGCAGTGCGCTGACCTTGCGGTTGTGGCTGGCCGGGTTCGGGCTGGTCTTCAACTCGGTCGCGGGCTGGCTGGCGCTGCGAGCCGACTTCACCTGGCTTGGAATCCTGCTTTTACTACTCGCCGTCGTCTGTCTCGTGGACTTCGGCTGGGTGGTTCACCGCAAACGGCGTGGAGATCCGGGCTGAACCTGTCAGGAACCTGTGCTGGGCAATGAGCACACTTATGGATAAAGATGTTCGTGTGCATGAAGATCCGGCAAAAGGCAGGTTAGCCAGGGTGATGCGCCGGCAGCCTGTGCAACAGCGCGGCGCGGCGACTGTCTCCGCGATCCTGGACGCTTGTGCGAGCCTGCTGAACGAATACGACTACGACGACATCACCACAGCTCGCATCGTCGATGTGGCCGGAGTGCCCATTGGTTCCTTCTATCAGTACTTCCCCGACAAACGATCCGTTGTGCACGCTCTGGCACTTCGCGGTATGGAGACCTATCTCCGCGAGGTCGGGGAACTGTTCGCCGCGGATCTGATCGCGGACACGTGGCGCGAGGCCATGGCGCAGATCGTCGCGGTGTACATGCGGATGCTGACGGACGTGCCGGGCTTCGGCCGGGTGCGGTTCAGCGACATGCTGGACAGCCACCGGCTCGACTCCAGCGTCGACCAGTACGAGCTGATGGCCGAACGGCTGGCGGAGATGTTCGTCAACCGGTTCGGCGCCCACGGCGACGCCCCGGTGATGCTGACGTTCCGGATCGCCGTGCAGACCGCGGACGCGCTGTTCAAGCTCGCCGAACGGGTCGACGAGGACGACCGCGCGTACGTGGTCGGCACGGCGAACGAACTGCTCACCGGCATGCTGGGGTCGGTGTTGGAGAAACCCCAGGATCCGGTTCAGAGCCCGTAGGACTCCAGCAACCGCAGCCACACCTCGCTGATCGTCGGGTACGAGGGCACCGCGTGCCACAACCGGTCCACGGTCACCTCCCCGACGATCGCGACGGTGGCCGAGTGCAGCAGCTCGGCGACGTCCTGGCCGACGAACGTGACACCGACCAGCGTGCGCGTGCGCTCGTCCACGACCATCCGCGCCTTGCCCTTGTAACCGTCGGCGTGCAGCGACGACCCGGCGACCGCGATGTCCAGGTCGACCACCTTCACGTCGCGGCCCTGAGCCCGCGCCTCCTCGGCGGTGTGCCCGACGAACGCCACCTCGGGGTCGGTGAACACGACCTGCGGCACCGCCACGTGATCGGCCCACGCCTGGCCCGCCGACCACTGCTTCGGCTCGAACCCGCGCGACCGCTCCAGGATCGCCGTGCCGACCGCCCGCCCCTGGTACTTGCCCTGGTGCGTCAGCAACGCCCTCCCGGTGACGTCACCGGCCGCGTACAGCCACCGGCCGTCCACACCGGCCACCAGACCGGAGTCGTCGATGGTCAGCGGCTTGCCGTCCTTGGTCGCCGGTACCCGCCCGGTCGCGACGAGGATGTGCGCCCCCCGCACGACGCGGCCGTCCTGCAACGTCAGCTCGCCCGGCTTGATCGACGAGGCGCGGCCGCCCAGCAGCACCTCGACGCCGTCCTCCTCCAGGCCCTCCACGACCAGCGGGCCGACGAACTCCTCGAACTTCGGCAGCGGCCGGTCACCGGACACCACCAGCTTCACCTTCGAGCCGAGCCGCGCCCACGCCTGCGCCATCTCGACGCCGACGACACCGCCGCCGAGCACGACCAGCGACTCCGGCACCTCACGGGCCGACGTGGCCTCGCGCGAAGTCCACACAGGAGTGTCGGCAAGACCTTCCAGCGGCGGCATCTTCGGCACGCTGCCGGTGCACACCACCACGGCCTGGCGGGCGCGGTACACCTCTCCGCCCACGGTGACCTCACGCTCGCCGGTGACCTCACCGTCGCCGCGGATGACGTGGATGTTCTCCGACTCGGCCCACTTGACCTGGCCGGTGTCGTCCCAGTTGGAGGTGAAACCGGTGCGCCGCTCCAGCACCGCGGCCGCGTCGAGCGACCCGCCGACCACACCCTTGACCCGCTTCGCGGCGGCGAGCGCGTGCCCGGAACGCAGCAGCGCCTTCGAAGGCATGCACGCCCAGTACGAGCACTCGCCGCCGACGAGCTCCTTCTCGATCATGGCGGTGGACAGGCCACCCGCGGCCGTCCGCCAAGCCACGTTCTCACCTACGGGGCCACCACCGATGACGATGACGTCGAAGTCCATGGCGCCACATTAGGCCTGGATCAGGAAAGCCACACGAGGCAGAAAGGGTGCCCGACCGGGTCCGTGTACACCCGGAACGTGTCGTCGTTGTCCTTGCTCACCAGCTTCGCGCCGAGCTCCAGCACCTTCGGCTCGGCCTCCTCGACGTCCTCCACCAGCACGTCGAGGTGGAACTGCTGCGAGCCGCGCGGATCGGGGAACGCGGGCGGCTGGTACTCCGGCGCGAGCTGGAACGCGATCCGCGTGCCTCCGGTGACGATCACCACCCACGTGTCGTCACCACCGGCCAGCCGTTCGGCACCGAGCAGGTTCTCGTAGAACGACGCCAGTTCGGAGGGATTCGGGCAGTCAAGCACCACTGAACGAAGTTGTCCGACCATGCTCTCCACCCTCTACCGGGTGGTGGGAAGCCGCAACGCCTGCTTGGCGATCGGATCGAGCGTCTGGTCGCCCGCGCCGCCGGACCACACCGCGAACGCCAGCGTCACGTGGCTGCCCTTGGTGCCGTTCGCGAAAGCCGCGTTCTCCAGCGGTTTGCCGTCCAGGCCGTGCACGCCACCGGATCCCGGCAGCACGACGACCGCGTGCAACGACTTCGCGCTGGGCGCGTCGTACAGGTCCATGTCCGCCACCAGCACGGTCGCCGGCTTGCCCTGCACCGTCGTCTCGTAGGTGGCGCGCAGCAGCACGCCGCAGTCGTTCGCGATCAGCCACGCCTTCACGTCGCCGAACGCCTGCGCCTGGCAGTCCTGGTCCTTCTTCATCTCCTTCGGCACGAACGTCGTGCCGTCCACGACCACCGTCGTCGGCTGCGCGGACGTCGGCGCGGGCGTCGCGTCGGCCGGCTTGTCGTCGCCGGGCAGCGCCACCACCAGCCAGGTGACGAGGATCAGCGCGACCACCGCCGCGACCGCGAGGTACGGCCAGGTCAGCTTGCCCGGCAAGCGTTTGCGGGAGATGAGCTGCCCCATCGCGGCCTTGGGGATCAGCATCGTGTTGGCGGACGCGAGATCGGACACCGCGTCGCTGAAACCCTCGGAGAGCAGCGACCGCGCGTCCGGCGGCGTGCCGGTGGTCTGCAGGATCGCGAGGAGCTTCACGGCGTGGTCGGCCGTGCAGGGCACCGTCGACGTCGCGAGTTCACGGGCCGCACTGAGCAAAGTGGACGGTTTGGGGTGCAGCACCCGCACGCCGCGGTTGAGGTCGACCGTCGGCTGCACGACCTGATCGACGAACGGGCCGACCGCCACGACGGTGCTCACCGGGAGCGGTTCCGCGCGCATCGCCTGGATCCGCTGCGCCACCGCGGTCGCCGCCGCCACCGCCTCGGTCGCAGGGTTGGGCGCGCCGTCCTGGGCGACCAGCGGCCAGCCGTCGATCGTCCACGGACCGCCGAGCGGTGCTTCCAGTTTCAGCGCGGGGTCGGGCAGGTCGACGCCGACGATCACGAGAACGCCCTTGGGCAGCACGACGATCGCGTCCAGCGGCACCGGGCAGTCGGGTGGTTGCACGCCGATGAGCGCAACGCCACCCAGAGCTTGGGTACCCGCGCCGCAGGCCGTGAGGGCGGCGCGGACGTCCGCCCCAATGGCCGAGGGTTCAGCGCCCAGACGGATCAGCCGCACGAGTCCCTACCTTTCCGCACGGGGGGACACCGTAGCGGTCCGGGGTCGTCCCAACGCAGCCGGTCGAGACATTGAGTGATGCCCGTCACCGATAAGTGGATCACTCGTTAGATGGATTGCCTGCCAATGTTCACGGAGGGTCCATGTACACACGCGCTGCACTGCTCGCCGTACTGCTGGTGGCCGTCGCATCCCCTGTCGCGACGGCCGCACCGACCTCCACGGTCTACGTTCACGGAGCCGACATCACCGCCGCGGAACAGGCGGTGGAAGCGGCCGGTCTGCAGAAGCTCACGAGCTTCCGCAAGATCGGCGTGGTGGCCGCGCGGGGTGACTCCGCGCAGATCTCCTCCGCCAGGGCCAAAGCGGGCGTGACGCGCGTCGAGGTCCAGCGACAGATCAAGTTCCTCGGGTCGACCTCGCACACCGCCACGCGTGGCCTCGACGCCCGCAACAGCCTCGGGCTGACCGGCGCGGGAGTGTCGGTCGCGGTGATCGACTCGGGCGTCGACCCGAACCACCCGTCGTTCGGCGGCCGGATCGTCCGCAACCTGAAGAGCCTGTGCCTGGACGGTTCGACGCAGACGAACTGCATCGTGCCGGTGCCGAACTTCCTCGACACCGACACGACGTCGCTGGGCGGCCACGGCACCCACGTCACCGGCATCGCGATCGGCGGCGACGTGCAGACCACCGGCGGACCGGTGATCCACGGCGCGGCGCCGGGCGCGAAGGGCGTCGTGATCTCGACCGGGGCGGCGATCCTCATCCTCGGCGCGGACGCCGCGCTGAACTGGGTGCTGGAGAACCACCGGGCCCCGTGCGGCGCCGGTGTGCCCGCCTCGACCTGCCCGCCGATCAAGGTGATCAACAACTCCTATGGGCCATCTGGCGGCGGTGCGTTCGACCCTGAGTCGGTCACTGTCAAACTGCAACGACAGCTCGTGGCCGAAGGCGTCGTCGTGGTGTGGGCGAACGGCAACGACGGCGGCGATGGTTCAGCGAACCTGTCCAACCCGCCGGGCATCGACCCGACCCCCGGCGTGATCTCTGTCGCCTCCTACAACGACCAGGAGACCGGTACCCGCGACGGCGCCGTGTCGGACTTCTCGTCCCGCGGTCTCGCCACGGACTCCGCGACGTGGCCGGACATCTCGGCGCCGGGGGAGAACATCACCTCGTCGTGCCGGCTCTACCTGCCGATCTGCGCGACCGGCCTGAATCCGCAGAACGGACCGGGACTGCTCGACCTCGGCACTTTCAACACGATCAGCGGCACGTCGATGGCGGCGCCGCACATCGCCGGGATCGTCGCACAGCTGTTCCAGGCCAAGCCTTCCGCGACCCCGGCCGACATCGAGCGGGCGCTGAAGTCGACGGCCCACAAGTACGGCACCGGTTACGGGCCTGTCGGCCCCTACACCTCGTCGTTCGACAAGGGCACGGGTCTAGTCGACGTGGTGGCCGCGGTAAACGCTCTGTAGATCACGATCAGGCATCGCTCGGCCGGGAGATCGGGACTTAAGACCTGTATCTGCCCCGGTCGGGTGATGATCGAGCTGGTTCTTATGGCGGACTTGCCTCAAGTCGAGGCAGAATGCAGCGAACGGGTTCCACGGTGATCACCTCACACTCGACAAAGGCGTAGGGGAAGACGTCCCTCGTCGAGTAGCGGAGGTCAGCAGTGAACACCCGTGGCAGCACCAGTGGCGTGGTTTACGTCCACTCGTCGCCGTCTGCGGTCTGTCCGCACGTCGAGTGGGCGATCTCGGGCACCCTCGGTGTCCGGGTAGACCTCAGGTGGGCAGCGCAACCCGCGGCACCAGGCCAGTTGCGCGCTGAATGCGCATGGACCGGAGACGCCGGCACCGGCGCCAAACTAGTGGCTGCGCTGCGCGCGTGGCCCATGCTCAGGTTCGAGGTGACCGAGGAACCGTCCTCCGGTCAGGACGGCGAGCGCTTCTGTTTCGCACCCGTTTTGGGGCTGTGGCACGCCCGTACGTCGGCGAACGGTGACATCGTCGTGAACGAGGACCAGCTGAGGTCACTGGCTGTACGTGCCAGAGGCGGCGAATCCTTCGCGCACGGCGTCGACGAGCTGCTCGGTGCGGCGTGGGACGACGCGCTGGAACCGTTCCGTCGCGCGGGCGACGGCGCTCCGGTGACCTGGCTGCACCGTGTCGGCTGACGGAACTGTTTAGTCCTGTGTGGACCCCGCTCACCGTTTGGGCAGCGGGGTTTCCTCGCGGTGGGTGGGATCCCAGGCCAGCATGAGCTGCCCGTAGAGCGCGGACGTCTTGAGCAGGTGCTCGTGGGAGCCGAGCAACGGCTTGCCGCCGTCCATGACCAGCACGCGGTTCGCTCGCAGCGCCGAGCTCAGCCGGTGCGCGATCACCACGAGAATCCCGTCCCGTCGCGCGAAAGCCCGTTCGACCCTGGCTTCGGCGGCGGGGTCCAGGTGCGAGGTCGCCTCGTCGAGGATGACGACGCTCGCGGACGTGACGAACACCCGCGCGAGCGCCAGCAGTTGGGCCTCACCAGCGGAAAGTCCTTCTCCGCCATGGCCGAGCAGAGCGTCCAGGCCACCGAGTCCGTCCAGAAGTGGTTTGGCGCCGACCTTTTTCACCGCGTCGACGAGATCCTCGTCGGTCGCCCACGGCGCGAGAAGCGTGAGGTTTTCTCGCACGGTGCCCGTGAACAGGTAGGTCTCCTGCGGAATCAGTGCGATCGCGTGGTGCCTGATCGTCGGCGCCACCCGGTCGACGGGGGCACCGCCGAACAGGACACAGCCGTTGTCCGGTGGCATCAGGCCGGTGAGCAGACTGGCCATTGTGGACTTGCCGATGCCGGACGGGCCGACCACCGCGAGGTGGTCGCCGGGGCGCAGGTCGAGCGACAGGCCGCGCAGCACCGGTTCCGCGTCCGGGCTCCAGCCGAACGTGACGTCCCGCAGCACGAACTCGCCGTTGGCCGGGATCTCGGTGCCGATCTCCCCGCCGGAGCGCGGCGCGGCCTCCTGAAGTCGTTTGAGCGCGACCATCAACCGCATCACGACGGTGCTGGTGGTGCGGGCCAGGCCGTGCAGCGCGGGGTTCACGCTGCTGGTCAGGTAGACGACCGCCGCCAGGACAGCACCCGTGGTGAGCTGTCCTGAGGCGACCAGCGGGGGAGCGAACGCGACCAGCATCACGATCGGGGTGAAGCCGCCGATCGCGATCACCGTGGCGCGCAACGCGTTCGCCCACGCGACGGTGACGGAGGCTCTGGCCTGTCGGTCGACCTGCCTCGCGACGTCCTGGTACGCCTCGGCCGACGCGGTGCAGGCGGCGACGTCGCGCAGCCCGGTCAGCACCGCGCCGGACGCTTCCGCCGTGCCTTCGTCGGCCATCACGACATCGCGTTGTCGTTTGGCCAGCGAGGGAAGCAGCAGGCCGAAGAGCACCAGTGCGGCCACGATCGGCAGCACGACCAGCCAGATCAGCGCGGCGGCCGTGGTCGCGAGGCCGATGAGCGCGGCGACCGTCGTGACCAGAAGTGCACGAGCCTGCACCAGAACGCCCGCGGTGGCGTCGCGCACCACCTCGACGTGCCTGGTGATCATGGCGACCGCGCTGGCGTCCGGTGTCCTGCGGTGCGTCGGGTCGTCCAGCACACCGTTCACGACCCGCGTGACCAGAGCGTCGCGCATGGGCTCGACGACGTCGCCGAGTCGAGCGAACACCTGCCGCTGGCCGAGTGCGCCCGCCACCGCGAGCGCGGCGAACGCGAGCAGCCACAGCACGCCGGCCAGCGGATCTCCCGCGGCGAAGCCCTGGTCGACGGCGGTGCCGACGAGCTTGCCGCCGAAGAACGCCGGGATGCCCTCGAGCATGGACCAGCCGAGCAGGATCAGGACGCCTCTGCGGTGTCCTGCCAGCGTGGAGAGGTAGAAACGCATCACTCGCCCCCGGTGAACACGGCGCGGTAGTCCTCGTCGGTCCACAGCTCCCGGTGGGTGCCGGTGCCGCGGATCCGGCCGTCTTCCAGCCACACCACGAGATCGGCTCTCGCGGCCGTGGCCGGGCGATGCGTCACCACCACCCTGGTCCGGCCGGGAAGTGCTGTCGTCAGTGCCTTGTCCACTTTGGCCTCGGTCACGGTGTCCAGACTGGCGGTGGCGTCGTCGAGCACGAGCACCTTGGGATCTCTCACGATCGCGCGGGCGAGGCCGATCCGTTGCGCCTCGCCACCGGACAACGGGGCGTCGGCCAGCGGGGTCTCGTAGCCCTGCGGCAGACGGATCAGCACGTCGTGCACCTGAGCGGCGACGGCCGCGTCCCGCACCTGGATCTCGTCCGCGTCCGTTCCATAGCCGATCGAACGGCCGATGGTCGCGCCCAGCAGCGCGGGACGCTCGAAGGCGTAGCCGACGGAACCCTCTCCCGACACCTCGCCCGAGTCCACAGGGGACAGTCCGCCGAGCACCGCCGCCAGCGTCGACTTGCCGGCGCCGGAACTGCCGACCACGGCGGTGAACGCACCTGCGGGGATCGTCAGGCTCACGTCGTGCAGCGCGCCTTCCACGCTGACGTCGCGCAGCTGAATGCACCCGCTCGACGGCGCGGAGACGGCTTTTCCCGGTACCGGGGTGTCGAGGACCTCGGCGATCCTGGTGGCGGAGGCGCGCGTGCGTTCCAGGGCGGTGAGCTGCGGAATCTGCCCGACGATGCCCATGCCGAGCGCGGTGTAGCCGAGGGCGGCGAGCACGTCACCGGTGCTCAGCCTGCCCTGGAGAATGCCGAAACCGGCGGCGACGAGCACGGCCAGCTCGACCGCCGGCAGCAGGAGACCCGCGCGCCACATCATCTTCGCCTGAGTGCGCCACATGCCGGCGCCCGCCGCGGCGAGGCGGGGGAGTGGCTGCAACACCCGTCCGGACTCGCGGTCGGCGATGCCCGCCGCGGCGATCGTGTGCCTGCCGGCCACCGCGTCGAGCAGGCGGGCCGAGATCTCGCCGGAGACCTCCTGGTAGGCCAGCACGTCGTCGGCGGTGAGCTGCATGTGGGAGCGGACCAGGAACGTTGCCAGCGGGACGCTCACCGCGAACACCGCGGCGAGCCGCCAGTCCAGCAACGCCAGTGCGACGACGGCACCCACCGACGACACCGCGGCGATGACCAGGGACAGCACGGTGACCACGACACCGCCGGCGTTGCCGCAGTCACCGGTCAGCCTGCTCACCGCGTCACCCGCGGCGAACCGCGGCGGATGACCGAGCAGGAGGAGATGGCGGGAAAGCCGCTTGCGCAGCCACGCGGTGGCGCGGGCCGTGATGCTCGCCGCGAGCACGATGCCGATCGCGTCCCCGACGATCTCCACGGCCGCGAGCAGGAGCAGCAACAGGACGGTGACCAGTACGAACGTTCCGCTCAACGCCATGTCCACGGCGTTGGCGAGCGCGGTGGGGAGCAACAGGGCGCTGGTGGTGGCCACCGCGGCGTTGAGCAGCAGCAGCCACGGGCGTACGTCCCGCCGCACGACGGAGAACAGCAGAGCGTCACCGGGTCTGGCCATCGGCTGTTCCTCCGGGGGTCGTCAGGGCGCATCATGAGCAAGGGCCCGACAGCTGGCCGGCTGCCGGGCCCTGCAGTTGGCGGGTGAGCGGCATACTTCGCCTATGCCGCTCACTCACCGCGGTGGTTCAGTTGAGGCGATGTCAGCAGGCCAGCAGGCTGACGGTGCTGTGCGAGCACGGGAGCAGCAGCGACGCGTTCGACGCGGTCGTGGAGCCGCCACCGCCGCCGCCACCCGACGCCATCGCGTTGCTCGGCGCCTCGGGGGTCTCGAGGTCCTGCATGTCGAGGATGAAGCCCATGACTGTCTCCTAATTCGAGGAATCGATCTTCTTGCTACCGGTCGGTGAGGACCGGCGTTCGTGAGCCCAGGAAGGGCAGTGGTGAGCGGCCGTCCACTGTGGACGCGATGGCGAGCAGAACGCCCGCGCCGCCGGTGTTGAGGTCCATGGAGAGCCGGCGCAGCTGGATGCCGGGGAACGCGATCCCGGCACCGAAGCGCACGGCGTGCCAGCCGAGTGCCCGCAGGTGCACCTGGACCGAGTGTTCGAGCTGTTCGTCCGGCCGGTGGCGCGTCGCGTGAGCGAGGGTGGCCATGAGTCCGGCCCTGCCCAGCGTGAAGGCGGGCTGGATGACGAACTCGCCGGTGCAGCCGCTGAGCAGTCCTGGCAGCTTCTCGACGCACGGGCGTTCCGGTGCCACCGCGGCGAACTCGGTGAGCACCATCGCGATGCCCGCACCACCGATGCCGACGTACGGCAAGGACCGGAAGGTGCCGTCGCGCACCTGCAGCGATCCGTCCAGCGCGACCATCGTCTCGGCCAGGTCGCGTTCGAGCGCCTGCTCGGACACCCTGAGCCAGCGTCGTTCGCCGGTGTGCTCGAACATCCGCAGGAAGAACAACGCGGGTCCCGACCAGCCGTGCAGCAGACCGGCCCTGGCCTTGTCACCGGGTCCCGGTGCGCCGGCCAGCTGCTTCGCGAGCCGTTCGGCCAGTTCCTCGGCGTGCGCGGCGAAGCTGTCGTCGCGGCGGGTGTCCGCGAAGTGCAGCAGGTTGAGCCCGATGCCGGACAGTCCGGCACTCAGCCCGTGGTCCTGCGTGGCGGGGACGAGCGCGGCATAGCGCTCGACCAGTTCGGTCGCGACGTCGTGGTGGCCGAAGTTCTCCAGCACGTGAGCGATGCCGTGTGCGCCGACGAAGAAACCCGGCTGTTTCGGCGGATCCTGCAGCACGGTCCTGATCAGCCAGTCCTCGTGCTCGGGGTAGCGGCCTTCACCGCTGACGTCGAGCGCGTGCAGCACACCCGCCGCGCCGTGACCGAAGCACGTGCCGCCGACCTCGAACTGCTCGATGTCGCCGGGGAACAGCCGGTCGGTCCGTTGCGGAGTCGCGCTGTGCAGGATCGCCGTGGCGATCTCCTTGCGCACGACCGTCCAGTCCGGGTTCTCCTCGTCGAACTGGGTGAACGCCGGGTCGGCGGGCGGGTCGACGCGCGAGGTGAGCACGCCGGCGATCGACTGGCAGTACTCGTCGGAGAGCCCGAAACGTTGCTTGATCACCTGCAGGTGCTGGGGGAGCTTCGCGGGTGCGAGCTCCAGCACCGTGTTGAGCGGCAGGAAGATCCACAGCTTGAGCGCGGCCAGCGGGTGCTCGTCGATCTCGAAGCCCTCGCGGTCCGCGGGCGCCTGGAAACCCGGCGCTCCGAGCGTGGGCCGGTGCACGTTCTCGATCGTGGACGACAGCTCGAAGTCGATCAGCGAGATCTCGTCGTCGTCATCGACCAGGATGTTGAGCGTGTGCAGGTCGCCGAACACGACCCCGCGGTCGTGCACCCGCGCCATCAGGTCCTCGACCTTGCCGACGAGGGTGAGCGCGCGCTCCCGGTACTCGGCGAGCTTCTCGTCGGTGGCCTCCTTGTGCGTCAAGGGGTAGTTGTGGCCGAGCCACTGCCCGAGCGAGCGCCCCGGCATGAACTCCATCGCGACGAAGAGGTGCTCCCACTCGGTGAAGCGGTCGTACACCTCCGGCACGCCCTGGACGCCGCTCAGCCTGGTGAGGATCTGGTGTTCGAGCTCCAGCCGTGCCACGGCGTCGCGGCCCTCGCGGTCGAGTCCGGCGTGCGGCCGTGCCTCCTTGAGCACGACCTCCCTGCCGTCGCTCTTGCGCGTCGCCAGGTAGACACCGCCGCCGTTGGAGAAGTGCAGTGATCGCTTGATCTGGTACGGGAAGGCTTCCGGGTCGCCTGCGTTGCGCTCGGCGAGGTGCGGCGCCAGGAAGTCCGGCAGCTCGACCCACTCCGGCACGCTGAAGACCGGCTTGCGCTTGTCCGCGACGAGCTCGCCGTCCGGCCCCTCGATCGCGAGCACCTGCTGCCCGTCGACCTCGAGCCACTGCTCGGAGAATCCGCCGTAGCGCACGTAGAGCGGGCCCTTGCCGTACCGCAGGTCGCTCAGGACGTAGGCCCCGTGTTCGCCGGAGAGCAGGGCGCCGAGCTCGGTGAGGATCTGCCGGAGCTGCTCCGTGCCCGTCGGGTAGATCGTGATCAGCTTGCCACTGCCCTCACGGGGCGCGTACTTCGAGTTGCGGGCGAGCACGATCGAGATCGTCTGCAGGTACTTGAACGGGATCCGGCGCTCGACGCAGTAGTCGAAAGCCGCCTTGAGCACCTTGCCGGCGTTGTCGAGTCCAGCGGAAACGTGGATCTTCCACCCTTGGTTGGGGAGCTGCACACCCGTCGGGTGGTGGTGCCGCCACACGTTGCGCTCCACCGTGACCCAGTCGGGAGGAAGCGCGGGGAGTTCGGTGGAGAAGTCGTCCGCGGGAGTGGTTTCGGTGCTGCTCTGCAGATCGTAGAACTGCCGATCCGCGAAGCAGTACGCCTCGTATCTGAGGTCCACCGAATTCGCCTCCCTGACTCGTTTTTCGTTTCTTTGATGCGCATATTTCCGCACAATCTCGGAGCTATGGGGAATCCGCCGTTAGGGTCATATGGGTACCCCGTTCGTGTCCGAAAGAACCTCGGTTACCGGTGCGTATGTGACTTCTCGTGATGAGGTTTGGGCCCATCTCACCCGGTTGAGATGTTTGCTGCCGGTCGGTTTGGTCGGGGTATGCCGCGTTTTCGCTAAACGACACCGGGGCGTTCCTGATCTGGGGTGCCTCTGAGCTGCGGTATTCCAGTCCGACCGCGACGTATAGTTGGGTGGGTGCAAACTTCGTGTACGCGCTGTGTCGGTTGCTCTTTACGAGTGAAGCCAAAATTGGCTGCCATTGCGTGTTTGATACGGCCGAATGGCGGTAAGGCATGGCCCGTTGGAACCCATTCGTAGGATGAGATTGGTTACCGACTTATTATGTATCAAACATTGTCTTGCTACATGCAACCGCCCAAATCCCTATGTGATGTAATCGTTCGAGTGAAATCCGTGTTTTGTTGTAACGAGACACGTTTCGTGAGCGGCCCTCTGCTGTCCGGCGTGTCGTGCGGCTAGGCTGCGCGTGTGGGGAGCGTGGCAAGCCGCTGGCTGGTGCCGGCCGTGGTGGTGATCACCGGTGCCGCGGTGGCGGCAGGGATGGTGGGCCGGACCGTGTACTCGCGTCCGGCCGAGGCCAAGGGGGCGCCCGTGGTCGCGTCCTCGTCCGTCGCCGGGCCGTTGCCGGGGTCCACGGAGGTCCGGCTCAGCCCGGACTCGTTCACCCATCCCGATCGGACCGCTGTGCAGCGGGTGCTGCAGGCCTACTTCGACGCGATCAACTCCCGGGACTTCGACGCCTGGCGCGGAGTGGTGTCGGCCCGGCGGGTTTCGTCCACGCCTGAGGCTTCCTGGGTTGCGGCGTACGAGACCACTCAGGACGGCGGGATGGTGGTGCAGCGGGTCGAGACCGATGTGGTCACTCGGCGGCTGCGGGTGTTGATCTCGTTCGTGTCCACTCAGGACGTAGCCAAGGCTCCGCCCGCGTTGCCGGAGAGGTGTATTCGGTGGCGGGTGGTGTACGTGCTGGTGTGGGAGGGCGGGATGTTGAAGGTGGATGAGGCGGCGGAGAACCGGAACCCTCAGATGGAGAAGTGCTGAGGCGTTCGGCTTTTCGGCCTTGCGTTCGTTCCGCCTTCGGCATCGTGTGCGATCTGCGGATCACGTGAGCGCGCGTTCGGACGGGCTCGCCTAATGAGTGCTTCGCAGGTGGGGATGCCTACCCACGAGTGCGCGGTAGGGCCGGCTCGCCTGCGGCATCGCGTGCGGACCGCCTTGCCGCGCCGCGCCTTGCCGCGCTCCGCCTTGCCTCGCTCCGCCTTGCCTCGCGTCGCCTCGCGTCGCCCTGCCTCGCGTCGCCCTGCTCGGTCTCGCTCCGCCGTGCCGTCCCGTCTCGCCTTGTCCAGCCTGCCGTTCTCGCTCTCGCGGGACTGTCAGACCCACTCGCTACGTTGGGTCGCGGGGGACGCTGAACCCGAGGGGACCCCTGCGCGAGCGTGCCCAAACCCCACGGCCACGGCGAAAAGCGCAACGCCCCGGGCCGCTGAACGGACCGGGGCGTGCGGTGGAACGGGTGGTGCTTAGGCCGGGGTGAAGGCCAGGGCCACGTTGTGGCCGCCGAACCCGAACGAGTCGTTCACCGCGGCGTCCAGCTTGATCTTGCGGGGTTCGCCCGCCACCACGTCCAGCGTGACGGCCGGGTCGAGGTTCTCCAGGTTGAGGGTCTGGGGAACGATGCCGTCGCGGATCGAGAGGACGGTGATGATGGCCTCGACCGCGCCTGCTGCTCCCAGCAGGTGGCCCAGGGAGCCCTTCGGGGCGGTCAGGACCGGGTGGTCGCCGATCGCCTTGCGGATGGCCACGGTTTCCGCGACGTCGCCCACCGGGGTGGAGGTGGCGTGGCAGTTCACGTGGCCGACGTCGGACGGGTCGATGCCGCCGGAGCGCAGGGCTGCGGCGATGGCGCGCGACTGGCCGACGCCCTCGGGGTCCGGGGCGGTGATGTGGTAGCCGTCGGCCGACGTGCCGATGCCGGCGAGACGGCCGTAGATCTTGGCTCCGCGGGCCTCTGCGAACTCGCGGCGTTCCAGGACCATGACGCCCGCGCCCTCGCCGAGGACGAAGCCGTCGCGGGCCGTGTCGAACGGGCGCGACGCCTTCTGCGGCTCGTCGTTGCGGGTGCTCATGGTGCGGGCCTGCGAGAAGCCCGCCACCGGGATCGCCGTGATGCACGCTTCCGCGCCGCCTGCCACGACCACGTCGGCTTCGCCGGACATGATCATGCGGTAGGCCCACGCGATGGCTTCCGCGCCGGACGCGCAGGCGGAGACCGGGGCGTGCACGCCCGCCTGTGCCTTCAGTTCCAGGCCCACGTGCGCGGCCGGGCCGTTCGGCATGAGCATCGGGACGGTCAGCGGCGACACCTTGCGAAGGCCGTGCTGCTCCAGGAGGTCGTCCTGGGTCAGCAGGGTGATCGCGCCGCCGATGCCCGTGCCGATGATCACGGCGAGGCGCTGGCGGTCGACGGTGTCGTCGTCGTGTCCCGCGTCGGACCAGGCCTGGCGGGACGCCACGATGGCGACCTGCTCGGAGCGGTCCAGGCGTCGAGCTTCCACTCGGGGGAGCACCTCGGTCGGGTCCACCACGAGCTCGGACGCGATCTTGACAGGCAGGTCGTACTTCGCGACCCACTCGTGGGTCATGGGGCCGACCCCGCTCTTGCCTGCCAGAAGCGCGTCCCAGGTGGACGTGACATCACCACCGAGCGGGGTGGTGGCACCCAGCCCGGTGATGACGACCTCGATGCCCGAACTCACTTGTTGCTGGTGATGTAGTTCACCGCGTCACCAACGGTCTTGAGGTTGGCCAGCTCGTCGTCCGGGATCTTCACGCCGAACTTGTCCTCAGCCTGGACGGCGATCTCGACCATCGACAGCGAGTCGATGTCGAGGTCGTCCACGAAGGACTTCTCAGCGGTGACGTCGTCGGCGGCAACGCCGGCGACCTCTTCGACGATCTCGGCAAGACCGGTCAGGACGTTGTCGCTCACTGAAGTTCCCTTTCGATTGAAACGATGAACAAACTCTGGGTGGTACTCATGGGCACCGGACCACCTGTCCCGCGTAGGACAGGCCCGCGCCGAACCCGACCATCAGCACCACGTCTCCGGAGGAGATCTCGCCCGCCGCCCGCATGTGGTCCAGTGCCATGGGGATGGAGGCCGAGGAGGTGTTGCCGGATTCGACGATGTCTCGAGCGATCTTCAGGTCCTCGCGCGCACCATTGTTGCGCAGGCGCTTGGCGATGGCCTCGATGATCCTGAGGTTGGCCTGGTGCGGGGCGAACACGTCCACTTCGGACAGTTCGACACCCGCGAGTTCGGCGGCACGGAGCGCTACCGGTGCGATCTGGGTCGTCGCCCACCGGAAGACCGTCTGGCCTTCCTGGTGGATGAACGAGTCGCGGTCGTCGATCCTGATGACCTCGGACATCGTGCCGTCCGAGCCCCAGGCGACGGGGCCGATGTGGTTCTCGTCGCTGGCGCCGACGACGACGGCACCCGCGCCGTCCGCGAAGATGATCGCGGTCGAGCGGTCGTCGGGGTGGGTCCAGTCGGTGAGCTTCTCCGCGCCGATGACGAGGAAGTTGCGCACCGCGCCCCCGCGAACGATGTCCGCGGCGGTCGCGACGGCGTAGCAGAAGCCCGCGCACGCGGCGTTCAGGTCGAACGCGGCCGCCGCGGTGATGCCCAGCCGGGTGGCGACCTGCGCGGCGGCGTTCGGGATCGTCGACGGCATGGTGCACGTCGCCACGATCACGCCGCCGATGTCGGCCGCCGTGAGGCCCGCGTCCGCGATCGCCTTGGTGCCCGCAGCGACGGACATGTCCACGACGCCCTCGTCCTTGGCCGCCACGTGCCGGTTGACGATGCCGACGCGCTCGCGGATCCACTCGTCCGAGGTGTCCATGCGCTGGGCGAGGTCGTGGTTGCTCACCACCGTCTCGGGCTGGTAGCTGCCGAGACCGATGATGCGGCTACCCGCAGCTGCCTGCGGGGCCTGAAAGCCTGTCCCAGAGGGAATCATTACTGCGCGGCTCCAACGGTCTCGAAGAGCTCCGCGACCTTCTCGAACTGGTCAGGGGTCTTCAGGGCGAGGGTGGAGGTGCCCTTCATCGCACGCTTGGCGAGACCCGTGAGCGCGCCGGCGGGCGGCAGCTCGATCGAGCCGGCGATGCCCTTCTCGACGAGGGTGGCCTGGCAGACGTCCCAGCGGACCGGGCTCGTGACCTGCGAGACCAGGCGCCGCAGCACCTCGGTGCCCTCGGTGACGACCTGACCGTCCTTGTTGGACAGCAGCGGCAGCAACGGGTCGTGCGTGGTGACCTCGGCGGCACGCGCGCGCACGGCGTCTTCGGCCGGCGCCATGTACCTGGTGTGGAAGGCGCCCGCGACGGCCAGCTTGCGGACCTTCGCCGTGCCCGGCGGGTTCTCCGCGAGCTCGTCGAGCGCGGCACGCGGACCGGCCGCGACGATCTGGCCGGCGCCGTTGCGGTTGGCGGGCACGAGGCCGAGCTCCTCGAGGCGCGCGAGCACCTCCGGCTCGTCGCCACCGAGCACCGCGGCCATGCCGGTCGGCTCCAGGGCGCAGGCCTGCGCCATCGCGGCACCGCGCACGGCGGCCAGGGCGACGGCGTCGTCGGCGCTGATGACGCCCGCGACCGCCGCGGCGGCGAGTTCGCCGACCGAGTGGCCGCCGACGATCACGGCGGAGGGCAGTTCGACGCGGCGGCGCAGCTCACCGAACGCGAGCAGCGCGAGAGCCACGACGAGCGGCTGGGTGATCGCGGTGTCGACGATCTCGTCGGCCTCCGCGGTGGTGCCGAGACGCACGAGGTCCAGGCCCGTGATCTCCGACCACGACCGGACCTGCTTCTCGGCCCCCTCCAGTTCGAGCCAGGGGGTGAGCATGCCGGGCGTCTGGGACCCTTGTCCGGGCGCGAGGAGTGCGATCACGTCGATTACTAAAGCTGGTGAACCCACCGGTACCCCATGCTGTAAAGAACGAAGTACTGCGATCGTATTTGTAGAGTTCCTACAAAAGTGTCTGTCAGGTGAACGCTCCGCTACGTAAGCCCAGCTCAGCGCGGTGAGGGGTCGTTTGGCCCTCACCCTAACGGATGTGTGCGAAGTCCGTCACAGCTCGTTCGGCTACCACAGGCCCCGGGCGCGAGCAAGGCGTCCTACAGACAAAGCGACGCGAAGCACAAGCGCGTCTCGAGCGTCATGTGCATTTCTTCCCGTCATTTCCTGAACGCGCCGAAGGCGATATCTGACCGTGTTCGGGTGCACGAACAGTCTTTTCGCGCACGTCTCCAGCACGCCCCCGACCTCCAGGAAGGCGTCCACGGTCTCCAGCAACGCGCCGCCGGCGTCCTCCAACGGCCGCGCGACCCTGTCGACCAGCTGCCACTCGGCCTCCGGATCGCCTGCCAGCGCGCGTTCCGGCAACAGGTCGAGCGAGCGAACGGGCCGGGGCGCGGCGGGCCAGCCGACGACCGCGCGCAGGCCGCTCAGCGCGTCACTGGCACTGCGATGAGCCTCGGAAAGGCTGGTCACGGTGGGTCCGGCGACCACAGGGCCCTCGCCGAAACCCTCGGAGATGCGGCCCAGCACGTCCTCGCCGGTCTCGGTCGGGCCGCCGAGCACGACGACGAGCCGGGAGCCCTGCACGGACAGCAGCACCGGCCGACCGGCCCTGGCGGCCTTGCTGCGCACCGAGTAGATGATCGCCGGAGGGTCCTCGCCGCCGGGATTGCCGACCAGCACCGTGGCCTCGATCGCCGGGTCCCAGCCGAGCGCGGCCGCGCGGGACAGCAGCGACTCCTCGGGGTCGCCACGCACGATGCCGTCCACGACCAGCGCTTCCAGCCGCGCGTCCCAGGCGCCTCGCGCCTCGGCGGCGGTCGCGTACGAGGTGGCGGCCGAGAAGGCGATCTCCCGCCCGTACCGCAGCACGCCCTCCATCAGCAGCGCGCGCTCCGCCTCGTCCGCCGCCATCTGCGGCATCTGCTCCTCGAACAGCTCCAGCGCTATCCGGACCAGTTCCACGGTCTGGCGCAGGCTGACCCAGCGGGAGATGTCCTTGGGGGCGCTGCGGAACGCGTCCGCGGTGAGCCGGATCGCCTGCTGCCGGTCGTGCAGCCACTCGACGAACCCGGCCACGCCGTTCTGGATCAGCAGCAACACGCTCGCGCGCTGGTCCGCGGGCATTCGCGCGAACCACGACAGCCGCCGTTCCATCTCGGCCACGCTGGCGGTGGCGAGTGAGCCCGACGCGCGTTCGATCTTGCGCATCGTGCGGGCGGAGAGCGTGGGCGGGTGCTCCTCCTTCGCCTTGCTGCTGGTCATACCCGCAGCTTAGGGCTCAGGAGGGGACATCACCGGGATGGGTGACAGAACCCATGTGGGTGTTTGCGCGGCCATACCGTCGGGCGGCAGAGCTCTTTCAGTGCGGCGCGGAGGTTCGTCTTGCGTAGGTTCCCGGCACTTGCCCTGAGCGTGGTGGCGTTGCTGACGACGAGCGTGACCGCCGCGGCCGATCCGCCCGACCCGCTCGCCGAGTTCCACGCCCAACCGGTGAAGTGGGCGCAGTGCACCGGAAAGCTCGCTGAGCTGGAGTGCGCCACGCTCGTCGCGCCGCTCGACTACGCCAAACCCGGCGGCGACAGGATCAACCTGACGATCAGCAGGAAGAAGGCGGTGGCGGCCGACCGCAGGCGCGGCGTGCTGTTCACCAATCCGGGTGGACCTGGCGGTTCCGGGCTCGGTCTGCCGCTGTTCCTGGGCAAGTCCGAGCTCTCGCAGGTCTACGACGTGATCGGCATCGACCCGCGCGGCGTCGGTGGTTCGACGGCGCTGAACTGCCGCACCGCGCCCGCGATCGCCGAGCCGGAGTCCCGGCCCGCGGACGGCGAGTTCGGCAAGTGGGCGGCCGAGGCGCGCGAGGCCGAGGAGGCCTGCCAGAAGTCGGGCGGCGGTATCCGGCAGTTCATCAGCACCGCGAACACCGCGCGGGACATGGACGTCGTGCGTGCCGTGCTGGGCGAGCAGAAGATCAACTACTTGGGCTACTCCTACGGCACGTACCTGGGCGCGGTGTACGGGACGTTGTTCCCGAACCGGCTCGACCGCAGCGTGCTCGACTCGGCCGTGCACCCGGAGTGGGTCTGGCACGAGCAGTTCCGCCAGCAGGCCGTGGCGTACCGGATGGACGTCGAGGCGTGGGCGGCGTGGGCGGGGGAGCGCAACGAGAAGTTCGGGCTGGGCAAGTCCCGCGACGAGGTGCTGGCCGAGGTCGAGAAGGTCGCGGCGAAGCTGCACTCGTCGCCGATCGGTGAGCACGACCGCTCCTCCTTCGACGGCGCAACGGGTGTCGGTGCCCGCTACCGTCCACTGTGGTCGGACCTGGCGTCGATCGTGATCAAGCTGCGGTCGGGGGAGAAGCCGGACAACGCCGAGGGTGCCAAGGCCGGTGAGGTGCTCGCCAGGACCGGGCTGGAGGAACTGCGGTCGGGCGTGTTCGACACGGTCACCTGCGAGTCGGACTGGCCGACCGACCTGCACGTCTACTACGAGGACATGCGGATGTTCCGGGAGCGCTACCCGTACGGCTTCGGCATCGTGCGGGCCGCGCCGATGACCTGCACGTTCCGTTCGTTCACGCCGCCGGAGCAGCCGGTCAGGATCGGCCGCAACGGCTATCCGATCGGCGTCGTCGTGCAGTCGGAGGGCGACACGCAGACCCAGTACGCGAGCGGCCCGGCGATGGCCCAGCGGCTCGGGCACAACCTCATCACCGTCACCGACGAGGGCAAGCACGGTCTCTACAACGGCGGCAACAAGTGCGTCGACGACAAGGTCAACCGGTACCTGATCGACGGGGCGCTGCCGGGCAGCAGTTCCGAGTGCACCGGTGACCCTCGGCCGGACGTGCCCAAGGACGGTCAGGGCGGCGCGGCCCCCGCGTTGTCCCCTGAGGGGATCCAGGCCTATCTGGACGGCCGGGGGCTGTCCGCACGGCCGTAGAAATGTGGAAGCGCCCGCCACGGAGCGTGGCGGGCGCTTCCCTCTCCCCGGTCCCCACCGGTGGTTCCACTCTGGACTGTATTGCGACAAAAATCCACGTCAGCCACCCTTTCGTGTAGCGGTGTCGAAGTTGTGGAGCGGTGTGATCCACGAAACGATCACCTCGTCTGATCTTCACTCACCGCAACTTTGTTCATAGGAGGGCCCGTGGGCTCGCAAATCACCGAGGGCCTGGGCCAGGCGTGGGCGATGATCGCCACGTTCGTGCCGAAGCTGCTCGGCTTCCTGCTCGTCCTGGTCATCGGCTGGTTCATCGCGAAGGCGCTCGCCAAGGGCGTCCAGTTCCTGCTCAAGCGCGTCGGCTTCGAGAAGCTCGTCGACAAGTCCGGCCTCAACGGCGCGATGCGGCAGTCGTCGATGGACGCCTCCGGCCTGATCGCCAAGATCGTGTACTACTTCGTGCTGCTCATCGCGCTGCAGCTGGCGTTCGGCGTCTTCGGCGCCTCGAACCCGGTCAGCACGCTGCTCAACGAGGTCATCGCGTACCTGCCGCGCATCGTCGTGGCGATGGTGCTCGTGATCGTCGCGTCGGCCATCGGCACGGCGCTCAAGGGCCTCGTGACCGGAGCGCTCGGCCAGCGCTCGTACACGAAGATCCTGGGCAACATCACCTACGGCTTCGTGATGGCGCTCGGCGTCATCGCGGCGCTCAACCAGCTGGGCATCGCCGTCTCGGTGACCATGCCGGTCCTGATCGCCGTGCTCGCCACCGTCGCCGGCGTGATCGTCATCGGTGTGGGTGGCGGCCTGGTCCGCCCGATGCAGCAGCGCTGGGAGGGCTGGCTGACCCGCGTGCAGGACGAGGCGCAGGTCCAGTCGCCGATGCCGCGTGCGTCGCAGGAGATGCCGTCCACCGTGGGCGGCCGCATGGGTGACATGCAGACGCCTCCGTCGGGCACCCCGATGTCCGAGAGGTAGTTCTCAGTACCTGGAGGGGCCCTGCGCGAAACATCTCGCACAGGGCCCCTTTCTGGTGTTCTGACAGTTCTCCAGTTTCGATCCAGCGCCCGGCCGCAGCCTCGTGTCCACCCGAACTGTTCCGTCGCGGTGGAGGACCTATGAAAGCCCTTGTGCTGTCCGCGGGCGTACGCCCGGCCGGATACTCGCTGCCACGGCAGATCGTCCCCATCGCGAACAAGCCGGTGCTCGAGTACGTCGTGGAGAACCTGCGGGACATCGGGATCACCGACATCGGCATCGTCGTGGGTGATGGCGCGCAGGAGATCTCCGAGCTGTTCGGCGATGGCGCGTACCTGGGTGTCTCGATCACCTACATCCAGCAGGACGTGCCGCTGGGCCTCGCGCACTGCGTGCGGATCGCCCGGCCGTTCCTCGGTGACGACGACTTCGTGATGTACGTGGGCGACAACGTTCTCGTCGAGGGCATCGCCCAGATCGCCGACGAGTTCGAGCGGCTGCGGCCGTCCGCGCAGGTGCTCGTGGACAAGGTCGAGGACCCGCGCCTGTACGGCGTCGCGGAGGTGGACGAGAACTCGCGCGTGACGCGGCTGATCGAGCACCCCCAGGAACCGCGCAGCGACCTCGCGATGATCGGCGTCTACTTCTTCACCCCCGCCATCCACGCCGCCGTCGACGCGATCGAGCCGTCGTGGCGCGGCCAGTTCGAGATCACCGACGCGCTGCAGTGGCTGGTGACGCACGAACGCGATGTGCGGGCGCGGATGTACTCGGGGTTCTGGAAGGACACCGGAAAGGTCGAGGACGTGCTGGAGTGCAACCGCGAGCTGCTGATGGGCCTGCGGACCGACATCCAGGGCATCGTCGACGACGAGTCCCGGCTGATCGGTGACGTCGTGGTCGAGGAGGGTGCGCGCGTGGTGCGATCGTGCATCGTCGGGCCCGTGATCATCGGCGCCGGGACTCTGGTCGAGGAGTCGATCATCGGGCCGTACACGTCGATCGGCGCGGACTGCCGGATCGTCGAGTCCGGGGTGGCCGACTCGATCGTGCTGAACGAGGCGTCCGTGCACAACGTCTCGGGCATCGAGACGTCGCTGATCGGCCGCCGGGCCCGCGTCGGTTCGGCGCGCCAGCACCGGCTGGTCGTCGGCGACGGCGCGCACGTCGAGGTCGCTGCTTAGCTGATCCAGTCCTGAAGGCGGTCGCACTCCTCGGCGACCGCCTTCTGCCTGCTCCTGTCCAGCTGGTCGATGTAGTCGACGGTGATTCGGCGCTCTTTGGTGATCGCCCAGGTGGCGACCACGTAGCCGTCGACGAGGACCGTGGGCCTGCCGCCGATGACGACGCCGAGCCGGTCGTCGGCGATGACCCTCCTGCGGTCGGCGTGGGCGAGCAGGATGTTGTCGAACTCGGGCAGGAGCCGGACGGGGACCGGGACGTCCGGGTCGGGACGCGGGGCGTCGGGGAGGTCGAAGAGCTCCTTGCCCGCCTCGCTGCGGAACGTCGCGAGCCGCGGGCGCAGTGCCGCGAACGTCTCGGCGAGTTTCGTGAGACCGGACCACTGCTGGGCGTCCATGACGGTGGCCGGTCCGAAGGCCCTGAGGTAGCGCAGGACGAGTTCTTCCTTGTCCATGGCGTTCTGAGGCTTGCCCAGCCAGTTCTCGACGGTCGTGCAGACGGCCCTACCGCTGCTGTGCCACAGGCCGCGCGGCGGAAGCTGGACGAGGGCGAGCTTGTTGCGCAGCGCGTTGCCGAGAACTGTGTGTTCGCGGTCGGGCCAGCGTTGCCTGAGCTGCTTGCCGGCGTCCGCGGTGCCCTGCGGGGTCTCGTCGAGGATCTCGCGGCCCGCTGCGGCGATCTCGTCGAAGTCGAGGCCCTTGAGGCGACCGGCGAACGGGCCGCTCTGCAGCTCGCGGTCGAGCCGGAGCTGCATGTGGGGGCGCAGAGCGAGCGCGTCCCGTGCGCTGACCAGGTGGATCGTGCCGCGCATCAGGAGCATGCGGACGGCTTTCCTGGTGGTCAGGAGGTCTTCGAGCTCGTTCGGCTGGAAGTCGTTCAGTCGCGTCCAGAGGCCGACGTAGGGCGACTTCGGTTCCTGCGCCTGGACGCCGACGAGGTGCTCGATGGTGGCGAGCGCGCTCTGGTTCGCGCGCTCGCGCAGCATCTGGCGTTCGATCAGCGCTCTGTTGAGCTGGCCCAGGCTCAGAGTCCCCATCGGGACAGGTTATGCCGGACGAACGCGAATCCGGTGCCGTTCGGGCGTTCGCCGTCGTGGACGACGAGCAGGTTCAGCTTGCCCAGGACGATGTCGGCGCCGTCGGAGTGTTCGACGTCCTTGATCCGGAAGTCCTTCAGCGGCTTCATGTCCGCCTTGCGGTAGGCGACGAACCGCGAGTCGCCCTGGCTGGACGCGAGCAGCACGTCGTTCGCGATCGTGAGGCCCTCGGCGTCGGCTTCGAGCCACTTGCCACCGAAGCCGGGGTTCGGGCCGTCGGCCTCGCACTCCTCGGTCTCCGGGTCGTACTTCTGCGGCGCGCCCCACGTGCGGACCTTGTCGACGAGCTGTGGCTTGCCGAAGCCGTTGGAGCGCAACGGGATGCGCCAGATGCCAACGTCCTCCTGCGCGGCGTACAGGGTGTTCGTCTGCTCGTCGATCACCATGCCCTCGACCTGCGGGCCCTCGCCGGGCTCGCCGCACACGGTCCACTTCTTGCCGTTGGGCAGGGTGAACGTGCTCGGAAGGTCCAGAGTGGACACCTTCCTGGTGTCGTACCTGGGGCCTTTGACGACCTGGAGGAGCGCGATGCTGGTCTCGTTGCGCCGGCTGGTGACGACGACGTCCTTGCCGTCGACGTGACCGGCGGCCAGGCCGTACGCGGTGTGCTGCTCGTCGACCTCTGCCTCGGTCCTGGAGAACACCGGCTTCGTGGCGGGGTTCGTGACGTCCTTCGCGCCGCGTTCGTCCACTTGGAACACCCGGACCCGGTCACGGCCGCGGTCGCTGACGAACGCCAGGTCGCCGAGGACGTCGACGTTGTTGAAGCGGCCGGGCTTCGCGTCCGGCGTGGGAGGCAGCGGCGCCGGGTAGACGCCGATCGTGCGGCCGTTGAGGTCGAACGCAGCCAAGCCGCCCTCCTTGAGCGTGCCCAGGACCACACTGCGTTCGGCGTTGCGCGGGTTCACCCAGATGGCCGGGTCGTCCGCGTCGGCGGGCTCCTCGAACGTCTGCGTGATGACCGTCGGTGTGATGACGGGCGGCACAGGGGTGGTGAGGAACAAAGGGACGAGCGCCAGTGCTAAGGAAGATGACATGGTGGGACCGTAGGAAACACCGATGTACTGCGACTGAACCGCGGGGGAACAGACCGTGTGGTACGACGTGGGATTGACGCTCTTCGGCCAGAAGATCGCTTACACGGAGCTGGTCGGGCAGGTGCTGGCGCTCGCGGTGGTGTTCCTCGCGCAGCGCCGTTCACTCTTGACCTGGCCCGTTCAGCTGGTCTCCGTCGCTTTGCTGTTCACCGTCTACATGTCGGCGCACCTGGGTGGCCTGGCGACCCGGCAGGTCGCCGTTGGTGCGATCGCGGTCTACGGCTGGTACGCGTGGGTGCGTCGCCGTGACCCGGTCTTCGGCGTGGTGGTGCGCAAGGGTTCCTGGCGTGAACGTGCCGCTGTGGCCGGTGCCTTCGTCGTCGGCACGGTCGCGTTCGCGCTGGTGCTGGACGTTCTGGACGCCTCGTGGGCACCGTGGCCGGACGCAGCGATCTTCATCGGCACGATCCTGGCCTTCGCGTTGCAGGGCCTGGGGTTGGTGGAGTTCTGGCTGGTGTGGCTGGTGGTCGACGCCGTCGGCGTGCCGTTGCAGATCCAGTCGGGCCTGTACTTCAGCGCGTTCGTCTACGTGATCTTCGCGGGCCTGGTGATCCACGGTTTCGTCGACTGGAACCGCACCGCCCGCCGGTTGACACAGGCGGCAAAGTCTCCTCTATGAGGGGACTGTTGATCGCGTTACTGACCGCTGTCTCGTCGCTGGCAGCCGTTCCGGCCGTCGCCGCACCTGTGCCGCGCACCGGATTCGAGCTCACCGGCAAGTGGACCACCGAGGCCGAGGAACAGGCCTACCTGCGTGCTACCGGCCTCCCCGTCTCGGAGATCGGCGTCACCGCCCAGGGCCGCCCTGTCCAACTCGTGCGCGTCGGCTCCCGCTCCGCGCGCACGGTGGTTCTCTTCGTCTGCTCCCAGCACGGCGACGAACCCGCCGGCCGCGAGGCGTGCCTGATCCGCATGCGCTCCCTGCCGCGCTCGTCCGACGTGACCTACCTGTTCGTCCCGAACGCCAACCCGGACGGCCGCGTCGCCGACACCCGCGGCAACTCCGCCGGCATCGACATCAACCGCGACCACCTGCTGCTGCGCTCCGCAGAGGCCCGCGCCATGGCCTCGGTGATCCGCGACTGGCAGCCCGACGTCATCCACGACCTGCACGAGTTCGGCCCGTCCGAGCCCTACTACGTGAAGGACGTCCTCTGGCTGTGGCCGCGCAACCTCAACGTCGCTCCCGGGGTTCATGACCTGTCCGAGTCGCTGTCCCGCTCCTATGTCCGGCCCTCGGTGGAAGCGGCCGGTCGCACGTCCGGCGTCTACGGCATCTACGTCGACCCGGTGACCGGCGAGCCCGTGCGCCAGGTGGCGGGCGACGGCCAGGAACGCATCCTGCGCAACACGGGCGGGTTGAAGCACGGCATGGGCCTGCTGGTCGAGACCAACATCGACGGCACCCCGGCCTACCGCGTCCAGTCCCACCTGCTCGCGTTGGACGGCACCCAGTCGTTCGTCCGCACGAACCGCTCGGCGATCGAGGCGGCCAACGCGGCGTCGCGCGCCGTCCGCGCCGGGCCGATCTACTTCGGCGGCGCCGACAACCAGGCCCCGGATCCGTCCGATGTGGTGACCACTCCGCCTTGCGGTTATGTGCTGACCGGTGCGCAGTACCGCGACGTGCAGGACGAACTGGCGCTGCACGGCATCACGTCCCAGTACCTGCGAGGCGGCGACCGCATCGTGCCGCTGAAGCAGGAGGCCCGTGCCTTGGTTCCGTTGCTGCTGGACGCGCGAGCCGACGGCCCGCTCCTGGCAGCCCAGCCCGTTGCCCAGTGCTAGCTCCCTGACCTGGACTTTTGCAATGGACGTTTGCGGTCGACCGCAAACGTCCATTGCATAGGGTGTGTCGACGGACTGATATATTGGTCGCGGGTGATCTTGGCGACGTGGTCCGATGGGCGTCGTGCGTGTCGAGCAGTACGCCTACTTCGCCCTCAAGAGCGACTCCGTGTCCGCCGCCGAGATCGCTCAGCGTCTCGGGCTGGAGCCCGACGAGGCACTCGTCCGCGGCACCAAGCGACCGGAGCGCGACATCCCGCGAGCACATGCCTGGAAGATCGTCGACCGCGGCGCGAAGCGGCTCGACGAGCAGATCGAGCACGTCGTCGACCGGCTGCGTCCCGTCCACGACGAACTCGTCGCGCTCACGGCGATATCCGATATATCAGCCAGTCTGGTCATCGTGCGCTACTGCCGGGACGGCGACAGAGGTGACGATCGAGCCGGGCTCGGCTGGTGGATCTCCGCCGAGTCACTCGCTTTCCTCGCGTCGGTGCGCGCCTCTCTTGACGTCGACGAGTACGACCTCGTCGAGCCTGCCGACGAACCGTTGCGTCAGGTCACCACCGGCCTGTTGACGAGCATGGAGCAGAACCTCGCCGAGCACGCGTGCCACCTGCATCGGCGTCTCGCGGGCGCGACCGTGGCCGAGACGGACGACCTGGTGATCGCGGACAGCGGCCTGGACGACGACACGTTCAACATCGTCGCGGCGGCCAGGTTCACCTCGGACGACGTGACCGCTCGCGTCGCCGAGACCGTGACCGCGGTGAGGGCGACCGGACGTCCGCACTCGTGGTGGATCGGCCCTGCCTCGACCCCGGCCGGTCTCGGCGCGGTGCTGGCCCAGGCCGGTGTCGTGCAGGCGGAGACCGAGGCCGCGATGTGGCTGGACCTCGCCGACGCCGTTGCCTGAGCCGCACGCCGAGGGGCTGGAGATCCGCGCGGTGACCACGGAGGCCGACCTCGCCGACTACGCCACGATCCTGGCCGCGAACTGGGATCCGCCTGCGGCGACGGTTCGCCGCTTCTACGCGGAGGCCGCCCCTCACGCGTTGACCGGCCAGGCGCGCTACCTCGCCGGGTACGTGGACGGCAGGGCGGTGTGCACTGCAGAGGTGTTCCTGCACGCCGGGGTCGCCGGGATCTACAACATCGCGACCCTCGCCGGAGAACGCCGGCGAGGTTACGGCGGCGCGATCACGTTGGCCGCGTTGCGCACCGCACGCGCCGAGGGCTACCGCATTGCCGTCCTGCAGGCCTCTGAGGACGGTGAGCCCGTCTACCGGCGTCTGGGGTTCACCATCGCCGGTCAGTTCACCGAGTACGCCCTCAGGGCGTGAAAAGGGCCGCCCCGCGCGTGCGGAGCGGCCCTTCGGATCAGCGAGTGGCTAGGCCAGACCCGCGTCGCCCGTGGAAGGCCCAGCGGCCTGCACGTCGTTGATGCGGTACTTGCGGGACGCCTCGACGACCTTGGCCTGCTCGACCTCGCCGCGCCTGGCCAGTGCGGCCAGCGTGGCGACGACGACGGACTCCGCGTCCACCAGGAAGTGGCGGCGGGCGGCCGGGCGGGTGTCGGAGAAGCCGAAGCCGTCCGTGCCCAGGGTCGTCATGTCGGTCGGGACGTACGGGCGGATCAGGTCCGGGATCGCCGACGCCCAGTCGGAGACGGCGATGACCGGGCCCTGCACGTCCTTGAGCACCTGCGTCACGTACGGCACGCGCGGCTCCGCGTCCACGTGCAGCAGGTTGTGGCGGTCGGTCTCGACGGCGTCGCGGCGCAGCTCCGAGTACGACGTGGCGGACCACACGTCCGCCGACACGCCCCACTCCTCGGCGAGCAGCTTCTGCGCCTTGAGAGCCCACGGGAGGCCCACGCCGGACCCGAGGATCTGGGCACGCGGGCCACCGGTCTGCGGGCCGTCCTGGTACTTGTAGAGGCCCCGCAGGAGGCCTTCCACGTCCAGGCCCTCCGGCTCGGCCGGCTGCACGTACGGCTCGTTGTAGACCGTCATGTAGTAGAAGACGTTCTCGGCGTTCTCGCCGTACATCCTGCGCAGACCGTCCTTGACGATGTGCGCCACCTCGAAGGACCACGCCGGGTCGTACGAGACCACGGCCGGGTTCGTGTGCGCCAGCAGCAGCGAGTGGCCGTCGGCGTGCTGCAGGCCCTCACCGGTCAGCGTGGTGCGGCCCGCGGTGGCACCCAGCACGAAGCCGCGCGCCATCTGGTCCGCCGCCGCCCACAGGCCGTCGCCCGTGCGCTGGAAGCCGAACATCGAGTAGAAGATGTAGATCGGGATCATCGGCTCGCCCTGCGTGGCGTAGGACGTGCCGACCGCCGTGAACGACGCCGTGGAACCCGCCTCGTTGATGCCCTCGTGCAGGATCTGGCCCTGCTCGGACTCCTTGTAGGCGAGCATCAGGTTGGCGTCCACCGAGGTGTACGCCTGGCCGTTCGGGTTGTAGATCTTCTGCGTCGGGAACATGGAGTCCATGCCGAACGTTCGTGCCTCGTCCGGGATGATCGGCACGATGCGCGGGCCGATCTCCGGGTCCTTCGCGAGGTCGCGGACGAGCCGGACGAACGCCATCGTCGTGGCGACCTCCTGCTTGCCGGAGCCGCGCTTGATGCCCTCGTAGACCTTGTCGCCCGGCAGCACCAGCGCTTTGGACTTCGTGCGGCGCTCCGGCAGGAAACCACCCAGCTGACGGCGGCGCTCCAGCATGTACTGGATCTCCTGGTTGTCCTGCCCGGGGTGGTAGTACGGCGGCAGGTACGGGTCCTTCTCGAGCACCTCGTCGGAGATCGGGATGCGCAGGCTGTCCCGGAAGCCCTTGAGGTCGTCCAGGGTCATCTTCTTCATCTGGTGCGTCGCGTTGCGCGCCGCGAAGTGCTTGCCGAGCGAGTAGCCCTTGATCGTCTTGGCGAGGATGACGGTCGGCTGGCCGACGGTCTCGGTCGCCGCCTTGTAGGCCGCGTAGACCTTGCGGTAGTCGTGGCCGCCGCGCTTGAGGTTCCACACCTCGTCGTCGGTCATCGGCTCGACGAGCGCCTTCGTCCGCGGGTCGCGGCCGAAGAAGTGCTCCTTGATGTACGCGCCGTCGTTCGCCTTGTACGTCTGGTAGTCGCCGTCGGGCGTGTTGTTCATCAGGTTGACGAGCGCGCCGTCGCGGTCCGCGTGCAGCAGCGCGTCCCACTCGCGGCCCCAGACGACCTTGATGACGTTCCAGCCGGCGCCGCGGAAGAACGACTCCAGCTCCTGGATGATCTTGCCGTTGCCGCGCACCGGGCCGTCGAGGCGCTGCAGGTTGCAGTTGACCACGAACGTCAGGTTGTCGAGCTGCTCGTTCGCGGCGAGCTGGAGCAGGCCGCGCGACTCGGGCTCGTCCATCTCGCCGTCGCCGAGGAACGCCCACACGTGCTGGTCGGACGTGTCCTTGAAGCCGCGGTCACGCAGGTAGCGGTTGAACCGCGCCTGGTAGATCGCGTTCATCGGGCCGATGCCCATGGAGACCGTGGGGAACTCCCAGAAGTCCGGCATGAGGCGCGGGTGCGGGTACGACGGCAGACCGCCGCCCGGTCCGGCGTGCGAGTACTCCTGGCGGAAGCCGTCGAGCTGGTGCTCGCTCAGCCGGCCCTCGAGGAAGGCGCGAGCGTACACGCCGGGGGAGGCGTGGCCCTGGATGAAGATCTGGTCGCCGCCGCCGGGGTGGTTCTTGCCGCGGAAGAAGTGGTTGAAGCCGACCTCGTAGAGCGACGCGCTGGAGGCGTAGGTCGAAATGTGTCCACCGACACCCACGCCAGGCCGCTGCGCGCGGTGCACCGTCATCGCGGCGTTCCAGCGGATCCACGCACGGTAACGACGCTCCACCTCCTCGTCACCGGGGAACCACGGCTCCCGCTCGGTGGGGATGGTGTTGACGTAGTCCGTGCTGGTCAGCGAGGGGATGCCGACCTGGTTCTGGCCCGCGCGTTCCAGCAGGCGAAGCATCAGATAGCGAGCCCGCTGTTGCCCGCCGCCCTTGAGCACCTCGTCGAACGACTCCAGCCACTCGGACGTCTCTTCGGGGTCGATGTCCGGCAGGTGGGCTGCGAGACCGTCGCGAATGACACGTACCCGCTCGGGGCCTGTGTTCTGCGGGCTCAAGGTGTCTCCTCGGCTTCGTTGGCGGTACACGCGATGGCCCGGAAACCGTGCCACGCGCTCCTATCGTTGTCCTTGCGTGGCGACTTCGTCATCGCTACCGGTCGGTAGTTCTGGATCGTGTCGCTCACGCGCGCGCGATAAGAGGTATGTAGAGCGTGCCTCATGCCAGTCTAGGGAACTCCACAGGGGTACCCGTTACGGCGTGTCAAGTGGTCAACAGTTGCGCCGGAGGTAGCTGACAGTGTTCGCTAGCCCGAGTAACGGACTCTGGCGGCAGTCTTAGGGCTGTCGCTCTTGCGTAGTTGGAGGAGTGAAAACCGTGGTCGCCGCGGAAGACGCCGGCAAGATCGGCGTCGCCGAGAAGCTCGGGATCGAATCGGGCATGGTCGTCCAGGAACTCGGCTGGGACGAGGACGTCGACGACGCCTTGCGTGCCGCAGTCGAGGAGCGGATCGGGGGAGATCTCCTCGACGAGGAGGCCGATGAGACCGTGAGCGTCGTGCTGCTCTGGTGGCGGGAGGACGACGGCGACCTGGTTGACGCCCTTCTCGAGGCCACCGGCGTGCTCGCCGAGGACGGCGTGATCTGGGTTCTCACCCCGAAGACCGGCCGCCCCGGCCACGTGGAGCCGAGCGACGTCGCCGAAGCGGTCCCCACCGCTGGCCTGTCCCAGACCTCCAACATCAGCGTCGCCGACGACTGGGCGGGCATCCGCCTGGTGTGGCCGAAGTCGGCCAAGGCCAAGCGCTGACCCTCATCGGGCTGACATAGGGTTGAACCACGGGCGCCCAGCGCGTTCGTGGTCCTTTGTCGCACCGGAGGGGTTTGGCTCATGGCGGTCGAGGTCGGTTCGGAGGCCCCGGACTTCACGCTCAACGACTACAACAAGCAGCGTGTGAAGTTGTCGTCGTTCCGTGGCGAGAAGAACGTGCTCCTGGTCTTCTACCCGTTCGCGTTCAGCGGCACCTGCCAGGGCGAGCTCTGCCAGCTGCGCGACGAACTGGCGACCTACGAGGACGAGAACGTCCAGGTGCTGGGCGTGTCCGTGGACTCCCCGTTCGCGCTGAAGGCGTGGGCGAACCAGGAGGGCTACCAGTTCCCGCTGCTGTCGGACTTCTGGCCGCACGGGGCCGTCGCGCAGTCCTACGGCGTCTTCAACGAGGCCGTCGGTATGGCGCTGCGGGGTACGTTCCTGATCGACACCGTCGGCGTCGTCCGCTTCGCCGAGGTGAACGCGCCGGGTGAGGCCCGCGATCAGGACGCCTGGAAGAAGGCCGTAACCTCCCTCAAGGCATGATGTAGCTGTACCCCAGCGCTTCGCGGCGCCGGGCCGGGGCGTGTAGCTCAGCGGAAGAGCACTCGGCTTACACCCGAGCGGTCGCAGGTTCGATCCCTGTCGCGCCCACCACCGTTCAGATCTCCTCGCGTGGAATTCCGTAACACCTCAACGATCTCGGTCGAAGCAGCAAGGGCGTGGATCCCCGCTGCGGCGCAGGAGGTCGTCCGGTGCACGAGAGACCCGAGCAGGGCCCGCCTTCCCAGACCGCCAACACCGTCGAGGGTGACGCGGGCACGGTCTTCCAGCTGGGCAGCAGCCGCGGCAACATCGGCGTCTTCCGCGGCAACACCTTCATGTTCAACCTCGGTCCGAGGTGGGCGGTCGTGATCGTCGTCTGCCTTCTCGCGGCCGCGGTCGCCGTGGTGCTCGTCCGCAGCTCACCGTCCAAGCCGTCCGAACCGCTGGCGGTCGCTGTGAAGACCCTCACGGACGGATGCCGGTTCGCCTGGGTGGCTTCGAAGTCGCCGGCCGAACTCGCAGCGGTGTCCGATCCGTCGATCCGGTCGGACCAGTGGGCCACGTGGGAGCACACCAGGGATGGCGCGCAGGCGAGCGAGGCGTCGTTCACCATCACCGCACAGGGGCATGAGGCGACCAGCAACGTCGTGATCACCGGTATTCGGGTCAAGGTGCTGGAGAGGAAGTCGCCGCTGACAGGAACGATTCTCAGCGGTCAGTGCGGGGAGCCGGTGAACGCGCACTACATGGACGTCGACCTGGACCGGGAACAGCCGGTCAGCTTCCCGGACGACCTGGATCCGGAGGCCGCGGCCAGTCTGGCGGCGGAAGGGCTGAGGGGCGATCCGATCCGGTTCCCCTACAGCGTTTCCTCGACCCAGCCGGAGGTCTTCACCTTCTCCGCCCACACCTTGTCGTGCGACTGCACGTGGGTGATCGAGCTCGACTGGTCGGCCGGGGGCAAGAGCGGTGTGCAGACCGTTCGCAACAACGGAAAGCCGTTCCGCACGACCAGCAAGACGAATTCGGTCTACTGCTACATGTCCGAGCCCTTCTACTGCTCGTGACCCTCTGGAACGAACTGAGACGGTGCCGTACTTTGTTCGAGGTTCGCCATCTCCGAAGGACGACGACTACCAGTGAAGCGCAAGGGCAAGGCCGCGAAACCCGTCCCCACCACTGTCACACAGGAGCAGGTGAAGCTGCTCGCCCTCGTGGAGCAGGGTGGTGTGCACCGCGGCGCCACGCGCTGGTACCTGGAGCACCGGCCCGCCAAGCAGTGGGATTCGGACGACCTCGAGGTCCTGCGGTTGCGGGACTGGATCACGTGGGTCGCGCCCGAACGGGCAATGGACCACGGGATGGCGGCACCGGTCGACATCACGGCTCAGGGGCGGGCAGCGCTGCGGCATCACCTTCCGGAGTGGGTGCTGGGGCGCAAGGCCATCGCCGCGGAGCCGCCCCGACTGCCCGCGGTGGAGACGATCACCGCGTTGGACTCGTTCCGATAGACGGCGATCACGGTAGAACGGTCTTAGTCGAATCCAAACGGAGGCGAAGACCGGCCATGTCGAACTTGTTGACCGGCGGCGATTTGCGCGCACGTGACCACCACCGGATCGAGGACGACGCACGGGAAGAGGGGCCCCTGCACCCCGTGACGTTGCCCAACGGCGTCGAGATGCAGGTGGTCACGGTCGGGTTGGAGCTCAGCCGTCAGCTGCTCACCGACCAGCGGCTCTCCAAGGACAGCGCGGCCCTGCAGCGCGAGATCAAACGCCAGCTCGCCGAACTGGGAAGCACGCAGACGGACCTCGCCGGTCTCTTCGGGCCGAGCATGCTCAACAGCGACAGCCCGCAGCACGCCCGGCTGAGGGCGCTCGCGGTGAAGGCGTTCAACGGCAAGGCGGTGCAGCAGCTCGCGCCGCGCATCGAGGAGATCAGCGCGGAACTGATCGCCAGGCTTCCCGAGAACGAGGAGATCGACCTCGTCGCGGAGCTGGCCGTGCCGATGCCGATGCACGTGATCGGCGAGGTGCTCGGGCTGCCGGCCGGAGATCGGGCGCACGTCCGCACGTTGATCGAGACGATGATGTCGATGGAACCCGAGGTGTCGCAGCCGGCGAGCGACGAACTGGGCGGCTACTTCCACGCGCTGCTCACGAGCAACGGCCTGGACCCCCGATCGCTGTTCGGCGCGTTGAGCACGGCCGCGGGCGACGATGGTGACCACCTGAGTCACGACGAACTGATGGCGATGGCGTTCCTTCTCGTCGTCGCGGGGCACGAGACGTCAGCGAGCCTCATCGCGAACGTGGTGCACGACGCGTTGGACAACGACCTGTGGCACGAGGCCGCCGAAGACCCCGATCTGGTGCCACGCCTCGTTGAGGAGACGCTGCGCCACAACTCGCCGGTCCGCAGCGCCACGCACCGCATCACCACCGAGCCGGTCGAGATCGGCGGCACGACGGTTCCGGAGAACACGCTGCTGCTGATCAACCTCGGCGCCGCCGGACGATGCCCGCGGGCACACGACAAGGCCGACGAGTACCGGCTCGACCGCGAGACGACCGGTCACGTGACGTTCGGCCACGGCCCGCACTTCTGCCTGGGATCGGCGCTCGCCCGGCTGGAGACCGAAACCGTGCTGCGGCACCTCACGAGCCGCTTCCCGCGCACCAGCTACTCGGGCGACGAGCAGCCCGCGGTGACGCACAACGACATCATGGCCAGCCTTAAATCGCTTCCGGTCGTGCTCCGGCGCTGACACGCTGGACCGCGTGGAGATCATCCAAGGGGGACCGGAACACGTCGACACGGCCGCGTTGATCTGGGCGCGCGCGGTTGCCGAGCGGGACGGCTACGACGAGGTTCCGTCGCTCGAAGCGGCGCGTCCCGGTGTGGAGAGCGCTCTCGCGAACGAGCCTTCGCTGCTACTGCTTGCGCAGGAAGGCGGTGAGGCGGTGGGTTTCCTCGCCGGAGGTCCACAAGAGACGAACATCGCGTACATCAACTACGTGGGTGTGCACCCGGACGCGTGGGGCAAGGGCGTCGGCGAGGCGTTGCTGCGCGCGTTGCCCGATGTGTTGATCAAGAATGGATACGAGAAGGCCGAGTTGCTGGTCTACGTCGACAACGTCCGGGGCGTGCGGCTCTACGAACGCCTCGGGTGGATCAAGGTCGGTGCACCCGCACAGCATCCGCGCAACGGCCGGGTGGAGCAGCGCTACTCGTTTTCGCCCGCATCGTGGGACGCGGGGGCGTGAGAGCGTTCAGCGGGGGATTAGGGGATCAACCCCAATGCGGCTGACCAGGGCTATCCCCAAGTCCATTTGAGACGTAACTTTTGCTCATGTCAGTGCGCACGTTCGCCTTCGTGGTCGGTCTCGCGTTCTTGCTCGGTGGAGGTGCGATCCTGTTCGTGACGCTGGCCGTCGAGGCGCCGAGCGGGTCGCTGATCCCGTGCGGCAACAGCCTCGGCCTCGGCTTCGACGAGCCCGCGGCCTCCGCGGTCAGTCCGGCCTATGTGGACATCTGTGCCGATCTCAGGCATCGGCGGCTGCTCTGGGCGTTGCCGATGGCGGCGGTGGGCGCGCTACTGCTGATCGGCTCTTTGGTCGGTTCCCGACGGGCTACTCGCCGGTAAGGTCGCGGCATGACGTGGATGGTCTACGGCGCCAACGGCTACACCGGACGCCTCATCGCCGAGCTCGCGGTCCAGCGCGGGGAGCGGCCGATCCTCGCCGGGCGTTCGCTCGAGAAGGTCGAGCCGATCGCCGCCGCCCTCGGGCTCGAGCACCGGGCGTTCGACCTGAGCCAGGCGCGGGCGCATCTCGAGGACGTCGACGCCGTCGTGCACTGCGCGGGACCGTTCGCGCACACGTCCACCGCGATGGTGGACGCCTGCCTGAGGACCCGCACGCACTACCTCGACATCACGGGCGAGATCGACGTCTTCGAGTCCATCGGCATGAGGGATGTCGACGCGCGCAAGGCCGGCATCGTGCTGTTGCCCGGCGCCGGGTTCGACGTCGTCCCCACGGACTGCCTCGCCGCGATCCTGAAGAACGCCCTGCCGTCCGCGACGCACCTCGACCTCGCGTTCGTCGTCGGGGGAGGGGCGAGCGCGGGCACGACCAAGACGTCCGTCGAGGCCGCCGCCGTGGGTGGGCGGATCCGTGTGAACGGCGACCTGAAGAGCGTCCGCATCGGGCATCGGCGGCGCACCGCCTACTTCCGGTCCGGGCCGCGTGAGGTCGGCAGCATCCCTTGGGGCGATGTGAGCACCGCCTACCGTTCGACCGGCATCCCGAACATCACGACGTTCACCACCGTGCCGGGCATGCTCGGGCAACTGCAGCAGGTGTTCGCGCCCGTCCTGCAGACGCCGTTCGTGCAGAACGTCGCGAAGACCGTCGCCGGCAAGGTGAAGGGCCCCGACGAGCGCAAGCGCGCCAACACCAGGGCCGAGGTGTTCGGCGAGGCGTGGGACGCGCAGTCGAAGGTCGAATGCGCGATCACCACCCCGAACGCCTACAGCCTCACCGCGGACTCCGTGCTCCGCGCCATCGGCAAGATCAACGGCGTGGCGCCCGGCTCGCACACTCCGTCCAGCGCGTTCGGCGCCGACTTCGTGCGCGAGCTCGACGGCGTCGTCGCGGGCGAGATCCGCTTCGCGTGAGTTAGAGCCTCTAACTCCTGCTTGAGATTCTTTACTTCTAGAGGTGCTCTACTTCTTGAGGTGCTTGGCGACGCTGTCGACGACCCCGCCGACAGCGTCCTTCACCTTCTCCACGCCGTCCTTGACGGCCGCCTTCGCCTGATCGGCGCGGCCCTCGTTCGCGAGCTGCTCGTCGCCAGTGACCTCACCCGCGGTCTCCTTGGCCTTGCCGCCGAGCTCTTCCGCCTTGTTGCCGATCTTGTCCGACAGCGACATCGCGTCCTCCTGAGCTGGTTGGTCTGACGCCTGTTCGATGCCCGTCCCCGCAGCTTCGTCACGCCACGACCGGGTGAAAACCGGGTGAGAGCGATCACGGGCGGGAAATCAGGGAACCGCGTGACGTTCCGCGTTCGAACGTGTCCATCGGGCGACAAAGCAAAAATTGGGCGGGGGTGTGCGCATGAGCGTGGCCGAAGCAGCCGCACTCGACGATGCCACGCTGGTGGCAAGGTCCCGTGACGGCGACATGAGGGCATATGAGCAGCTCGTGCGCCGTTATCAGGGTCCGATGTACCGGCTGGCGTTGCGCATCGTGGGCAGCACCGGCGACGCCGAGGACGCGGTGCAGGACGTGTTCCTGACCGCGTGGAGGCGGCTCGGGCAGCTCAACGACGACGGGGCGTTTCTCGGCTGGCTCTACCGCACCACCACCAACCAGTGCCTGAACGTGCTGCGCAAGCGCAAACCGCACGCCGACACCGAGCTCGACGAGCACGAGTCGCCGGCGCCGCGCACCCGGCCCGACCGCGCGGTGGAGGTGAGCGCGCAGCTCGACGCGTTGCAGGCCGCGCTGCGCGACCTCACCCCTGAGCAACGGGCGTGCTGGGTGCTGCGCGAGGTCCACGGCCGGTCCTACGACGAGATCGCCGAGGCGATCGGCACGACCCAGCAGTCGGTGCGCGGCAGGCTCGCGCGGGCACGGGCACAACTCGCGGAGGTGATGGCGCCGTGGCGGTGACGTCCGACTACGTCCTGCCGTGCGGGCGGGACGTAGAAGAGGTCTGGGAGGCGATAGACCTCTCCGACGAACACACGCGCTCGTGCCCGCACTGCGGGGCGGTGCGGGAAAGTCTGCTGGTTCTGCGCGAGGCGACCGCGGAGATGGTCCGCGAAGAGGTCGAGCCACCGTTCGACCTGGTCAGCCGCGTGATGTCCGCGGTGCGCGCCGACGTGCGGCGGTCCGACGTCGTGCCGTTGCCCGGCGACGGACTGGCCCGGATCAGCACGCGCGCGGTCGCGGCGGTGCTGCGCTACGCGGCGGACGGTGTGGACGGCGTGCGGGCGCGGGGGTGCCGTGTCGTCGAAGCACCGGAGTCGACCGGCATGGACCCGGTGATCGAGGTCGAACTGAGCATCGCGATCACCGCCGGCCAGGTCACGCACCAGGCGTACGACGAGGTGCGGCGCCGGGTGCTGGCCGCGGCCTCCGCGCGGATCGGTGTGCGGCTCGCCCGCCTGGACCTCGTCGTGTCCGACGTTCTCGAAGGATGAGCGAGTGATCGAAACAGTCGTGTCCGCTCCGGCGGTGGCGGCGGTCGCGGTGCACGCGGCCGAGCGGGTCCCCGGCGTGCGCGTGCAGCCGGGTGTGGCCGGCCTGGTGAGTTCGGTGGTGCGCGCGACGAGGCAGCAGATCAAGGGATTGCAGCCCGCGCCGGTGGAAGGCGTGCGGGTGCGGTGGTCGGGAACGGCCGCGGTGCTGGAGGTGGACGTGGTGATCTCGGGCCAGGACCAGGCCGCGGCTGTGGCCCGTGCCGTGCAACGGTCGGTGCGCGCGCTCGTGCCGGAGCTGACCGGCGTCGAGGTGGAGTCCGTTCTCGTGACGATCGTGGACGTCGCATGGTGATCGTGACGGAGTTGTTGAAGGCATTGGAGAAGGTCGACGGACTGCGCCCGTCGGCACCCGAACCCGCCCGCTCGTGGATCTCCTGGGACGTCGACGCACTGGCCGTCGACGTCGAGGACGGACTGGTGTGCGTCCGGGTCGTCGCCACCCGGCTGCCGCTGGCGCTCGCGGAGGCCGGTGCGGCGCTGAAGTCGGTTCTCCTTGGCACGCAATGGGAAAAGGCCGTCGTGCGGATCGTGGTGACCGATGTGGACAAACGTGCCCTCGATCACCTGAACGGGTCGTGACGTTTCGGCCGCAGGCGGTGTCTTTCTGATGTGAACGCTTCGAAGGAAGGGATTGCGATGAGCACGCAGACTGTGGAGAAGAACGGTGTCGCGGCCGGGAAACTGGTGACCGACAAGGGATCCACCACCATCGCGGACGTCGTCGTGCAGAAGGTCGCCGGCCTCGCGGCGCGGGAGATCCGGGGCGTGCACGCGCTGGGCGGCGGCGCGACGCGGGCACTGAGCGCGTTGCGCGACCGCATTCCCGGCGCCACCGCGAGCGCGGGCCAGGGCGTGTCGGTCGAGGTCGGCGAGAAGCAGGCCGCGGTCGACCTGGAACTCGTCGTCGAGTACGGCGTGCCGATCGCGGACCTCGCGAAGTCGGTGCGCACCAACGTGATCACGGCGATCGAGCAGATCACCGGCCTTGAGGTCGTCGAGGTCAACATCAACGTCAACGACGTGCACATCCCGAGTGACTCCGAGGGCGAAGAGAAGCCCGAAACCACTCGCGTGCAGTGAGAGGAACCGCCATGAGCACCACCGCACTGGGTTTGCTGACCGGGCTCGCGCTCGGCCTGGCCGCCGCGTTCGGGGGCTTCAGCGCGTTCCTGGTCGTGCTCGTCTTCGGCGCGCTCGGCCTGGTCGCGGGCCGGGTCGCCGAGGGCAAGCTCGACCTCGCGCAGTTGCTGGGCAGGGATCGGGACTGACGATGATCACACCGCTCGCCGCCCAACCAGGTGTCGCACAACCTGGTGCGGCACAGCCAGGTCTGACCACCGTCGCGGACCGCGCGGTGGGCCGCATCGCCGGGCGCGCCGCCATGGAGGTGCCGGACGTGCTCGACTGCGCGGTCACCGCACGGGTGACCGGGGGAGTGACCACGCTCGACGCGCGCCTCGACCTGCGTTACCCGGCACCGGTCGCGTCGACCGCTGCCCGGGTGCGCGCCCACCTGGTCGAACGGGTCGCCGAGCTCACCGGCCTGCGAGTGTCCGTCGTGGACGTTTCGGTCGGCGTGCTGCGGGCGGACGCGGCTCCGGTGAGGAGGGTCCTGTGACCCGCCGTTCCCGCCGGGCCCTGCCCGCCACGCTCACGGCGCTCGTCCTGCTGGCCGCGTCGGTCCTGGTGGCGGTGTGCGCGATCCAGTTGGCCGTGGGCGAGACGCCCCTGCTGCCGTACGACTCCCTGGCCGGCCTGCTGCACGACACGACGTGGTCGGCTCAGGGGGTGGCCGTGGCGGGCGGGGTCGCCGCGGCCATCGGACTGGTGCTGTTCCTCGTCGCGGTCGTGCCCGGCAGGGCGCGGACGGCGGCCCTGGACCAGCACACCGCGGTGTCGGTGCGCGGCCTGCGCAACGCCCTGCGGTCCGCTGCCGTCGTCGACGGCGTCGAATCCGCTGCCGTGAAGGTGCGCCGCCGCCGGGTTCGCGCGGTGGTGCGCACCCGGCGCGCCGTGGTCGACGGCCTGGGTGACGCCGTCCGCGCGGCCGTCGAACACCGCGTCGACGAGTTCGCCCTCGCCCGGCCGCCGCAGGTCGTGGTGCGGGTCAAGGCACTCAGGAGCACACCGTGAACCGATTCCTCCTCGGCCTGCTGGGCCTGGTGCTGATGCTGGCCGGGGCCTTCGCGGCCGCCGTCCACTACGGCTACGTGCCTCGGGTGGACCGCTCCGCCGCACTGCTACCCGGCACAGCGCTGCCACCGACGTGGGTGCTGTGGGTGATCGCGGCCGCGGCGGTGGTGATCGCACTGCTGTGCCTGCGCTGGCTCGCCGCCCAGATCCCGCGCCGCAAGGTCGCGGCCTGGCGCTGGGCCGACGAGGCCGGCGCCACCCGCATCACCACGGCGACGGCCGCCGCGCCGTTCGCCGAAGAGGTCACCGCCTACCCCGGTGTGCGCAAGGTCGAGGCCGCGCTGACCGGTCCGCACACCGCCCCGCGCCTGGCCCTCGTCGTCCGCGCCCACGGCGACGCAGATCTGCGGGGGATCCGCCGCCGCATCGACGACGAGGGCCTGCCACGCCTCCGGGAAGCGCTCGGCACACCGGACCTGCACGCCACCGTGGAGTTCCGCATGTCGCCCTCGAAGGCCGACGCCCGAGTGCACTGATATATCGGTTGTGCAAAAGACGTTTGCGGACGCCCGCAAACGTCTTTTGCATCCGGATGCAAAACAGCTGGTCACCCTGGGCGGGTGACCAGCTGGTATATCGGTTTGCTCGCCGTTCACTCCGCTCAGCGCGGGGCGAGCAGGCTCGTGATCTCCTGGGACGCCGACACCGTCAGCAGGTGCTGGAGGTTCTCCGGGAGGTCCTCGCCGCGCTTCTGCTTCGCCTGCGCGTAGAGGCGGCCGGCGCGGTAGGAGGAGCGGACGAGCGGGCCCGCCATCACGCCGAGGAAGCCGATCTCCTCGGCCGTCTCCTTGTGCTGGACGAACTCCTCCGGCTTCACCCAGCGCTCGACCGGGTGGTGCCGCGGCGACGGGCGCAGGTACTGGGTGATGGTGATGATGTCGCAGCCCGCGTCGTGGAGGTCGGAGAGCGCCTCCGTGACCTCCTCGGGGGTCTCGCCCATGCCGAGGATCAGGTTCGACTTGGTGACCAGGCCGAACTCGCGGGCCTTGGTGATCACCTCGAGGGAACGCTCGTAGGTGAACGCCGGGCGGATGCGCTTGAAGATCCGCGGCACGGTCTCCAGGTTGTGCGCGAGCACCTCGGGACGGGACTCGAAGACCTCGGCCAGCTGCTCCGGGACCGCGTTGAAGTCCGGGATCAGCAGCTCGACGCCCGTGCCGGGGTTCATCTCGTGGATCTGGCGGACGGTCTCCGCGTACAGCCACGCGCCGCCGTCCTCCAGGTCGTCACGGGCGACGCCGGTGACCGTGGAGTAGCGCAGGCCCATGGCCTGGACCGACTCGGCGACGCGACGCGGTTCGTCGCGGTCGAGGTCGGCGGGCTTGCCCGTGTCGATCTGGCAGAAGTCGCAGCGCCTGGTGCACTGCTCGCCGCCGATCAGGAACGTGGCCTCGCGGTCTTCCCAGCACTCGTAGATGTTGGGACAGCCGGCCTCTTCGCAGACCGTGTGCAGGCCTTCGCGTTTGACCAGACTCTTGAGCTCCCGGTATTCGGGGCCCATCTTCGCCCTGGTCTTGATCCACGAGGGCTTCTTCTCGATCGGCGTCTGGCTGTTGCGGACCTCGAGCCGCAGCAGCTTCCGACCCTCAGGTACCACAGTCACGTCATCACCCTACGCTGCGAGCTCAAGTGTCCGGGGTCACGCACTACCAGGTCAGGCTAAGTGCCAGAACCGGGCTTCTGGTGGAGCGCTCGTTGTTCACGATCTGTTGTTCACGCAGGTCGCGCCGAACATGAACCACACTTCCGGGCTGAAGATGTTCCCGGCCCGAAGGTGACGACCGGGCCTCGTCGGCGCCTTCCCGCTCCCCCAGGCGAGGGCGCCGACACCCCTACGGAAGATCTGGAGCGATTCCGGTCAGCTTGATCGTGAGTTCCCAGAGGCGGTTCGCGGCCAGGTCGTCACGCGCGGCGGCGGTCATCCTCGCCACGGCTGGGTGGCCGCGGAAGCCGTTGAAACCGTCCGGACCGTAGTACTCGCCGCCCCGCGCTTCGGGTGACGTCGCCGCGTAGAGCTGCGGCAGCGCGCCCATTTCGACGGACTGAGAGAACAGGTGGCTGATCTTGCCGCCGACCCGCAGGATCACCGACTTGTGCGCGTCGGCCATGTTGTTGGTGAGCTCGGTGGCCGTCAGGCCGGGGTGGGCCGCGATGGAGGTCACGTCCGATGAGCGGCGCTCCAGCTCGCGTGCGAACAGGATGTTGGCGAGCTTCGACTGACCGTACGACCCGCGCAGGGTGTACGGGCGGCGGTCGAAGTTCGGGTCCGTGAAGTCGATGTGGCCGTACTGGTGCGCGAGAGAAGCGACGGTCACGACGCGTGCGCCCGGACGTTGCCTCAGAGCGGGCAGCAGCAGCCACGTCAAGGCGGCATGGCCCAGGTGGTTGGTGCCGAACTGGCGCTCGAAGCCGTCGACGGTCCGGCCGTTCGGAACGGCCATGATGCCCGCGTTGTTGATGAGGACGTCGAGCTTCTCGACCTTCTCCGCCGCGGCGCGCACGGAGGCGAGGTCGGCGAGGTCGAGTTCGAGGACCTCGGCCGACCCCTTGACGGTGCGTCGCGCGGTCTCCCCGCGCTGGACCGAGCGACAGCCCATGATCACGTGGGCACCCCTGGCCGCGAGCACCTGGGCGGTGCGCAGGCCGAGGCCGGAGTTCGCGCCGGTCACCAGGACTGTGCGGCCGGTCTGGTCGGGGATGTCGGCTTCGGTCCAACGACTCATGGAGTCATTCCTACCGCCCGGTAGCTGCCGAGCGACAGGTGTGTGTCCAGTACCGCACGCAACACCGGCTCCTCGGCGGCGAGTTCGGCGATGACGCGGCCCTCGTCGACGTGGCCGGTCAGCCCGGCGCTCTCCATCCGGGCGGTCAGCTTGTTCTGCCAGCGGTGGTCGAGCGCCAGCAGCAGTTCCTGCAGTGAGCCGAAGACGTCGGGATCGACGATCAGCGGCGCGGACGGGTCGCGGCGGGCGTCGCGCAGGACGGCGTCGAGCGCGTCGCGGCGACGGTAGTGGTCTGCCCAGCCCATGTCTCGTACCCCCGGTTTCTCGCATACCCTCGGTATGACACGAACATACCACCGGTACGTACCGTCGGTATGTGAGATACGTTTCGGTCGTGCGAACTCGACGCTCCGAGTACTCGGAGTCGACCAGGCAGGCGTTGGTGGACAGCGCCGTCGACCTCTTCACCAAGCGCGGTTACGCCGGCACCTCGCTCGACGAGGTCGTCAAACGCGCCCGCGTGACGAAAGGTGCGCTCTACCACCACTTCAGCGGCAAGCAGGCGTTGTTCGAGGCGGCCTTCACCCAGGTCGAGACCCGGTCGATCGCCTCGCTGACCGCGGTGGTCACGGCGGACGGCGACCCCTGGGACACCGCGGTCGCCGGTCTGCGCGCGTACGTCCGCAAGTGCCTGGAGCCGGAGTACCAGCGGATCATCGTCCACGAGGGACCGGTGGTGATGGGCTGGGAACGCTGGCGTGAGGCGGAGGAGCAGTTCGGCTTCGGTCTGCTCCGCACGGCGGTGCAGCTGCTCGTGGACGCCGGTGAGATCGAGGAAGCGCCGGTGGAGATCATGGCCCGGCTGCTGTTCGGCGCGCTGTCCGCGTGCGCGAGCACCATCGCGAGTTCGTCCGATCCGAAGCGCACCGGGCGTGAGGTCGAACGCGCGATCCTGCGTGTTTTGGAGGGTTTGCGCAAGAAGTAGTCGAGTTCGGCCCTAGCGGCCGGGCGCAACGTCGATCACCACGCGGACAACAGAGGTGGTCGGCATCATGATCGAACCTGTCAACACGCGCCTGGGACTCGACGGCAAGATCGCAGTTGTCACGTCGGGAACGCACGGGCTCGGCCTCGCCATCGCGAGCAAGCTCTGCGACAACGGCGCCCACGTCATCCTGACGACATCCGACGAGGACAACGTCGACCTGGAGCGCGCGAAGACCGTGCTCGCGGGCAAGCCCGGCTCGGTGGCGGTCACCAAGCTGAACATCCACGACGAGCACTCGGTCCGCTTCCTGCTCGACCAGGTCAAGCAGGAACGCGGGCAGCTCGACTTCTTCGTGCACCACGCCGTGTCGCCGGACCTCACGCCGTTGCTGAACATCGTGGAGCCGCTCGCCAAGGCTCTCGTCGACGGCGGCCGTGTGGTCATCGCCGGCTACACGGTGACACCGGTGCACGGCGTGATTCGGACGCTCGCGCTGGAAATGGCTTGGTACAAGGTCGCGGTCAACGCCGTCGTCACCACCGTTGTGGACAACGGCCCCATGAACATCGATCCGGACCTCGTGGACCGGCTCGCGATCAAGAGCCCGTCCGGTCGCGTAACGCTGCCGCAGGACATCGCGAACGCCGTTTCGTTGCTCTGCACCGACGAGGCCGCGTGGATTCAGGGTCAGGTGATCACCGTTGACGGCGGCCTGGAACTGCTGGAGCGGTGGGGCGAGACCCGCTGAGTCGTCGCCGCGATGATCTCTTCAGAACCTGCCTCGGGGACCGAATCGCTTGTACCGCTTTGTGCTCGGGCAACGCTCGAGTCGTCCCGGTACCCGATTCGGTCCCTGAGCTATCTGTGAGCGAGTGGTGACCCCTTGTCATCCGCCGATTAAACTCATTAATTGCTTCTAGCGCATTTGGAGTAACGCTCGGCGCACCCGGGCTCAATGCTTGTCCTGCATGGTCACCGAGTGTAAGACTCGAAATGGTGACCTGGGGGCAAGCAAGGGGGTCGGATGATCAGAGTGCTACTAGCCGAGGACGTGCAAATGGTCCGCGGTGCTTTGGTCGCCTTGTTGAATCTTGAACCGGATATTGAGGTCGTCGCGTCGGTCGCAACGGGTGACGAAATCATCGCGGCGGTCGAGAAGAACAAACCGGACGTAGCGGTGCTCGACATCGACCTGCCGGGTATGGACGGCCTTTCTGCCGCCACCGTGATCCACGACACCGCACCGGAGACGCGCACACTCATTCTCACGAGCCTCGGCCGGCCGGGCACACTGCGCCGCGCGCTCAACGCACGTGTGAATGGCTTCATCCTCAAGGATGCTCCAGTCGGAGAACTCGCTGACGCCATTCGGGGTGTCTCAATTGGTCGGCGCGTGATCGACTCGCAGCTCGCTCTTTCCGCGTGGGACACCGACGAGTGCCCTCTGACGCCACGCGAACTGGAAGTGCTGCGACTCGCCTCCGACGGTGCGGACGCCATGGAAATCGCCACGACGCTGTTCCTGTCGGTCGGCACGGTCCGCAACTACCTGACGGCGGCGACGGCCAAACTCGACGCTCGCAACCGGGTCGACGCCGTCCGCATCGCCCGCAAGTCCGGCTGGTTCTGAGCCGGCTCCTGGGCGGTTCCGGACAGGCTGCTCTTGATCTTCGCGGAGCCCTCTTCGGGACCATTGCAACGAGTCTTTTGACGACGAAGTCCAAAGACTCGTTGCTAAGGGCCAGGTCAGGGGTGTGTGGGAAGATCGTCTTTGGGGCGAACGGCGGCGGGGCGCGCTGATATATCGGTGTGCGCGGTGGCTGCGGGGTCCTGGAGGCTAGGGCTCCGGGGTCGCCGGGATGGTGGCGTGGACGTGGAACGAGCCGTCGCCGATGTGGCGGGCGCTGAACGTGCCGCCGACGGCCTTGATGCGTTCGGCCTGGTTGCGGACGCCGTTGCAGTCGGCTGAGGCCGCGCGGTCGGCCGCGCCGTCGTTGATGACGTCGAGCAGGATCGTGGCGCCGCGCTGGCGCACGCCGATGGTGCAGGTGCTGGCGTCGCTGTGGCGCAGGACGTTCGTGACGGCCTCGCACAGGACGGCGGCCAGGACGGTCTCGAGCGGCTCCGGCAGCGGGTCGTGGGCCAGTTCGACGCGGACGTCGATGTTCGACGCCGCCAGCATCGCCTTGGCCGAGTCGGACGTGTCCGCCAGCGACAGCGGGCGGTAGGCGCGGGCCAGGGAACGCACGTCGGCCAGGGCGTGGTGGGTGATATCCAATATATCGGTGATGTGCTCCTGCATGAACTCCCAGCCGTGGTCCGGGCGGTCGGCGACGATCCGGTGAGCCAGTTCGCTCTTCAGCTTGATCGCGCTGAGGCTGTAGCCGAGCAGGTCGTGCAGGTCGCGGGCGACGCGGACGCGTTCGGCGGTGACCGCCGCGGTGGTGGTGACCACGGGGTCCACGACCAGGGGAGCGGCAGGGTGGGGCTCGGGGGCGACAGGAGCGGGCCAGTCGCGGTGGGTCGCGAAGCCCGTGGCCAGGCCCGCGAGCAGGAGTGCGGTGGCCGTGGTGGCCATCATCGCCTCGCCGTGGGCCGCCTGGGCGAGGCCGGTCGCGACCACCGTCGCCACGAAGATCGACCAGCCGAACGCCGGGCGCAGGATCAGGAGGGCGTTGCCGGCGACGAGGCCCGCCACGCCCGTCCAGGAATGGCCGAAGAGGGCGTACGGCAGGATCAGGAGCGCGGCCTGGGCTGCCAGTGCGAGGTGTCGCCAGAGGGCGCTCAGACGACGGAAATACGACACTTGCAGTAGGACAAGTACCGCTAAATCAATGACCGACACCGCCAATTCGGTGACTTCGCCGGTGAGAAGTAGCGCGCGCGTCAGGTCGGTCAGGCACACCGCGGCGAACACCGCGACGATGATCGCGCGGTATCTCGGTATCGCAGGCGAAGCATTCACGTGCCCCCCAAGAGCAAACCGCTCCAGAGCAAAGTCTGAGTGTCAACGCCGGTCAAACAGCTCGCACGGCGCGCGCCCAGGCCGAATACTAGACATCCGAGAGCAGTTCGGGACGGCAACTGAATCGGTTCAGAATGCGAAGTCGCATTGACTCGCGGCTCAATGTCACGCCAATGGCCGAGTATTTTTCGCAGCTGTCACTGCTCGTGGTCGGACGATTACGAGGCGGGACGGTTTGGGTTCGTTTGAGCATATGAATATCTCACACCGGGTGCAGTAGTTCGCCATCCGAGAGTCATGGCCGGATACGTGGCGTCCGATAGCCCGCCTCAGGTGAACTTGATGGCACGACCAAGTCGTCCGCCGCTGAGCAGGGGAGCTCCAATGGAGATCAAGGTTCTTGGACCGCTGGAGGCACGGGAGAACGGCGTCTCGATCGCGCCGAGCGCGGTGAAGCCCAGGCAGGTGCTCTCGCTGCTCGGACTCCAGGCAGGACACGTCGTCACGGTTCCGACGTTGATCGAAGAGCTGTGGGGGATGACACCGCCACGCAGCGCACTCACCACTTTGCAGACCTACGTGCTGCAGGTGCGCCGTCGCATCGAGGCGGCCATGCCGGGCGAGGGTCCCGGTGTCGCGAAGAACGTTCTGGTGACCCGCTACGGCGGCTACATGCTGGACGTTCCGCCGGAGAGCGTCGACGTCCGCAGCTACGAGCGGCTCGCGAGCGCGGGTCAGCGGGCGTTCGAGATCGGCGACCTGGAGTCGGCGAGCAGGTTGCTGCGCAGTGCCGCCGAGGTGTGGCGCGGACCGGTGCTCGTGGACGTGCAGATCGGCGTCCGGCTCGGCATGGAGGTCACCCGGTTGCAGGAGAGCCGCCTCGGCGTGCTGGAGACCCGCATCGAGGCCGACCTGCAGCTGGGCAAGCACCAGTCGCTGCTGTCCGAGCTGTCGGTGCTCACCGCGCAGCACCCGATGCACGAGAACCTGTGCGCGCAGTACATGCTCGCGCTCTACCGGGCGGGCCGGCAGTGGAAGTCGCTGGAGGCCTACCAGTCGCTGCGCGACACGTTGATCGAAGAGCTGGGACTTGAGCCGTCCGAAAGGCTGCGTCAGTTGCAGCGGGCGATCCTGAGCTCCGAGCCGTCGCTCGACAAGCCGTTGTCGCCGCGCCAGCTGGAGCGCCAGCTCGCGGGCTGAAAGTTCGGGGAGCAACCGTGGATACCACCGGTGCAGGTGCGTTGATCAAGGCGCTCGAGGACGTCGGCTGCGAGGTGATCTTCGGAATGCCCGGCGGGGCGATCCTGCCCGCCTACGACCCGCTGTTCGACTCGAAGATCCGGCACGTGCTGGTGCGCCACGAACAGGGCGCCGGCCACGCTGCCCAGGGGTACGCGCAGGCGACCGGACGAGTGGGCGTCTGCATGGCGACATCAGGGCCTGGGGCCACGAACCTGGTGACACCGCTCGCGGACGCCTACATGGACTCGGTGCCGATCGTGGCGATCACCGGCCAGGTGGCGAGGTCGGTGATCGGGACGGACGCCTTCCAGGAGGCGGACATCCGCAGCATCACGCTGCCGATCACCAAGCACAGCTTCCAGGTGCACGACCCGGCCGACATTCCGCGGGTGATCGCCGAGGCGTTCAAGCTCGCGTCATCGGGGCGGCCGGGCCCGGTGCTGGTGGACCTGCCCAAGGACGTGCTGGCCACCGCCACGACCTACACACCGGCGAAGCTCGTCACGCCGTCGCGGCCGGTGCTCTCGCCGGTGCAGATCCGCAACGCCGCCCAGCTGATCGGGTCGTCGAAGCGGCCGGTGTTCTACATCGGCGGCGGCGTGATCCGCAGCGGCGCGGCGGGAGAGCTCCACAGGCTCGCCGAGAAGACCGGGATCCCGGTCGTCACCACGCTCATGGCCCGTGGCGCGTTCCCCGACTCGCATCCGCTGCACCTGGGGATGCCGGGCATGCACGGCACGGTGCCCGCCGTCGCCGCGCTGCAGCGGGCCGACCTGCTGATCGCGCTCGGAACCCGGTTCGACGACAGGGTCACCGGACTGCTGCCGGAGTTCGCCCCACACGCCGCGGTGATCCACGCCGACATCGACCCCGCCGAGATCTCCAAGAACCGCAAGGCGGACGTCGGCATCATCGGAGACTGCCGCGACGTCATGGCAGCGCTCTCAGCCGTGATCACCAGGAAGACCGATCTCACGGACTGGTGGAACTACCTCGGCGGGCTGCGCACCACCTACCCGCTCGGGTACGACTGGCCCGCCGACGGCATGCTCGCGCCGCAGTACGTGATCGAACGGATCAGCAAGCTCGCCGGCCCGGAGACCATCTACGTCTCGGGCGTCGGCCAGCACCAGATGTGGGCGGCGCAGTACGTGAGGTACGAACGCCCCGGCTCGTTCATCAACTCCGGCGGCGCGGGCACGATGGGCTTCGCGGTGCCGGCGGCGATGGGCGCGCAGACGGGCGCACCGGACCGCACGGTGTGGGCCATCGACGGCGACGGCTGCTTCCAGATGACCAACCAGGAACTCGCGACCTGTGCCGCCGAAGGCATCCCGATCAAGGTCGCGATCATCAACAACGGCAACCTCGGCATGGTCCGCCAGTGGCAGACCCTGTTCTACGAGGGCCGTTACTCCAACACCAGGCTCGGCACGCACCAGCGCCACCCCGACTTCGTGAAGCTGGCCGACGCGCTCGGCTGCGTCGGCCTGCGGTGCGACAGCCAGTCCGAAGTGGACGGAACCATCCTGGAGGCGATGGCGGTCCACGACCGGCCCGTCGTCGTCGACTTCGTGGTGGGACAGGACGCCCAGGTCTGGCCGATGGTCGCCGCGGGCACCGGCAACGACGAGGTCATGGCCGCGCGGGGCATCCGGCCCCTGTTCGACGAGGAAGAGTGATGACCAGACATTCGCTTTCCCTGTTGCTGCGCAACGAACCCGGCGCGTTGGCACGGATCGTGGTGCTGTTCTCCAGCCGTGGCGTCGACGTCGAGTCGCTCAGCCTCGCGCCGGCCGAACGGGGCGATCTGTCCCGCCTCGACGTCGTCGTCGAGCTGCAGCCGGGCCGCACCATCGTCCAGCTGATCAAGCAGCTCGGCCGGGTCGTCGAGGTCAAGAACGTCGTCGACCGCACGCACGACGAAGCGATCGAGCTCGGCGCCTAGAACGCACGAGGAAACGGCCGCCCCGGAGGCTTGGGGCGGCCGTTTCTCTGTTCGCCTGAAAGACTTCCGGGGTCTCTCAGGCAGCCTTCGGGACGTGCTTCTCGATGACGCGGGCGTACGTCTCCAGCGTCTCGCCCGGCGACGGGCCGTCGAGCGCCTTGTGGATGCCCTCGGCGATCTCGCCGTGACGGTGCAGGTCGGCGTGGGTCAGCGTGACCTTCGTCGTCGTCGGGCCGACGACCTCGAAGTCGACCTTGATGAACGAGGCCTTCTCGTCGTCGAAGATCGGCTGCCAGTAGGGGCCGACGCGCCACGTCATCACGAGACGCTTCGGCGGGTCCCACTCGGTGATGGTGCCCCAGGCGATCTCCTCGCCGTCCGCGCCGCGCTCGAAGTAGCGCCCGCCGACGAACGGTTCGATCGTGATGGCCTGCCGGTCCTTGACGAACACGTGCGACTCCGGCCACCACTCGATCGGCTTCGACGCGAAGATCGCGAACGCCTGCTCGATCGTCGCCTCGACCGTCACCGACTTGGCGACATCGGGAGTTGAGGCCATGTGGCCCTCCTCGCGAGTTCTAGTAAGGGAGATGTCGCCTTCGACCCTGCCCGGTTTGTCTCAACCCCACCTGGAACCGGGGTCGAACCAGGACGACTCGACCGGATGTCCAGCGGCCGCACCCATATTCGCGGTAGCGAAACCGGCAGACCGAGGAGTTGTCGTGTCCCCTGTCAATGTTGCGGTCCACATCGAGGTTCAGACGTTCTACGCCCGGCAGATGCGGCTGCTCGACGCGTTGGACGTGGAGGGCTACGCCCAGACGTTCACCGAGGACGGGGTCACCGACCACGCCCACCGGAGCGAGAAGGTCGAGGGCCGGGCGGCCCTGATCGCCGGCGCCAGCGCCGCGCTGCCCCGTTACAAGGGCGTCGCCGTGCGGCACTGGAACGACCACTACCTGATCGAAGAGGTCGACGAGAACACGCTGAACGTCAGCTACGCGTCGCTCGTCACCCGCACGACCGCCGAGGGCGTGGTCAGCTTCGAGCCGACCTTCTCCATCGACGACGTGCTCGTGCGCATCGACGGCACGCTCTACACCAAGTCCCGCACCATTCATCGCGACCTGCCCGTTCAGGCTGCGTGAAGTTCCCCAGGAGGTGACGAGGTGACTGCTCAGAACACCGGGCTCGTCGCGCTCGCGGAAAAGGTCAGGCTGATCGCCGCGGAGCACGCGGCTGACGCCGACGCCACCCGCAAACTGGCTCCCGAGGTCGTGGAGGCACTGCGCGAGGCCGGGTTCGCGCGGCACTTCGTCGCAGCCGAACGCGGTGGCTCGCAGGGCACTTTCGAAGAACTGACCCAGGCGGTCCTCACCGTCGGACAGGGCTGCTCGGCCGCGGCGTGGTGCGCGTCGCTGTCCGCGTACTCGTCCCGGTTCGCGGGGCTGTTGCCCGAGAAGGGTCATGACGAGATCTGGGCGTCCGGCCCGGACACGTTCATCGTGACCGGCCAGCCACCCATGGGCAAGGGCACCATCGTCGACGGCGGCCACCGGCTCAGCGGCCGGTGGACCTACGTCAGCGGCGTGGACTTCGCCGACTGGGCTTTGCTGTGCGGCATGGTCGGCGAGGAAGGTCGCTTCTTCGCGCTGCCGCGCAAGGACTTCACCGTCCTCGAGACGTGGGACAGCGTCGGCATGAAGGCCACCAGCAGCCATGCGGTCGTGGTGGACGACGTGTTCGTGCCCGCTCACCTCTCACTCGACCGGGCGGATCTCCTCACCGGCACCAGCTGGTCGCCGGTGCCGAGCCACAACGTCCCGTTCCAGGCGGTCGGCGGCCTCACGTTCGCCGCTCCGGCCGTCGGTGCGGCGATGGGAGCGCTCGACGCGTGCGTTGCGGTGCTGTCGGGGAAGAAGCAGGCCGTGACGTCCGCGGTCGACCTGGTCCGCGCGTCGGGCCAGGTCGAGTCGGCGAGACTGCTCGTGGAGCAGAACGCCAGGGTGCTCGACGACCGCGAGTTCACCCCTGCCGCGATGGCGCGCAACGAGCGCAACGTCGCCTACGCGGCCGAGGTCCTGGTCGACGCGGTCGGTGGCCTGGTGCGGGCCGCCGGCACCAGCGGACTCGCGGAAGGCGGTGCGCTGCAACGGTTCTGGCGTGACGTGGTGAGCTGCTCCAGCCACGTCGCCCTGCGGTACGAGACCGCGTCCGTGCGCACCTATCCGGCGTCGCTTTACGGCTGACCCCGGGCTCGAGAAGGCCCTGGTGCCCACCTCCCCGGCACCAGGGCCTTCGGCGTGCGCGCGAAACGCTCCGCCGCGACCTGACCGGGACTCAAGCGGAGGGGATCACCCTGAAGGTCATCGACCGGCAGTCGTTTTTCAGGCAGGAGGTGGGACCTCGTTCAACTCGACCGGCTTTCAGCCATCGACGAGTCCAGACCCATCGCCTGTCGTGCGCAGCGAAACAAGTCACTTGAGGAGAAATCGTGACCTCCACCAATACCAATCCCGACCTGGAGTCGCCACCGGCGACTGCCGCTGCGCAGGCGGCTGAGGTCGTTGACGCGCCTTCGGCGGCAGACCCGCGCCGCTGGATCGCGTTCATCATCATGACGGTCGCGACGTTCATGGACATGCTGGACGGCAGCATCGTCAACGTCGCGCTTCCCGCGATCCAGCACGGCATGGGCGCGAGCTTCGTGCAGCTGCAGTGGATCACCGCCGGTTACGTGTTCGCGTTCGCGCTCACACTGATCACCGGTGGGCGTCTCGGCGACATCTACGGCCGTCGCCGCATGTTCCAGCTCGGCGTGCTCGGCTTCGTGCTCACGTCGTTCCTGTGCGGCATCGCGGTCAACCCCGAGATGCTCGTGATCTCCCGTCTGGCCCAGGGGCTCGCGGCCGGCCTGATGGTCCCGCAGGTCATGTCGATCATCCACGTCACCTTCCCCGACAAGGAGAAGGGCGCGGTCTTCGCCATCCAGGGCACCATCGGCGGTCTCGCCGCCACGATCGCGCCGCTCGTCGGTGGCGTGCTCGTCGCCGCGAACATCTTCGACTTCGGATGGCGCTCGATCTTCCTGGTCAACGTCCCGATCGGCATCATCGGCTACGTCCTCGGCTGGAAGTACATCAACGAGTCGAAGGCGCCGAGCCGCATCAGGCTCGACCTGGTCGGTGTCGTCATCGCGACGCTGAGCCTCACGGCCCTGCTGTTCCCGCTGACCTTCGGCCGTGAGATGGACTGGCCGGCGTGGGGCTTCGTGCTGATGGCCGCGTCCGTCGTGGGCTTCATCGGCTTCGTCGCCTACGAGCGCGCCAAGCAGCGCAAGGACGGCATGCCGCTGGTTCCGCTGAGCCTGTTCAAGTCCCGCAGCTTCTCCGCGGCCCTCGCGCTGATGCTGGGCATGTTCTCGTTCACCGGCATGTTCATGCTGGCCCTGTACCTGTACCTGCAGGAGGGTCTGGGCTTCTCGCCGCTGCGGACCGGTGTCACGCTGCTGGCGTTCTGCATCGGCGCCTTCATCACCGCGTCGGCCTCGGTCATCGCGCTGGTGCCGAAGTTCGGTCGCGCCGTCCTTCAGGTCGGCGCCGTCGTGATCGCCGTCGGTGTCGCGGTGCTGCTGTTCTCCGTCAGCCCCGACATCACCAGCTGGGGCCTCGTGCCCGGACTGCTGCTGATCGGTCTCGGTTTCGGTATGACCGCGACGCCGATCGCGCTGTTCGCCCTGCAGGAGGTGCCGCACGAGGACGCGGGTGCGGCATCCGGCCTGATCAACACCAAGCAGCAGCTCGGTTTCGCGGTCGGCATTTCGGTCGTGACGCTGGCGTTCTTCGCGCCGCTGGCCTCCCACGGCGCCACCAACGCGGAGTCGCTGGCCCCGCAGGTCCGCCAGGAGCTCGTGACCGCCGGTGTCGCCGACGCCAAGGCCACCGAACTCGCGGGTGCCTTCCAGACCTGTGCCGCCACCACGTTCTCCGGTACTCCGGAGGCTTCGGCGTGTGCCGCGGTCCAGGCCGACCCGCAGGCCAAGGCGATCGCCGACAAGTACTCGCAGCAGGCCGCGGGGCAGTCCTTCACGGACGCGTTCCGCACCACCCTGTACGTGGGCTTCGGCTTCGCCGCACTGGCGCTGCTGCTGGCCTCCTTCCTGCCTCGCTGGCTGAAGCAGGAGGAGTGGGGCGCACCGGCCGAGGAAGGCGCCGAAGAGGGCTCTGAGGAGACCGCCAAGGCGTAGTTCTCTCCCGTTGGAATCCTGAGGCCCCAGGCGATCCGCCTGGGGCCTCAGGGCATTTCAGCGCCCGATACACGAGAAGGCCCCTCACCGCCGGTGAGGGGCCTTCTCGCACAAGAGCTTCAGATGCGCTTGGCGTCACCCTCGACGTTGACCGGTCCCTGCCACGGGGTGCCGTCGTTGAGGTTGATGTAGGTGTGCGCCTTGGTGGTGAACTTCTTCTTGTTCGCGCTGATCTTGCCCAGGTGGCTCGCGTTGATCGAACCGACCGGGTTGCCGTTCTCGTCGCGGTGGGCGTGGTGCGTGATCCAGAAGCTGAACTGGCCGTCCTTCTGCGCGGTCCAGACTCCCCGGCCCTCCAGCTGGTCCGGGTAGCCGGGCTTGGTCTCGCAGTGCAGCTGGTAGTCGGCGGTGAAGTCGCAGAACAGCGGCGTGAGCAGCGGCGGTTCCTCGATGTGGATGGTGACGGTGAGGTCCCAGCGGCCGACGAGCGCGTTCTCGTAGCTGGGCTTCGCGTTGGCACCAGCGGCGGCGACGACGGGGACTGCCAGCACACAGGCGGCCACGGCGGCCAGAGCCTTCTTGCGGACGTTCATGGGATGCGCCTCCGATGAGGTGGGGCAGCGGACGCGCTGAGTGTCGTTCGGGCAGCTCAAACACCCCTGTAGCGCCAGTTGTGACCCGAGGGGGAGTCGAGGTGGGGTGCGCAGGATGGGGGAAAGCGAGAGGAGCTGGGCATGTCCACATCGGTGACCGACGCGTTCCGCTGCCGGGCGGCCAGGACGCCCGACGCGGTGGCGCTGTCCGCGGAACAGGGGTCCCTGAGCTATGCCGAGCTGGACAGGTGGTCGGACGCCCTGGCCGGTGAGCTCGTCGAGTCCGGGGTGCGGCCCGGCGACCGGGTGGCGGTGTGCCTGGAACGGTCGCCGCAGCTCGTCGTGGCACTGCTGGGGGTGCTCAAGGCCGGCGCGGCGTACGTGCCGCTCGATCCGGAGGACCCCGAGTCACGGGTCTCGATGGTGCTCTCGGACGCCCAGGTTTCCCTGGTGGTGGGCCGGTTCTTCGCCGGCTTCACCACGGTCAAGGTGCCGCCGCGGGGCTCCAGGTCCACTGTGGACGAGCTGCCCGCCGTCGCCCCGGAGGACGTCGCCTACCTGATGTTCACGTCGGGCTCCACGGGCAGGCCGAAGGCGGCGATGGTGGAGCACCGCAACATCGTGAACCTGGTCAGCGCCCCGAACTACATGGACATCACCGAGCAGGACCGGTTCCTCCAGCTCGCCACGGTGGCGTTCGACGCGGCCACGTTCGAGATCTGGGGCGCCCTGCTCAACGGGGCCCGGCTCGTCCTCGCGCCACCCGGTGTGGTGCAGGCGGAGGAACTCGGCGATCTCCTGCGGGCCAACGAGATCAGCATCCTGTTCCTCACGGCCGCCTTGTTCCACCGGCAGATCGACGTCGACGTCTACGCGTTCAAAGGCCTGCACACGGTCATGTCCGGTGGCGACGTCCTGTCGGTGCCGCACGTCCGGCGACTGCGTGAGGCGCTTCCCGGCGTGCAGATCATCAACTGTTACGGCCCGACCGAGGCGACCACGTTCGTCACGTGCCACCGCGTCGGCGCGGACGAGGAGCTCGGTGGCACCCTCCCGATCGGCACCCAGCTGCAGAACACCGAGGTGGTCGTCGTCGGCGACGACGGGACGCCGGTCGAGGACGGCATCCCCGGCGAGCTGTGGGCCGGCGGCGCCCAGGTGGGACGCGGCTACTGGATGCGGCCGGAGCTCACCGACGAGAAGTTCGTGCGCGGCAGCTGGAACGGCGTGCGCTACTACCGCACCGGCGACCAGGCCCGCAAACGTCCGGACGGCGTCGTGGAGTTCCTCGGCCGGATGGACGACCAGTTCAAGCTGCGCGGGTTCCGGATCGAGCCGGGCGAGGTGGAGAACGCACTCACCGAACACGCGCAGGTGCGCGCCGCGGCGGTGGGCGTCCGCACGCACCCCAGCGGTGACCGAAGGCTGATCGCGTGGGTGGTGAAGTCCGGTGAAGAGCTGGACAAGCGGGCGCTGAGGGCCGGCTTGCGCGCGACCATGCCCGAACACATGGTGCCGGCCGGGTTCGTCGTGGTGGACGAGCTGCCGATCACGAGCAACGGCAAGACCGACCGCAAGGCTCTTCCGGAACCCGACTGGAACTCGAAGTCGCTCTACATCTGAGGCAGGCGAAAGGGCGGGCTCGCAGGGAGAGCCCGCCCACTTCTTCACGTTCTCTAGACCCAGGAGGGAACTTCGAGGATCTCCAGCACGGCCGCGGTCCACACGTACCCCGCGCCGGACGACTGCAGGACGATCAGGTCACCGGGCCGCGGGTCGCGCTCGGCCAGCACGTGGTCGAGTCCCACTGCGATGTCCGCGGTGCCGACCATGCTGTACTGCTTGGCCCAGTCGTACGTGGTGGAGGTGCGGTCGACGCCCAGCAGTCCGCAGATGCCGTGCGTGACAATGGTCTCCGCGAGCTGCTGGTGCAGGAAGAAACGGGCGTCGGCGAGCTCGATCTCCGCCTCGTACAACGCCATCTTGAGCGAGTGCCGCACTCCGCCGCCGATGCGCGCGATCATGTCGTCGAGGTCGACGTCGGCGTTCTGGAGGAAGTCCTCCACGCCGCTGTTGAGCTGCAGGGTCTTGCCGTCCGCGAACGGGCCGGTCGTCCACTGCGCGTAGCCGCGCGACATCTGCTCGAGCGTCGAGTCGGCGTGCGAGTGGATGGAGCGGATTCGGGCGAAGCCGGAACGGTTCGACAGGACGAGCGCCCCCGCGCCGTCGCCGTTGACGTTCTGCTCCTCCGAGGCCCACCGGTCGAAGTAGGGCAGGTGGAAGGCGTCGCCCGCGGTCACGAGCGCGGCCGGCAGGTCCTTGTGCGAAGAGAGGTAGGAGGCAGCCAGGGCCACCGCGGCCATGAAGCCGTTGCAGCCCTGCTTGACCTCGAACGCCGGTCCGCTGCCACCGACCGTGTTGGCCTGCACGTAGCTCGCGGGCGTCCACAGGTCGAGTCCCTGGTGGGACAGGGAGGCGTGCACGGTCAGGCCGAAGTCCAGCGGACTGAGCCCCGAGCGTTCCACGGCCTCGACACCGGCTCTGGCGGCCATCACGGGACCGGTCTCACCAGGGGCCGCGACCCGCAGCTCCCGGTAGCCGTTCATGGCCTTCTTCTCTTCTGTGTACCGGCCGGCCGCGATGGCGTCGTCCACCGTCTCGACCTGCTCGGGCAGATATGTGCCCACACCGGCGATGTACAGGTCATTCCATCGCATCTCGAACTCCTAGGCTGCCTGGTCCAGCTGCTTGGCGACGGCGCGCGCCGTCGGGTCCTCGTAGAAGCTGCGCAACGGGACGCGGACGCCGTACCGCTCGTGGACCTGCTTGACCAGCTTCGACGCCAGCAGCGAATGTCCTCCCAGGTCGAAGAAGTGGTCCTCCGGTTCGATCCCCGGTACCCCGAGCACCTCCCCGAACAGCTCGCAGAGCTCTGTCTCCCGTTCGGCCACGGTGTCCTCCCTGTCAGCCCTTGAGTAACGAAAACTTTGCGTTACCCGGGTTGAGATGAGCTTGGGCCGCAGCGGAAAACCGCGTGTTCGAGCCGTTCTGGAGTTTGGGCCGAGGCGAGTCGTCCACGGTTGCGCGCGTCCGTCGCACGCAACCGGGACTGGGAGCCACACAGATGCAGACGTTCACTCCGAAACGTTCGACCGTCTTCGCGCGCACAGCAGCGGTCACAGCCGTGGTGCTGCTCGCTTTAACGGGTATGGCGACCGCGGCGAACGCGACCTGCACACCGGTGGGCACCTGGACCGGGTACGTGACCCGCACGGACGGCGACCACCCGACCCAGCTGCAGTTCAAGGCCAACGGCAAGGTGTTCGTCACCAACGAGCAGAACACGACCACCCAGGGCACCTGGTGGTCGACCGGCGTGAACAAGTTCCACTACAAGTTCCGCGGCGAGAAGGTCTACGACGAGAACGGAGCCTACTTCGCCTACGTCGACTTCGACCAGGACGCCGTCCAAAGTGGACCGGACAACTTCACCAGCTCCGGCCCGTCCACGTTCTTCCTCGCGGACGGCACGAACCTGGGCACCTCGAACATCACGTTCACGATGGCTCGCGTGTAGGACCCGCGCACGGACGTAGCCGGGACGGGTCCGCCGCCCTCATCCCGGCTCCGGCCCGTGGGGCGGTCACACCAGGAACGAGGCGTGCTCTTCGACCCACTGGCGGAACGTGCGGGCCGGCTTGCCGGTGATCCGTTCGGCCGTGGCACTGGTGTCCGCGACGACGCCGACCGCGGCCTCCCACTGGTTGAGCAGTGAGGTGAGGACGGGCGGCGGCACGAAGTTGCTCATCTGCGCCTCCCCCTCCTCGCGGGTCAGGCCGTTGATCACGAGCTCGCGGCCGAGCACGTCACCGACGATCTCCAGTTCCTGGCGGAACGTCAGCGACTCCGGGCCGGTGAGGTCGACGATCTCGTCCTGGAGCTTCTTCTCGGTGAGCGCGATGACCGCCACGTCAGCGATGTCATCTTCGTGCACCGGGGCCACCTGGGCCTCGGGGAAGACCTGGTCGATGGTGTCGCCCGCCTGCAGCGAGTAGCTCCAGCCGAACGCGTTGCTCATGAAAGCGCCGGGCCGCAGGATGGTGTAGTTCAGGCCGGACGTGACCACGGCCTCCTCGACGAGCAAGTGGTGGTGTGCCAACGGGTCCTGGTCGGCGCCCGGCAGGCCCACGGTGTTCGACGACAGCAGCACGATCTGCTCGACGCCGGCCTTCTCGGCCTCGTCGAGAAACTTCACGATGCCGTCGGGCTCGGCGTAGAGCAGCACCTTGGAGACACCGGCGAGGGCCGCGACGAACGTCTCCGGGTCGTTGAGGTCGAGCGCGACTGTTTCCACGCCCTCGGGCACGTCGAGTTCCGCGGGATTGCGGCCGGACGCGCGGAGGCTGTGACCCGCCGCGTAAAGCCGCTGGAGCACGCGACGGCCGACGTTGCCGCGCGCCCCGGTGACGAGGATGGTCATGTGGATCTCCCGAATTGGGTGGTTCGCCTGGATGGCTGATCACGCACAGCGTTCACCCGGTCACTCGAACGGCGCTGGACCGTGCTTCAGGTCAGGGCTCCTAACCTGCGAAAACACTGTCCAGAGCTGCGAGGAGCGCACGGTGGTTTCCTTTCCCGTTCCCGGATCCAGTCACCGCGGTCCGGCGCCGGAGTTCGCCGGGTTCCGCGCGTCGAGTCCTGTCGTGCGCCTGCCCGCGACCGGCGGCGGTCACTGCTGGATCGCGACCACGCAGGACTCGGTCCGCGTGGTGCTCGACGACGTGCGGTTTTCCCGTGCGGCGTCCTATGAACCATCGGCACCGACCTTTCCCGGGTTGTTCCAGGCGCCGCCCGGGATGATCATCTCGCTGGACCCGCCGGCGCACACGAGACTGCGCGACCTCGTGTCGCAGGCGTTCTCGGTCGACCGGATCGAGTCCATGCGACCGAGAATCCAGCGGCTGGTGACAGAGTTGCTGGACCAGGCGGACGCCGACGCTCTTGAGGGGCCGGTCGACCTGCTCGGCAAGTTCACGTTCCCCCTGGCCATCATCGCGATCAGCGACCTGTTGGGTGTGCCCGCCGACGACCGCGACACGTTCGCACGACTGATCCGGGAGTTCGCCGCCGTCGACGCGCCGGAACTGGCGGCCGCGGCGGGCGAGCAGCTCGGCGAGTTCATGGCCGCGCTGGTGTTCGGGAAGACGGCCGCGCCCGGCGACGACGTGCTGTCGGCGCTGACCGAGGCGCGGATCGGCGACGACAGGCTGGAGGTCGGCGAACTCATCGGCCTCGGATACACGTTGCTCGGCGCCGGTGGCGACTCCACGGCCTGTCACCTGGCCAGTTCGGTCCTGACGTTGCTGGGACACCACCGCGACGTGTGGGTTCGGCTGGGGGAGCGGCCGGAGGAGGTGCCGGCGGCGGTCGAGGAGCTGCTGCGCTGGATCACGTTGTCCACCAACGACACGACCGGTCTGCCGCGGATCGCCACCGAGGACGTGACGTTGTTCGGCGTGACGATTCCCCAGGGCGACGCGGTGTTCGTGTCGACCAACTCGGCGAACCGCGACGAGACGCTGTTCACCGACCCCGACACGCTCGACTTCACGCGGACCGACAACGCGCACCTCGCGTTCGGGTACGGGATCCACCGCTGCCTCGGCGCCCCGCTCGCGCGCATCGAGCTGACCACCGCGTTCGAGGAACTGACCCGGCGCTTCCCGGCCGCCCGCCTCGCCGTCGCGGAGGAAGAACTGGAGTGGCAGAAGGCCGACATGAACCACCGGCTCGTCGCGCTGCCGGTCGACCTGCACGGCAAAGGTTTCTGAAACTCGAAGGGCCCCCGGATCAACCGGGGGCCCTTTGCTGTGCGGACTACTTCTTGCGGGGCACGGCGATCGCGGCCAGCGCACCGCAGAAGGTGAAGACACCCGCGCCGAACAACGCCAGCCCGAAACCGGAACCGAGCGAGTGCTGCAACGGTTCACCCTGGGCCAGCAGGGAATCCGCGCGAGCCGACGACATCGTCGCGAGCACGACCAGGCCGATCGCGCTGCCCATCTGGCGGATCGTGTTGAGCAGACCGGACGCGAGACCCGCCTGCTCGCGCGGCACACCGGACGTCGCGGCGTTCGTGGTCGCGTTGAGAACGGCGCCCATTCCCAGGCCCAGCAACGTGGTCGGCACCAGGATCGAGCCCAGGAACGTCGACGACTCGTCCGCTGTGGACACCCACGACAACCCGACGGTCGCCGTGAGCAGACCGGCGATCAGCACCGGCCGCGGACCGATCTTCGGCACGATCCGCGCGACGCCGAAGCCGCCGAGCGCGATGCCGATCGACAACGGCAGGTAGCCGAGGCCGGTCTGCAACGGGCTGAAGCCCATCACCTGTTGCAGCACCAGCGTCAGGAAGTAGAAGGTGCTGAACAGAGCGGCGATCGCGAAGAACGCCACGATGTTCGCCGCGGTCACCGCGCGGTTGCGGAAGATGCCGAGCGGCATCAGCGGGTGGCTCGACACCGTCTGCTGGCGCAGGAAGAACGCGAACAGGACCACCGCCAGCGCGAGCGATCCGGCGACCTGCCAGGAACCCCAGCCGAGCTCGTGCGACTGCGCGATGCCGTAGACCAGCGCCATCAGGCCGATCGTCACGGTGAACGCGCCGGGGACGTCGAGTGCCTTGCGGCCGCCGTTGCTCGGTGTCTCGGGCACGGCGCCGCGGATCATGGCCACCAGCGCGATGCCGAGCGGGACGTTGATCAGCAGCACCCAGCGCCAGCCGAGCGACTCGGTGACGATGCCGCCGAGCAGCACGCCGACCGCCCCGCCCGTGCCGGACACCGCGCTCCACCAGCCGAAAGCCTTCGCGCGGGCGGTGGGATCGCGGAACGTGGTGCCGAGGACCGTGAGCGACGCCGGTGCCATCACGGCCGCGCCCAGGCCCTGGAACCCGCGGGCCGCGATCAGGGTGCCGGGCGAGGTCGCCATGCCACCGACCGCGCTCGCGACCGTGAACAGGGCCGCGCCGAAGAAGAACACCCGGCGCTGCCCGAACAGGTCGGCGAGCCGGCCGCCCAGCAGCAGGAAGCCGCACACCGCGATCGTGTACGCGCTGTTGACCCACTGCAGGTCGTGCCGTTCGAACCTGAGGTCCTCGAAGATCGAGGGCAGGGCGACGTTCATGACCGACGCGTCCAGCACGTTCATGAACTGCGCCAGGCAGCAGACGGCCAGCACCAGGCCGAGTTTCGTCCCCGGCTTGCTGAGCGTGGCCGTCATGAGCGCACCAGGCGGAAGAACGTCCGCAGCTCCTCGACGAGCACGGCCGGGTTCTCCAGCGCGGGGAAGTGGCCGCCGGACGGCATTTCCCGCCAGTAGCGCAGGTCGGTGAACCGGTGCTCGGCCCACGCCTTGGGCATCCGCGCGTCGGCGGGGAACACCGAGAACCCGGTCGGCACGCCGACTTGAGTGAGCGGGGACTTGTTGTAGCTCTCCCAGTACAACCGGCCCGACGACGCGGCCGTGGCGGTGAACCAGCACACCGAGACCATGTCGAGGATCCGGTCGCGCGAGATGATCTTCTCCGCGTCCCCGTCGTGGTCGCTCCACGACCAGTACTTCTCACCGGCCCAGCCCAGCTGGCCGATGGGGGAGTCGGTCAACCCGTACGCCAGTGACTGCGGCTTGGTGTTCATCACCGCCGCGTACGCGGACTCCTTGGCGGCGAACTCCTTGAGCGCGCCGAGACCTTTGTAGTCCTCTTGTGTCAGCTGGACTTCCGCCTCGGGGGCCGGAGCGAACGGCATGACGAGGTGGATGGCCTCGACGTGGTCCGGCGCGATGTGGCCGAGGATGCCCGTGATGAACGAGCCCCAGTCGTTGCCGTGCGCGTAGAACCTGTCGTAGCCGACACGGCCCATCAGCGTGACGAACGACGCGGCGATGCGTTCCAGCGTCCAGCCGGTTCCGGTCGGCTTGTCGCTGAAACCGTAGCCGGGCAACGAGGGCGCGACGACGTGGAAGGCGTCGGCCGGGTCCGGCGGGTTGGTCAGCGGCTCGATGACGTCGAGGAACTCCGCGACCGAACCCGGCCAGCCGTGCGTGAGCAGCAACGGCTTCGCCTGCGGGTGCGGGGAACGCGCGTGCAGGAAGTGGATCCCGACGCCGTCGATCTCCGTCTTGAACTGGGGGATGGCGTTCAGCTTCGCTTCCGTGGCGCGCCAGTCGTAGACGCCTCCCCAGTACTCGGCCAGGTCCTTGGCATAGGCCAGGGGCATGCCCTGCGACCAGTCGTCCACGGTCTCCGCGTCCGGCCACCTGGTCGCTGCCAGCCGTCGTGTGAGGTCCGCCAGTTCGGAGTCGGGAACCTCGACCCGGAACGGCACGAGTGCAGTGTCCATGGCGCGAAGATAGGTACGGGGGCTCAAATCCCGGTCGACATTCAGGTTTCGAGCCGCCTTCGAGGTGCGCGTAGCAAGGTTCGGCGCGAGGCCAGGCCGAAGTAACCACCCCGGAGGTGTTCCCGTGCTGCCCCTTGAACTGGACGAGGAGTTCCCGTTCAGCGGTTCCTCCTACCGCGGCCCGGACCCCAAGTACGACAAGCTGCGGGCCGAGTGCCCCGTTGCCAAGGTACCCACCAACTCCGGCACGCCGACCTGGGTGATCACCAAGTACGAGGACGTCCGCGCCGGGCTCGCCGACTCCAGGCTGAGCCGCGCGTTGACGTGCGTCGAAGGTGCTCCCCAGGTCGGCGGCGCCATGACCACCACCCCCGAGATGATCATCTCGCTGGACGGGTCCGAGCACTCCCGGCTGCGCAAGCTGGTGATGGGCGCGTTCACCGTCCGCAAGGTCGAGGCGATGCGCGCGGGCGTGCAGAAGGTGGCCGACGAGCTGCTCGACGCGATCGAGCTCAAGGGTGCGCCGGTCAACCTCGTCGAGGCGCTGTGTGTTCCGCTGCCGCTCACGATCATCGGTGACCTGCTCGGCGTGCCGACCGAGGACCTGAAGATCTTCGAGACGGACGCGCGGGCGTTCGCGACGTTCGACGAGAACGACCCCGAGGCGCCGATGCGGGCGTTCGGCAGGCTCGCCGGGTACGTCATGGGCCTGATCGCGCAGAAGCGCGAGAAGCCCGGCCAGGACATGCTGTCCGACCTGATCTCCGCGCGGGACAACGACGACAAGCTGAGCGAGCAGGAGCTGGTGACGTTCGCGTTCACCCTCATCGGCGCCGGCTTCGACACCGCCGCGAACCAGATCTCCAACTCCGTGCTCGCGTTGCTGCACGACCACCCGGACACGTGGCGGCGGCTCGTCGCCGACCCGTCGCTGATCCCCGCGGCCGTCGAGGAACTCCTGAGGCACGTCAACCTCTTCGCCACCGACACCACGGGTTTCCACCGCATCGCGTCAGAGGACCTGGAGCTCGGCGGGCAGAAGATCGCCAAGGGCGACGCGGTGTTCTTCGTGCTGTCGTCGGCGAACCGCGACGAGGACATCTTCGACAATCCTCAGCAGCTCGACATCGACCGCGCCTCGAACCCGCACATCGCGTTCGGGCACGGCGTGCACTACTGCCTCGGCAAGCAGCTGGGGCGCATGGAGATGGCGATCGCCATCGAAGGTCTGACCCGCCGTTTCCCGGACCTCCGGCTCGCGGTGCCCTACGAGGACCTGCAGTGGCACCAGGGCGAAATCAACCACTCACTCGTCAGCCTCCCCGTCACCTGGGGATAGATAAAGGAGAGCCATGAGCATCCCCGAGAAGCAGTGGGAGGTCAGGCTCGCCAAGCACGTCGAGGACGACCTGACCCTCGAGCACTTCGACGTCGTCGAGGTGGCCGTCCCCGAGCCCGGTGACGGTGAGGTGTTGGTGCGCGTCGACTACGTGTCGGTGGCCGCCGCCTTCAAGGAGTTCATGAGGTCCGACTGCCAGATTCCCGGCGTGCCGCCGTGGAAGGTCGGCGACCCCGCGGGTGGCGGTGGTGTCGGCACCGTCGTGAAGTCGAACAGCCCCGACCTGGAGGTCGGCGACCTCGTGCAGTCGTTCGGCCCGTGGCAGGAGTACTGGGTCGGACCCGCGCAGCAGTTCATCAAGCAGAACCCGCACTACGTGCCTTCGCCGGTCTACTTCCTGTCGCAGGGGCCGACGGCCTACTACGGCATGGCGACCATCGCGCAGGCCGGCGAGGGCGACGTCGTGTTCGTCACCGGTGCCGCCGGTGGTGTCGGGTCGCTGGCCGGGCAGATCGCGAAGGCCCGTGGCGCCAAGGTGATCGGTTCGGCCGGCAGCCAGGAGAAGGTCGACTGGCTGGTGAACGAGCTCGGCTTCGACGCCGCGTTCAACTACAAGGACGGCCCGGTGAGCGACCGGCTGCGCGAGCTGGCGCCGGACGGCATCAGCGTGTTCTTCGACAACGTCGGCGGTGAGCAGTTCGAGGCCGCGATCCAGGCGGCACGTCCGCACGCCCGGTTCGCGCTGTGCGGCGAGCTGTCCAACCAGAACGACGGCGCCGAGCACCCGCGGATCGACCTGATGACGGCGATCACCAAGCACCTGGAGATCCGCCCGTTCGCCTGCTACCACCTGCCGGAGCAGATCCAGGACTGGGTCGTCCACTTCGGACAGTGGTTGCAGGAGGGCAGGTTCGTCTTCCCGCACACCATCGTCGACGAGGGTGGGGTCAGGACCGCGCCGCAGGCGTTGCTGTCGTTGTTGGCGGGCAAGTACACCGGCAACGTGACGGTCAAGGTCTCCTGACGCGCGTTGGTGAGAAGGGGGCGCCTTGATTGATCGGCGCCCCCTTCGAGGTGCTAGCCCAGCCTTTGTGCCGTGATCTGGATCGCGGCTTCCCTTGCCGTGGTGCCGTTCGCCAGGCGCACCACCGCGTTGCCGTTGCTGACGAACTCGTCACCGCGCAGCACGGCGTCCTGGGCGATCTCGATCGTTCCTGGTGCCTCGGTCAACTCCTCGTTGATCCGGTAGCTGAACGTGTCAGGCCCCGTCTGGGTCCACGTCCCGGCTCCCTTTCCGCCCACGACCAGCATCGCTGTGCCGTCGCGCGCGAACTCGAACTCGCTCTCCGTGTGGCCACCGGGTCTGCCGACTCGGGCGCGCCACCTGCCCACCGCAAGAGTTCCCATGCTCCCCAGGGTTTCCGCCCCAGCTAGACCTGGACTCAAGGGTCACCGAGCAGGGTTGACGTCGACTGCCCTACCGAGTGGAAAGAAGCTGGAGGCGTCATGTCGGACGCACCATTTGCCGGACAGCAGGTCGTCGTGACGGGTGGGGGAACCGGCATCGGCCGCGCGGCGGCGCTGGCGTTCGCCGACCTCGGCGCCGCGAACGTGATCATCACCGGCCGCCGGGAGAACCGGCTCACCGAGGTCGTCGCCCTGCACCCCGCGATCACCGCCGTCGTCGCGGACGTGACGACGGACGAAGGCGCGCAGAAGGTCGCCGACGCCGTGAAAATGGGCGGCGGCAAGGTGGACGTGCTCGTCCACAACGCCGGCATCTTCCGCTTCACGCCGGTCGCGGGGTTCGACCTCGCCACCGCGCGGGACGTGCTGGACACCAACCTGGTCGGCCCGCTGGTGCTGACCGCCAAGCTGTTGCCGCAGCTGACTTCACCTGGCGGCAGCATCGTGTTCGTCTCCAGCAACGCCGGGCACATCGCGGTGCCGGGCGGTGGCGTGTACGGCGCCAGCAAGGCCGCCGTGGACAGCCTGGTGCGCAGCTGGGCCCTCGAACTGGCCCCGCAGGGCATCCGTGTCAACGCGGTCGCGCCCGCCGCGGTGCGCACGGAGGTCTACTCGGCCAACGGTTTGAGCCCCGAGGAGGTCGAGGGCTACTTCGGCTTCCAGGCCTCGCAGACGCCTCTGGGGCGCACCGGCGAGGTCGACGACGTCGTTCCGTGGATCACCCGCTTCGCCGAGCCCGCGAGCTCGTGGGTCACCGGTCAAGTCATCACGCTCGATGGCGGCGCTGATCTGGCGTGAGCCAACTTTTCGACTAGGAGGAAGACCCAGATGACCAGCAGCGCCACCGAGCCAGGTGTGGACACGTTCCCGTACAAGCGCACATGCCCGTTCACCCCGCCCGCGCAGTACACCGAGATGGCCGAGGAAGACGTCGTCGAGGTGACGCTGACCGGTTCCGGGCTGCGGATCTGGACGATCAGCGGCTACCACACCATCAAGCAGCTCCTGACGGACCCGCGGATCAGCGCGTCGCGCAAGCACGACAACTTCCCGTTCTACTTCATCGCGCCGCCGGAGTTCCGCACCGAGACGTCGTTCATCGGCTACGACAACCCGGAGCACACCAAGACCCGGCGCAAGGCGGCCGTGACGTTCACCAACCGCCAGGTGAAGCGGCTGCGCCCGCGCATCCAGGAGATCGTCGACGAGTACATCGACAAGATCCTGAACATGACGCCGCCGATCGACTTCCACCGCGAGTTCTCGCTCGCCGTGCCGATGACGGTCATCTGCGAGCTGCTCGGCATCCCGCAGGACGAGCACGACTTCTTCATCGAGCACGGCACCTGTCTGCTCGGCGGCCACTCGACGCCAGAACAGCGTCAGGCCGCGATCGTCGAGGTGAACGCCTACGTCGACAAGCTGATCACGTTGAAGGAGAAGGAGCCCGGCGAGGACCTGCTCAGCCGTGCGATGGCCGAGTACGCCGCGTCCGGCGAGGAGTACACGCGCCGCGACCTGTTCAACATGATCCGCCTGCTGATGAACGGCGGCCACGAGACCACCGCCTCGATGCTGTCGCTGGGCACCGCCGCGCTGCTGGAGAACCCGGACCAGCTCAAGCTGCTGCTGGACGACCCGGAGGGCATGATCGAACCGGCCGTCGAGGAGCTGGTGCGCCTCGCGACCATCGGTGACACCGCCATCCCGCGCGTCGCGCTGGAGGACATCGAGATCGGCGGCAAGACCATCAAGGCCGGCGACGGCATCCTGTGCCTGGGCCTCAACGGCAACCGCGACCCGGAGATCTTCCCGGAGCCGGAGAAGCTGATCCTGGAGCGCGGCACCCGCAAGCACCTCGGGTTCGGCCACGGCCTGCACCACTGCATCGGTGCCGACCTGGCGCGCCTGGAGATGCAGCTGGTGTGGTCGACGCTGTTCCAGCGGATCCCGTCGCTGCGGCTGGCCAAGCCGTTCCTGGAGATCCCGCGCAAGGAAGGCGCCGTGATCTACGGCCTGTGGGAGCTGCCGGTCACGTGGGACATCCCCGCGGAGGACTGAGGTTCTGATGCGAAAGGGGCCCCGCACCTCGGTGCGGGGCCCCTTTGCGTTGTGCCGTCAGTCCTTCGGGATGTCCGGGCGCTGCACGTGCCCGGGAATCCTGGTGTGCTTGCTCGCCGGCAGCACGCCGTCGACGAGGTAGTCGTCGACCAGCGAGTCGAGAACCTCGTTGCCCGCCAACCCGTACACCTCGTGGTCGCCGGAGTCCTCGATGAGGACGAGCGGGTGGTCCAGCAGCGCGGCCAGCTCGATGCCGCCCTCGACGCGGTCCATCGGGTCGCCGTCGGCCTGCACCACCAGGCCCTTGGGGTAGCCCGGCTGGGCGAGCTTCGTCGGCGGCTCCAGGCTTTCGAACGTCCGGAACGCGCCGACCCACGGCTGGGCGCGCAGCACGCCGTACCCGTACGGGTGCTCGGCGCGGTGCTTGCGGACGTCGGCCCAGTAGACCTCCAGGTCCTGCGGCCAGTAGGTCTCCAGCGTGATGGCCTCCAGCACGCCGACCCGCAGGTCGCCCTCGGAGTCCTGCGGCCGCCAGGTGGCCTGCCCGACGATCAGCGCCCGCGCCTTCTCGTAGTTGGCGTCCTGCAACGTGGTGCGCAGGTCGCCGATCAGGTAGCCCAGCGAGTCCCACTGCCCGCGGTCCGTGGACCTCGTGCCCACCGCGCCGTCGAACAGCGTGCGGAGCTGGATCTGGTCGCCTTCTTCCAGCTTCTCGACGACGGCCTCGATCTCGGCGATGACGGCTTCCGGGGTGTTGCCGAGGTGGAAGTGCCCGTCGCGCTCGGCGGTCCAGTCCGCCCACAGCGCGACGTTGCGGTAGACCGCCTCCGCCTGTGTGACGAACTGCTCGCGCCAGGTCCACTGTGGATTGATGCACGAGTCGAGGACCGTGCGGTCGAGGTTCTCCGGGAACATCGTGCCGTAGACGGCGCCGACGTACACGCCGTACGCGTACCCGACGAACGAGATCTTCTCCTCGCCCAGCACGACCCGGATCAGGTCCATGTCACGGGCGGTGTTGCGGGTCGTGATGTGCGGGCGCAGCTCGCCGCCGCCCTTCTCACATCCCAGCTCGCGCAGCCGCATGTCCTCGGCCAGCTGCTCGAAGAGCGAGTCCGGCGGCCGGGAGTCGAAGGGCGCCTTGGGAATCGTCACCTCGGCGTAGAGCTTGGTGGACTCGCCGTACCCGCGCGGGTCGAACCCGATGAGGTCGTAGGCGGTCCGCACCCGCTTGCCGAGACGCTTGATCAGCCCGAGGCCGTCGCCGCCATCGCCGCCGGGTCCGCCGTTGACGGCCAGCAGGACGCCGCGCCGCTGGGACCTGTCCGTGGCTTTGAGACGGGCGATCGCGATGGTGAGCTTGGGACCGTCCGGGTCGGAATAGTCGCGTGGCACGACGACCGTCGCGCGTTCAAGGCCGTCCTCGAACGGCGGTGACCAGTTCACCTGCTGGTCGTAGAACTCCTTGAGGGGCACGGTGGAACCTCCGCGTGTGGGTGTACGCCGACACCGCAGCGTCGCAAGACCTGCTCGAATGCCAGCGGAACCGCGAGCCACCCGCCCGGTTCGTGGCGGGACGGAGTGTTCGCTCAGCGTCCGGTGGAGCCGTCGATCAGCTCCCGGATGACGTCCGCGTGCCCAGCGTGCCGGCCGGTCTCCTCGATCATGTGCACGAGTCTCCAGCGGACGTCCTCGACAGTGCTGCCGTCGAGCACGTCGTCAGCGCGCCTGACCGCTTCTCGGTAGCTGGCCACGACGTCGGAGACGTCGTCGTCCGCCGGCGCGTGGAACGTCGCCTTCCAGCTCCTGGGTTTCTCGCCCAGGAACGTCGCTCGCTCCACGAACGTGAGGTGGCGCAACAGTCCCAGCAGGTTCGTCCCTGACGGCACCGCGGCGGCCCGGACCTGTGGCTCCGGCACGTCCTCCACCTTGGCGACCACCGCCGCACGCAGGTAGTCGAGGAACCCGCGCAGGACCTCTGCCTCGCTCCCACCCTTCCCCGGCGGCGGAGGTTGGTCACGTTTCCTGGACATGGCTCGATTCTCGGTCGGTCTGGAGAGGAACGCACGCGAACTTGCCGTTCCAGCAAGCCCATGAACGCTCAAGGTGGTCTCCACCACGTGCAAAGCGATGACGTTCAAGGTGAACCACGTCCGGCGAGCCGCAGATCCGTGGGAGAACTGCCATGCCAAAGATCACTTACGTTTCGCACGACGGCATCGAGACCGTTGTCGACGTTGCCCAGAACGACTCCGTGATGCGCGGCGCGGTTCTCAACGGCATCAAGGGAATCGTCGCCCAGTGCGGTGGTGGGGCCTCGTGCGGTACGTGCCACGTGTACGTCGATCCGGAGAACACCAAGCCGCTGTCGCAGATGCACCAGGTGGAGGACGAGCTTCTCTACTTCACCGCCTGCGAGCGCAAGGAGAACAGCCGGCTGAGCTGCCAGATCCCCGTGACCGAGGAGCAGGACGGGCTCGTCGTGCACATGCCTGAGAAGCAACTCTGAGGGAGAGAAGCATGAGCAAGCGACGGGTCGCCCTGGTCACGGGCGCCACCAGCGGAATCGGTCTCGAGGTCGCCCGCAGCCTCGGCAGGGAGGGGCACGCGGTCTTCGTCGTGGCCCGCAACGCCGAGAACGTCCAGACCACGGTGAAGCAGCTGCGTGAAGAAGGCATCGAGGCCGACGGCGCCGCCTCCGACGTGACGTCCACAGAGGACATCCGCACCGCGGTGCAGAAGGCCGTCGAGGTCTTCGGTCCCATCGAGATCCTCGTGAACAACGCGGGTCGCGGTGGCGGCGGCATCACCGCCGAGCTGGACGAGGACCTCTGGCTCGACGTCATCAACACCAACCTCAACGGTGTCTTCCGGTTCACCAAGGAGGTGCTGTCGACCGGCAAGATGGTCGAGCAGTCCTGGGGCCGGATCATCAACATCGCCTCCACCGGAGGCAAGCAGGGCGTCGTGTTCGCCGCGCCCTACTCGGCGTCCAAGCACGGCGTCGTCGGGTTCAGCAAGGCCGTCGGCATCGAGCTCGCGAAGTCCGGCATCACCGTCAACGCGGTGTGCCCCGGCTACGTCGAGACGCCGATGGCCAGCCGGGTCCGCCAGGGTTACGCGAACCACTGGGGTGTCTCCGAGGAAGAGGTCCTCGAGAAGTTCAACGCCAAGATCCCGCTGGGTCGGTACAGCACGCCGGAAGAGGTCGCCGGTCTCGTGACGTACCTGACCACGGACACCGCGTCCTCGATCACCGCGCAGGCGCTCAACGTCTGCGGCGGGCTGGGCAACTACTGACATGCGCGGCGAGTCGGTAGTCGTCGTCGGGGCCGGGCAGGCGGGCTGCCAGGTCGCGGTGTCCCTGCGCGAGCAGGGACACCGCGGCCCCATCACGCTCATCGGTGACGAGCAGGCCGCGCCGTACCAGCGGCCCCCGCTCACGAAGGCCTACCTGGCGGGGGAGACCGACCTCGCCGGGCTGGTCCTGAGACAGGACTCCTACTACGACGACCACGGCATCAAGCTCGTGACCAACGAGCGGGTGATCGGGGTCGACCGCCAGACACGGGTCGCGGTGCTGGGATGTGCCCGCACGATCAGCTACGACCACCTGGTGTTCGCGACGGGCGCGCGGCCGCGGCCGTTGCCCATCCCCGGCGCCGAGCACGTGCTGAACCTGCGCACGGTCGCCGACGCGGACGCGATCAGGCAGCGGCTCGAAGGCCAGATCGGGCTCGACGTCGTCGTCATCGGCGGAGGGTTCATCGGCCTCGAATTCGCCGCCGTGGTCAGGAAACTGCGCCACGAGGTGACCGTCGTCGAGGCACAGGGCCAGGTGATGCAACGGGCGGTGTCCGCGGAGACGGCCCAGCACCTCGTCAACCGCCACCGCAGCGAAGGCGTCCAGATCCTCACCGGAACGGGCGTAGCCGCGGTCAGGGAAGGCCTGGTCGAGCTCACGGACGGCACGGTGCTCGTCGCGGACCTCGTGGTCGCGGGCATCGGCGTCATCCCGAACACCGAGATCGCCCAGCGCGCGGGGCTCGCGGTCGACAACGGCATCCTCGTCGACTCCCACCTGCGCACCGTCGACCCGCGCATCCACGCGCTCGGCGACTGCGCGCGGTTCGCCAGCACGCACGCCGGCGGCCTGATCCGCCTGGAATCGGTGCAGAACGCCACCGACCAGGGCACCACGGTCGCGGCGGCCATCATGGGCAGCGCGGAGCCCTACACCGCCCTGCCGTGGTTCTGGAGCGACCAGTACGACGTGAAGCTGCAGACCGCGGGCCTCACCAACGGCCACGACCGCACGGTCACCGTCGGCGACCCGGCCGAGGGCAGGTTCTCGGTGTTCTGCTTCAAAAATGACAGGTTGATTGGAATCGAGGCCTACAACAGGCCGATCGACTTCCTGATGGGGCGCCGGATCCTGGAGGGCGGCAACTCGCTCACCCCGGAGATCGTCGCCAGGCCCGGCTTCGACCTGCGCGCCAGCCAGCAGAAGGCGGCCTGAGGAGATGCCGTCCGCAGAGCCGTCAGAGCCAGCCGGCTTCCTCGGCGATGCGGATGGCGTCCACCCGGTTGCGGCCGTTGAGCTTGGTCATGATCGTCGTCATGTAGTTGCGGACCGTGCCGACCGAAAGGGACAGCGCGACAGCGATGTCAGGCGCGTCGGCGCCGTTCGCCGCCAGCCGGAGGACCTCCAGCTCGCGGTCGGTCAGCGGGCACTCGCCGCGGTCCCACGCGGCCAGGGCCAGCTGGCTGTCCACGACGCGTTCCCCGGCGGCGACGCGGCGGATCGCGTCGGCGAGCTCCGTCGGCGGCGCGTCCTTGAGCAGAAAACCGTCCACGCGGGCCGCCAACGCCCTGCGCAACGTCCCCGGACGGCCCAGCGACGTCAGCATCAACGTCCTGACCTGCGGCATCGTCTCGCGGATCGTCGACGCGGCACTCAGTCCGTCGAGGATCGGCAGGTCGATGTCGATCACACAGACGTCGGGACCGTGCTGGCGCGCGGCCGGCACGATCTTGTCGCCGGAGCTCACCTCGGCCACGACCTCGATGTCCGGTTCGAGGTTGAGCAGCGCGATGAGAGCACCGCGCACCATGTGCATGTCCTCCGCGAGCAGAACCCTGATCATCGCGCCCCTCCGCGCGACACCATATCTCCCAACGTTCATGTCGCGCTCCACGCCACATCAAGGCGGCCCGGCAAGGGTGAACCGAGCTGCCTCGCGAAGGGATGCGTCATGGAACGCAGCGTCAACGTGACAGTCGTGTACTACTCCTCGACGGGAACGATTCACCGGATCGCCTCGGAGATCTCCGAGACGGCCGAGAAGCACGGCGCCGAGGTGCGGCTGGTACGGGCTGTGGAGCTGGCGCCCGAGGCGGCGTGGCGGTCCAGGCCCGCCTGGGCGGCGCACCTGGAGGAGACCGCGGACGTGCCCGTCGCGTCGGTCGACGACGTGCTGTGGGCCGACGCCGTCGTCTTCGGCACGCCGACCCGCTTCGGCAACGTGTCCGCGCAGCTCAAGCAGTTCATCGACACGCTGGGGCCCGCCTGGTTCAGCGGTCTGCTGGCCGACAAGGTCTACAGCGCGTTCACCTCGGGCGGCAGCCTGCACGGGGGCATGGAGACCACGCTCGTGTCGATCTACAACATGGTCTGCCACTTCGGCGGGATCATCGTGCCGCCGGGAGGGAACCTGAACCCCTACGGCACCTCTCACGTCCTGGGCGCGGACAACCTGCCGGTCGACGAGATCGCGTTGCAGGCGGCCCAGATCCAGGCGGAACGCGTCGTGCGCGTCGCACGTGCTCTGAAGGAGGTCTGACCGCGGTGCGAGTGAAGGATGTTTTCGTCAATGGCAGCGGCGTGCGCCTGCCCTCGACGCTGAACGTCGCGGACGCGATCGCGTCGGGGGAGTGCGAGCCGAAACTCGTCTCGCGCACGGACGTCGAGTCCGTGTCCGTGTCCCCGCACGAGTCGGCGGCCGAGATGGCGGTCGAGGCGGCACGGGTCGCGTTGGCACGGGCGGGATCGCAGCCCGACGACGTCGACCTGATCCTGCACGCCACCACCTACCACCAGGGCCAGGACCTGTGGCCGGTCGGTTCCTACATCCAGCGCGAGACGGTCAGGAACTCCTGCCTGGCTCTGGAGATCCGGCAGATGTCCAACGGCGGACTGGCCGCGATGGACCTCGCGGTGTCCTACCTGGTCGCCCGTCCCGGCAGGGATGCCCTCCTGACGTCCTCAGACCGCTTCTGCCTGCCGGGAATCGACCGCTGGAAGACAGACCCCGGAACGCCCTACGGCGACGGCGCGTCGGCTCTCGTGCTGTCCACTCGTGGCGGTTACGCGAAGCTGCTTTCATTGGCCATCAACGCTGACTCGGATCTCGAACCGTTGCACCGCGGCGACGTGCCGTTCGGCCTCGCGCCGTTCTCGCACCGCATCCCGGTGGACTTCGAGGAGGCCAAGCACACGTTCAGCCGCGAGTTCGGACTGTCCTACGGCATCAACAAGGCCAACGCGGGCCAGGCGCTCGCCGTCGAACAGGCTTTGTCCGACGCCGACATGAAGATCGGTGACGCGGACTGGATCATCCTGCCGCACTTCGGCCGCCGCCGGCTGGACGTGAACTACCTGCGCCCGTACGACATCGACCCGGAGCGCACCACGTGGTCGTGGAGCCGCACGGTCGGGCACCTCGGTGCCGGCGACCAGTTCGCGAGCTTCGACCACCTGGTGCAGACGGGCAAGGCCACGTCGGGCCAGCGGATCGTGATGTTCGGCGTGGGCGCCGGCTACAGCTGGGGCTGCGCGGTCATCGAGATGCTCTGAGCGGCAACGGGATCTCGGCGTGCAGCCGGTAGGTCTGCTCGGAGACGGGGCCGGCCAGCAGGTCGCCGCCGAGCGCGCGGACGCGGGTGGTGAGGTTGCCGATCCCGCTGCCGTCGGAGGACTTCCTTGCGACGGAGGGGATTCCGTCGTTGGTGAGGTCCAGCGAGACGAGGTCCGGTGACGACGACAGCGTGATCTCGCAGTGTTCGGCCTTGCTGTGCCGCAGGAGGTTCGTGACGCCTTCGCGGAGCACGGTCGCGAGGGTCACCCTCACTTCTCCTGGCAGGTGGTCACAGGCGTCGATCCGCACGGTGACCTCGATGTCGGCGGCGGACAGCAACGCCTGCGCCGACCGGGATTCCTCGTCGAACGACAGCTCGCGGTAGCTCAGCGCCACTGATCGGACGTCCGCGAGAGCCTGCCGGGAGATCTCCAGCACCTCGGTGAGCTCCTGGCGTGCCCGGTCCGGATCGACGACGGCCAGCCGGTGCGTGAGCTCGCTCTTCAACGTGATCGCGGAGAGGCTGTACCCGAGCAGGTCGTGCAGGTCACGCGCGAACCGCAGCCTTTCCTGCGTCACCGCCGCCGTCGCGAGCTCCTCCCGCGCCTCGTGCAGTTCGGTCACCATCGAACGCAGCCGGGTCAGCGCGTACAACGCGAGCCCGTGGTTCGTCGTCGCCATCAGGCCCCACACCACGTCGGTGGGGGCGGAGCCGAGCACGGCGTGGACAACGCCCTGGCCGGCGACGACCACGGCGAACGCGGCCCAGCCCGGCCGCCGCGGCAGGACCAGCGCCGCGGCGCCCGCGAGGAAGCCGGGGACCCCGCCCACGAACGGGTCGTGGAACACGAACTGGGGGACGAGCACGAGCACGGCGATCCCGGCGAGCGCCGCGTGGCCGGCCGGACCGGGCTGGACGCGCGGACGGCTCACGACACCGAGCACCAGCGCGACGATGCCCGCGCTGCTCGCCGCGCAGACCGCGAGCTTGGTCAAGCCGGTCGCCAAGTTGTACGACGCCAGCAGCGGCGCCATGACGCCGTATCCGATCACCACCGCCGTGAGCAGCGCCCCCGCGAACCGCGTGGCGATCGGCGGACCGGAGAACCGCGGCCTCCTCACCGGCTCGGCCGGCGCGGGGGAGGCGGGCACCTCGGCGTGCACCTGGTAGGTGCCGTCCGGACCGGCCACCTGGGCGAGCAGCGATCCGCCGGCGGCGGCGACGCGGGTGGCGAGGGTGGTGAGACCGTCGCTCTGGCCGGCGCCCGCCGGCACACCGTCGTGGACGACGTCGATCGACACCGTTCGGCCGGCACCGCCGATCGTGATCGAGCAGCGGGTCGCTCCACCGTGCCGCAGGAGGTTCGAGACGGCTTCGCGCAGCACCGTCGCGAGCGCGGTCCTCGCCGGCGGCGACAGCTCGGGGTGGCCGGTCTCGACCGTCGTGACGACGCCCGCCGCCGCCAGCACGGACCGCGCCGACTCGATCTCGTCGCTCAGCGACAGCTCGCGGTAGCTCGACGCGACCGCGCGCACGTCCGTCAGGGCCTCGCGGGAGATGCCGATGATCCGCGCGACCTCGTGCGTCGCCCGAATGGTGTGCTCCCCGATCATCCCGCGGGCGACGCCGGCTTTCAGCGTGATCGTCGCGAGGCTGAAACCGACCAGGTCCTGCAGGTCACGGGCGAACCCCAGCCTCGCCTGCGCCACCGCCAGGCCGGCGAGCTCGGAACGCGCCGTCTCCAGCCGCGCCACCAGCGAGGGCAGCCGGGACAGGCCGTAGACGACCAGGCCCGCGGTCAGCGAGGACGCCACGTAGTAGGCCAGCACGCCGGTGGGGACGCCGTACCCGGCCTTGGTCGCGGGGTTGGCCAGCGCCACGGCGGCGAACGCGAACCACCGCACGCGGCCGGGCAGCACCAGCAGGGCGCTGCCCGCGAGGAATCCCGGCATGCCGCCCCACGCGTTGGGGAACAACGGCACCGGCACGAACACCAGCAGCGCCATCAGGCCCAGCGCCAGGTACGCGCCACGGGATCTCAGGTTCGTGCCCGGCCGGGAGAACACCCGCAGCTGCAGGTATCCGATGGAGAGCAGGCAGGCGAGCGAGCCCGCGATCCGCGCCGGGGTCGCACCGGCGTTCAGCACGTAGAGGAACGCGTTGCCGAGGTAGTTGGCGAAGACCACGCTGATGACGACGTACGCCAACCGGCGGGACACCGACGAGTGTTCCTGTCCTGGCGTCACAGCGGCTCCCACGTACGGGTCGGGACGCGGCCATGATGGCACTCACGCGGTCGTTGAGTGACTCAGTTGAGCGGCAACGGGATCTCGGCGCGGAGCCGGTAGGTGTGCTCGGACGTGAGTCCGGCCTGCAGGTCGCCGCCGAGCGCGCGGACGCGGGTGGTGAGGTTGCCGATCCCGCTGCCGTCACGGGATCTCTGCTCGACCGTGGGGATGCCGTCGTTGACGATGTCCATCGTGACCAGGTCACGCGAGCTGGCGAGCACGATTTCGCAGTGTTCGGCCTTGCTGTGCCGCAGGAGGTTCGTGACGCCCTCACGCAGCACGGTCGCGAGCGTCACGGTCACCTCCTTGGGCAGCTGGTCGCAGGCGTCGATCCGCACGGTGACCTTGATGTCGGCGGCGGACAGCAACGCCTGCGCCGACTGGGTCTCCTCGTCGAACGACAGTTCGCGGTAGCTCAGCGCCACTGACCGGACGTCGGCGAGGGCTTGGCGGGAGATCTCCAGCACCTCGGTGAGTTCCTGCCGGGCCCGGTCCGGATCGACGACGGCCAGCCGGTGGGTGAGCTCGCTCTTCAACGTGATCGCCGAGAGGCTGTAGCCGAGCAGGTCGTGCAGGTCGCGGGCGAACCGCAGCCTTTCCTGCGTCACCGCCGCGGTCGCGAGCTCCTCCCGTGCCTCGTGCAGTTCGGTCACCATCGAACGCAATCGGGTCAGCGCGTACAGCACGAGTCCGTGGTTCATCGCCGCCATCACGCCATAGGCGATGTCGACGGCCGGATAGTGGAACATGCCCTGGATGACGCCCTGACCGGCGACGACCGCCACGAACCCCGCCCAGCCGAACCACCGGGGCAGGATCAGCGCCGCGGAGCCCGCGAGGAAGCCCGGCACACCGCCCAGATAAGGGTTGTGGAACACGAACTGCGGCACGTACACGGCGGCGGCGAGCCCGGCCAGCGCCGCGTAACCGAGCGCCGGGTGCATCCGGACGCGCGGACGGCTCACGATGGTCAGCACCAGTGTGGCGATCACCGCGCTGCTGACCGCGGCGGTCGCGAGTGCGGCCGCGCTGACAGCGGGGTTGTACGACGCCAGCATCGGTGCCATGAAGGCGTACCCGACCACCACGGCCGTGAGCAGCACCTGCGCGAACCGGGTCGCGATCGGGGGACCGGCCGGTCGTCGCGAGTCGCTCGCCGGTTCTGCCGGGACCGGTTCGGCCGGCACCTCGGCGTGCAGCCGGTAGGTGCCGTCCGCGGAGGACTGGGCCAGCAGTGACCCGCCGACGGCCCCGGTGCGGGTCGCGAGGTTCGCGAGGCCGCTGCCCCGGTCGGTGAGGGTCTCGGCGGGCGCGCCGTCGTTGACGATGTCGATCGACGCCATCCGGCCGTCACCGCTGATGGTGATCGAGCAGCGGGACGCCTCGCTGTGCCGCAGCAGGTTCGTGACGCCCTCGCGCAACACGGTCGCGAGCGCCGTCCGCGACCGGGGTGAGAGCTCGGTGCCGTCCACGTCGATCGTGGCCGTGACGCCCGCCGCGGTCAGCACGGACCGCGCCGACTCGATCTCGTCGGCCAGCGACAGCTCGCGATAGCTCGACGCCACCGCACGAACGTCCGTCAGGGCCTCGCGGGCTATGCCGAGGATCTCCGCCAGCTCGCGCAGGGCGTGGTCGGTGCGCTCGCCGATCAGCTTGCGGGCGAGCTCGACCTTCAGCGTGATCGCCGACAGGCTGAAGCCGAGCAGGTCGTGCAGGTCACGGGCGAACCGCAGCCGTTCCTGCGACACCGCGAGGTCGGCGAGGTCCGATCTGGCCGTCTCCAGCTGCTTGACCAGGGAGGGCAGCCGGGACAGGCCGTAGACGACCAGGCCCGCGACCAGTGACGCCGCCACGGCGTAGGCCAGCAGGCCGAACTGGACGCCTGGTCCCGCCTTGGTCGCGGCGTTGGCCAGCGCCACGCCGACGAACACGAACCACCGCACCCGGCCGGGCAGCACCAGCAGGCAACTTCCCGCCAGGAAACCGGGCATGCCTCCCCACGCGTAGGCGAAGAACGGCACCGGCGCGAACACCAGCAGCGCCATCGCTCCCAGCGCCAGGTACGCCTTGGTGGACCGCAGGTTCGCGTCCGGCCGGGAGAACACTCCCAGCTGCAGGTAGCCGATCGCGAGCAGGCAGGCCAGCGAGCCGACGATCCGCACCGGCGTGGCGCCGGCCTGCAGGACGTAGATGAAGGCGTTGCCGAGGTAGTTGGCGAACACCACGCTGATCACGACGTACGCCAAACGACGGGAGACCGACGAGCGTTCCTGTCGTAGCGTCACAGCAGCTCCCACGCGAGGGTCGGGACGCGGCCATGATACGGGCGCTTCCTGGGAAGTCCCGCGTTTTACCATCCGCGATCGGAGCAACATGGCGATGGCTCAACACCTCTGGACGACGACGAGTCCGGCCCCCGCCAGATAAGCGACAACATCTCCGACCAGAGTCTTCTCCACCTGCAACGCCTCGGCCACCTCGGCGATCGTGTTCTCGCTGTGCAGCAACGACTTCGCGATCTCCGTGGCGGGCGCGCTGTGCAGGATCACCTGATAGGAGAGTCCTGGGCACGCCAGCGCCTGGTCTCCGTTGAGGCGCTCGATCTCGGTGCGCGGCCGCATGCGGACGACCGCGTCCTCATCGATGTGCGGCAACGCGAAAACGGCGTCACGGGTGACCGCGACGACCGACAGGATCGGCCCGGCGCCGTCGTTCAACCCGAGCGACGGGACAAGACAACCGCCCAGCTCGTCGAGCGTGTTCTTGAGCTTGCGCCAGATGAGGCACGGCCCGGAGCCGGTCTTCCACCGCACGAAGTTCTCGTGCAGGGCGGAGATGTTCTCCAGTGCCACCGGTCCGAGGCTCATCCGGTGCAACGCCTCGCGCACGAGCGGGCTCGTGTCGGCGATCTCGATCGCACCCCATCTGCCGTGCACCGTCAGGTGCTCGGCGCCCTCGTCGACGAAGGCGTCCTCCAGCAACGACCACAGCGGCCGCCCTTCGGGGATGTGCGACTGCGTGGGCACCACGGCGCCTCCGCTCTGACGGGTGAGCATCACATGAACAACGGGATCGGGTTGAGCTCTTCGTACTGCCGCGGTCGTGCCAGCCGACCAAGTTGTACCGGAACGTCGTAGAGGCGCCCTTGAGCGAGTCTCGACCAGAAGTGCCGCAGTCCCGGCACCACCACCCGGACGACCGGGAGTCCGACGTCGGGCCGGGTCTGGTCCAGCACCAGCACCTCCATCCCCTTGGCCTCCAGAGTGCTCTGGATGGCGCGGATGTCGTCGGTCAGGTCGGGGCGGTGGACGTGACCGTGGTGGTAGACGTCGCGCGCGGGCGCCGAGGGGTCGGGAGCGAGCCAGGGGTGGTCGGCGAGCCGGACGGTCTCGATCCAGTGCCGCATGTCGACGTCGAACTCCGACAGGTCCACCTGTCCGCACAGGGCGGGCATGCACTGGTTCAGCTCGGTGAGCGCGCGTCGTGCCGCGACGCGGGGATCCAGGTGGGCACCGCAGCCGAACATGATGTCCTCGCGCGGTCCGTTGTCGGTGCGGCGGGACACGGCGACCATCGTCGGCACGCCGAGGTCCGCGGTGACGTCGAGGAGCCACACCTCACGGCCGAGGCCCGCGTGCACCTCGCGGAGTTCGCTGATCCACGGGTCGCGGAACGAGTCCAGGTCGAAGCCGGGCACCGGCGTGCGGTTGTACCACCAGATGGCGACCGCGTCCCGTTCGACCAGTTCGAGCAGTCCTTGCAGCATGGCGTCCTCCAGACTGCTGCCCGCGGCGCAGCCGTTGGAGTCCGACGCGACACTCGGCGGACAGGGGGCGCCGAAGTAGAGCATGCCGGTGGGCAGGAACTTGTGCCGTTGCTCGGTGAGCGACCACAGCGGGGACCAGTCCATCACCTCGTCCTCGTCGAACGGGGTGGTGACGTGCTGGAACGCCGAGTGGTCCGCGTTCCACGCATGGCGGTCCGCGAACTGGCGCGGGTGGTACTGCTGCACGGCGTCGGGGTGGATCGCGAGGTCGCCCAGCGAGGAGTAGCTGCCGCTCACCCGCGCCTCCTCGCCGAAGAAGGTGCCACTGCGCCGCTCCACGGCCTCGCAGAGCGCTCCGACCTGGGCGTCGAGCGGAGTGACGCCCTTGCCTCCGGTGTCGGCGCGCAGCGACGAACGCAGTCCTTCAACGCCCTCGCCCGTAGCCGCGACGTTCGAGCCGGACACGAACGAGTTGAAGAACGCCGGCCCGCGACCGTTCCGGCGGATCTCCCGCACGACGCCGGTGACGGGTCCGATGAGGTGCCGGTAGGTGTCGAGCACCTCCTGCGGGGACGACGACCGATGGCCGCCGCCCTCGCAGGAGCGCTTCACGCGACTCGTGAGTTCGACCGGCTCGAACGCCCTGCGCGCGACAACTTCGGGGTCACCACAGCCGTGACACTGCGGACGGCGCCGCACGTCGTGTTGCGTGACCTTCATGGTGAGGCTGTCGTAGTTCCAGATCGACTGCTGCGTCTCGTGGCGGACACCCGCGAGCCACTTGGTCGCCTCGACCGAGGCGATGTCCAGAGCCGTCGCCTGCAGCGACGGCAGTCCGATGGCCGGACGGGGTGCGGGACCACGCTGTCCGCACCGCGCTCGCACGTGGGCCTCCGCCTTGCGGTTGGCCGACAGGCGGACGGCCAGGCAACGCCAGCAGGGGCCGTCGCCGGGGGTGAAGAAAGGACCGACGCACACCTGCGCCCCGACCGGCTTGACCAGCAGCCACGGCGTGCCCGCCGCACGATGTGCGGCATCGACGTCGCGGAGTTCGGGGGCCAGGTAGTCCGCACACGCCACCACTGTCAGGTCACCACTCCCCGAGGTGACCGTGAGTCCGTTGCGGTGCAAGGCTTCCACGAGCGCGCCACGATCGATGTCGCCGATCGCGACGACGGAGACCAGCGACGTCGTTGTCGCCGCCGCCGCGTCCGTGGGGTCGAGACCCGCCGCGTCCCAGTACGCGAGCGAGGCCTCTGTCGTGGCCGAACCGTCCTCCGTGCCCCGTCTGCCGATCAGTCCCGCCGCGGCGAGGCGCGTGAGCATGCGCGCCACCGTGTCGGCGGTCAGATCGGCTGGGACGTCGCGCAGCAGCGCGGCCAGGTCGCGGGTGCCGTCGAGCAACGGCGCGAGCGATTCCACGTGGGTGCCGGAAATCGCCGTGACGCCGGATTCCCCGATGAGGTAGACGGCTTCACCCTGCACGATCTGCGGCCGGAGATGTCGTTTGAACCCGATGCGTTGCTCGCCCGGTTCGGCCAGTTCGGGTCTCATGCCGCGAGGACGTCTTCGTGAGCCTGGAAGCGGTCGCCGGGCGAGGTCCAGCCGGTGGAGCCGACGATCCAGGTCCAGTCCATCGAGGCTTCACGGTCGAACTGGTAGATCTTCATGTCGTCGGAGTCGTCTGTGGCGGTGGGGACGGAAGACAAGTGCTCCACGGTGACGGTGGGGTACATGTTCATCTCCGATGTTTGCGTGTGATTGTTGTGGGTAATCATGCGGACCAGCGCTAATGGATCGGTAGTTACCGGCTAATGCGCCTTCGTATGAAGTTTTCATACCCGCCACGGGCAGAACTCACCTGACATCGATGGCCTGTGCACTAACGCCCCGCCGTTGGGCCGAGCAGACTAATCCCGTGCTCGGAACCGAAGGAGGGGTCGCGATGCAGATCAAGGTCCTGGGGCCAGTCGAGGCCAAGGTGAACGGTCGCTCGGTGACGCCCACCGCGGCCAAGCCACGGCAGATCCTGGCGCTGCTCGCGTTGCACTCCGGGCAGGTCGTGTCCGTTCCCACGCTGATCGAGGAACTGTGGGGAGACCGTCCGCCGCGCAGCGCCCGCACCACCCTGCAGACCTACATCCTGCAGCTGCGCAAGCTCATCGGCGACGCGCTGGCGACCTCCGGTGAGGGCGCGGCGAAGGAAGTGCTGGTCACGCGCTACGGCGGCTACCTGCTCGACGTGCCGCCGGAGGCCGTCGACGTGCACGAGTTCGAACGTCTCTCCCGCGCGGGCCAGCAGGCCTACGACGTCGAGGACTACGTCTCCGCCTCCCGGCTGCTGCGCCAGGCGCTCGAGATGTGGCGCGGGGCCGCAGTGGTGGACGTGCGTCCGGGCATGCCGCTCGGCATCGAGATCGTGCGTCTCGAAGAGGCCAGGCTGGGCGTGCTCGAAGCGCGCATCGACGCCGAGCTGCGGATGGGCAAGCACAAGGCGCTGCTGTCCGAGCTCTCGGTGCTGACCGTGCAGAACCCGATGAACGAGAACCTGTGCGCGCAGTACATGATCTCGCTGTTCCGCGCGGGCCGGCAGTGGCAGGCGCTCGACGCGTTCAAGGGCCTGCGCAACACCCTGATCGAGGAACTTGGAGTCGAACCGTCGTCGCGCCTGCAGACTTTGCAGCACGCGATCCTGACGTCCGACCCGCGCCTCGACAGCGCCGAAACCCGTCAGCTGCAACGCCTTCTGGCTTAGATCACAGCTCCAGCGGCCCGCGCCACACTGTGGCGCGGGCCGTTTTTGCTTGTCGTGCAACGGTTTCTTCGAGAATCTCTCCACTGGCTTACAGGCGTGCGGTGACAACCTCAGTCGTGGGCGCGCGGAAACCGCCCGCTGGAGGAAAGGAAGCTAGCCGTGAGCGCACTGACCATCGAGGGACTCAAAGAGATCCTCAACGAGGCCGCGGGCGACGACGACTCGTTCAAGCCGGGCCAGGACATTCTCGACATCCCGTTCCTCGAGCTGGGCTTCGACTCCCTCGCCCTGCTGGAGACGGTCGCGCTGATCAAGCGCAAGCACGGTGCCGCCATCGCCGACGACGAGCTGGCGTACATCGAGACGCCGCGTCAGTTGCTGGACAAGGTCAACGGACAGATCGCGGCCTGACGCCGGCGACTCGGGATACGGAGACGGACATGACGCACACCACCACGCACACGGTCATGATCGGGGCTCCCGCCAAGGTGGTGTACGACCTGGTCGCGGACGTGACGACCTGGCCGTACATCTTCGGACCCACGGTCCAGGCCGAGGTGTTCGAACGGGATGGCTCGACGGAGCGGTTGCGGTTGCACGCGTTCGCCAACGGTGACGTGCGCACGTGGACGTCCCGGCGCGAGCTCGACCCGGCGAACCTGCACATCAAGTTCGAGCAGGAGCGTTCGGCGGCACCGGTGAAGACGATGGGTGGGGAGTGGCGGATCGTCCCGATCGCCGATTCGGCGACGCGGGTCGATCTGCTCCACCACTTCACCGCGGCGCAGCCAGAGGCGGTCGACCTCATCCTGAACGCCGTCAACAACAACAGCGACGCCGAGCTCGCCGCCCTCAAGCGGGCGGCCGAGTACGGCGACGACTACGACAAGCTGGTGCTGTCGTTCTCCGACAGCATCACGATCCACGCGAGCCGCAAGGACGTCTACGAGTTCCTGTACCGGTCGGACCTGTGGCCGGAGCGTCTGCCGCACGTGGCGAAGCTGGACCTCAAGGAAGCCGTCACCGGCGTGCAGTCCATGGAGATGGACACGCGCAGCCCGGACGGGTCGATCCACACCACGCACTCGGTGCGGGTCTGCACCCCGTACGACGGCATCGTCTACAAGCAGACGCACACACCGCCGATCATGGCGGCGCACGTCGGCCGGTGGACGTTCAGGGACATCGGCGACGGCATCGAGGCCGGCATCGAGGCGACGTCGCACCACACCGTCGTCATCCGGCCCGAGGTCATCCCCGAGGTGCTGGGAGCCGACGGGACGATCGAGCGCGCTCGCGAGCTCATCCGTCACGCGCTGGGCACCAACAGCCTCACGACGCTCCGGCACGCCAAGGAATTCGCCGAGAACGGGTGAGGTGACGCGATGGGGTTGGGTGGCGCGGAGTTACTGACTGCCGCAGCACGCGCTGCAAGCCGCAACGGACTTTACGTGGTCTCCATGTACCTGGAGAAGGCCGCGGTCGAGCACGAGCGCAAGGGTTGTCCCTCTTCGGACGTGGCGCCCTGTGCCTACGAGATCGAGGCCTCCCGAGTACTGCTGTCGGGGTTCTGATGAAGCTCTACGACATCTCGCTGCGCCGCACCGGCCTGTCCATTTCGGACAGACTGGTCGCGGCGCGGCGCCTCGACGCGCTCGGAGTCACGTTCGTCGACGGAGGCAGGCCCGCCCGGTCGTTCTACCACCGGGCGGCCGTCGAACTCCGGTTGCGGGCCGCCACCCTCATCGCGTCAGGCGGTGCGGAGGATCTCGCCGCACTCATCGCCGCGGAAACCCCCGCGGTGGCGATAGTCGTCCAAGGGCACGGCTTTTCGGTGGTACGAGAGGCCGTGCGTCAACTCGTGCGCGCCGAACGACGAGTGATCGTCGAGGCGCGGGACTTCTTCGACGGCTGGCTGATCGACCCCGAACACTCTTTGGAGGTCGTGCTGACCGCCGCGGAGGCTGGGGCGGAAACCGTGTTGCTGCACGACACAGCGGGCAAGCTGTGGCCGGACCAGATCGGCGAGATCGTCGCGGCGGTCGCGGAAACCGGTGTGCCCCTTGGTTTCGGATGTGACGACGACGGCGGCTCGGCAGCGAAACAGCTGTTCGCGGCCGATGCGGGGGCCGGACTCGTACAGGGGTCCTACGCCGTCGTTCGAGGTGGCCTCGATCGGGGCGTTCCACCATTGGTTCATTCGGCAGAAAAAGGTATCGCTCCCGTGCCCTGTCCGAGATTGGAGCAGACCGTGTCCGCACAGAAGGCGATTGGAGGTGTCCGATGAGTCGTCGCGCCGTCATCACCGGGGTGGGCGTGGTCGCACCTGGTGGCATCGGAACGAAGGCGTATTGGCAACTGCTGTCCGAAGGGCGTACGGCGACTCGCAACATCACGCACTTCGACGCGTCTCCGTACCGCTCCCGCATGGCGGGGGAAGCAGATTTCGATCCAGTGCGCGAAGGCCTCACGCCGCAGGAGATCCGCCGGCTCGACCGAGCCGCGCAGTTCGCGGTCGTCGCGGGTCGTGAGGCGATGTCGGACTCCGGCATCGAGTTCGACCAGCTCGACCCCGGCCGCATCGGTGTCTCGCTCGGCACCGCCGTCGGCTGCACGACCTCGCTGGAGCGCGAGTTCATCGTCGGCTCCGACCGGGGCAAGTACTGGGAGGTCGACGCGTCCTACGCGGTCCCGCACCTCTACGACTACTTCACGCCGTCCTCGATGGCGACGGAGCTGGCGTGGACAGTGGGCGCCGAGGGACCGGTCTCCGTGGTCTCCACGGGCTGCACCTCGGGTCTCGACTCGGTCGGTTACGCCGCCGACCTGATCCTGGAGGGCTCCGCGGACGTCGTCGTCACCGGCGGCACCGAGGCTCCGCTCTCCCCGATCACCGTGGTCTGCTTCGACGTGATCCGTGCGTCGAGCACCCGCAACGACGACCCCACAACGGCGTGCCGGCCGTTCGACAAGACCCGCGACGGCCTGGTGCTGGGCGAGGGTTGCGCGATCATCGTGCTCGAGGAGCTGGAGCACGCCCGCGCTCGCGGTGCGCACATCTACGGTGAGGTCGCCGGCTTCGCCTCGCGGTGCAACGCCTACCACATGACGGGCCTGCACCCCGAGGGCATCGAGATGTCCGACGCCATCAACATCGCGCTGAAGCAGGCGCGTGCGGACGCCACTGACGTCGGTTACATCAACGCGCACGGGTCGGGCACCAAGCAGAACGACCTGCACGAGACGGCCGCCTTCAAGCGTTCGTTGGGTGCGCACGCGTACAAGACCCCGGTCTCCGGCTTCAAGTCGATGATCGGGCACTCGCTGGGCGCGATCGGTTCCCTGGAGATCGTCGGCTCGCTGCTGGCGTTCGAGCAGGACCTCATCCCGCCGACGGCGAACCTCCACGAGCAGGACCCCGAGTGCGACCTCGACTACACGCCACTGGTGGCGCGCGAGAAGAAGGTCGACACCCTCCTGACCGTGGGCAGTGGTTTCGGTGGATTCCAGAGCGCCATGGTGCTCAAAAAGGTGGAAGGGGCAGGCCGGTGACTCGGGCAGTGGTGACGGGGATCGGCATCGCGTCTCCGAACGGTTTGGGACCGACCGCGTACTGGCGGGCGACCCTGCACGGGGAGCCGGCGATCAGGCCGATCACCCGGTTCGACAGCGCGAACTACTGGGCGAAGATCGCCGGTGAGGTGCCTGGCTTCGAGGCAGGGCGGCACCTGCAGGGTCGCCTGCTGCCGCAGACGGACCACATGACGCGGCTGACACTGGTCGGCACGGACTGGGCGTTGCGTGGTGCGGGCGTGCAGCCGAACGACATCCCCGACACCGACATCGCGGTCATCACCGCGGCGACGGCCGGCGGGTACGAGTTCGGACAGCGCGAACTGCAGAAGCTGTGGCACCAGGGTCCGGAGTACGTCTCGGCGTACCAGTCGTTCGCGTGGTTCTACGCGGTCAACACGGGCCAGATCTCCATCCGGCACGGCACGCGCGGTCCCGGCGCGGTGGTGGTGTCCGAGCAGGCCGGTGGCATCGACTCCATCGGTCACGCCCGGCGCCAGCTGCGCAAGGGTGTCCAGCTCGCCCTGACAGGCGGCATGGACTCCTCGCTGTGCCCGTGGGCGTGGGTTGCCCACCAGGCCTCGGGTTGCCTGTCCCGCAACAACAACCCGAAGCGCGCCTACCTGCCGTTCGACCGCGACGCCTCCGGGTACGTCGCGGGCGAGGGTGGCGCGATCATGGTGGTCGAGACGCCGGAGTCGGCGGCCGGCCGTCCGGGGACACGCATCTACGGTGAGATCGTCGGGTACGCCTCGACGTTCGACTCGAAGATGCCGTCGCGGGAGCCGGGTCTGAAGCGGGCGGCCGAGCTGGCGCTGCGCGACGCCGGCATGGACGCCTCGGAGATCGACGTGGTGTTCGCCGACGCGGCGGGCATCCCCGAGCTCGACAAGGCCGAGGCCGAGGCGATCAAGGGCATCTTCGGGCCGTTCGGCGTGCCGGTGACGGCGCCGAAGACCATGACCGGGCGTCTGTTCGCCGGTGGTGGCTCGCTCGACGTGGCGTCGGCGATCCTCTCCATCTACTGGAGCGCGATCCCGCCGACCATCAACGTCGAGAACCTGGTGCCGGAGTACGAGATCGACCTCGTCATGAACGAGGCGCGGCACGGCAAGATCAAGGCCGCCCTGGTGCTCGGGCGCGGCAAGGGCGGCTTCAACTCCGCCATGGTGGTTCGCGAGTACAGGTAGAGGTCAGGTGCCTCAAGGCCGTGAAGGTGTCCCCTTCACGGCCTTGAGCCGTTTCTGGAGGCGTGTTGTGGACGTAGCACTGATGTTTCCGGGCCAGGGATCGCAGTACCCGCGGATGGCGGCGTCCCTGTACGGCACGGATGCCGTGTTCACCTCGGTGATCGACGAGGTGTTCGAGCTGTTCGGCGAGGTCGGCTCTCTTGCCTGCGAGGACTGGCTTTCCGGCGCGGACGTCGATCACGTGTCGCGGGCCCAGCCGTTGCTGTTCGCGATCGACTACGCGCTGGGGCGCACCGTTCTGTCGTGGGGCGTCAAGCCCGTCGCGTTGATCGGGCACTCCGCGGGCGAGGTCGTCGCGGCGACGCTGGCCGGGGTGTTCACGCTGGAGGAAGCTGTGTCCCTGGTGCGGGACCGGGTGTTGTCCGCCGTGCCGATTCCCTCCGGCGGCATGCTGGCCGTCGCCGCTTCGGAAGCGGACCTGGTGCCGTACCTGGAAGGCGACGTGGCGATCGCGGCCGTGAACTCGGCCCGCCAGACGATGCTGGCCGGGTCCGACGAGCCGTTGGCCCGTGTGCGGGCGCGACTGGAAGCCGACGAGTACATCGTCGTGACCGTGCCGGCGTCGACGCCGTTCCACAGCCCGGCGATGCAGCCCGCCGTGGACGAGGCCCTGGCTTCGTGGAGCGCTTCGCCGCGTGCGCCGCGGATGCCGTTGTACTCCGGGTACACGGGCAAGCTGATGACTCCTGAGGACGCGTTGTCCGCGCGGTTCTGGACCCGTCAGCTGACCGACGCCGTCTACTTCGGACCGGCGCTCAACGAACTCGTGGCGATGTACGACGTTCTGCTGGTGGAAGCCGGTCCCGGACAGACTTTGACGTCGTTCGCGCGGCGGACGAAGGCCGTGCGTTCCGGCGCCTCACAGGTGTTGCCGTTGCTGGACGCGGCGGACACCGTGGATACGGCACGCGCTCGTTTGGTGTGACGGCGATATAAAAGGGCCGCCCTCTCCAGAATTGGATCCTTCTGGGTGAGGGCGGCCCTTTGGCGGTCGCTAGTCGATTCCGCGGACGATGTGGTCTTCGTTCTCTGGTGGCCATTCACTGTTGTCCATACCCACCAAGGTAGGTACGGTGATTCAGCTCTCACTTGAGAGCCGGTCGTCTGGTTTCAGTCGTCGAGCAGTGCGACGGCCCTCGTCCAGCCCGCGCCGGCGCCCTTGATCTTGACGGGGAACGCGACGACGGTGAACCCGAAGTCCGGCAACGCCTCCAGGTTCGCGAGACGCTCGATCTGGCAGTACTCGCGGTCGCGGCCGGCGAAGTGCGCGGGCCAGAGCACGCTCTGGTCCTTGGTCGCCAGGTAGCGCTTGACGATGTCCGGGAACGGCGCGTCGAGGCTGAACGCGTCGGTGGCGATCACCTTGACTCCCAGGTCCAGCAGGAAGTTCGTGGCGGGGCCGTCGAGTCCTGTGTAGTCGGTGAAGTAGGTCTGGGTGCCCGCGTGCTCGGCGGCGCCGGTGTCGAGGATGACGATGTCCATCGGCTTCGGCGTGTAGCCGATGCGGGCGAACTCCTTCTCCAGCACCTCGACACCGATGACGCCGGTGCCGTGGCCGCGGACGTCGAGCTTCACGCCGGGGTTGTGGAACCACTCCAGCGGCATCTCGTCGATGTGGCGGGGGATTCCGTTGCCGTACGTGGTTTTCGAGCCATAGTGGCTCGGCGCGTCCACGTGCGTGCCGGTGTGGGAGGTCAGGCTGATCCGGTCCAGCGTGAGGAACTCGGAGTCCCGCAGCACGGAGACGTCGAACTCGATGCCGAGCCGCGCCTTGAGCTGCTCGGCCATGTGTTCGGCACCCTGGGCGGCCGTGAGCACCTCGTGCGTCACCGGGTCCGCTTCGTACGCGGATGCGTCAATGTGGGAAGACAGATCGATGATGCGCATGAGGTCGAGCTTGGCGGGCGTTCCTTGAGCACGTCTCAAGACGCGGTGGGCATGGTTCTGCCTAGCCTGACACCGTTTCTGGAGGAGCCACCTCATGATCACCTTCCTCAACCGCTTCACGCTCACCGGTGACCCGGAGGAGTTCGAGAAGGCCTTCGACGAGACGGCCGCCTTCCTGCGCGAGCAGCCGGGCCTCATCCGCTACACGCTGTCGCGTCAGCTCGACGACCCGGCGTCCTACATCAACATCGCGCTGTGGGAGAGCGCCGACGCCCTGCGCGCGGCCCTGGCCCACCCGGACTTCGGCAACCACGCCAAGGCCATGCGCGGCCTGGCCGAGTCCTCGGGCGCGATCTTCAACCCGCGCCTGTCGTTCGAAGCCTCCGCAGAAGCCTGATGGGTCCGCTCGACGGGCTGAAGGTCGTCGAGTTCGGCGGCATCGGTCCCGGCCCGCACGGCGCGATGCTGCTGGCGGACCTCGGCGCGGACGTCGTGCGCGTCGAGCGTCCGTCCGGCGGCCTGTCCGTGGTGCCGGACGCCTCCCGCGACTTCCTGTTGCGCGGCAGGCGTTCGGTGTCGGCGGACCTGAAGTCCGCGGACGGCCGCGCCTCGGTGCTGTCGCTGATCTCGGCGGCCGACGTGGTGATCGAGGGCTTCCGTCCCGGCGTGCTGGAACGGCTCGGTCTCGGGCCTTCCGACTGCCTGGCGGTCAATCCCGGGCTGATCTACGCGCGGATGACCGGGTGGGGTCAGGACGGTCCACTGGCTCAGCGCGCCGGCCACGACATCAACTACCTGTCGGTCACCGGCGTGCTGCACGCCATCGGCAAGCCACCGCTGAACCTGGTCGGTGACTTCGGCGGCGGCTCGCTGTACCTGGTGCTGGGCGTGCTGGCGGCGTTGTGGGAACGGCAGCGCACCGGCCTCGGCCAGGTCGTCGACGCGGCGATCGTCGACGGGGTGGCGTCGCTGGCGCAGATGATCTGGTCGATGAAGGCGCAGTCGGTGTGGGAGGACTCGCCGGACTCGAACCTGCTCGACGGCGGGTGCCCGTTCTACTCGATCTACGAGTGCGCGGACGGCCGTTCCGTCGCGGTGGGGTCGCTGGAACCGCAGTTCTACGCGCTGCTGCTGGCCGGTCTGGGACTGAACGCCGCCGACCTGCCCGAGCAGCTGGACCGCGACTCCTGGCCGTTGCTGCGCAAGACGTTCGCCGAGGCGTTCCTGACCAGGAGCCGCGATGAGTGGTCGGAGGTGTTCGGGTCCTCCGATGCCTGCGTGACGCCGGTGCTGACCCTGGAGGAGGCGGCCGCACATCCGCACCTGGTGGCACGCGGAGTGTTCACCGCGGACGGGGCGGCTGTGCCTGCACCGCGCTTTTCCTCGGACTAGATTCGGGTTTGTGGAACTGCGAATCTTCACCGAACCCCAGCAGGGCGCGAGCTACGACGACCTGCTCCGGGTGGCCAGGACGGCCGAGGACGCCGGGTACGGCGCCTTCTTCCGCTCCGACCACTACCTCAGGATGGGCTCGGCCGACGGCCTGCCCGGCCCGACCGACCCGTGGATCACCTTCGCGGGCCTCGCCCGCGACACGTCGACGATCCGCCTGGGCACGCTGATGACCGCCGCGACGTTCCGGCACCCCGGACCGCTCGCCATCAGCGTCGCCCAGGTCGACCAGATGTCCGGTGGCCGCGTGGAGTTCGGCATCGGCGCGGGCTGGTACGAGGCCGAGCACACCGCGTACGGGCTTCCGTTCCCGTCGCTGGGGGAGCGGTTCGAGCGCTACGAGGAGCAGGTCGCGATCATCACGGGCCTGTGGGAGACCCCGCTCGGCGGCACCTTCTCGTTCGAGGGCAAGCACTACACGCTGACCGACTCGCCCGCGCTGCCGAAGCCCGCGCAGGAGCGCGTCCCGCTGCTGATCGGCGGCATGGGTGCCAAGCGCACGCCCGCCCTGGCCGCGTCCTACGCCACCGAGTTCAACCTGCCGTTCGTCGGCATCGACGCCGCGGTCGAGCAGTTCGCCCGCGTCGACACCGCCTGCGAGGAGACCGGCCGCGACCCGAAGGAGATCATCCGCTCGGTCGCCCTCGTCGCGTGCGTCGGCCGGACCGACGCCGACGTCGCCCGCCGTGCCGCCGCGATCGGCCGCGAGGTCGACGAGCTCAAGCAGAACGGCCTGGCCGGCACCCCGGCCGAGGTGGTCGACCGCATCGGCGCCTGGCGGGAGGCGACCGGTGTGCAGCGCGTGTACCTGCAGACGCTGGACCTCGCGGACCTCGACCACATCACCGACATCGCGTCGGACGTCGCGCCTCAACTCTGATATGTCGGTGAGCTGATATATCGGGTATTGGACATCGGATATCAGGCGAGCGCTTTGCGCACCGCTGACGGCACGGGCAGAACGTGGTCCGCGAACCGCCGCCGATATCCGATGTATCGCAGCTGCAACGCGGGTTCGTCGAGGTAGCGGCGCTCCAGCCCGTCCTGCCCGAGTACGAGCTTGAGGCCGCGTCCGAGCATCGACGGCGAGTCCAGACCGAACCGGTCGCGCAACATGTCGGCGGCCGCGTGGTCGCCGAACTCCAGGGCCGCCCGTCGCACGGACTCGACCGGCACCATCAGGTACTGCTCGTCGGCGCGGACGCCGTCGCGACAGGCGATGTTCAACGCGCCGAGCGCCTTCTGGTGCGCTCCACCGTCAAGCCCGAGGTAGTACCGCTCCCAGTCGCTGACCTGGATCTCACCGCTCCACGTCCGCACGGGCGCGGCCGCCGCCACCGGCCCGTTCGAACTGATTCCACCTGCCAGCGCCGTCAATCCGGCAGCCGTGAAAAACTGGCGTCGGGACAAGCTCACGACGCACCCTCCTCCGCGATCCCGCGACTTCCCCGCCGCAGGGCTACGGAATGCTAGCGAAGGTGATACCCGGAGCGACGGGGCCAGTGCGGGTCAAAGTGCGGTCCGTCAGGGGGAGCGTGCCGTCGAGCGCGGCGAGCACAGCGTCACGGGCGAGCGGCAGCACCTCGGCGACGGTGACGTCGCGGCCCAGTTCGTGCGAGAGAGAAGCGACGCCCGCGTCCTTGATACCGCACGGGATGATGTCGCCGAACGCGCCGAGGTCGGCGTTGCAGTTGATCTCGAAGCCGTGCATGGTCACGCCGCGCTGCACGCGGATGCCGATGGCGGCGACCTTGCGCTCCGGGCCTCGGTCGTCGGCGGGCAGCCACACGCCGCTGCGGCCCTCGATGCGGCCGGTGTGCACGCCGAGCTGATCGCACACGTCGATCAGGCCCTGTTCGATGCGCCGCACGTACTCCACGACGTCCATCGGCTCGGTCAGCTTGACGATCGGGTAGCCGACCAGCTGGCCGGGTCCGTGCCAGGTGATCTTGCCGCCGCGGTCGACGTCGATGACCGGGGTGCTGCCGCCGCGTGGGCGTTCCTCGTCGAGGGTGCGCCTGCCGCAGGTGTAGACGGGCGGGTGTTCGAGCAGCAGAAGGGTGTCCGGGCCGGTACTACCACTGGCTGCGCGCGCCTCCGCGATCTCCTTCTGGAGGTCCCACGCCGTCATGTAGTCGATGAGCCCCAGCTCACGGATCACGACGGGGTCTGACGAAGTGCGGCACGAGTTCACGACCCGACGTTACCAACCCCAGAGCGAGTGCTGCCACGAGTCCAACGCCTGTCACACCCAGCACGGCGCCGATGACGTCGGTGACCCAGTGCATCTCCAGCACGACCCTGGCGAAGCCGCCCACCAGCACCGCGAGCACGGCCCACAGGGCTACGTTCCACGTGGTCCGGCGCAACAGCACGACCAGTGTGAACGCCGTGGACGCGACCGCCACCGTGTGCCCGCTCGGATAGCTGGGCAGGTGGTACTCGATGGGCCGGACGCGGTCGAACAGGAACCTCGTCAGCACGGTCGCGCAGCACAGCGCGTGCAGTGCCAACGCCTTCCACAGCCGCGGATCACGCCGCTTCCAGGCGAGCACGAACAACACAGCCGCGAGGGCCCACCCGATCGTCGGCCCGAGCACCAGACCCACCCCGAACGCCGTGTCCCGCAGCCACTCCGGCCGGGGCAACTCGTCGTGCACCCACACGTCGAGCCCGGTCATCTCGGGGAGTCCCAGGAGGATCCACGAGATCAGCAGGAGTGCCGCGACGACTCGGGTCACGCGACCGCCGCGTTCAGCGCCGCCGGCAGTGCCGGGTGCAGGAAGTGGAAGCCGCGGCTCTCCAGCACCTTCGGCGTCAGGCCGGGACCGCTGAGCAGCAGTTCCTCGGCCATCTCACCGCCGAGCAACGTCTTCAGGGCGAACGCCGGCACGGTCCACGGCGTCGGCCGGTGCAGCGCGGCACCGACCGCCTTGGTGAACTCGGCGTTCGTGACCGGCGTCGGACCGGCGACGTTGACCGGCCCGCGGACGTCGTCGTGCTCGACGACGAACCGGTAGGCCGACACGACGTCGTCCAGCGACACCCACGGGAAGTACTGCTCCCCGGACCCGAGCTTGCCGCCCAGGAAGAACTGGAAGACCGGCCTCAACCGCCCGAAAACGCCACCGGACGGAGAGACGACGACAGCGGTGCGCATTAGTACGACACGCACGCCGCCTTCCTGCGCCACGGACGTCGCCGCTTCCCAGTCCTGGGTCAGCCGCGACATGTAGGTGTGGCCGCCCGGTGCGTCCTCGTCCGCGAGGCGCGATCCGGTGTCGCCGTAGAAGTGGGCGCCCGACGAGCTCACCAGCGTCGGCACCCCGTGCTCGACGACCGCCGCCGACAACACCTCGGCCGGAACGATCCGGCTGTCGTGCAGGACCTGCTTGCGCGCGTCGTCCCACCGCTTGTCGCCGATGCCGGCGCCGCACAGGTTGATGACGGCGTCGACGCCGTCGAACGTTCCGTCGTCGATGCGCCCGGCGTACGGGTCCCATCCGCGTTCGTCGGGCGCGGCGGCTTTGCGGCGCACCAGCCGCAGCACCTCGTGGCCGGCGGCGCGCATGGACGCCACCAGGCTCGTGCCGATCAATCCCGACGATCCCGCGATGACTACGCGCATACCTAGATCGTTCCCCACTGACGCATCACGTGCACAGCCGTACTTCGCATACCGGACCCAGGATGTGCCGAAGGCCACCCCGGCAAACCGGGATGGCCTTCAGGTCACACTATCCAGGCGATATCCGATATATCGGATATCAGTGCTGGTGAACGCGGGTCAGAGACCGAGGTCGGCCTCGAACGCGCCTTCCTCGAGACGGTTCTTGACCGTCGTGAGGAAGCGGCCCGCGTCGGCACCGTCGACCAGGCGGTGGTCGTAGGTGAGCGCGAGGTACATCATCGAACGGATCGCGATGGTGTCGTTGCCGTCCTCGTCGGTCAGGACGACCGCGCGCTTCTTGACCACGCCGACGCCCAGGATGCCGACCTGCGGCTGCTGGATGATCGGGGTGTCGAAGAGCGCGCCGTTGCTGCCGAGGTTGGTCAGCGAGAACGTGCCGCCGGCGAGCTCGTCGGGCGTGAGCTTGTTCGAGCGGGCACGCGCCGCCAGGTCACCGATCTTGTGGGCGATGCCCGACAGGTTCAGGTCACCGGCGTTGTGGATCACGGCGTTGAGCAGGCCGCGCTCCGTGTCGATCGCCAGACCGAGGTGCTCGGCACCGTGGTAGGTGACCTCCTTGCGCTCCTCGTCGATCGACGCGTTGAGCACCGGGTGGGCCTTGAGGGCCTCGATGGCGGCCTTGGCGAAGAACGGCAGGAACGTGAGCTTCGCGCCCTCACGAGCCTCGAACGCCTTCTTGGCCTGGTTGCGCAGCCGGGCGATCTTGGTCACGTCGACCTCGAACACCTGGGTGAGCTGGGCCGACATCTGCAGCGACTCACGCGTGCGCTGCGCGACGATCTGACGCAGCCGCGGGAGCTTCTGCACGGTGCCGCGCTTGCCCGAGTTGTCGGCCGCGGCCGGCGCGGCGGTGCGAGCGGCCGGAGCCGACGCGGCAGGAGCGGCCGGTGCCGGAGCCGGGGCCTTCTTGGCCTCGACGGCGGCGAGCACGTCCTGCTTGCGGATGCGGCCGCCGACACCGGTGCCCTTGAGCGAGCCCAAGTCGATGCCGTTCTCCGACGCGAGCTTGCGCACGAGCGGAGTGACGTACGGCGTGCCGTTCGCGTCGTCGGAAGAAGACGCGGCCGGAGCCGGTGCGGACTCCTGAGCGGGAGCTGGCTGCTGCGCGGGTGCGGACTCCTGCTTCGGAGCCGGAGCCGGTGCGGACTCCTGCTTCGGGGCCGGGGCGGGAGCGGACTCCTGCTTCGGCTCGGGCTTGCTCTCCGGAGCGGGCGCCGACTGCGCGGGGCTGCCCGAACCGATGACGGCGAGCTTGCCGCCGACCTCGACGGTCTCGTCCTCACCGGCGCTGATCTCGAGCAGCGTGCCCGCGACCGGCGACGGGATCTCGGTGTCGACCTTGTCGGTCGACACCTCGAGCAGCGGCTCGTCGACCTCGACGCTGTCGCCGACCTGCTTCAGCCAGCGGGTGACGGTGCCCTCGGTGACGGACTCGCCGAGCGCGGGCATCGTGACGTCGGTGCCCTCGGCCGGACCACCGGACGGCGCGGCCGGAGCCTCGGCGGCGGGGGCGGGCTCGGGAGCGGCTTCCTCGGCGGGCGGCGCGGACGGCGTCGACTGCTGGGGAGCTTCCTGCGCGGGGGCGGGCTCGGCGGCGGGGGCGGCGTCGCCGTCACCGATGACCGCGAGCTCACCGCCGACCTCGACGGTGTCGTCCTCCTGCGCGACGATCTTCTGCAGGACACCGGCCGCCGGGGACGGGATCTCGGTGTCGACCTTGTCGGTGGAGACCTCGAGCAACGGCTCGTCCACCTCCACCCGGTCGCCTTCCTGCTTCAACCACCGGGTGACCGTGCCCTCGGTGACGCTCTCACCGAGTGCGGGCATCTGGACGGAGAAGGCCATTGTTCGCTGACTCCTCGTGCTCTCGTGTGGCTGACTTTGTGTGGGGAACGGTCAGCCGTGCACGTGCAGCGGCTTGCCGGCCAGGGCGAGGAACGCCTCGCCGAGGGCTTCAGTCTGGGTCGGGTGGGCGTGGATCAGCGGAGCCACGTCCTCCGGGTAAGCCTCCCAGCTGTAGATCAGCTGTGCTTCACCGATGAGCTCGCCGACGCGTTCGCCGACCATCGTCACGCCGACGACGGGGCCGTCGGGGGCCTTGACGAGCTTCACGCCACCGGCCGTCTTGAGGATCTGGCTCTTGCCGTTGCCCGCGAGGTCGTAGATGAAGACCTCGGCCGAGCCGTACTTCTCCTTGGCCGCGGCCTCGCTGAGTCCGACGGAGGCGACCTCGGGCTTGCAGTAGGTGACGCGCGGGATGCCCGCCTCGTCGATCACCTTCGGGTTCTGGCCGGCGATCTCCTCGGCCACGAAGATGCCCTGCTGGAACCCGCGGTGCGCGAGCTGCAGGCCGGGGACGATGTCGCCGACGGCGTAGACGTTCGGCAGGCTCGTGCGCAGGCGCTCGTCGGTGATGACGAAGCCGCGGTCGATCGTGATCCCGGCCTCCTCGTAGCCGTGACCCGCGCTGTTCGGGCCGCGGCCGACCGCGACGAGCAGCAGGTCGGCGTCGAGGACGTCGCCGTTCTCCAGCGTGATCGACACACCCGAGTCGGACTGGGTGGCGCCGGTGAACTTCACGCCGGTCTTGAACTTGATGCCGCGCTTGCGGAACGCGCGCTCCAACTGCTTGGACGCGTACTCGTCCTCGGCCGGCACCAGGCGGGGCAGGGCCTCGACGATGGTCACGTCGGCGCCGAACGAACGCCACACGCTGGCGAACTCCACGCCGATGACGCCGCCGCCCAGGACGACGACCTTCTCCGGGATGAAGTCCAGGTTGAGCGCCTGGTCGCTGGTGACGACCCGGCCGCCGATCTCCAGACCGGGCAGGCTCCGGGCGTACGAACCGGTCGCGAGGACCACGTTCTTGCCGACGTAGCGCTGGCCGTTCACCTCGACGGTGTTCGGGCCGACGAACGTGCCCGCGCCCTCGACGAAGGTGACCTTGTTGGCCTTCGCGAGACCCTGCAGACCCTTGTAGAGCCGCGAGACCACGCCGTCCTTGTACGAGTTGACACCGGCGATGTCGATGCCCTCGAGCGAGCTCTTCACGCCGAACTGGTCGCCTTCGCGGGCGTTGTCCGCCACCTCGGCCGCGTGCAGCAGCGCCTTGGTCGGGATGCAACCGCGATGCAGGCAGGTGCCACCCAGCTTGTCCTTCTCGACCAGGACGACGGACAGGCCGAGCTCGGCCGCGCGGAACGCGCAGGCGTAGCCACCTGAACCACCGCCGAGGATGACGAGATCGGCGTTGGTGGCCGACTCCAGTTCCGGCGAAGTCACTTCGGATCTCCTCGGGATTACTTACTACGCGCGGGTGCGCGCGAGGTACGCGGCCATCTTGTCACTAGTTGCCGGAGCGCGGTGATCCGGCATAGGACACCACGCCCGGCTCTGATCATTCACCTACTCATAACACCCTTACCTGGCACCATGGTGGAGGGAAGCGCTGGAGGTGCTCGATGGGGCTGTTCGATCGTTTTCGCAGGAAGCCGCGCGCAGGTGTGCTGCGGACCGCTTCGAGCCAGGACACGAGCCATCTCGAACAGTGGACGAAGAGCCGTCAGGGCGTCGAGGCCTATGTGGAGCCGAAGACGACGGTGACCGAGACCACTGTGGTCCTGGTCGCTCACGACGGCGAGTGGACTCGCCGCCGAGTCGCCTCGCCGGACGCCGCGCGGTCGTTCGCACGCAAACTCGGCATGCCCATCTACGACGCGGGCATCGTGGGTTACCCGAAGCGCATGCGCGACTACACCGCGCGCAAAAAGGCTTCCGGCGAACTCTAAATCCTCACGATCGGCTCGTGCCGAACGGGAAAATTGACACTCGCCGCGATGAAGCACATCGAATGCGCTTTCTCGTGCAACGCCTGTGCCGTCTCCTTGGTCGCGGGATCGGCGACGGTCACGACGGGGTTGAGCACCACCTCGGTGAACCGCCCGGACCCGTCCGAATGTTCGGCCATGACGCCGGTGGCGTGGTCGCGGTATTCGGTCACGACGACACCGTTGGTCGACGCGAGGTGCAGGTACCAGAGCATGTGGCACTGCGAGAGCGACGCGACGAGCAACTCCTCGGGGTTGTACCGGCCGCGGTCACCCCGGAACGACGGATCGGACGACCCGAGGATCGTCTCCTTGCCCTCGACCCGAACCTCGTGCGCGCGCTCGTAGGACTTGTACCCGGAAGTGCCGCTCCCGGTGTTCCCGGTCCAGACGACGTCGGCCTCGTAGCGATGCGTCCCCATGTGGAAATACTCCTCCCGCCGGGGCTCGGAGCACAGCCCTGAGCGACCGCCATCTCCGTGAACCGGTTACGCGCCGTCGCCGCCGTCGCGCAGGGAATGGATCATGCCCCGCAGGATTCGGAACGCGCCTGCCTGCTCGGCCTCTGTCAGACCGGCCAGCATCCTGACCTCGACGGACCGGACCGCCGCGGACGCCTTCTCGAGACTCTGCTGTCCGCGGGGCGTGAGCCGCGTGGGAAGGACCTTCCCGACCGGTGCCGCCGCGGGCCTTGTCACGTAGCCGTCCCGCTCCAGGGCCTGGAGCAGCACGTTCATCGACTGCCGCGTCACGAACGCGCCCCGTGCGAGCTCCGAGTTCGACAACCCCGGCCGCTGCGCCAGCAGTTCGAGGCAGGAGTAGTGCGTCACGCTCATCCCGAGCGGCCGCAGCACCTCCTCCATGGCCGCGCGGAGCACGCTCGACGCCTCTTTCAGCAGGTAGCCCAGTGACGTCTCCAGGTCGACGCCGGCACCGTCTTGACTCATGTCAGTATTCTGACATAGGTTGGCCGTGTCAGAATACTGACACGAAGACAAGGAGTATCCCATGGCCGCCACCGGCCCCGACTTCATCTCACTCCAGGCACGTGACCTCGACGCCTCGCAGACTTTCTACGAGCGGTACCTCGGCCTCGTCCGCTCGCCGGCCGGACCTCCGCACGCCGTCGTCTTCGAGACGAAGCCGATCGCGTTCGCACTCCGCGACGTCGTCCCCGGCACCGATCTCGCCTCCGTCACCCAGCCCGGCATCGGCGCCGCGATCTGGTTCCACGCGACAGACGTCCAGGCCATCCACGACACTCTCGCCGCCGACGGACACACCATCGTCTCCGCGCCGAGCGACGGCCCCTTCGGCCGGACGTTCACCTTCGCCGACCCCGACGGCTACCAGATCACTCTCCACGACCGCGCCTGAAATGTTCGCAGGCCTTCTCCGCGCCTATCGCTGAATTGGCAAGCCGCCATCACAGACACCCGCGCGGCACATTTCAGCCGCCTCGCCAAGCCCCTTCCTGGCGCACCCTTGCAACGACACGTTTGCGGACGAAGTCAAAAGACTCGTTGCAAAAGTGCTGTTCAGTGGCGGTGAAGCAGCCGATATATCAGTTGCAACGCAACGGGCGGAGCCCCCGGAGGAGCTCCGCCCGTGCGCAGAAAGAATTGCTCAGCCGTTGGCCGCGATGTCCGCCAGAACAGCCGCGATGGTCCGCACCGGAACACCGGTGCCGCCCTTCGAGGTGTAGCCGTACGGGCCACCCGTGTGGAATGCCGGACCCGCGATGTCGATGTGCGCCCACTGCACGCCCTCGGCCACGAACTCGCGCAGGAACAGCCCGGCGGCGAGCATGCCGCCCCAGCGGTGCCCGGTGACGTTCGCGAGGTCCGCGAGGCGCGAGTCGAGGTCCGCGCGCAGCTCCTCGGGCAGCGGCATCGCCCACGCCGACTCGCCGACGGCGGTGCCGATGGCGGCCACGCGGTCGCGGAACTCGTCGGAGCCCATGACGCCCGAGGTGCGCTTGCCGAGGGCGACGACCTGAGCGCCGGTCAGCGTCGCGGTCTCGATCAGGTAGTCGGGGTTGTCCTCGCACGCGCGCACGATGGCGTCGGACAGGATCAGGCGGCCCTCGGCGTCGGTGTTGAGCACCTCGACGGTCTTGCCGCCGTACATGGTCAGCACGTCGCCGGGGCGGTAGGCGTCACCGGACGGCATGTTCTCCGCCATCGGGATCGACGCGATGATCTCCAGCGGGTACTTGAGCTTCGCGGCGAGCACCATCGTGGCGACGATCGCGGCGGCACCCGACATGTCCGAGGTCATCTCGTCCATGCCCGCGGCCGGCTTGATGGAGATGCCGCCGGTGTCGAACGTGATGCCCTTGCCGACGAGCGCGACCTTCTTGACGGCCTTCGTGCCCTTGTACGAGATGCGCACGAGGCGCGGCTGGCGCGTCGAACCGACGCCGACGCCCAGGATGCCGCCGAAGCCCTGCTTCTTCAGCGCCTTCTCGTCGAGGATCTCGACGTCGAGACCGGCCGCGGTGGCGAGCTTCTCCGCGCGGGCGGCGAACGAGGCGGGGTAGAGGTCGTTCGGCGGCGTGTTGATGAAGTCACGCGCGATGGCGACGGACTCGGCGATCGCGACGGCGGCCTTCAGCGCGGCCTTGTTCTCCTTGGAACCGGCGGCGTGCAGGTCGACCTTCACGACCGGGCCCTCGCCCTTGTCGGACTTGTACTCGGTGAACGAGTAGGCACCGAGCAGCGTGCCCTCGGCCGCCGCACCGACGTGCAGGGCGGCGAGCGTGTTGATCGCGCGCTTCTTGCCGCCCAGCGCGCGGGCGGCGACACCGGACGCGCGACGCACCTGCTCCTCGCCTGCGGACTTGCCGAGGCCGACGGCCAGCACGAGCGGGGCGGCGATCTTGCCGAACGTCGGCACCTTCACCAGCTCGTCGGCCTTGCCGGACGCGCGCAGGGTGCCGAGCACGTCGAGCAGCGCGCCGTCGAACGCGGCGGCGACAGCTTCGGCACCGGGTGCGAGCTCCAGACCGTCCGCACCCTGCAGGGTGCCCACGACGACTGCGTCCGCGGCGGTGGTGCTCAGGTCACCCTCGGTGAGGGCCAGCTTCGGGGCTGTCACGTGCTGCTCCAGGGTTGTTGCGGGCGGGGCTCGGAATCGTGACTCATGCTAAAGGTCGGACTGTCCCACTAATGCCCAGCCCCGCCACGATCGCCGCAATCCGTGACGTTGACAGTTGCGCACAGTGGCGATTCGCCCGTTTCACGCATCAGTCGACCGGGTGGTTACGGCCGGATGCCGCATCTGAGAACGTGTACCCGTGACCCACACGCCTCGCGAGATCGTCACGACGGTCGCGCTCGGTCTTCCCGCGGTGCTCGGTGCGGGGGTCTTCGCCGGATTCGCTCCAGCCGCAGGTCTTGCGGGCTGGTGGGTGCTCCCGGCGCTGGCCATCTCCGCGTTCGCCGCCCTTTGCTCGGCCTTCTCGACCGCCGACCAGTCCCGCGCCTACCCCGACGTCGGCGGCGGTTACGGATACGTGCGCGCGCAGCTCGGCGTGTGGCCCGCAAGGATGACAGCGAGCGCACACCTGCTGGGCCGGTTCGCCATGGCGGCCGCGGTGGCGTCGATGTTCGGCGCGTACGTGGTGCCGGACCAGCCGTTGATCGGCGCGCTCGCTCTTGTCGTCGCGACGGCGTTGCTCGGCGCGGTCGGCTTCCGCTTCACGGCCGGTGTCAGCGTGCTGGTGTCCGTGGTCGTTCTCGGCGTGCTGGCGCTGGTCGTCGCGGCGAGCTTCTCGATCGCGCCCGTGCCGTCGGCGGGGGAGGCGGGCACCGTCAACGAACTCGTCGGCGTCGCCGGCCTGATGTTCATGGCGTTCGCCGGTTTCGAACGCATCACCGCCCCGCATCGCGGTGAGAAGCACCACTCGCCGTCCGTGCTGAAGATCGCGATTCCGGTCCTCATCGGACTGTCGTTCGTGGTCAGTCTCGCCGTGGGCGCCGGTGTGCTCCGTCAGCTCGGTAGCGCGCGCCTCGCGTTGTCACCAGCTCCGCTGCGTGACGCACTGGTCGCGGCGGACTCGGCGGCGCTGGTGCCGCTCGTGCAGATCGCCGCGGCGGTGGCCGGTGTGGCCGCGCTGCACTTCGTCCTCGCGTCCGCCCACCGCACGCTGACCGGACTGGCCGAGGACGGCGACCTGCCGACCCGCCTCAAGCCCGGTGCGCTGACGCTCGTCGTGGTCGTCGCTTCCGCGCTCGCCCTGGTGCTCATGCCGTTCGGGATGGCGCTGGGCGTGGCGGCGTGCGCGACGTTGTTCTACTACGCCTTCACGAACGCGTCTGCTCGAGTCCTGCTGCAGAACGACCGCACGTGGCCCATGCGCACGGCTTGTCTCGGCCTCGGGCTCTCGGTGCTGCTCGCCATGAGCATGCCCATTCCCGCGATGCTGATCTCCATCGCGGGACTGGGCGTCGGCACCGGGCTCATTGGCCTGACAGCGTCACTGAGAGGAAGACGAGCAGCGTCACGCCAACACACACCGCAAGCCCGATGACGCGGCCGTTGTTGGACGGGCCGTTCTTGGCGATGCCGTAGTAGCCGGCCAGGAAGAACACGGCGAGGAACACCGCGCCGACCACACCACCGACACCGCCGATCACCCAGCCGTCGAGCAACGTCATGCCGGTGCCCAGGACGAGCAGCGCGGCCTGCAGCACCGTGCGGACGTCCGCACCCTTCGAAGATCTTTCCGGCTCGGTCATGGCAGGGGACTCTATCGAGGTTCACTTAGTAGGACGTCCGAGTTTTGGGAACAGGATTTTCCGTATCCCCACCTGCGGGTTACCGTGCTCACATGACGAGCGAGTTGCCTTTCACCCGGACTCCCCACCCGCACCCGGCGACCCCGGAGCGCGTAGCGGAGGTACTTGCCAAGCCGGGCTTCGGGCAGCACTTCACCGACCACATGGTGACGATCCGCTGGAACCGCGAGAAGGGCTGGCACGACGCTGAAGTCGGCCCGTACTCCACCCTCGCACTGGACCCCGCGGCAATGGTGCTGCACTACGGCCAGGCGATCTTCGAAGGGCTCAAGGCCTACCGGCAGCCCGACGGTTCGATCGCGTCCTTCCGCCCTGAGGCCAACGCCGAGCGCTTCCGCTCCTCGGCCCGCCGCATGGCGATGCCCGAACTTCCCGACGAGCTCTTCCTGGAGTCCGTGCGGCAGATCCTCGCGGTCGACGACCGCTGGGTGCCCTCGGCCGAGGAGGAGTCCCTCTACCTGCGGCCGTTCATGATCTCCACGGAGAAGGGCCTCGGCGTGCGACCCGCGTCCGAGTACCTCTACGTGCTGATCGCCTCCCCGGCCGGCTCCTACTTCGCGAGCGGCGTCCGGCCGGTGAGCGTGTGGCTCTCGACCGAGTACGTCCGCGCGGCTCCCGGTGGCACCGGCGCGGCCAAGTTCGCCGGCAACTACGCCGCGTCCCTCGTGGCGCAGGCGCAGGCCGCCGAGAAGGGCTGCGACCAGGTCGTCTGGCTCGACGCGGTGGAACGCCGCTGGGTCGAGGAGATGGGCGGCATGAACCTGTTCTTCGTCTTCGGGGACAAGGTGATCACGCCCGAGCTGACCGGCACGCTGCTGCCCGGCATCACCCGGAGCTCACTGCTGGCGCTGGCGGCCGAACTCGGCCTGACCGTCGAGGAGCGCCGCATCTCGACCGACGAGTGGGAGAAGGCCAACGCCTCCGGTGAGCTCACCGAGGTCTTCGCCTGTGGCACGGCCGCGGTCATCACGCCGGTCGGCCACGTCAAGCACGCCGGTGGCGAGTTCGACATCGCCGACGGCGGCACCGGCTCGGTGACGAAGCAGCTGCGCGAGCGCCTGACCGGCCTGCAGCACGGCCACGTCGCCGACACCCACGGCTGGATGACCAAGCTCTGGGGTTAGGCGATCACCAGCACGGCCAGAAGCGCGATTTCGGCGGCAGCACCGAGCACATCACCGGTGATGCCGCCGAAACGCTTTCCGGTGTGCTTCACCAGCAGCCACACGAGCGCGAACGCGACGACGACGGCGACGACCGCGCGCCATCCGAGCGGAATCGCCGCGGCAGCGAGCACCACCCACGTGCCGATGACCATCAACGGATGCTGTGTGCCCGCAACGAGCGCACCGAGCCCCTCAGGCCGTGCGGCGGGTATGTCACGCATGCAACAGATGCCGAACGTCGCCCGGCTCGTCGCGAACGCGAGCAGCACGACACCCCACTGAGCGTGGGGGAGTGCGGCGGCCTGGGCACCCAGCACCACGATCAGCGAGACGACGCCGAACGGTCCGGCGCCGCCGTCCTTCATGACCTTGAGCGCACGCTCCGGCGGTCCGTAGCAACCGAGCCCGTCGGCGACGTCGGCCAGCCCGTCGAGGTGCATACCGCGTGTCGACAGCGCGACGACGCCGACGACCAGAAATCCGGCCACGAGCGCCGATATATTGGATATCGCCAGCAGCTTGAGGACGCCGACGACGAACGCGCCGATGACGACGCCGACGACGGGCGTCCATGCGATGGCCCGTCCTGCCGCTCGCTCGTCGACGTCGTCAACGCGCAACGGCAGGACCGTCAGCCAGGAGAACGCCAGTTTCACGGGCGGAGCTTCACCCCGTCGTATCTTCTCGGTTGGTGACGCCGGCGCTCTCGAACGTCGCCATCTCCGCGAGCACCTTCACCGCCGAGATCAGCAACGGCAGCGCCGCCACCGCGCCGGACCCCTCGCCGAGCCGCATCTCGAACTGCAGCAGCGGCTTGAGGTTGAGATGCCCGAGCGCGATCGCGTGCGCGGGCTCGGCCGACTCGTGCCCGGCCACCCACCACTCGCGCGCACCCGGCGCCAACTCCTCGGCGACGACAGCCGCCGCACCGACGACGACACCGTCGAGCACGACCGGCGTCTTGCGCACGGCGGCCTGTGCCAGGAACCCTGCCATCGCGGCGATGTCGGCGCCACCGGCCGTGGCGAGCAACGCGATCGGGTCGCTGATCACCAGGCGGGCCCGGCGCAGCGCGTCCCGGATCGCCGCCGTCTTGCGCATCCATGCCTGGTCGTCGATGCCGGTGCCGCGCCCGACGACCGCGACGGGCTCCGACCCGGTCAGCGACGCGATCAGCACGGCGGCGGGCGTCGTGTTGCCGATGCCCATGTCACCGGCGACGAGCACGTCGGCGCCCGCGTCGACCTCCTCGTCGGCCAGCGCACGGCCGGCCGCGATCGCGAGCTCGCACTGCTCACGGGTGAGCGCGTCCTCGCGGTCGATCGACCCGGACGAGCGCCGCACCTTGTGCTGGCTGACCGCGGCCGGGGTGTCCGCGTCGACGGCCATGTCGACCACGCGCACCGTGGCGCCCGCGACCTGCGCGAGGACGTTCACGGCGGCGCCGCCGGTCAGGAAGTTCGTGACCATCTGGCCGGTCACCTCGCTCGGGAACGCCGACACGCCCTGAGCGGTGATGCCGTGGTCGCCCGCGAACACGACGACACGCGGCCGCACGAACGGCTTGGGCGGCACGACGCCCTGGCAGGCCGCGATCCAGTTGCCCAGCTCCTCGAGCCGTCCGAGCGAGCCGACCGGCTTGGTCAGCACCGCGTGCCGGGCCTCGGCCTCGCGCAGAACGGTCTCGTCCGGCGGTTCGACCGGCGGGAACTCGGTGCTCACCTGGTCACTCCTCATCGCAGTTTCAACGGGATGCCGGCGACGAGCAGGATGACCTCGTCGCACACCTCGGCGACGCGCGCGTTGAGCGCACCGAGGTGATCTCGGAAGAGCCTGCCAGAACGCGTCGACGGAATGACGCCGAGGCCGACCTCCGCCGTCACCAGCACCAGTCGCGCCCGGCAGGTCGCGACCGAGCGCACGATCGCGTCGATGCCGCTCGCGATCGCTTCACCGCCGTGTTCGTCTTCGGCGCCTTCCCACGCGTTGGCGTCGTCCAGTACGCCGACCAGCCACGTCGACAGGTCGTCCACCAGTATCGGCGGGTCCTCGTACTGGGTGGCGGTGAGCAGGGCGGGCAGATCGGCCGGAGCCGACGCCTCGACCGTGTGCCATGTGGACGGACGCCGCGCGACGTGCTGCGCGATGCGTGCGTCCCAGTCCGGGTCGTCCGGGTATCTGCGCGCGGTGGCGACGTAGGTCACGGTCGCCTCGGTGAGCAGACCTTCCGCGTGCGCTGACTTGCCTGACCGCGCTCCGCCGAGCACGAGCGTCCGAGATGACAAGAGTTAGCCTTCGTCCGTGGAATACCGCTGGCGCTACCAGGATGCACAGGGACGCGACGTCGCGGGCCCGGATGTGACGTTCGCCGAGCAGACCGAGGCCGAGGACTGGTTCAGCGCGCAGTGGCGTGACCTGCTCGACGCCGGGGTCGAGCAGGTCACGCTGCTGCGGTCGGAATCCGAGGTGTACGGCCCGATGAGCCTGCACCCAGCGGGTTAGCCCTGGGCGGTGAGCCGCGGGTCGTCGGTGATGACGCCTTCGAGGACCTTGTCGATCTGCGTGAGCACGTCGTCGCCGAGCTCGACGTCGATGGCCTTGACGTTCTCGAAGACCTGCTCAGGACGCGACGCGCCGATGATCGCGGAGGCGACGTTCGGGTTCTTCAGCACCCACGCGACGGCGAGCTGCGCGAGCGTGATGCCCGCCTCCTCGGCGATCGGCTTGAGCTGCTGAACGGCGTTGAGCACGTCGTCCCGCATCCAGCGCGCGATCATCTGCGACCCGCGCGCGTCGGCCAGGCGTGATCCCTCGGGAACGTCTGCGCCCGGCAGGTACTTGCCGGTCAGGATGCCCTGCGCGACGGGGGAGAAGACGATCTGGCTCAGGCCCTCGCGCTCGCACGCCGGGATGACCTGCGGCTCGATCACGCGCCACAGCATCGAGTACTGCGGCTGGTGCGACACGAACGGGACGTTGAGCTCACGGGCCAGCGCGGCACCGCGGGTGATCTGGTCGGCGGTCCACTCGGAGACACCGACGTAGAGGACCTTGCCCTGGCGGACGAGGTCGGCGAACGCCAGCATCGTCTCTTCCAGCGGGACGCTGTAGTCGAACCGGTGCGCCTGGTACAGGTCGACGTAGTCGGTCTGCAGGCGCTTGAGCGACGCGTTGGCCGACTCCATGATGTGCTTGCGGCCGAGCCCGCGGTCGTTGGGGCCGCCGGGACCGGTCGGCCAGTAGACCTTGGTGAGGATCTCGAGCGACTCGCGCCGCTGACCCTGCAGCGCCCGGCCGAGCACCGACTCCGCGGCGGTGTTGGCGTAGACGTCGGCGGTGTCGAAGGTCGTGATCCCCGACTCCAGCGCGGCCTTCACACAGGCGTGGGCCTGGTCCTCCTCGACCTGGGAACCGTGCGTGAGCCAGTTGCCGTACGAGATCTCACTGATGGACAGGCCGCTGCGGCCGAGTCGACGGAACTTCATACATCCGAGCTTAGCCGAAATCGTTCGTGCTGCTAATGAACTTCGGGCGCGTGCCACACCATGGAATACCGCCAGAACAGGTGCCTGCGGACGCGTGCGCCGGGCAGGATCTCCCGTGCTGCCGTGCGGATCTCGTTCAACGTCGGAGCGGTCATCACGACGGGCATGTCGACGTCGTGCGGCTTGCCAGCTGTTCCGTTGACGGCTTTGGCGACGCCGACGATCGCGTTCGCGGGCAACGTCACCATCTCCACGGCCCAGTCCGCCGGTGTGGCCGTCAGGTAGAGCCCGACGACGATCAGCGTGCCGCCGGGCCTGGTCAGCTCGGCGAGCCGCGTGAGGCCTTCGCGTAGCGGGAGGTGGTGCAGGCTCGCCTCGGCCGTGACGACGTCGTACTGCCCGAGGTCGTGGGTGAGCACGTCCCCGTGGATCCACCGCACCCGGCTGCTCGTGGCGCTCGCGAGTTCGATCATGCGGGCGCTGGCGTCGATGGCCGTGACCTCGTCAGCCGGGATCGACCGCGCCAGGACGCCGTGGCCGCACCCGACGTCCAGCGCCGACTGGGCCCGTGACGGCAACTGCCGGAGCAGCCACCGGCGGTACCACGCGTTGTGGTCCCACCAGAGCTTCTCCGGCAGTTGAAGCTTGAACGGCTTCGCGCGCATCGGTTACTTGATCGCGTCGCCCGGCTTCACCCGCGGCTTGGGCACGCGCAACTTGCGGATCTGGCTCGCGCGGATGAACGAGTACCAGCCGATCGAAATACCCTTGATCGGCTCGGTCGGGAACTTCGCCCGCACCTTGCGCGTGACGAGGCGGCCGAGCACGAGGCCTTCGATGATCATCGCGATCAGCATGAACGTCGTCGCCAGCGTCGCGTACCGCTGCACGGCCAGCGACGGCGTCAGCAGCGCCACGAACACCAGGACCGCGAGCGGCATGAACAGGCCCATGAGGTTGCGCCGCGAGTCGACGAGGTCGCGGATGTACGCCTTCACCGGACCGCGGTCACGCGGCAGCAGGTACTTGTCGTCGCCCGCCATCATGCGCTGGCGACGCTCGGTGGCCGCGGCACGGCGGTCTTCCTTGCTCACCTTGTTGCCGCGCATGCGCTTGAACGCCTCGCGCTGCGTGCGGGGAGGCGGCGGCACCGGCCCGGAACGCCTGCCCTGGGCCTCACGCCGCTTGGGCGTGGGCCTGCCCTTGCCCGCGGAGCGGTTGGAGTCGATGGCCTCGCCGGCCGACTCGGTGGCCGGGGCATCGGTATCAGCGGCGTTGCGACGCAGGAACCTCACGACGACAGGGTAGGACAGTGGTTCTTCTGTACCTTTCGCGAGGTGCGCGTACTCATCGCTCCCGACTGCTTCGGCGGCACCCTGACCGCCCGCGAGGCCGCTGACGCCATCGCCACCGGCTGGCACGACGCCAAGCCCGACGACGTCGTCACCCAACGCCCGCTGGCCGACGGAGGCCCCGGCTTCGTCGACGTCCTGCACGCCGCCACCCACGGAGACATCCGATATATCAGCGTGACGGGCCCGCTCGGTGAACCGGTCGAGGCGCGCTGGCTCAGCGTGCACACCGACGGTCGACGCGTCGCCTACATCGAGTCCGCCGAAGCCTGCGGCCTCCACCTCATCCCCGCCGAACTCCGCCCACGGTCCTGCGAGACGGCAACGACGCGAGGCGTCGGCGAGCTCATCGCGGCAGCCGCGCATGACAACGATGTCATCACGGTCGGCCTCGGCGGCTCCGGCACGACCGACGGCGGCGCCGGCATGCTCGCCGCCTTGGAGGACGCGGGCGTCGACCTCACTGATATATCGCTCGTGGCCGCATCCGACGTCGAAAACCCGCTCCTCGGCCCGCACGGCGCCGCGCACACGTTCGGACCGCAAAAGGGCGCGTCCCTGGAAGCCGTCGAACGCCTCGAAGCGAAGCTAGCTGCCATGGACGTCCTCAAACCGGTGTCCGACATTCCGGGCGCCGGAGCGGCGGGCGGCCTGGGCGCCGCGCTCCTCTCCTTGGGCGCGGCGGTGACGTCCGGCGCGGGCCTAGTCCGCGAACTCACCGGCCTCGACGCCGCCCTCGACGACGCCGACGTCGTCCTCACCGGTGAAGGCAGCTTCGACTGGCAGTCACTGCGCGGCAAGCTCATCACCGCCGTCGCCTCGGGCGCCGCCGAACGCGGCATCCCGTGCATCGCCATCGCGGGCCAGGTCAGCGTCGGCCGCCGCGAGATGGGCGCCGCCGGCGTCCAGGCCGCCTACTCGGTGTCCGAGCACGTCGGCTCTGTGCAAAAGTCGATTGCGGACGCCCGCAAAAGTCTCATTGCAACGGCCCAGCACGTGGCGAGGCAGTGGTCGCGACAGGTGTCCGGGTAAAGCCGTGCTCATCGGCGTGTTCCCGGTCGGCTGATATATCGGTTGGCTTGAGCGTGGTCTACGTGACAGTCGACACTTGAGGCGATCCGGCCTGCCGTTGTGGGACCATGGGAAGCGGAACAAGGCGGGGAACGCCCGTGTTGTTGATGGGTGAACCGCCCGCAAAGGACCTCTTAGGAGAGCCATGACGACCGCTCAGGATGCCGCTTCGACCACTGAGGCGCCCAGCCACGGCGTGACGCTGACCGATGCGGCCGCCGTCAAGGCCAAGGCGCTGCTCGACCAGGAGGGCCGCGATGACATGCACCTGCGCATCGCCGTCCAGCCCGGTGGTTGCGCCGGCCTTCGTTACCAGCTGTTCTTCGACGAGCGTGCGCTCGACGGTGACGCGATGGTCGACTTCAACGGCATGAAGGTCGCCGTAGACCGCATGAGCGCCCCGTACGTCGAAGGTGCTGTCATCGACTTCGTGGACACGATCGAGAAGCAGGGCTTCACGATCGACAACCCGAACGCCGGCGGGTCCTGCGCCTGCGGCGACTCGTTCCACTAAGGCGAACACGCGGAGAGGCGGGGGGGGGGGGGGGGGGGGGGGGGGGCCCGGCCCCCGGGGGGGGGGGGGCGGGGCCCGGGCGCCCCCCCCCCCCGCGGGC
>NZ_JBIWKS010000019.1:0-12456 GCF_044765805.1 Lentzea sp. NPDC102401 | reverse complement strand
GGGGTGGCCGCGGGGGGGGGGGGGGGGGCCCCCGCGGGGGTGCCCCCCCCCCCCCGGCCCCCCCCCCCCGCCCCCCCCCCCCCCCCCCCCCCCGCCCCCCCCCCCGCCCCCCCCCCCCCCCCCCCCCCCCCCCTCTCCGCGTGTGGACCAGGAAATCTGCCAGGTACGACCCGGACAGACTGGGAAGCGAGAAGGTAGGGCCCAGAAGCTAGACGCCGTATTCGGCGAGGCCTTCGACCTGGTGGGCGCACCGCTCGTCGACCTGCCAGGGCGCGGCGTCGCGCGGGGCGGGAAGGGGGTGCTCGGGGTGGGTCAGAGCGAAGGGGAGCTGCGCGCAGTCCTCGATCAGTTCACTCATCGTGGTCGCCTCTGGGATCGTCACCTTCCGACCGTATGACGGCTGTCTGACCTGCGGTAGCCCTACCAAACAGTAGTCTTCACAGCGGTACTCGTCCGGGTGAGTTGTCACGTAGCGCAACAAGAAAAGAGGAGCCGACGTGCCCCTAGCCGTGTGCGGCAGCATCGCGACCGACCATCTGATGCACTTTCCGGGTCGATTCGCGGACCAGCTGGTCGCGGAGCGTCTCGACCGTGTGTCGCTGAGCTTCCTGGTCGACGACCTCGTAGTCCGGCGTGGTGGCATCGGCGCGAACATCGCGTTCGGCCTCGGTGTGCTCGGTGTGCGGCCGGTGCTCGTGGGCGCGGTCGGCAAGGACTTCGACGACTACCGCTCGTGGCTCGAGCGGCACGGCGTCGACACGTCCGGCGTGTACGTGTCCGAGGTCGCGCACACCGCGCGGTTCGTCTGCACGACGGACGACGACATGTGCCAGATCGCCTCCTTCTACGCCGGTGCGATGGCCGAGTCGCGCAACATCGAGCTCGCGCCGATCGCGAACCGCGTCGCGAACCTCGAGCTCGTCATCATCAGCCCGGATGACCCCGCGGCCATGCTCCGGCACGCCGACGAGTGCCGTCAGCGCGGCTACCGGTTCGCCGTCGACCCGTCGCAGCAGCTCGCCCGCATGGACGGCGAGCAGGCGCGCGCGTTCATCGAGGGCGCCGAGTACCTCTTCAGCAACGACTACGAGTGGGAACTGCTGCTGCAGAAGACCGGCTGGACCGAGGCCGACGTCCTCGCCCGCGTCGGCAAGCGCGTCACCACGCTCGGCGCCAAGGGCGTCGAGATCGTCGACCGCGACGGCTTCGCGCTGCACGTCCCCGCCGTTCCCGAGGTCGCGAAGACCGACCCCACCGGCGTCGGCGACGGCTTCCGCGCGGGCTTCCTGGCCGGCATCACCGCGGGCCTGAGCATCGAACGCGCTGCTCAGCTCGGCTCGTTCATCGCCGTCGAGGTGCTCGAGACCGTGGGCACGCAGGAGTGGGTGATCGAGCGCGAGTCGGCGCTCGCTCGCATTCGTGGCGCGTTTGGTGCGGAAGCCGCTGAGGAGATCGCTCCCGTCCTGCCATGATCGGACAATGGGGACGTACCTGTTCGGCGACACCGGTGAGTCGCTCGATCCGAAGTTCGACGCGCTGAGCTCTCTGCTCGACGCGGGCACGTTCGCCCGCGTCGAGCAGCTGGGTGTGGCGGACGGCTGGCGCTGCCTCGAAGTCGGAGGTGGTGGCGGGTCGGTGGCGAACTGGCTCGCCGACGTCGTCGCTCAGTCCGGGCACGTGACGGTCACCGACATCGACGTCACCCGGCTCGAGGAACGGGACAACGTCACGGTTCTGGAGCACGACGTGGTATCCAACATATTGCCCGGCAACGCGTTCGACCTGGTCCACGCCCGCCTGGTGCTCTTCTACCTCCCCGCCCGCGAGGTCGTGTTGCGCAAGCTGCGCGACTCGTTGCGCCCCGGCGGATGGCTCGTGCTCGAAGAATTCGACTGCCTCCCGCTCGAAGTCCTCACCACCGGGCCGTCATCCGCCCCGGAGGACGCGAAGCTGATCATGCGGGTGAAGAACGCCCTGCTGACGTTGCTCGATCACGCGGGCGCCGAACTGGCGTGGGGCGCGCGCATCGAGAGGGTGCTGCTCGACGCAGGGCTGAACGACGTCAGCGGCTCCCGCGAGGTGCAGGAATGGGAGGGCGGTTCCGCCGGCTGCCGCCTGCTCGCCGCGACCGCGCGGCTGATGCGCGCAAAGCTCCCGCTCACCGACGACGAGTTCGCCCGCTACCTGGAACTGATGGCGTCCCCGGACACCGTCGTCAGCTCGTACGCGATCTGCAGCGCTCAGGGACGCCGGTAGAACGAGAAGGGCCCCTCCGGGGAGGGGCCCGAACCGTCAGAGCTTGACCGGGTAGTGCGGCTCCGGCACCACCGGCTGGATGCGGCCCTCGACGAAGATGCCGTGCCAGATCATGAACACCAGCAGCGCCCAGATGCGGCGGCTGTGGTCGAGCACACCAGAGCGGTGCTCCTCGATCAGCCGCAGCACCGCGGACTTGTCGATGTACTGGTCGGTCTGCGACGAGCGCACGATGTCGACAGCCCAGTCGTGCATCTCGTCCTTGAGCCAGTGCCGGATCGGCACCGGGAAACCGAGCTTGCGGCGGTTCAGCACGTGCGCCGGCACGATGTCGCGGATCGCCTTGCGCAGCGCGAACTTCGTCGTGTCCTTCGTGATCTTCAACTCACTCGGGATCTGCGACGCGATCTTGAAGACCTCGGGGTCGAGGAACGGGACGCGCAGCTCCAGCGAGTTCGCCATGGTCATCTTGTCGGCCTTGACCAGGATGTCCCCGCGCAGCCACGTGAACAGGTCGACGTGCTGCATGCGCGTCACCGGGTCCCAGTTGCGCGACTCGCGGTACGGCTGCGCCGTCGCGTCCATGTGGGACACCGCCGGGTCGTACGTGCGCAACACCTGCCGCAGGTGGTCGTCGAGGAAGATGCGCGCGTTGCCGTAGTAGCGCTCCTCCAGCGTCAAAGCCCCACGACGCAGCAGGTCCTTGCCGCGCACACCGTGCGGGATCTTCGTGGAGACCTTGCCCATGGCCTTGCGCAGCGCGCCCGGCACCTTCTCGAACCCCGCCAGCGACAACGGCTCGCGGTAGATCGTGTACCCGCCGAAGAGTTCGTCCGCGCCCTCGCCGGACAGGACGACCTTCACGTGCTGACGCGCCTCACGGGCGATGAACCACAACGGCACCAGCGCCGGGTCGGCCACCGGGTCGTCGAGGTACCAGGTGATCAGCGGCAGGGAGTCCATCATCTCCTGCGCGCTGACCGTGCGGACCACGTGCTTCACGCCGATCAGCGCCGCGGACTCCGCGGCCACGTCGACCTCGGAGAACCCCTGGCGCTCGAACCCCGTGGTGAACGTGATCAGGTCCGGGTTGTGCTCCTTGGCCAGCGCCGCGACCACCGTCGAGTCGATGCCGCCGGACAGGAACGAGCCGACCGTCACGTCCGCGCGCATGTGCTTGGCGACCGAGTCGCGCAGCGCGGCGGTGATCTCGTCGTAGAGCGCGTCGGCCTCGCCCTCGCTGCGGACCGTGCGGACCTTGAAGTTCGCCGGGAAGTACCGCTCGAACTTCGGCGACTCGCCGGGGACCAGCGTGAACGAGTGGCCGGACTCGACGCGGTAGATCTGGTCGTGCAGCGAGGCGGGCTCCGGCACGTACTGCAGCGTGAGGTAGTGCTGCAGCCCCTTGACGTTCATCTTCGGGGCGATGCCGATCGTGGAGGCGATCTCCAGCAGGACCTTCTTCTCGCTGGAGAACGCGACCCCGCTCTGACCCTGCGCCCAGTACAGCGGCTTGATGCCGAACGGGTCGCGGCCGCCGAACACGACGTCGCGCTCGGAGTCCCAGATCATGAACGCGAACATGCCGCGCAGCCTCGTGATCGCCGCGGGACCGAAGTAGTGGTAGGCGGCGACGATGGTCTCCGTGTCGCCGTCGGTGTGGAAGACCGCGCCGTGCTTCTCGGTGAGCTCGGCGCGCAGCTCCAGGTAGTTGTAGATCTCGCCGTTGAAGTTGATCGTGTACCGGCTCGGCGACTCCGCCGGACCCCAGGTCAACGGCTGGTGGGAGTGCTCGATGTCGATGATGGCGAGCCGGTTGAAGCCGAAGACGACCTCGTCGACCCGCCTGGTGCCGCTCTCGTCCGGGCCGCGGTGCCGCATGCAGCGCAGCGCCGCCTCCATGGCCGGGCGCGCGTTCTCGGCCTCGTTCTCGCTAGGGCATACAAGTCCTGCCAGGCCGCACAAGGCTCTCGCACCTCTCAAGAAACACGAAGGGGAAGACCACGGGGAAGTCCTCAGTATGCCGAAGGGGCTCTGTGTGACCGAAACTGCACCGCAGCGGCGGTGCCCCCAAGGGGTGAGCGCCGTTGCGCTGGGCTACGCTCCCGCTTGATCCGTTGGCATGGAACGAGGAGGCGGGCGAGCAGTGGGCCTGAAGGAGGGCACCAGGGCATCCCGGCTGGTGAAGACCGCTGGGCTGGTAGGCCTGGTCGGCATCGGGGCCACCGGTTGCTCCACGGACGAGGTGCTGCGCTTCGGATGGCCGCAGGCCGTCACGCCGCAGGCCGAGAAGATGCGCGAGCTCTGGACCTGGTCCGTGATCGCCGCGCTCGTCGTCGGCGTCATCGTGTGGGGCCTGATCCTGTGGTCGGTGGTGTTCCACCGCAAGAAGTCGGAGGAGCTGCCACGTCAGACGGCGTACAACCTCCCGCTGGAGATCGTGCTCATCGTCGTGCCGACGGTGATCGTGGCGGTGTTGTTCTACTTCACCGCCGTCACGCAGAACTACGTCACGGACAAGTCGGGCAAGCCCGACGTCAACGTCGACGTGATCGCGTTCCAGTGGAACTGGGAGTTCCAGTACCCGGACCACAAGACCGAAGAGGGCAACGTCGTCAGCACGGTCGGCACCTCGGGCGAGGTCCCGATCATGGTGCTGCCGGCCGGCAAGCGCATCCAGTTCACGCTGCGCTCGACGGACGTCATCCACTCGTTCTTCGTGCCGGAGTTCCACTTCAAGCGGGACGTCTTCCCGATGCCGGAGAAGAACAACCAGGACAACGTCTTCCAGATCGACCAGATCGACCGTCCTGGCGCGTTCGTCGGCCGTTGCGCCGAGCTCTGCGGCTCGTACCACGCGGTGATGAACTTCGAGGTCCGTGCCCTGGAGGACGCCGACTTCGAGAAGTACATCGAGCTGCGCAAGCAGGTCAACGAGAAGACGGGCAAGCCGTACACCACGGCCGAGGCCCTCTCTCAGGTGAACTGTGACAAGTGGTGTTCACCGCTGGCCACGACGACCACCCCGTTCAACACCGACCGGACGGCGCGCGAAGCCTCCGGTGCGGGCCAGAAGTAGGGAACGCCTCGCGATGAAGATCGAAGCTCGCGTATTCGACCTGGTGATGGCCTTCTCATTCCTGATGGCCGTCGTCTACGGCTACTGGACGCACCTGGCGACCGGCCACGTCGAGCCCACCGGCACGGTGGCACTCGCGCTGACCGGTGGCCTGGCGCTCATCACCGGCACCTACTTCCGGTTCGTTGCCCGCCGCATCGAGGTGCGGCCGGAGGACAACCCCGACGCCGAGGTGTCCGACGGCGCCGGTGAGCTGGGCTTCTTCAGCCCCGGCTCGTACTGGCCGGTCGGTCTCGCCGCCGCGGCGGCGACCACCGGTGTCGCGGTGGCGTTCTGGCACGTGTGGCTGCTGGTGATCGCCATCATCATGGTGCTGGTCATGGTCGGCGGTCTGGTGTTCGAGTACCACACCGGTCCCAATCACGACTGACAGGCACGACTGATATCCAATATCCGATACGTCGGATATCGCTTCGACTGAGGCCCTCTCCACTGTGGAGGGGGCCTCAGTCGTGTGTGGACTGATGTCCCGTATGTGATACATCGCATATCGCACGCGAAAGGGCCCTCCCCGGTAACAGCGGGGAGGGCCCTTTCGCAGGCCGGAACGAGGCTACGGCGGCTACGCGGCGGCCGGGACCTTCTCGGGCGCCTTCTGGTACGCGTCGACGTACTCCTGGCCGCTCAGGTCCAGGATGCGGTAGATGATCTCGTCGGTGACGCTGCGCAGCACCGGCAGCGACTCCTGCATGCCGTCGTAGCGGCTGAAGTCGAGCGGCTCGCCGAAGCGGACCGTCACCGGGACGATCTTCGGGAACCTGCTGCCGACCGGCTGCACCTTGTCCGTGCCGATGATGCCGACCGGGATGACCGGGGCCCCGGACTCCAGCGCCATGCGGGCGACGCCGGTGCGGCCGCGGTGGAGCATGCCGTCGAGCGAGCGCGTGCCCTCCGGGTAGATGGCGAAGGCGTCACCCCGCGCCAGGATGTCGGCGGCCGTGTCGAGAGCGGCGCGCGCGTCACGGCCCTTGCCGCGGTGCACCGGCACGTGGCCGAGCGAGGAGAAGAACCAGCGCGACAGCGAGCCCTTCAGGCCGGTGCCCGTGAAGTACTCCGCCTTCGCGAGGAACGACACCCGGCGCGGCACGACCATCGGGATCACGACGCTGTCGATGAAGCTGAGGTGGTTGGCCGCCAGGATGACGGGGCCGTCGGTGGGGATGTTCTCCAGGCCGTCCACCACCGGGCGGTAGACCAGACGGGCTGTGCGCGCGACGACGTGCTTCATCACCGGGTAGAGGATGGCCATGACTCCAGCATTCCAGGTGGCGATTGCGGCGGCGTTACCACGTGGCGCGCATCTCTGGCCCATCACTCGCTCGGACTACGCCGATGCGGCGGCCGTGCGAGCACGGTCACGCGTCGACGACGACGCGTGACCGAAACCGCTCAGTCAGTCTTTCGGTTACTTCCTCTGGGACTACTTCCTCTGGGACGCCTTCAGAGCCTGTGAGAGCTCCACCCAGCGGCTCAGCAGGGTCGCCGCCCTGCCTGAGTCGATGGCGTCGGCCGCACGGCTCAGCGAGGCCGTCAGGTCGGCGTGCAGGTCGTCGGAGAAGCCGCCGTGCGCCGCGATGGCGCCCGCCGAGTTCACGAGCACCGCGTCCCGCACCGAACCCGTCTTGCCGCCCACGAGGTCGCGGACCACCTGGGCGTTGACCGACGAGTCGCCGCCCTTCAGGTCCTCCTCGCGGGCGGGCTTCACGCCGAGCATTGCCGGGTCGATGGTCTCCGTGCGCACCACACCGTCCTGCGCGAGCCACGCGGACGTCGTCGTGGTCGTGGTGATCTCGTCGAGGCCGTCGTCGCCCCGCACCACCAGCGCGGTGTTGCGGCGCCGCGCGAACACGCCGGCGATCAGCGGCGCCGCGGACGCCCGCGCGCAGCCGATCAGGCCGACCGTCGGCTGCGCCGGGTTCGTCAGGGGTCCGAGCAGGTTGAACGACGTGGGAATGCCGATCTCCCGCCGCACCGGGCCCGCGTGCCGGAAACCGGGGTGGAACACCGGCGCGAAGCAGAAACCGATGCCGAGCTCGCGCACGGTCTCCTGCACGCCGGCGGCCGGCAGGTCGATCGCGACGCCCAGCGCCTCCAGGACGTCCGCCGTGCCGCACTGCGACGACGCCGCCCGGTTGCCGTGCTTGACCACGGGCACGCCCGCGGCGGCCGTGATGATCGCGGCCATCGTCGAAATGTTCACCGAACCGGAATGATCGCCGCCTGTGCCCACGATGTCGGTCGCCCGCACGTCCACCGTGAACCGGTTCGCGTGATTGAGCATCATCTTCGCGAGGCCGTCGACCTCCTCCGGCGTCTCGCCCTTGGCGCGCAACGCGACGACGAACGCCGCGATCTGCGCCGCGGTCGCCTCGCCGGACATCACCTGGTCCATTCCCCAGGCGGTGTCGTCGGCGGTCAGGTCGACGCCGTCGAGCAGGCGGTTGAGCAGCGAGGGCCAGGTGCGCTGGCTCATGGCGGGATCAGCCCTTGACGACGGGCAAAGCCAAGCCCCGCAGCACCTCGGCCACGGTCTCGGCGGCGGCCAGCGGGTCGAGCGGGTGCACCAGCACCGCGTCCGCCTGCGACCAGGTCGCGAGCCACCTGTCGTCCTTGCGGCGCACCGCCACGACGATCGGCGGGCAGTTCGTGATCTCGTCCTTGAGCTGGCGGGACAGGCCCATGCCCCCGGTCGGCTGCGCCTCGCCGTCGAGGATCAGCAGGTCGACGGTGCCGTTGTCGACCTCGTAGAGGACGTCCGCGATGGTGCCGACCTCGACGTACTCGACGCGCGCGAGGTCCGGCGCGGGACGGCGGCCGACCGCAGTGATGATCGTCTCACGCACCTCGGGCCGGTGGCTGAACACCAGGATCTTCGTGGTCTGCGTGCTCATCTCTGGATCCTCCGCTGCGACTGCCGACTGCGGTCCTGAAGAAAGTGACCAAGGTCGCCGTGATGCTATCGGGCCGGTTCGTGTGGTTTCTGCAGGGCGTCCCACCCCAGGGCGTCGCCACCGAGTCGTTGCGCCAGCGAGGCCATCCTCGACCGCTCCTGGGCGCAGTGCAGGGCGTCCAGCTTCTGCACTCGACTGATATGCGATATATCACCGGCAACGAGTACCCAGCCGTCGGGCGTGAGCAGTTCTCGCGCGCGTTCGACCTGGTCAGCGGGGATGCGCAGGTGGTGCCGGAGCACCGCGAGATCGTCCGCGCGCCACTGCGGCGAACGGGCCAGAGCGGCCGAATCGGCCTCCGCGATGTCGAACGCCTCGACCACGACGACGAGCGCCGGGTCGTCGATCGACAGCGTCGGCGAGTCCTCTTGTCGCAGCATGTCCCGCAATCGGCCCAGCAAACCCATTCGTTGATCTCCTCGCGATCACCCGCTGTGTGACCCAGCCGACCCATGATCCGCGCAGGACCCGATGGGCGGACGGAAATTCCGCAGGCAATAATGCTGCGCGTGACCACGGCAGCGCCTTCAATCGGCCAGCGCGTGCACTCGCTGAACCGCCCGAACATGGTCAGCGTCGGCACGATCGTCTGGCTGTCCAGCGAGCTCATGTTCTTCGCTGGCCTCTTCGCCATGTTCTTCACGGTGAAGGCCCAGAACGACACTGGGCATTGGCCCCCAGCGCCCACCCATCTGAACGTTCCCTACGCGGCGGTCTTCACGATCATCCTGGTCGCGTCGTCCTTCACGTGTCAGTGGGGCGTGTTCGCCGCTGAGCGGGGCGACGTGTTCGGTCTGCGTCGTTGGTACATCGTGACGTTGATCATGGGAGCGATCTTCGTCGGAGGCCAGGCGGGTGAGTACTTCACCCTCGTCGAGGAGGGCACGACGATCCCGTCGTCGGCCTACGGCACGGTCTTCTACCTCACGACCGGCTTCCACGGCTTGCACGTCATCGGCGGTCTGATCGCGTTCGTCTACCTGTTGATCCGGACGAAGCTCAGCAAGTTCACGCCGGCGCAGGCCACCTCCGCCATCGTCGTGTCGTACTACTGGCACTTCGTCGACGTCGTGTGGATCGGGCTCTTCGCCATCATCTACATCGTGCCCTGACCTGCTCCCCAGCCACGAGCTCCCGAACTGACAGCAAGGGTTGCCGCACACCATGACCACCACTACGAAACGCCCGCGCGGCGCCCGCACGAAGCTGCGCCGCCGGGTCGCCGGTCTGCTCGCGCTGGGCTTCGCCCTGCTCAGCGCAGGCATGCTGTTCGCCGCGTTCGCGCCCCAGGCGCAGACCGCCCAGGCGCAGCAGGAGGACGCTCTGGTCCGCCAGGGCGAGCAGATCTACCTGAACACCTGCGCGGGCTGCCACGGCAAGTCCCTCGAAGGTGTCAAGGACCGCGGGCCGAGCCTGATCGGCGTCGGTGACGCCGCGGTGTACTTCCAGACTTCCTCCGGCCGCATGCCCATGGCGCGGCAGGAGGCGCAGGCCATCCGCAAGCCCGCGAAGCTCTCCCCCGAGGAGATCAACGCGCTGATGGCCTACATCACCGCCAACGGTGGCGAGGGCCCGAAGAAGCCCTCCGAGTCCGGCGAGGCCCTGCGCGGCGACAACCCCGCCCGCGGTGGCGAGCTCTTCCGCCTCAACTGCGCCAGCTGCCACAACTTCACGGGTCGTGGCGGCGCGCTGTCGTCCGGCAAGTTCGCGCCGGAGCTCGACGGCGTGACCGAGGAGCAGATCTACACGGCGATGCTGACCGGCCCGCAGAACATGCCGAAGTTCGGCGAGCGCCAGCTGACGCCGGAAGAGAAGAAAGACATCATCGCGTACGTCAAGTCGGTCACCGACGGAAACAACAACTCCGGCGGTAACCCCCTGGGCGGGTTCGGACCCGTCTCCGAGGGATTGATCGCGTTCATCGTGGGCATCGCCGCGCTCATCGGCGTGACCCTCTGGATCGGAGCCAAGGCATGAGCGGCGACAAGCCGACCGAGCTGCCCAGCGAGGCAGAGCTCGCGGAGATGAGCCGGGACGACCTCGTCAGGCTCGGCACGAAGATGGACGGCGTCGAGCTCGTCCACTACGAGGAGAGGTTCCCGGTTCCCGGGACGCGTGCCGAGCGTCGCGCCGAGCGCGTCGTCGCGCTCTGGTTCGTGATCTCCGCGCTGTCCGGACTGGCCTTCCTCGGCGTCTTCCTGTTCTGGCCGTGGCAGTACGAGGCGCCGCACACCGACGGCCACCTGCTGCACATGCTCTACAACCCGCTGATCGGCCTGTTCCTGGGCCTGTCGGTGGTGGCGCTGGGCGTCGCCGCGCTGCTCTACACCAAGAAGTTCATCCCCGAAGAGCTCGCGGTGCAGCAGCGCCACGACGGCCCGTCGACCGAGGTCGACCGCGCCACGCTGGTCGCGGAGCTCGCCGACGCGGGTGAGCGCAGCGGCATCGGGCGCCGCAGCCTGATCAAGCGCACCGCGGGCCTCGGCGCCGGCGTGCTGGGTCTGGGCGTCGCGGCCGTCCCGCTGGGCGCGCTCATCAAGAACCCGCACGCGGACAGCGAGACCAAGAACTCGCTGTGGCACACCGGCTGGAAGGCCGAAAAGGGCGAGAAGGTCTACCTGCGCCGCCACACCGGCAACTTCCACGAGGTCTCCCTGGTGCGTCCCGAGGACGTCGAGCCGGGCGGCTTCGAGACGGTGTTCCCGTTCCGGGAGTCCGAGCGCGAGGACGAGCACGCCCTGGTCGCGGCCCTCAAGCGGGCCGACGCGCCGGTCATGCTCATCCGCATGCGCCCGAACCAGGCGGTCACCAAACGTGCAGGTCAAGAAGACTTCAACTACGGTGACCTGTACGCGTACTCGAAGATCTGCACGCACCTCGGTTGCCCGACGTCGCTGTTCGAGCAGCAGACCGGTCTGCTGCTCTGCCCGTGTCACCAGTCGCAGTTCGACGTCTTCGAATACGCCAAGCCGCGGTTCGGTCCGGCGACCCGTCCCCTTCCGCAGCTTCCGATCACTGTGGACGAAGACGGATACTTGGTAGCCCGCAGCGACTTCATCGAGGCTGTGGGTCCGGCGTTCTGGGAGCGGAAGTCATGAGTGCCATCACCACGCCGACGAAGCCGGCCAACGCGGCCGCGCGCGTCGCAGGGGCGGCGGCCAACGCTGCCGACGAGCGGTTTCACGCGGCCTCTGGCCTGCGCAAGCAGCTGAACAAGGTCTTCCCGACGCACTGGTCGTTCCTGCTCGGTGAGATCGCGCTCTACAGCTTCATCGTGTTGTTGCTGTCGGGTACGTACCTCGCCCTGTTCTTCGACCCGTCGATGACCGAGGTCACCTACAACGGCGCGTTCGAGAACCTGCGCGGCATCGAGATGTCGCGGGCGTTCGCGTCCACGCTCGACATCTCGTTCGAGACGCGCGGTGGCCTGTTCGTCCGCCAGGTGCACCACTGGGCGGCGCTGCTGTTCATGGCCGCGATCGTCGTGCACATGTTCCGGATCTTCTTCACCGGCGCGTTCCGCAAGCCGCGTGAGATCAACTGGGTCATCGGCATCGTGCTGTTCATGCTCGGCGCGATCGAGGGCTTCCTCGGCTACTCGCTGCCCGACGACCTGCTCTCGGGCACGGGCCTGCGCGTCATGGCGGCGCTGCTGATCTCGTTCCCCGTGGTCGGCACCTGGATCAACTGGCTGATGTTCGGCGGGGAGTTCCCCGGCACGGACATCATCCCGATGCTCTACACCGCGCACATCCTGATCATCCCGGCGATCATCCTGGGTCTGATCGCGGCGCACCTCGCGCTGGTCTGGTACCAGAAGCACACGCAGTTCCCGGGCGTGGGCCGCAAGGAGACCAACGTCGTCGGCGTCCGCATCATGCCGGTGTTCGCCGCGAAGGGCGGTGGCTTCTTCGCCATCGTCGTCGGTGTCATCGCGATCATGGGTGGCATCTTCCAGATCAACCCGATCTGGAACTTCGGCCCGTACAACCCCGCGCAGATCTCCGCCGGCTCGCAGCCCGACTGGTACATGGGCTGGACCGACGGCCTGGTCCGCATCTGGCCCGCGTGGGAGTTCTACCTGGGCAACTACACGATCCCGGCCGCGTT
>NZ_JBIWKS010000018.1:134613-183601 GCF_044765805.1 Lentzea sp. NPDC102401 | reverse complement strand
AACTCCTGAGGGTAAGGCTTGGGCACAGCGACATCCTCCCAGCTCACCATCACGGCAAGCCAACTCAGATGTCACCAATCCGTGCAGCAGACCCGCGTCTACGTCCAGGACCTGGCTACCCACAAGGCCTCGCGAGTCGTCGAGGGCCTGTCGTTCAACTACGCGCTGACCGGCATCGACGGCGCGGAGGCCGTGATCGGCAGCCCCGCCAAGGGGTACGTGAAGGCGTCGGGCCTGCGCGCCGCCTCGCTGGACGGTGAGGTGACCACGATGGGCCGGCTGAACCGCGCCGAGTACATCCACCAGCTGTGGGACACGCGCAACGAGTTCAACGGCAACTCGTCCTGCGGCCCGACCAGCGCGGTCATCGACCTCGTCACCTACCAGCTCACGAACGAGTTCGGTGTGCAGGTCCCACAGCCGACCTCGCACTACTCGAAGTGGGGCCGCTACATCACCGACGAGTTCAGCAACCGCGGCACCACCTTCAACCGCACGATGAACGACTGGGACCGCGTCGGCAACTGGAAGGGCGCGCACGGCTGGATCACCGGCTACTACTGCCCCGGCAACCGCCCCTGCGCCTCCTGGGAGTCCGAGCGCGACTTCCTGGCCCGCAACGGCGCCGCGGCCCAGCAGGGCAACTTCACGCCGGCGCAGGTCCGCGCGTTCCTCGACCAGGGCAAGTTCGTGATCATGAGCGGCACCTGGGGCTCGACCTCCGGCCACCTGTCCGTGGTGATCGGGTACCACGACAACGGGTCGTTCTACGTCCACGACACCTATGGGGCGGGTACGGACGGGAGTTACGACGGGGCGAACCAGCTCTACACCTGGAACTACATCGCTCCCGCGCAGATGTGGGCCGCATAGATACTTGACAGTGGTCGTCAAGTACTTGCTATCGTCTGTCAAGTGGCGACCACCTCGGAACACGTGGACCTGCGGACCGACCTGATCCGGCTCGTGACGAGCCGCCTGCTCGACCCGCTGGAAATCCTGCTGCCGCAGGCCGATCTCCTCGGCCTGCGGCAGTCCGTCGAGGCCGACGCCGAGATGTGGGCGGCCCAGCTGCTCGGACCGGACGACGCGGTGGCCCGGCAGGTGGCCGTCCGCCTGATGGCCGTTCTCTATCCCGGCGACACCCCGTTCGACCCACCCGAGAGTTGGTGGGCCACACCGTTGGGGCGTGCCGCCGCGAGGCGCGCCGGTCACCCGAGCAAGGACCACGTGTCGTTGGGGGTGGCGGGCGCGATGCTCGGCATCACCCGCCAGGGCGTTCACGACCTCGTGAACCGCAACAAGCTGCTGCGGCACCCGGACGGCGGCGTGACCGTCGACTCGATCCGCACACGGCTGAGCCTGAGGAGAGACCCGTGAAGTTAGCGGCAACCGACTTCGGCGGCGACGGCCAGCCCCACCTGCTCCTGCACGGACTAGGAGGTGACAGGTCCGTCTGGGAAACGCTGGCGCCGCACCTACAAGGGCGCGCCGTGGCGGTCGATCTGCGCGGACACGGCGGGTCGCCCGACGGGCCGTGGGAGTGGGAGGCGGTACTTGACGATCTCGACGCCGTAACAGTCCACTTCGGACTGGACAATCCCGTGGTCGTCGGGCATTCGCTGGGCGGCATCCTCGCGGGCATGTGGGCGTTGCGGCACCCGTCGTGCCCAGCCGCGGTGAGTCTGGACGGACACCGTTCCGCCACAACGGATCCGGCGAACTACGCGGGGCTGGCCGAAGACGCGGTGACTGAGAGCCTGGCGAAGCTGAACGCGATGTTCACCGCTCAGTTGGAGATGGTCACGAGGCCGGACCGCTCGATCACCTCGGTCCTGCGCACGTCGCCCGAGTTCCTGGACGCCCTGCCGATCTTCGCGAAGGTGACCAGCCCGTTCCTGCTGGTGCTCGCCACGCGCAACCTGCCGGTACCACCGGACCTCGTGCCGTTGTTCGACGCCCATCGCGCGGGATTACGTCGAGATCTACCGAAGAACGTGCAGGTGCACGAGATCGACGCGACGCACGGCATGGTGTCCGAGCAGCCGCAGGAAGTCGCCGCGATCATCAATCACTTCGTGAGCAGCCGCTTCAACGCCTGACGGGCCCGGCGTGGTGCCGCGCTGTCGTGCTCCAGCTGCAGGAAGTGGTTGAGCGCCAGCATGACGCCGAGGATCTCGTAGATCAGCTGGTCGACGTCCGTGTCCAGCTTGAGGTCGCCGTCGCTCACCGCTCGCCGGATGTGGATCCGCAGGTCCCTGCGCCACAACGCGTTCATGCCAGCCAGCGCGTCACGGACGCGGCCGCTGCGGCCGTCGAACTCGGCCGTGGCAGCGGTGAAGAAGCACCCGCCCGGGAGCACCTCGCGTTCGAGGTAGGAGACCCAGGCCTCGCAGACGTCGATGAGGCGTGGCAGGCCCGACGGCATCTGCTTGACCTTGCGCGGCACTTCTCGCAGGAAGACCTCCGCGGCCTGGTCGACCACCGCCAGTTGCAGGGCCTCCTTGGTGCCGAAGTGCCCGAGCAGTCCCGCCTTGCTCATCCCGAGTTCTGTCGCCAGCCGCCCGATCGTCAGGCCTTCGAGCCCTTCCGCCGAGGCGATGGCGAGGCTCCGGTCGAGGATGCGCTGCCGCGTCTCGCGGGTGTCGGCGACGGATCGGCGCGGGCTCATGTTTGTAGTCTACGTCTCTTTAGCTACCGACCGATCGGTTGCTATATTCGCCGGGTCGCCTGGTCTGAAGGAGAGTTCACCTTGTCCGGATCCCGTGTGGTCGCGTTCGGCCATCACCAGCCCGAGCGCGTGCTGACCAACGCAGACCTGGAAAAGATGGTGGACACCAACGACGAGTGGATCCGCCAGCGCACCGGCATCGCCACCCGGCGCATCGCCGCCGAGAAGGAGACCGTCGCCGACATGGCCTCCGCAGCGGGAGCGAAGGCACTCGCCGCGTCCGGGCTCGCGCCGTCCGACATCGGGCAGGTCATCGTCGCCACCTGTTCGGCGATCGACCGCTCCCCCTCGACCGCGGCCAGGGTGGCGGCGCACCTGTCGATCCCGTCGGCGGTCGTCTTCGACCTCAACAACGCCTGCGCGGGCTTCTGCACCGCGCTCGCCACCGCCGACCACACGATCCGCGCCGGTGCCGCACAGCACGCGCTGGTCATCGGCGCCGAGAAGATGTCCGACCTGGTCGACTGGACCGACCGCTCCTCCTGCATCCTGCTGGGCGACGGCGCCGGCGCGGCCGTGGTCAGCGCCTCCCCCGACGCCCTCATCAGCCCGGTCACCTGGGGTTCGGATCCGACGCGCAGCGACGCGGTCCGCCTCGTCGACGAGTGGCAGCCCCGGTTCTCCCAGGAGGGCCAGGCCGTCTTCCGCTGGGCCACCAGCGAACTCCCCGCCGTCGCCATCCAGGCGTGTGAACGGGCCGGCATCGCGGTCACGGACCTCGCGGCCGTGGTCACGCACCAGGCCAACCTGCGGATCATCGAGGCGATGACGCGCAAGCTCGGTCTGCGCGAGGGCACCGTGATCGCGCGCGACGTGGTCGAGTCGGGCAACACCTCCGCCGCCTCGGTGCCGCTCGCGCTGTCCAAGATGGCCGAGCGCGGGGAACTCCCGTCCGGTAAGCCCGTCCTGCTGTTCGCCTTCGGTGGCGGACTGTCGTGGGCGGGTCAGGTGATCACCGCTCCGTGAGAGGGCCAAGCGAGGGCACGGATGGAGCGTGCCCTCGCCCGTGGCGATGTCTCCCTGTCCCTGCGACCGACATCGCCAGCCTGAGTGGCTGGTGGTGTGGCTCGGAACGTCGCCGGGCGAATTCGCGGCCGGACGGGTACATCGCAGCGCCGCCCACTTCACGGACGAGTGATCGCATTGATTTCACGCCGGACGGATTCGCTTCAGCGGACATTCCCGCACAATGACTGACTCTTCGGTGCGCCGTTTCACTTTTCAGTTGTGCGATTCTTCGCGTCATTGGTGAAGCGGGTCCCGCCGGGGATGCGGGACCCGCTCCTGCCGCTGGTCGTCAGACGGTGACCGACCAGCTGCTCAGCACGCCGACGTCACCGGGGCCGTTGTCCCCGATCCGCAACGTCCACGTGCCGCCCGCGGCCTCCCCCGCCGCCGGGACCACGGTGAACGTCCTGCCGCCGGGGAACGGGGTGCACGAGTAGTTGCCGCCCGGCGTCCGCAGCAGCGGGTACCAGCGGCCACCCGGCGCCACCAGCGTGACGTTCAGGTCTTCCAGGCAGGTGTGGGTGGCACCGACATTGACCGTGATCGGGTTCTGGGCGGCACCGGTCGCGGTGGACCGCACCGGGCTGATCACCGTCTGGAAGTCCCGGATCTGGTAGTCCGTGTCGTTCGTGAACGTCCGGCCGCCCGTGTCACCGGGCGACGTGCGCGCGGACACGGCCGGGCTGGGCTGGGACTTGTTGCCCGCCGCGTCCCTGGCCTGGACGGTGAACGAGTACGACGTGTCCGCGGTCAGGCCCGTCACGGTCGCCGTGGTGCTCGTGACGGTCGTGGCGAGCGCACTGCCGTTGTAGACCTCGTAGCCCGCGACGCCCACGTTGTCGACGGACGCGTCCCAGGCCAGCGACACGCTGGACGCTGTGACGCCGGTCGACCTGGGGTTTCCTGGCGTCGTGGGCGGTTCGTCGTCCGCCGTGCCCGGCTGGGTACGTGCGTTGACGGGCGCGCTGGCGGCGGACGCGTTGCCCGCGGCGTCCTTGGCCTTGATCGTGAAGGTGTAGTCGTTGTCCGGCTTGAGACCGGTGACGGTCGCCGTGGTGCCCGTGACCGTCGTGGCGAGCGCACTGCCGTTGTAGACCTCGTAGCCTGTCACGCCGACGTTGTCCGTGGAGGCGTCCCACGCCAGTGACACGCTGGACGAGGTGGTGCTCACGGCGCGAGGGGCGCCGGGAGCGGTGGGCGCGGTGGTGTCGCCCGTACCACCGGTGACCAGCGTGAGGTTCCACTTCCGCAGGGCCTCGTTGACCGGCTGGAAGATCGACAGGTCGTCGTCGTTGGTCGGGTTCTGCACGCACTGCGACGGGCCGCCGTCGTGCAGGCCGACTGCCTTGTCGCCGAGCAGCCAGCCACCGCCGGAGTCGCCGCCGAGCGAGCACGCGGTGGTCCAGGTGAGGTCCTCGATGACCAGCCCGCCGCCGTAGTCGACGGACTTGTGCGTGTACTTGACCTCGCCGCACTTCCACTTCGAGGTGTTGCCGGAGTGGCAGACGCGGTCGCCGACCATGGCCTCGGCGGACCCGGTCACGGTGATCGCGGGCTCGCCCCAGGTGTTGACCGCGGCGGACAGGTTCCAGCCGGACTCGGTCACCGCGACCACGCCCATGTCGCCCTCGCGGGCGTTCACGCTGCGGCCGCCACCGACGTTCGAGGTGCCGAGGCGGTTCTGCTGCCCGGACTGCCCGTACGCGGCCTGGTTGGCATCGTTCGTGCAGTGCCCGGCCGTCAGGAAGTGCTTGGCGCCGTTGGCGTCCGTCGCGCCGAACCCGACCGAGCAGTTCGACTCGGATCCCGGCCACCACGGGCTGCCGGTCTGCACCGTCCCGGCCTGCTGGCGTTGCTGCGAGTCCGTCTCGACGACGCCGGCCCCGAGCTTCTGCACGTCCCGCAGGAACTTCTCGGTGGCCTGGGTCTTCCTGGTCGTGTTCACCGTGACGCCGACCTGGTTGTTCCTGACGTCAACGCCCCAGCTGTACACGCCGGGCACGCCGGTGCCGATCAGCCTGCGGAACTCGTCGAACTGCCGGTCGAGGTCGGCCCGGCTCCGCTGGACCCTGGTCGCCTTGACGCCACGCGCGTTCGCCTGAGCCACGGCCTCGTCGGTGGTGACCGCGACGGTCAGCGCGCCCGCCCCGGCGTCGAACCAGTGGCCGGCGAGCTGGTCGAGCAGGGACGGCGGGAGGCTCTTGAACCGCTTGTGCGCCTCGTCCTGAGCGGTGAGCTGGGTGCGTGCCTGCTGGGGCGAGATGCCCAGCGCCTTCGCCACCCCGTTCACGGCGGCGGGCGGTACTGCGGGGGTGTCGGGCTGGACGGCTTGCGCCGATCCGCCCTGAATCGCCGCGAGAACACCGATCGCGACGACCGGCCCGCACGCGGCGGCGATGATTCTGCGCATTCGCATGGCTGGAACTCCTTCAAGCAGGGTTCCGGAAAAATATGTCCGGAAACCGGCCTGCGGACAGCCACGACCGCGTTTAACAGTTCAGTTCGGCGTGTTCGTGGATCGAATTTCCCCGGAAACAGGCCGGTGTGGCGACTCGGGAGCCCGCCGAGCCGCCACACCGTTGGTGACGCACGAGAAGAAGGTTCAGGCCGCCGGTGCGGGAACGAGCGCATCGCCGCGTGACGTCATCGGTCCGCCACCTGGCCACACGGGCGACGTCGGAGTTCGCCGTTCCCGCTTGCCCTGTACCGACGACCTGTTGACCTCCTCTACCTGGTTAGGGCCTCGCGCGTCCTCCGCCCACTCGCACCATCTCCGGCCTCGAACGCGAATGCCTCCGCCGCTGCAATGGCGGGGACATCGACGACGAGACGGACGGGGGAACGGATGATGCGTGGGCGGCGACCGGTTCGGGGACAGGGATCATGGTGGTCGGGAGGACCTCCTCGGCGGCAGCGGCAGCGGGCTCTTCCTCCGGCTGCGTCCACACAGGAGTGTTCGTCTCGACCGCGTTCTGCCGGAACAGTTCCGGGGTCTCGGTGATGATCTTGCCGGGCGACTCCAGCCCCACGATGCCGACGAGCTTGCCGTTGGCGATGAAGCCGGTGAGTCCGTTCACGTCGGTGGTGTCGGTGCCCAGGACGGGCAGGCCGGCGCCCTGCACGCGCATGCCGTACTGCTCGGTCCAGAACCGCGGGACCGGCGTGTACGTCTTGGCGTGGTTGCGGCCCACCAACAGGTTCTCGGCAGCGGCCCTGCCTCCCTCGACGGCGTTGAGCCAGTGCTCCACGCGGCGCACGGCACCGTTGAAGCGCATGTTGGGCCAGCGGGCCACGTCACCGCAGGCGACGAGGTTCTCGGCGCCGACCACGTGGTTCGTCGAGTCGCACAGCACGCCGTCGGAGATGTCGAGGCCGGAGCCGCGCAGCCAGTCGACTGCAGGCGAGGCGCCGACGGCCAGCACGACGCACGAGGCGAAGAAGACCTGACCGTCGCTCAGGTGGATGCCGATGCCGCCGGGCTGACGCACCCAGTGCTTGATGCCGACACCGGTGGCGAGGCGGACGCCGTGCTCGACGTGCGCCTCGGTGATCTTCTTGCCGATGTCGTCACCGACGACGCCGCCCAGCAACGCGGGCGAGCGCACGATCAGGGCCACGTCGCGGCCCATGTGACGAATCGAACAGGCGAGCTCGCAGCCGATGAACCCGCCGCCGATGACGGCGACGAGTCCCTGCGACTGACGGATGTTCTTGCGGATCGCGATCGCGTCGTCCAGCGTCCGCAGCACGTGCACCCGCGGGTCGTGGCGCGGAGCGCCGCCCATCGCCCTGGCGTCGACGCCGGTGGCGATGATCATGCCGTCGTACTTGATCTCCTCGCCACCGGGCACCCAGACCGACTGCTTCTTGGGGTCCAGGTGCAGGGCCGGGGAGTTCATGCGCCACTCGGCGTCGAGGTCACCCGAGAACGACAGCAACGAGTCGTCCGGGGTCCACTCTCCGGTGATCATCTGCTTCGACAGGCAAGGGCGGTGGTACGGGAGGTGCCGCTCGGCGGACAGGATGGTGATCTGCCCGTCGAAACCCATCTCCCGCAGCCGTTCCGCGGAACGGACTCCACCGAGTCCGCCGCCGACGACCACGATCCGTTCGCTCACTTCACTCGCTCCCTGATCTCGATCGCGCGCATCGGGCACGCACGTTGTGCCGCCCTGGCCTGAGCGAAGTGCTCCTCTGGCGGCCGGCGGTTGTAGGTCAGGCGGTTGTCCTCGATCAGCTGGAAGACGTCCGGTGCCTCCGCCTGGCAGGTGCCGTAGCGGTGGCATTTCTCGTTGTTGACGCTCACGTCCATCGCGTCGCCCTCGCCGACGCCGGGTTCCTTGCCGCGCTCGGGGTCGAGCATCCCGATGCGCATCAGCACGTCGGGCGGGAGGAACCGGGCCAGGGCCAGGGTCGCGGTCGGGACGAGAACGGTGAGGCCGGCCAGCCAGAGAACGGACAGGTTGCCGTTCGCGATGGCGCCGAACCAGGAGTGCACCACGGTGATCGTCACCGCGATGTACGCCGTTTGATGGAACCTCAACCACTTGCGGTAGAAGACTTTGTGCCTCATCGAGGCGAGCACGGCGATCGCGAGCATGACCTCCAGGCCGAGGATGCCCAGCGCGTGCCGGAACAGGCCGCCGTCGACGAACGGCAGGACGAGCTTGATGAAGCTGAAAGTACCGGTCTGGATCAGGGTGAAGGCGAACGCGTGGATGCAGCCGAACGCGATAGCCAACGAGGCGAGCACCATGTGCCCGTTCTTCAGTCCTTCACGTCCGGTGAGCTTCTCGGCCCACCCGGTCGCGATGAGCACACCCCAGGACAAGGTGGCGCACATCATGACGTAAGCCAGCCTGGCAGACAGCTGAGCCATCTTCTTGACGCCCGAGTCGAACTCGGACGACTGGGCCACCAGGAGCGGAATCTGGCTGGACAACAACACTTCCTCCGAGAGAACTTCGCGGGAACCCGCCCGGACCTGCGGTGCAGGAGTGGACACTTCAGGGCCGGGCGGGTGGGAACAGGTCCGCGTTGGAGTGCCTCTGACCTTGGGACACCACCTCCGTTTACTGCTTTGCAACGGGGTCTTGCGAAATCACCGCACCGGTCGTCGCGGGCGGAGTACTCGGAGCAGGAGCACCGTGAGAACGGCTCCCGCGGCGGTGACCGTGAGGATCACCCACATGTTCGGCCCCTCGTCGGAGGCCAGGGTCGCGTTGATGATGCCGCCGGCCGGCTGGGGTTCCGCGAACGACGAGTCGCCCGCGATGCCCGTGCTCTCCAGCAACGTCATGTGCTTCATCACCACGTCGATGCCTGCCTGCGCGAACCCGCGGATCACGTCGTTGCGGGTCTGCGTGCGGACCTTGGCGATGAAGTTGAAGACCTGGCCGTGCGCGGCACGCAGCCTCGCGACGAAGGCCTGGTCGAACGCGTCTCCTTCGAGCGCGTTGATCTCTTCCATCCACGACTGCTGCGACGGGTTCGGCACGTCCGGGGTGGTGAGCCCGAACTGGGCGGCCGTCTTCTTCGTCAGCGTGTCCAGCATCATGTGGTCGAGCATGATCATCTTGCCGATCTGCTTGACCCGCGCGTTCGACGCCTTGGTGGCCGTGAGCTCGCCCATGGGCATCTCCCACAGGCCTGCCTGGCGCACCTTGTTCAACAGATCGCGGTCGTTCGCGGTCAACGGTCCCGTCGGGGTGTCCATCACTCCCCCGGTGTCCGCGGGCTGCGCTGCAGCCGTGGCGGACAGGCCGGTGAAGAGGAACAACATCGCCAAGACGGTGGCGAGGGCTCTGGTCATCGTCTTGATGTCCTCGTTGTCCAATGGAAGTCGATAGGGGTTCAATGAATTTCGCCTGAGCAGCTGGACTCAGTAGCCGGGTGCGGCGGGCGGAGCTGCGGACGACGGTGCCTGTCCGGTGCTCGAGGGGGACGTGCTCGGCGTACCGCTGCTCTTGTTGCTGTTGTTCTGCGCTTTTCCGCCGGTGATCTTGGCGCCGTTGGGGGCGGTGACGAACCACACTCCGCCCTTTCCCTGCCCCTTCATGTCGCCGGCGGTCTTGTCCTCGGCGTAGGTGTACTGCGGCCAGCCCTGGATCGTGAGCTGCTTGGTGCCGTCCGGCCTGGTCAGCACACCCATGGAGATCGGGTCGATACCGGTCGCCATCGGCGTCTTGTCCGCCGGCACCGGCTTCCACGCCTTCGCGCACTCGCCCTCGCAGTTGGACTTGGACGGTTTCGGAACGTCCTTGTCGTAGCGGTAGAGCGGGAGCCCGTCGGCGTCGGTGACGAACCACCCCATCTGCTCGGTGTTCGAGATGAAGTACAGGTTCGCGCCGCCCAGATCAGCGGGTTTCGCCTGCAAGCCGCCCGTCGCGGCCCCTCCTGGAGGGGTCTGGGTGCTGCCGCACGCCGTGAGGCTGAGAGCCAGTGCCGCGAGAGCGGTGATGGCCTGTTCACGTCGCATCGGCTGGGGTCCTTTCTCGGCGGGGTACCGAGGAGTACGGACACGATCCGGCCACGGTTCACGAACTTCGTGAGGAATATTTGCCTCTCGACTTGAGCCGGTTGATGGGGCAAGGATGTCCCCCGTGGCGCGGCATAGACGTCAACGCGAGTTAGACGAACAATCACCAAGACCGGGGTCTCTCGAGGAAGAGTTGATCCGTCGGCTGTACGAGGAATTCGGGAGCGCCCTGCTGGGACACTGCATGAGACTGACGGGCCATGATCGTCAATGGGCCGAGGACATCGTGCAGGAAACCCTGGTCAGGGCATGGCGCAACGCCGAAAAGCTCGAGCGTGACCCCGTGCTCTTGCGGTCGTGGTTGTTCACGGTGGCAAGGCGGTTGGTCATTGACGACAGGCGTAAGAGAAGCGTCCGTCCGCAGGAGTTCGAACTGACCCCTTCGGACGAGTCGCCTTCGGGCAGTGAAGAGGATCGCACCCTCGCGGCGATCGTCGTGGCCGAGGCGATGAACGGTCTCTCCGAGGAACACAGGGAGGCTATTCTCGAGACATATCTGCGGGACCGCACCGTCGGTGAGGCCGCGGCTGCACTGGGTGTGCCGCCGGGAACGGTCAAGTCGAGGGTGTACTACGCGCTCCGTGCGTTGCGGCGTGCGTTGCACGATCGGGGAGAGACGCGGTGACAACGGCACCAGATCACCTCGACGTCGCCGCCTATGTGCTCGGCATCCTCGATGCCGATGAGGTGGAGGCGTTCGAGAACCACCTGACCGAGTGTCGGCGGTGTGCTCTTGACCTGCGCGACTTCGCGGTGGTGCCCGACCTCATCGACGAGGCCGACGCGGGCGGGATGCTGCGCGGGACAGCTCCGGAACGCCCCGACGGCAAGTCGGTGCGGGTCATGCTCGACGCCGTCTCGGCGCGCAGGAAGCGCCGCCGGTGGTTCGTCGCCCAGGGTGTCGCGGCCGCCGCCGCCGGCATCGTGGCGGTGACCGCCGTGGTGACGACGCTCGTAGTGCGCGGAGGGGACGAAGGTTCGAACCAGGCGGCCCCCAACAACACCACGACCACGTCGCAGACTCCGGTGGCGAACAACTCCACGGACTCTTCGATGAAGGTCCAGCAGCAGGATCCGAACAGCGGTGTCTTCACGAAGATCACCGCCTCCGACGAGCCGTGGGGAACCTCGATGGACATCGAGGTCAGCGGCATGGTCGGCCCCAGCAGGGGTTCGCTCGTCGCGGTAGGACGCGCGGGTCGCGTCGCCCAGGTGACGTCCTGGTACGCCCCGGAACCGGTGGCGGGCGACAAGAAGACCATCCGGCTGCAGGCGAACGTCGCCATGCGCTGGCACGAGATCGCGACGTTCCGGATCGTCGACGAGAACGGCAAGACCCTGCTCGAAGTCGTGGCTTCCTGACGTTTCGCGACACCAGAGGGCTGCCCCCGCGGGATCCGTGAGATCCTGTGGGGGCAGTTGTCGTTTTCGGGGAGGCTATCTACGTGGCAATTGGCCCGTCAGCGGTCGAACGCTGGCTCGATCTGTCCACAGAGGAACTGCGTGCACAGATCACGAAGCTCGTCGCCGCCCGGCTACCGGATGATCACCCTGTGTGGCATGCGATCCGGCGTCATCAGGCGCTCGTCCCCCGCATTCGCGGCGTCCTGTCCGGACTCGCGGCGACCGCGGCCGGCGGCAAGGACGAGGCCATGCAGAAGGTCTGGATCTCCAAGGCGCGTGCCGCTCTGGACCAGCCCTACGTGGCGCCCGTGAAGGCCGCCCGCAAGCCGGTGGTCAAAGAAGAGCCGGTTGAGGAACCCGAAGCGGTGATCGACCTGCGTGAGCCGGAACCTCAGCAGCTCAAGCAGCCGCACAAGGCCATTCCGACGATGCTCTTCCAGGAACCTAGTTAGGGGTCCGCTCAGATGGTCGTCTTCGGATCGTTCATCTCCCTGGCCGGCTTGCTGATCCTCTTGTTCCGCAACGCCCCGCTGGGCGGCCTGAGCCCCGCGGTGGTCGGCTGGGTGCTGATCCCGCTCGGACTGCTGTTCGCGGTGCTGGGCGTGCTGCGCAACCGCCGCAAACGCGCGCAGGGGGTTCCGGGCCCGGTCGGGAACCCGATCCAGCGCGCGAAGGCGTTGCCGCGGCTGTGGAAGACCTGGCGCAGCGGCAAGTACCCGGAGCTGCCGCGCAGCCAGGTGCTGCTGTGGGCGGTGGGGCTGGTCTACCTCGTGTCGCCGATCGACGTCCTGCCGGAGTTCCTTCCGGTGATCGGTGTGACCGACGACGCGGGTGTCCTCGTGTGGCTGCTCAGCAGTCTTTCGGTGGCCTCAGGCTCGTACCTGCGCTGGGAGAAGGATCATCGCGACACGAGTCGCGGGATCGAGGCCCCGTGAGGCCTCCTCGCGCATGATCGCGGCCAGTCCGGGAGAAGTCTCCGCGACGGCCTGGAACCCGAGGCGCTCGTAGTAGGGCGCGTTCCACGGCACGTCGCGGAACGTCGTGAGCGTCACAGCGCGCTCGGAGCGGGTGACGTGCTCGATCAACGCCGCGCCGATCCCCTGGCGGGCGTGCGTCGGATGCACGCTGACCTGGTGGATGTGCGTGGCGCCGTCGACGTCGCCGACCGCGATGAAGGCCACGGGCACGCCTTCCGCGCCGATGGCGACCCAGACCTCGTGCTCGGCGAGGTCCTTCAGGGACATGGGGTCGTCGTCGGCGATCTCGGGCATTCCGATGTCGCGGAACGGTTCTCCGGAGGCGTTTTCGATCTCCTGGAGGTACGGCAGTTCGGCTGGTTGGGCGAGACGGATCAACACGCCGCACATCCTGGTAGGTCGGACGCGGACCCCGCAGCCCAATAACAGTAAAGTCCGACTCGATGCGAACGAAGACAGTGCGCGTCCTCCTGGTGGAGGACGACGATGGCGACGCCTTGCTCGTCGAGGCGCTGCTCGAAGAGGCGAACGCGCCGTTCGTGCTGGCGCGCGCCCGCACACTGGCGGAATCCGAACAGTTGCTGGGCGACGCCGAGTGCGTGCTGCTCGACCTGGGCCTGCCGGACGCGACCGGGCTGAACGCGCTGCACCGGCTGCTGAGCAGGCCGAACGCGCCCGCGATACTGGTGCTGACCGGGCTCGACGACGAACGCGAGGGCATCACCGCGGTCGCGGCCGGTGCGGAGGACTACCTGGTCAAGGGCCAGGTCGACGGCGAACTGCTGCTGCGCGGGGTCCGGTACGCGGTCGAACGCCGCCGTTCCGAGGACGCCCAGCGCCAGCTGCGGGAAGCGAAGCTGCTGGCCGCCGAACGGGCCCGGCTCGAACGCGGCCTGCTCCCTCCCCCGCTGCTGCAGAACTCGGACGTCGACCTGGAGGTCCGCTACCAGCCCGGTGGCCAGCGGATGCTGCTCGGCGGCGACTTCTACGACGCGGTCGGCATGCCGGACGGCACCGTGCACGCGATCATCGGCGACGTCTGCGGCCACGGCCCGGACGAGGCCGCGCTGGGCGTCTGCCTGCGGATCGCATGGCGTGCGCTGGTCCTCTCCGGCGCACCGCCCGAGAAGGTGCTGCAGACGCTGGACCAGGTGCTGGTCGCGGAACGGCACGGCGAGGGCATCTTCACCACGGCCTGCATGGTCACGGTGGCGCCGGACCGGCGGTCGGCGCGCTACTTCCTCGCCGGGCACCCCGAGCCGTTGCTGATGGTGGGCGACCGGATCGTGGACCTGCCGCAGTCGAAGATCGGCGTGCCGCTCGGCGTGCTGCCCGACTACGCGTGGACCGGCGTGGACGTGCCGCTGCCGTCCGGCTGGTCGATCGCCTGCTACACGGATGGACTGATCGAAGGCCGGGTACCTGACGACATCGACCGGCTCGGCGTGGAACGCCTGTGCGACATCCTGCACCGGCACCTGCGGAACGGCCCGAACTGGATGGACTCCGTCATCGCGGAGGTGACGGAGCTCAACGGAGGCGCGCTCGATGACGACGTGGCCATTCTGCTGCTGAAGGACGGTAAGTGAATCTCCCGCAGAGGATGCCGGCGAGCCGCCTGCTCGGCGTGATCGCGGCGGTCCTGCTCGCCATGACCGCGGTCGCGATCTCGTCCACGGTGGTCGCTCTCGACGCGCTCAGCGACACGCGGTCGCAGTCGGTCGACAGGATCGAGCCCGCTGCCCGCCGCGCCCAGACCCTGGACCGCTCGCTGCTCGACCAGGAGACCGGCGTGCGCGGTTTCACCCTCACCGGCCAGGACGACTTCCTCAAGCCGTACCTGGACGGTCAGGCGTCCCAGACGGAGGCCGCCAGGAGCGTGCGCGACCTCGTCGGCGACGTCAACGGCCGGGTCAGCCGCATCGACGACCTCGCGCGGCAGTGGCGCTCCGAGTACGCGGACCCGACGATCGCCGCGATCAAGGCGTCCGGCCCCGCCGCCGGGGTCGCGGGCGACATCGAGCGCGGCAAGGTGGTGTTCGACCAGCTCCGTTCCGAGACGGCGGCGCTGCAGAGCGACATCGGCGGGCTGTCCCGGCAGGCCCGCGAGGATCTCGACGGCGCGGCGAAGGTGGTGCTGTGGCTGGTGATCGGCATGGGTGTGCTGCTGGTCGCGGTGATCGGCGGACTGACGGTGCTGCTGTACCGCCTGCTGATCGCGCCACTCGCGAACCTCGCCGACCACACGCGGCAGGTGGCCTCCGGCGACTTCGAGCACGAGATCGACGCGGACGGTCCACGTGAGACGGTCATGCTCGGCGAGGACGTGAACCAGATGCGCCGCCGGATCGTGCAGGAGCTCGCGACGCTCGCGGAGGCGAAGTCCGAGTTGCAGCGGTCGAACTCGGAGCTGGAGCAGTTCGCCTACGTCGCCTCGCACGACCTGCAGGAGCCGTTGCGCAAGGTGGCGTCGTTCTGCCAGCTGCTGCAACGCCGCTACGGCGGCCAGCTCGACGAACGCGCCGACCAGTACATCGACTTCGCCGTCGACGGCGCGAAGCGCATGCAGGTGCTGATCAACGACCTGCTGGCGTTCTCCCGTGTCGGCCGGATGTCCCGCGAGCAGACGGTGATCGACCTCAACGACCTGGTGGGCCACGTCGTGGACAGCTTCTCCGACCGCATCGAGGAGACGGGGGCCCGTCTCGAGATCGCGGAACTCCCCTCCGTGCGAGGTGAGGCGTCTCTGCTCAGCGCGGTGTTCCAGAACCTGATAAGCAATGCTTTGAAGTTCAGGGGCGCCGAGGCGCCGATGATCACCGTCAGCGCCGAACGCCACGGCGAGATGTGGAAGTTCACGGTGCGGGACAACGGCATCGGGATCGAGCCGGAGTACGCTGACCGGATCTTCGTCATCTTCCAGCGCCTGCACCCGAAGGACGCCTATCCGGGCACGGGCATCGGACTGGCGATGTGTCGCAAGATCGTCGAGTTCCACGGCGGCACGATCCGGCTGAAGACCGATGTGGACTCCGGCACCTGCTTCGAGTTCACCCTGCCCGTAGTCGCGGAAGTCGCCGCCGAGCTTGAGGAAGTACATGTCTGAGTCACCACTGACCGTGATCGACGTCCTGCTCGTCGAGGACGACCCCGGCGACGCCCTGATGACGCAGGAGGCGTTCGAGCACCACAAGATCCGCAACTCGCTGCACATCGTGAAGGACGGCGTGGAGGCGCTGGAGTTCCTGCGGCGCGAGGGCCAGTACGAGAACGCGCCGCGGCCGGGCCTGATCCTGCTGGACCTGAACCTGCCCCGCAAGGACGGCCGCGAGGTGCTCAGCGAGGTCAAGAACGACGCCGAGCTGCGCTCGATCCCCGTCGTCGTGCTGACGACCTCGGAGGCCGAGGAGGACATCCTGCGCAGCTACAGCCTCTACGCCAACGCCTACGTCACGAAGCCGGTGGACTTCGACAGGTTCATCGAGGTCGTTCGCCAGATCGACGACTTCTTCGTCACCGTGGTGAAGCTGCCCCGCTGATCACAGCGGCGCTGAAGTCCAGGCAGGATCGGCAGATCTGCGCCTCGGCACCTTCGTGGACCGGTTTGGTCTCGCTGCAGAACGAGCAGTGGCCGACCTCGGCGACCTGAGCCGCGCTGACGCACCCGTTGCAGATCAGCGCGACCGGTCCGGCCATCAGCTTGTCGACCTCGTCGCCGGCACGCCCGCAGAACCAGCAGCGCTCGGTGCGCCGGGACTGCTCGACGATCTGGTGCACGCGCTGATGGCTCATCGCCAGCGCTTCCGCGATCTCGCGCATCGAGCCGCCGGCGCGGTGCAGCACCAGCACGCTGTGGTGGTAGATGGCCTTGGCGATGTCGGCCTGGGACTGGGCGGCCGCGGAGGCGGTACCCGCCTTCCGCGCCACTGCCAGCAGTTCCTCGTCCAGAGTCATGCCGTCTACGTTAGCTAGACGCGTCTACCGTGACTAGACGTCGTCTAGGTGACGTAGACACTCAGTCGACACTGCGCACGATCACGGGTTCCTCGTCGGCCTGCACGACCCACTGCTGGGGTTCGCGCGGTTCAGGGACGACCGGCGCCCAGATCCCCGTCCCACCGGGACGACGCTGCCTGCGTAACTCGAATTCCTCTCGCGTGGTCATGCACTGTGGCTACCCGCCTGGGCGGAACGTATGCCTGACAGCATCGTCGTGATGGCCGCCATGACCCGTCGCGTGGCCTCGGCCAGCACCTCGGCGGTGAGATCGAGGTCGTACAGGTCCGACAGGTCGACCGGCGCTCCCGCGACGACCTCGATCCTCTTGCGCGGCAACAGCCTCGGCAGGATCGTGCCCTTCGGCAACAGGTCCTGCGTCCCCCACTCGGCCACCGGCACGACCGGGACGCGGGATTCGAGGGCCATCCGCGCCACCCCGGACTTGCCCTTCATCGGCCAGTTGTCGGGATCGTCGGTGAAGGTGCCCTCGGGGAACACCATCACGCACTCCCCGTCGCGCAGCGCCTCCACAGCGGGCCTCAGCGCCTCTGAGGCCTTCACAGTGCCCCGTTCGACCGGGATGTGACCACCGGAGCGCATGACCCAGCCGACGACCGGCATGCGCCACAGGGAGGCCTTCGCGAGCACGCGCGGCACCCGGTTCGACATCAGCGCGAACACCACGGCCGCCACCGTGTCCGCATTGGACAGGTGGTTGAACGCGAGGATCACGCCGCCGTTGCCCGGCACGTGCTGCTTGCCGCGCACCCTGAGGCGCACGAACAGCACGACAACGGGCCACAGCACGTCGATCGCCAGCGAGAACCAGAATCCCCTGCCGCGGCGGGGCATCTTCCAGGTCCAGGCGGCCAGCTCAAGCGGTGTCACGCCTGGTATTCGAGCACGCCGGCGTTCAGAGTTCGGGTCAATTCGCCACGTTCGACGAGAACGTCGAGGTGCGCGGCCGTCTCGCCGATGGCCAGCACCTGGTTGAACATGTCGAGATCGTCGAACCGGCGCTGCCGGCGGGTCCAGCCGATCTTGCGGGCGGTCTCGAACGCGCTGCCCGCCACGGCCTTCCCGATCTCCTCCAGGCGCTGCTCGTGGAACTGCAGCAGCTCGTCGACGCGGGCGTGCGAACTGTCGGTGACCTCGCCGTGCGCGGGCAGCAGCTTGAGGTCCGGCAGCTCACGGGTGAGCCGCAACGACGTCATGTAGTCGCCGAGCGGCAGTTCGGGCCGGAGCGGTTCGAAGCCGATCGACGGCGTGATGTGCGGGAGCACGTGGTCACCGGAGAACAGCACCTTCGCGGTGTGGTCGACGAACACGACGTGCCCGCGGGTGTGGCCGGGCGTCGGGATGACCTCGAGCTTGCGGTGCTCCAGGTCCACGGTGCTGCGGACGAGCCACTCGTCCGGCTCCTCGTAGTCGCGCAGGGCCTCGCCGCGGTCGACGTGGTGCATGATCTTGATCCACGTCTCGGCCAGCTCCGCGGCACCCCACTTGCGCAGGTCGTCGACGTGCTGGTCGTCCTGGCCGTGCAGCATGTGCCGCAGCGACGGCTGCTCGCCGAGGCCCAGCGCGATCTTGTTGCCGAACGTCCTGCGCAGCGACACGGCCATCGTGAAGTGGTCGCGGTGCACGTGCGTGATGAGGAACTTCCTGATGTCCTCGAAGCCCTTGTCCAGCGTGCCGAGGGCGGCTTCGAGCTGGTCGCGGGCCTCGTCCAGCGCCCAGCCGGAGTCGACCAGGACGAGGCCGTCGCCGTCCTCGATCGCGTAGACGTTGACCGCGCGCAGCCCGTCGTTCGGCAGCGGCAGCGGAATCCGGTGCACCCCTGGTGCGACCTCGAACGCGCCCGGCTCACTCCACACGCTCGCCCACCTCATTGTTAGCGACAGCAACTATCCCTACCGGATAGTAACCCGGTATTCCGGATGCTTGTCGATGTACTTCGCCACGAACGGGCACAACGGGGAAATCTTGACATCACGGGCAAGCGCGTCGTCGAGCGCGTACTTCGCGAGCTGGGCGCCGAGGCCCTGACCGGCGTAGGCCTCGTCGACCTCGGTGTGCACGAGGGCGACGACCTCACCGATGACCCGGTACTCCAGGAACCCGGCGAGCGCACCGTCGACGTGGACTTCGTAGCGGCTCTCGGCCTCGTTGTTGGTGACCACATCAACCATCTTGCCTCGGACGATGGAAAATGGCCCGCATGGACGTCTACCTGCTCATCCTGGGTGACCACCTGCCCAACCCGTGCACCGGGCAGGAGGTGCCGCAGGCCGACCGGCTGCGGGCGATGGTCGAGCAGGCGGTCGTGGCCGAGGAGGCGGGCTTCGCGGGCGTCGCGATCGGCGAGCACCACTTCACCCGCTACATCGTGTCCGCGCCCGAACTGCTGCTGGCGGCCGTGGCGGCGCGCACGTCGACGTTGCGACTCTCGACCGGCGTGACGCTGCTGGCCCACCGCGACCCGGTGCTGGTCGCCGAGGCGCTGGCGACGCTCGACGTGCTGTCGAACGGCCGCGCCGAACTGATCGTGGCGCGCGGGGTCGACAAGGAGACCGACGCGGCGTTCGGTGTGCAGCCGGGTGAGTTGCGGGCGCGGTTCGAGGAGCACCTGCGGTTGCTGCTCAAGCTGCTGGAAGAGCCGTCGGTGAGCTGGGACGGGCGGTTCCGGGGGCAGCTGAGCGACGTGACGACGACGCCTCGCCCGGTGCAGACGCCGCGGCCGACGGTGTGGATCGGGTCGGGGTCGGCGGTGTCCGCGGATCTGGGAGCCGAACTGGAGATGCCGCTGATGCTGCCGTCGACGTTGCGGGATCCGTCGATCTACCTAGAGGTCGTGCAGCGGTACCGGGAGCACTTCCCCGCCGGACGGGTCGGCGTGCCCAGTCACGTGTTCGTGTCGCGGGAGGACGCGCGGGAGCGGTGGCGGCCGCACCTCGCAGAGTACGCGCGGTTCGCGGATCCGTGGCGCGGGGACGGCGACATCGACGTCGACGCGATCATGGACGGCTCGGCGGTGTGCGGCACGCCGGACGAGGTGGCGGCGCGGCTGAACGCATTGGCGGAACACCTGTCCATCGACACGCACCTGGTGATGGTGGACATCGGTGGCATGCCGCACGAGTCGGTCATCGAGACGATCCGGTTGTTCGGCGCGGAAGTGCTTCCGAAACTTGTTTAACGCGAGCGGTGCCAAGGGTTAACACGAGCCAGGCAGGATCGACGGCGTGGGCATCACCGTCATCGGCATCACGCATCCTGGGCAGGTCGGGGCTCTCCCCGGCGGCACGAACGTGCTGGTGCTGGCCGACGACGGCACGTACGCCGACGAGTTCCTCGACACCGACTTCGGCGCGCATCAGCTGGTGGTGCGCGCCCACGGGCGTGGGTCGGCGTTCTTCGGGGTGGCGGACAAAGCCCGTGAGTTGGGTGCGGATCGGATCCTCTTCGGTGGCGTGCACGACACCGCCGCCTCTTTCGCCACCGGAGAGGATCCCGTGCTGGTGCTCGGCGTGCGACCGCCGGGTGGCCCGATCGCGATCAACGCGGCGTTCGCCGAGTGGATGGACCGCTGGCCGAGGCCGGCGCGCGCCTACCGCGGTGACGTGGACCACTGGCTCGCCGAGAACGCGTTGAGGGAAGGCCTCCGCGTGGAATTGGTTTCATGGCTGATGGAACCGACCGTCCCCTTGCGACGGAAGTTGACGGCCTAGTAATCCGAAGGCTGAAGACATTGCGGCAGTAGTGAAATAACGTTTCCTCCAAGCAACCGCATGGCTACGTGGCGCAGCTGAGAGTTCTCTCAGCGTGGTGACTCGGGCCGGGGGCACCGGGGTTAATCTCAGGGTCTATCTCAGTGGAAGACCTGACCCTTCGGTGTGCCCGTGTCACCGAAGATGGTGCGCACGAAAGCCCACAGGAGGGGACAGACAAGTGAGCGCGTCCGATGGAGTCGCGGCCAGAGCCGTCGACGTTTGGAAGTCTTATGGGTCCGGCGACGCTGCCGTGACCGCGCTCGCGGGGGTGAGCGTCGACCTGGAGAAGTCCAGGTTCACCGCGATCATGGGCCCGTCGGGGTCGGGCAAGTCGACGTTGATGCACTGCCTCGCGGGGCTGGACGACGTCACGAGCGGCGAGGTGTGGGTCGGTGACACCAAGGTCACCGGGTTGAAGGACCGCGGTCTCACGGAGCTTCGGCGGGACAAGGTCGGCTTCATCTTCCAGCAGTTCAACCTGCTGCCGACGCTGACCGCGGAGGAGAACATCACGCTGCCGCTCGCGATCGGCGGCAAGAAGGTCGACAAGGCGTGGTTCGACGTCGTCGTCGACACGGTCGGTCTGCGCGACCGGCTCACGCACCGGCCGACGCAGCTGTCGGGTGGCCAGCAGCAGCGCGTGGCGTGCGCCCGTGCGTTGGTGTCGCGCCCTGACGTCGTGTTCGCGGACGAGCCGACCGGCAACCTGGACTCGCAGTCCGGCGCCGAGGTGCTCGGGTTCCTGCAGCGGTCCGCCCGTGAGTTCGGGCAGACGATCGTGATGGTCACGCACGACCCGAACGCCGCGTCGTACGCCGACCGCGTCATCTTCCTCAAGGACGGCCACGTCGTCCGCGAGCTGCTGTCGCCCTCGGCAGAAGAGGTTCTCGACACGATGAAGCACCTCGACTCTCCCGAAATGATCGAGAGCAGCGCGGTGCGCCATGTTTAAGGCGACTCTCAAGAGCTTGCTGTCACGCAAGCTCCGCCTGGTGCTGTCCGCGCTCGCGGTGGTGCTGGGCGTGATGTTCGTGTCCGGTTCGTTCGTTCTGACCGACACGCTCCAGCGTTCGTTCACCGACCTGTTCTCGTCGGCCTTCGCCAACGTGGACGTCTCGGTGTCGCCGAAGGCGGAGAAGGGCAAGCAGCCGGAACCGCTGACGCCGCAGGCGATCTCCGACGTGAAGTCGGTGCCGGGCGTGGCGTCGGCCGTCGGTGACGTGCAGGGGTCCGCGCGGCCGATCGGCAAGAACGGCAAGGTCATCACCACGTCGGGCTCGCCCCGGTTCGGTTTCAACTGGACGGGCACCGGCCAGGAGAAGATCCGCGAGGGCAAGGCGCCTGCAGCGGACAACGAGGTCGTCCTGGGTGGTTATCTCGCGACGACCGGCGGTTTCAAGGTCGGCGACGACATCGCGCTGCTCACGCTGGAGCCCAAGAAGACCTTCAAGGTCACCGGAATCTACGAGTACGCGGGCGGCCGCGACTCGCTAGGCGGCGAGCTGTCGGTGGCGTTCACCGAGCCGATCGCGCAGCAGTTGTTGCTGGGCAAGAAGGACGCGTTCTCCGGCATCACCGTCACCGCGGCCCAGGGCACCTCTGACGACGCGCTGCGGGACGCCGTCGCGGCCAAGCTCGGCTCCGGTTACGACGTCAAGACCGGTGCGGTGCTGGCGAAGGAGCAGGCCGACCAGATCAACGAGGGCCTGAAGTTCTTCAACTACGTGCTGCTCGGGTTCGCCGGCATCGCGTTGTTCGTCGGCATCTTCATCATCCTCAACACGTTCTCCATCATCGTCGCCCAGCGCACGCGGGAACTGGCGCTGCTGCGGTCGATGGGCGCCTCCCGCGGCCAGGTCATCGGGTCCGTGGTGCTGGAGGCGCTGGTGATCGGCCTGATCGCGTCGATCGTCGGTCTCGGGGCAGGGATCGGCATCGGGGCGTTGCTGGCGAAGATCTTCAGCTCGGTCGGTGGCACCAACCTGCAGCTCGCGGGCATCGGCGTGCCGTCGTCGGCGATCATCTCGTCCTTCGCGGTCGGCATGATCGTCACCGTGATCGCGGCGGTCATGCCGGCGCTGCGGGCGTCGCGGATCGCACCGGTCGCGGCGATGCGCGAGGCGGCCACGCCGGACCGGCCGCTCACGAAGATCACGATCACCGGCGCCCTGGTGGCCGCCGCGGGTGGCACGTCGCTGGCGTTCGGTTTCAACCAGGCCTCGCTGCCGCTGATCTTCGGCGGCATCCTCGTGGCGTTCGTCGGTGTGGCACTGCTGACCCCGATCCTGTCCAGGCCGATGGTGTCGCTGATCGGCCGCCTGCTGTCGTGGTCGATGCCAGGTCTGCTGGGGCGCCGCAACTCCGCGCGCAACCCGCGCCGCACCGCGATCACCGCGGCGGCGCTGATGGTCGGCATCTCGCTGATCACCGGCGTGAGCGTCGTGCTGACGTCGGCGACCAAGTCGATCGAGAAGTTGGCCTCCGGTCAGCTGCAGACAGACCTGATCATCTCCGGCGAGGGCCAGATGGAGGGCCAGCCCGCGTCGTTCAAGCGGGACGTCCTGACCAAGGTCGAGAAGACCGACGGCGTCAAGTCGGCGGTCGGCTGGTCGCAGGACGGCGTGCTGCAGGGCGAGGACCAGTTGTTCGCGGTCGGGGTCACGGACATGCCCGCGCTGGCGACGATGTTCGCGCTCAAGCCGAAGTCCGGTGACATCAAGCCTTTGAAGGACGACCAGGTCGCGCTGCCGGAGGAACTGGCGGCCGAGAAGGGCTGGTCGGTCGGCAGCAAGGTCACGCTGCAACTGGCCAAGGGCGAGCCGAAGGACTTCACCGTCGGCTTCGTCTGGGCCAAGTCGCAGGTGCTGCAGGGCGCGCTCGTGCTGCCGGAGTCGGCGAGCAAGAGCTTCCGGTCGGACCAGATCGCCCAGGCGTTCGTCCAGGTCTCGCCGGGCGTGTCCGCGGCGGACGTGCAGAAGCGCGTCGAACCGCTGTTCGCGGACAACCCGGAGATCACGGTCCAGGACCGCAGCGCGTTCGTGAAGCAGACGACCTCGCAGTTCGACACGGTCCTGCTGATGATCCAGATCCTGCTGGCGCTGGCGATCCTGATCGCCGTCCTCGGCGTCATCAACACCCTGGCGCTGTCGGTGATCGAGCGGACCCGCGAACTGGGTCTGCTGCGGGCCGTCGGCATGCGGCGGTCGCAGGTGATGCGGATGATCACCGTCGAGTCGGTGGTGATCTCGGTGTTCGGCGCGGTGCTCGGCCTAGCGGTCGGTCTCGCCCTGGGCGTCGCGACCGTGCAGGCGCTGAAGGACCAGGGCATCTCGGAGATCGGGCTGCCCTGGATGACCATGGTCCAGTACCTGGTGGTGGCGGCGTTCGTCGGTGTGATCGCGGCGATCCTGCCCGCGATCCGGGCCGCGCGTCTCAACGTGCTGGACGCGATCGCGTACGAGTAGGCAGAAAGAAGGGGCTGTGCCACGCCGTCGCGTGGTGGCACAGCCCCTTTTCTCATGCGTGGGGGCAGGTGTCCCGGTACGCCGAGATGAGAGTGTTCGCAACGGGTGCGGGGCACAGGAACTGGTCGTAGCGCAGGTCGTCGTCGACGAACCGCTTGAGCCACGACAGGGTGTACTTCCGCACCGTCACGTTGTCGCTGCGCGGCGCCGAGTGGTCGCCGCCCCGCAGTTCGAGGAACGCCTTGTCGGGGGCGGCGGTCATCGAGTTGTAGAACGGCGTGGAGTGCTGCGAGTTGGGGGCGGTGGGGTCGTTCTGGCCGCCGAGCACCATGGTCGGCACCGCGACCGTCGGCCAGCTCTTCGTGGTGTGCCAGCCGGCCATCGGGATCGAGGCCTGCAGGGCGGGACGGGTGGCCGCGGCGCGCAACGCTCCGCCACCGCCCATGGAGTGGCCCATCACGGCGAGGCGCGAGGCGTCGACGCGCGGGTTGGTGCGGACCACGTAGTCCAGCGCCGCCAGCAACTGGCGGCCCCGGCTGTCGGGGTCGTCGAAGCCGGACAGGGTGTTGATGGTGATCACGACGAACCCGTAGGACGCCAGCCGCGGGCCGAAGTGCGCGACGGACGTCTGGGTGGCGGTGAAGCCGGGTGAGACGGCGACCGCGCCGAACGTGAGATCGCTGGTCGGGGTGTAGACCGTGCCGCCGCCGAAGTTCGACTGGCGGGCCACGGCCGCGGACGTCACGGCGAACGTGCCGCGAGCTGCCTCGACCGTTGCGGCCGTGGGTGCGGGGCCGCGCTCGTAGGGGTTGGCCGCCGCGGTGGCGACGGCAGGGGTGGCGACCGGGATCAGCGCCAGGGTGAGTGCCGCAAGCACGACTTTGATGCGCACGACGATGACACCTCGATTGGTTGCAGGGGAACCAAAAACCGACGGCGAGGCTCACGCTACCGCCCAGTAGCCTGCCGGGGATTCGGCCACATGGATGGTTACGGGGACGTTTCGACGCTGTTCGACAGAATGTTTCCCAGAACCGGCTCGTCACCCAGCGCAGCGGACCGGAACTTTGTCGTCCTGTTCAGTCACCGTAGAAGCGGTATGCGGCGAATCAGATGGCGCACGAGGGTGATCACGTGCCCACCCGGAGACAGTTCCTCGTTCTGAGCTCCACAGCAGCACTCACCAGTCTGCTGTCCGAGACTCCCGCGTCCGCAGCCGAAACCGCGCAGCCCTACGCGTCCTACTGGCACCCGGCGACGATCCTCGACTGGGACCCTTCGACCGACCGGGACGCGAAGTACAACCGCAGCACCGTGCCGCTCGCGAGACGTGTCGTTCCGGCCAGACCGGCCAACGCGCACGCCCGTCCCGGCGAGGCCCGAGTGCAGGCGCTCGTGGCGTACGCGCCCACGAGCGACAACCCCGCACAGGGTGCGCTCGACATGAACTACTACGCCACGAACTACTGGCAGTACATCGACGAACTGGTGTTCTGGGGCGGGTCCGCGTCCGAGGGCCTGATCCTCGCGCCGAACCCGACCGTCACCGACGCCGCGCACCGCAACGGGGTCAGGGTGATCGGCAACGTGTTCCTCCCGCCGACCGCGTACGGCGGCCAGATCCAGTGGGTCCGCGACTTCGTCAGGCGCGAGGGCGACCGGTTCCCGGTGGCGGACAAGATGATCCAGGTCGCGCGGCACCACGGGTTCGACGGCTGGTTCCTCAACCAGGAGACCGCAGGCGGCAACACCCAGCTCGCGAACGACATGCGCGACTTCATCGTCTACCTGAAGAAGAGCGGCCTGCGGATCATCTGGTACGACGCGATGACCGACAGCGGCAGCGTCAGCTGGCAGAACGCCCTGACCGCGCGCAACCGGATGTTCTTCGAGCAGTCCGACGAGATGTTCATGAACTTCTGGTGGAGCACGCAGGGTCTCGCGAGCTCGGCCGCGCTGGCCCAGCAGATGGGCCGCAGCCCGTACGACCTGGCGTCCGGTGTGGACGTCGAGTCCAACGGCTACAACACGAGCGTCGGCTGGGCCTCGGTCTTCCCCGAGGGCAAGCCGCACGTGACGTCGCTCGGATTCTACCGTCCGGAGTGGACGTTCAAGTCGGCGACGAGTCCCGCCGACTTCTACAGCCGTGACAACAGGTTCTGGGTCGGCCAGAACGGCGACCCGGCGAACACCACGACGACGGCGAACTGGAAGGGCATCGCCCACTACATCACCGAGCTGACGCCGATCACGAGCCTGCCGTTCGTCACGAACTTCAACACCGGCCACGGCAGGAAGTTCGCGGTCGGCGGCACGGTCCGGTCGGCGCAGGCGTGGAACAACCTGTCGTTGCAGGACGTCCTGCCGACGTGGCGGTGGAGCGTCACCGGCACCGGCACGAAGGTCACGCCGTCGCTCGACTGGGACGACCCGTACGACGGCGGCACCGCTCTGAAGATCACCGGCACCCCGCAGTCCGCCAACGACGTCCGGCTGTTCGCGACGTCGCTGAAGCTGACCGGCAACAGCCAGTTCGAGATCGTCCACCGCACCGGCACCGGTCCGTCGCGGCTCCAGGCGGTCCTGCGGTTCGGCACGACGGAGAAGGTCCTCGACCTCGGCGGGGTCAGCGGCGCGTGGCGGCGCAGCGTCTTCCCGCTCGGCGAGCACTCCGGCGCGACGCTCACGGAGATCTCGCTGCGGGTCCTGCCCGGTGCGGCCGTCACGGCGTTGATCGGCCGAATCGGCGTGACGAACCCGGTCATGACTCCCCCGGCGGCACCGGCGGGCGTCCGGGTCGAGCAGGTGAGCCGCACCAACGCCACGACGGCATCGGCGCGGCTCACCTGGACTCGTTCGCCCGGTGCCATCAGGCAGTACCGGGTCTACAAGCAGGCCGGTTCCGAACGGATCTTCCTCGGTGGCACGACGAACGACGCGTACTTCGTGCCGGCGATCCCGCTCACCACCGGCGAGACCGCACAGATCGAGGTAGAAGCCGTCAGCGAGGCGTTCGACGTCTCACCACCGGCGACGATCTCGATCACTGGTACACCCTGACGTAGTCCAGCACCATGTCCTGCGGCAGCTGCGTCCCGGCCCCCGGCGGGCCGGGCCAGTCGCCGCCCACCGCGTTGTTGATGATGAGGAAGAACGGGTGGTCGTAGACCCACGGGCCGCGCGTGGTCTCCAGCACGTTCCGGTCGACGGTGAAGAACCGGTTGCCGTCCACGCTGAACGTCATGTGGCTCGAGTCCCACTCGACCGCGAACGTCCGGAACGCCGACGAGGCAGGCTGACCGAGGTCGAGCGGTGACCCGTACCCGCCCGCACCGAAGTACGCGGGCGCGTGCAGCGTCGAGTAGACCCGGTTCGGCTCCTTGCCGACGTGCTCCATGATGTCGATCTCGCCGGTGTACGGCCACGGCCTGCGCTGGTCGAAGAAGTCCGCGCCCAGCATCCAGAACGCGGGCCACAGCCCCTGCGTCGACGACACCTTGATCCGCGCCTCGACCCGGCCGTAGGTGAAGGTGAACTTGCCGTAGGTGTTCAGCCGCGCCGACGTGTACTGGCAGGTCCCGCTGCCGCTGACCGGATCCACCGGGCACGCGCTGCCGGGCGTCACCTCACGCCGCGCCTGCAGCACCAGGTTGCCGTTGCCGTCGTGCCGGGCGTTGTTGTTGTTCGTGTAGTACTGCAGCTCGTTGTTCACGCCCGGCCCGGTCTCCGGTGTCCACTTCGAGGCGTCCGGCCCGGAGCCCGCGGGCGCGTTGAACTCGTCCGCCCACACCAGCCGGCCGGGGAACGACGGGTTCGGCGGCAGCGGCGGTGGCGTGATCGGAGCACCTCCCGTGCCGTAGACCTGGAACTCCCACAGCGAGTAGCCGTAGCCGTTCGACCTGGCCGTGCCGTACATCCGCACGTACCGGCCGGTGCCGCTGACCGTCAGCGTCTCCTTGAAGCCGCGGCTCGTGGTGGTCGAGTAGATCTCGCGCCAGGTCGAGTTGTTGTCCGAGACCTCGATCCGGTACGCCGTGGCGAACGCCGGATCCCACTGCAGCACGACCTTGGAGATCGTGGCGGTGGCGCCGAGGTCGACGGAGATCCAGCCGGGGTCGACCCAGCCGTTCGTCGCGCTCGTCGCCCAGCGGGTCGCCGGATCGCGGTCGAACGCCTTGGCCGGGGTGCACCCCGAGCAGTTCGGGTCGTCCTGGAACGTCGACGCGGCGCCGGTCCTGCCGTAGGAGAGCAGGGTCTCCGCCGCACTCCCCTGGGTGCCGAACACCTGGAACTCCCACAGCGAGTAACCCCACTGCGTGGCCCGCTGGGTGAGGTCGAGGCGCACGTACCTGCCGGTGCCGGTGACCGCGAGCGTCTCGGTGCCACCCGGTCCGGCGGTCGTCGCGCGCAGTTGCTGCCACGAGTTGCCGTCGGCGGAGATGCTGAGCGTGTACGCCCGTGCGCTCGCGGTCTCCCAGGCCAGCACGACCTGGTCGACCCGCGCGGACGAGCCCAGGTCGATCTGGATCCACTGCGGGTCGCTGAACGTGCTGGACCAGCGGGTTCCGGCGTCGCCGTCGACCGCGGCCGTCGCCGCGAAAACGGCGTTCTCGCTGCTGGACGCGGTGACCGGACGGTTCTGCGAGATCAGCGGACCGGCCGCCGAGGCCGGCACCGGGACGAGCAGGGCGGCCGCGACCATCGCCGCGACGAACAGAGGGAGTCTTCCGCGTTGAAGCCTTCCTGACATGAGTGCTCCTGAGGCCGGAGAACGGGACGGCGGCGCGAGAGAGCGCTCTCTGGGACAGGAGTTCAGAGCCGAGAGTCAGGGCATCAGGCAGGCCGTGTCAAGAAAACCGGGACTTCTGAACGTTTCTTGCGGATTGACGCCTGATTGCGTTCTGCGCCATGCTCGATGAGCGTGAGAGCGCTCTCCCAATCCTGCTGCGGAGAGGAAAGCTTCAATGAGGAAGCCTTTGTTCCACATCGCCGCCGTCATCGGACTGATAGCCACGGCTCTCAGCATTCCCGTTGCGGCACAAGGAGAACCTGTCCGCGTGGCCGAGTTCCTCGCGGAGTGCCCGATCAGCCACCGGCTGGCGGACGACCCGATCGTGCTGCCGAACCTGGCCGGTGCCTCGCACTTCCACGACTTCTTCGGCAACCACTCGACGAACGCCCGTTCCACCCAGCAGACGCTGGAGGGCCAGACCGGCAACTGCAACCCGGCCGCGGACATCTCGTCCTACTGGGTGCCGACGCTGTACCGCGACAACACGGCGATCGCACCGACCGGGGTCACCTTCTACTACCTCGGCGAAGGCGTGAACAACCCGGGGGCGATCCAGCCCACGCCGTACGGGTTGAAGATCGTCGCGGGCAACGCGAAGGCCACGGGCGACGCCGACAGCATCGCGCGCTGGTCCTGCCTGCACGCCGGGCAGGTCAACCCGTCCAAGAACTTCGTCACGTGCCCGGCGGGCACGATGCTGGAGACCTACCTGGACTTCCCGCAGTGCTGGGACGGCCGCAACCTCGACTCGGCCGACCACAAGTCCCACATGTCCTACCCGGTCGCGGGCGGCTGCCCGTCGAGCCACCCCGTGTCCGTGCCGAAGCTCCGGATGGTGCTCAGGTATCCGGTCAGCGGCAACACCGCCGGACTGCGACTCGCTTCCGGCACAGGACAAACGATGCACGGTGACTTCTTCAACGTGTGGCCGCGCGCCGAGATGGAGCGCCGCGTCCGCAACTGTCTCAACGTGGTGATCAAGTGCGACCACGCCGGCAACCACGGTTGACAGCACTCCTGCTGGCAGGCCTTCTCGCGGCCTGCCAGCAGGCTCCATCCCAGCAGCCAGCACCATCGCCGACTTCCCAGAACGGTTACGGCGCAACGGAACGGGCGTTCGTCGAGCTCGCCATCGCCACCGACGAGCAGGCGCTCAAGCTGCTCGACCTGACGGAGAACGCCTCGCTCAAGGAGAACCGGAACATCGAGCTCGCCGCACTGAGGAAGCTGCTCGACGCGCCGTACGTGAACAACCACGCCGGGCACGACATGCCCGGAATGCCGACGGATGCCGAGATCCAGCTCGCCTCGACCAGCCCGGACGCGCTCCGGCAGTTCGTCCACACGCACCTCACCGAGTCGCTGGAGGTCGTGCGCTCAGCCGGTTCCGCGATCACCCACCCGCCGACCGCCGAGGTGGTCGAGCTGATGGAACGCCACCGCACGGCGGAACTGGCGGCCGGGTGAAGCGCGTGACGCTGGAGGAGGTGGCCCGCGTGGCCGGAGTGTCGCGCGCGACCGCGTCGAGAGTGGTCAACGGCGCCTCCAGCGTCGACGAGTCGCTCCGGCACGCCGTCCAGAAAGCCATCTCCAGCACCGGTTATCTGCCGAACATCGCCGCGCGGTCGCTCGTCACGCGCCGGGCGGACGCGATCGGGTTGCTGCTGCCCGACGAACGCCGGATGGACGGCGACCCGCACCTCGCGAGCGTCGTCAGCGGCGTCACCAGGGTCGTGCGGCCGCTCGGCGTCCACCTCGTGCTGATGATGACCGGGCCGGGCACCCGCGAGCAGGCGATGAGCGACCTGCGCCGCGGGCGGCTGGACGGCGTGATCCTCGTGCACACCGACCCGGCGGATCCGGTGCCCGGCCGGCTGATCGCGGCCGGGCTGCCGGTCGTGCTGGCAGGCCGCCCGCTCAGGCCGATGCCGATCACCTACGTCGACGTGAACCAGACGGCCGGCGCCGCGCTGGCAGGGCGCAGACTCAAGTCGTTGCGGTGCAACAGGATCGCGACGATCACCGGGCCGCAGGACACCCCGGCGGGCCAGGACCGGCTCGCCGGGTTCCTCGCCGAGGTGCCGGACGCCGTGGTGGTGCACGGCGACTTCACCCGGCAGTCCGGCGTGGCCGCGATGGAACGACTGATCGGCTGCTGCCCGGACGTCGACGGCGTGTTCATCGCCTCGGACCTGATGGCGAACGGCGCGATCCCCGTGCTGCACCGCAGCGGCCGCAAGGTTCCCGACGACGTGGCGATCGTCGGGTTCGACGACAGCAGCGCCGCGCTGACGTCCGAACCCGAGCTCACGACCGTCCGCCAGCCGATCACCGACATGGCCGCGGAGATGGCGCGTCAGCTGCTGCGTCAGATCAGCGAGCCGCGCTCCCCCGCCACCTCGGTGGTCTTCGAGCCGACGCTGGTGGTGCGGGACAGCGGCTGATCACGTGGTTCGCAGGCGCACCGGCATGTCCCTGGCGATCGCCCACGTGCCGGCCAGCGCGACCAGGAACGCCGCGACCGACACCACGTGCCAGCCGGAGCCGAACAGCACCGGCAGGTCGGGGATGAACGGCAGCTCGCCCGATCCTGGGATCCCCGTGGTCGTGACGGCCACCAGCGGCAGGCCGATCGGGATCGAGAAGACGCCACCCGCGCCGAACCGGTCGAACGCCGCCGCGCAGAACATGCCGACCGCGCACCACACCAGGAACATCAAGAAGTAAGCGACTGGTGATCCGTGCTCGTCCGCACGCCAGTCCATCAGCGAGTAGATCCCGCCCTCGACGACGAACCCCAGCCAGCCGATCAGCGCCATCACGAACGCCAGCACCACGGAGAACCCGGACGCCGCGATGAGGAACTCGCGCCGCGTGCGGCCGTGCGCGACGGCGACCGGCAGCAGGTTGTGGATCACGTAGATGCCGACCCAGAACAGGAACCAGCGCGCGACCTGGGAGGTGACGACGTTCCACCCGCTGATCTCGATGCCCCGGAAGGCCGACACCACGAACGTGACCACGAGGACGAACGCGAAGACACCGGCCGCGATCATCGCGCTGAACAGGGTGAGCGACGCGGTCATCCGGCGGAAGATCCTCACCGCTTGCCTCCGACCGGTTCGGTGAGGTGGACGAACAGGTCCTGCAACGCGATCGGGCCGAGTTCCAGGCCGAGCTGCCTGGCACGGATCAGCTGCTCGTCGTCCAGCGCTCCGTAGACCATCGCGGCTTTCGCGCGCCCCAGCGACTTCTCGCTGAGCACGGTGAGTCCGAGGGTGAAGTCGTCGACGTCGGAGGCGCTTCCGGTGACCTCGGTACCGCGCGAGCGCAGCACGTCGGCCTCCTCCTGCAACACCAACCGGCCGCCGTCGATGATCAGCACCTCCTCCAGCAGCGAGGCGAGCTCCTCGATGAGGTGCGTGGAGATGACGATCGTGCGCGGGTTCTCCATGAAGTCGCCCAGAAGCGCGTCGTAGAACGCGTACCTGGTCGGCGTGTCCATGCCGAGGTGCGACTCGTCCAGCATGGTCAGCGGCGAGCGGCTGGCGAGCCCGATCACGACGCCGAGCGCGGACCGCTGCCCCAGCGACAGTTCGCCGACCTTGGTCCTCAGCTCGATCTTGAACAGCTCCGCGAGCTTCAGCGCGTAGTCGTTGTCCCACGTGTCACGCCAGGCCGCGCCGCACTCCAGCACGTGCGAGACCTTGTCACCCTTGTCCGCGGCGTCGGCGGAGTGCCGGACCAGGCACACCTGACGCATCGCGGCAGCGTTCTCGAACACCGGCGAGCCGTCGAGCTGAACGGATCCTGAAGCCTTGCGGTAACCGGCGAGCGCCGACATCAGGCTGGTCTTGCCGGAGCCGTTGCGCCCCAGCAGGCCGTAGATCTTGTTGCCGGACAAAGAGAAGCTCATGTCGTCGACGGCCGTGACGTCGCCATAGCGAACCGTTAAGCCCTTTACGTCAACCCGCATCACACGCCCCCGTTGTTCTCGTGCTGTTCGATCCGGCGGATGACCTCGGCGAGCGGAATGCCGATGGCACGAGCCTCCGCAACCATCGGGTCCACGACCTCGCCGAAGAAGCTCTCCCGCCCCTGTTCCCGCAGCATGTCGCGAGCCCGCGCGCTCACGAACATCCCGATCCCCCTCTTCTTGTAGAGCACCTGCTCGTCCACGAGCTGCTGAAAGGCCTTCGCGGCCGTCGCCGGGTTGATCCGGTAGTAGGCGGCGTACTGGTTGGTCGACATGACCTGCTCGTCCGCCTTCAACGTCCCGCTGAGCACGTCCGCCTTGATCCGGTCGGCGATCTGCCGGTAGATCGGGCTCCGGTCGTCGAACACGGCTTAGTTCCTTGGTTCGTTACTCATGTAATGAACCATAGCAGCGGCGGCGTAGCATCGGCCAGGTGGTCGGGGTCGCGATTCTGTGCGCGGTGCTCGCGGCCGGGTGCAGCGCGCTCGGTGCGATGTGGCAGCACGCCGGAGTGCGGGAGACGACCGACCTGAAGCTCACCTCGGCGCTCCAGCTCGTGCGGTCGCGCCGATGGGTCTACGGGTTCCTGGTGCTCTTCGCGTGCGCGGTCCTGCAGGTCGTCGCGCTGGCTCTGGCCCCGGTGTCGGTGGTCGCGCCGCTGAACGCGCTGGCCATCCCGATCATCGCGGTGACGCGGGCGCGGCGGCTGACCGGACTTCTCGCCGTGGCGGTGCTGGTGACGACGGCCGGGATCGTGGTGTTCGTGTCCATCACGGCGGGCGCGGCGGTGCCGACCGAGGTGTCGCCGAAGGTGGCGCTGCAGGCCGGGCAACTGGTCGTCGCGGGCGTGCTGGTGTGCGTCGTCGCGGCGACGTTCACCGCGGACGCCGTACGAGCACTGTCTCTCTCAGTGGGCGCCGGAATCGCATACGGACTGGTCGCCGTGCTGGTCAGGGACGTGACGACCGCGCTGCCGATGATCGAATGGTTCTCGCTCGGCGGGTTGGCCGCCGCCTTCCTGACGGGCGCGTGGTTCATCCAGCTCGGGTATGCCGCCGGACCGCCGGACCTCGTCGTGGCCGGGCAGACCGTCGTGAACCCGATCGTCGCCGCGTGGATCGGCATCAAGCTGCTCGGCGAGGGCACCGGCATGAGCGCGCTGACTCAGGCCGGTCTGGTGATCAGCGCCGTGGCGGCCGTCTCCGGCACCGTCGTGCTGGCCTACTACTACCGTGCCAGGGTGGCGGTATGACCTTCGTCGTCACGGGTGGCAGTGGATCGCTGGGCCAGCACGTCGTCGCCGCGTTACCGGGCGCTCGCTCCGTTTCCCGGTCCTCCGGAACGGATCTGGTGCGCGGCACCGGATTGAACGCTCTGCGGGCGGACGTGGTGGTGCACTGCGCGACGTCGTTCCGGCACGAGGTTCAGATGGCACGCGCGGTGCTGGCCTCGAAGCCCGCACACCTGGTCTACATCTCGATCGTCGGGTGCCACGAGGTGCCGCTCCCCTATTACAAGCAGAAGCTCGCCGCCGAACGGCTGATCATCGATTCCGGTGTGTCGCACACGATTCTGCGGGCCACGCAGTTCCACTCGTTGCTGCACAGGATGTTCGACGCCGCCGCGAAGCTGCCGTTGATGCTCGTGCCGGGGTTCCGCTTCCAGCCGGTCGACGAGGCCGAGGTCGGCCTGGAGCTGGCCTCGCTGGCACAGGCACCGCCCGCGGGCAAGGCACCCGAGTTCGGCGGCCCGGAGATCCGCGAAGCCGTCGACTTCGCACGGATGTACCTGACAGCAACGGGAAAGCAGCGCAGGCTCGTGCCGGTGAAGGTGCCAGGAGCGACGTATCGCGCCTACCGCGCGGGCGGGAACCTGACTCCCGGCCGCGCGGTGGGCAAACGAACGTTCGAGGAGTACCTCACGTGAGTTCGCGTCGGTCGTCCGGTCACCCGCTCGTACCGAAATCGGCGGAGCCCATTTCGGTACGAGCGAGTCGGCCGGACGACCGACTTCAAGGCGAACTCACCGCCGTCTGCGGAACAGCGGCAATCAAACACGGATAGACGCGGGCCGCAGGTCCGTCCAGTTCTCCTCGACGTACGACAGGCACGCCTCGCGGCTCTCCTCGCCGAAGACCTTGGTCCACCCGGCGGGCACGTCCGCGAACGTCGGCCACAGCGAGTGCTGCTGCTCTTCGTTGACCAGCACGAAGAATCGGCCTTCCGGGTCCTCGAACGGGTTGGTCATGACGGGTCCTTCCTCATGTGACTACTTGACTGCCTGGAGCTTCGGTTCTGCTTGCTGCTGGGCGACCCGCCTGAGCACCGAGTCGAGAATCTCGCCGACGCGCACCGCGGTGTTCGACAGCAGCGACGACGTGATGCCGTGCGTGTGTTCGGTGCCGCCCTGGAGGTAGATGCCGCCGCGCAGGCCGTCGTCCGTGACGACGCGGTAGTCGCGGGTCACCTTCAGCCGGCCGCGCTCGTCTCGTTCGCAGTGGCGGGCGAGGTCGCCGAGCAGCCTGACCGGGTTCGCCGGGCGGTAGCCCGTCGCGTAGACGATCACGTCGGCGTCGATCGGCACCCGGCTGCCGTCGGCGAGCGACTCGACCACGCACCTGCCGTCGGCGGTCACGCCGGTGAGCTTGGACGTGTTGTGCAGCAGCAACCTCTGCCGGCCGACGACCTTCTCCCGGTAGACCCGCCGGTACAGTTCCTCGATCAGGTCGCCGTCGACCACGCCGTAGTTCGTGTTGGCGTGGTAGCCCATCAGCTTCTGCTTGACCTCCTCCGGCGCGGAGTAGAAGTCGTCCACCGCGGCGGGGTCGAAGATCCGGTTCGCGAACGAGCTGTCGTCGGCGGGGCTGTAGCCGTACCGCGCGAAGACGCCGTGCACCTCGGCCGCGGGGAAGCGGTCGTGGAAGAACGCCACGGCCTCGGCCGCGCTCTGGCCGGCGCCGACCACGACGACCTGGCGCGGGTCCTTCAGACTGTCGACGCGGGTGAGCAGGTCCTTGTTGTGCCAGATCCGGTCGCTCGTCTCGATGCCGTCCGGCAGGTTGGCCTCGAGGCCGGTCGCCAGCACCAGGTTGCGGGCCCTGACCTGCTGCTCGCCGACGGCGAACTCGAAGCCGTCGGCACAGGTCCGCACCTGCGACACCTCGGCGCCGTAGGACACGTGGTGCCCGACCCGTTCGGCGGCCCACTCGAAGTAGTCGTGGAACTCCTTGCGCAGCGGGAAGAGGTTCTTGTGGTTGACGAAGTCGATCAACCGACCGCGGTCGCGCAGGTAGCACAGGAAGCTGAACTCGCTGGTGGGGTTGCGCAGCGTGACGAGGTCCTTGAGGAAGGACACCTGCATGGTGGCGTCCTCGAGCAGCATCCCCCGGTGCCAGCCGAACCGCGGCTGCCTCTCGAAGAAGCGAGCCCTGACAGGCAGCGCGTGTTCCTCCACCGCGATCGCGAGAGCGAGGTTGGACGGCCCGAAGCCTATTCCGGCCAGGTCTAACACCGGTTCCATCGCGATCCTCTCCTGGCACTCCTTGGCGTAAAGTAACCCTAACTTAACTAAGGCATGCCTTAGCTAGTGCATTCGGACGTGATCTACGCCGCTGGATCGGGGTTCAAGCGGCGAAATGGAACCGGCCCGGTCGCTGTGGGGGCGCAGAGATTCCACAACGACCGGGCCGGAGACTGGACTGAGCTGGGATTACGCTCGCGATCGGACGATCAGGTCGCGGAACCACTGCGCGCTCCGCTTCAGCGTGCGTTCCTGCGTCTCGTAGTCGACGCGGACGATGCCGAACCGCTTGGCGTAGCCGTAGCCCCACTCGAAGTTGTCCATCAGCGACCACGCGAGGTAGCCGCGCACGTCCGCACCAGCGCGCACGGCCTCCGCCACGGCGGCGATGTGCGACTTCAGGTACTCGACGCGGTCGGTGTCGGCGACGTAGCCGTCCTCGACGTCGAGGTCGTCGAAGGCCGCGCCGTTCTCGGTGATCACCATCGGCACGCCGTAGTCCTGGTGCAGGCGGACCAGCAGTGCCGTGAAGCCCTCGGGAACGATCTCCCAGTCCATCGCGGTGACCGGACGGCCCTGCGGCACCACCTCGGACACGGACGGGTCGTCGGTCGCCTTGTGGACGTGCGAGGTGTAGTAGTTCACGCCGAAGACGTCCAGCGGCGTCGAGATGATCTCCATGTCACCGGGACGGACCGGGATCCCGGCGCCGCGCGCGGCGATGTCGACCAGCACGTCCTCGGGATAACGCCCGTGCACCAACGGATCCATGTAGATGCGCGTGCCGAGGCCGTCCGCGCGCCGGGCCGCGTCCACGTCGCGCGGGTCGTCCGAGGCTGCCGTGTGGGTGCCCATGTTCAGCGTGATGCCCAGCGACGCCACGCCACGCGTCCGAAGCTCCTGTGCGGCAAGGCCGTGCGCCAGAAGCAGGTGATGGGTCGCGCGCATGGCCTCGGCGAAGTTCTTGCGGCCCGGCGCGTGCCTGCCGGTGTCGTAGCCGAGCACGGCCGAGCACCACGGCTCGTTCAGCGTCGTCCACGTCGGCACGCGGTCGCCCAGCGCGTCGTGCACCAGGCCCGCGAACTCGGCGAAGCGGTACGCCGTGTCGCGGTGCGGCCAGCCGCCCGCGTCCTCCAGTTCCTGCGGCAGGTCCCAGTGGTAGAGCGTCAGCCACGGGTCGACGCCCTTGCCCAGCAGTTCGTCGACGAGCCGGGAGTAGAAGTCGATGCCCTTGGCGTTCACCGGGCCGCGGCCGCCGGGCTGGATGCGCGGCCACGACACGGAGAAGCGGTACTTGTCCACGCCCAGGCGCGCGATCATCGCCACGTCGGACGGCATGCGGTGGTAGTGATCGCACGCCACGTCGCCGTTCTCGCCGTTGAAGACGGCACCGGGGCGGCGGGAGAACGTGTCCCAAATGGACAGTGTCCGGCCGTCCTCGTCGTACGCGCCCTCGATCTGGTACGCCGACGTCGCGACGCCCCAGAAGAAGTCCGCGGGCAGCCCTCCAAGAGGATCAGAAGCAGTCACATCAGACACGCGCGTCCTCCAGCCAGCACGCCACGCGACGGCGTTCCTCCACGGACTCCAGTGACGGCATCCGCTCCCCGCAGACGTCCATCGCGGACGGGCAGCGCGGGTGGAACGGGCAGCCCGACGGCATCGAGCGCAGGTCCGGCGGCGAACCGGGAATGCCCTTCAGCTCACGACGAGGGCCGCGCAACGCCGGGAACGACCCCAGCAGGCCCTGGCTGTACGGGTGCTTGGCGGCGCGGTAGATCTCGTCCGCCGGAGCCTCCTCGACCACCCGCCCGCCGTACATGATCGCGATGCGGTCCGAGAACTCGACCAGCAGCGAGATGTCGTGGGTGATGAAGACGACCGAGAAGCCGAGCGTCTCGCGCAGCCGCATCATCTGACCGAGGATCTGCCGTTGCACCACCACGTCCAGCGCGGTCGTCGGCTCGTCCATGATCACGATCTCGGGTTCCAGCGCGAGCGCCATCGTGATCATCACGCGCTGCCGCATGCCGCCGGAGAGCTGGTGCGGGTACGCACCCAGCCGGTCGACAGGGATGCCCACCAGTCCCAGCAGTTCACGGGAGCGGGCGGTGCGGGCAGGCCGCTTCATCTCCGGGCGGTGGGTGCGCAGCACGTCGTCGAGCTGCGTTGCGACCGAGATGACCGGGTTCAGGGCGTTCATCGCGCCCTGGAAGACGATCGAGATCTCACTCCAGCGCAGCACCTGCAGTTCCTTGTCGCTCAGCGACAGCAGGTCCTTGCCCTTGAACAGCACCTCGCCTGACGGAACGTGGCCCGGTGGCTGAAGCAGCCTGGTCGCGGCGTAGGCCAAAGTGGACTTGCCGCTGCCGCTCTCCCCCGCGAGGCCGAGCACCTCGCCCGCGTTCAGCGTCAGCGAGACGTTGTGCACGGCTCGCAGGTTGCCGTAGTCGACCGAGAGATCGCGGATCTCCAGCACCGGGCTCATGCGCGCACCTTCCGCAGGCGGGGATTCGCGTACTCGTCGATCCCGAAGTTGATCAGAGCCAGTGCCGTGCCCAGCAACGCGATGCACAGCCCGGCGGGGACGAACCACCACCACGCGCCCAGGCCGAGCGCCTGGTTGCTCTGCGCCCAGAACAGGATCGTGCCCCAGTTCCAGGTCGACAGCGAGATCACGCCGACGAACGACAGGGTGATCTGCAGCATGACCGCGAAGATCACCGTGCCGACGAAGCCGGAGCCGATCACCGCCAGCAGGTTGGGCAGCACCTCGAACACGATGATGCGCCAGGTCCGTTCACCGGACGCTCGCGCGGCCTCCACGAAGTCCCTGCGCCGCAACGACATCGTCTGCGCCCGCAGGATCCGGGCGCCCCACGCCCACGCCGTCAGGCTGATCACCCCGGCGATCAGGACCGTGTCCGCCGATGGCAGCATCGAGGCCACGATGATGATCAGCGGCAGCGCCGGGATCACCAGGAAGACGTTGGACAGCATGGACAACGCCTCGTCGGCCGCGCCACCGAGGAACCCGGCGGTCACGCCGACGAGGATCGACAGGAACGTGGCCAGCACACCGCACACCAGCCCGACGACCATCACTCCCCTGGTGCCCACGAGCACCTGGGAGAAGATGTCCTGCCCGGTCATGGTCGTGCCGAACCAGTGCGCGCCCGACGGCGGCGACAGCAGGTCGTCGCTCATCGCGGACGGGTCGTACGGAGCGATCCACTCGCCGATCACCGCGATCAGCGTGAAGAAGGCCAGAATGCCGAGTCCCAGCTTGGTCTTGAAGTTCATCGGAGTCTCAGCCCTCCCACCGCGTGCGCGGGTCCAGCAGCAGGTAGCCGATGTCCGCGAGCAGGTTCGCCACCAGCACCGCCAGTGTGATCACCAGGAACACTCCCTGCATCAACGGGTAGTCCTTCGCGCCGATGCCCTGGAACAGCACGTAGCCGAGGCCCGGGTAGGAGAACACCATCTCGACCAGCAGGGCGCCGCCGACGATGAAACCCAGCGACAGCGCGAAACCGGAGATCGACGGCAGCACGGCGTTGCGCGCCGCGTAAGCGAACATGATCCGCTTCTGGGTGAGTCCCTTGGCCCGCGCGACGAGCACGTAGTCCTCCGCCGTCACGGTCACCATCATGTTGCGCATGCCGAGGATCCAGCCGGCCACCGAGCTCACGATGATCGTGACGCCGGGCAGCACGGCGTGCTCCAGCACGCTGCCGATGAACTCGCCGGAGAACTCCGGCACCAGCCCCGGCGCGTAGCCGCCGGACGCCGGGAACAGCGGCCACGTCACGGAGAACAGCGAGATCGCGATCAGCCCGAGCCAGAAGTACGGGATCGACGACAGGAACGTCGTGACCGGGATGAGGTTGTCCATCCACGATCCGCGCTTCCACCCCGCGTAGACACCCAGCAGGGTGCCGAGCAGGAACGCGATGACCGTCGTGACGCCGACCAGCCCGAGCGTCCACGGCATCGACTGCGCGAGCACGTCGGCGACCGGCGTCGGGAAGAACGTGAACGACAGCCCGAGATCGCCCCGCGCGAGCGATCCCCAGTAGTCGACGTACTGCTCCCAGATCGACTTGTTGTCGTCGAGCCCGAAGAGGATGTACAGCGACGCCATCGCGTCGCTGTTCAACCGGCCGCCGAGCTTGGTGATCATCGCCTGCACCGGGTCGCCGGGAAGGAAACGCGGCAGCAGGAAGTTCACCGTGATCGCCGCCCAGAGGGTGACCAGGTAGAACAGCGCACGGCGCAGCAGGAAGGTCATGCCGCCGCCTCCGCGTACAACCAGCAGGCCGCCCAGTGCCCGTAGGAGTCGACCTCGGTGCGGGCCGGCGCCTGGGTCCAGCAACGGTCCTGCACCTTCGGGCAGCGCGCCGCGAACTGGCAGCCGGTGGAGATCTGCGTGACCTCCTCCAGCGGCGCGTCCAGCGCGAGCACCGACCGTTCCGGGTCGGGCGCCGACTCGATCAGCAGCTGCGTGTACGGATGGGCCGGCCGCTGCGTCACGGACTCGCTCTCGCCGCCCTCGACGATCTGCCCGCCGTACATCACGAACGTCTCGTCCGCGAAGTAGCGCGCCGACGCGATGTCGTGCGTGATGTAGAGGACCGCGAGCTTGAGCCGGTCCTTCAGGTCCAGCAACAGGTTCAGCACGCCGAGCCGGATGGAGACGTCCAGCATGGACACCGGCTCGTCGGCGAGCAGCACCTCGGGGTTGGCCGCGAGCGCGCGTGCGATCGCGACGCGCTGCCGCTGACCGCCCGACAGCTCGTGCGGGTACCGCGCGGCGAAGTCGGCAGGCAGGTTCACCCGCTCCAGCAGTTCCTCGACCGTCTCCGACTGCTTGTGGATCTTCAGCGGCCGGGTCAGGTGGTAGCGGATCGTGTGGATCGGGTTGAGGGAAGCGAAGGGGTCCTGGAACACCATCTGGACCTTGCGCCGGTACTCCCGGACCCTTCGCACCTTCTCTCCGTCCAGCAGGATCTCGCCGGAGGTGGGTTCCACGAGCCGCGCGAGCAGCTTCGCCACCGTCGACTTGCCCGACCCGGATTCGCCGACGAGGGCGGTCACGCGCCCGCGGCGCAGGACGATGGAGACGTCCTGCACCGCGCGCACGCGCTTGTAGGTCTTGACCAGACCCTTCGCTTCAAGCGCGACTTCATTCATCGTTAGGACCCCGCGGGCTTCAGCTTCATGACGATCTGCAGGGCGTTGGGCAACGTGGCCTGCGGCGGACCGTACGGGTCCTCCTCGGACGGCCAGCCGACCCAGTTCTTCGTGCTGTACTCCGCACCGATCGGACCGGCGGAGGTCGGGATCATCGGCACCTGCTCGACCATGATCTTCTGCAGCACCGCGAGGGCCTTGGCCCGCGCCGGGTCGTCGGTCGCGTTCGCGTACTCGGTCAGCGCCGCGGTCGCCTCGGGGTTGTTGTAGCGCCCGAAGTTCACCGCCGCGGTCTGCCCGACCGGCTTGATCTCCGCGGCGTCCATGATGTTCTGGTACATCTCGTACGGCGTCGCACCGGTGTTGGTCCAGCGCAGCGAGCCCTGGAACGCGCCGTTGGCGAAGTCGGTCGTCCACGCGTCCGCGGTCTGCGTGCGCACGGTCGCCTCGATGCCGATCTTCTTCAGGTCGCCCTTGATGATGTCGAGGACCGTCAGGTAGTCCGACCAGCCGGACGGGTTCGTGAGCTCGATGGTGACCGGCTTGCCGTCCGGAGCCTTGAGCACGTCGCCTTCGAGCTTGAAGCCGGCGGCAGTGAGCTTCTGCTTCGCCCCGTCGACGTCGATCTTGAACTTCGCGTCCTCGTACTCCGGCGCGAGGAAGGAGTCACCGGCGGGCAACGGCATGCCGGTCTTCGACTCGAGCTTCGGGAACAGCTTGGCCTCGCCCTTGACGAAGATCGCCTCGCGGTCGATCACGTCGCTCATCGCGGAGCGCAGCGCGGCGTTGTCGAACGGCGCGATCGTCGTGTTCAGCCACAGACCGTGGATGCCGAGACCGGCGGGGAACCAGAGCTTGTGGTTCGCCGGGTCCTTGTCGACGTAGAGCTTCTGGTAGTCCGGGATGAAGACGTACGACCACTGGCTCGCGCCCGACGCCAGCGCGGTGGTCTGCGCCGTGTTGTCGTTGTACGAGGTGTACTGGATCTCCGGAACCTTGGGCAGTTCCTGCCAGTACTCGGCCCGCCGCGCGATCGTGACGGTCTGCGAGGTGAAGGACTTCAGCTCGTACGGACCGGTGCCGACGGGCTTCGGGTTCGTGTAGGTCGTCGGGTCGGGGACGGTGCTCCAGATGTGCTGCGGAATCACCATCGCGGAGATGACCTTGTTGCGGTTCACGAACTGCGGGCTCGCGAACGACACCTCGACCTTGTTGTCCGGCGTCGCGGTCGCGGTCTCGACCTTGAGCGAGTCGCGGTTGTTGAGCGCCGGCCACTTCTTGAGGACCTCGTACGAGAAGGCGACGTCAGCGGCCGTGAGCGGCTTGCCGTCGGACCACTTCACGTTCTCCCGGATCGTGAAGGTGACCTTCTTGTAGTCAGGCGTCCAGTCCCACTTGGTGGCGAGCCACGGCACCGGGTCCTGAGCCGGGCGCGTGTTGTTCACGAACGCGAGCGGCTCGTAGATCTGGTAGCGGTAGCCGAGCGATCCCGCCGCCGACGTGGGCAGGAACGGGTTGTGGTTCTCTGTCAGCGGCCCGTTGGGCATGCCCACGGTCAGCACTCCGGCAGCCTTGGTGGCGCCACCAGAGGAGCAACCGGTCGCCGCGAGCGCCAGTGCTAACGCGACGATGACTGTTCTGCGCATGGGGGAATCTCCCGATACGACGGTGTATGAGAGCGCTCTCTCATACGTACGGCGAACTCGCCAGGCCTTTGGCAGGCCCGGCGTGTTCGTTTCAGTTGTGGTGGAGCAGGGTGGGTCAGGGCGCGGATTCGCGCACGATCAACGAGGTCGGCAGCACCAGCGGGTGGTCGGGCATCGGCTGTCCCTCGAGCGTGGAGAGCAGCATCCGCGCGGCGGCGGCACCCATCTCCTGTGCCGGCTGGCGGATCGTCGTCAGCCGAGGTTCGGTGTGTCCCGCGACCGGGACGTCGTCGAAGCCGACCACGGACACGTCGTCGGGGACGACGCGGCCGGCCTCCCGCAGTGCTCGCAGCACACCGACCGCCGAGAGGTCGTTCTGCGCGAAGACGGCGTCGAACGGGATTCCACTCGCGACGAGCTTGTCGACGGCGACCTCACCACCTTCCGTGGTGAAGTCGCCGTCGACCACGAGATCCGGGTGCAGCGTCAGGCCCGCTTCCGCCAAAGCGAGCCGGAACCCGTCCAGCCTCGCCTGAGTGCACCCGAAGTGCGGTGGTCCGGTGACGACGGCGAACCTGCGGCGGCCTGCCGCGACGAGATGCCTCGCGACATCCGCGCCTCCCTGCCGGTTCGTCGTCGTCACCGAAGGGAACTCCGGGTGCGAGCCGCGGTCGTCGATCATGACGACCGGCAGGCCCGCCCGGTAGAGCGTGGAGATGTAGTGCAGGGCGTCCGGGGGCTCGACGACCAGCAGGCCGTCGAAGGCGTTGGCGGACACGTGGTTCGCGAACTGGTTGAGCGACTCGGGTCCGCGGTTCAGCGTGTAGAGCAGAAGGCCGTAGCCGTCGGCTTCGAGAGTGTCCACGATGCCCTGCAGCACCTCGCCCATCCACGGCCAGGTGAGCGACGGCGCGAGCATCGCGACGGTGCGGGTGCGGCCTCGCGCCAGACCGACGGCACGGGCGCTCGGCACGTAGCCGATCTCGTCGATGACCTTGCGAACTCGTTGCGCGGTGGAGGCGTCCACGTCCGGCTTACCGTTCAGCACACGTGACACGGTCGCTTTGGACACCTGGGCGCGTTGGGCGACCTCTGCGATCGTGACACGCATGCCGAACTTCCTTCCGCCGCCTCCTGAAACCGGTTTCGGTACCGGTTCCGACGAGGTGTGACGGAGTCAACAGCCTGTCGTGAGGATTAGTCAAGAGTCTTGCCGGAAGTTCGTGAGAGCGTTTCCACAACAGGGTGCGTCGATGCAGGTAGGACGCTGTCGGACGCCCTGAATTGAGACTCCTTGATCGATTCCTGCTTCCGTGTTCCCCTCCGCCGAACGGAGTACTCGTTGCGTCTCAACTGATCGTGCACAATCAAGGACATGGGGGTTGTGACAGCGGTCAGCCGCAACGAGGAGTACACGTTCACAAAGCCGACACGGGAGAGCATCACACTGCTCGCCGGTCTCGGCGTCGAGGGCGACGTCCACCAGGGCGTCACGGTCAAACACCGGTCGCGGATGGCGCAGGACCCGACGCAGCCGAACCTGCGCCAGGTGCATCTGATGCACGCCGAGCTCTTCGACGAACTGCGGGACAAGGGTCACGCCGTGGAGCCCGGCCAGATCGGCGAGAACATCACCACGCGGGGCGTCGATCTGCTCGGTCTGCCCACCGGAACGTTGCTGCATCTGGGTTCCGAGGCCGTGGTCGAGGTGACCGGGCTGCGCAACCCGTGCCTGCAGATCGACGGGTTCTCCAAGGGGCTGCTCAAGGAGGTCGTGGGCAAGGGCCCCGACGGGGAACTGGTCCGGCGCGCGGGGATCATGTCGATCGTGCTCGTCGGTGGCGTCGTCCGCCCCGGTGACGAGATCCGCGTCGAACTGCCAGCGCACCCGCACCGTCCGCTGGAGAAGGTCTGACCGTCTAGCTAGCCGTTGCCGAAGTGGTCGTCGAGGATCACCGAGATCGTTCTCGGCGCCTCGACGACCGCCAGGTGCGCGGCGTCCCCGACGACGTAGAGCTCCGAGTCCGGCAGGTCGTCCGCGATGTGCCGGACGAGTTCCGTCGGCGTCGCGTGGTCCTGCGCCGCCGCGATCACGACGGTCGGCACGTCGATCTTCGGCAGATCCGGCCGCAGGTCCATGTCCCGGACGGCTTCGACGCAAGCGAGGTACGACGGCAGGTGGGTCTGGAGCAGGTCGGCGCGGAAGTGCGCGACGACGGCCGGCGCGCACGTCGGCGTGAACCACCGGGACGTGATCGAGTCCGCGACGGACTCCATCCCGTGTGCGCGCAGCAGTTCGACCCGTTCGTCCAACCTGGCCTTGTCCGGCACCCAGGCGGTGGTGCACACGAGTGCGAGCCGGGAGATCCGGTCGGTGTGCGCGGCCAGCCACATGCCGACCATGCCGCCGAGGGACACGCCGCAGTAGTACACCTGGCGCAGTCCCAAGTGGTCCAACAGTTCCACGACGTCGTGCGCCAGGTCTTCGATCGTGCACGAGCCTGCGACGGGCGCGCTGCCGCCGTGGCCGCGGTGGTCGAAGCGCAGCAGGCGGAAGGGCAGCGAGAACTCGCGCCACAGTGCGGTCGTCGTGCCGAGCGCGTTGCCGAGCACCAGCACCGGCGCGTCCCGCGGGCCGGTCAGAGTGTGGTGCAACACGGCGTCACCTCCTCGCTGTGCCCCGACATCCGCGAGTCTGCCTGGGCTTTTGCCCGCCCGCACGACGAATCCGGCGTACGGCGGCACGCGTGCCGACAACCACCGTCCTGGCCCCCGCCGAAACACTGTTACGGGGAGCAGAATGGTGGCTTGCCGCCGCCACCGACCTCACCGGGAAGCCGATGAACTCCGTTGCTCCGTTCGCGCACGAGGCCCTGTTCTACCGAGACGAGGACACCTTCCTCTCCGGTACGGCCAGATTCGTGGCGGAAGGTGTCGACAGGGGCGAGCCGGTGCTGGTGGCGGTGCCGGAGGCGAGCATCGCGCTGCTGCGCGCACGCCTGGGCGAGGCGGCGGACCAGGTGCACTTCATCGCCATGACCGAGGCCGGCCGCAACCCCGGCCGGATCATCCCCGGCGTGCTGATGGCGTTCAGCGCGAGCACGCAACGCCGCTTCCGCATAGTCGGCGAACCGATCTGGCCCGGCCGCACCGAACTCGAGTACCCGGCGTGCGTGCAGCACGAAGCGTTGATCAACACGGCGTTCGAGGGCAGGCGGGGTGTCATCCTGTGCCCGTACGACGCGACGACGTTGCCCGGTCACGTGCTGGAGGACGCGCGGCGCACCCATCCCGTGGTGATCGACGGCGAGCAGCGTGTGGCGAGCGAGTGGTACACCGAACCGGAGAGCCTGGCCCACATCTACAACGTGCCGTTGCCGCTGCCGCCCGCCGACGCCGAGGAGCACCCGTTCACCGTCGGCACGCTCGCGCACATGCGCAAGCTCGTGTCGGCGCACGCGTACTGGCTGCGCCGCGAACAGATCGAGGATCTGATGCTCGCGGTGAACGAGCTCGCGACGAACAGCATCCTGCACGCGTCCGGGCGCGGGGTGCTGCGGATGTGGCGCGAGGGCGACCTGGTGGTGTGCGAGGTGAGCGACGAAGGCACCGGCTTCCCACCGTCGTTCACCGGCCTGTCCGGCTTCGGAATCGTGATGGTGAACCTGTTGTGTGACCTGGTTCGCACCCACACGAGTCACAGCGGTACCACCGTTCGAGTGTACTTGGGCCGGTAGAGAGTCACCGCCATCTCATCGCAATGCGCAGGACACGAGGACCTGTTTTCCTTGCACGGATATGACAGACCACCTCTCCCCCCTTGACATCGCTTTCCTCGCAATGGAAGGCGACAGCCACCCGTTGCACCTCGGCGCGGTGGCAACCTTCGCACCGTCCACTCCGGTGCATCCGGCCCGCATCGCCGCCGTGCTGTGCGAACGGGCGCAAGAGATTCCGCGCCTGCGCCAGCGCGCCCGCACCTCGATGTTCGGCGGCGCGCGCTGGGTGGAGGACCCCGGTTTCGTGCCGGAGGACCACGTCTTCACGCACCACGTGCGCGGCCGCGATCGGTTCGCCACCCTGGCGTCGCACCTCATGGCGCAGCCGCTCGACCTCGCGCGCCCGCCGTGGGAGTTGCACGTCATCACCGGCCTCGCGGGCGGCAGGTTCGCCGTCGTCGCGAAGCTGCACCACTCGCTGTGCGACGGCATGAAGGCCGTTGGCCTGGGAATTCAGCTCTTCGACCCGTCGCGGCTGTCCATTCCGGACGCTCCGGCGCAGGTGGCGAAGTCGTTCATCCCCTCGCTCCCGTCGCTGCGCGGGATCAAGGACACCTTCGACATCGCCTCCTCGGTGCTGATGAACACGCGCCCGCCGACGCTGAACTCGCCGGTGCTCACCGCGTCCACCCGCCCACGCCGCGTGGTGATGTCGCGCCTGGATCTCGCGGACGTGCACCGAATCCGGCGCGCGCACGGCGGCACGGTGAACGACGTGCTGCTCGCCCTGGTCACGGGTGCGTTGCGGCACTGGCTTTCCGCGCACGGCAGCGCGGGCCCCGACTCGGTCGTGCGCGCCCTCATCCCGGTTAACCAGCGCTCACGCTCCGGCGACGGCGCCTCGGGCAACCAGATCTCCGGTTTCCTGGTCGCGCTGCCGGTCGGCGAGACGGACCCGGCGCAACGCCTGCGGAACATCCGCGCGCAGATGGAGTCCGCGAAGGCCGCCGGTCCCGACCGAGGCGCCGGCGCGCTGCCGTTGCTCGCCGACAAGGTGCCGCCGCTGGTGCACCGCCTGGCCGCGCCGGTGATGGGCCGCTGCGCTCCCCTGCTGTTCGACACGCTGGTCACCTCGGTGCCGCTGCCGTCCGTGCCGCTCGCCCTGGACGGCGCCGCGTTGTGCGAGATGTACCCGGTGGCGCCGGTCGCACCCGGTCACGCCGTCGGCATCGCGCTGTCGGTGTACCGCAATTCCGTGCACGTCTGCCTCAACACGAACCAGTCGTGGATGTCGGACGCGCAATGGCTCGACGGAGTGCTGCGCCGAGAACTCGTCGCTTTGCAGGAGACTCGCGAGCTGGTGGGTTTGCCGAGGTAGACGCACGGGCAAACCTGCTTTCATGAGCAACACCCTGGTCCTCGACGTGGACGGAACCCTGGTCGACACCAATTACCACCACACGGTGGCGTGGCTGCGCGCGTTCCGCGAAGTCGACGTCACCGTGCCCGGCTGGCGAGTGCATCGCGCGATCGGCATGGGCGGCGACAAGCTCGTCGCGGCCGTGGCGGGCGACAAGGTCGAGCAGGACCACGGCGACGAGCTGCGCGCCGCGTGGGAACGCCACTTCGACACCATGCTCGACGAGATCCAGCCCCTGGAGGGCGCGCACCGCCTGGTCAGGGCCGCCACCGACCTGGGACTGGCCGTGGTGCTCGCCAGTTCAGGCAAGAGCAAGCACATCGAGCACTACCTGAAGCTGCTCGACCCCGGCGACGTCGCGTGGACGACCTCCGACGACGTCGACGACAGCAAGCCCGCGCCGGACCTGATCGAGGTGGCGCTGCGCGAGGTCCAGGGCGAACGCGCGGTCGTCGTGGGCGACTCGGTGTGGGACTGCGAGGCCGCCGCACGGGCAGGCCTGCCGTCGATCGGGCTGCTCACCGGCGGGTTCGGCGAGGACGAACTGGTCGATCGCGGGGCCTCGGCGGTGTACGCGGACCTCGACACGCTGCGGGCGGAACTGGCAGACCTGCCGTTCGCCGTGGTGAGCGACCCGAACGCCTAGGGCAGAGGTTCCTGCGACGGAGTGGGCGCCGCCGAGGAGTTCTTGCGGTTCTTCTTCTCCTTGTTCTTCTTCGTCGTCTCGTGGGCGGGGGGGGGGGGGGGGCGGGGGGGGGGGGGGGCGCCCCCCGCCGGGGGGGGGGCCCCCCCCCCGCCCCCCGCCCCCCGCGCCCGCCCCCCCCCCCCCCCC
>NZ_JBIWKS010000018.1:0-134603 GCF_044765805.1 Lentzea sp. NPDC102401 | reverse complement strand
GGCCCCCCCTGGGTTTTGGGGGGTTTGTTTGCCGTGTTGTTTTCGCCCGTGCGCCCCGCCGCCGCGCCCGCCGCGGCGCCGCGCGGCGCCCGGCCCCGCCCCGCTCGACGGGTTCACACCGCTCGCCCCTGGCTGCGGCGCACCGGGCACCCCCGGCGCCTCCGACATGTCCGGTGTCTGCACCACGGTCACCGCGGACTGCGTCACCGTCACCACCTGGGTCTGCGCGTCCGGAGTCACCGGTTTGTCCGCCGCCGGAGCCTCGCTCCCACCACCGGCGAAGTTCGCCACCACCACGGCCATCGCCCCGACGGCCACCGCCGCGGCCGAGATCGCCAGGCGCTTGCTCCGCCGGGACCGAGGCTCCGGCACGACCGGACCCGTGGGCGCGTCCGGAGCGACCGCCGCGTCGGGCAGCAACGCGGGCAACCCGCGGCTGGCCTCGAAAGCGGCGGTCAGCGAGCGCGCGCACTGGGCGGCGGTCGGCCGGCGCGACGGGTTCATGTCCGTCATCGCGGACAGCAGCGATTCCCAGGCAGGCGGCAGGTCGAGGGGAATCCGCGGCGACCGGGCGAGCCTGGCCAGCGCGGCCTCGGCGTCGCCGCCGGGGTACTCGCTGCGCCCGGTCAGGCACTCCAGCAGCACGAGGCCGAGCGCGTAGACGTCGGCGGCGGGTCCGACGTCCGAGCCGCGCACCTGCTCCGGCGACAGGTAGCCGGCGGTGCCGACCAGCACGCCGGACGTCGTCACCCGCGTCACCTCGGCCACCAGCGCGAGACCGAAGTCCGCGAGGTACGCCTGCTTCTCCTCGTCGTCGATCAGGATGTTGGACGGCTTGATGTCGCGGTGCACGACGCCGAGGGCGTGCACGTGGTCCAGGACCGCGGCGATCTGGCTGCCGATCCGCGCCACGAACCGGGGCGGCAGCGGTTCGCGCATGCGCTGGCGCAGGGTGCCGCCGGTGATCTCGCGCATCACGAAGTACGGGCGGCGCGACACCGAGCCCGACGCGTAGACCGGGATGATGCCGGGGCACTCCAGCGAGACCAGCATCGAGGCCTCGCGCTGCAGGCGCAGTTCGTCGTCCGGCAGGCCGGGGCCCGTGAAGATCTTGACCGCGACCGACGACGTGGTCTCGCGGTCGTACGCGCGGTAGACCTCCGCCATGCCACCCGAGCCGAGCAGCGACCCGATCACGTAGCGGTCGTCGACCACCGTGCCCGTCAGGTCACCGTCCCAGCGCTCGCTCATGGGCCTCCGCTCCGTCGCACTGCAAAACCTAACGGGTCGCGTGGAATCACGGCTACCCGGTCACGCCTGACGATCACACGACGATCAGTCCGGCTTCGATCTCCCTGACGACCGCCACATCGCGTTCCAGCTGGTCGGCATCGGTGCTCGCCAGCACTACCGAACCCAACGACGTCCACAGGTCATCGGTTCGCGGCACCGTCGAACCTTCGCGATAGGGCAGCGCGTCGCTCTGGTAACTGGGCAAAAGTGAGGCCAGCTCGTCAAATCGCACCGAGTTGCCGAGCTCGCCGGCCGCGGGCGAGGACAGGTACACCGACTTCACGTGCCGGTGCCGTGAGTACCGGCCGACCGACGTGTCACCGTCGACGCGGTGCGCCACCATCCGGGTGATCTGGCTTTCCCCGGTGCCCAGCACGGTGAGCTCCTGCTGCTCCGCACCCGCCAGCCGCGCGCCGATCTCGATCAGCCGCGGGCCGTCGGGGGTGATCATGACCTCGACGTGCGCGGGCCCGTTGCGGACGCCGGTCGCCTCGAGCACCTGGCGCACGTAACCGAACAACACGTCGACCACGGGCTCGTCCTGCGCGACCAGCGTGTTCGACAGGTAGATGCCGAGCCGGTCGCCACGCCGTTGCTTGGCATAGCGCCAGACCGCGACCAGGCCGTGCTCGCCGTCGACCGAGTAGGTGTCGACCTCGTACTCCGTGCCCACCGCGAGTTCCTGCACGAGCACCTTGTCGTTGCGGATGTTCAGCTTGTTAACGCAACCGAGAATCCGGTTGAACTTGGCCCGCCAGTCGTCGCCGGGCATCGCCACGAACACGTCGTCCGTACCGCCGCTCTCCTGCGGCTTCACCACGATCGGCGAGTCCTCCAGGCCTTCGCGCCGCAACCACGCGGCGACCTCGTCCACGCGGTCGGAGCTGATCTGACGCAGGTGCGGCACCTCGGCGGTGCGCAGCGCCACGGCCATCTGCCACTTGTCGCGGCGCGCGGAGGAGAGCGTCAGGACGTTCGACCGGCCCGGCGCGATGAGTTCCGACAACGTCTCCGCGGTCTCGACACCGGTCTCGGTGCCCGGCACGACGGCGATCGGCTCGTGCCCGGCCAGCTTCGCGGCGAGCTCGTCGAGGTCGTGCAGCACGTGGACCTCCGCGAAGTCGTCCGGGATCCAGTCCAGCCCCGCGGGAGGCTTCTCCGTCGTCAGCACCGCGATCGCGTCGACGCCCCGCGCCGCGAACGCGGGGGCGATGCCCTTGCCCGCCGAGTACGGATCCACCACCACGATGCTGCTCACCCTTGCTCCTTCGTTAGGACACTTGACGAACGAGGAGCACAACGGCCCTGGCGCGAGCGGGCATTCCTGTCTCGAATGGGTCGAGACGACCGTCACTCGAAACGCAACGCCTCATAGACAGGTCTTGTCACCAAACAGCCAGAAGACGCCCGCCAGACCCGCGCGAGCCGCGTGCGGAGATCGGTGCCGCCACTCAGGGCCTGGGCCACGAACTGCAGTCCGAGCAGCTCCGCGACGATCTGCTCGGCCGCGTGCCGGACGTTCACCTCCGGCCGCAGTTCCCCTCGTTCCCGCGCGAGCGACAGCAGCTCCCGCACCACGGCGACCCAGCCGACGACCTGCGCGGCGGCCACGACGTCGAAGAACACCGCCTCCCGCAACAGCTTCGCGCTGACCCGCACGGTGAGGTCGGTGTCCAGCCTGCGGATGAACTCGAACGACATCGCGATCAGCGCCTGGACCGGCGACTGCTCGATCGCGAGCTGCTCGTCGCGCAACCGGTGCCACAACAGCGACTGCTCCTCGATGATCGCGACGCCGAGAGCCTCTTTGGAACGAAAGTGGCAATACAGCGCACCTTTCGACACGTTCGCCCGCGCGCACACGGCGATGAGGCTGGATCCGGCGAAACCCTCGCGGTCGAACACCTCCGCGGCGGCGTGCAGCAGCTTGGCCCTCGTGCGGGCCGATCTCTCACGATTGACGCTCATGCCTCGGTCCGCGCGGCCCCTGTGGCGACGGCGACAGCCAATGTGTCGGGCATCTGCCAGTACTGCTCGATCTCTCCCATGTGCACGGACACGACGGCAGCGAAGCGCACGTCCACGCGCTCTGCCGTGGTCAGGACCCGCCAGCGTGCCGAACCGACCACGGCCGCGTCTCCTCCGTCGACGATCACCTGGCGGGCCGAGAGCCGCTCCAGGCCGAACGTGGCGAACAGGGTGAGAAACTGGGACTCGACCTCCCGGCGGGTGCGCTGGCCGGTCGTCCACCGGGCGCCACCAGGGTCGGGCGCCTCCCATTCCACGGTCGGTGCGCACAACCGCGCGATGCCCGCTGCGTCCTGCGCGGCCAGCCGCGCGAGAAACACCTGCACCACTTCGACCGTCGAGAGCATTTTCTCCACCTTCTCATCTCGGTCATTGCTGTCGCAACGGTCCTGGCGCGGTCACACTAGTCAAAGACCCACAATGCGAGAACGCGCACCCCGTTGGCCCAGTTCTCTTTCACCCAAACATCCGATCGGCGGATTCTGGTGGTACGCGAACTTTCAACGACCGCCGGTATCACCGCAATGCAGGGCCCCATGATCCAGACTTTGCGGCATGGTGGTCTACACACCCACTCATCACACCGAAACGGAGCAGAACCGTGCTCAAGGCAGCCCTACCAGCCACCGAGCACCAGGATGTGCCGCCCATTACCGCGCTGATTCCGCAGGCGAGGCGGGAGCAGGGCCTCACCCAGCGCGAACTCGCGGACCTGTTGTGCGAGATCTCACAAAACGACAGCATCACCCGTGAAGAAGTGTCGAGATGGGAACGCGGCAAACGCATTCCCGGCCCCTACTGGCGTGCCTTCCTCAGCGCGGCGCTCGACGTGCCGCACGCTGCGGTCGACAAGGCGGCGACGATCGCGCGGGAGACACGCAGGGCAACCTCGGAAGACCACTCCGGTTAACGGAGCGCGGGCAGGCCGAAGGGAACCTGCCCCCCGTCAGGGAAGCGGTGCACCGCCAGGACCTCGCGGCCACCGCCTTCCCGCAAGTCCCAGGCAGAGCAGGTCTTTGGCCCCCTGTGACGACCACCGGGCCGGGCCAGACTGCGATCTGTGACACCCCTGGGAAACTCGGTCGCAACGTACCTGCTACTCGCCGGGATGGCGTTCGGCGGCGCACCGGGGGTCTCCCCGGTCAAAGTGAACGAGATCGCGCTCGGATCGAGCGGATTCGTAGAACTGCGCAACACCGGCTCCACCGAGGCAGACATCGGAGGATGGTCGGTCCAGGCCTGCGCCGGCAGCACTGCGCGAATCCTCGCCACCATCCCACCGGACACCGTGCTACCTCCGGGTGAATACTTCCTGATAGTCGGCAGCGCGTTCAGCGGAACGGTGCCCAACGGGATCGTCGTGAGCACAGTGGACGGCTCGGGCGTTATCGCTCGAAACCGGCACGGCGCACACACCGACAGCGTGGGCCTGACCTCGTCCTCACCGTGCCGCGAAGACGGACCGGCCACGCCCTGCCCGAATTCCGGCGAGGGCACCTCGCTCGGCCGCGACAGCACCTCACGCGACACCGACCACAACTCCACCGACTTCACCTGCCACATTCCCACTCCCGGAGAAATCAATCCGTAACCTCGCTTTAATGGCCCCTTACGACTCACGAGAAATCAGAGCAAAGTCGGTCCCGGCGGCAAGACAGGTCATTTCACCAGACCAGACAGGCCACCACGAGAAATGCCCGCAACTAACTTCTCGAAGGGACCAGGACAATGCGTCGACTGCTGAGCGGAGCCACGGCTCTCGCATTCGCGAGCACCATCGCGTTCGTGGGAATGGCGACCGCGGCCGAGGAGCCCGGTGCTCCCGAGGTCATGGCCGTGCCGGCTGTGCTCGTCAACGAGGTTTCGACGATGGGCCCGAACGGACCGCTCGACGAGGCGATCGAGATCATCAACACCACCGACCAGCAGCTCGACCTCACCAACTGGGTGTTGAAGATCTACAACCAGCAGAACCAGGTCATCCAGACGATCCCGATGGTCGACACCCTCGGCCAGCCGATCGTGCTGGCGCCCAACAACAACGTCGGCTCCACGCTGGTGCTGACGGGCGCCGAGTTCTCCGGCACCACGAGCACGCAACACGTGCTCCCGGTGAACTTCCTCGGTGTTGAGGGCATTCCGGTGTACGGCGGTGTCGCGATCTTCGGCAGCAACGCGCCGACCGCTTTCAAGATCGACGGCGTCGCGTTCTCGGCGAGCGCGGTCACGCCCAAGGAGAGCGTGAACGCCGCGCCGGAAACCGCGCAGACCGCCGCACTGGGCGGCTCGAACACCCGCAACATCCTGAGCCAGGACACGAACAACAACCAGCGTGACTTCTCGCTGCAGGAACGCACCTTCTGACCGACCACCCCCAGGAGCCCGGGCCGTCACCGACGGTCCGGGCTCCGTCGTGTGGCGCGAAGTCGCCAACGGCGACCAACCGCCGCTTTCCACTGTTCCGCAAGGAATTCCGGCCCCTCATCCTGCTGTGAACTGATCACGAGGAGGCGCCGTGTTCCGACACGTCCTGGCACTAGCCATCGCCGCGGCCACGCTCGTCGCACCACCGGCGCACGCGGGCGCCCCAGCACCCCCGCCGCCCCAGACGTCCGAGGCGTCCCACCGGATCACGCTGATCACCGGGGACGTCGTCGACTACACCGAACGTTCGGACGGCCGGAAGTTCGCCCAGATCCACGCCGTGCCAAGGGAAGGCGAGCCACCGGTCTTCCACACGATGACGACGGGCAAAGGTCTGCACGTCTACCCCTCTGACGCGATCGGCGCGGTCACGTCCGGCACCGTCGACGAGACCCTCTTCAACGTCACCGAACTCGTGCGCACCGGCCAGTCCGACGACCGCACGGCCTCCGTCCCGGTGTTCATGACCGGTGGATTCAGTGCCAGCGCGCACACCAGGATCAACACCCTCAACGCGTCGGGCATCCACGTGGAGAAGGCCAAGGCGCAGGAGTTCTGGCGTTCCCTGGACATGAGCGTGAAGTCCGGCGTGCGGGTGAAGTACGACCGGCCGATCCGGGTCACGCTCGACCAGACCACGAAGCAGATCGGTGCCCCGGCGGCGTGGGCGGCGGGCCTCAACGGCGCGGGCGTCACGGTCGCCGTCGTGGACACCGGCATCGACCAGCACCACCCCGACATCGCCGCGAAGATCACCGAGACGGCGAACTTCTCCGACGAGCCCGACGTGACCGACCGCCACGGTCACGGCACGCACGTCGCCTCGATCATCGCGGGCACCGGCCCGAAGTACTCCGGCGTCGCCCCGGCGGCGAAGCTGAAGATCGCGAAGGTGTTCAACGGCGCGGGCGAGGGTGACACCTCGCAGGTGATGGCGGGCATCGAGTGGGCGGCCAGGTCCGGCGCGAAGATCGTCAACCTCAGCCTCGGCGGCGACGTCACGGACGGCTCCGACGACCTCAGCGCGCTGGTCGACCAGCTCTCCGCCGAGACAGGTGCGCTGTTCGTGGTGGCGGCTGGCAACAACGGCCCTGCTGGGCGTTCGATCACCGCTCCGGGTGCCGCGGCGTCCGCGCTGACGGTCGGCGCGGTCGACCGGCAGGACAAGCGTGCGCCGTTCAGCAGCACCGGCCCGCGCATCGGCGACGCGTACGTGAAGCCCGAGATCACCGCACCGGGTGTCGGCGTGGTCGCCGCGCGCGCCGCGGACACGTCGATGGGCGCGCCGGTCTCGGACCTGTACACCGCGGCGTCCGGCACCTCGATGGCCACGCCGCACGTCGCGGGCGCGGCGGCGTTGCTCGCCCAGCAGCACCCCGGCTGGACCGCGCAGCAACTGAAGAACGCACTCGTGACCAGCGCTGCCGACGTGGCCATGCCGTGGTTCGAGCAGGGCGCGGGCCGGCTGGACGTGGCACGCGCCGTGGCCGCGAAGGCAACCGGACCGGCGTCGGTGAGCTTCGGGCGGCAGGAGAAGGGATCCGGCGACACGCTCACCCGGGAACTCCCCTACAGCAACGACTCCGACTCCCCGATCACCCTCGACCTGGCCGCGGCGCTGAAGGGCTGGGACGGCACGTCCACGACGGCGTTCCGGCTCAGCACCTCCCGTCTCACCGTTCCGGCCCGCTCCCAGGCCACCGCGATCCTCACCCTCGACCCCGACGCCGGTCCGGCGGGCGTCTACGGCGGCGTCGTCACGGCCACCGGCGCGGACACCACCCTCCGCACCGCGGTCAGCGTCTACGAGGCACCGCGGACGTTCCCGGTGTCGGTGCACGTGCGCGACACCGCGGGCAGGGCACCCGCACCCGCCTTCGGCCAGCTCATCGACGACTCCAACGGCCAGGACGACGCCAACGACCCGTTCGACGACACCCTCAGCTACGTCTTCGACGTGGTGAACGGCGAGGGCGTCGCGAACGTGCCGAGCGGCCGCTACTCCGCGGTGAGCTGGGCGACCGAGAACACGGCAGGAGTGCGCCGCTGGTCCGCACTGGCCGCACCGGAACTGACCGTCGCCGGTGCTCAGGACGTCTCACTCGACGCGCAGCGGACCGTGCCGATCGAGGTCGTGCCGCCGGGCCCGGCCGAGCAACGCGACCGCACCGTCACGATGCGCCGCGTCCTGCCCGCCGAGGGTGGCAACCTGCCCCTGATCACCGAGACCTCGGCCGCGCTCGGCACCGCTCCGTGGGAGATCCGCGCCACCCCGTCCCCCGCAGCCAGCAAGGGCGCGATCTCGTTGCAGGACAACGTGACCCTGCAGACCGCCACGGTCACGCTGACCTCCGGCGGCCGCACGCTCAAGGCCGACGGCGACGTCGCCGTGCTGTCCGCGAAGTGGTCTGGCGATCGGACCGACGTCAAGGTCGTCAAGATCAAGCCGGACACCCCCGCCGTCATGGTCAAGGCCGCCAACGCCGCCGCGACCACCGCCGCCCAGGAAGGCAGGAAGGCCCTGCTGTCCTATGTGGACCAACCGGGCGCGCTCCCGCTGACCGGGCTTGCCAGCACCGCCCTGCCCTCGCTCAGCGTCAGCAACGCCGACGGCGAGTTCCTCGCGAAGCAGCCGGCGATCAAGCTCAGCATCAGGTCCGGTCCGGAGTCCGTGTTCAACCTCAGCTACCTCGACGCCAACGGCATCCCGGCCGCCCACCGGCAGGCGGTCGACCCCGCGAAGCTCGTGCTGCGCAAGACCTCCTACCACGCCGACAAACCCGGCCTCACCGTGCAGAAGACCTGGTACCCGTTCCCGACCGGGCTGTGGCAGACGCAGATCATGCGCGGCACCACGTTCACCCCGCCCGCCGCGTGGAACGAGTACATCGGCCCCGGCGACGACCGGATCGTCTGGAAGCGCTCGGTCACGTTGAGCGGTACGGACGACAAGGGCGCTCGCGCGGCAATGGCGATGTACCAGGAGAACGTGTTCCGCGAAGGCCAGGCGCCCGCCCTCGAGCGCTGGTTCGCCGGACCGATGCACAGCACCGCGATCGACCTGCAGTCCGACCACCCCGCCCGCTACCCCGCCGCGGGCGACGCGTGGCGCCAGCTCTGCTCGGACTGCCGGACCGGCGACACGTTCGTCCCCGCTCTGCAGTGGACGGACGACAGCGCCGGCCACTACACAAACCCCTACCAGAACAGCAAGTTCTTCACGACGACCAAGGTCCGCCTCTTCCAGGGCGACCGCGAGATCGCGCAGAACCAGGACCCGCTGGCGTACTACCCGACCTTCCCGCTGTCGCCGGACCAGGCCACCTATCGCCTGGAGAAGGTCGAAAGCCACGCGCCGGGCGCCGTCGCGGGCGCCGTCAACCCCGTCCTGTTCACCCTCGCCCCGCGCACCGAGACGACGTGGACGTTCCAGTCACGCCGCTCGCTCAACCCGCCACCGCGCGGCTACTCCTGCCACGCCCAGGCGGCGAGCTGCCAGTTCCAGCCGCTCGTCCAGCTGCGGCACGACCTGCCGCTCGACCTGACGAACTCCGCACCGGCGAACACGCCGTTCGTCTACCACGTCACCGCGTCGAGCAGCGCGCCCGTGACCGTGGTGAAGGTGCAGTGGTCCGCGGACGGCGTGACCTGGCGGCCGGCGCGGATCGAACCCGAGGGTGGCCGCTGGCAGGTCACGATCGACAAGCCGAGCGGTGACGTGTGGCTGCGCACCGACGCCAGGGACGGCGCCGGGAACACCGTCACGCAGACCATCCAGAAGGCGTTCCGCACTCACTGAGGCGGTAGAAGGGAACCCGCACCTCTCGAAGCCGCGCGCAGACCCGCCTGGAACCGGGTCTGCGCGCCCAGCTCGTCCATCAGCCGGTGCAGGCGCCGCTGGTACGTCCGGTAGCTCAGCCCGAGCTGCTTGGCGATGCTGCGGTCCGGCAACCCGGTCGCCAGCAACGCGAGCAGCCGCGCGTCCGCGATCGAGACCTCGGAGCTCGCCGGCTGTCCCGGCAGCGACAGCGGTACCGCGTCGTCCCAGAGCTTCCCGAACAGCGCCCCGAGCGAGTCGAGCAACGCCGACCGGTGCACGATCACCGCGCTCTCCAGCGTCGTCTCGGTGCTGTACAACGGAATGAGCCCGAGGTGGGAGTCCGCGAGGATCATCTTCGTCGGCGCGACCGCGACGACCCGTGCCTCCTCCCCCAGCGACAGGCCCATTTCCAGGTCGGCGCGCAGGTCGTGCAGCTCCAGTGCCTGGCGTTCGTAGATGCCCCGGAACCGGACGCCGCGGCGCAGCAGCTCATCCTCCACCGGGTGCAACGACGTGGGCGCCTTGGCGTACGGAGGCTTGTCCACGAACCGCACCTCGTGCCGGGCCGTGCGCATCACCTGGTCCACGCGCCGCGAGATCGCCTCCGCCCCGTGCACCACCTCGACGAGGTCCGCGGGAGCGCGCACGCCCGCCGCTCGTTCGTAGCGGACCTGCAACGCGCCCGCCAGCAGCCGCTCCCGCCGCAGATCCTCCTCGCGGCGCAGGAAGTACGCCGCCAGCGCGACGTCCGGGGCGACGGCCGTGTGCAGCCCGTCGACCTGGTGGACGAAGCCGAGCTCGGTCAACGACCTCAGCGCGGCTCGCACCTCCCGCTCAGGCAGCTCCGCCGCGGGGCACAGCTCCGCCAGCCCCAGCTGGTAGGAGTCCACGAGCACCTCGTAGACCGCGAGTTCCGTCGGACGCAATCCGAGCACGCAAGCCAGTATGCCGACTTCGGGCAGCCGTTGACGCGGGGCCGGAAACGGGTGTAGACATCGGTTGAAAAGGTTTTCACAACCTTCTCATCGCCGCCGCTCGCAGTTGTTGCCAACGCATGCGTGCGAAAGGACGGCCGATGGAGACCAATCGCCGCGACTTCCTCAAAGTCGCCGGTGCCACCGCGGGTGTCACGATGTTGTCCTGCTCGTTCCTGCCGGCGCCGGTCGCCTCGGCGCAGGACCACACCGCGATACCGATGGCAGAGTCGCCGTGGGACCAGGTGCCCGCGATCCTCGCGAAGATCGTGCCGCCCACGTTCCCCAACGCCAGGTTCGACATCACGGCGTACGGCGCCAAGGGCGACGGCAAGACTAAGAACACCGAGGCGTTCAGGAAGGCCGTCGAGGCCTGCACCGCGGCGGGTGGCGGCCAGGTCGTCGTGCCCAAGGGCACCTTCCTGACCGGCGCGATCACCTTGCTGAGCAACGTGAACCTGCACGTCTCGGAAGGCGCCACCATCCTGTTCTCCACCGATCCCAAGGACTTTCCGCTGGTCTACACCCGGTGGCAGGGCATCGAGTGCATGAACTTCTCGTCGTTCATCTACGCCCGCAAGGCCGAGAACATCGCGATCACCGGACCCGGCCTGATCGACGGCCAGGCCCCGTCCGGCCCGTGGTTCGACTACGACGGCAAGCGGCAGCCCGACTGGGAACAGCTGCAGAAGCAGGCCGTCGACAACAGGCCGGTGGCCGACCGGAAGTTCGGCATGGGCCACTACCTGAAGCCGAACATGATCACGCTGTACGAGTGCCGCAACGTACTGGTCGAAGGCGTTCAGCTGCGCAACTCCGCGATGTGGAACGTGCATCCGGTGCTGTGCTGCAACGTGACGATCCGCGACATCTTCGTGTACAGCCGCGGCGCCATGGTCGACGGCTGCGATCCCGAGGCATCGCAGTACGTCCACATCACCGGATGCCGGTTCGACTGCGGCGACGACGGCATCGCGATCAAGGCAGGTCGCGACATCGACGGCCGCCGGGTCGGTGTGGCCAGCGAGAACATCGTGATCGAGAACTGCTCGTTCGAGGGTCGCTGGGGCGCCCTGACGGTCGGCAGCGAGATGTCCGGCGGCGTGCGCAACGTCTTCTTCCAGGACTGCACGGTGAAGAAGGGGTCGTCGTACAAACCGTTCCACGTCCTGTACATCAAGACGAACAAGCGGCGCGGCGGCACCGTCGAGAACATCCACGCCCGCCGGATCAAGGCCACCGACGTCGACCGCGAGGCGATCATGGTGACGCTGAACTACAGCCTCACCGGCCCCGGCTACGGCCCGATCGTGAACCCCAGGGTGCAGAACATCACCGCCGACGGCTTCACCGTCAACGGGGTCAAGAAGACCGCCGTCACCCTGGACGGACTCGACGAGTCGCACATCAGGAACGTCGCGATCTCCAACAGCACCTTCACGAACGTGACCACCGCCAAGCCCAGCATCAAGAACGCGGACGGCACCAAGTTCACCAACGTGACCATCAACGGCAAGAAGGTCTGAGGGGAACCCGTGTCCTTGTCACGTCGTGATTTCGCACGTGCCTCCGGCCTGACCGCCGCCGGTCTCCTGCTGCCCACCGGGGTCGCCGGAGCGGCCGCGGACCCCTGGCACGAGGTGCCGATGATCCTGGCACGGATCTGCCCTCCCCGTTTCCGCGGGAAGGACTACGACGTCACCGCGTTCGGTGCGAAGGGTGACGGCCTCACCAAGAACACCGAGGCGTTCCAGCGCGCGATCACCGCGTGCCATCGCGCCGGCGGCGGACGTGTCGTGGTGCCCGCGGGCACGTTCCTCACCGGCGGCATCCGGCTGCTGTCCAACGTGGATCTGCACGTCTCGGCAGGCGCCACCGTCAGGTTCTCCACCGACCCCGACGACTACCTGCCGCTCGTGCTCACCCGCTGGGAGGGCACGCTCTGCCACAACTACCAGCCGTTCATCTACGCGTTCGAGCAGAAGAACATCGCCATCACCGGTGGCGGCACCCTCGACGGCGACGCGGTGAACGGCAGGTGGGCCGGTTGGGGCGCGGGCTCGACGACGTTGCTGCGGCAGTGGGGCGAGGACGGCGTCCCGGTCGAGCAGCGGATCATGGGGCCGGGCAGGAACATGCGACCGAACATGATCCAGTTCTTCCGCTGCCAGAACCTGCTGGTCGAGGACGTGCTGATCCGCAACCCGGCGATGTGGTCGCTGCACTTCGTGTTCTCCCGCAACATCACCGTGCGCCGGATCGAGATCTACTCCACGAACTCGCAAGGCGACGGCGTGGATCTCGACTCGTCGTCCTACGCGCACGTGCACGATTCGAAGTTCAACACCAACGACGACTGCGTCGTGCTGAAGTCAGGCCGGGACGCCGACGGGCGACGCGTCGGCATCCCGTCCACGCACGTCGTGGTGGAGCGTTGCAAGTTCTCCGGCCGGTGGGGTGGGATCACGATCGGCAGCGAGATGTCCGGTGGTGTGTCTCGAGTCTTCTGCCGCGACTGCGAGATCAACGCGCCGGACTTCCCCGGCCGGTACCCGATCAAGCACGCCCTCTACGTCAAGACCAACCAGGACCGCGGCGGCGTGATCGACGGCGTGCACCTGCGCAACGTCTTCGGGCAGAACGTCGAGCGCGAGATCCTGTTCGTGTCGATGTACTACCAGAACGGCGGCACGAAGGGCTTCTTCCCGCGGATCGGCAACCTCACGATCGACCGGATGCGGATCAACGGCGGCCGGGTCGCGGCGACCTTCCGCGGCTTCCCGCAGCAGCACATCAGGAACGTCCGGATCACCCACTCGACGTTCACCGCGATCACCGAACCGAACCTGATCGAACACACCGACGACCTGGTGTTCCGCAACACCACGATCAACGGGGTGGTGCCGGCGTGAGACACCTGCTCGCACTTCTCCTGGTGGCAGCCGGCCTCTCGGCCGGCGCACCGGTCGCGATGGCCGGCACAGGCCTGACGTGGAAGGCCGTGAACAGCCCGTTCTCGCTGGACTTCCAGGACGGCGGGCGCGCGCTGACCGGCCAGCGCGAGACGTTCTACCGCCTCGCCGACGGCACGCAGCACTCGTTGACGAAGGTCGTCGCCCAGAAACGGGTTCCGGGCGGCGTGCGCTACGTCGTGGCGACCACCGAGGCCGCACGGACGGCGGACGTGGTCGTGACGCGGACCGGGCGGGGCCTGCGCGTCGGCTGGACGCTGGAGCCGTCGACCGGAGTCGCGCAGGTGTCGGCCAACCTGACCGGCTCGATGGAGGAGCACTTCCTCGGCGGCGGCGCGCACACGATGTTCGTCGACCTGCAACGACGTGTGCTGCTGAACAAGGCCGTGTTCGTCGGCGCCTCCACGTTCGGCAAGTGCAACAAGAACGGCGCGCCCTCGACGTTCTTCATGTCCAGCGCGGGCTATGGCGTCTACGCCGACACCCGTGCGATCGGCAGGACGGCGTTCCCCGGTGCCCTGGCCGACGACCACTGCGCGGACAAGCCGGCGCCCTGCCCGGTGACGTTCGGCGTGTCGGACCGGATTCAGTTGTGCTTCAAGACCTCCCGCCTCGACTACGAGGTCTATTCGGGCTCACCGGCACAGGTCAACAGCGCCTACTTCAAGCGCGTCGGCACGCCCACGCTGCCGCCGGCTCGCCAGTTCGCGCTGACCAAGTGGCGTGACAAGTACAACCACTCCGACGAGGTCGTCGAGGACGTCACGCAGTTCCAGGCGCGCGGCGTCCCGCTGGACACGCTGTGGGTCGACAACCCGTGGGAGCAGGGTCCGGAGGGCGCCCGGCCGACCTACGCGTGCATCGGCGCGCTGAAGTTCGACAAGACCATGTACCCGGACGCGCAGGGCACGATCGACTGGATGCGGTCGCGTGGCGTGAACATGGGCGTGTGGGTGGCGCCGTTCCTGAGCAAGGCCTCGGACGGCAGGACATGCCCGCACGACTATCCCGAGGGGTCCTTCGCCCAGTCGGATCGCACGAACGTGTGGGACATCGACCTCACGAACCCCGTCGCGCGCGCTCACTACGAGGCGAAGCTGGAAGCCGTGTTCCGGATGGGCGTGAACTTCGTGAAGGGCGATCGCGGTGAGGAGCACAACTTCGAGGAGACGACGTTCGCCGGCGGTCCCGGCACGCTGATCCACAACGAGTATCCGTTGCTGTACGCGGAATCCGTGGTGAAGATGCTGCGGAAGGTGCACGGGGACGACTACACGACGTTGTTCCGCGCGGGCGGCGACGGGATGCCCGCGATCCTGCACGGGTTCTGGCAGGCCGACGCCGACATGAGCTTCGACGGCCTGCGGCTCACGACCCGGCGCGGCATCAACTCGTGGATCTCCGGCCACCCCGTGCACGGCTCGGACATCGGCGGTTACCGCAACCTCGGCGGCGGGCCGTCGGAGTCGCTGTTCGTGCGGTGGGCGCAGCAGTCCGCGGTGACGCCGGTCTTCCAGGTCGGCAGCTCCGGCCGGAACTCGACGCCGTGGCTGTACGACGCGGCGACGTTCGAGCGGTTCAAGCGAGCGGCCGTCCTGCACTACGAGCTGTTCCCGTACCTGTACGCGCAGGCGGTTCGCGCTTCCCTGGACGGCACGCCGATCACACAGCCCATGGCGTTCCGCTACCCCGGCGAGGAGGCGGCGTGGAAAGCCGACCAGCAGTTCATGGTCGGTCCGGACCTGCTCGCGGCACCGGTGACCGCCGATCGCGCCGAAACCGACGGGGCGGCAGGCGAACCGACGCCGGTCGACGTCTGGCTGCCCCGAGGTGAGTGGATCGACCTGTTCTCCGGAGCGCGGGTGACCGGTGGCAGGACGATCACACGGGAGTCCACTTTGGACGAGTTCCCGCTGTACCTGCGGGCTTCCGCAGCCATGCCGTTCAACTTCCGCACGCCGGACGTCTGGTCGAAGGCCTGGGACGTCAACGACCTGGACCGGCGCGACCGCGCGGGCTGGCTCGTGTCGCCCACAGCAAACGGGACGTTCGGCGGCCTGCGGGTCGACTCGTTCGGCAAGCACGTCCTCGTGACGCTGCGAAACGCTCCGGGCGAGTCGCAGCTGATGGTGCCGGCGAACGTGCAACGCGTGGTGATCGACGGCAAACCGGTGCGGGCCTCGACCGTCGAGGATCTGCGCGGCAGGGCGACGGGCTGGGCGGCTGTCTCCTCGGCGCCCGGCACGTTCGGTGGCACGGTGCTGAAGCTTCAGCCCCGACACGGCTCCAGCACCGTGCTGCTCACTCTCGGCTGAGGTGTGCCTGGAGGTCGTCCACGAACCGGCTGAGCAGCCGGCCGAGCGTCTGCTGGTCCTCCTCGGACCAGTCGGCGACCGCGCCGGTGAGCCAGCCGAGGACGGCCTCCAGGTAGCGCCCGGCCGCCGCGGCGCCTGTCTCCGTCAGCTCCACCAGGCGTGCGCGCTGGTCGTCCGGGTCGACGACGCGACGCACCAGCCCGGCGCGCTCCAGGTCGTGCAGGTGCCTCGTGACGTGCGGGCCGACGACCTGCATCCGTGCGGCGATCTCCCCCACCCGCAACGGCTGCCCGGCCATGCGCAGGGTGATGAGCACGGTCAGGCCGGGCCGGTCGATCGGGAGGCCGACGTGCTCCATCCCCCGTTCGACCAGTTGGCTGCGGTTGAGCACGGTGCCCAGTTGCATCAGGCGCGGCAGCAGTGCCACAGGGTCCAGGGCCTCGCTCATCTCACACCTTACTTACCTAACTTAGGTATATACTTGCCTCAGTCGCAGGCAACCGTAGCGATCATCGCGGCCTGAAAAAGGATACCTAAGTCAGTTATCTGGAGGAATCATGAGCTCAGTCCTGATCTCCGGCGCCAGCATCGCGGGCCCCGCGCTCGCGTTCTGGCTGCGCCGGAACGGCTTCGACGTCACCGTCGTGGAGAAGTCCCACGCCCTGCGCGGCGGTGGCTACCCGATCGACATCCGCGGCACCGCGTTAGAGGTGGTCGACCGCATGGGCCTGCTCCCCCGTCTGCGCGAGGCCCACGTCGACACCCGCCAGATCACGTTCCTCGACGCCGACGGCAGCCGCATCGCGTCGCTCCGCCCGGAGTCGCTCACCGGTGGCGACGGCACCGACCTGGAGGTGCGGCGCGGCGACCTCGCCGAGATCCTCTACGACACCGTGCGCGACGACGTGGAGTTCCTCTTCGACAACACCATCGTCACCATGAACGAGCACTCCGGTGGCGTGGACGTGACGTTCCGCAGCGGCCTTCAACGCACCTACGACCACGTCATCGGCGCTGACGGGCTCCACTCGACGGTGCGGGCGCTGACGTTCGGCCCGGAGGAGCAGTTCCACCGCTACCTCGGCTACTGCTTCGCGGGCTTCACGCTGCCCAACCACCTCGGCCTCCGGCGGGAAGCGTTGATGTGGAACGAGCCCGGCCGCGCCGCCGCGCTGTACGCGGTGGGGTCGAACGAGAGCGTGCACGGGTTCCTGAGCTTCACGCGCCCTGAGGCTCCGTTCGGTGCGTTCCGCGATCCGCAGGCCCAGCGCGATCTCGTGGCGTCGGTGTTCACCGACGACGGCTGGGAGGTTCCTGGGATGGTCAAGGCGATGCACGAGGCGGACGACCTGTTCTTCGACACGGTCAGCCAGATCCGCATGCCGCACTGGTCGTCCGGCCGCGTCGCTCTCGTCGGTGACGCCGCGTACGCCCCGTCGTTCCTCACGGGGCAGGGATCGAGCCTCGCGCTCGTCGGCGCGTACGTGCTGGCGGGCAACATGAGCGACTTCGGGGCGTACGAACGCACGATCCGGCCGTTCGTGGAGGCGAACCAGGGCCTGGTGGACGTGGGCAACGCGGAACTGTTCCCCGGCACCACCGAGGCACTGGCCGCACGCAACGCCGCCCTGTGCTTCCGCGAGACGATCCCCGCTGCGCCCGCCCGGCCCGAGCACTCGGCGCTGACCCTCCCGGAGTTCCCGCTGCTATCTCCGTGACAGCTCTTCCACAGGCGGCTCACAGGATCCGGCCGCAATCTGGGTCGCATGACGGACAACCACGACCGCGGCCTCCAGTTCGACCTCGCCACGCTCTTCGGGCGCCGGCGGGCGTTGTCGCTGCTCGGCGGCGCAGGCCTCACGCTCGTGGCCTGCGCCCCGTCGACCACCACCGCGACCTCCACCACCACCGCCGGCTCGTCCACCACTGCGGACGGTTCGCCGCTGGAACCGATCCCCGAGGAGACAGCGGGCCCGTACCCCGGCGACGGTTCCAACGGCCCGAACGCGTTGACGCAGAGCGGAATCGTGCGGTCGGACATCCGGTCCAGCTTCGGTTCCTCGACCCGCACGGCCGAGGGCGTGCAGCTCACCATCGACCTGACGGTCCAGAACGACGAAGGCAAGCCGTTCGCGGGCGCCGCCGTCTACCTGTGGCACTGCGACATCAACGGCGACTACTCGATGTACTCGGACCGCGTGAAGAACGAGAACTTCCTGCGCGGCGTCCAGGAGGCCGACTCCAGCGGGAAGCTGAAGTTCGTCAGCGTCTTCCCCGGCGCGTACGCGGGGCGCTGGCCGCACATCCACTTCGAGGTCTACCCGAGCCTGGCCGAGGCGACCAAGGCCGGCAACAAGATCACGACCTCGCAGCTCGCGTTGCCCGAGACGACGTGCAAGGAGGTCTACGGCACGACCGGTTACACGCAGAGCGTGCAGAACATGGCGCGGACGTCCCTGAAGCAGGACATGGTGTTCCGCGACGGCGTCGACCACCAGATGGCGACCGTGTCGGGCGACGTCGCGTCCGGCTACACCGCCTCACTGACCTTCGCGGTGGAGGGCTAGCCACAGTTCCGCGCGCAGGCCGGGCGAGTCGAGCGAGCGGCCGAGAGCCTGCTCGGCCTTGCGCACCCGGTTGCGCAGCGTGTGCCGGTGCACGCCCATCTCCGTCGCCGCCGGGTCCCAGGCACCGTGGTGGGTCAGCCAGACCCGCAGCGTCTCGCGGGTCTCGGCGTCGAGCGGCCTGAGCAACGCGTCCGCGAACCCGTCCGGGACCTTCAGGCTGCCGGCGAGGTCCTCGAACGTCCGCACACCCGCTCGACGTGCCTGCTGGGCCTCGCGGTAGCCGCGCGCGACACCGCTCTGGTCCACTTCGGACGAAGCGACGCCGTCGAACTCGTCGGCGAGCACAACGATGTCACCGTCCACTGCGGCCCAGAACACGGTGTCGTCCGGTGGTTCGCCGGCGAGGAACACCCGGAACCGTGTGGGCAGTCCGTCGATCGGCAGCCCGGCCAGCAGCATCCGGAACTGGCCGGCGCGAAGCTCCCGCCTCGCCGCGTCGACGGAGTCGTGCTGGGCGAGCGCGAGGACGAGCAGCGACGCCGCCGTGTTGACGATGCCCGGATCCGGTCTGGCGGTGCCGACCGCCAGAACGCCTCGGGCGCGGCTGCCGAGGGCCTGGAGGAACACGTGCACGCCGTCGAGCTCGAACGCGGCGCTGGCCAGGCCACCCGCGGTCTTCAGTCGGGCGAGCTCGGCGGTCAGGTCCGGGACGAGACGAGGGTTGTGGGCGTGCACGGGCTCGCCGGCCGCGTCGAGGAGCACGACCCAGCCGTCGATCCACTGGCCGAGCCTGCGCACCACTCCCCCGACACCGGCCCGGACCGCGGCTCTGGTGAGCGCGCGCTGGGCCTCGCTGGTGCGGCTCAGGGCGGCGTACTCGTCGGCGGCGAGCGCTTTCGACACCGCCTTGCTGATGGCGATGAACGGCACCTCGCGCGGCACCTCGACCAGGCCCAGGGCCGCCTTCGCCGCAGCCTCCACCAGCGAGGACGGCACGACGTCGTGGCTCAGCCCGGTGCCGAAACCGAGCCCGACGACCCCCGCGCGCACCAGCCGTTCGACGTAGCCGTCCCGCAGCGCGTGGAGACCCGTCGTCAGCAGCAGCTCGCCGCCCTCCAGGAACGGCGTCGGATCCTCCAGTTCCGTCCCGTGCACCCACCCGACCGGCCTTGACACGTCCCCGGCCAGCACCGGCAACGCCAGCTTCCCCGCCAGTTCCCGCAGCGTGATGGGCATGTGCCACTTTGTACATCCCGACCCCCACAGATGGCCATTTCAGGCACTGCGCAGCGCGCTGACCAGGGCCATGCTGGGGAACATGACCCGACTGCTGCCCAAGAACCGGCTGGTCACCGCGATCCCCGGTCCCCAATCGCTGGAGCTCCAGGCGCGGCGCAAGGACGCCGTCGCCGCCGGCGTGGGCTCGACGCTGCCCGTCTACATCGACTCCGCGGACGACGGCCTGCTGATCGACGTCGACGGCAATCAGCTCATCGACCTCGGCTCCGGCATCGCCGTCACGAACGTGGGCAACCCCGCGCCCGCCGTCGCCGAGGCGGTGCACGCGCAGATCGACAGGTTCAGCCACACCTGCTTCATGATCACGCCGTACAAGAGCTACCTCGACGTCTGCGAGGCGCTCAACGAGCTCACGCCCGGCGACCACGAGAAGCGGTCGGTGCTGTTCAACTCCGGCGCCGAGGCCGTCGAGAACGCGGTCAAGATCGCTCGGCACGTCACCGGCAGGCAGGCCGTCGTGGTGTTCGACCACGGCTACCACGGCCGCACGAACCTCACGATGGCGTTGACCGCCAAGAACATGCCGTACAAGCACCGGTTCGGCCCGTTCGCGCCCGAGGTCTACCGCGTGTCGGCGTCCTACCCGCTGCACGACGGCCTGACCGGCCCCGAAGCGGCGCAGAAGGCCATCGCCGCGATCGAGAAGCAGGTCGGCGCGGACAACACCGCCGCCGTCGTGATCGAGCCGATCCAGGGCGAGGGCGGGTTCATCGCCCCCGCTGAAGGTTTCCTGCCCGCGATCGCCGAATGGTGCCGTGAGCGCGGCGTCCTGTTCGTGGCCGACGAGATCCAGACGGGCTTCTGCCGCACCGGTTCGTGGTTCGCGCTCGACCACGAGGGTGTCGTGCCGGACCTGATCACCACGGCCAAGGGCATCGCGGGCGGCCTGCCGCTCGCCGCCGTCACGGGTCGCGCCGAGATCATGGACGCCGTGCACGTCGGCGGCCTCGGCGGCACCTACGGCGGCAACCCGGTGGCGTGTGCGGCGGCTCTGGGCGCCATCCGCACGATGCGCGAGCGCGACCTGAACGCCGCCGCCCGCCGCATCGAGGAGACCGTGCTGACCAGGCTCAGGGCGATCGCGGAGAAGACCGACATCATCGCGGACATCCGCGGCCGTGGCGCGATGCTCGCCGTCGAGTTCACCGAACGCACGCCCGACGTCGCTGCTCGCGTCGCCAAGGCGTGCCACGAACAGGGTGTCGTCGTGCTGACGTGCGGCACTTACGGCAACGTGATCCGCCTGCTGCCCCCGCTGGTCATTCCGGACGACCTGCTCGCCGAAGGACTCGACGTGCTCGAAGGAGCCCTGCTCGCATGATCGAATTTCACACTTCCGAAGACGTCGAGAACGCGGTCGCCAAGGCCGCCGCCGCCGCCCCCGAACTGGCCGCGCTGGCCGCGCACCGCCGTGCGGCCGCGCTGGACCACGTGTCGCGGCGGCTGGCCGAACGCGCCGAGGAGTTCGCGCAGGCCATCAACGACGACTCCGGCAAGCCGCTGAAGTGGGCCCGCGTCGAGGTGACCCGCGCGACCTCCACGTTCCGCTGGGCTTCCGAGGAGGCCCGCCGGTTCTCCGGTGAGCTGCAGCGCCTCGACACCGACCCGTCCGCCGAGGGCCGCCTCGCGCTGGTCCGCCGGGTGCCGCGCGGTCCGGTGCTGGGCATCGCGCCGTTCAACTTCCCGCTGAACCTGGTGGCGCACAAGGTCGCCCCCGCCATCGCGGTGGGCGCGCCGATCGTGCTGAAGCCGGCACCCGCCACCCCGAAGGTCGCGTTCCTGCTCGGCGAGCTGCTGGCCGAGACCGACCTGCCCGAGGGCGCCTTCTCGATCCTGCACCTGTCCAATGAGGACACCGCCGCGCTGGTCGAGGACCCGCGCCTGCCGGTCGTCTCGTTCACCGGTTCCGGCCCGGTCGGCTGGGGCATCAAGGACCGCGTGCCGCGCAAGCACGTGACGCTGGAGCTCGGCGGCAACGCGGCCGCGATCGTCGCGCCGGACTGGCGGGACGTCGAGTTCGCGGCGCAGCGCATCGCCACGTTCGCGATGTACCAGGCGGGCCAGTCGTGCATCTCGGTGCAGCGCGTCTACGTGCACACCGACGTGTACGACGCGGTCTCGGAAGCCGTTGTGCAGCACGTGAACAAGCTCGACGTGGCAGGCGACGTCGGCCCGTTGATCAACGACGCCGCCGCGGACCGAGTCGAGTCGTGGGTCCGGGAAGCCGGTGCCACGGTCCTGACCGGCGGCACTCGGGACGGCCGCACCTACGCGCCGACCGTGCTGACGGACGTGCCGGAGGACTCGAAGGTCAACGCCGAGGAGGTGTTCGGCCCGGTCGTGACGCTGACGCGGGTGGACAGCGTCGAGGAGGCGTTCGACCGCGTCAACAGTTCCCGGTACGGCCTGCAGGCGGGCCTGTTCACCACGGACGTGCGGCTCGCTTTCCGTGCCGCGCAACGGCTCCAGGTCGGTGGCGTGATCGTGGGCGACGTGCCGAGCTACCGCGCGGACCAGATGCCGTACGGCGGCGTGAAGGAGTCCGGCATCGGCCGCGAGGGTCTGCGCGCGGCCATGGACGACCTCACCGAACAGCGCGTGCTGGTCCTGACCGGTCTGGAGCTGTGACCGGCGATGATCGGTCGCTCTTGACCTTGACTGCGATGATTTGCGCGTGGCCGTCACGATCAGGGATGTCGCTCGCCAGGCTCAGGTCTCCGTCTCGACCGTCTCGCGTGCGCTGAGCGCGCCGGGCCTGGTCAAGGACGCGACCCGGCAACGGGTTCTGGACGTCGTCGCCGGGCTCGGCTACCAGCCGAACCGGGCGGCGAGGAGTCTGATCACCGGCCGCACCGGCAACCTCGCCGTGGTGGTGCCCGACCTCCTCAACCCGTTCTTCCCGTCCGTCCTGCGGGGCGTGCAGACGAAGGCGGGCGAGGCGGGCACCTCGGTGTTCTTCTGCGACAGCAGGGAGGACCCCGAGACCGAGGCCGAACTGGTCCGCACGATGGCGTCACAGGTGGACGGCGTGGTGCTGTGCGCGTCACTGCTGTCCGACGAGACGATCATCGACCTGGCCGCGGTGACACCGCTGGTTCTGATCAACCGCATCGTGCCGGGCGTCTCGTCCGTCCTGATGGACAGCGCCGACGGCATGGAGCAGGTGGTCGCGCACCTGGAGTCGCTGGGTCACAGTGACTACGTCTACCTGGGCGGCCCCGCGGCGGCGTGGTCGAACAACCGCAGGATGCAGGGCTTGGGCGGCCGGGCACAGTTGCTCGGCTCGTTCGACCCGAACTTCGACGGGGGCTACGCGGCCGCCGAGCAGGCGCTCAGGACCGGCGCGACGGCGTTCATCGCCTACAACGACCTGATCGCGCTGGGCGCGCTCGCCTACCTCGCGGAGCACGGCGTCAAGGTGCCGGAGCAGATCAGCGTGACCGGCTTCGACGACATCCTGTACGCCACGATGTGCTCCCCAGCGCTGACGACCGTCCACATGCCGACCGAGGCCGCGGGCGAGGTCGCCGTGGACCTCCTCGCCACCCTGCTGGACGGCGGACAGCCCGAGCACCGGGAACTTCCGACGACGCTGGTGATCCGCGCGAGCACGGCCAGAGCACATTCCCGGTCCTGACCGAACAACGGCCCACTAACCACTCAGGCCGTGAGGGAGTCGCTTCGGGGTGACTCCCTCACGCGGCCGGCGGAGTGAGTTCTAGTCGTACCCGCGAACGTGGCCATCCTCGTCGGCGAGAATTTCGTAGCCATCCATGTCCAGCTCCTCACGTTGGTGTTCGACATCACAAACCGTAGAGCCTCAGCCGCGTCCTGTGGAGTGAATTTGCATCGCAACCGGGGTAGTCGGCGGTAACGCAAGGGGGTCGTAGGGGTATCCCCCGACATCTGGTCCACCCGTGACCCGCATCACACACCAAGGCTACAGCACGACTACACAACGCGTATCAAGACGACGGATTCGCCCCGGACTATTGCCTTCCATACACCGTTTGGGGGACAAACCAGTCATGCGATCGATGCTCACCGTAATCGCCGTGGCGGCAGCCCTGGTCCTGCCGACCACCCCGTCGGTGGCCGCCGACCCCGTTTCCACGGCGGTGGAACTCATGAACTTCTACCGCGCAAAGCACGGCGTGCCGCCTTTCTCCCTCGATTCCGAAGTGTCAAGAACGGCGCAAGAATGGGCCGATCACCTGCACGCGGCAAACAGTTTCGAACACCGCCCGGACAACGTCTACGGCGAGAACCTGTACGAGACCGGTGGCCGCAGGGCAATCGATTCAGTGATCGTGAAAGCCCTGGAAGACTGGTATGCCGAATCGCGCCGCTACGACTACGACAAAGAGATGACGCAGTCGAACGTCGACTACGGCGTCCTGCACTTCACCGCGATGGTCTGGAAGGCGTCAGACCGCGTGGGCGTGGGCCTGGCGCAGGGCCGCAACGGCACCTACGTGGTCGTGAACTTCGCCGAGCGCGGCAACACCCTCAACCACTTCACGGCGAACGTCCTCCCGCCCGTCAGCGCAGCCCGGCTGTCTCCGTGACGGCCCGCAACGCCGCCACCACGGCCGAGAACGGCGGCAGGAACGGCCGGGACGCCGGCACGTCGCCCAGCCACCGGACCCCGCCCCCGTCGATCCGCGAGGGCGGCAACGGCACCAGGGTCCCCAGCCGGTGGGTCAACGCCCCACGAGCCCGCAACCGGATCAAGTTCACCTGCGAAGCCTCATCAGCGGACTCGGTGAGGATGAGCCACCGCCCGGCAGCCGCGGACGCGGACGGCAACACCACCACCGGCCCGCCGAGCATCCGCACGGACAGGTAGTGCTGCACCTCCCCGCCGATCCCGGCCGCCATCTCCACGGCGGACACGGTGTGGTCGGTGGTCAGCAGCAACCGGTTCTCCGACCGCAGCACGAGCCACCCCCAGCTCGAGTAACGCTCCAGCGCGCCGGAGAACGTGTCGAGCTGCGGCAGAACTCCGGACGGCAGTACTCCCTTAGGCGAGTTCATCGATCTCACCCTCACTCTGTTTCAGTACGGTGTAACTCCGATCACACGATTTGACTCTCCGCCGCCATGAACTCACTATCGGGCCGCCATCGGCACACTCGAACGGGGCTGGAGAGCGTGACTCACCTGCGGGAACGGCATGTCACCATGATCGCGCTGGGTGGCGTGATCGGAGCGGGTCTGTTCGTCGGGACGGGCGCGGGCATCGCGCTGGCCGGACCGGCCGTGCTCATCTCATTCGGCCTTGCCGGAATTCTGGCTTTGCTCGTCCTGCGCATGCTCGGGGAAATGGCCGCCGAGCACCCGAGTGGCGGCGCGTTCTCGGTGCACGCGGAGAAGGCGATCGGTCCGTGGGCCGGGTTCACGGTCGGCTGGACGTACTGGGCGGCGGTCGGCGTCGTGCTCGCGGTGGAGGCGACCGGCGCGGCCAAGATCGCGTCGGGCTGGGTGCCCGCGGTGCCGCAGTGGGCCTGGGTGCTGATCTTCATGGCCGCGCTCACCGCCGTGAACCTCGCCGGTGTCCGCAACTTCGGCGAGTTCGAGTTCTGGTTCGCGGGCCTCAAGGTCGCCGCGATCGTGCTGTTCCTCCTGCTGGGGGCGGCTGCCATCTTCGGGCTGCTGCCGAACGTCGACTCCCCCGGCACGCAGAACCTCCACGACTTCCTGCCCCACGGCTGGGGCGGCGTCATCGCCGGGTTCATGGCGGTGGTGTTCGCGTTCGGCGGCCTGGAGGTCGTCACGATCGCCGCGGCCGACGCGGCGGACCCGAAGCACGCCGTCAAGAAGGCCGTCCGGACGTCGATGACCCGGCTGCTCGTCTTCTACCTCGGCTCGATGGCCGTGGTCGTGACCCTCCTGCCCTGGAACGACTCCGAGGTCGGCGCCAGCCCGTACGTGGCGGTGCTCAACCGGATCGGCATCCCCGCGGCAGGGCAGATCATGAACGTCGTCATCTTCGTGGCACTGCTGAGCGCCATCAACGCCACGCTCTACGGCGCCGCCCGCATGCTCAGTTCGCTCGCCGAACGCGGTGAGGCGCCGAAAGCCCTGCTGGCCAAGCAGAACGGCGTCCCGCGCAACGCGGTGCTCGCCTCCACCGCGTTCGGTTTCTTCTCCGTGCTCCTCAACTACCTGTGGCCGGACACGGTGTTCCTGCTGCTGCTCAACGCGGTGGGCTCGGCACTGCTGGTCGTCTGGGCGTTCGTCGCGATCTCCCAGATCCGGCTGCGCCGCACGTACGAGAACCCGGCGGTCCCCATGTGGGGTTACCCGTACCTGTCCTGGCTGGCACTCGCGACGATCGCCGGCATCATCGTGCTGATGCTCAGCGACGAGCAGGCCCGCGGCCAGATCCTGTCCACGGGAGTGCTCGTCGCCGTCATCGCGGCCGTCGCGCTCAGCAGGTCAGCCTTGCGGCAGCGAAGTCTCCTCGATCGAACCTGACGCCGTCACCGCCGTCGCCGACCACCAGCCGCAGGAACTTGGCACCCTTCAGGGAACCCGCCAGCGACACCGCGTCGTCGCGCCACGTCCGAAGCCCGCTGTCGGCGACCTTCGTGCCGTCCGCCCAGACCTCGAAGACCGCCGACCCGAGCTGGTTCACGTCCCGCTCGTCGTCGATGCCGACATCAGACGAGAACGACGTGCAACGCCCGCCCAAGTACAGGATCAACTCGGCTTGAGCGTGCGCGCCGAGCCCCTTCGCGTACGTCCTCCCGTTGATGGTCAACGTCTTGCCGTCACCACCGACGTAGCCGCCGTTGGACCGGTCCCGCTCGACCGGCCCGTACCCGCTGCGCTCGGTGGTGAACCCGACGTCGCTGGCCCACACCTCCCCTGACGGCCCGGCACCGGGCACGAGCACCCCGGACTCCGCGGGCCGCGACAACCTGCCGTGCCCGACCCAGGTGGCGCCCAACGAGCCACGCACCACATGCGTCCCAGCCAAGACCCCGGCAGGAGGTGTGACCCGCCACCTGCTCTGCACCGACTGCGAGGTCAGCAATACCGCGGCCCGTTCGGACGAGAGCTTCTCGACCTTCCAGTCAGCAGGCGCCACCAAGGAGGTCGAAGCGTTCAGCAGCGGAACCGGTGCCTGGTTGGTCGCCGTCACGGAAGCCACGAACGGCTCCCCGGCCGGCGTGATCGTGCCGGGAATGCCGGGAACCGTGGCCTCGACGTCCAGCGACGTGTCGATCGCGGGCTCGTGCCGGTACCAGTCCTGCGACGCCTTCACCCGGAAGATCGCGGTGCCGTGCGGAGGCAACGAGGCCGAGATCTGCCCGGCGGACTGGAAGTTCCTGCCCTGCCACAGATCCCGCACGGTGTACCCGACGCTCGCGGGCAACCCCGCCGCACGCGCCGAAGTCGAGATCGTCGCGTTCACCTCGGACTCGTTGAACAGCGCCACCGCCCTGTCCCCGTTGGCCAGGGGCTTCACGAACACCCAGTGCCCGTCCTTCTGCCCGATCACCTTTCCCTGCACGCCCAGCCGGTCCTGGTTGACCGCGATGATCTCCTCGTTGCGCAGGATGTCGAAGTGCTCGGCCGAGATCTTGCGCAGGTCCGCGCCGATCAACAGCGGCGCCGCCATGATCGACCACAGCGCGAAGTGGCTCTGGTACTCGACGGTGGTCTGCCGGCCGTTGCCGACCTCCAGCATGTCCGGGTCGTTCCAGTGCCCCGGCCCGGCATAGGCGTCCAGAGGCGCGTTGAGCTTGAGGATCTCCACGGTCTTGGACCACGTGTCGTTGATGTCACCGGTGGTGCGCCACAGGTGCCCGACGTCCTTGCCCCACTCCCACGGCTTGTTCTGGCCCCACTCGCAGATCGAGTAGACGATCGGGCGGCCGGTCTTCCTCAGCGCGTCCCGCATCTTCGTGTAGCGCTCCAGGGCAGGACGGCCCTCGTTGTTGCAGTTGTCGTACTTCAGGTAGTCGACACCCCAGTCCGCGAACGTTTGCGCGTCGATCTCCTCGTGGTCCAGCGCACCGGGCATGGTCTTGGCGCAGGTCTGAACACCAGCGCTGGTGTAGATGCCGAACTTGAGGCCGCGCGCGTGGATGTAGTCCGCCAACGCCTTCATGCCGCTGGGAAAGCGAACGGGATGGTGGCGCAACCGGCCGGTCGCCGGGTCGCGGGTGGCGTCGGCCCAGCAGTCGTCGACGTTGACGTACTGGTAGCCGGCGTCCTTGAGCCCCTTCGTCACGAAGATGTCCGCCATGTCGCGGATCATCTGCTCGTTGATGTCGCAGCCGGTGGTGTTCCAGTTGTTGAACCCCATCGGCGGCGTCAGCGCCAATGTCGGATCCACGGCCGACGCGGGTGGTGCGGGGACGACCACGGACGCTGCGACCAGCGCCAGCGCGGTGAGCAATGATCTCACTTCGGCTTCTCCAAGGTGATCGCGAAGACGTGCAGGCGTGGCCCGCTCGTCCTGGGCAGGGTGACGGCGGAGAGCTCTCGGGCGGCGTCCAGTTCGACGGACTGGTGGAAGATCGACACCTGTCTGGTCACCGGACCGGACGGCGTGTGCATCAGCGTCGTCGCAACGGGTTCCGACTCGCCGAACTGCGGTCGCTGCTGCCAGGCCGTCACACGGAACCGAGTGGGAACGGCGCCGTCGGCGTACACCACCGCGCCGTCCGCCTCGACGTTGCCGGTGTCGGCGGCCGCGAGCAGGTGCAGCTTCCCGTACCTCCCCGCGGGAACGGCGAGCGTCTGTCCATTGGCGACGGTGTTGTTCCTGCTGGCCTCGTCGCCGTTGTGGAACTCGAACAGGACGCCGTCGTCGGTGACGGACCCGGTCTGCGGCAGCTGCGCGGCCGGATAGGTGTCACCCAGCCCGTCGAAGTCCCCGTCACGACTGGTGAACTCGTTGGACAGCCCGTCGTTGTCGAACGACGCGCTGATGTCCACCGGCACCGCGCTGCCACCGGGCGGCAACGCGGGCAGCCCCCAGCGCCTGCCCGGCGACGTGATCCGCACCGGCGCGATGGTGAAGTCGCGCTCCCCCTTCGCGTGGATCAGAGCTTCCTGGCCCCTCTGCAACCCCAGCTCGACCACGCCGTCCCGGACGCTCCACCGCGAGCAGCCGCGCACGATCAGCGGCCCGTCGATGCCCGTGCGCACCCGGCACGGCTGGCCGGCCTCACTGAGCACCCGCACGAACCGGGTCCTGCCGCCCCTCCGCACCGCACTGACCAGGAACGCGCCCTCGGTGCGGGTGTCGTGGATCGTGACGTCCCGCCAGCCGGACGGCACGGCGGGGAAGATCCGGATCAGCCCGCCCCAGCTCTGGACCAGCATGTCCTGCAACGACTTCGCGGCGCTCAGTGGCGTCTCGATCACCGGTCCCGCCTCGAAGTACGTCGTGTTGGGCTGCGCGAACCTGGCCACGAACTCGCGCAGGTAGCCCAGTGCGTCGTCTCCCCTGGTCATCTGGGCGGCGATCGACGCGGCGCCGGTGAAGGTGAAGCCCCGCAACGACCCCTCGAAGCTCAGCCAGTGCTTCAGCGAGCGGTCGATGAGGTCGCGGCGTTCCGGCTGCTCCCAGGTGACCTCGTGCAGCGGGTAGACGGCCAGCAGGTGCGAGTAGTGCCGGTGCGACTTCGCGAACGGCACCCCGGCGCCGATCATGAACCCGCCCGCGTCCACCGGGTACTCGACGAGCTGGTCCAGCACCTCCTGCCAGCGCGCGGCCAGCGGGTCCTCGATCTTGAGCGTCTTCGCGGACTCGATGAGCGTGCGGCACGACCAGCGCAGCAACGCGAGGTCGTAGTTGCAGTCCGGCGCGACGCCGTACTCGGGTGAGTAGGTGGGCAGCAGGTGCAGCCTGCCGTCGTCGCCCTTGCGCAGGAAGTGCAGGTAGTAGTTCGTGGATCGGCGCAGCACCGGGAAAACGGTGTCGCGCAGGATCCGTTCGTCCATGCTGTGGCGGTAGTGCAGCCACGCGTTGTGCAGCAGCCACGGCAGGTTCCCGATCTCCGGGTCCGGCGAGGGGTGCAGCGGCGAGCCGACGAACCCCGCGTCCTGAAACGTCGGGTCGGTGCTGCGTCGCAACCCCATCGAGTCCGCCCGGAACTCGGGCCGCAGCGCGTCCACGAGGATCTGCTGGTGCTGCGAGATCGTGCGCGGGATCGGGTCGAGTTCGAGGTGGTTCGACGCGAGCACCGGCCAGTATTCGAGCTGTGCGTTGAGGTTGAACCACACCGACGGCCACGGCGTCGGCTCCAGCCACGGCCCGGTCGTCGGCATGATCGGCGCTTCCCTGCGCGCGCCCGACGCGAGCTTGTACAGCTGGATCCAGTAGAAGCTCTGCATCAACGCGTCCGGCACTGACACGAAACTCTTGCGGTAGAAGCGATGCCACCACCTTTGGTGCTGTTGGCGCAGCACTTCCGGTGCCAGCGCGGTGGTGATCGCGGTCCTGACCGCGGCTTCCGCGGTCCTGTCCGGGAACGAATGTTCCACGGACAGAAGGAGATCCGTACGGCCGTACCGCTCACGCGTCCGATATGCCGTGGCGGTCTGACCGCCCGCGACCATCTCCTGGGTGACGAGCGTCAGCCCGTTCACGGTGCGGCTGACCGGTTTGGGATTCAGCGGGAACGTCGCAGGCGGTGGTTCGCGGATCGTGCGCGGGCTCAACGCGTCAAGAGCCTGGAACTCCAGCTTGACCGCCCGTTCACCGCTCGTGGGACGAACTTCCAGGTGCAGCAACGACTTCTCGGCGTGCACGAACAGCCTGATCGCCAGCTCACCGCGGTCAGTGACGATCTTGCCGCGCAGTTCGGCGTTCCACAGGTCGAGCCGCAGGTCGACCCCGGTGATCTGGCCGACCGGTGTCAGCAGCAGGCGTCCGACCGGCAGCCGCGCCACGCCCCACTCGTTGCCGAACTGCGGCCGGTGGTCCTGCACCTTCGCGTGGTCGACGGTGAACCGGACGGCGTTCGCGCCCGGCTCGCGGTAGACCGCGGTAGCGAGAAACCCGTTGCCCAGAAACGGTCCCTCGTACCAGGCACGCGGAATCCGTTGCCACACCAGGTCCTGCTCGCCGAGGAACCTCTCCCAGTCGATCCTCGTCGTGCACCCGGAAGTCTCCGCTTCCGCTCCGGCGGGCAACGCCGTGAGCGCCGCTCCCGCCACCACCCCGCCCATGAGCCCGCGCCGCGACAGCTCCACTCCAGCACCCTTCAGGTCCGTTGGCGGCGGCGCCCAAAGATCGGATGTGTACGTCCGACGGCAGCCTAGGTGCGCCAAAGAAGACGGTCAAGACCGATCAAGCCTCGGATGTAAGCGTTTACCAGAAGTACGCTGGGTCGGCCGCGGACCCTTGGAGGATGCTCATGATCGCGCGTTCCTACCCGTTCGGACCGGTGGACGGGCTCGACCTGCACCCCACCTACACCAGGCTGCGTGACGAAGAGCCGCTCGCCCGCGTCAAGCTCCCCCACGGGGAAGAAGGCTGGCTGCTCACGAGATACGACGACGTCCGATTAGCCCTCAGCGACCCGAGGTTCAGCCTGGCGCAGGCGGCCGTGCGGGACACGCCCCGGATGGGCCCGACGCGCATCGGCGCGATCCTGACCGACCTCGACCCGCCGGACCACACCCGGTTGCGCCGCCTGCTGGCCCACGCGTTCACCGTGCGCCGCGTCGAACAGCTGCGCGCCACCGCGCAACGCGTGGCCGGCGACCTGCTGGACGAGATGGAGAAGGCGGGTCCACCCGCCGATCTCCTGACCGCGTTCGCGATTCCGTTGCCAGGACTGATGGTCTGCGACCTGCTCGGCGTGCCGTACGCCGACCGCGACCACTTCCAGTCGCTCGCGGAGGCGTTCATGTCGATCACGGCGATGACCGACGAGGAGAAGCTGTCGAAGCTCGGTGAACTGGCGGGCTACCTCGCGGGCCTCGCCGACCAGCGCCGCGCGCACCAGGAGGACGACCTGATCAGCGCGCTGGTGGTGGCGCAGGAGGAAGGCGACCGGCTCACCGCGGAAGAACTGGTGCAGATCACGGTGTTGCTGCTCGGCGCGGGCTACGACTCGACCGCGAGCCACATCGCCAACTCGGTGCACACCCTGCTCACGCACCCGGACCAGGCCGACCTGCTGCGCGCCGACCCGGAACTGATGCCCGGCGCCGTCGAGGAGCTGCTGCGGTGGATCCCGGGGCAGGAGATCGCCGACATCCTGCCCCGGTACGCGCTGGAGGACGTCGAACTGAGCGGCGGCACGGTGCGCGCGGGCGAACCCGTGCTGCTCGCGAAGCACGCGGCCAACCGCGACCCGCGCCAGTTCCCCGACCCCGACCGGTTCGACGTGACGCGCAACGCCAAGGGGCACCTCGCGTTCGGGCACGGACCGCACCACTGCATCGGCGCGCAACTGGCGCGGATGGACGTGCAGGTCGCGCTGACAGCGCTGCTCGAACGGTTCCCGGACCTGCGCCTGGCCGGTGACGTGACCTGGCGGACCGGCATGGCCATGCGAGGTCCGCTGGCCATGCCGGTCACGTGGTGAACGATCAGCCGGTGACGTTCTTCAGCCGGTAGGGCTTGTACTTGGTGTTCTTCAGTCCGAACGTCGGCGGGCGGTGGTCGTGTTCGACCCGTCCTTGGGATTCGCGTTACCCACGGTCGCGGCTTGCCGTTGTTCGCGGTCAGCCACACCGTCGCCCGCTTCAGCACGTCACCCCTGCTGATCTGCGCTTCCGGTGCCGCGGACGCCGCCGGTGGCTCCACCGGAGCATGGGTCAGGAAGCGAAGTCGAGGTTCGTTCAGGCAATCGCCGGTCATCTCGGACTTCAGCGGTAACTCGACCAAGCGAATCAACGAACGACCGAGCGAATCTAGGCTGATCGACTTTGCGGAGTCAGCAGTTCGTTGATGGAATCGAGTGAGATCCCGAGCGCACCCGCGAGGGCGGCGATGGTGAAGAACGACGGCGTGGGGGCACGTCCGGTCTCGATCTTGCGCACGGTCTCGGCGGACAGGCCGGCGCGGGCCGCGATCTCGACCATGCTCTCCTCGCCGCGGGCGTCCCGCAGCATCTGCCCGAGCCGCCTGCCGCGCTCCCGTTCCAGCGACGTCAGTGGGATGCGCACCATGGGTGCGGATTCTACGCGAAACAGACGTGCCGGGTGGCGTGAGAAAAGTCCGTTGCGAGCCCGGCCGATCCCGACATAGGTTCGTCTTACACACGAGAGGAGGTGGTCCGAAGTTGTATAGCAACAGGACTCGTGAGGTGGCTGTCCGATAGGACCGCCTTTTGGTGACGCCTTGTCGTAAACCCAGGCAGCCACCCGACCCCCGGACTTCGAGCGCTGGTCCCGCTCGGCCTGCTCGCGCAGGAGTCGTCCGGGGGTTGTCCCGTTCTCAGGCCTTCTTCAGCGCCAGCAGATCCGCGACGAACGCGTCGAACGCCTCGCTGAAGTTCTCGGCCCGCACGACCGCCGACGGGTGCACCTTCACGCCCACCCGCAGCCCGTCGTGCTCCAGCACCTCACCGCGGTGCTCGGTCAGCTTGAACGAAGGCCCCAGCACCGCCTTCGCCGCGACGGCCCCCAGCACGACCACGAGCCGCGGCTTCACCACGCGGATCTCCTCCCGCAACCACGGGAAGCAGGCCACGACCTGACCTCGCAAAGGCTGCTGATGGATCCTGCGCCTGCCGCGCTCGGTGAACCGGAAGTGCTTCACCGCGTTCGTCAGGTACGTCTTCGAACGATCGATCCTGGCGGCCTTGAACGCCTTGTCCAGCAACCGTCCGGCAGGCCCGACGAACACGTGGCCCTCGGTGTCCTCGTGGTCACCGGGGCACTCGCCCACCATCATCAGCCGCGCCGGCACCGGCCCCTCGCCGAACACGGTCTGTGAGGCGTCCTTGTAGAGCTCGCAGCCGTGGCACTTCGCGGCCGCAGACTGCAACGCCGCCCAGTCAGCCCCCTCAGGGACGTACTGGGCGGCGTCCGCCGTCTTGCCCGCGCTCTTACTTGTCCGAGCGGAAGGCATCCTTGACCTTCTCGCCGGCCTGCTTGATGTCGGCCTTGGCGCGCTCGGCGCGGCCCTCGGCCTGCCACTGCTCGTTGTCTGTGGCGTCGCCGACGGCTTCCTTGGCGCGGCCCTTGAGTTCGTCTGCCTTGTTGCTGAACTTCTCATCGGCACCCATGCTTCCCGGTTACCCCGCGAGCACCGATCGAAACAGTTGATAAGGTGATCACTCGCGGTTGAGAACCCAGCCGCAAGCCGATGTGACGGCTTGCCCTGGGTGTGCCCGCCCTTCGCAATGCAGCTCCAGAGCTCGTCGTCACACCGGCATGCCGCTGTGACCGTGACGACGTGAAAGGAGCAGGCGGTGTCGTCCGCGAGAATCACCGCCCTGGAGGCCGAGGTGGCAGGGCTGCGCAAGGCCCTGGCGTCCCGGACAGTCATTGGGCAGGCCACAGGCCTGATCGCCGCGCGCAAACCCTGCACACCCCAGCAGGCGTTCCAGCTGCTGGTGCACATATCCCAGCACCACAACATCAAGCTGCACGTCGCCGCGGACCGGCTGGTCACGGCGTTCGTGCACGCGCACCTGGGCCGGCCCGTCGAGCCGGCCGACCAGATGCTGTGGGATCACGTCGACGCGACGACCGCGAACGACTCCGGTGGAAGCAACGACGGGTTCGCTGAGGAGGTCAGCAGCACGTCTCCCTGAGGTAGCGGGACGGGGGTCGTGCCGAGGTTCACCGCCACGCGGGTCGTGCCGCGGTGCAACACCAGGCACTCCCCGTCCTGCTCCACCACGAACCTGTCCAGTCGCGGATCGGCCAGCTCCGGGCGGGAGCGGCGCAACGCGATCAGGGCGCGATAGGTGTCCAGGACCACGGCGTGGTCGCCTTCACGGGCCTCGTCCCAGCGCAACCGCGAGTTCTCGACTGTCTGCGGCGACATGGGGTCCGGCACGTCGGACTCGCCCCAGCCGTGCCGGGAGAACTCGCGCCGCCGGCCCGTGCGGACGGCCTCCGCGAGTTGCGGGTCCGGGAACGACGCGAAGAACTGCCACGGCGTGGAAGCCGCCCACTCCTCCCCCATGAAGATCATGGGCGTGTAGGGCGAGGTGAGCACGATCGCCGCCGCACACAACAACTTGCCCGTCGACACCGAGGCGGTCAGCCGGTCGCCGGTGGCGCGGTTGCCGATCTGGTCGTGGTTCTGCGTGTACGCGAGGAACCGGTAGCCGGGGATCAACGCGGTGTCGACCGGCTTGCCGTGGTGCTTCCCGCGGAACGACGACCACGTGCCGGCGTGGAAGAACACCTTCTCCAGCGTGTTCTTCAAGGCTCCTGGTGCCGCGAAGTCCTCGTAGTAGCCGAAAGTCTCGCCGGTCAGCGCGACGTGCAGGCAGTGGTGCAGGTCGTCGGACCACTGCGCCTGCAGACCGTAGCCACCGCCTTCACGCGCCGTCACGAGCCTGGCGTCGTTCAGGTCGGACTCGGCGATCAGCGTGAGCGGACGGCCCACCGCCGCTGACAACGCGTCCACCTCGACGGACAGCTCTTCGAGGACGTGGGTCGCGCGGCTGTCCGCCAGGGCGTGCACGGCGTCGAGCCGCAGCCCGTCGACGTGGAAGTCCCGCAACCACTGCAGCGCGTTGTCGATGACGTACCGGCGCACCTCGTCGGAGCCCGGCCCGTCCAGGTTCAGTCCTGGGCCCCAGTCGTTGCGTCCCGCGAAGTACGGGCCGAACTTGTCGAGGTACGCGCCGGACGGCCCGAGGTGGTTGTAGACCACGTCGAGCAGCACGGCGAGGCCTCGGGCATGACAGGCGTCCACGAACCGCTTGAACCCGTCCGGACCGCCGTAGGGGTCGTGCACAGCACCCCACAGCACTCCGTCGTAACCCCAGCCCTCGACGCCGTCGAAGCTGTTGACCGGCATGACCTCCACGAACGAGATGCCGAGGTCCACCAGGTGGTCGAGCCTGCCGATGGCCGCGTCGAACGTGCCCTCCGGCGTGAACGTGCCGATGTGCAGCTCGTAGATCACACCGCCCGGCAGCGCCCGGCCGGTCCACGCGCCGTCGGTCCACTCGAAATCGTGGGCGTAGACACGGGAGGCCTCGTGCACCCCGTCGGGCTGCCACAGCGACCGGGGATCCGGGTACGCCTTGCCCTCGATGACGAACGCGTAGTCCGTCCCGTCAGTGTCAGAGTGCCACCAGTCGCCGTCGCGCTTCATCTCGTGGTCGAAGCCGTCGACACGCACGTGCACCGACTCGGGCGTCGGCGCCCAGACGGAGAAGCTCACTGATCCCCCTGCACCAGCAACGCCACCGGATAGGTGTCGAGCAACGACGCCAGGTCCTCCGTCGCCGGCCGTCCGGTGAGGACGTCCGTCCACTTCGCACCCGGCAGCGGCAGAACCGTGTCCTGCCAGCCCTTCTGCTCCAGCCCGACCGGCAGGCGGGTGGCCACCGTGATCACACCGGACCGTTCGAACGCCAGCACGTGCCCGGCCGCCGGGCCCTCGGCGTGCAGCGGCCGGTAGCCGTGCAGACCGCGTTTGCGCACGTGCAAAGCCTTCTGCACCACGAGAAGCTTCGCCGCGCCCGAGTCGTCGACCTCCGGCAGCCAGCCGGACTCGATGCGCGCCAGCAGATCCCGGCGCACGTCGTAGTCGACCGGCCTGCGGTTGTCCGGGTCGACCAGCGAGAAGTCCCACAGCTCGGTGCCCTGGTACACGTCCGGCACGCCCGGCGCGGTGAGCTGGACCAGCTTCTGCCCCAGCGAGTTCGACCAGCCGGGTGCCTTGATCCGTTCGGCGAACGCGGTGACCTCTGGCTCGTTCAGCGCCTTCGCGGGCCACGCGGCCACCTCGGCGTCGAACTCGGCGTTCCGGTCGACCCACGACGTCCTGATCTTGGCCTCGCGCGACGCCTTCTCCAGGTACTGGCCCAGGCGTTCCTCCGTCAGCGGCCACGCGCCGACGAGCGACTGCCAGGCCAGGCGGTTCAGCGTCGGCTCGGAGATGCCGTGCTTCTCGCTCATCGCGGCCTCGAACGCCAGGTACTCGTCGGGGATCTCCGCCAGCACGGCCAGCCTGGCGCGCACGTCTTCCGACCGCTTGGTGTCGTGCGTGGACAACGCCGTCATGGCGTTCGGCTCCGCGGACTCCCGCCGGGCCGCGCGCTGGTGGAACTCCTCGACGGGCAGGCCGAACCGGTCCGGCGAACCGCCGACCTCGTTCAGCGCCACGAAGTTCGTGTACCGGTAGAACGCGGTGTCCTCGGTGCCCTTCGCGACGACCATGCCGGACGTCTGCTGGATCCTGGTCGCCAGCTCGCCGCGCGGGTCGGCGCGGACCTGCTCGTCGAGCGCCCGCACCGCGGGCGACCTGCTCAGCCTGACCGCGGTCTCCCAGTGGTGCAGGCCTTCCGGCAGGTACGAGCGGTACACCGGGAAGTTGACCATCACCTCGGCGACGGCCGCGCAGGCGTCCTCGAACCCGACACCCTCGACGAGCCGGGCGATCCGGCGCACCTCGGCCACCAGGATCGAGTCCGCGACCTGCTGCCGCGACGAGTGCTCGACGGTGTGGAAGTCGCCGTCGAAGGCCTCGGTCGGTGCGATGAACACGCCGCAGATCTCCCGCAACGCGTCGTAGCCCGTCGTGCCGTCGACCGGCCAGCTCTGCGGCATCGACTCGTCCGGCCCGAGGATCTTCTCCACCACGAGCCAGCCGTCGAAGTGCTCGCGCAGCCGCCGGAAGTAGCCGCCGGGGTCGGCGAGCCCGTCCGGGTGGTCGACGCGCAACCCCGTGACGCCCCAGGACAACACCGCGCGATGCGTCGCCTCGAACACCTCGGGGTCTTCGACGCGCACCGCCGCAAGTTCGGTGATGTCGAAGAACCGGCGGTAGTTCAGCTCGGTGTTCCCGCGCCGCCAGTTCGCTTTCAGGTAGTGCTCGTGAACCTCGTCCTCGGCGTCCTCGCCGAGGACCGGCAGCAGCACCTTGCCGGACGACCAGTCGATGTCGAAGTACCGCGCGTACCTCGACTCCTGCCCGTGGGCGAGAACGTCCTCCCACCACGGGTTCGGCACGACCATGTGGTTCGGCACGATGTCGACGACCAGGCCGAGGTCCAGCGCCTTCAGCCGGTCCTGCAGCGCCACCCGTCCCTCGTCACCGCCCAGCTCGGGCCGGGCGCGGGTGGGGTCCACGACGTCGTAGCCGTGCGTCGACCCCTCCCGCGCGTCGAGCATCGGCGACGCGTACAGCGCGCCGATCCCCAGGCGCGCCAGGTAGTCCGCGACGGCTGCGGCGTCGGCGAAGGTGAAGGACGGGGTGAACTGAACGCGGTACGTCGAGGACGGCGCGCCCATCAGCCCACCCGCTGCAGCACGACGAGCGACCGCGCGGTCAGCGACAACTGCCCGGACGCGGCGATCGGCTTCTCGTTGCCACCGACCTCCCCGGTCGTGGTGTCCACGACGACCTTCCACTCAGGACCGTACTCGGGATCGGGCAACGTGACCTGGATGTCCTCGTAGTGCGCGTTGAACGCCATCAGGAACGAGTCGTCGACCACCCGCATGCCGCGCGAGTCGAGGTCGGGAATGCCCTCACCGTTGAGGAAGACGGTGATGCATTTGCCGAGGTCGTCCTCCCAGTTCTGCTCGGTCATCTCCTCACCGGCCGGCGTGAACCACGCGATGTCGCGCAGTTCCTCGCCCTTGCGGATCGGCCTGCCCGCGAAGAAGCGCTTGCGCCGGAACACCGGGTGCGCCTTGCGGAACGCGGCGAGCGCCGAGGTGAACTCGGCCAGCTCGGAGTTGGCCTCCAGCAACGACCAGTCGACCCACGAGACCTCGTTGTCCTGGCAGTACGCGTTGTTGTTGCCGTTCTGCGTACGCCCGAACTCGTCGCCGTTCACGATCATCGGCACCCCCTGCGACAACAGCATCGTCGCCATCAGGTTCCGCCGCTGCCGCCGCCGGAGGGTGAGGACCTCCTCGTCGTCGGTCGGCCCCTCGACACCGCAGTTCCAGGATCGGTTGTGGCTCTCGCCGTCCTGGTTGTCCTCGCCGTTGGCCTCGTTGTGCTTGTCGTTGTACGACACCAGGTCGTTGAGCGTGAAGCCGTCGTGCGCCGTCACGAAGTTGATCGACGCGTACGGTCGCCGGCCGTCGTCCTGGTAGAGGTCGCTGCTGCCGGTGATGCGCGACGCGAACTCGCCCATCGTCGCCGGCTCACCGCGCCAGAAGTCGCGGACCGTGTCGCGGAACTTGCCGTTCCACTCCGTCCACAGTGGAGGGAAGTTGCCGACCTGGTACCCACCGGGCCCGACGTCCCACGGCTCCGCGATCAGCTTGACCTGCGACACCACCGGGTCCTGCTGCACGACCTCGAAGAACGTCGCCAGCCGGTCCACGTCGTAGAACTCGCGCGCCAGCGTCGCGGCGAGGTCGAACCGGAAGCCGTCGACGTGCATCTCGGTGACCCAGTACCGCAGCGAGTCCATGATGAGCTGCAACGTGTGCGGCGAGCGCACGTTCAGCGAGTTACCGGTGCCCGTGTAGTCCGTGTAGTACTGCGGGTCGTCGTCGACCAGCCGGTAGTACGACTCGTTGTCGATACCGCGCATCGACAGCGTCGGCCCGAGGTGGTTGCCCTCCGCCGTGTGGTTGTAGACGACGTCGAGGATGACCTCGATCCCCGCCTGGTGCAGGGCGCGGACCATGCCCTTGAACTCCTGCACCTGGTTCAACGGCAACGCCGAGTAACCGTCGTGCGGCGCGAAGAACCCGATCGTGTTGTAGCCCCAGTAGTTGCTCAACCGCCGCTCGGCCAGCGTGTGATCGCTGATGAACTGGTGCACCGGCATCAGCTCGACGGCCGTGACCCCGAGCTTGATCAGGTGGTCGATCATCACCGGATGCGCGAGGCCCGCGTACGTGCCCCGCAGCCGCGGCGGGATCTCCGGGTGGTCGATGGTGAGACCGCGAACGTGCGCCTCGTAGATGACGCTCTCGTTGTACGGCGTCCTGGGCAGCCGATCGTTCGTCCAGTCGAAGAACGGGTTCACCACCACGGACTTCGGCACGTGGGGAGCGGAATCGTCGTCGTTGCGCTCGTCCGGCGATCCGAACTTGTACCCGTACAGCGCCTCGTCCCACGCCAGGCCGTTCGAGATGGCCTTGGCGTACGGGTCGATCAGCAGCTTGTTGGGGTTGCACCGCAGGCCTCGGGCCGGGTCGTGCGGCCCGTGCACGCGGTAGCCGTACCGCTGCCCCGGGCCCACGCCGAGCAGGTAACCGTGGTGGACGAAACCGTCCACCTCCGGCAGCCTCACGCGGGTCTCTGTGCCGTCCTCGTCGAAGAGGCAGAGCTCGACGTACTCCGCGACTTCGGAGAACAGGGCGAAGTTCGTGCCAACGCCGTCATAACCGGCGCCAAGCGGGTAGGGCCGTCCAGGCCAGGGTCGCACGATGCTCCTCGTCACAAGGCATTAGCTACCCGTCGACCCTATCCGTCTAACCCGTACCCGGCATCACACTCCTTCGTGTGCAAGAACGAGCTGCCCACGTGCGGCCGTGAGCAGCGTGCGGGCTTCCTGGATCTCCGCGTACTTCAGGTGTTCACAAGCGGCCTCGGCGCACGCCAGCGCGTGCTGGAGGGCGATGTTGTCCTCGACGGGACCCGCGTCCCGCAGCGCGTCGCGAAGGGATTCCTCCGCGCGCCGTGCCCCGACCACCGGGTCGCCGAGCGCGGTGGGTCTCACCGAAGCGAGGACCTGTTCGACGGCCAGTTCAAGCACGCCGGTTGATGTCCGCGTGCCCACGGCTGAGCTCATTTGGTACGCCACCTCCAAGAACGTTCGTCTTCCGCCGTCCGGTGACGGCTCTACAGTACTCCGCGGGTCTATGACCTGCCGTTACGCAAAAGTTTCATCTTTCGCGGTTGCGCAGTGGGCGCGTGATCTCCCGGACTCGTGGGAAGAACTCGTCCAATGCCACCGGCAAGGGGATTCTCCAGTTCGGGTGCTCGTCGATCGTGCCCGGCACGTTGGGCTGCCGGGTTTCCCGCAGAGCGTCCTGAGGTGAGGTCAGGACCAACGCGCAGGGGGCCTGCGCGAGCAGTTCGTGGGCGCCTTCGACCCTGTCCGCGGACTTGATGCCCTCCTGCCGCATCAGCTCGTCGAAGTCGGGGCCGTCGGGGCCCGCGAAGAACGTCGCCGCGGTCGGCAGGTCGTGCGTGGAGATGCTGGCCATCTGGTTCGGGTTCCACTGCGACGGCGGGATCAGCGGGTGATCCTCCGCGTAGTAGTCGCGCTGGAAGTAGAGGACGGCGCTGGTCAGCATGCCGTTCTCCTGCAACGTCTTCGTGACGACCGGCTCGACGGTGCCCAGGTCCTCGCCGACGACGACGGCGCCGGCCCGGTAGGCCTCCAGCGCGAGCACGCCGAGCATGGCGTCGGAGTCGTAGTAGACGTAAGTGCCGCGGGACGGTGGCTCGCCCGGCGGGATCCACCAGAGCCGCCACAGGCCGGCGACGTGGTCGATGCGGATGCCGTCGGCGTGCTTGAGGACGCTGCGCAGCACCTGCCGGAACGGGCGGTAGCCGGTCTCGGCGAGCTTGTCCGGGCGCCACGGCGGCAGGCCCCAGCCCTGGCCGTCGGCGCTGAACGCGTCGGGTGGCGCGCCGACCGTGACGTCGATGGCGAACACGTCGGGATCCGCGAACGTGTCCGCGCCGCCGGGGTCGACGCCCACCGGGAGGTCGTGGATGACGCCGATGGCCATGCCGGCCTCGTGCGCGGCGAGCCGGACGTCCTGGAGCTGGCGGGTGCAGAGGTGCTGGAGCCAGGCGTAGAACCCGACCCGTTCGGCGGGAGGCTCGGGACGGTCGGCGGGCCACGTGCGCCAGTCCTTGCCGTGGACCTCGGCGAGCGCGCAGTACGTGGCGAACTTCTCCAGCTCGGCGTCCATCTCGACGTCGCCGCCGGGGAAGAGCAGCTCCAGCGCCTGCTTCTTGGCGTCCCAGATCTCGTCGTAGTCGATCAGCTCGTGGTTGCGGGGCCTGAGGTCGCGGATGAGCTGCCGGGTGCGCGGGCAGGCCTGCAGGAACTCGGCCGTGTCGGTGACGCGCAAGTAGAGCGGGTTCGCGAAGCGGCGGGTGGTCGGCGAGTACGGCGAGCGTTCGACGGGATGCGTCGGCGACGGCGCCTGCACGGGGTTGACCAGCACGACGCCGGCGTCCAGCTCCAGGCTGCTCCTGCGGGCGATGGTGGCGAGGTCGGCGAAGTCGCCCATCCCCCACGAGTCCTTCGAGCGCGCGGCGTAGAGCTGCAGCATCCAGCCCCAGGTGTGCGGGACGTCCGGCAGCGTCCTGGGCGCGACGGCGAGCGTGACGGTCTGGTCCCCGGTGACGACGCGGTGCCAGCCGAGCGGAACCGAATCGGGCACGTGCCGTTCGACGGCGAACGAGGTGCCGTCCTCCAGCTCGATGGTCGCGGGGCCGCGCAGGTCGTACGTCTCGTACTCGCGGATGACGATCGTGGGCGGGAGCTTCTGCTCGGCCCGCCGGCGTTCGACCGCGGCGAGTTCGCGGGCGACGGAGTCCTCAGTGGACGCGTCGACACCGAACTGGGCGAGGATCTTGACGACGACCTCGCGATCGACCGCGACCTCTTGCTGGTCCGCGTTTTCGTACCGTGTGGCAACGCCCCAAGCGTCCGCCAGCCGCGCCACCAACTCCTCCACAGGTACAAGCTATGTCATAGCCCGGTCCGCATTACCAGAGCAAATGGTCCCTGGTCACCCGATGGGTGCAGGCCGGTCGAGACACCCACGCAGAGATGCATTTACTTAGACATCCGATGCTTCACCTGGAATTGCCACGACAGCCTCGACCTCGACCAGGAAATCGGGTCCGAACAACGCCGCCACCTGAACCAGCGTGCTGGCGGGGTTGGGCAGTTCTCCCAGCGCGGGCCGCAGAATCTCGTCCCGCACATCACGAATGGTCTGAACCTCCGACGCATCAAGCACGAACCACGTGAACTTGACGACATCCGACCAGTCCGCGCCAAACCTCCGAATGACGTGATGAAGATTGCTCAGCGCCTGCCGCGTCTGCGCCGCCAGGTCGTCCACGCCGACCGCGCACCCCTGCGCGTCGACCGCGACCTGACCGGAGACGAACGCGAGCGTGCCGGTGACCGTCACCGCGTGGGCGTAGCCGGGGGTCGTGGGCAGGTCGGGCAGTTCGGTCAGACGCTCCTGGGCGGGCATGACGTCACCCTACTCAGGCGGCGGGTCCGCTGGAGTTGCGCACGACCAGCCGCACCAGGTGCTCCGCCGGCTCGATCTCCCCACCCCTGATCAGCGTGAACAGGTCGGCGACCGCCCGCTCCCCCTGGGTCTTCGCCGCCCCCTCGACCGCGGTCAGCCCGACCACGCGGGTGAGCTCCTGCCCGTCCAGCGACACGATCGACACCTCGTCGGGCACCGCGCGCCCGTCCCGCTGCATGCGCAGGAAGATCCCGACCGCCGCGGCGCCGTTCGAGCTGATCACCGCGGTCGGCAGGCGTTCGCCGTCGAGCAGCACGTCGACCACCTGCTCGCCGCCGTCGACGGTCGGCGAGCACCACACCGTCCACTCGGGACGAACCTCGAGGCCCGCGGCGACCAGGATCTCGTCGTACGACTCGTCCACGCCGTCGGCCAGCACCAGGGCGACCTCGCGATGCCCGAGAGACTGGAGGTGGGAGACGGCGGTCTGCAGCGCGTGGCGGAGATCGGTGTCGTCGACCGTGACGTGCGGGACCTCCAACGACTCCAGCGCGACCTGCTCCGAAGAGGACAGCGACATCGACAGCAGCAGCACACCGTCCACCCGGCGTCCCAGCGGCAACTCGTCGAAGAACTTGGCGCGCGCGTCCGCGTCACCCAGGACGTAGAGCAGCACGTCGTACCCGGCCTGCCGCAACGCGCCCTCCGCGCCCGCCAGCACGGGACTGACCTCGGACGTCAGCACCGCGATCGCGTACCGGCGCCCACCGGCCAGCGAGGAGGCGTCGCGGGCGATCGCGTACTTCATCCGGCGCGCGACGTCGCTCACGTGCTGCCGGGTCGCCTCGGACACGCCCGGTTCGCCTCGCAGCGCGCGCGATACGGTCGCAGCGGACACCCCTGCGGCCTTGGCCACATCGGACATGCTGGTCACGGCCCGAGCGTATTGGAGATCCATGAAGCCCGGCGACCTCGCCCCCGACTTCACGCTGCCCGACCAGGACGGCACCGACCGCAAGCTGTCGACGCTGCTCGAGGACGGCCCGGTCGTGCTCTTCTTCTACCCCGCGGCGATGACGTCCGGGTGCACCGCGCAGAGCTGCCACTTCCGCGACCTGGCCCAGGAGTTCAAAGAGGCAGGAGCCCAGCGCGTCGGGATCTCGATGGACGACGTCGCGAAGCAGAAGGAGTTCGCCGAACTGAACGGCTTCGACTACCCGCTGCTCGCCGACGTCGGCGGCGACGTCGCGGAGCAGTACGGCGTGCGGCGCCGGTTCGGACCGATCCCGGTCAAGCGGCACACGTTCGTCATCGGGGCCGGCCGCGAGATCATCGAGGTGGTCAAGAGCGAGTTCTCGATGAACGCGCACGCGGACAAGGCGCTGGCGGCGCTCAGGAGTCGGTGATCGTCAGCACGCCGTAGGGCCCGGAAGCCTTGCCCTCGCGGACAGTCGCGCCGTCGATCGTGTACTTGCCGTGCACTTCGGCGCCGTCCGGGCCCGCGACGACCACGAGCATCACGGACTCGGACGCGGGGTCGGCGGGCACCTCGACCGTGCGCGTCCACGGCAGCGTCACGCTCGCCTCGTTGTGGATGGTCGCGCCGACGGTCGCGGTGACGTTGAACGCCTTGCCGGTGCCGGTCACCTCGAACACGACGGTCCGCTTCGCCGGTGCGGGCGACTCCACGGGCTCCAGCGAAACCCCCGTGCCCGTCGAGGAGCTGAAGGTCCGCTCCAGCATGGTCGTCACGTGACTGCCGAACGCAAGTGTGCCCGCGACCACCAGCACCGTGATCAGCAACAGCACCCAGGGCCACTTCGGCGACCTGGGTGGCTCGTGCAACGGTGGTGCGATGCCGTATTCGGGCGGTTGGTGCGACATGAAGACCCCCTGATGAGGGAGTCGATCTCGCGACTCCCGCCGTTACCGCTGCTGGGACGCAGCGGGGCGCGAAAAGGATCCGTGTCAGCCGGTCTGCACCGCGGCGGCCAGGGCCAGCCGTTCGACGTGGTCGGCGCTGAGCGAGCCGGCGTCGTGCTGCCGGTACTCCGCCGCCAGTTCCCGGGCCCGCACCCGGAACGACCCGCCGTGCAGCACCTCGCGCACCGCGGCCCTGATCGCCTTCTCCGACGGCGCCGAGGTGCGCAGGTTCAGGCCTGCGCCGGACCGTTCGACGCGGGCGGCCACCTCGGGCTTGTCCTCGGTCGTGCCCGCCACGACCAGCGGGACGCCCTGGGCGAGCGCGAGTTGCACACCGCCGAACCCGCCGTTGGTGACCATCGCGGCGATTTCGGGCAGCAGCCGGTCGTAGGGCAGGAACGGCGCGGTGAAGGCGTTGGCGGGCAGCGGGCCCACGTCGTGCGCGCCGGTGCTGGCGACGACGGTGACCGGCTCGTCGGCCAACGCGTGGATCGTGGGCAGCACGAGCTGCGCCAGGTCCATGTCCGCGACCGTGCCCTGGGTGACGTGCACGATCGGGCGGCCGGCGGTCATCATGCGTTCCCACCAGTCCGGCAGGTCGACGGACGGCGCCGGGTCGACCAGCGCGCCGACGAACTTCACCTGCGGCGGCATGAACGCGCGCGGGTGCTCCAGGCCGGCGATGCCGTTCTGCAGGTGCAGGTGCGGCGACACGGTCGCGAGCCCGCTCTCGCCCGCGGGCAGGCCGAGACCGGCGAGGATCCGGTCGCGGTGCCGGAACACGGGCTTGAACGCCACGTTGTCCAGCAACCCTCGCACGGCCGCGTACCGCATCCGGGCGAACGCACCGGTCCGATACCGCAGGCCGGGTCCGAACGGCGGCACGTCCGGCGCGGGCAGCATCATCGGCATCACACCGACGCTGACGGCGCGAGGCCCGCCGAGCTGGTCGACCAAGGTCGCGCCGAGGTACGCGGCGTCGTGCAGAACGAGGTCGGCAGGCCGTTCGGCCAGCACGCGCTGCAGGTCGCTGACCTGCGCGGGGATCGGGTCCAGGAACACCGCGGTCATGTCGTAGCGCAGCTTCGCGATGCCCTTGAGCCTGGCGCGCTCGGGGAACAGCTCGTCGACGTTGCGGCCCTGGTGGTCGATCGACGGGTCCATCGCGACGAACTCCGCGCCGGTGGCGGCGATCCGAGCCGCGAACACCTCGCCGGTGCACCACCGCACGTGATGGCCGCGCTCGGTCAGCGCACGGGCGATGGGCAGCAACGGCGCGACGTGGCCGGGTACGGGCATGGTCGCGAACAACAGGTTCAGACGGGGCACGGGAGCAGTCGATCAGATCGCGCTTAACGCGCCCTAATTCGTCATCTCAATCCGGCCAGCACGAAGTCCGCGATCTCCCCTGCCAGCTGACCGGGCGTCTTCTGGCCGTCGGGCCGGAACCACATGGGCAGCTGGTTGACGACGCCCAGCGCGATCCGCACGACGGTGTCCGCGGGCACCAGAGAGCTGAACTCGCCGTCCGCCTGCCCCTTCTCGATCACCGCCAGGAACGTCTCGTGGTAGCGGCGGCGTTCGGCGCGGAACTCGGTCATCGAGTCCTCGCCGAGCCGGTGCAGCTCGCGGACGAACACCGCCGTCTCGTCGACCCGTTCGGCCGTCGAGATGACGAGCGACGCCAGGATCTCGCGCACCGTCTCGGCCGCGGACAGGCCGAGGCCGATGATCCGGTCCATGTCGGCGGACTGGGACGTGATCAGCAGCCGGTAGATCTCGAAGAGCAGGTCGTCCTTCGCACGGAAGTAGTGGTAGAGCGCGCCCTTCGTGACCTCGGCGGCCGTGACGATCTCCTGCACCGAGGTCGCGTCGTAGCCCTGCGACGCGAACAGCCGCACGGCTGTGTCGAGGATCTTCTGTTCGGTCGCGCTGGGCATCGCTAAGCCTTCGGTGCCAGTGCGCGTACCTGTTCGATCTGGTCGCCACCGGTCGGGAGCAGGGCGATGATCGGGGTGTCGACGCCCGCGGCCTGGTACTCGGCGACGCGCGAACGGCACTGGTCCAGCGACCCGTGCACGACCAGCGCGTCCACGACCTCGTCCGGGATCGACTTCGACGCGGCCTTGCGGTCGCCCGCCGCCCAGGCCTCGTGCATCGGGCGCAGCGCCTCGCCACGACCCAGCCAGTCGTGGAACGCCGCGTAGGCGGGCACGGTCAGATAGGTGCTGATCAGCATGCGTCCCAACGCCCGCGCGGCGTCGGCGTCCTCGGTCGGGCAGACGAAGATCCGGGCCGCGAGTTCGGCCTCGCCCAGCTCGGTTCGCACCTGCGGCACGTCGGTGGCGGCGAGCCAGTTGGTGATCGCGCCGTCGGCCTCGCGACTGGCCAGGCGCAGCATGTTCGGGCGCAGGGCCGCGAGCATGATCGGCACCTTCTCCGCCGGCGGGCGCTCCAGCTTGAAGCCCTTCACCGAGAACGTGTCGTAGTCGGCGCTGACCTTCTCCCCCGCCAGCGCGGCCTTCAGGAACCGCAGCGTGTCGCGAGTGCGCTTGAACGGCTCCTCGAACGGGATCGCGTTCCAGCGCTGCACGATCGCGGGCGACGACGAGCCGATGCCCAGCACGAACCGCCCACCGGTCACCTCGGCCAGCGTCGCCGCGGTCATCGCCAGCGTCGCCGGGCCGCGCGTGTACACCGGCGCGATCGCCGTGCCGAAGCGCAGCTCGGAGGACCACTGCGCGGCGAGCGCGAGCGGCGTGAACGCGTCGGTGCCCGTGGTCTCGGCCGACCACACGTCCGTGTAGCCGAGCCCGGCGAGCTCGGACACCAGCGCGCGGTGCTCCAGCACCGGCACACCGATCAGCGGCAGCGTGATTCCCCAACGAGCCATGAACGCCTCCCGGTCGACTTGGAGGCCACCCTACCGACCGGTCGGTATGCTTACAACCTCACTTCTTGCGGGCCATCGTCAGACCGTCCGCGATCGGCACCAGCACCGACTCCACGCGCGTGTCGGTGCGCACGAACCTGTTGAAGGCGTCGATCGCGGCGGCGTTGCCCTCCGGCTGCTCGTCGGCGGCCTCGCCGTAGTAGAGCGTGTTGTCGGCGAGCAGCAGGCCGCCCTGCCGCACCCGCGGCACCAGCAGGTCCCAGTAGTGGACGTACCCGACCTTGTCCGCGTCGATGAACACCAGGTCGATGACCGGCTCCTCCGGCAGTTCGGCCAGCGTCACGGCGGCCGCGCCGATCCGCAGGTCGATCCGGTCGCGCACGCCCGCCGCCTGCCACGCCTCCTCGGCGATCGTGGTCCACTCGGTCGAGAGGTCGCAGGTGATGACCTTGCCGGACGGGGGAAGCGCCTGCGCGAACGCCAGCGTGGAGTACCCCGTGTAGGTGCCGACCTCGACCACCGTCTGCGCGCCGGTGAGCTTGACCAGCAACGACAGCAGCACCGCCTGCTCGTGCGGGATCTGCATCTCCGCCGAGTCGCCGAGCTCGGCCGTGCGGGCGATCAGCTTCTCCTGCACGGCGCTCGGCTGACCGGCCTGCTCGCGCACGTAGCGATAGATCTGCGGGGTCATGACCACGGTCTTGAAGTCGTTCACGCGCGGCCTTCTCTCATAGTCGGGTGGCGAACGTCCTGAGTGTCTCTCCGTACTCGGGGCTCAGCGGGTGTTTCGCGAGGTCATGACCGATCGCGGACAAGATGGCCGTGCGGTGCGCCTGGTAGCGGCTCACGCACACGCACTCCCTGCTGACGAGGAAGAACTCGTCGAACCGGGCGCGTTCGGCGTCGGTGGTGGGCACGCTCGTACGGCCGGACTCGCGCAGCAGCGACGGGCCGCCGGGCACGAGTCTGCGCATGACCTCCTTGTGTGCCAACAGGTTCGCCTTGCTCGCAGAGGAGAGTGGCGCGGCCGCCACGGGCCCCAGTGCGGCACGAGCCCTGCGCAGCAGGCCGGGCAGTGGCTCGTAGTCACGTGCCCACCGCCCGCTGAACGCCGGGTCGAACGTCACCATCATCGGCCGGATGACGTCCTCGTACACCTCACGGGAACAACTGCCCGAATAGGCGAGCATCACCGAGTACGCGTCGTATCCAAGCGCAGTGAGGCGGACTAGTTCCGAATCAGGCTCGCGTATCAACCGATCGAGTGAATCCGACAGAAACTTCCACACCAGAAATGCGCCGTGATGGCCGAGAAACCACCGGTGCACGGCCCGTTGCACCGGGTCTTCCGGGGCGTTGATGACGATCGGAATCTGAAAGCACCGGTCCGCGCACGGAATCAGTTGCGCGCCCGGCATCGGCAGCCGCAGGACCGGGAGGTCGACCCAGGTGTGCCCCCACGCGGGCAGGCAGGCGGGAGCGCTCATCGTTCACCGTCCACTTCGGACACGACGGCGTCGAGGAGATCCGCGACCTCACCCAGCGCGGTGTCCAGCGGCCGGTCCTCCACGATCGGCGGCACCACCTGCGCGATCCGGTCGAACACCTCCGCGAGCCGCGGCGCCAGCGGACGGCGGGCGCCGACGTGCACGGCCTGACGCAACCCGATCGCGAGCCCCGCGTGCAGATACCGCAGCAGCCGTGTCTGGTCGAGCGCGGTGAACGCGGCCTGTGTGCCGAACGGGACGACGTCCTGGTTGTGCAGGTTCGTCGGCAGGCTCTGCACCGAGGCGGGCGCGGAGGCCCTGCGCATCGCGGCGACGGTGGCGGTCGTGCACAGCTGCACGCCCTGAAGCGCGTGGTGCTGACCGGGAAGTGGGCTGAGCATCGGCGGCAACCCGTTGGTGCGGTGGGGATCCACCAGCAGGTCGAGCTGGCGTTCTGCCAGGTTGCCCAGCTGCACCAGCGCGACGTTGAGCTGGTCGGCCGCGAAAGCGCTGGGCTGGCCGAAGAAGTTGCCGCCGTGCACGACCTCTCCCGTCTCCGGGAAGAACAACGGGTTGTCGCTCACGCCGTTGAGGTCGCGGCGCACCACCTTGTCCGCGTGCCGCACGCTCGTGCCGGCCGCGCCGATCAGCTGCGGCGTGCACCGGATGCTGTAGGGCTCCTGCAGCGGACGCTCCCCGGATGGCTTACTCCCTTCGAGCCAACTTCTAATGGCCGCACCCGTTTCAGCGACGTCCGGATGCCCGAACGCCGCCAGTAGTCCAACCGACGTGAACTCGACGCCACAGCCGAGGACGTCGGTCATCAAGGCGGACAACAACTCCGCCGTTCGCCGCGCGCGAACCGACTGTGCGACAGCGAGTCCGAGAGCTGCGGCGGTCACCGAAATGCCGTTGACCAACGCGAGGGCGTCCCGGCCACCGAGCACGAGTTTCCGGAGTCCCGCACGTGTGAGCGCTTCCTCGGCGGGCATGAGCTGCCCCTGGAAGAACGCGTTCCCGTTACCGCGCAACGCATGGGCCACATAGGCCAGTGGCTGGAGGTCCCCACTCGCACCGACTGACCCCAAACGTGGTACCGCCGGCGCGAAACCGGTGTCCAGCATGGCAGTCAGCGAGTCCACGACCTGCTCGGACACTCCGGATCGCCCCTGCGCCAAAGAGAACAGTCGCGTGAGCACAGCCGCGCGGGCGACGGCCGGCGGCAGCAGTTCACCGTGGCCGACGATGTGGTGGAGGATGGTGTTGTCGCTCTGGCCGGCGCTGTCCGCGCGGCCCTCGAACTCGACGAGCGGGCCGAAACCCGTTGTGACGCCGTAGATGGCGCGCCCGGACGAGCTGACTTCGAGCACGAACTCATGGCAGCGCGCGATCCGTGCGCGCACGTCAGCCGGCAGTTCGACGTGCAACGGATCGCGGGCGAGTTCGAGCTGCGCCGGTGCGAGGTGTGCGGCCAGATTCAGGACAGCAGAAGATGTTCCGACAGGCACGATGCCTCCAGATGACTTGGGAGCCACTCGCGACGATCCCGGTTGACCTGCCTGCGAGGAAGGGCCTTATGTACGCACTAAACGAGGAAAATTTCTCAGCTGTCCTTCGGCGTGATCAAGCCGCCGGAGAGGTGATCGAACTCTCCGCGCACGATTCGGCCCAAAAGATCGGCGGACTGCTCCAGCGGAGTGAACCTGCCCGTGTCGCGCTGAGACCTCGCCCACGTCGAGATCCTTTGCTGGTGGGGATCCTGCGAGTCCATGGTGGCGCCACGGCGCATCAGGCCGATGTCGACCATGCCGGGATCGAAGCTCAGCACGGCGATGGGCCGGTGCTTCAGCTCGATCGCGAGGTTCTCGGTCAGCTTGATCACGGCCGCTTTGGACACGGAGTACGCGGTGACGTAAGGCCATCGGTGCACACCGGCGTTGCTGACCACGTTGATGATCCGCCCGCTCGTCATCGTGCGGATCGCGGCGTTGGCGGCGAACGCGGTGCCGCGCAGGTTCACCTCGAACGTGTGCCACCAGTCGTTCTCGTCGACCTGCCACGTCGGACCGACCGGTCCGCCCAGTGCACCGTTGTTGACCAGCACGTCGATCCCGCCGAGGCTCTCGATGAGCTTCGGTGTCGCGTGCGGATCGCCCAGGTCCGCGACGTGCGTCTCGACGTCGACGCCCCTGGCCGTCAGTTCGGCATGAGCGGTGTCGAGCGCCTTCTCGTCGCGTCCGGTGATGACGAGCCGATGTCCTTGCGCGCCAAGGACGTCGCTGAACGCCCTGCCGAGTTCCTTGGCACCACCGGTGATGAGAACCCTCACTGCGAGGCGTCCTTCAGCAGGCGACGAAGGATCTTGCCTGAGACGGACTTCGGTATCTCTCGCACGAACTCAACCTGGCGGATCTTCTTGTAAGACGCCACCTCCGCCGCCACGAAGGCCATCAGTTCGTCCGCCGTGACGTCGCCTTGCGTCACCACGAAGGCTTTGGGGATCTCGCCGTTAACCCGATCGGGCGCACCGATCACGGCCGCGTCCCGAACGGCGGGATGCCGGCGCAACACCGCCTCCAACTCGGCGGGCGCGACCTGGTACCCCTTGTACTTGATCATTTCCTTGATGCGGTCCACGACGTGGAACCGGCCGTTGTGGACTCGCACGAGATCCCCGGTGCGCAGCCAGCCGTCCACGAAGGCGTCGCGGGTGGCCTGCTCGTCGCCGAGGTAGCCGTCCATCACCTGAGGGCCGCGGATGAGCATCTCGCCCTCCGCCGCGTCCGTTGTGGTGCCGGGCTCGACGATGCGCGCCTCGGTTCCGGGACAGAGCACACCGACGCTCGTGGGGTCGGATTCCACGTCATCGTCGAATGTCTGGTGTGTCCCACCGGCTTCGGTGAGTCCGTAGCCCTGCCGGAGGGGCGCCTGGAGCTTGCGTTCGGCTTCCTGGCGGATGGTGTCGTCGAGCGGGGCGGCGCCGCAGAGAACGAGCTTGAGGCTCAGTTCGGGTACCGGTTCTGGATGATCCGCGATGGCGGCGGCGAGCGGCGGCACCAGAAACGCCCGTGTGACGCGATGTTCCGCGAGGCGCCGCAAGTACGTTCCGGCGTCGCTGCGAGGCATGGTGACGAGGGTGGCGCCACCGAGCAGGCCGGAGTTGAGGATGATCGCGAAGCCGTAGACGTGGAAGAACGGCAGGTTCGCGGCGAGGACGTCGGTCTCGTCGATGCGCCAGCCCGGCCGCTGCTGTTCCAGGTTCGCGACGAGCGCGCGGTGACTCAGGCCGACGGCCTTGGTGAGACCCGTTGTGCCGCTGGAGAAGAGGACGACCGCCGGGTCGCCGGGGTTTCCCGGTGGCAGCGAATCTTCTTCGCTCTCAGGAAGGTTGTCGAGGTCGAGCGTCGTGGTGACGTTCGCGAGGTCTTCGAGCCGCGCGATCTCCGGCGGTGTGAGCATCGGGTTGATCAGGGCGGCCGTCGCGCCCGCGGCCATGACCGCGTGCAGGCCGACGGCGTACCTCGGCCGGTTGAGACTGACGATCGCGACCGTGTCACCGGGCCGGATCCCAGCCCTGACAAGGCCTCTGGCCGTTCTCTCGACCTGATAGGCGAGCTCGGCGTAGGTGAGCGACTCGCCCGTGACGGCGTCCACGAGCGCTACTTTGTCGTTGTGCCGTGCGCGTTCCAGAACGTGTTCTGGCACAGTGCGTTCAGGAACGGCCACTGCCGGCAGGGGGCTGTGGTAGATCACTGGCGCGACTCCGGTGTCCACGCCGCCGTACCTGATGCACGGCGACGTGGCCGGACACTATCGGCACTTTTCGTGATCGTGTGAGCGAGTTGGTCGGAGACTCACCAAGTCTGGTCAGAGACTCACACCGCGCTCGGCCAGCCAGCCGACGGGGTTGATCTTCTGCCCGCCGCCGACCCACACCTCGAAGTGCACGTGCGGCCCGGTCGACTGCCCGCGGTTGCCGATCGTCGCGATCTGCTGCCCGGCCTTGACCTTGGCGCCCTGCGGAACGTCGATGGTGTTCATGTGCCCGTAGACGGTGATGGTGCCGTCCTCGTGCTGCACGCGCACCCACAGCCCGAACCCGGACGCGGGCCCGGCCTCGATGACCGTGCCGTCCATGACGGAGACGATCGGGGTGCCGATGGCGTTCGCGATGTCGACGCCGTTGTGGCTGGTTCCCCAGCGGGCGCCGAACCCGGACGTGAACGAGCCCTGAGCGGGCCGCACGCACTTCGGGCGCTTGGCCTCCTCCTCGGCCGCGATCCGCGCCCGTTCGGCCTTGGCGGCCTCCTGGCGCTTCGCATACGCGCCCTCGGCGGACCTGAGGGCTCCGGCGACGTGGTACTGCGCCTGGATCTGCTCGGCCTGCAGCAGCTTGCGCGCCTCGGAGCCGGTGTCGACGGAGTGAATCGTCTGTGGACCCTGCTGCGGCTGCGCCGGCGGGGCGGTCATCACCGCGGCGAGGTTCTTGGTCGCCGCGACGGGGGTGATGAGGCGGTCGACCGGGGACACCGTGCTCGCCGCTTGGGCGAACCCGGCGCCGGCGAGGGCGCCGGCGGCGACGACCACCGCAACGGCCTTCTTGCGGTCCAGGTCCACTCTGGTGATGACGTCGACCAGCGGACCCTTCACACGATGCCGTGCCAAAACTGCCTCCATGCACTCGGGGGAGTTCGGCAACCGCGCTTCGCCTGGCGTCGGGGGGCCTGGCTGCGGGCTTCGGGGGCCCGGTGGTGGACTGGACCGCTTCGGGGGGCGTTCCGTGTCCTTGCGGTTATCGAACCGTGACATGCGGCGCAGAACGTAACCTCGCGTCACCGGCCCGAGCAAGCCAAGTGGGTGTTCAGGTGATTAGGCCCACTACCAGTCACTTTCGGTAGTCAAGACATTCCAGGCTTGGTCACCACGTTCTGAACCAATCCCCTTCAGTACGTTTGTACTGGTCAGTCGCTTTATCGAGAAAGGTTTGCGGGTCCACCCCGTCCACGACAAAGGGCCGCCGGACGCACTTGGCGTCCGACGGCCCTCTGGGACCGAACGATTGCTTACTTGTACTTGGCCGCCGCCGGCTTGAGCTGTTCCACCGGCAACCCCTCGTGGATGACCTTCATGGCGTTGAACCACGTCGGCGCGGCGGACTGGCCACCGAAGATGCCGTTGCGGCTACCGGGGCACAGCCGGATCGGGTCCGCGCAGATCACCTGCGGGTTGTTGCCGTCGGCGTAGGTCATCACCGCGCCCGCGTACTGCGGGGTGGCGGCGAGGAAGGCGACCGACTTGCTCTCCTCGGTGGTGCCGGTCTTGCCGATGGCCGGACGGTTCCAGCCGGTGCCGGACGCCGCGGCGGCCGCGGTGCCACCACCGTGGATGTCCTGCGACATGCCCTGGGCCAGCGAGTTCGCCAGGTCGGGCTCGACCGCCTGCTCGCAGGGCTTCTCCTTGAGCGGGATCTCCTTGCCGTAACGGTCGATGACCTTCTCGACCGGGGTCGGCGGGCACCAGGTGCCGCTGGAGACGATGGTGGCGGCCACGTTGGCCAGTTCGAGCACGCTGGTGGCGCCCGGACCGAGGGTGTAGGAGCCCGCGTTGTTCTGCTTCGTCCAGTCACCCTGCGACGGGCCGTTGGAGCCGTCCGCCTTCAGCGGCTCGGCACCCCGGTTCACGGCGCTCAGGGTGTCGCGCATGCCGAGCTTGTACGCCATGTCCACGACGTTGCTCAGGCCCGCCTGCTCCTGCAGGATCACGAAGCCCGTGTTCGGCGACTGGGCCAGCGCCTGGGTCAGCGTCATCTCTTCGGGGTAGTTGCCGGCGTTCTTGACCGTGTAGGGCGCGCCACCGTTCGGATAGACCCTCGACGAGTAGGTCTTCGGGACCTTGATCTTGCGGTCGATGCCGGTGATGTTGCGCTGCAGGGCCGCGGCGGCGGTGAAGACCTTGTTCACCGAGCCGGGGCCGAACGGCAGGACCTCGGCGGGCACGGGACGGGCGACCTGGCCGAGCTCGGCGTTGTTGCCGAAGTCGCGGGACGCGACCAGCGCGCGGACGCGGTGCTTGTCGCTGCCGGGCTGGACGACGGACATGACGTTCGAGATGCCGTTCGTGGTCTTCGGAACCTGCTTCTCGGCCGCTTCCTTCGCCGCCTTGGTGGCCTTCGGGTCCATCGTCGTCTTGATGGTGAGGCCGCCGCGCTGCAGCTGCTTGTCCGTGATGCCGGCATCGCGCAGGTAGTCGAGCAGGTAGGAGCAGAAGAAGCCGTAGATCGGGCCGTCACCGGCGCCGACGCAGCCCTTGGGCAGGATCTGCAGGTCCTCGACGACGCCCAGCGGCGCGGCCTTGAACTCCTCGGCCTTCTTCTTGGCCTCGGTCTCGTCCGCGCCGAACGCACCGTTCTCGCGCATCTTGTCGATGACGATGTTGCGGCGCTCCAGCGCCTTCTCCGGGGACGCGCCGGGGTTCAGCGACGACGGGCGGTTCGCGATCGCGGCGAGCAGCGCGGCCTGCGGAACCGTCAGCTTGTCGGCCGTGGTGTTGAAGTACGCCTTGGCGGCGGCACCGACGCCGTAGGTCTGGTTGCCCAGCGGCACGATGTTGAGGTAGCCGGTGAGGATCTCGTCCTTGCTCATCTGCTGCTCGAGCTGCAACGCGACCCGCGCCTCGCGCATCTTGCGGCCGACCGTCGCCTCGGTGGCCTTCTCCCAGGCCTCCTGCTCGTTGTCGGCGCCGAGCACGAACGCCATGTAGTTCTTCACGTACTGCTGGGTGAGCGTCGACGCGCCCTGCGTCGCCCCACCGTCCACACCGGCCTTGGCGGCGGCACGGGCGATGCCCTGCCAGTCGACGCCCTGGTGCTCGTAGAACCGTTTGTCCTCAATGGCCAGGATCGCGCCCTTCATGGTGTCCGCGATGTCCTTGGTCTCCAACGGGATGCGGTACTGGTCGTACAGGTAGGCGATCGGCTGGCCGTCCATGTCCTGGATGGTGGTGACGAGCGGCAGCTCACCCTTCGCGAGATCGCCCGACGTCTGGTCGACCGTGTCGGCCGCGCGGTTGGACGCGAGCCCGAGACCTCCGACGAACGGGAACACCATCGCAGCGAGGAGCACGCCCGCAGTCAGGCACAACCCCAGCAACTTGACCAAGCCTGACGCGCGTGCGGCGAACAAACCGCAACTCCTTCCGAGCAAAACCCCAGAGACTCTCTATACGTATAAGTCGCGCGGAAGGCCCATGAGGTTGCGTCCGCTGATCGACTGTTTTCCAACCTACCGGAGTAGTCGGAGGCCGATCGTCGGACTTGCCCTGCGCACCTCGACGCCCGCGTGGTCGGGAAGGACGTCGTCGAGGAACCCGTAGCGCGCCAGTTCTTCGTCTGGCCGCCTGCTCACCGTCCGCCACCAGACCGCGATGTCCCCCCAGCCGGGAGCGGACAGCGAGCCGCCGAAATGTTGCACGGACAGCGCGGCACATAGGTTCGCGAACCGCACCCGGTGTTCGAGGGGCCACCCGGCCAGAGTGCCCATGACGAACCCGGCCCCAAACACGTCGCCGGCACCGGTCGCGTCGAGTTGCGCGACGTTGAGCCCCGGCACGTCCACGCACTCGCCGGTGGCGCTGTCGACGGCGACCGCTCCCCCGCCCCCGCGTGTGACGACCACCACGGGCACGTGCTCGGCGAGTTCGCGCGCGGCGGCCTCCGGGGTGTCGGTGCGCGTGTAGCCCTGCGCCTCCACGTGGTTCGGGAGGAACACGTCATATCCGTCAAGCCTGCGCAGGAGTTCCGGCGACCACGCCCCGGTGCGGTCCCAGCCGATGTCGGCGAAGAGCTTGGCGCCGTTCTCCTTCGCCGTGCGCACCCACTGCTCGTCCTCGGCCTGGATGTGCACGAAGCACGCCTTGGTTGACGGCGGCGGCGAGAAGAGGTCGTCCGCGACAACGGGCGACTTGTGGCCGTGCGTGACCATGCTGCGGTCGCGTTCCATCGCCATGCTCACCGTCACCGGCGAGTGCCATCCGTAGAAGCGACGGCAGTAGGAGAGGTCGACGCCCTCCTGGTCGGCCAGCACGTCCCAGCAGAAGTCGCCGTACGCGTCCTCGCCGAACGCCGCCGCCAGCGCGGTCTTCAGTTCGAGCCGGCGCAACGCCACCGCGAGGTTCGCGATCCCGCCCGGACACGACCCGAGGCCCTCGGCCCACACCTCGGTGCCCGGCTCCGGTGGACGGGGCAGGCCGGTGAAGATGATGTCGAGGAAGACCGTGCCGGTGAGGAGCACGTCGTAGTCCGGTTCCGCCATGCGTAAACCTTGCCATCCGGATTCGGCGGGCATGCGGTAGAAACGTCGGCCATGGGGGTTCCGCTCAGGAAGAACGTCCAGTTCCAGCTGCTCTGGCTCGGCGGTGCCGTCTCGCAGCTCGGCACCACGATCACGACGCTCGCGATGCCACTGCTGGTCGTGGCGCTCACCGGCTCGTACTTGCTGCCCGGCGTGATCGCGGGCGCACGGGCCGCGGCGCTGCTGCTCACCCTGATGCCGGCGGGCGTGTGGGTGGACCGCTGGGACCGCAGGAAGACGCTGGTCCGGAGCCAGTCCGCGCAGGCGCTCGCGGCCGCTCTGCTGGCCGCCGCGATCCTCACCGGTCACGCCTACGTCGTCGTGTTCGTCGCGCTGGCCGTCGTCGACGGCGTCTGCACCGCGTTCGCCGGCCCGGCCCGCACCTCCGCGATCCAGGCCGTCGTGCCCCAGGAGCAGCTCACCACCGCCTACGCCCAGGAGGAGGCCCGCAGCCACGCGGCACGGGTGGCCGGACCACCGCTGGGAGCCCTGCTCATGGCCGTCGGGCGCGCGGTCCCGTTCGTGGCCGACGCGATCACGTTCGCCGTGGCCGCGGTCTGCGCCTGGTTCGCGAAGATCCCGGCTCGCGATGAGCAGAAGCCCCGCCGGCGCATGCACCACGACATGAAGGACGCGGCCCGCTGGCTGTGGCAGCAGACCGGCCTGCGCAACCTCACGATCATCTTCCTCGTGCTGAACCTGCTCGGCGGCGCCTCGATGCTGCCGGTGTTCGCCCTCGTCGCCGAACGCGGAGGCACCGGCCTCGACACCGGCCTGGTGCTCGCGGGCATCGGAGTCGGCGGCGTCATCGGCTCGCTGCTGTCCCCCAGGGTCACGCTCGCGCCCGGCAAGCTCATGGTCGCCGTACTGGTCGTCTTCGGCGCCTGCACCGTCGCGATGGCACTCCCGTTCGGCGTGTTCTGGCCGTTCGTGCCGCTGGCGCTCACCGCGGTCGTCACGCCGCTGGTCAACGTGTCGGTGTCCGCGCTGCACTCGACACTGGTCCCCGAGGACATGATGGGCCGCCTGGACGCGGTCTCGACGCTGGCCGTCCGCGTGCTGACGCCGCTCGCGCCGGCGCTCGGCGGGTTGCTCGCCGGCATGTTCGGCGGCGCGGTCGCGTTGCTGGCGTTCGGCGCGTTGATCCTGGTGACGGCGGTGGCGGCGGCGTTCACCGATCTCAAGACGCCGTCGAACTTCCACTCAGCGGAAGCCGATGCTTCCCACTGACACGGCCAGAGCGTCCACTGAGGACATGCCCGAACGCCCCACTCTGCTGCTCGTGCACGGCGCCTGGCACGGCTCCTGGTGCTGGAACCCGCTGCGCACCCTCCTCGAAGCCGGCGGCTGGCGGGTCGACACGGTCGACCTGCCCAGCGTGGCGCCGCAAGACGCGCCCAGGCACGGCATGCACGACGACGCCCAGGCGATCAGGGACGCCGTCAACGGCCCGACGGCGGTGATCGCCCACTCTTACGCCGGCATCCCGGCGACCCAGGCGGCCACGCCCGAGGTCCGGCACCTCATCTACGTGGCCGCGTTCGTGCCGGACGTGGGCGACTCGCTGCTGAACATGGTCGGCGGCACCGCGCCGCCGTGGTGGCGCACAGAAGAAGACGTCGTCCACGCGCTGACGCCGGAGACCGTCTTCTTCAACGACGTCGACGACCCGCCGACGGACAGACTCCTGCCGCAAAGCCGGAAGGCCTTCACCGACGAGCTCACGGAGGCGGCCTGGCGCACCACGCCCAGCACCTACGTCCTCTGCGCGAAGGACAACGCCATCCCGCCACCGGCACAGGAGGCGATGTCCCGGCGCGCGACCACGACCGAACGTCTTGATGCAGGACACTCCCCGTTCCTGTCCTGCCCGCAAGAGCTCGCCGCGATCATCGAGAACGCGGTCAGCCTTCCTCGGCGACCATCTCCCGCATCCGGGTGAGCGCACGGTGCTGTGCGACCCGCACGGCACCCGGAGTCGACGAGACGGCCAGCGCGACCTCCTCGGCGGACAGGCCCACGGCCACCCGCAGCACGAGGATCTCGCGCTGACGGGCCGGCAGCTTGTGCAGCAGGCGCGTGACCTGGGCCATCATCTCGCCGTTGACGGCGTGCTGCTCCGGGCCCAGTTCCAGCGACGGGCAGTCCGGCAGTTCCGGCACGACCTCGGCGCGGTTGCGCACGGCGCGACGACGGGCGTCGGCGACCTTGTGGGCCGCGATGCCGTAGACGAACGCGAGGAACGAACCGGGCTCGTAGCGGTACTTCGACAACGCGCCGAGCACCGCCACGCAGACCTCCTGCGCTATGTCCTCCGCCGAGACCAGCGTGCGCTCGCGGCCGCCGACCCGTGCGCGGCAGTAGCGCACGATCAGCGGCTGGATCCGGCCGAGCAGGTGCTCGACCGCCCGTCTGTCTCCGGCGAGAGCGGCATCGACGAGGTCGGCGAACTCGGCTTCGGCGAGCCACTGGCTGGAGACCGGTGCCTGGAGCACCCGACGGCGCATGGGCACCGTTGGCTGGTTCCAGGACTCCTCAGGAACGAGGACGTCTGCACCGCCACCGGTCCGCACGGCTGTGGGTATGACCATCCCGGCGACCCTCCTCCACTACAGCGACACTAGGGGCTTCACTGAAGAAGAGACCGCAGCGAGCCGTTTGATACCGCCTGCATCCAAGAGGACCACGAAGTCCATGCGGGTGGGGCACGCAGCACCCTTCTGGGGTAGAACGTGGTCCTAATGGCCCAGTCGTTCGGACATGCCGAATTGCTGTACTCCCAGGTACCCGACGCGGAAACCTGCCTCCGAGTAGGCCAGGTAGAACTCCCACATCCGGCGGAACGTGTCGTCGAAGCCCAGCTCCCGCACCTCGTCCCAACGGGTGAGGAAAGTTTCGCGCCACCGGCGAAGCGTCTCGGCGTAGTCCTCGCCGAACGACCGCGTCTCGACGATCCGCAGCCGGGTGTGGTCGCGCACCGACTCCTCGATCGACCGCACCGACGGGATGAGCCCGCCGGGGAAGATGTACTTGTGGATCCAGGTGTAGCTGGCCTTGCTCGCGATCATGCGGTCGTGCGGCATGGTGATCGCCTGGAGTCCGACGCGGCCGCCAGGAGCGAGCACGCGGTCGAGCATCGAGAAGTAGTCGGGCCAGTATTCGGCACCGACTGCCTCGATCATCTCGACGCTGACGACGGCGTCGTACCGGCCGTGTTCCTCTCGGTAGTCACGCAGCTCGACCGTCACCCGATCGTGGAGGCCCGCGGCACTCACCCGGTCCAGTGCCAGCTTGCGCTGTTCGGCCGAAATGGTCAGCGACGTGACCGTGGCACCCCTCTGGGCGGCCCGGATCGCGAGCGCGCCCCAGCCCGTGCCGATCTCCAGCACGCGTGAGCCGGAACGCACGCCCGCGTAGTCGAGCACGCCGTCGATCTTGCGCAACTGGGCCGTGCGCAGGTCGGCGTTCCCGCCCTCGAACAACGCCGACGAGTACGTCATCGTCTCGTCGAGGAACAGCGCGAACAGCTCGTTCGACAGGTCGTAGTGCCGGTGGATGTTCTGCCGCGAGCCGGCGACGTCGTTGACCTCGGTCTGCCGCCGCTCCGCCCACCGCCGCATCAGCTGCAGGCGCGGCGGGATCAACGTCGAGAGCTTCGCCGCGAACACCGAGAGCACGTCCGCGAGCTCGTCGGAGACCCAGTCGCCCACCATGTAGGCCTCGCCGAAGCCGATCTTGGCGTCGGCGCCGAGGCGGTGGAAGAACTCGCCGGGCCGCACGATCCGCATCACCGGACCACCCGCTCCCCACGTCCTGCCGTCAGGGAACTGGACGGTCACGTCCAGCGACCGCACGGCCTTGCGGAACAGCGCCTCGGCGATGCGGGCCCTCATCGGCGAACGCGGCGCCGTGAACAGTCCGGGCCAGACGCCCTGGCCGGGACGGGGCAGGGACAGCGTGCTCATCTGAAGTCCTCCGTGAAGACGCCGCCGCCGAGCTCGGGGAGTGAACAGCTCGGCGGATTGTTAGAGTGCGAACAATGAGTGGGCAGGTGAAGCGTGCGTTCAAGTACCGCTTCTATCCGACTGATGTGCAGGCAGCAGAGCTGGCGCGCACCTTCGGATGTGTCCGGATGGTCTACAACCTGGCTTTGCAGGCACGCACCGAGGCGTGGAACCTGCGGCAGGAACGGGTGGGCTACAACACCACCTCGGCGATGCTGACCACCTGGAAGCACACCGACGAGTTGGCGTTTCTGAACGACGTGTCGTCTGTGCCGCTGCAACAGACGTTGCGTCACCTCCAGGCGGCGTTCGTCAACTTCTGGGCAAAACGTGCCCGGTACCCGCGTTTCAAGTCTCGGAAGCGATCGCGCGCCAGTGCCGAATACACCCGGTCGGCATTCCGGTTTCGTGACGGAGTGCTGACGCTGGCGAAGATGGCCGAACCTCTGGAGGTTCGCTGGTCCCGGCCACTGCCCGCGGGGGCCGTGCCCTCGACTGTGACCGTGTCGCGAGATCCGGCGGGACGCTGGTTCGTGTCCTTGCTGTGCGAGGACACGGGAGTGATACCGCTGTCGCCCGCAGACTCGGCGGTGGGAATCGACCTGGGGCTCGACCATCTGCTGGTGCTGTCGACCGGCGAGAAGATCCTCAACCTTCGACCCGAACGCCGAGACCGGCTCGCGCTGGCCAAGGCTCAACGTGCGTCGTCCCGCAAGCAGCGGGGCAGCAACAACATGGTGAAGGCCCGAACGAAGGTCGCGCGAATCCACGCTCGAATCGCCGATCGGCGATCTGACCATCTGCACAAGGTGACCACTCGGCTCGTGCGTGAGAATCAAACGCTCGTGATCGAGGATCTGGCTGTGTCCAACATGGTCGGCAACCGGCGTCTCGCGCGCGCCATCGCTGACGCGGGCTGGCGTCAGTTCCGGCGGATGCTGGAGTACAAAGCGAGCTGGTACGGACGCGAAGTCGTGGTGCTCGACCGCTGGTTCCCGTCGTCCAAGCTGTGCTCCGCCTGCGGCGCACGTGCCGCCGCCATGCCGTTGCACGTGCGTGTGTGGACGTGCGACTGCGGCACGAAGCACGATCGAGACGTCAACGCAGCATGCAACATCCTGGCCGCCGGGCTGGCGGCGACGGTCTGTGGAGCCGACGTGAGACCTCAACGGAACAGTCCGTTGAGGCTGTCGGTGACGAAGCAGAAAGCCCTGCGGTGCGAGCCGCGGGAACTCCTCTCGTCGACGAGGAACGAAGTCAACCATCACTCCTGGGGATGATCGGAATACGCCTCAGGTAGAGGGCAATGCCATGACGGCGGATCAGCGCGGACACGCGCTGGGGCATCAGCGGACGCTTGAACAGCATGCGCAGTCCCGAACTGCGCTCGCCCCTCATCGTCGCGCTGAAGGTCGTCTTCCCGTTCTGCCGCAACGCGATGGTCACGGACAGCTGGTTTCCTGGTTTCGGCAGCTTCATCACGTAGTGGCCGTCGACTTCCAGGAACGGGGAGACGTAGAACTCCTTGTCCACCGACGCACGGCCGTTGGCGTCGGTGCGCAGCAGATAGCAATGACGTCCGCCGTAGGTGTTGTGCACCTCCGCGACGACGCACGCGAGCTCTCCGGAGGCGTCGTGGCACCAGAACACGGACAGCGGGTTGAAGACGTAGCCGAACACGCGGGCGTTGGCGAGCATCAGGACCTGCCCGCCGCCGAGGTCGATCCCCTGCCCTGCCAGCCACTCGTCCAGGTTCTCCCGGATGGTCCTGTCCGGCGAACCGAGATGGTCGCGGGCCTCGAACTTGGCGAACGGCCTGGCCCACCACGGTAAGCGCGGCATCTCGCCGAGATCGACCAGCCACATGTAGGCGCGGTGGCTGAACGCCCGGTCGATCAACTCGCGCCGGGAGTGGGTGATGAGGACGTCGTAGATCACCAGGCCACCCCGAGGTGCTGGGCCGCGCGCACTCCGGACGCGCAGCCGTCCTCGTGGAAGCCCCAGCCGTGGTACGCGCCGGCGTAGGCGGTCGTGCCAGTGTTGATCTCGGGCAGACGTCGTTGCGCCGCAACGGATCCCGGCGTGTAGATCGGGTGCTCGTAGACCATCTTCGCGAGCACGCGGTCCGGGTTCACGTCGTACGGGTTGAGCGTGACGACGAAGTCACGTGGTTCGTCGAGCCGCATCAGCCGGTTCATGTGGTAGCTGACGAGCACCTGGCCGTCGGCTTCCCGGCAGGCTCGCTTGTAGAGGTTCCAGGACGCCCGTGCGCCCTTCGCTCGCGGCAGGATCGAGGCGTCGGTGTGCAGCCAGGTCTCGTTGCGCGAGTACTGGAACGCGCCGAGCACCTCCTTCTCCGCGCGCGTCGGGTCGGCCAGCAGTCCCAGTGCCTGGTCCGGGTGCGTGGCGATGACGACGTGGTCCGCGGTGTGCAGCACGTTGTTCTCGTCGCGGATCTCCACGCCTGCGCCGTTGCGCGTGACGGCCCTGACGGGCGTGCCGACGTGGACGGCGTTGAGGCCCTTCACGGCACGATCGACGTACGTGCGCGAGCCGCCGACGACGGTCTTCCACTGCGGGGTGCCGCCGATCGCGAGCATCCCGTGGTTGGCGAGGAACTCGAACAGGTACCAGGCCGGGTACTTCATGCTCAGTGCCGCACCGGACGACCACACCGCGCTGACCAGCGGAATGATGAAGTGGTCGATGAAGTAGCGCGAGTAGCCGCCGATCACCAGGAACGCGCCGAGCGTGACGTCGTGCGCTTCCTCGTGGGCGAGAACGCGCTCGGCGTGCCGGTAGAAGCGGGTGACCTCGGCGAGCATCCGGACGTAACGGCCGTTGACGGCGTTCTTCGGCTGCGCGAACAGCCCGGGCAGTTTCCTGGCGCCCGCGTACTCCAGGCCGCAGCCGTCGCACCGGACGCTCATGGACATCTCGGAATCCTGAGTGGACACGTCCAGCTCGCGGAAGAGCCTGATCAGGTTCGGGTACGTCCGTTCGTTGTGGACGATGAACCCGGAGTCGACGGCGACACCGCCGATGTCGTGCGTGTGCGCGTGCCCGCCGAGCCTGTCGTCGGCCTCGAACAGCGTGACGTCGTGCTTGCGTTGCAGCACGTAGGCGGCGGTGAGCCCGGCCACCCCTGCTCCGATGACGGCGACCTCAGCCACGCGAGCCTCCCAACGGCACGTCGAGACCTCGCGGCGAGGCCTCCTCCATGGCATTCGCGATGTCGGGCGCCACCGGTTCGAGCCCGAGCTCACCGTGGACGAAAGCTACGACCAGCCGGGTCCAGTCCCTCGCCCTCTTGAGCATCGCGTGGCCGTCGCCGACGACGCTGAACCGCGCGACCCGGTCCGTGACGGTCTTGGCCTGCCGGGCGAACCGCAGCGACTGCGCCGGGTCCGTCATCCGCTCCTGGTCGCCGTGCGCGATGAGCAGCGCCTTGCCCCTCAGCTGCTCGAAGGGCTCGCCGGGCACCAGCCACGGCGCGAGCGCGCACACGGCGACCACGCTCGGATGTCCGGCGACCCGCAGCGCGGTCCGGCCGCCCATGGAGTGCCCGACGAGCACGATCGGCACGCCGGGGTGCTGCTCGGTGATCTTCGCGAGCGCCCACTGCGCGTCCTTCACCGGATCGAGGCTCGGCGCGTTCCAGCCGCGAACCCGGTAGCGCATGCTCCAGACCTCGACGCCCGGCGCTCGCAGCGCGCGGGCCAGCGGGACCATGCGCAGGTACGCCAGGTTGAGGCGCCGGACGGGTCCGGTGCCGTGTTCGCGTCCGCCGTGCAGCACGAGCACAACGGCATTCGTACCGTCCGGCGGTTTCAGCACGTCAACATGCGGATGCACACTTGATGTTCGGGAAGCCACGCCCTTCGGCTCGGCCGTTGAGAGCCAGCTCACACCAGTAGTGTTCGAACGGTGATCGACCACATCAGCATCGAAACCGAGGCAGGCTCCTTCGACGCCATCGCGTCCGGCCCCGAGGACGGCCGCCCGGTGCTGCTGCTGCACGGCTTCCCCGAGGCCGCCATCGAATGGGAGCACCAGGTCGCGGTGCTGGGTGTGAACGGCTTCCGCGCGGTCGCCCCCGACCAGCGCGGCTACTCCCCCGGCGTGCGCCCGGAGCAGGTCGGCGAGTACACGGTCACGCACCTGGTCGGCGACGTGATCGCGATGGCGGACTCGCTCGGCTGGGACACGTTCGACCTGGTCGGCCACGACTGGGGCGGCGCCGTGGCGTGGTGGACCGCGATCGAGCACCCGGACCGGCTGCGCACGCTCACCGTCTTCTCGACACCGCATCCCGGTGCCTTGAAGACCGCGTTGCAGACCGACGAGGAGCAGGCGATGCGGTCGCAGTACATGCGCGACTGGCGTGAGCGCAGCACCGAGAAGCGCATGCTCGACAACAACGCCCAGGCCCTCAAGCAGATGTTCGAGTGGCGGATCCGGCCCTCGCACGTCGAGGAGTACGTCCAACGCCTACAGGAGCCGGGCGCTCTCACCGCCGCACTGAACTGGTACCGGGCGGGCAAGCCGCACGGCGCCGCGGACAAGGTCAGCGTCAAGACCATGTACGTGTGGAGCACCGAGGACGTCGCGTTCGGGTCGGTGGCCGCCTTCGAGACCGAGAAGTGGTGCACCGGCCCGTACCGCTTCGAGATGGTCGAGGACGTCAGCCACTGGATCCCGGAAGAGGTTCCCGAAGCGGCCTCGTCGCTGATCCTCGAGAACCTGAGCTAGCGAGCCACAGCACGAGCGCCGTGTACGCGCAGAGCACCACGAACCCGGCCCAGCCCGGCAGCGGGAAGTAGCCCGCGGATGGCGCGTAGTGGGTTGTGACCTGCGGATACTCCACGGCGGTCTGGGTGACGGCGAATGCCGCGGCGGGAGTGAGCCGCAGCAGCCAGTCCGCGACGGCGTCGGGCAGCAGCGGGACCGCGGTGACGGCGTAGGGCACGGCGACCAGCGTCAGTCCGACGAGGATCGCCGCCCAGCCACGCCGCAGCCACACGCCGAGCCCGTACGAGAGGATCGCGCAGAGCGCGAGCACGGCGGCGACACCGACGACCACCCGGACACCGGGCAGCAACGGCGCGACGGCGAGCAGACCGGTGACGAAGGTGGCCGCCCCGACGACGGCCGCCCTGACCACGGTCACCGGCCGGGACGACGCGTCACGAGCGCCGTAGCGGGCCGCGACGACGAGCACGATGAGCAGCGCGATCACCAGGCCGGCCAACGCCTTCTCGACGCCGCGCACACCGCCCTCACCGATCGGCCCGATGTCACCGGTGCCGCTGACGGTGACGACGCCGTCCTTCTCCACCACCCCGGACGCGTTGTGGAGCTTCTCCCAGTCCGTGTGGTTCATCTCGCCGACCGACTCGCTGCCCCACGAGCCGGTGCCGCCCTGGACGGTGACGTTGTCGAAGACACCGACGGCCTGGGTGAACCGCACCTCCTCGATCGTGCCTCCGAGAGCGGTCTCGCGGAGCGTGAGGTCTCCGGGTGAGGTGGCGAAGAGTCCGACCTGGACGGTCTCCGGCAACCCGGTGAGCTCCGCGGTCCCGACGACGTGCCACTGCTCGCCGTCCGCCGACTCGGACCCGGTGATGGTGTCGCCGGAACGGGTCAGCCGCAGCCAGCGAGGAGCCTGGCCCGCGCTTCCGGCGACGTCGTGCACGTAGTCGTGCTGGAAGCGCACGCCGTGGTCGCCGGTCATCGCGAGCGCCGCGTACCGCGAGCCCTGCCGCAGGCCGTCCTTCACGATGATCCCCGCCTTCGCCCACGGCACGAGCCCGGCGACGATCTGGTCGTGGCCCGGCGGCGGGTAGGTGATCGTGCCGGTCATCGATGTCATGCGGACCGTGATGGAGCCGTCACGGCCCAGGTCCTGGTGCCGGAACCAGAACGTGTCGCTGACGCCGGACGAGGTGCCGCCGGCGAACAGCAGGCCCAGCGCGGCGACGGAGAGGGCGGCGACGGCCAGGGCGATCAGGCGGCCCGGTGTGCGGAACGCGGTCCACTCCCGCCGGAGGAGTTCAGTGCTCGACATGGTGCCGGGTCTACGGATCGGCGGCTAACACGGTCCGAAGCGGCCTTGTCATGCCGTTGTTAGGTCGTTCCGGTCATGCTGACGCCATGAGAACGATCGGGGTGCGGTTCACGATCCTGTACGCCGTCGTGTTCCTCGCGTCGGGCATCGGGTTGCTGGGCCTCACCTTCCTGCTGTCCAGCGGCAAGGTGACCGAGGTCGCGAACCCGTCCGGCCTCGACTCGGCGCAGCAACAGATCCGGCAGTTGCAGGAGCAGCTGGCCGAGGTGCACACGCAGCAGGCACGGCAACTGCTGGCCGGATCGCTGCTGGCACTGGTCGTGATGGCGGTCGTCTCGCTGCTGGTCGGCCGGGTGCTGGCCCGGCGCGTGCTGCGGCCGTTGCGGACCATCACGAGCGCCACGCGCCGCATCTCCGCCGACAGCCTGGACCGGCGGCTGGCCGTCACCGGTCCGGCCGACGAGGTGAAGGGTCTCGCCGACACCATCGACGAACTGCTCGAACGGCTGGAGGTGTCGTTCGCCGCGCAACGCCGCTTCGTCGCGAACGCCTCCCACGAGCTGCGAACTCCGCTGACGACGATGCGGGCGTCGCTGGACGTCGCTGTCGCCAAACCGGACCCGGCGACGTCGACGGTGGCGCTCGCGGATCGTCTGCGCGTGCAGCTCGACCGGGTCGATCACCTGCTCGACGGGTTCCTCGTGCTGGCCAGGGCACAGCACGGCGCGCTCGCCGACTCCGCCGCGGTCGACCTCGGCGAGCTCGCCGAAGGGGCGTTGCTCGAGCTGTCCTCCGAGGTCGGGGCGAAAAGGCTGACCGTGACGGTGGACGTCGCACCGGGCACGGCGACGCGAGGAAGTCCGGCGTTGCTGGCACGTCTGGTGGGCAACGTCGTCGACAACGCCGTGCGGCACAACGAGGCCGGCGGGTGGGTGAGGATCAGCGGGTTCGCGGGCGAGGAGGCGGTGCTGGTCGTCGAGTCCGGCGGACCCGTCTTCGACCAGCGGGAGGTCGACCGGCTGGCTCGGCCGTTCGAACGGCTCGGGGGCGAGCGCATCGGCTCCTCCGGCCTGGGACTGTCCATCGTGGCCGCCGTCGCCGCCGCGCACGGCGGACGGCTCGCCCTGTTCGCCAGGCCGGAAGGTGGTCTGCGGGTGTCGGTGACGTTGCCGTGAGGATCCTCGTCGTCGAGGACGACAGCGCCCTCGCCGAGGTCATCGCGGAAGGGCTGCGCGACCAGGGAATGCCCGTCGACCTCGCGCACGACGGGCTGGTCGCCGCCGCGAACCTCGACGTCACCGCGTACGACGTGGTGGTCCTCGACCGGGACCTGCCGGGGCTGCACGGTGACGTGCTGTGCCAGATGATCACCGAGCGGGCCGACCGGCCGATGGTGCTGATGCTGACCGCGGCGAGCGCGCCGGGCGACCGGGTCAGCGGCCTGACCCTGGGCGCGGACGACTACCTCGCCAAGCCGTTCCACTTCCCGGAACTGGTCCTGCGCATCCGGGCGCTGGCCCGCCGCAAGCCGGACGCGCGGCCCCGGACGGTGCGCGCCGCCGGGATCGAACTCGACCCCGTGCGCCGCACAGCCGTGCGCGACGGCCGCCAACTCACCCTGTCGGTCAAGGAGTTCGCCGTGCTGGAGGCACTGCTGCGGGCGCACCCCGGCTTCCTGAGCGCCGAGGACCTGCTCGAACGGGTCTGGGACGAGCACGCCGACCCGTTCACCAACACCGTCACCGTGACGGTGGGCCGGCTGCGCCGCAAGCTCGGCGAGCCGCCGATCATCGCGACGACACCGGGAATCGGCTATCGAATCGTGTGATCCGCCGACAGTCATTAGATTCAGCGGTATGCGCGTGGCCGGTCTTCTGCTCGCCGCGGGGGCCGGTCGCCGGTTCGGTTCCCCCAAGGCTCTCGTCCCGTTGAACGGCAAGCTCTTCGTGGACTCGGCCGCCGAGCTCCTCAGAGCCGCGGGCTGCGACCCGGTCGTCGTAGTTCTCGGCGCACAAGCGGCGGAGGTCAGGGCTAAGGCCACTTTGGACGGCGTGACCGTCGTGGACAACCCTCATTGGGACACCGGCATGGGGTCGTCGCTGCGCACCGGCCTGCACGCGATCGGCATCGCGGACGCCGTCGTGGTGCTCCCCGTGGACACCCCTGGAGTCACCGTCGAGGCCCTGCACCGACTGATGGCGCTCGCCGAGCCGACGGTGCTGGCGCGCGCCACCTACGAGGGCGAAATCGGGCACCCGGTGCTGATCGGGTCGGACCACTTCGCGGGCGTCATGGCGTCGGCGGCGGGCGACCAGGGAGCACGGGACTACCTCAAGGCGAACACCGTCCGCCACGTCGAATGCGCCGACGTGGCGGACGGTGCGGACATCGATCGACCGGAAGATCTCAGGCGACGTAGCGGCGGAGCTTGATGCCCGACGACACGTTGGACGCGCTCAGCCAGTGCAGGCCGCCGCCCGCGTAGGCCGGGTCGGACACGGCGAACTCGTTGCCACCGGCGCGGTAGCCGACGATCGTGGCGTAGTGGCCGCCGGAGTAGTTGCGGCCGTTGAGGCGGATCACGTTGATGACGACGGCGTGGCCGCGGTCGGCGTTGTAGACGACGTCGGCCTTGAGCTTCTGCAGCAGCTGCGCGTCCGTCGACCACTGCTTGACCTGGTAGTAGGTCGAGCCGGTGTAGTGGTCGAGGGCGTTCTCGAGGTTCTTGATGTTGGGCAGGCCGTCGGTCGTGACCTTCATGAACGAGGCCAGTGTGGACTGCTCGACGTACTTGCCGCGCGCGGTCAGGGCGATGCGGGCGGCGGCAGCGGAGCACCAGTAACCGGTCTTCTGCACCTGGAACTGGTGCGGCAGCACGCCTTCGCTCTGGATGCCGAGCTCGGCGGCGGCCGGGATGACGTTCTCGCCCGGCGCCGCGAGCGCGACCGGCGCGGTCAGAATCGTCATGGCGACGCCAGCCGCGGCCACTGCCGCGGTGATCTTCGCAAGCTTCATCGAAACAACCCCTCAGTGTGGCGCCGTCCCCTTGATCCGGCGCTCGGCGAAAGCTTGGCGGCAACGCGAGAACGGCCGCCACCACATTCGGCCAAGTCCTAAAAAGCCAGGTAGGAGTACTCACGCGGGCGCACAGACCCACCCAAGGTGGGCGATCTGCACCAATCGGATGAGTCGTCTCGAATCCGGTACAGGTCCCGTACCGCTGTGCCAGTCTGCTTGCCGTGCTGCGTGTCCACTTCACGGCGGAGGACCTGGCGAAGGTGCGTGTCGCCACCGGTCCCGACCCGATGTGGGAGATCCTGCTGAGCCTGCACGTGCTGCGGCAGCGTTCGGCCGCGCCCGTGTTCGGCACGTGGCGCGCGACCGTGCGGGCGACGTTGCCCGACGACACGCGCTGGCTCATGCAGCTGGCGCCGCCGGTCGGCTACTCCCCCGACTTCCTGACGCCCACCGCGGGCTCGTGCGCCGTGGACGCGGGCATCGACGCGGTGCTGTCGACGCCCGCGGAGTCGTTGCGCGCGGACCTGGAGCAGTTGGGCTGCCAGCAACGTCTCGACCCTCGCACGCACCGGCTGGCCAGTGGTGACGCAGCCACTTTGGACTCACTCGGCGACGCGTTGCGCGCCTACCACCGCCACGCGCTCGCCCCGATCTGGGATGAGGTCCGCGCTGTCGTCGACGTCGACCGCGCGGTGCGGGCACGGTCCTTTCTGGACAGCGGCTGCGTGGGCGTGCTCGCGGCCCTGCACCCGACGATCTCGTGGACACCGTCGGTGTTGTCGATCGAGTCGCGCCTCGCACAGCGTGACGTCCACTTACGCGGCCAGGGCTTGATTCTCGTGCCGTCGTACTTCTGCTGGGAACGGCCGATCATGCTCCGCGACCCCAGCCGCACGCCCGTGCTCGTCTATCCGATCGCACGCGACCTGCACGTGACGAGTACCGGCAAACGGTCGCTGGAGGCGTTGCTCGGCCGCACCCGTGCCGCCGCACTGGAGGTCATCGCCGGCGGCTGCACCACCACGGAACTGGCCCGCCGCCTCGGAATCTCGGCGGCCTCGGCCAGTGCCCACGCCTCGGTCCTGCGCGACGCGGGCCTGGCCGTCGCCCAGCGCCACCGCAACTCGGTGCTGCACACCGCGTCGGCGCTGGGCGTCGAACTGCTTGCCTGAGCCAGGCGCTTGTCCACCGTTGTCAGAGCAGGGCCTAAGGCCTTGCCCGCACCGCCGCCCTGGCACACCCGACCGCCACGACGAGCAGCGCCAGCGCCACCCACACCGGCCACAGCTCGGAGTAGGTGATCGCCAGCGCGATGTTCGTGGCCGCCGCGGCCGTGAAGACGGCCACCAGCACCACCCAGAAGTAGAAGTACCGCGTGATCCGACCCACCCCCTGTCCGCCGAGTGCCGCCACACCCTTCATCGCGCGTATCGAGGTTTGTGCTGCCCGGGTTACTGGTGAGGTCATCTGCAATCCGGTAGTACTGACCGGCATGACGACCGACACCGTGACCGGATCCGACTACGGCAATCTCGTGCGCACGCACCTCGCGCGCGTCGAGCAGCACAACGCGGCCGCGCTCGACGACGTGGCCGAGCTCGTGCTGGCCGCCGTCGAGGCCGACGGAATCATCCTCACCGCAGGCGCAGGACACTCACTGGCGGCCGTCGCCGAGACCTTCTACCGGGCAGGCGGCCTGGCCTGCGTCCGCCCGATCTACCACCCCGAACTGCTGCCGATGCACGGCGCGATCAGCAGCACGTCGGCGGAGCGCCGCTCCGGCCTCGCGGGCGAGGTGCTGCGCGAGTCGGGACTGGCCCCGCACGACGTCCTGTTCGTCTTCTCGACCTCGGGTGTGAACCACTACCCGGTCGAACTGGCCCAGGAAGCCGCGAGCAGGGGCTGTCCGGTCGTCGGTGTCACCTCGGTGGCCGCCAGCGCCCAGGCCCCCAGGCGGGCCGGTGCGACGCTGGCCGAGGTGTCCACCGTCGTCCTCGACAACCTGGTCCCGCCGGGTGACTCCACCTACCCGGAGTCCGCGCCGGTCACCGCCGCCGTCTCCACGCTGGCCACGACGTTCCTGTGGAACCTGCTGATGGTCCGGCTGTTCGACAAGGCGGCCGCGTCGGGCGTGCAACTGCCGCTGTGGCGCAGCGCGAACGTGGAGGGCGGCGACGCGGCCAACGCGGACCTGCTGCGCCACTACCAGACCCGCGTCCCGGAACTCGGATAGGTAGAAATCCTCAGGGTTTTGTCAGCGCGCCACCGTTATTCTCCCACCGGGGAAAGCACTGACCTGGGGGGGTCTTCAACAGTGGAGCCGAAAACTCGTAGATGGATCCTGATCGGCGGCGCGCTCGCCACGACGGCAATCGTCGGCGTGGCGGGCGTGTTGCTCTGGTCGGGCAGCAGAACAGTGGTGGTCGCCGATGAACCGGCCAAGTCGGCGGAGACACCGTCACAGGTGGCCCAGTCCTTCCTGACCAGGGCGTTCTCCGGTCCCGCCAGCGCCGCCGTCTTCACCGACGCGCCCGCCGTGGCGACGCCCGCTCTGGAAGCGACCAAGGCCGGCATGGGCACCTCCGCGTTCCAGGCAGCCCTGGCGACGTCCGAACCGCCGCCGGCCGACGCCACCACCGCCGAGCTCACCGCGGCCGTCACCTGGACGATGCCGAGCGCCGCGACGCTGAAGTACGACGTCAAGATCTCCCTGAAGCGAGCGGACGGCGCCTGGAAGGTTCACTGGACCCCCGCGCTCATCCACCCGCAGCTGACCGAGGGCGCCTCGCTCACCTACCGCAAGGCACTGGCGGACGGCGCGCTGCTGGGCCGTGACGGCAAACCGCTGGTCCAGGGCACGATCCCGGACGGCCTCTACAAGACGATCACGGCCACGGCCGGCGACGTGAAGGGCACCGACGGCTGGGAGGTGGGCATCACCGCGGGCGGCGCCTTCACCGCGCTGGACGGCAAGAAGGCGGAAGGGGGCGAGAAGATCACCGTCACCATCGACCCGGCCCGCCAGGCGGCGGCGCAGGCAGCCGTCGACGCTCTCCCGCAGGGCGCGGCGATCGTCGCGATCGAGGCTTCCACCAGCGAGATCCTGGCCGTGGCGCAGAACAAGTCGCTGAACGGCACCAACCCGTTCGTGGGCCGTTACGCCCCCGGCTCGACGATGAAGATCGTGACCGCCGCCGCGGCCATGAACGCGGGCCTGGTCCAGTCCGGCACCGCCCTCCCCTGCCCGGCCAAGGCCACCATCGGCACGCGCACGATCACCAACGCGGGCTTCGGCCACGACAGCGTGCCGTTCCACACGGCGTTCGCCCTGTCCTGCAACACGACCTTCGGCGACCTGGGCTCCAAGCTGGACGCGAACGCCCTCCCCGCCATGGCGAAGCGCTTCGGCCTGGGCGCCGACTGGACCATCCCCGGCGCCGACACGAACACCGGCAAGGTCCCGCCGGCCACTGGCGACCAGCAGGTGGAGAACAGCTTCGGCCAGGGCAACGTGATCGCCAGCCCGTTCGGCATGGCCCTGGTGGCCGCCACCGTCGTCTCGGGCAAGACCCCGGCACCCACCCTCATGCGCGGCAAGCCCTCCGAGCCGAACGACGTGGCCGCACCGCCACCCGCAGCCGTCCTGCAGCCACTGCGCGCCATGATGCGCGAGGTCGTCACCTCCGGCACCGCCAAACAGCTCGCCGGAATCCCCGGCCTGGCAGGCAAAACCGGCACGGCGGAGGCGGGCGGCGGCACCGCGCACGGCTGGTTCGTCGGCTACCAGAACAACGTGGCGTTCGCGGTGGTCGTGGAGAACGCCGGTTCGTCGGCCAGCGCCCTGGACGCGACGGCGACCTTCCTCAAGTGACGACCACCGCTGCTCGCGCGGCACGATCGGGCGGCGGTGGAAAGCCTCGGTGACGACCGCCGCGCGGTCGCTCACCTCCAACTCGGCGTAGACGGCGAGCCGGAGTGACTCGACGGTGGTCTCGGGGGACGAAGAGTCCTCGGGCCGCCTCGCGGTTCGTCGCCCCACCCGGCGACGAACCGCAACACCTCCAACCCACGCGGGCTGAGCACCACGGCGGACTCCGGCCGCACTCGCTTCATCAGCAACGCCGCCGGGGCGAGCACCGCCTCGCCCCGCCCCGCGCAGTGGCCCGGACCGCCCGCACGAGCTCGTTCCGCAGAGCGTCCTTGATCAGGTAGCCGGTGGCGCCCGCCTCGATCGCGGACATCACGTCGTTGTCGTACGTGGTCAGCACGTGTGCGGTTCCGGCGAGCTGTCTGATGGCGGTCAGGCCGTCCGTTCCCGGCATGAGCAGATCCATCAGCAGGACCGGGCACTGCAGCGGCAGGCCTCTCCCCGTCAACCCGCCCGACGCCACCGCGTCCACACCCGGCAAACAGCGCTCGACGGCTCGCCCGCTGGCTGGTGAAACCGCCCGCCGCGTTGCCATGGCACGTCGGCCGACCTGCCCATGCCGAAGCCCGCCGACCGCGATGTCATCACACGTCGACCGACCTGCCCATTCCGAGGCCCGCCCGCCGCGTTGCCATCACACGTCGGCCAACCTGCCCATTCCGAGGCCCGCCGACCGCGCTGTTCAACACTCCGCGCCCGGCTGCCCGTCCCCGGAATTGCTCATCCCGATCCCTTCCGCCCTGGTGGTTCTCACCAAGGCCGAAGAGCATCGCCGGGGCATCAGCCGTTCACCCGGACCAGAGGATGCGCCGCGGCCCGCCGCGGGTCAGTTCGTCTGCGCCACCCCGAGGCGCTCGCTGAACTTCGGCGTCGGCAGGACACCGACGACCGGGGGCTGGGCGAACTGGGTGTTGTAGAGGTCCGCGTAGCGGCCCTCGGCGGTCATCAGTTCGGTGTGCGTGCCGCGTTCGACGATCTCGCCGTGTTCCAGCACCAGGATCTGGTCGGCCGCGCGGATCGTGGAGAGGCGGTGCGCGATCACCAATGAGGTCCGGCCCTGCAGTGCCTCGGTGAGCGCTTCCTGCACGGCTGCCTCGGACTCCGAGTCCAGGTGTGCGGTGGCCTCGTCGAGGATGACCACGCGGGGCTTGGCGAGCAGCAGGCGCGCGATCGTGAGGCGTTGGCGCTCGCCGCCGGACAGGCGGTAGCCGCGTTCGCCGACCACGGTGTCGAGCTGGTCCGGCAGCGACGTCACCAACTCCAGCAGGCGGGCGCGGCGCAACGAGTCCCACAGGTCGTCGTCGGAGGCACCGGGCGACGCGTACTCCAGGTTCGCCCTGATCGTGTCGTGGAACAGGTGGCCGTCCTGCGTCACGACGCCGACGGAGGAGCGCAGCGCGTCGAAGGTCAGGTCGCGAACGTCCACACCGGACAGACGCACGGCACCGGAGTCGACGTCGTAGAGGCGGGGCACCAGGGAGGCGAGCGTGGACTTGCCCGCACCGGACGAACCGACGAGGGCCACCAGCTGGCCTGCTTCGGCCTTGAAGCTGATGCCGTGCAGCACTTCCTCGCCGCCGCGAGTGTCCAAAGTGGCCACGGACTCCAGCGAGGCCAGCGACACCTTGTCCGCGGACGGATAGGCGAAGCGGACGTCGGAGAACTCCACCGACACGGGGCCGTCGGGCACCGAACGGGCGTCCGGGCGTTCCTTGATCATCGGGTCCAGGTCCAGCACCTCGAAGACGCGCTCGAACGACACCAGCGCGGTCATCAGGTCGACGCGGGCGTTCGCGAGCGCGGTCAGCGGTGCGTACAGGCGGGTCAGCAGCAGGGCGAGCGACACGACGGCGCCTGCCGCCAGGTGCCCGGTCAGCGCCAGGTAGCCACCCAGGCCGTAGACCAGCGCCTGCGCGAGGGCCGACACGAGCGTCAGCCCGGTCATGAACCAGCGGGTGGCCATCGCGGTCCGGATGCCGATATCGCGGACCTGCGCGGCCTTCTCGCTGAACTCCTGCTCCTCGCGGTCGGGGCGGCCGAAGAGCTTCACCAGCGTCGCTCCGGGCGCCGAGAAGCGCTCGGTCGACTGCGTGACCATCGAGGCGTTCAGGGTGGACGCCTCCCGCTGCATGTCCGCCATCCGGCGGCCCATCCGCTTGGCAGGCAGCACGAAGACGGGTAACAAGACCAGGGCCAGCGCCGTGACCTGCCACGACAGCGTGAACATGACACCCAGCGACAGCAGCAGCTGGATGATGTTCGTGACGAACCCGGACAGCGTGGAGGTGAAGGCGCGCTGAGCGCCGATCACGTCGTTGTTCAGGCGCGAGACGAGCGCGCCGGTGCGCGTGCGCGTGAAGAACGCGACGGGCATCTTCTGCACGTGACCGAACACGGCACGACGCAGGTCGTAGATCAGGCCTTCACCGATGCGCGTCGACTGCCAGCGCTCGACCACGCCCAGACCGGCGTCGACCACGGCGATCAGCGCGATCGCCACGGCCAGCCACACGACGACGGACGGCGCGGAGCCGCCGACGATCGCGTCGACCACCCGGCCGGCCAGCAGCGGCGTCGACACCGCCAGCACCGACGAGACCACCGTCAGCAGCAGGAACACCACCAGCTTCGCCCGATGAGGCCGGGCGAAGGCCAGTACGCGCCGGAACGTCCCCCGGCGCACTTTGGAGGGGGCGTCCGAGGTCGCCCCCATCATGAATCGCCAAGAGCTGTATCCGTCCACGCTGACTAGAACAGCACAGCGGTCTGACAATTCCGTCGCGCGCGACTAGGAACGCGGAAAGTTTCAGCTTTGAGCGGACAGGGCCGCGAAGGACTGCAGCCGGCGCAGCTGGGCGGCGCGCTCCACCGCGAGCTGCAACTCCGCGTCGATCCCGGAAGCCGCCGACGCGATCAGCGCCAACGTCTCCGTCACCGCACCGGTGAGAGGCTTCAGCACGGCGGCCACCAGCTCGTCGACGGCGCCGTCCAGCCCGTCAGCGGGCACGACGGAGTTCGCGAGGCCGATCCGCAGCGACTCCTCCGCCTTGACCCGGCGGGAGGTCACGCACATCTCGGCCGCGCGCGAGTACCCCACGAGTCGCACCAACGGCAGCGTGCCGCCGAGATCGGGCACCAGACCCAGCCCGGTTTCGGCCATGCAGAACTGCGCGTCCTCGGCGAGCACGCGGAAGTCGCACGCCAGCGCCAACTGGAAACCGGCGCCGATGGCATGCCCTTGCACCGCGGCGATCGTCACGCGTGCGGGATCGCGCAGCCAGGCGAACCCGGCCTGGTACGACGCGATGCGGGCGTCCGCCTCCTCGGGAGACAGCGCCAGGATCGCGCCAAGACCACCGGGCTCACCGTCGACGGGCTCACCGGTGAACATGCGCCGGTCCAGCCCTGCCGAGAAGGCACGGCCGGAGCCCCGGACGACCACGACTCGGACGTCCGGGTCCAGCTGTTCGCCGATGTGCCGCAACGCCTGCCAGGTAGCCGGCGTCTGCGCGTTGAGCACGTCGGGGCGATCGAGCGTGATGGTCGCGCGCGGCCCGGAGATCGCGAGCCGCACACCACCGCGCTCGAGCAAGCCAGCGTCGATAGCAGGCACTGGCATGTCGTTACCTCCGGCGAACTAGAAGCTAGTTACCGGAGAGTAGCAGTCTGAGTCGGGACTACTTCTTCTTCGTCCGGGTGGCGCCACCGCGACCGCGCAGCGTGACCCCGGATTCCGACAGAACCCGGTGCACGAAGCCGTAGGAACGTCCGGTGCTCTCGGCCAAAGCCCGGATGCTCGCGCCCTTTTCGTACTTCTTCTTCAGGTCAGCGGCCAGCTTGTCCCGTGTGGCGCCGGTGATCCGGGCACCCTTCTTCAGGTCAGCCACCTTGTCCCGCCTTCCGTACGAGCAGGTGGGCCGTTCTACGGCCCCTGTCGTCGCAATGATCGAACAGGAACCGGCAGAACGCCAGGTGATCAAGCAAAGAGATCGCCGAACGGTCGATTCGATCACACTGAGTTGATCACAGAACGCGCTCGGTAGTCCTTTGACGCGTGGAGATCACGCCAGCTGAACGAGGTCCAGGTAGTCCTCGGACCAGTGATCCTCGGTGCCGTCGGGCAGCAGGATGACCCTTTCAGGCTCCAGCGCCTCGACCGCGCCGGGGTCATGCGTCACCAGGACGACCGCGCCCTCGTACCGCCGCAACGCGTCGAGAACCTGCTCGCGCGAGGCAGGGTCGAGGTTGTTCGTCGGCTCGTCCAGCAGCAGCACGTTCGCCGCCGACGACACCAGACCGGCCAGCGCCAGTCGCGTCTTCTCTCCACCGGACAACGTGCCGGCGGGCTGCTCCAGCTGCTCGCCGCTGAACAGGAACGTGCCGAGCAACGACCGCAGCTTCTGTTCCTGCTCGTCCGGCGCCATGTGCCGGATGTTCTCCCACACCGACGCGTTGTGGTCGAGCGTCTCGTGCTCCTGCGCGAAGTAGCCGATCTTCAGGCCGTGACCGGGCACGACGCCACCGGCGTCCGCCTTCTCGCTGCCGCCCAGCAACCGCAGCAGCGTGGTCTTGCCGGCGCCGTTGAAGCCGAGCACGACGACGCGGGAACCCTTGTCGATCGCGAGGTCCACGCCGGTGAAGATCTCCAGCGAGCCGTAGGACTTGCTCAGACCCTCTGCCATCAAAGGGGTCTTGCCGCACGGGGCGGGCGCCGGGAAGGTGATCCGCGCGACCTTGTCGCTCTGGCGCACGTCGTCGAGACCGTCGAGCAGCTTCTGGGCGCGCTTCGCCATGTTCTGCGCCGCAACGGCCTTCGTGGCCTTCGCGCCCATCTTGGCGGCCTGCGTCATCAACGCGCCGGCCTTCTTCTCGGCGTTGGCGCGCTCACGACGACGACGCTTCTCGTCCGTCGCACGGGCTTCGAGGTACTTCTTCCAGCCCAGGTTGTAGATGTCGACCTCGCCGCGCATGGCGTCGAGGAACCACACCTTGTTCACGACGTCGTCGAGCAGCTCGACGTCGTGGGAGATCACGACGAGACCGCCGTCGTGCGACTTGAGGAAGCCGCGCAGCCACGTGATCGAGTCGGCGTCGAGGTGGTTCGTGGGCTCGTCGATCAGCAGGATCGTGCTCGACTTCGCGCCGACACCGGCCTCGGAGGCGGCGAACAGGATGCGCGCCAGCTCGACGCGGCGGCGCTGGCCACCCGAGAGCGTGCTGAGCGGCTGAGCGAGGACGCGGTCGGGCAGACCGAGGTTCGAGCAGATGCGGGCGGCCTCGGACTCGGCGGCGTACCCGCCCAGCGACGAGAAGCGCTCCTCGAGCCTGCCGTACTTGGTGACGGCCTTGTCGAGCTCGTCGGGGTCGACCAGCTCGGACATCTTCGACTGGGCCTTCTCCATGTCGCGGAGCAGCTGGTCGAGGCCGCGCGCGGACAGCACCCGGTCCTTGGCGATGACGGACAGGTCGCCCTCGCGCGGGTCCTGCGGCAGGTAGCCGAGCGCGCCCTTGCGCATGATGGCGCCGGCGTACGGCTCTCCCTCACCGGCGAGAACGCGCAGGGAGGTGGTCTTGCCGGCACCGTTGCGGCCCACGAGGCCGATGCGGTCGCCGGGCTGAACGCGCAGGTTGGCGCCGCTCACGAGAATGCGTGAGCCCGCGCGCAACTCCATGTCAGTTGCGGTGATCAAGAGAAACTCCGAGTAGTTGCAAAAACTCCGGGCATGACAAGGGATGGCACGTCCGGTTCGGCCTACTCGAGGAGGATCACGCAACCCATTCTACGGGATCACGACCATCGAATTTCCCACCTGTGGCCAGGCGCATAGATTGCGGCCATGAGCGAAGACTTCTCGGGCAAGGCCGCGCTGGTCACCGGCGCGTCCCGCGGCATCGGCTACGGCATCGCACGCGAGCTCCTCTCTCGCGGCGCCTCCGTCACGATCACGGGCCGCAAGGCCGACCAGCTGGCCGAGGCGGCGAAGCAGCTGGAGGCCGACACCGGCGGCAAGGTCCTCACGATCCAGGGCAACGCCGGCGACGACGCGTCCCGCGAAGAGGTCGTCACGCGCACGGTCGAGGAGTTCGGCAGCCTCGACGTGCTCGTCAACAACACCGGCATCAACCCGCAGTACGGGTTCCTGATGGACGCCGACCTGAACGCCGTCCGGAAGATCTTCGACGTCAACGTGGTGGCCACGCTCGGTTTCATCCAGCTCGCATGGAAGGCGTGGATGAGCGAGCACGGCGGCGCGGTCGTGAACGTCGCGTCGATCGGCGGCATCCGGTCCACGGGCGTGATCGGCGCGTACGGCGCGTCGAAGGCGGCGCTGATCCGCCTGACCGAGGAACTCGCGTGGCAGCTCGGCCCGAAGGTGCGCGTGAACGCCGTCGCGCCCGCCGTGGTGAAGACGAAGTTCGCGGAGGCCCTCTACGTCGGGCGCGAGGAGGAAGCCTCGCAGCAGTACCCGATGAAGCGCCTCGGCACGCCGGAGGACGTCGCCTCTCTCGTGGCGTTCCTCTGCTCCGACAAGGCTTCCTGGATCACCGGTGAGACCGTGCGCGTGGACGGCGGTCTGCTGTCGACCGGCACGGCGGGTTAATCGGGCTCCACCCCCAGCACGTCGAGGAACGCGGCCGTGGCCGGTGTCAGCCCGGCCGCGCTCCACACGAGGTGCTCGACGCGTGACGGCCCGCCCACGATCGGCACCGTCGCGACACCACTGAGCTGGGGCGTGTACCGCGACGGCAGCACGGCGACCGCGAGCCCCTCCCGGATCAGCCCGGCCATCAACTCGGCGGTGGTCACCTCGAACGCGACCTCGCGATGCAGTCCCGCGATCGAGAAGGCCTGATCCGACTGCATGCGTCCCGGTGATCCCGCCGGAAAATCCGCGAACAGCTCCTCGGCGAGCGCCCGCAGGTTCGTCGACTCCTGACGCGCCAGCGGATGTTCAGGTGCCACCACGGCCACGTGCTCGTCGCGCGCCAGCTCACGCCCTCGCACGCCGTCCGGCCGCACGCCGAGCGGCAACCCGAGGAACGCCAGATCGAGCGTTCCCTGCCGCACCTGCTCGACCATGTCGAGGCTCGACAGCATCCGCAACGCGACCCGCACCTGCGGATACCGCTCGCGGAACACCTTCAGCGCGGCCGGCAGGTCTACGGCCGCGACGGTCGGGATCACGCCGACGACGACCCGTCCGCGCACCTCCCCCACCGCCGCGGCGACCTCGGCCACCGCCCGTTCGGCGAAGTCGAGGCACTGCCGCGCGGACGGCAGGAACGCCGCACCGGCCGGGGTCAGCCGGACGCTGCGACTGGTCCGCTCGAACAGCCGCGCACCCAGCGACCGTTCAAGGCGCGCGACCTGATGGCTCAACGCCGACTGCACGACGTGGCACCGCCGGGCCGCCTGCGTGAAGCTGCCCGTCTCGGCGACCGCCACCACGTACCGCATCTGCTGAAGCTCCACCCATCCATCTTGAATCACGATGGATCGGATGAAAAGCATGCGTTGGACTCATCGATCGCACCGGCCAACACTGGAGGACGTGAAGAACAGCGACCTCTCCCGCACCGCGCTGGCGGCGTTCGCGCCGGTGGTCTGGGGCTCGACCTACGTGGTCACGACCGAACTGCTGCCGGTGGGACACCCGCTGTTCGCCGGCCTGCTCCGCGCGCTTCCCGCCGGCCTGATCGCGCTGGCGCTGACCAGGACGCTGCCGCGCGGTTCGTGGTGGGCGAAGGCGGCCGCTCTGGGCGTGCTCAACATCGGCCTGTTCTTCCCGTTCCTGTTCATCGCGGCCGAACGCCTGCCCGGCGGCGTGGCGGCCACCCTGGGCGCCGCACAGCCGCTCGTGGTGGCGTTGCTGGCGATCGGCGTGCTCAAGGAGAACGCGTCCGCGTGGCGCCTCGCCTGGGGCGTGATCGGCATGCTGGGTGTCGGACTCGTGGTGCTCGGACCGGCGGCGGGCTTCGACCTGGTCGGCGTGCTGGCCGGGCTGGGCGGCGCCGCGACGATGGCGCTCGGCGTGACGCTGACGAAGAAGTGGGGCAGGCCCGCGGGGGCGACCCCGACGGCGTTCGCGGGCTGGCAACTCACGGCGGGCGGGCTGTTCCTGGTGCCGGTGACGTTCCTGTTCGAGGGACCGCCGCCCGCGATCGGCCTGACCGCACTGCTCGGCTACCTGTGGCTGGGCGGTGTCGGCGGCCTGCTCGCCTACGTCCTGTGGTTCCGCGCGATCGGCACGCTGCCGGTCACGTCCGTCTCGATGCTCGGCCTGCTGTCCCCGATGGTCGCCGCGCTGCTCGGCGTCGTCGTGCTCGGCCAGACGCTCGACCCGGTGCAGCTCACCGGTTTCGCCCTCGCCCTCGCCGCGATCGTGGCCGGCCAGCGACCGGCACCCGTTCTCAGCAAAGGAGTTCTCCAGTGAAGATCGCGGTCGTCGGCGCCTCCGGCATGGTCGGATCGCGGGTCGTCGCCGAGGCGGTGCGGCGCGGGCACGACGTGACGGAGGTGTCCCGCGGCGCCGGCGGTGACGCCACCGACCGCGAGCTGATGGACAGCGTTCTGTCCGGAGTGGACGGTGCCGTGGTGGCCACCACCGGCGTCACCTCGACAGTGCTGCTCGACGCGGCACTCGCGACCCGCACACGGGTCCTCGTCGTCGGTGGCGCCGCACCGCTGCGAACGCCGGACGGCACCGGCCTCGTGCTCGACGACGACCGGTACGTACCACCGCATATCCGTTCCGTCGCCGAGGCGAGCATGCGGCAGTTGCACGAGTGCGAGGCGCACAGCGCCGACTGGGTCTACCTGAGCCCGCCCGCGCTGCTCGAACCGGGCGAGCGCAGCGGCGTCTACCGGCGTGGCACGGACGTGCTGCTCACCGGCCCGTCCTCGATCTCGGCCGAGGACCTGGCCGTCGCGGTGCTCGACGAACTGGAGAGCCCCGGCGAGGACCGCCGGTTCACGGTCGCGAGCCGAGGTCCAGCAGCAGGATGAGCTCACCGTCGTCGTCGACCTCGCCGGTGGGCTCGAACCCGAACGCGCGGTAGAACGACTCGGGCGACCCCTCCCCCGGCACGCAACTCGTGTACAACTCCGTGGCACCCGCCTCGCGTAGCAGCGCCACGACCTCGGTGAGGATCGCGGTGCCGTAGCCACGGCCCTGCTGCCCGGCGTCCACGAGCAGCCGCCACAGGAAGTACGGCCCGCGCAGACCGGGCCTGGGCACGAGGTTCCAGCTCAGCATGACGAACCCGACGGGCGTGTCCCCGTCGTAGGCCGCGCGGAACCACGGTTTGGCCTCGGGGTTCTCCCGCGCGTGCTGGAAGGACTTCTCGACGGACGCGACGAAACGTTCCTGCGCGGGGTGCACGTGCACGGCGATGACGGCGTCCCGGTTGGCGTCGGTGACCTCGACCAGGCGGATCTGAGCGCTCATGCCCGGAGAGTGTGCCGCTCAGCCGGCGGCCGAGGGGGTCGTGGACACCGGTTGTCCCATTGAGGACATCGGGGGCTTCGTGACGATCGACGACGTGCTGGGCGGCGCGGAGGTGGGTGGTGCGGAGGCAGGTGGCGCGGAGGCGGGCGGCAGCACGACCTCGCTGGACCGCGGCGTGGTGTTCGCCGGCGTCCTGGTGGCCGACGGTGACCCGACGGAGACCGGCGACGAGGAAGGCGACGGAACCGGCGACGTCGTGGTGGTCGTGGACGGCACTGGTGTCGCCGGTTCCACGGGTGCCGCGGCGGGCAGCACGGCAAGCGCCACCGCCACGACCCCCACGGTCGCGAGGCCGCTGCCGACCACCGCGATGGTGCGGCGCCGGGATCGCACGGCCTGGCCGCGCTGGATGAGGTCGGCCGCCGTGATGGCCCGCGGCGGCGCCTCTTCCTGGTGCAGAGCGGAGAAAGTCGCCCGCAGGTCGTCTTCGCGAACCATCACACCTCCAGCCTCAGATGATCGAATTCGGGGCCGAGCCTGCGCCGCAACGCGTCCAGGCCCTTGCTGCTCTGCGACTTCACCGTGCCCGTCGAGCACTTCAGCGCCGCCGCCGTGTCCTCGACGCTCAGATCGTGCCAAAAGCGCAGCACGAGGACAGCGCGTTGCCGTGCGGGCACGGCGGTGAGCGCCTGCCACACCACGAGCCTGTCCTCCGCCGCGGGGACGGAGGACAGGCCCTCTGGGGGTGCGTCAGTCAGCTTCTCCCGGCGCCAGCGCACTTTGCGGCGTTCGGCGAGGAACGTCCGCACGACGATCTGGCGCAGGTACGGCTCCAGCCCCGACCGGTCCGCGAGCTTGGGACCGGCCAGGTACAGCTTCAAGAACGCCGACTGCATGACGTCCTCAGATACTTGGCGCTGGGGTTACAGTAGGCGGATGGACCAGCGCGGAGCGGCGATCTACGCACGCCAGTCGAAGGGCAAGTTCATCTCGGTCCAAGACCAGGTGAAGAAGGGCACCGAGCGGTGCGCAGCAAGAAGCCTCCCCGTTTTCGACACATATCGCGACAAGGTAAGCGCGAGCCGATTCGGCGCAGAAAGCGGAAAGGTCCGAGAAGACTGGCCGCGTCTCGTCGCCGATGTGGAGGCCGGTCGAATTGGCTTCGTGTGGCTATGGGATGCCAGCCGCGGCGACCGCACTCCTGAGACGTGGCACCCGTTCCTGTCGGCCTGCCGCGCGTTGAAGGTCCTGATCTACTCCGAGCGCGACGACTACGCATACCGTCCGTGGATTCCTCGTGAGTGGAAGACACTGGCCGACTCCGGCAACGACGCCGCCTACGAATCTGAGATCAAGTCGGTGGACATCCGCCGGGGCGTCGATGAAGCGGCGATTGCCGGACGACCACACGGCATCGCACCCTACGGCTATAGCCGCGAGTACGACCCTCGTGATCGCGAAAACTTCACGCAAGTTCCAAACGAGCACGCTCCGATCGTGGAAGAGATCATCCGCCGGGTAGGGGCCCGCGACCCGATCATCAACATCGCGCGCGATCTCGATGCGCGAGGAGTCCCCACACCGAATGCGCGTGACGGTGGCACCAGCAAGTGGGCAAGGCAGTCAATTCGGCAGATCGCCAACAATCTCGCATACGCCGGTATCCGTGTGCACAACGGTGAACAGAGCCAAGGAAACTGGCAGAAGATCGTCAGCCGGAAGGCACTGGAAAGCGCACGCTCGGTTCTGGCTGAACCGGACAGGAAGACCTCGCCGCCAGGAGCGCTGACGTACCTGCTGTCCTACTTGATGATCGGGCCGCATGGGGACGTGAACACCCACCCGAGCAAAGGCGGGCGGGTGCCGCGCTATCGATGTCTCGCAGACGGATGCTCGTCCGTGGGAATGCCGGAGGCCGACGAGTATGTGACTCGTGTCGTGCTGGCTCGGCTCGCGCTGCCGGACGCGCGCGACGTGTTCGACACCAACGCCAAGGACATGGACGACGCGTACGAGAAGCTGGGCGAGGTCGAGGCAGAAGCCCGCGAACTGGAGGTGGAGGTCAACGCCGGCCGGATGCGTCCTGCCCTGGCCGCTCAGTTCGACGCTGGCATCCAGAAGCGTCTCACCGCGGCACGTGCACGAGTCGCGGCTCTATCCGGACAGGCCGCCGCCTTCGCGCTGATGGGCGATGGCGAGTTCACGGCCGCGACGGCGCGCCCTCGCTGGGACGCGTTGAGCATCGCCGCGCGAAGGTCGATCGTCAGTGCGGTGGTGAGAGAGGTCAGGCTGTTGCCGAAGGGCGAGGGCGACAGGCCATTGACGCGCTGGTCGACGCCAGCAGATCGTCTGCTGATGGCCGAGAAGCTGGTCAACGTGTCGTTGAGGTGAGACGCCACCGGCCGGCCGCGGGGAAGGACGCAGACCGGCCGGCTGGCGGAGGTTGACGCTAGTTCGAACGCCTGTGCAGCCACTCGATACTGGTGACCGATCCCTGTTCGGCATCCGACAAGCGCGCTTCAAGCTCGGCAGCAAGGAGTTTGTCGCCCCATCGCTCGGCCAAGCCTGCAATCTGCGCGAGCGCTTCGATGCGGGCGTTCTCGACCGTGCTGAGGATCTTGCTGCCCACCCAGAAGATCGCGAGGACGATCCAGCTGACTGCGGTCGCGAGCCGGAGCAGGCCAGCTGCTACTTCGGCGCCGTCGCTCGGATTCGCGACAAGGGAAACGAGCACCGTGCTTGTAGTCAGCACGGCCGTGAATAGCAGAAGTAGGACCAGGGCTTTGACGGTCACTTATCCCCTCCCAGTTGGACTGATCGCCCGGCAGGGGGTCAACCTAGCTTGGTTGTAGTGACAACATCAGGAGTTTTACTAGTCCTATCGGGTCATCCTGTGTCCCGATCGGGTGCGGCGTTCGGCGCAGCGTTCAGTACCGCATACAGACGGTTAACCGCCGCACGCGCTGCCTCAGTCCCCTTCGTTCGCTTCAGCGCATCGAAGTACGCCTCAAGGCCGAGGTACGCCTCTTCGGTGTCGTGCTCTTGGTTGGGATTGCCGCGGACGCTCAGGCCGGCCAATCCCAGGGTCTCGACGACATCGAGCTGAAGGACTCGCGCGACTGCGGCGACCTTCTCGGGACTGGGGTTGGCGTCGAAGCGAATGCCCCGTCGCAGCTCGTATCCGCGTTCATAGGTTTGCAGCAACGTGTCGCTGATGCCGGCCTGCCGGGCAACCTCTTTGCGCGACAGCAGCAGCCGGTTGCGCGCACCCTCCAGGACCTCACCCAGCGGCCAGTCCCGCTCATCGTTGCTGCTCACGCGTACAAGCATCCCACAGCAAAGCGGAGCAAAGCGAGGGCTGCCTAACATCAACATCTAACGGACTCAAACGTCACCCGCTTTGCGCAATCTATTGCCGCTTTGCGCCGCTTTGCTCTACGCTTTGCGCCCATGAGCCCCCACACCCCCTCCGCTCTTCAGGTGAACCTTCACCGCCTGCGTATCCAGCGGGAGTGGGACCGCACGGAACTCGCCCGCAAAGCGGGCGTGTCGCTTCCCTACGTGTCCCAGCTGCTGTCCGGTGCGAAGACCAACCCCCGCATCACGGTGCTGCGCAAGCTCGCCACCGCACTCGGCACGACCGTCGCCGAGCTGACCGGCGAGGTGGACACCGACGAGACGCCCGAAGACGCCGAGGACCTCAACCGTGTTCCCGCCGCTTCCTGAGCTCGACGCGCGCATCGCCGCGCTGGTCGCTGACGCTCCCCCACTTCGTCCCGAGCAGCGCCATCAGCTCGCGGCACTGCTCGGGCCCAGCCCAACAGGTGCCCGCAAGGCCCCAGCCGCCTGAGTCGGCCCACTTCACGCCGCTCGTCGGCTCCCGCACCAAAGCCCCGAAACGAGAAGCGGGCCGTTCGTCGCTACCCGAACGGCCCGCCACGACCACGGAGGTACCCGTGCTCACCACCAAGGATCTCACCCTCTCCGGCACCATCGACGCCGTCGCCGATGTGCCGGTCACCACCGCCCGTGACACCGCGATCGCCGAGGTCATCGCGATGCACGACTTCGCGATCGACAGGGACTTGCTCGTGCCGACGGTCCTCACCGCAGCCGTCGAGCAGCTCCGCCAGGCCGTCCGCCTCGATGCACCGTTGAAGGCCCCGGTTTCGCTGATGAACGTGCGGGTGCTCGACCGTGGCACCTCGATCAACTCGATCACCGCGGTCCGCACGGTCACCATCCCCGCCGTCTGCCCCGCCTGCGGCGGTCCCCGCGGCCAGGAACTGATGGAGCTGCACAGCCACATCTACGGGATCGGCATGACCTACGACCGGTGGGACAACCCCTGCGGCCACAACGACACCTACGAGGCCGTGCTGGTCGAGGCCCGCCGCTTCAACGACCTCGTGCGGGGTGCCTGATGCGGCACTGGACCAAGACCCAGCTCAACGACCAGTACGAGTTGCTGCGCGAGCAGTGGAACGCACGTCTGGTCAGCCTGCCCTCGGACAAGCTGCGGGAGATCGAGAACTTCCGCAGCTTGGCGGGTATCGAACTACGCCTCGCGGACGTGGTCGAAGCCGCCGCAGACCGCAAGGAAACGACGTTCCTGGAGTTCCAGGCGCTCCACCAGGCGGCCCGCTACCGCCGGTCCGAAGCCGAGTACTGGCGACAGCAGGCCGACAAGATCGTGGCACGTCTGGCCGGTTCCTGATGCGTCGCTTCCTGATCGACCTCGGCACGGTGGCGCGCGACCTACTCCGCGTCATGGCCATCACCGTTCTGGCCCTCACGGTCGTGCTGGTGAGCGGCATGGCCGTACACATCGGCGCCGGGCCGGAGGCCTCGCTCTACGTCATCAACGAGGGCCTGGTCGCCGTCGCGCTGGGACTGCTCGGCTGGCTCACGATCGTCGGCCGGCACCGGTACGAGCGGCGGCCGAGATGAGCCACCGCCTCGACCTCGAGCCACTCGCCGGCCTCGACCTCGCCCAGCTCAGCGAGGCCCACGACACCGTGCTCGCTCTGCTCGTCTTCCTGCTGCTGCCGCTGCTCGTCGCCATCACCGGGGTCACCTCATGACCAAGCCCGAAGAGCCCCGCAAGACGAGCTGGTTCCAGCGATGGCTCAGCCACGACGACCCGTTCGACCAGGACCTCGATCCCGATGACGCCAAGCAGCAGGACGACACCGAGAAGGACGCCTGACGCATGAAGACGTTCTACGCACACCCCGACGCCCAGCAGCGCGAGCGCCAGAAGACCGCTCGCAGCAAGGCCTTGGCCGCGGTCAAGGCCGGCGCGATCCGGTGGGGCAAGACCAACATCGGCACGACCGGGTTCGTCTACACGGTGGCCACCGCGCGGATCGAGCAGCTTGACGGACTGGAGCTGCTCATCGGACTGTTCGAGCTGCGCAACGCCGGGAAGATCCGCGTCAACGAACTGACCGGCGCGGTCACGGCATGACCGATGACGGCCGTACCGCGATCACCAAGCCGGGCGTGTACGACCTGGCCGAGGACGTCTACCACTCAGACCCCGTGCCGGGCGGTTCTTTGTCCGCGTCCGGAGCGAAGCTGATCCTGGACTGTCCCGCGCGGTTCCGGTACGCCGTCGACCACCGCGCCGCAGAGCACAAGAAGGTCTTCGACTTCGGCAGCGCCGCGCACAAGTACGTCCTCGGTACCGGCCCGGAGCTGGCCGTGGTCGACGCGCGGGACTGGCGAACCAAGGCCGCGCAGGAGGCCAAGAAGCTCGCGCGCGAACAGGGCAAGGTGCCGCTGCTCGCGCACGACCACGAGGCCGTGCAGGCGATGGCCCGCAAGATCGCGGAGCACCCGATCGCGGGCCAGCTGTTCGCGGCTGGCCAAGGCCAGGCCGAGCAGTCGCTGTTCTGGTTCGACGAGCGCTACGGGGTATGGCGGCGTGCCCGCCTCGACTGGCTGCCCAACGAGATCTCGTCGTCTGGGCGGCTGATCATCCCCGACTACAAGACCACGGTGTCCGTCGACCAGGAGTCGATCGCGAAGGCCATCCACAACCTCCGGTACCCGATGCAGGCCGACTGGTACTGCGACGCGGTCCAGGCCCTCGGCATCGCCGAGCACCCGGTGTTCCTGTTCGTGTTCCAGGAGAAGACACCCCCTTACCTGGTCCAGGTCGTCGAGCTCGACGGCTTGTTCCGGCGCATCGGCCGCGAGGACAACCGCCTGGCCCTTGAGGTGTTCGCCGAGTGCCAAGCCACCGGCGAATGGCCCGGCTACAGCAACGACATCGAGCTGATCGAGCCGCCCGCGTGGGCGGCGAAGAACCTGACCAAGGAGACCGTCTGGTGAGCACCACCATCGACATCGCACCACCCGCCGCGCCGATGGCTCCGCGGCTCGGCCAGGGCACGGCGATCGAGCAGTCCCGCGCCGTCGCCCAGGTCCAGGCCGCCGTGCTCGTCGCCCGCCAGTGGCCTCGCAACGTCCAGGCCGCGATCCGCGCCATGCAGGAAGCCTGTGCTCGGCCGTCGCTCGCGAAGACCGCGTTCTACGAGTACAAGCGCGGCGGCCAGACCGTGCAGGGCCCGACGATCAAGCTGCTGCAGGAGCTCGGCCGGATCTGGGGCAACCTCGACTTCGGCATGGCCGAGCTGTCCATCGACCACTCGGTGGGCCAGTCCGAGATGCTCGCGTTCGCCTGGGACCTGGAGTCGAACTCCCGCTTCTCCCAGATCGTGATCGTGCAGCACGTCCGCGACAAGACGGTCAACGGCGCGAAGGTCGCCGAGCAGCTGCAGGACCGCCGCGACGTCTACGAGGTCAACACCAGCAACGCCGCCCGGCGCCTGCGCGAGTGCATCCGCCGCGTCATCCCGGACTGGTTCCTCGAGGAGGCCACCCAGCGCTGCTACGCGACGTTGGAGAACCCCGGCGACGGGCTGACCGTGGCGCAGCGGGTGGCGCGGGTGACCCGCGGCTTCGAGAACGCGTGGGGTGTCGACGTGCGGCGCCTGGAGGCTCGCGTCGGCAAGCCCGTCGCCGACTGGACGGCGCGCGACGTCGCTCAGCTGGAGGTCGCGGGCAACTCCATCAAGGAGGGCAACCTCACCGTCGAGGACGCGTTCCCGCAGCGGGTCACCGCGGCCGAAGTCGCCAGCACCACCAAGGCGAAGGCCGCGCCCCAGAAGCCGGCCGAGGCCTCGGCCTCGGTCGCCGAGGAACCGCCGGGCGTGCCAGCGGACAACGTCGCCGAGGTCGTCCGGGAAGAGCTGGCCGGGCTCCAGGACAAGTTCGCTCCGAACGGCGAGAAGGCACCAGCGACGCAGCAGCAGCTGAAGAAGGTGCACACGCTCCTGACGGCGTGCCAGGTCAGTGACCGCGCTGAGCGGCTGGAGACGATCAGCCTGATCGTCCGCCAGCGCGTGACGTCGTCGAGCGACTTGACGCGCGCTGAGGCCGCTGGCGTCATCGACCTGCTGGAGCGCATCAGCCAGGACGAGAACCCGGTGAACGCCCTCGACATCGTGCTCGCCGAGTTCGCGTCCGCCGATGCGCAGGACACGCCATGACCGGCAACCTCGACCAGGCGCCAGATGCAGACCCCACCAGCGCATCGCAGCCTGGGGTGCCTGGCACCGTCTCCAGTCGCATTTGGGAAGGCAAGGACGGCGCCTCGTTCCTCGACGTGTCCAGGACGAGTCCTGGCGACAGGACCGTACTGCTCTTCGCCAACGACCCAGGCCGCGCGATCGGGGTTCCGCTCGCCGCCGCCCAGTTGCGCGAGCTCGCTGCGGACCTGATGGAGCGCGCCGACGTGCTCGACAACGTCGCAGGCCGCAACCGCAAGACGCCAGCGTGGCACATCCGCGAAGGCGAAGGGCGCCTCATGACCGCCCGGTTCCTGGTGAACACGAGCGACCGGTTCGAGCTCGCCCGCGCGCAGGCAGACATCGCCGCCGCGCACTTCACCGCCGCTGTCGCACTGCGCGGCCTCACGACCCATCCGCAAGTCGTGGTGCACAACCACATCGAACAGTCCGGAAAGGACACAGCGTGACCGACACGCCTGATGAGGCACCGCAGCAGGACTTCTCCGTGGCGCTCGTGAACACGGACAAGGGCCGCCTGAACGAGACCGCCTCGCACGAGCTCACCGAGCTACTCAAGGCCGTCCGGGAGACCAACAAGCCCGGCTCGATCACGATCACGCTCAAGATCACGCCCGACAAGGGCAGCGGCGGCGAACGCGTCGTGGTCGCCGGGTCGGTCACCACGAAGAAGCCGGCCTTCGACCCGCGCACGTCGATCTTCTTCCTCGACGAGGACGGCGGCATGCACCGCAACGACCCCCGCCAGCACGAGCTGTTCGAACAGGAGTCCAACGCACGATGAGCACCGAACCCACGAGCGAGCCCACCACGGAGCTCGGCGTCGTCGCGACCCCGATGACCGCCGAGAACGTCGACATCTTCCGCAAGCTCACCGTCGACCCGCGGGACATCGCGTCGGACGCGTCGTTCATCGCGGAACGCATGCGCAGCGACGAGTCTGTGCGCGTCGTCGACCTCGAACAGCACCTGCTCAACCCCCGCCGCCCGCGTGGCACGGTGGCCGTGAACGACCCTGCCGACTTCGGCCAGCTCGTGAACCGCCTTGCGGACATCGACCACTCCACGATGTGGGCCGACGTCAACGGCAACAAGGTCACCGCGGTCTTCGACGATCACGCCACCGCGTCGGTGGCAGGGTGGCGGCAGCACACCGCCCAGCTCGCGCTCAAGGTCGATCCGGACTGGCAGCGCTGGCTGGAGTTCAACGACAAGCTCGGCGACCAGGAGTGGTTCGCCGACTTCCTGGAGAACGTCGCGCACACGGTCGTCGAGCCGGACGCCGCGACGATGTACGAGATCGCCACGACGTTCCGCGCCTCAGTCGGCTCCAACTACTCCGGCGGCATCAAGCGGCAGTCGGGCGACACCTCGTTCACCTACAAGCAGGAGACCGACGCCCGCGCCGGCGCTTCCGGCGAGCTGGAGATCCCGACCGTGTTCACAGTGCGCCTCGCGCCGTGGCTCGGCGTCGACGCCGTCAACGTCACCGCGCGTCTGCGCTACCGGCTCAACAACGGCAACCTGCGGATCGGCTACGCGCTGCTGCGTCCCGATCGTGTGAAGGAAGAGGCGTTCGCGCTGGTCCTCCAGCGGCTCCGCGCCGATGTCCACGCCTACGTCCCGCTGTTCAAGGGCACCGCTCCGGCCGCGCTGGCCGCAGCCTCCCAGTAGTGCGTTGGCCGGTGCCCACTTCTCCTGGGCACCGGCCCTATCGCGCGGCCCTGTGCCCGCCCTGCAACACCATCACCGCCGAAGGGACCGCTGCCTCATGGCCACCGAAACGCCCACGCACGCCGGACGCTTCGAGTGGGAACGCGCCCTTCTCGACTCGGCACTTCCGTGGCATCTCAAGGCGTTCATGCTGCTGCTGGGCACCAAAATGGACGTCGACGGCCGCAACTGCAAGCCGTCCGCCCCGTGGCTGATGTCCAAGATGGGACGGTCACGCCAGCGGGTGTTCGAAATGCTCAAAGAGATCGAGGCCGCAGGCTGGATCACCACCGTGCGACGGGGCAAAACCGCTGTGCGGCTGCCTCGGATCCCTCTCAACCAGTCAGACCCATCTGACGGATTGACCCCGGAAGATCCACAGAATCCGTCAGGCCCATCTGACGGGTTGGGGATTGAGCTGCAGCCGGACCCGTCAGATACGTCTTACGGGTCGCCTATCCCCCACGAGTCAGACCCATCTGACTACACCCGTCAGACCCATCTGACGCAACCAACCATTACCAACCAACTGGGGGCGAGCGCCCGCCCCCAGACCCCCTTGCGAACCGAGTCGCCGCAAGCGGCACCTCGGACCGAGCTGGAACAGGAACCTGAGCAATCCAAGACTCCCGATGCGGAACTTGATCCTGAAACTCACGTTCCCCCGCGTGCGCAAAAAGTTCGGTGCGAGCACGGTCTCGCGGCGCCAGGGCGCGACGGCAAGCCCCGCTGCCCGATCTGCCGACGCGGCATCGCAGCCGTCGCCCCGGTCATCCAGCTGAGACCACCGGACCGGAGCGCGTCGTGACCCGGCAGGGCCGCCGCAAGACCGGCGGCACACGCGCCGGCCTCTTCCGCTGGGGCCCGCACGGCGACGTGCCCGACGAGGTCGAGGACAACCCGCTCCTCCGCCCCTGCCCGTTCTGCGGCGCCGCGGCCCGCCAGCCCTGCAAGCGCCCCAGCCGCAACGGATGGGCCGAGCTCGTCGGCCGCTTCCACGACTCGCGATCCGACACCGCAGTGATCAAGCCAGAGCACCCCGAACCGGGCCCTCAAACGCCCGCACAGCCACGAAAGGCCACCGGATGACCATCCAGACGCCTCCCGCCCTCGAAAACGATCACAGGGCCGACCCTCGCGGCTTCATCCCGCCGCACCCCGACACCGAGACCGCACGACGCGTTAACGACGCCATCCGGTCCGAGCGCTACCTCCCGACCCAGGTCGGCGTGTTCTGCGACGGGTGCGGCACCACCGTCGAAGCGGACTACCTCGTCAGCGTCGACGACGACCAGGCCGCGCGCTTCGAGGTCGCCCGCAAGCACCTGCGCACCCTCGGCTGGCGCTGCGACACCAAGGGCGACGTGTGCCCCAAGTGCAGGACCATCGAGCTGAACTCGCTGTGCCCCAACGGGTGCCCGCACATGGAGTGCTACTGCCCGGACGGCTCTGAGCCCCGCAACTGCGGCCACGGCCCCGGCGGCACCTGCGACGCCGGCCACTGCCTCGACTGCGACGCCTGCAACTGCGGGGAGGACTGGTGACCACCACAACCACCCGGCCGTGCTGGCACTGCGCCACACCGCACGAGTCCGACACCGTCCCCGCGCTCTGCTCCGACCCCTGCCGGGACGTCTGGCGCTCCCTCTACCAGCTCGCCTACGCCGAGCCGTCCGAGATCCTCGACGGCCCGATCCACCCCAACGCGGTCATGACGCCCGTGAGCGCCGCCGATCAGGGGCACGGCCTGAGCCCTGATCCCGTCATCGTCGACGAGGCCATGCTCGACCGACTCGAAGCCGCGTTCAACCGCCGCGCTCGCTGCGACGAGCGCGTCCTGGAGCTCAACGAAGCCCGCCAGCTCGGCTACCTCGCCGCGTCCGACGAATGGACCGACCACCGCGGCGAGCCGCTGATTCCCCCGCTTCAGGAAGCTGCCACTCGGCTCGCAAGCGCAGGCATGCTGCCCGAGTTCGCCGAGTGGTTCCCCGCACCCACCGACGACAACTGCGACATCCCCGCGCCGAACCACTGCGGTGCAATCGGATGGTGGGGCCACACGCGCTACCAGTGCACGCTTCCGCCAGACCACCAGGGCATGCACGAAAACGACACTCAGCCGCCCGGCGTGATCTGGCATGGCGACCACACACCGCCCTGCGCATGCTGCCCCGAGGTCCTGCCGGACGGCACCCGAAACGAGCCGAGGCCGGCCGACGAGCCCCAGGCCCTCGTCGGCGCCGAGCAGGCCGCAGCGGCGCGACTGCTCCCCCTTGGCATGCCCGAACGCGCCGAACTCCTCGGCGAGTGCCCGCCCCGACCACCCGAACCTCCGGTCACCGGCCGACCGCTCGTCGAACTCCGCGGCATGGTCCAGGCCCGCCCGCCGTGGTGGCAGAGGTGGTTCAGCCGTGGCTGACCGACGCCCCAACCTCACCGGCTACGAGCAGCGCCTCCTCCAGCTGATCGCCGACGGCAAGACCGACAGGGAGATCGCCGACGAGGTGTTCTTCAGCAACCGCACGGTGAAGTACCAGATCCGCAAGCTCTCCCAGGCTTTCCACGCACGCGGACGCACCAACCTCGTCGCCCGCGCCTTCCGCGCCGGCCTGATGCCCACCGAACACGAGTGCTGCGCCAAGGAGGCAACCAGTGGCTGAACGCACGCCCGCCCAGACCGCCCACGCGGACCAGATCTACGCCGTGATGCGGGACGCGCTCGACGCCATGGTCCGCGACTCCCGCGAGACCCTCGACGACCTGAGCGACCAGCAGGCCGCCGAGACCCTCGCCGCCAGCATCGTCAACAAGGACTTCCACCGCTGCACGATCGCCTCCTACCTCGCGCTCGCCATCGTCCGACTCCAGCGCCAGGAGGCGGACCGTGGCTGACCTGATCAACGCCCTGGAGATCCGCAAAGCCCTGGGCCCCAAGCTCTGGGGGCCGCCTAAGCCGATGCCACCGGACGGATGCCAGCTCGTGGCCAAGGACGGCGACGCCAAGATCATCGTCAGCGGCTTCTACGAGTCGTGGTTCTTCGACGTCGACAAGGACCGAGCGTGGATCCACGCCTCGATCAGCCGCGCCAGCGGCCTGCCCACCTACGAAGACCTCGGCATCCTGCACCGCGCCGTCTGGGGCACCACAGGCACCGCCTACCAGTGCTTCGTCCCGCCCACCAAGCACATCAACATCCACGCCCGCGCCCTGCACCTCTGGGGCCGCGCGGACGGCACGAACGCCCTGCCCGACTTCGGCAAGTTCGGAACCATCTAGTGGCCGGCCTCGGGCCCTGGAGCTACGCGCTGATCGGTGCCGCCGTCGCACTGATCAGCGCGGCAGCGCTCTGCCAGCTCCTGGAGATGGCCACCACCGAGACCCGGCAGCGGCCCACCCCACTCGCCGGGGCCGCGATCGCACTGCTCACCGTGGGCGCACTGACCGGCATCGCCATTGCGATCACCGCTGGAGGTGGGACATGACCGACGAGCGGCCCGTCATCGCCTGCGGCCGAGGCCGGCCAACGGCACGAGACCTGGCCGCGCTCGCCGAGTTCCGCGAGTTCCTGAAGGCCCAGGCGCAGCTGAAGAAGACCATCGAGCAGAGGAAAGCCGCCAGTGACTGAGCCCCAGACCGGAGGCGACCTTCCCGAATTCCGTGTCGCGGTGACGGTGTTCACCACCGTGCGTGCCGTCGACCACCGCGACGCGTTGAACCGAGCCGAGGCTGGCGTGGCGCGCGCCTTGCTCGGCACCAGCGTTCCGCCCGTAACGCTGGAGACCCCGCATCCGCGGATCGGCACGTTCGAGGTGAACGTGGAGGCCGTGGTCGAGACGGGCGCCGCCGCCCGCAACGGCTACCTCGGCACCGTGCCGACCGCCAAGGCCTACCCCGACTGAGCGGCGCGGCCGGCCAGTGAGGTCCGCAGCCCGCGAGTTACGAACCTAACTCGCGGCGACCGAAAGCCTCACTCACCGGTTGACCTGCGGAAAGTTAGCTGAGTTAGACGTCCGGACCGGCACGTAAAACGGCCCCGGACCCCCTCGAATCAGGGGTTCCGGGGCCGTTGCCTCGAGGTAACTCACTCGGGGCTTTCGGCGCCTTCGGCGTCGGTGTCCTCGGTGCTCGGTCGCCGGTCGACGTGCCGGTACAGCGTGGCCCTGGACCGCTCGACGGCGTCCGCCATGAAGGCCGCCGGGACGCCGGTGTCGATGGCGTCTGCGACCGCCTTCCACATCTTGCCCTCGGCCTCGTCGGAGGTCTTCTTGGCGCGGAGAGCTGCGGCGATGGCGTCGCGTTGCGCGTCGGTTTTGGGCGTCCACTTTGGCCTGGGCACGCGCTGGAGCATATCCGTTCCTGTCTCTTGGGTGAAACACCTTGACGTGGCCCATGCTGCCTCATTACTGTCGCATCAGCAAGACAGTAATGAGGCAGTTTCACCCAACAAAAACGGCCCTGACCGGTGCGGGAACACCAGGCCAGGGCCTTGATCCCAACCTGAGCGTCCAGGAGGACCCGTGGCCGAGTCTGCCACCCACAACGCCCCGACCGACACCCCCGACGTGCAGCGCGACGGCAGGTACGTGGACCTGGTGCGCTGGATCCTGTGGGAGTTCGACACCTCCACCGCGATCGCCGAGAGGAACAACGGCGGCAGCCGCGAGACGCAGGGCCGCGTCGACGCCTACGACGGCCTGCTGCGCTACCTCCAGGGCTACGAGGGCACCGACCGCGACGGCCTGCGCGCCCGGTTCGGTGAGCAGAAGTGAGCACCGTGCGCGGCCTGCGCCGCCTCACCGTGCCCGCCGCCGTCGCCCTGGTCCTCGTGACCGTGCTGGCCCTGCTGGCGCGCATCGTCGCCGTGGTGGCCGCCCTGGTCGCCGACGTCGCCGAGCGCCTGGCCGACGCGGGCGACCAGGCCCGCCGCACCGTGACCACCCCGGTGCCCGCCTCGTACAGCTCCTGACCAGCACTTCCGTGCTCCACAACTTCTTCCGCTTTCTCGATCACATGTGCAAGGAGCAACACCCATGAGCAGCTTTCAGGGCTATGTGTCCGACCCGGACAACCTCGAAGAGTGGGCCGAGGCCAACGCCTTGACCATCGCGACGACGGAGGGCATCGCGGCCGACCAGGAGACGGAGGTGCCGCTGGTGCTGGTCGAGGCCAGCTACAAGCCCGGCGGCGACAGCAAGCACCCGGTCCGGCTGACGATCGCCGACACCATCAGGGCGGCGGCGTCACTGGTCAGCACCGCGCACGACAGCCTCAACGAGACGTCGTTTGCGCTGGAAGAGACGCATGACGCCAAGGCGTTGCTGGGTCTGCTGGGCCGCCTGACGGAGGTGGACGAAGCGGTCTGGGAGCTGCGGACGTGGCTGTACCACGAGCTGGAGCACCGCCTCACGCCCGCCGACGACGAGGACCAGGCCCCAGTCGCCGAGCTCGTCGACGGCCCGGCGTTCTGGCGCGAGGCCCCGACCAGCGAGCACCGCAACGACGGCCTGTACCCGTTCGTGTTCCGCCAGGACGACGACGGCGCCCTGATGCTGCACAGCGTCGCCGGGGACACCGAGCACGACCACGTCACCAGCGACGAGCCCCGCACCTTCATCACGGCGGCGAGGCAGTACGGGCCGCTCGTGCGCTGCGACGCCAACGGCAAGCCGCTCGACGAGGGCCAGGCGGACGCGGCCGAGGGCGAGGCCGGCCAGTGAGCAGCAAGCTCGACGTGCTGACCGCCATCGCCACGGCGGACGCCTACGACCGGGAGACCGAGACGGCGCCGCTCCGCGATCTGTCGGAGCCGGTTGCCGCGAGCATCGAGTCGGCCGCCATGGTCGCCGGAGAGCAGACCGCCGACGAACCGGGCGGCACGGCCGAGGCCTTCGAGAGCGGAGACGCGCGGGACCTGGCCCGGCAGGAAGTCGCCGCGCGTGCCGCCGCCGGTCTGCCCGAGCTGAGCGGCAAGACCCTCGGCAAGATGTTCGGCTACTCCGACAGGTGGGGACGGGACCGGATCGCCGAGGTGCGCAGGTCAGCGCCTGCGGCAAGCCCGGCTACGGCCGCGGCAAGCCCGGCGGTCAAGGCGGCGCACGGTGCGGCAAGCGGAGCGAACGCCCCGGTGACCGCGGCTCCCGCCGACCAGCCCGGCACCGACGTGCGGCACGCCCCCGCGACCGCCGTCACTGCGGCGGCAGACGACACCGCCCACCACGGCACCGCCGAGTCCCCGGCGCCGGTCTCCGCGACGGCGGGACCTGCCGCGGCTGCACCGACCGGCACGCCGCCGCGTGCGTGGCCGGTGTTGCTTCTCGCGCTCCCGGCGTTCGTGGCGATCTGGGGCGGCTGGGTGGGCCTCGGCGAGATGGCCGGCTTCGGCCTCGTGAACCTGCTGCCCGGCATCGGCGACGGCTGGACGATCAACACGGCGATCACGCTGCCGATCGGCGTGGAGGCCTACGCCGCGTACGCCCTGTGGGTGTGGCTGTCCGGCGTCGCCCCGACGCTGCTGGCCCGCCGGTTCGCGATGTGGTCCGCGCTCGGGTCGCTCGTGCTCGGCATGGGCGGCCAAGTCAGCTACCACCTGCTCAAGGCCGCCGGGGTCACCGTCGCGCCGTGGCAGATCACCACGTTCGTGTCCTGCCTGCCCGTGGTCGTTCTCGGCTGCGGCGCCGCCCTCGCCCACCTGCTCCGCAACCACGAGAGGAACTGACCATGTTCGGACGCGGCAAGAGCGTTCCCGTGACCCCGGTGGCCACGCCGAGGTCGAAGTGCGACCACTCCGCCTACTCGGGTAGCCGCGATGGCAACACGCTCGCCTGCCGGTGCAGCAACCCCGCTTGCGGGCACACCTGGACCGAGTCCCTGACCCCCGCGGAGCTGGGGCAGGTCAAGGAATGGACGGCCGGCTGATGCCCGAGGAACTCGTGCACGAGGGCAGCAGGTCGCTGTGGGACGGCTCGTTCAAGGCCCTGTGCGGCGTGAAGATGCCGAGCGGCACCGGCAAGAGCGTCTGGTTCGGAAAGACCACCTGCCCCGGCTGCATCGCAGCCAAGAAGCCCTGACCTTCTGACACGTCCCTGACCCTGCACACCGCAATTCCCTGCACCACAACAACATTCACAACAACGCCCAGAAAGGCGCCTGCCATGACCGCTGTCCTCGACCACACGCCCGCCCCGATCCCCGCCCGCGCCACCACGTCGACGCCCGTCTGCACCCGCTGGTCGCTGCCCGTGGCCTCGGGGGAGCCCACCGCGTGCCCGCTGACCGGAACGGACTCCTGCCCCTCCAGCCAGGCCCTGATCGACACCTGCAAGGAGTGCTGACCCGGCATGGACCGCGAGGTCACGCACGCACCGTGATGGCGCTGACCTGCACGAGATAGCCCCAGGCGGGCGGCTCCGGACTCGACATCTGGCCGCCCGCCTGGTCCCACTCCCGAAGGAGTTTCAAGATCGTGGCACAGCCGGACGAGCGCACGGGGCAGGTCGTCCCGTTCCCTACCCGAAAGGCGGACGTCGAACCGGCGCCCGAGGTCCTCGACGGCGAACTCGTCGACGACGCCGCACCGCGGCGACCAGCCCGGTGGGTGCCCTCGACGATCGTCCGCGTCGTCGAGCACGAGCCCACCCGGCGCCGTGCCCGCACCGCGGCCGGCGCTCTCGTCACGGTCGCCGCCGGGTTCGGCTCCTGGGCGTCCAAGTACCGCGACGCCCGCACGCTGGCCCCGTACAACCGGCACCTGCGCGCAGCCGAGGCTGCGGGCGACCGGCAGGCCGTCGCCGAGGCGCTCGACCGGCGCTCGCTCGCGATCGAGCAGCGGCACAAGCGGCTGACCGAGCTGCCGAAGGTCGCCGCCGGGTTCGCCAAGGTCGCGGTCGGCTCGCTCGCCGCGCTCGTCGTGCTGCTGCTCGTCGCCGCGCTGGTCGCCCAGCTGGCCGGCGTCGGCACGTTCCTCGGGTTCCTGGGCGGCGTGCTCGACCTCATCCGGTTCGTGGCCACGGTGGTCGCGGTCGCGTGGCTGCCGCTGCTCATCGCGTCCCCGTTCCTGGTGGGCGTCATGGCGTGGCGCGAGGGCAACCGCACCGGCACCGCGCCGGACTGGGCCGTGTCGCCCGTGAAGAGGCAGGAAGCCAGCAGCATCGTCACGCCCGGCGGCATCGCCCAGGCCCTCGTGCACCTGGGCGTCCCGGCCCTGAACAAGGCACTCAAGGACGGGTGGACGGTCGAGTTCCACACCCCGCCCACGCGGGTCAACAACAAGGGCTACCAGGCGGTGTTCTCGCTGCCGTTCGGCGTGACGCCGGAGATGATCGCGGACAAGCGGGCCGTGCTGGCCCGCAACCTGTTCCGCGAGCAGATCGAGGTGTGGCCGACCGCGGCCGAGAAGCCCGTCACCTACGTGGACCTGTGGGTCGCCGACAGCGGCTCCGGACGCAAGCCCGCGCCCGCCTACCCGCTGCTCACCTCCGGCACCGTGGACGTGTTCAAGGCGGTGCCCCTCGGGGTGTCGCAGCGCGGCGACCTCATCGCCCCGCCGCTGGTCGAGGCGAACATGGTGTTCGGTGGCCTGCCCGGACAGGGCAAGTCCAACGCCGTCCGCGTGGTCATGCTCGGCGCCGCCCTGGATCCGCTCGCCGAGCTGTGGGTGTACGTGTTCGCCGGGAACGGCGACTTCGACGTCTACCGGCCACGCCTGGCCCGCTACGAGCGCGGCACCGGCGTCGAGGTCGTCGAGGACGCGCTCGCCGCCCTGCACGAGCTGTACGAGGAGGTTGGCCGGCGTGAGGCTCGGCTGGCCGAGCTGGGCGTCAAGAAGGTCACGCGGGCGCTGGCCGAGAAGCATCACGACCTGCGGCCGATCGTCGCCGGGTTCTCCGAGTGCCACGAGCTGTTCGGCAACGCCGAGCTGGGCAAGGAAGCCGGTGAAATCGCGGTCAACATCGTCAAGCGCGGGCGCAAGACCGGCGTCATCCTCGCGTTCGACACCCAGTCCTCGCGGGCCGCGGCCATCCCGCCTGCGCTGGTCGAGCAGGTCGCGATCAACGTGTGCTTCTACGTCAAGACCTGGCGCAACAACGACGGCTTCCTCGGCGACGGCTCGTTCCGCGCCGGCATCCGGGCCACCGAGCTGCGGTTCAACGTCGACCGCGGCACGGCCATCACGACCGGCACCACCGACGAGACGTTCGAGCTGCTGAAGTGGTTCTACATCGAGGCCCGCGAGGACGGTTTCGACGCCGCCGAGGACGTCATCGAGCGGGCGATGGGCCTGGTGCACCCGGCGCTGCCCGTGGGCAGCCCCAGGCGCGCGCTGGAGACCGAACGGCGAGACCTGCTGGAGGACCTGGCCGACGCGCTCGGCCACGAGAAGGTGAACGCGGCCGATGTCCCCGCTCGGCTGCGCGAGCTCGCGCCGAACTGGGCTCCATACCGGACGCTCAACGGCAAGGCGCTCGTCGCGCAGCTCGCCCAGCTCGGTGTGAAGGTGCCCTCGACCGGCAACCGGTACCCGGTCGACCCCGGCGCCGTCCGCCAGGCCCTCGCGGAGCGATCAACCGCGGACCTCGACGACGACCTGTAGACACAGGAACGGCCCTCACGCCAACGCCTGCGTGAGGGCCGACCGCCCTGCTACCCCTTGACACTGCACAACCCGGCGCACCCGACACGCCCACAGCAACGCGGCGAGCCTAGCGCAGCGTGCGCTTCACCTGATCACCAGCAGCACCAATGCCTCTACGATCAGTACCTCGATCGAAGTTGAGGTTTGCGACAGGAGCACCGCCATGCCGATCGGAACCGTCACCATCACGTGGAAGATCACCACCGACGTGGCCGGCCTGATCCCCGCCACCGGCAAAGTCCGCTGGCACCTGCCGCGCACCGTGCTCACCGACGAGGTCATCGCAGGCCTCGCCCCCACACCCTGGACCGACCTCGTTGCAGGCGCCGGAAGCATCACGATCCCGGACCCGTGGGACCCGGCCATCGCGCCGCAGGGCTGGGCGCCCGAGATCGAGATCGAAAGCACCGCGATCAACGGCCGATGGGCCGTCCACGTCCCCGAGGGCAACGCCGGCCAGACGCTCAAGCTCAACCAGCTCACCACCCTGCCCAGCGCCGTGCCCGGCAACGTGTTCGCGCTCGTCAACCACACCCACGCGGAGGGTGGCGGCGGAACCGGCCCGGCCGGGCCGCAGGGACCAGCTGGCCCGCAAGGGCCCGCAGGTCCCACCGGCGCCACAGGAGCAACCGGCGCGCAGGGTCCGGCAGGGGCCACCGGCGCACAAGGCCCGGCCGGAGCAACGGGACCCGCCGGTGCAGACGGTGCAGACGGAGCGACTGGCGCCCAAGGACCAGCGGGCGCAACCGGCCCCGCAGGTGCAGACGGAGCGGACGGCACGCTGAAGGGATTCGGCCGCACCGCCGCTGTCACCGGCACCTTCGGACCATGCGGCGACAGCGGCACCTGGACCGCCTGCCCCGCAGACTTCCGCGCCACCAGTCCGGCAGCCGCAGGCGACAAACTGCTGTGGAGCTTCGAACACCTGCACCAGACGGACCAGGAAGCCGTCTACGACCTCGCCGCCATCGTCGGCGGCGTGCCGGTCCGCTACCTCAGCAGCGGCACGGACACACCTCTTGCCGCTGGCTACGGCGGGCTATACACCGCCGTCTCACTCGCGCGTGGCCTTCGCCCCACGTGGTGGGTGGTCGAGGCCGGAGACATCGAGGACGGCACGGTGACGATCGCCCTGATGTACCGCAACAACGGCAGCGGCAACACCATGGGCCACGCCGCCGTGCCCGGCCGCGTCGTGCTCGCGAACATGGGACAAGCAGCATGACCGGCCAACCAGGACGGGTGACCCAGACCATCACGGTCGGCGACGGCAGCGGACTGCCCGGCAACTGCCTCCAGGCCGCCGTCGCGTCCCTGCTCAACCTCGACCTCGACGACGTGCCGCACTTCGCGCTCTACCCCGACTGGCTCGAACGGCTGATCGGATTCGGCGCGGCGCACGGCTACAGCGTGACGTACCAACCGCTCACCGTGCCCGTCACGTTCGGACTCGCGTTCGGCCAGTCACCACGCGGCGTCTTCCACGCTGTCGTCCTACGCGGCGCCGAGCTGTGGGACCCGCACCCCTGCCGCGACGGGCTCGTGTCCGTCGCGAACTACGTGGCGTGGACACCGAAGCGCCCAGCATCAGCAACCACTCGATCCAGAAAGGATCACGCAATGCTCAACACCAACGGTCGCCACCAGTCCACCGAACACTTCGCAAAGTTCTTCGAGTACGGCCACCTCAGCGGAGACCTCAAGCCCGTCTCGAAGGCCTGCGCCGAGCTCGCCCAGACCATGGTCGACAACATCCCAGACGGCCCCGAACTGTCCGCCGGCCTGCGCAAGTTGTTGGAAGCCAAGGACTGCTTCGTCCGCGCCGCCCTCTCCAGGTAAGGAAACCCTCGTGTCCAACAAAGACATCCCAGCCGACGAACTCCTCGACTACATCCTCGCTGGCACCGTCGTGCTCCCGCCCTCGGCCACCGGCCACGCCGGCCAGGGCGAAGCCATCGACCAGCGCACCGCCGAGGACCACGCCTGCTGGCGCTGCACCAAACCCGCCACCTGCGCGTACATCATCGAGACCGACGACATCACGCCGTGCTGGCTCGACCTGTGCGACAAAGACGCCGGCTGGCTCCGCGGCAACCTCACCCCCGAACTGCGCGTCGCGATCGGCCACGCCCAGGCATGAGCAAGGGCTGGACCGGAGGCAGCACCCGCCAATGGCGACGCACCCGCGCCGCCGTGCTCGAGCAAAACCAGCTCGACACCGGCGGGCGCTGCACCGTCCAGATCCCCACCATCTGCACCCGCTGGGCCGACACCGTCCACCACACCAAAGGCCGCGCCATCACCGGCGACGACCCCGCCCACCTCGTCGCCAGCTGCACCCCGTGCAACCTCCACATCGGCGACCCCCAGACCCACAACCCCGCATGCCCGCTCTGCGCACAACGCCCAAGCAACGCGCTCGACCCCGAGCCCCGACCCATGACCTGGTGGTAACCATGACCAACGACATCCCGACCGAGAACCTGCCGTGCCCGTGCCCGCGCTGCCAGCCCAAGCTGCACGTGCACCACTGCGGCCAGATCAACTGCACCGGCGAGTGCCGCCACACCGGCGACGAGCCGACGCTGCATCTCGACTCGTCCTCGCTGCTGTCCAAGTACGGCTTCGACGACGGCACCATCCCCGACCAGGTCCTCGACTACCTCGACGAGCACGGCATCACGTACCCGGACGACTGGCGCGCCGTCCTGGTCACCCTCGTCCGGACGCACCTGCTGCCCGAACTCGCCAAGCACCACCGCGTCGACGTCGAGGAGATCGGCGGCCACCACAACCCCATCCGCGCACGCAGCGTCGACGGCACGCCCATCGGCACCGAGCTGCCGTTCATCAGCCTCACGCCCGAGTACATGCTCGTGCCGATGTCCGAGGTCGCCCAGCTCGTCAGCCAGCAGAACAGCGAGAAGGCACCATGACCACGACCAACATCGATCCCGACCGCGCATGTCCACACGAGAACTTCGAGTCGATCGTGGGCGTGCACCGGCTCACCGATGGCGACGACGGCCCCGTGAAGGGCTACACGGCGGAGATCCGCATCCGCTGCCTCGACTGCGACGAGCCGTTCCGCTGGATCGGCGTACCCGCCGGCCTGTCACCAGGAGCGCCGAGGGTGAGCGTCGACGAGACCGAGCTGCGCGCGCCGCTTCGGCCCGCGTCGTCCGATCCGGACTTCGGCCTCGGCCTACCCGGCTTCGCCGTCCGGATGGCCTGAGCCATGGGCGGCTGGCTCAGCGACACCCTCAAGGCCTGCATGCCCGCGCTCCGCAAGGAGCTCGAACGCGCCGTAACCGAAGCAGAGGCCAACCGCCTCGATCGCGCGCTCGCCCGCAGCCGCGGCAATACCATCAGCCCGACCGCACCAATCCACGTGTCGGCGAAGCCAGCGACCGCGCCCGCTATGCCGCCGATCCGTCCCGCACCAACGGAAGGGACAGCTGTGACCGAGCTGCTCGACTTCATCAACGCCCGCCTCGCCGAAGACGAGCAGACCGCCCGCAAGGCGTTCACGCGCATGCCCGGCAAGGAACACACGGCCCACTGGACCGCGGACTTCAGCGTCGGCATGCAGGTCCGCAATGGCGAGGGCAACCTCGTCGTCGGGCACTCCTGGCCGAACGAGATCGCCCACATCGAACGGTTCAACCCCAGGCGCGCGCTGGACGACGTCGAGGCGAAACGCGAGCTGCTGCGCCTCCACACACCTCACGAGAACCGTGACGGCGACATCGAGTGCCCCACGTGCGTCTACACCGGAACCGACGAAGACGCGGGCGGCAACCGGTTCCGCTACCGCGAGCACGACGAGTGGCCGTGCCAGACCGTACGGGCCGTCGCCCTGGCCTACCAGCGCCACGAGGACTACCGAGCCGAGTGGAGGTGGTGGAACGAGAACGCGATGACCGCGAACGACCCGGAGCCACCACCCGGCTCGATCGTCGACGACGCCACGGGAGTGCAGTGGCTCCGCTCGACCGGAGGCGAATACTGGCTGCGCCTCGACGACCTCGACGGCGACCCGGAGTCCTGGACCAAGGTGGCTGGCAACTACGGACCCGTCAAGCTCAAGAGGCGGCAGGCGTGAGCGACACCAACGAGCTCGTGCCGTGGCTGCGCGAGCAGATCGCCGAGAAGCGCCAGCGTGCGATGGCTACAGCGTTCCTGCCTGATGGGCCCGCACCGACGTGGACCTACGACCGATACCGGTTCGGCGTCACCGTCCAGCACAGCGACGGCTACCAGGTTGGCGTGGCCTCGCGCCGTGCTGGCGCAGCGCCCGGCCTGGGTCGGTACGAGGAAGACCTGCTCGACGTCGACGGCCAGCACATCGAGCTCAACGACCCACGCTCCGCCGTGGCCGAGTGCGACGCACACACCGCGATCCTCGACCTGCACTTCGTCCGGAGCGATGGCCGTGACCTGTGCAACGAGGACAACGACCCCTACCCGTGCGGCACGGTGCGCGCCCTCGGCCTGGCCCACCAGCACCGCGCTGGCTACCGCGAAGAGTGGCGGTGGCGACCGTGACCGCACGCCGCGGCTGGGTGGCACCGCGCGAGGGTGGCTACACGGGCGGGCCAGCTGGCACACCGCCGCCGCCTCCGAGGGGGTCAGGGGGCGTCGCCACCGGGCCGCAGCCGGAATGCATTCGCAGGCCTCTGACCTGCGGAAACAGGTGTCCACAGTGGATGATCAGCGGCACCCCCTCTGACCTGCGGTTTTCCCGGCCTTGACCCACCCCGGACATCCGCGTCCTTATGTCCTCTCTCTCCCCGATTTGATTTCGGGCGATCTTGGGGGTCCAGACCTCGACTAAGCTGGAGGTCTGGACCTCGATATTGGTGGAGGTCAGGGCCCGCGCGGAGGTGATTCTCGTGCCCGCTGACAACTCGATGGCGTCTGCGGTGGCGAGCGCCGTGGCTGCGGTGAAGCGCCGGCCTGAAGACGTTGCACTCGTGCGCCTGATTGAGCGGTACGCGCAGACCATCGACGATGCGGCCGAGATCGCGGAGCAGGCCTCGCTGATCGAGCCGGACAACGTCTCGACCGCGAACCAGCTTGCGGCGCTGAAGCGGCGCGTCGAGCACCAGGCCGTGCTCGCCGAGCTCGGGCCGAAGCTTCAGGCCGCTCTGGAGTCGCTGGGGGCCTCCCCGAAGGCGCGTGCTGCGATGCAGAAGGGGGGCCCTGCCCGTGGTCGCGACGACGAAAAGGCCGACTCGAAGCGCGCGAAGCTCGACGCCCTCATCGACGACGCTGAAGGTGCTCGGAAGCACTAAGCCACGCCTGTTCACGCCCCCGCTGGTGACCGGCCGGCGCGGTCCGTGCGGTTGCGGCTGCGCGCTGACTCCCAAGACCAGCTACGGGTTCCGGGTGGTGCGGTTCGCCGAGGACATCCTCGAGATGCCGCTGGACCCGTGGGAACGCTGGCTCGTGATCCACGCGGGCGAGCTGCTGCCGGACGGGTCGCCGCGGTTTCGCAAGGTCTTGGTCATCGTCGCGCGACAGAATGGCAAGACCCACGTCTTAGTGGTGTTGAGCCTCTACTGGCTGTTCGTGGAGCGGCAGAAGCTGATCCTCGGCACGTCGACGAACCTCGACTACGCCCAGGAGAGCTGGGAGAAGGCCGTTGAGATCGCGGAGGGCATCGAGGAGCTCGCCGAGCGGATCCCGGCGCGGGGTGTGCGTCGCACCAACGGTCAGAACATGCTGCGGACGTCCGCGAAGTGTCGCTACAAGATCGCGGCGAGCAACCGCAAGGGTGGCCGGTCGCTGACGGTGCACCGGCTGATCCTCGACGAGCTCCGCGAGCACCCGAACTGGAAGGCCTGGTCGGCCGCGTACAACGCGATGAACGCCGTTGACGACGCGCAGGCGTTCGCGATCACCAACCAGGGCGACGCCTCCGCTGTGGTGCTGAAGTCGTTGCGGTCCGCGGCGATCAAGTCCGAGAACGGCGTCGACACGCTGCGCACGGACAGCGCGGACCCGCAGCTGGGCGTGTTCGAGTGGTCGGCGCCGCTGGGGGCGCGCGCGGACGACCCGGCCGCATTGGCGATGGCGAACCCGAACCTGGAGCGCCGTGGTCTGCGGCTGGTGACGTTGCAGGCCGAGGCGCGGCGGGCGATGGAGAACGGCGGTGAGGAGCTCGCCGAGTTCAACACCGAGGTGCTCTGCATGATGGTCCCGGTGCTGGACCCGGCGATCGATGCGCAGGCGTTGGAGCGTTGCGACATCTCGATCGGCGTGGGCGCGGCACGGCGGCTCAAGGCGTTCTCGCTAGCCGCCGCCCGCACGCGGATCGCGGCGGTGCTGGACGTGGCGCCGAACGGTTCGCACGCCACGTTGATGGCCGGCGCGCTGCTGGACAACGGCAAGGTGCGGGTGCAGGTGGTGAAGGCGTGGAGTGGCGAGCACGCGTTGCGTGACTGCGCGAAGGAGCTGCCCGCGCTGGTGAAGCGGTTGAAGCCGCGGCTGTTCGGCTGGTTCCCGAAGGGCCCTGCGGCGGCGTTGGCGGGCAGCCTGGCCGAGCGCAAGGCCGACGACCCGCGTGGCGTGTGGCCGCCGAAGGGCGTGGAGGTCATCGAGATCACCTCGGCGTCGGCGGTGTGCATGCAGCTGTCGGCGCAGGTGCAGGCGGAGAACCTGGAGTTCAACGGTGACCTGCTGATCACGGCGCACTTGGTCGGTGCGGAGAAGCTGCACTCGGGTGACGGGTGGCGGTTCGTGCGTCGAGGTGCGGGCAACTGCGATGCCGCGTACGGCACGGCGGGCGTGGTTCACCTGGCGCTGACGATGCCTCCGCCGGTGAAGGCCGCAGGCAGGCAGCGGGTGATCGTGGCGGGAAGTTCTTCGGCACGTCAGGGGCAGAACGCCGCGTGACGGGAAATCCTTTCGAATGCATTGTGAATGCCAGGAAGATTTCCTGTTAGCCTTCGATCATGGGCTGGTTGAGGACACTGCTGGGGCTGCCGGGGCCTGCGGTGTTCGAGCGCGCCGCCGAGACGCCGGCCTCTCCGTCGGTGACGTTCAGCCTCGACATCACGCCCGTCGACGACCTCGTGCAGCTGGCGAGCGCGACGCTGTCGAACTCGCCGGTCTCGCGGAAGGCCGCGCTGTCGGTGCCCGCGGTGCTGCGCGGCCGGAACATCTTGTGCGCCATCTCGACGCTGCCGCTGGTCACCCGTGACCGCGACAACCAGGTGGTCGTCTCGCCGCTGGTGGACCAGATCGATCCGAACGTCGCGAACATCGTGGTGCTGGCGCAGACCGTCGAGGACCTCGTGTTCGACGCCATCTCGTGGTGGAAGGTCACCGCCCGCAATGCGGTGGGCTGGCCGACTGCGGCGATGCACTGCGACGTGCACACCGTGTCGATGGAGCCGCCGGGCGAGAAGTGGCGCGAGGCCCGCACGCTGCCGTCCGGCCAGCAGCTGCCGGGCGGATCGGTGTGGGTCAACGGGGTCGAGACCCCGGCGCGGGACATGATCCGGTTCGACAGCCCGAACCCGCCGCTGCGTGAAGCCGCTGCACGGACCATCCGCCGTGCCGTGCTGCTGGAGCAGGTCCAGGCGATGTATGCCAGGGATCCGAGGCCGCAGGACTACTTCACGCCGGCCGAGGGCGCCGACCAGGCCGACGACGACGAGATCAGGGAGATCCTCGACGCCTGGCAGCAGGCCCGCCGGGAACGCTCGACCGGCTACGTGCCGAACTCGTTGACCTACAACAGCGTCGACTCGCCGTCCCCGGCCGAGATGCAGCTGGTCGAGCTGGAGAAGCAGGTCACGATCGGCCTGGCGAACGCCATGGGCATCGATCCCGAGGACCTGGGCGTCAGCACGACCAGCAGGACCTACCAGAACGGCGTGGACCGTCGGCAGGACCGCATCAACGACACGCTGGCGTCGTACATGGGTGCGGTCACGTCGCGTCTGTCCATGAACGACATCACCCCGCGCGGCCGGAAGGTGTTCTTCGAGCTCGACGAGTACTTGCGCGCGGACCCGCTGACCCGGTGGCAGACCTACAAGATCGGCACCGAGATCGAGGCGATCTCCGTGCCTGAGATCCGCAGCAAGGAGCGCTACCCGGCTGTGCCGGTCGAGCCCTCGGCTGCCAACCGTGCCCGTCCCTCGAAGTCCCAGGAGGTGGCCGGCATGCCCGGTGCCCGTACCGAGGCCACCGCACCGGTGGCCGTGAAGTTCAGCAACCCGCTGATCCGCCCGGAGCAGGCCACCGAGGACGACACCTCGGCGGTGGTCTCGTTCTCCCTGTCGGCTGCGGACGCTCAGTTCACTGTGGACCGCGAGACCCGCACGGTGTCCGGGCTTCTGGTGCCGTGGAACAAGGTCGCGCGGTCGGGCTGGTCGAAGTGGTCGTTCAAGCCGAACAGCCTGAAGTGGGCTGACGCGTCGCGCGTGAAGCTCAACCGCGAGCACGACCGGCGCACTGCGGTGGCGTACGCGTCCGACCTGAAGAACACGGCTCCCGGTCTGTGGGGCTCGTTCAAGGTGGCGCGCGGCGCCGCTGGCGACGAGGTGCTCAGCCTCGCGGAGGACAAGGTCCTCGACGGGTTCTCGATCGAGGTCGACTTCGACGGCGACGGTTCCGAGTGGACCCGCGACCCGGACGACGACCTGGTCAAGGTCGTCACGTCCGGCCAGCTCAGGGGTTGTGCGATCACGTCCGCCCCCGCTTTTGACGACGCCCGTGTCACGAGCGTCGCAGCATCCCGCAACGAGAGGAACACGGACATGCCCGGTAGCACCGGCACGGAGCAGGAGACCCCGGCCGCGGCGCCGGTCTTGGGTCCGGAGGCGGTCGCGGCGTTCACCGCAGCGGTCGAGGCGTTCACGGCGAACGCCGGTGGCATCAGCGACGCGATCACGGCGCTCGTCGAGGCCCAGCAGAAGCAGGGCCGCGGCGAAGGCGGCGAGGGTCCGGAGTTCGTCGACCCGCGCCAGGGCAAGGCCCAGTTCGAGGTGAACGAGAAGCCGCTGTACCGCTTCGACGGCCGCCGCGGTGAGCACGACTTCAGCTCGGACATGATCTCCGGTCTCAAGGGCGACGAGGAGGCGAAGGACCGCGTCCAGAACTGGCTCAAGGACCACTTCGCCAGGGCTCGCGCCGAGTTCGCGGTCACGACCGGCAACATCTCCAGCCTCAACCCGGCCATCAACCGGCCGGACCTGTACGTCGACCAGCTGACGTACCGCACGCCGATCTGGGACGCGATCCGCAAGGGCACCCTCGACGACGCGACCCCCTTCGTCCTGCCGAAGTTCAACACCAGCTCGGGCCTGGTCGCCGCGCACACGCAGAACACCGAGCCGACGCCGGGTGCACTGACCACCACGGCGCAGACGATCACGCCGTCCGCCGTGTCGGGCAAGATCGAGATCACGCGTGAGGCGTGGGATCAGGGCGGCAACCCGCAGCTGTCCTCGATCGTGTGGCGGCAGATGCTGCGCGCCTGGGACGAGGCTCTGGAGATCGCGTCGGCGACGCTGCTCGCCGGCTTGACGGTCACCACGCTCACCCTCACCGCGGGCCTGGCCGACAAGGCGCTCGCCAAGGCGGTGAAGGCCTCGCTGGCCGGCCTGCACTTCGTCAGGGGTGGTTTCCGGTTCCAGGACTTCGAGCTGGAGCAGGGCCTGTACACGGCGCTCACCAACGCCCAGGACGACACCGGCCGCAGCCTGTTCCCGATCATCGGCGCGCAGAACGCGGACGGCCTGACCGGCAACCTGTTCGGCTCGCTCAACGTCGGCGGCCTGGCCGGCCGCCCGGCCTGGGCGCTGCCCTACACCGCGGGCGCCGCGAACAAGAGCTTTTTGTTCAACCGCGAGGACGTGCACGGCTGGGCCACCACGCCGAGGCGCCTGGACTTCGAGTACCAGGTCAAGACCGTCGAGATCGGCATCTGGGGCTACCAGGCCCTCGCCTGCACCCGCACCGACGGTGTGCGGGCCTACAGCTACGACGAGACCGCGTAAGGGGTCGTGGACACCATGACGGAACCCGTCACCATGAAGCGCCCGCCGTTGAGCGGGCCTGGCTCGGACCTCGATGCGCAGAAGGCGTACGCGGTCCACATCTCCGGCAAGGACGAGGAGTTCTTCGCCGAGATGAAGCGCGCCGACGTCATCGCGTTCATCGACAGCTGGGCGGATCCGGACAAGCCGAAGCAGGCCCCGGAGGGCGTGACGCCGATCGACGAGCCGGTGCACAAGACCCCGCAGGGTCTTCCCGCGTGGTCCGTGCCGGTCGAGGGCGGCTACGTCGCCGAGCACGAGATGCAGCGGTTCGAGCGCGAGCAGTTCGAGCGCAGCCGAACGCAGCGGGGCTGACACGCGATGCCGGGGTGGGTGACGTTCGACGAGCTGCTCAACGAGATCGACCAGGAGGACCAGGACGACCTGGCCGAGGGCGATGAGCAGCGGCTGCGGCGCGTGTTCGATGCGGCGGTCACGTTCGTTGAGCGCATCCACAAGGGACGGTTCAACTTCACCGGTGAGCCGTCCTCCCGGCCGCTGCCTGGCGAGGATCTGAAGCTGGGCACGGTGATGCTGGCGCGGCGCTGGGACACCCGGCGCCGCTCGCCTGGCGGTCTGGTCGCGATGGCCGAGCTCGGCGCGGCGCGGGTGCCGTCGTTCGACGCGGACATCGATCGTCTGCTGCGGATCGGCCGGCATGCCATCCCGAGGGTGGGGTGACGGCCGTGGCGGACGACGACTCGAACGACGCGTTCGACTACATGGGACAGATCAAGGCGGCCATCAGGTTCGCGAAGGGCGTCAACGTCTACGACGACCCGGCGGCGACGTTCCGGCCTCCGGCCGCGCTGGTGTTCGCACCGGAGCTGGATCTGGCGGTCGGCGCGGACGCGACCGAGGCGACGTATCCGGTGATCGTGATGGCGTCCGGTGACAAGGACGTGCTCAAGCGGCTGCTGAAGCTGGTCTCCCAGGTGGCGCAGGCGATCCACGAGAACACCGACAACAGCGTGATCGTGCGGTCCGCGTCGCCGGGCAACTACGAGGCCGGCGGCCAGGCGCTGCCGTGCTACCTGCTCACGGTCGAAGTGAGCCTGTGATGACAAGGAACGGAGCCAGGCCGTGAGCCTCCACAACCGCAAGCTCAAGGTCATCAACCTGACCATCGGCGGCAACTCCTACGAGTGCCAGATCAGCAACTGGGAGCTGCAGAACAACACCGAGGACGGGAACAAGATCTACAGCTACTGCCCGGACGGTGAGGACCGGGAGGAGACCGATCCGGACTGGGCGCTGTCGCTGACGCTGTACAGCGACTGGAGGGTCAACGGGATCTCCGACTACTTCATGACGAACGACGGCGAGGACGCCGCGTTCTCGATCGTCCACCACCCCGGCACCGTCGATGAGCAGGTCCAGTGGACCGGCAACTTGCGCATCAAGGCGCCGAACGTCGGCGGCGAGGTCAAGACCACCGAGACGCAGACCATCGTCCTTCAGTGCATCGGCAAGCCGGTCTACGCCCGCGCCTGATTCAGCCACTTCTTCTGACCACGTAAGGAGTTCGCCATGGCGCGGAGTACCCCGCCCACGCAGAGCATCACCGCTGACGGCCTGGCCGCCAACATGACCGCGCCGAACGCTGACGGCGACATCGCCGAGTGCGGCGGCGGCTACTTCATGACCGTGGACAACGGTTCCGGCGTCTCGGTCACCGTCACGGTGCAGACCCCGGACACGTTCCAAGGCCTCGCGATCGCCGACCGCATCGTCACCGTCGCGGCCGGCGCGACGAAGGACATCCCGCTGCCGCAGTACTACCGGCAGCCGCTCGACGCCGTGACCGGCCCTGGCAAGGCCCTCGTCGACTTCAGTGCCGTGGCGTCGGTGACGCGCGCGGTGAAGAAGCTGGCGGCCTGACGTGAAGCTGACCTTCGATGTGTCGTTCGAGGACGGCAGGCAGATCAAGGTGACGGCGGGCCCGCGCGACCAGCTCGTGTGGGAGCAGGCCGGCGCCGATCGCGCGTTCGGCATGCTGCTGGGCCGCGGCTACAAGGTCGGCGAGCTGTACTCGCTGGCGCACGCGGCGTTGAAGCGCCAGAAGCTGTGGACCGGCACGCTCACCGAGCTGCAGGAGCTGGCCGACGTCGAGCTCGGCTCTGAAGAGCCCAGCGCTGGCGAGGACGTCGACGACGAGGTCCCTACCCCCGCGGCTCCCACCAGCGACTCCTGATCGAGCTCGCGATCGCCACTGGCATCGCGATGAGCGAGTGGGAGGCACGCGGCCCGCGTGCCTGGGAGACCGCACTGGAGATCTTGCACGAACAAGCAGCACCGTCCGAACAGGACGGGCCACCGATGAAGGGGTGAGGTGATCCACGTGGCCGAGAAGCGCACCATCACGGTCACGATCCGGATCACCGGTCTCCGTCCGACCCTCGCGAAGTTCAAGGCACTGCCCAAGGACGCGGACAAGGAGATGCGTGCGGCGTCGCTGTCGATCGCGGGCGTGCTGGCCGTCAACATCAAGTCCGCGGCGCGCGCCAACGCCCAGTCCGCGCTGATGGTGCCGTCCATCCGGGCCCAGCGGGACCGGGTGCCGACGGTCGTGGCGGGCGGTACCCGCCGGGTCGGCTCGAACAGGGTGCCCGCGTTCAAGGTGTTGTTCGGCGCCGAGTTCGGTTCGCACGCGCTGAAGCAGTTCCGGCCGTTCAACGGCGAGGGCTACTTCTTCTTCCCCACCGTCGAGGACATGCGCGGCTACATCGACCGGGAGTTCAACGAGGCCGCGGACGAAGTGCTCCGTAAGTGGGGTGGGCTCTGATGGCCGCGAACAGCACGACCGAGCGCACGATCAAGACCAAGCTCGACGGCGAGTCGACCGGTGGTCTGCGCCGTGCTGTGCGCGAGCAGGAACGCGAGCTTGAGCGGCTGCGTAAGGCGGCCGAGAAGGAACAGGGTCTGTTCGTCGCGGCGACGACGAAGGGCGCGGACAAGGTCGCGAGCGCGCTGGCGTCGTCGGCCACGGGCGTGTTGAAGCTCGGCTCCGCTGTCGGCACGCTCCAGAGCGCGGGCTCGGCGGTGGCCGGCACCGTCGCGGTCGTCGGCTCGCTGTCGGGCAGCCTGCTGGCGCTGCCCGGTATCGCCGCCACCGGGGCTGTGGGCATCGGGGTGCTCAAGCTCGCAACGTCGGGGTTCGGCGACGCGCTGGAGGCGAGCAGCCCGGAGGAGTGGACCGAGGCCACGAAGAAGATGGCGCCGGCCGCGGTGAAGACCGCGGAGGCCATCCGGGCTCAGAGCGACCGGCTGGCGGCGTTGAAGAAGCTGGTGCAAGGCCGGTTCTTCGCGGGCTTCGACACCGACGTCCGCGACCTCGCCGAGCGGTACTTCCCGCTCCTGGAGAAGGGCACCGGCGACATCGCCGGGAACTTCAACCTCATGGGCCGCAACGCCTCCAAGGCGCTGCTCGCGCCGTCCTCTGTGGAGGCCGTCAACAAGATCCTCGGCGCGACCACGAAGACGACGAAGGAACTGGAGCCCGCGCTCGGCAACGTGCTGGGCGGGCTGCTGGAGCTCGGCGGCGTCGGCGCACAGCGCACGGTCACTCTCGGCAAGGCCGTGGCGAACCTGACCGGTGACTTCCGCGAGTGGGTGGCGGAAGGCGTCAAGACCGGCCGGATCAACGACCTGATCGACGAAGGTGTCGACACCGCCAAGGATCTCGGCCGCGTGTTCACCAACGTCGGGCAGATCGGCGGCAAGTTCTGGAAGGGCCTCAACGACGGCGAGCGTGACTTCCTCGAAGGGATCGAGGAGAGCACCCAGGCCATCGAGGACTTCCTCGACAGCGCCGAGGGCCAGCAGGCCATCAAGGTGCTCGGCGACACGTTGCGCACCACGGCCGACGTGGCTCGCAACGTGCTCAGGTCGGCGCTGGAGCAGGTCGGTCCCCTGATCCGAGATCTCGGCCCGGCCGCGCAGGGGTTCGCGCAGGGCGTCGGCCAGTTCCTGGTGAACGCCATCGAGACCGCGGGCCCGCTGCTTCAGGGCATGGCCCGGTTCCTCTCGGAAAACAAGGACGTCATCCAGGCCCTGACGCCGGTCGTGCTGGGCCTGGTCGTCGCGTACAAGGGCATGCAGGTGCTCAACCAGGTCAAGACGTGGGGCGCGGGGATCCCCGCGATGTTCGGCGACATCGAGAAGAAGGCCAACTCGGCGGGCGACGCGGTGGGCGACCCGAAGAGCGGTAAGGGCATCGCCGGGAAGCTCGGCCAGCTGCAGGGCCTCAGCGCGGCCGGCTTCACGATCGGCAGTCTGCTGACGATCGACGCTGCCACCAACAAGGGCCTGTCCGACGCGCTCAACTCGCTGAGCGGGTTTCCGACCGCTGCCGAGCGCGCGAAGGAGGGCCTGGGCGAGGACTTCTGGAGCCAGCTGTTCGAAGCGCCGGCCGCGAAGCCGGGCGACCGCAACGACATCCGCAACTGGGTCGGGGACTCGAACTTCTGGCAGGTCGAGAAGGACAAGATCGCGAAGAACCGCAGCTCGGGCATCAAGCTGGAGGTCACCGCGGACACCTTCGCCGCGCAGCTCGACCTCAACAAGCTGATCAACAGCGTCAACAAGTCCTCCGGCACCGTGAACATCAACGGCAACAACAACGGCGCGGGCTTCGCTCTGCGCACCGTGCTGGAGGAGATTGCGGCAGGCAAGGCCACCGTCATGATCGACGGGCAGGCCATGCCCGCCCAGGACGCCCTGAACAAGATCATCGAACAGATCAACATCGGCACCGGCACGGTGGAGCTCAACGGCAACACCGTGCCCGCTGGACAGGCGTTGCAGCAGATCCTCGGCCAGATCGGCAGGTCAGGAGCCAACCTCAACGTCGGCGCGAACACCAGCGGCGCGCAGGGCGTGATCGACAACTTCATCCGGATGAACAACGGCAAGACGATCCAGATCTACACCTCGGTGAACGGCTCTGGCGGCATCGCCTCGGCGGGCCGCCTGGCGACCGGTGGCCGGCCGTTCTTCAACGGCAAGGTCACCGGGCCAGGCTCGCGCACCAACGACCGCGCCGGCCTGTTCGCCCTGAGCCGTGACGAGCACGTGCTGACCGCGGCCGAGGTGGACGCGGCCGGTGGCCACGGCGCGATCTACGCGTGGCGTCGTGCGCTGCTCTCAGGTGCCCGTGGCTTCGCCGAGGGCGGCACACCTCGCGCCCTCTCCGCGTCGCTCGCGCAGGGCTCGTCGACGGCGCCGTCCATCTCGGTGGGTTCGCCGGCCGTGAGCGTGTTCATCGACGGCCGCGAGTTCCGCGGCATGGTGCGCGCCGAGATCGACGCCTCCAACCGTGGCACCCGCCGTGCGGCGGCGGCCGGAACCGGGCGGGGGTGGTAGGCCATGGCGGCGATCACCGCCACCTTCGACGCGACCCTGTCGCGCGTGGTGCTGCAATCCAACGGCTGGGCCGGTGGGGACCTCGCGGTCCGCTACTACGTGCGCCCCGCCGGTGGGAGCACGTGGGACACCGTGCGGGGCGCCCAGGCCGTGCCCGTGAGTGGCGGTAGCGCCGTCACTGCCTACGACTACGAGTTCCCGTGGTCGGGCACCGGCGCGGGCTCGGTCGACTACGCCGTCTACAGCGCCGCGACCAACACGTGGGCCTACGCCCTGGCGACCGCGGTGTCCATCACGGCCACCGCCTGGCTCAAGGTGGTCGGCTACCCGACGCTCAACCGCAAGATCAACCCGAACGACATCGGCGACATCACCCGAAGCGGCCGCAACGAGCTCATCTCGATCATCGCTCAGGGCGCGCCGGCCGCGACCGCGGACGTGATGGGTGGCCGGTCGACGTCGATCCTCATCCCCACCACCACGTGGGCGGAGTACAAGGCCGTCGACGACCTGCTGCGGGTGGGCGGCATCGTCATGCTGCACTCCGACGAGGCCGACCTCGGGGTGCCGACGATGTACGCAGTCGTCGAGCGCATGGTCACCCGGCGCACCGCGAAGACACACAGCCCGAAGCGGCGCATCGAGTTGCAGCTCGCCGAGGTCGCCAAGCCGCACTACGCCTACGCGGGCTCGGTCGGCACCTACCAGTCGGTGCTCAACCAGCACGCCACCTACCAGGACGTGCTCAACACCTACGCCACCTACCTCGCGCTCGCACAGATCGTGGGCAGCCCGGCCGACGTGGTGGTGGGCTGATGCGACCGGTCAGCGACACGTTGAAGGGCATCGTCTCCAGCACCCACACGGCCAAGACCCGCGTGCGCACCGTGACCGGGTTCCCGCAGTCGACGGCGCCCGCAGGCGCCGGTGAACCGCTGGCCGTGGTCGACGGGTTCGTGGAGATGGACTCCAGCGCCGAGGTGCGCTCGACCATCGACCTTGAGGTGCGTGCGCCGTACGGCTCGCTGCTGCCGGACGGCACCGAGCTGTTCGTCGAGTATGGGGTTGAGGTCAGCGGCGGCAGCTTCGAGTGGACCTCGCTGGGCTACTTCCGCATCGACGAGGTGACGCAGGCCGGCTGGGACGGCACCCTGCGGATCACCGGCTCGGACCGCATGGCCCAGGTCCGCGACACCGAGAACATGTTCTCCAGCCAGTCGATCCCGGCCGGCACGAGCGACCAGGTGTTCTACGCGAGCCTGCTCTACTCCAACCAGGCCCAGACGTGGATGCACTCCAGCGCCGGGGTGTTCGGCACCGCAGCCGTCGCGATCGTCTTCGACTACGACGCCAACTCGGCGACGGTCGGCTACCAGCAGCCGCTGGGCGAGGACACCTACTACGAGATGATGAAGACCCGCGCCGAGCGGTCGGGCAAGCGCCTGTTCTTCGACTACCTCGGGCAGCTCAACGTCGTCTCCGACGTCGTCGAGCCCAACCCGGTCGCCGACCTGATCGTGCGCGCGGGCAAGGGCGGCCAGCTGTCCAACGTCTCCCGCCAGATCACCCGCCGCGGCGTGTACACCTCAGTGCGGGTCACTGGTCAGCAGGCCACCGAGGGCGACCCGCCGTGGGGCTGGAGCGGTTCCGGTGGCGCGAGCGTGCCGAACCCGGCACCCAACGCGCCCAGCTGGTACGGCAAGTTCGGCCGGATCGTGAAGCGGTTCGCGTCGCCGCTGCTGCTCGACCAGCCCGCGTGCACCGCCGCCGCCGACACCTTGATGTCCAAGGTGAAGGGCCTGCCGTCGGTGCTGTCGTTCGACATGATCCCGCACCCCGGCCTGGAGACCCTGGACACGGTCGTCGTGACCTGGCCAGAGAACACGGCGTCCGCAGGCACCGTGCCGGACGCGACGACCTCAGGACAGGCCGAGGAAATCCACGTCGTCGACCGCCTGCGGTTCCCGCTCGCCGGTGGACCGATGAGCGTCACGACCCGCGCCAAGTACCTGGTGGTGCCCTGATGACCGCACCGTTCATCGATCCCGCGGACCTCACGCCGCTGCTCACCACCGGCGACGGCAAGGCCTACCCGTACAGGCCGGCGCTCTCGGGACGGCTCACCGCGTGGAACGCCGGCACGCGCGCCAACACCGTGAAGATCGGCGGCACCACCTACACCAACCTGCCGGTGCTCTCTCCCGCCGAGGCAACGCTCGCGGTGGACGTGACCGTGCTGTGCATCCCGTTCCAGGACATCTACGCGGTCGTCGGCCGCCTCCGGATCCCGTAAGGAGGGACCGCGTCATGCCCACCACCACGGAGCTGCTGCTCCCGTACCCGGCGCTCGGCGACCCGCCGAACGTGCCGCTGCACTTGCAGCAGCTCGCCGTCGCCACGAACGCGCTGCTGGGCCAGCGCGGCGCCTGGCGGCAGGACACCACCGGCCAGTCGGTCAGCACCGGCACGGACACGCCGGTCACGTTCAACACCGCGGCGGTCGCGGCGGTCGGCTTGTCCTACTCCGGCGGGGTGTTCACCGTCTCCAAGACCGGACGCTTCCACCTCAAGGGCAGCGTGACCTACCCGTGGGTGGCGAGCCTGGAGATGTGGGCGTGGCTCGGCCCCGCGTCGACCACGACGCGGTGGGACCTCGACACCCGCACCGCGCCGGCCTCGACCGGGCCACCGCAGACGCTGAAGGTGGACATCACCAGGGCCTTCAACAACGGCGACACGTTCCGGCTGTGGACATGGCACAACCGCGGCTCGTCGGCGACGTTGGACGTCTCCTACGGCGGCACCACCCACTTCGAAGCGACCTACTTGGGCGCGGCATGAACCCGTTGCGCCACAAGGCGATTCGAGGAGGTGTGGGTGGGTGACGTTGCAGCGCTGCTCACGGCTATCGGAGGGCTCGTCACGGCTGCGGGCGCGACGTTTGCGCTCGTGTGGAACACGGTGCGCTCCTCCAACAAGGAACGCACCTCGGCGGCCGAGCGGGCGCTTGAGCGTTTCGTCGCCGCGGCCGAGGACGGCGAGATCACGGGCGACGAGCTCGACGAGCTGCGTCAGGAGTTCCGAGGGGGTGAAGGCACGTGACGCGCATTGATCAGGTGGTCCAGGACGCGGCCGAGGATGCGCGCGACAACGGCCGGCGCCTTCGGCTGTGGCTGGTCGTCGCCGTCGTGCTCGTCGCGCTGCTGATCTCCAGCTACGCGGTGTTCAGGCTGTACCAGTCGATCGACAACCTCGGTTCCCAGGCCGACAACAACGCGAACGCGGCGAAGCTGCTCGCCCAGCAGGTCGAGAAGCTCGGCGGCGTGCCGGTCGTGCAGCCACCGGAACCCCGGCAAGGCGTTCAGGGCGAGCAAGGGCCAGCTGGCCGCGGCATCGCCGGAACCGCGCTCGTCGACGGCAGGTTGTTGATCGCCTACGACGACGGCACGAGCCGCGACGTCGGCCCGGTCGTCGGCCAGCCCGGCGCGGCCGGCGCACCAGGTCGCGGAGTGGTGGGCACGGCGATCGTCGGCGGTCGCCTGGTCGTGTCCTATTCGGACAGCTCGACCGAGGACGTCGGCCAGGTCGTCGGCACCGATGGCGATGACGGCCAGCCCGGCCGCGGAGTCACGTCGGTCGTCGCCGTCGACGGGCGACTCGTCATCACCTTCACGGATGGCACGACCCAGGACGCCGGGCCGTTGCCGGCGGGCCCACCGGGGGCACCTGGGCGCGGCGTGCAACGCGCCGAGGTGCGCGACTGCACGTGGTTCGTGACCTACACGGATGGCACGACCGAGTCCGCGGGCAACGCCTGCACAACCCAGACGGCAACGGTGACGCCGTCTCCGACCACCACCAGCACGGCACCGCCGCTGCTGCCTCTTGGGAGGTGACCCGATGCGCAAGATGTACGACTCCACGACCCCGTGGGAAATCCCGCGAGACGCCGAGATGGTCGCGGGCTACGTGGACGGCAGGTACGCCTGGCCGCAGGAGTGGTGGGACATGTTCCCGAACGCGGTCCATGTGCGGATCTCGGCCATTGGCCAGAAGACCGCTCAGGTCGGCGACGTCGAAGAGGGGTGCATCTGGCCGCCGGCCAACGCGGTGCCGTGGGTGCTCCGCGCTCGGGCGGCTGGCGAGGACCCGACGATCTACGTCAACGAGATGAACGACTGGGCACCGACGCGCGCTGCGTTCCAGCGTGCTGGCGTCCCCGAGCCGCACTGGTGGGTCGCGAACTACGACGGCGTGATCGAGATCCCGCCCGGCTCCGTGGCCAAGCAGTACGCCCACCCTCGCGACGCAGGCCGAGCGGCCAACGCGGCTCTGCGTGCGTGGGAGACCGGAAAGCACTACGACGCAAGCGCTGTCGCCGACCACTGGCCCGGCGTCGACACATCCAAGGAGGACGACGTGAGCTTCAAGGACACCACGGTCAACGCGTGGGGTGGCGAGGTCACCTTCGAAACGATCATGCAGGTGCTCGACCTGCGGGCGTGGGAACACGGCCAGAAGCTCGACGTGCTGACCAAGCTCGTCGGCGCGCTCGCCAAGGACCCGGCGCTCACCCCGGAGCGCGCGGAGGAGATCGTGCGCGACGCGGTGAAGAAGCAGAACGACGCGGCCCTGGCGGCGCAGAGGGCGCAGCTGGACGCGACGCTCGCAGTCGTGCGGGAGATCGTCGGTGCCCGCGACGAGGAGCTCGCCGCCGAGGTCGTCGACGAGATCGGCCGCCGCACGGCTCGGCCGGAGGCAGCCTGATGCGCTACTGGAAGCTGATCAGCGCGCTCGCTGGCACCGTCGTGCTCGCGTTGCAGACCGCGCTCGGCGACGGCTCGATCGACGTGCAGGACCTCGTGGTCGTCGGCGCGGCTGGGCTCGCGTCGTTCGGCGCGTGGCTCGTCCCGAGCACCACGGCGCTCACGGCCGTGAAGACGTGGGTGCACGCCCTCGTCATCGGCGCTGGCGTCCTGGCCCCCGTGCTCGTCGGTGGCGTCACGCCACAGGAGTGGATGACCGTGCTCGTCGCGTTCCTCACCGCTGGCGGCGTGGCGATGGCCCCAGGGCCGGAGCCGCGGCCTGTCGTGGTGCAAGGCTCGTTCCGCCTCACCGGCGACTAAAACGTCCGCGGCGCGGCCTCGGCCTGGTCAGCTGAAGCCGCTCGGGCCCGCGGACACCACGAAGCCCCGTGCACCTGGTTCCCACCCCCAGGGCGCACGGGGCTTCCGTGTGTCGTGCGTTAGACGGCGACGCCGATGATGAGCGCGATGCCGCCGAGGATCGCGAGGACGGCGATGGTGATCGCGACCTCGTGCCGGGTTCGCACGCCGGCGACGAGTCCCACGATGGCGGCCACGAAGCTGACCAGCAGCACCGGGGCGTTGAAGGTCAAGAAGGCGAGGAAGAGCAGCAGCAGGCCGACGATCGAGGCGACGAGGGCGGTCACTCGTCCCCACCTGATGCTGCCGGGCTGCGTGTTCTGGTCGGTCATCATCGTCCCCTGGTCAGATGGATGGTCCTCGATTACGTCCGTGCCGACGCTGCGGGTGTTACCTGCGCGCCACTCTCGGCGGAACGACTGAGGCCCCGTACGCCGGTGTACGGGGCCTCAGTGCTGTCTCTGCTACTTGCTGGGCTCGGCGGGCTCGGCGGGCTCGGGGTTGGGAGGCGTCGACAGGACCCGGCCGTCCGGTTCCCAGCCGTATCCGTGGCCCATCTGCGGTGGCGTTGTCATCAGCATCAGCGCGTTCCTTCCTATGCCTACTTGTTCGGCGGATGGTGGATGGGGCAGGTGGGATCGTCGGTGACCACGACGTGCTGCTGGCGGCGCTCCGAGTACGAGGCGCCGCAGGAGCAGTAGGTGGTGACGTCTCCGACGGCGGCTAACACGCGGTCTGGCTCGACCCGAACCACAGTTCGGTGAGCGTGGCGGGCTCGACCGCAGGCACATAGGCGCGGGCCAAGTCGGCCGTCACCACGTCCTCGTCCAGCGCGCCCTTCCACGTCCAGCGGATCGGCAGGGCGGGCGGCTCCCAGCGGTTGACCGGCGCGGGCGACGGGATGGGCGCGTACGGCCGATGACGACGGGCGTGCACCGACAGCAGGCTGGTGTCCCAGTCCTGCGCTGCGGCCTGGTCCAGCAGATCGGCAACTGGCCGCCCCTCGACGTGCCGGCCTCGAACGCGCTCGACGGTGGTCACTGGACTACCTCCGGGTCCATCGGCCGACCCTCTCCAGGGGCTCGACCTCGGCGTCCGGCGCACACGACACCGTCTCGTCGGTCTGCTGGTGCGTCAGCGCGGAACCACGCGGTCGGCCGAAGCACTGGCGGCACTCCCCGCAACGGCGCAGCTCGGTCACGCCCTCGTCGTTGCTGCCGATCGCGCCGATCGGTGTGCTGTTGAGCCAGTGGTCACTGGACATGGTCGGGTCCTTCCAGATGTGTTCAGGAGCGCGGCGTCCCAGGCCTCGGGGGGCCTGTGCCTAGGACGCCGCGCCGTACTGGCGCAGGTGCTGGGGAGGAACTGCGCCAGCTTGGGGCCCGTCCGACTCCGGGCCGGGCGAATGGCCAGTTGAGGAGCCGGACGGGGCGTGGTGGAGGTGGGCGCGGCCGGTACGTACTTCGGTCAAGTCCTGCCGGATCAACGCGAACACCGCGTGTCGAGTGCGGCGCTGGCGGACGGCTACGGAGAGGACCGAGGCGATCGCCGTGGCGACAACCACGACGAGTACGGCGATCGCGTACGCGCGCCCCTGGTCCACTGCCCACCTCCGGTCTTGGAGACCCAGCCCCGCCAAGTCCGTGCATCGGGAGCCTCAGCGGGGTGGGCCACCGGGCGAACCCGGCGGCACCGAATGTAGCGTTCCCGACGTCGGGAATGCGACGTTCCGAATGGGTGAACCTGCTCGTTCGAGCTTCTGGTGGGCGGGCAGACTGTCCATGCACAGCCGCACCCCGAGGAGCGTGATGACCGAGCCCGTGTTGCCGCCGCCGGCGTTGAGGAAGCAGTTGGCGGAACGCCTGATCAAACTGAGGAAAGACGCGGGCCTCACTCAAGAGGAGACGCGGAAGCGGACTCGACTGGCGCGTTCGACGGTCATCGACCTGGAGAACGCGGCGACCTCGAACATCCGCATCTCGACGCTCGTGAGCCTGCTCAACTGCTACGGCGTACCTGGCTCTGAACAGGTCGAACTCATCCAGATGGCCGAGCAGGCAAAACCGGACGGGCCGTATTTGGAATACAGGGACGTCGTGCCCAACTTCGCAAAAAGCTTCATCGAGCGGGAGGCTTACGCACAGCGCATTCTGCTGTTCCAGTCATCACGTGTTCCTGGCCTGTTTCAGCTGAAGAACTACGTTCGCCGCATTACCCAAGCCCGACACCCAGAACGCACGGATGCCGAGATTGAGCGCAGCGTGGAGCTGCGCGGGGTGCGTCAGCGGCAGGTGCTTGAGGTCAACAAGACGCACGTTCGGGCGGTCATCGACGAGTCGGCGCTGCTACGCGGAGTAACTCCGGAGCAGATTGAGCACCTGATCGCGGTATCCGAACTGCCGAATGTCGAACTACAGGTGGTGCCGCTTGCCCTTGGCGCACACGCCGCTCAAGGGGAGTCGTTCGACATCCTCTTCCACGACAACGCGCCAGCGATGGACGTGGTGTTCCTTGAGAACCTGGTCGATGCCGATTACCACGAGCGCGGAAGTCAGGTGTTCGCCGATTACGTCGCGGTCTTCGAGCGACTCTCAGAGCAGGCCGCCAGCGTCGAGGACAGCCGAGCGCTGCTGACTACCCTCAGGGGTGCATCGGGAGCTACATGAGAGGGGTGTAGGGATGACCACCCTTGCCCAGGCCACGGGGACGTGGCGCAAGAGCAGTTACAGCAACAACGGCAACGACGGGTGTGTAGGGATGGCCTGGTTCAGCAGCGAGCTGCGCGGCATCCGTGACCTCAAGGAGGGTCCGGACGGCGCGGTGCTGCCGTTCCACGGCACCGCCGTAGATGCCTTCATCAGGTGGGCCACGACAAACCAGCTCTGACCTGGACAAACGAGGGGCGCTCCATATTGGGGCGCCCCTCGTCGTACGTAGACTCCGGCGCTACGTGTCTTCCGCCTCGTGCCAGTTGCCGCACAGCAGGAACGCCGTGAAGCGCATCGAGTCGGCACACCGGTCGAAGCAGTCGGTGAACTCGGCCTCCCAGTTCAGCGGTGGCTCCTCACCGGGCCGGCGTCGTCGCGACGGGCGCTGAGCTCGGGGGCCTCGTGCTGGACGGCGCGGAGGACATCGGGGGCTTCGTCGCCTGTGGCGAGGTCGAGATCGGCGGGGCCGGCGACTGCGAGGACGTGGGGCTCGGTGGGGCCCACGTCGTCGGCGGCTTCGTCGGGGCCGACGTGGGCGGCAGCACCGTGGTCGACGGTGCCTCGGGCATGGTCGACGACGGCGCCGAGGGGCTGGTCGAGACCGGGGACGACGTGGGTGGCCGCGGAGCCGAGGTCGTGGGCTGGGGCGCGCTGCCGCCACCGCTCAGCGCGAGGGCGGGCACCGCGATGCCGATGGCACCCAGCGCGACCGCTCCGGCCACGATCACCATTCGTTTGCGCACTTGCAGCTCCAGCAGGTCAGTGGCGCCAGGATCAGGCACCCTCACCCGTATCCATGCGGTCGGGCTTCGGCCCGGTTGCCCGTGTGTCCTGGATCACGATCTCGACGCAACGGGCTCGTCGCGCGGCTTCGTCCAGCACCGCGCGCCGGGGTTCCGGCACGTCCAGGACGCGCGTCTCGGCCTTGCGGAAGACGTCCGAGAGCCTGCGGTCGTTGCGCAGGACGTCGAGCGCCTGCCAGTCGCCGCCAAGCACCACGCTGTCGAGTTCGGCCAGGCGCGGGACGAGCACCCTCGCGACGTCGTCCGCGGCGGCCTGGAGCGCGACCCTGGCCTGACCCTCGCGGCGCCGGGCGAACCGCTGCTGCGACCACCCGCCCGCCCTGATGCGGCCGTGGACCTGCTTGCGGTCGGTGGTCGACACCTCGACCCTGCCGCCGAACGCCACGCCGATGCTGTGGCCGCCGAGGCGCACGAGGACGAGGCCGATCCTGCGGGGCTCCGCCAGCTTCGCGATCACCTCTCGCACAGAGGTACCGCCGCGCGTCGGGAACGTGGCCGTCGCGCCGTCGCCGGCTGTGATCTCGACCTCGGCCTCGGTCACCCGGATCTCGGCGGCGCCGTGCCGGTCGGCGAACCTGGCTATCCAGCCCTCGATCCGTTCCGGCTCGACCTCGACGGCCCGCCCGCCTGGAACCGGCCGCACTCGGCTCATGCGTCCCACCCCTTGGTCACAGCCGAGTCGGCCGACGTGCACACAGTAGAGCCGACTCGACACAGCCCGTGCACGGCACGAAGATGTTACTGATGGGTTCGCAACGCTTGACAGATGAGTCTCGAAAGCGTGAACTCATCAACCGTATGGATTAACCATTGACTCCATCCGGCTCCGACCAGCGATGTTCACGGGCGGGTAGGGTCACTGGGGCGTGATCTTATGACAGCGGGGAGTCACCATGACGACTGCTGCCGGTCGACCAACACTGACCGTTGAAGAAACGGACTCAACGGGCCACGGCAGCCTTACGCAGCTCTTGACGACGGGACCGTTCCCGGAAGCGTTGAGGGCCGCGATCAAGGCGAGCCGGCTCAGCCTCGACCGCATCCAGCACCGGTTGGCACTGCGCGGCGTCACCATCAGCGTCGCGACGCTCAGCTACTGGCAGTCAGGACGACGACGGCCTGAACGCCCTGAATCACTGGAGGCGCTGCGGCACCTCGAGTCGGTTCTGGGAGTACCTCAGTCAGGTCTTTCGGCGCTGCTCGGCCCACCTCGTCCGCGAGGCCGCCGTTGCCGCCCGACGACGATGATGCCGATCGACGCCCTCTGGGCGCGTCGTGAGCGGGTCGCGAACCTGCTCTCGAAGGTCGACACGTCCTCTGACCTGAAGCTCGGCCGGATCAGCCAGCACGACCGCATCGAGATCTCTGCCGACGGCGGGCAGAAATCAGTGTGGGTGCGGCAGATCCTCCGTGCGGAGCAGGACGGCCCAGACCGTTGGGCGCTCGTGTTCGAGACCGAGGAGAGCGACGTGCTCCCCGAGATCACGAACGTGCGCAACTGCCACCTCGGCCGCATCGCCCGTGACCACGAGGCCAACATCATGGTCGCGGAGATGATGTTCGAACGGCCGCTCACCCGCGGCGAGACCCTCATCATGGAATACCAGCTGGTGTTCCCCGAGGGCCACGCCCCCAAGGGCAACAACACGTTCGCGCGCAAGTTCCGGCTGCCGGTGCGCGAGTACGTGATCGAGGTCCGGTTCGACGAGACGAACCTCCCGTCGCGCGTGCAGCAGTACAGCGTGCCCGCGGGCGACGAGACGCCGTCGCGGCGCCGCAACCTCACCCTGGACTCGGGTGGCGGCGTGCACGCCGTGGCGCTCGGGTTCGGGCCCGGTGTGTTCGGCATCCGGTGGGAGTGGCCGAACCGCTAGCTCGGCTCTGACAGACGTGCGAGGGGCGCTTCCCAGCCTGGGAGGCGCCCCTTTCGCCGTGTTCCCCTCCTGGGATGCGAGAAGGCCCCCGACTCCGTGAGCCGGGGGCCTTCCGTCGCATCAGCTCAGATCATCACACCCAGCCGGCGACGCTGAGGGTCACCGAGCGGATCGAACCGCGGTCGGAGCCCACCACGTCGGCGACCTTGAACACCCACGTGCCGTCGGCGGGGTCGGCGGTCAGCGAGGACAGCGGCGCCCCCGCCTTCCACGAGCCCGTGAACGGCGCGTTGGCGCTCGTCACGCCCGAGAACGGCAGCGTGGCGTCGTCGGTGAACACGGCCTGGCAGATGTTGTTGCCGGTGCCGCCAGCCCGCGAGAACAGCGTCACGGACTTGCCGGACGGCGAGGTGAGCGTGCCCACCAGGTCGCCGACGAAGGTGTGGTCGATGCCGACCGTCGTCGAGCCCTCGGTGGCGGAGCACGCGGAGCCGTCCACGGAGAACTTCAGGTTCGACGCCGCGCCGACACCCGTGACCGGCAGCGAGACCGAGACGCCGGTCTGGTCGTTGTCGGGGATGGCCAGCGGCTCGCCGGCGTACGCGAACGTCTTGAACGTGCGTGACGGCTCACCCACGCGGAGCGTGAACGAGGTGGTCGTCGGCGACGTCGCGCCCGAGTAGGTCACCCGAGCGTCGAGCTTGACCGCCGAACCGAGCACGGCGGAGGCCGGCACGGTCACCTTGTAGGTGTTGCTGACGGTCTGGCCCGGGTCGATGTTGCCGTAGTACTTGGACCGCGGCGCGATGGTCACGCCGGCGGACGTCGTCGACAGCACGACCGAGGTCGACGCGGCCGAGCCGTCACCGTTGTTGGCGACCGGCACCGTCACCGTGGAAGTGGTTCCCGGCTTCAGGAAAGCGCTTCCGTCGGCGTCGTTGACGATCGTCGGCTTCTGCGCGCGAGCCAGTGCCTGCGGCGACGCGCCCGTGTACTGCAGGGCGCGGTCCGCCATCACGATACCGGCGCCGGTGCGGTTGTCCACACCGGACTCGACGATGTCGATCGCCGTGGCCACAAGGGCTTCCTTGACCTCAGCGGGCGTCAGCGTCGGGTTGCCGGACAGGATCAGGCCGGCGATCGCGGCGGCGTTCGGGGCCGAGGCGGACGTGCCGAAGAACGGCGCGAAGCCCGGCACCGACGTGGTCACGCCGTCGGCCGCGGTGATGTCCGGCTTCTGCCGGGTCTCGGCGAGCGGCGAGCCGTCCGGCGCGAAGAACGTCTTGCGCGGACCGTCAGAGGTGAAGCGCTCCGGCTTCTGCGTGCCGTCGAAGGCGTTGGGGTACGGGCCCTTCGGGTTGGCCGGGTCACCGGGCTCCAGGTCGAACGGCAGCGCGGCGGCGGCAGGTGCGGCCGCGACCGAGATCGCGCCCTTGGCCGCCGAGTGGCCGCGGGTCGTGCCCGGCGTGACGTACTTCTTGAGGCCGTCGTTGGTGTCGGCGAACCGGCCACCGAACAGCGACAGCGCGAAGTACTTGTCGTCACCGCGGTACTTCACGACCGCGAGGCGCGTGCCCGTCGAGCTGCTCGGGGTGTTGATGCGCTCGTACGGGTCCTGCGCGCCGTCCTGGTTGTTCTGGCTGAAGGTGACAACGTTGCCCTGGGCGTTGACCAGGTACAGGTCGTAGTCGTTGGCCGACTGGCCGAGCGGGTCGGCCCAGTGCAGCACCACCGGGGTGTCGCCGGAGAAGTTCGACAGCGGGTCGAACAGCTGCTTGGCGTTCGGGTCCGGGTTGAAGTCGTGCGCGCTGCCGGCGAACTTGCCGACGCCCACACCGGAGTCGACGAACTGGCCCTCGTAGTGGCCGGAGGTGCCGTCCGCGACGTTGCCCTGGTTGCCGGCGCTGGAGAAGAACATCGCGCCGTCCGCGACGACCGCGTCCACGGCGCGCGCGATGATGCCGTCCTGGAACGGCGACTCGTTGAAGTAGATGACGTCGTCAACGATGACATCGCAACCGAGTTCGAAGCGCAACTTCTTGATGTTGTCCGCGAAGCTCGCGTCACCGTTGAACGCCGTGGCGAAGCCGAGTTCGGCGTTGGGCGCGAGGTCGTGCAGGATCTCGAGCATCGCGGTGCCCTCGTCACCGGAACCCGCCTGGCCCGTCAGGACGTCGACGGCCGGCAGTTCACCGGAGGCCTGCGACACCGCCAGCGAGCTCACACCGTCCGACAGCGCGCAGAGCTTCACGCCGACACCGGTCACGCGGAACGTTCCGCGCGCGGCCTCGGCGTTGTGCGCCTTGTCGCTCTCCGCGACCTTGGCGGCCTGGACGGACAGCTGCTTCTCGGACAGCCGGCGCTCGATCTCGCGCGACTTGTCCTCTTTGGACGGAGCCTTGGACTTGGTGTCCTTCTTGTTCTTCACGTCCTGCGTCATCGCGTCGCTGCCCGGCTCGACGCGGGCGACGTCGGAACGCCCGGCGATCTCGGCGATCTTCGCGACCGGGACCTCTGCGCGCACGGTGCGGTGCTCGGGGGACACTGCCCGGATCTGTCCGCCCGCGGCGCGGACAGCGTTGACCAGGTCCTCGGAGTACTGCTTGGCACGGATGTCGACGAGAGTGGTGGCCTTCGGCGTCACGGCAACGCCGGTCTGCACCTGCGGAAGAGCGCTCGTGGTACCAACTGAGACGCGCTTGCGCGCCTCCACGACCAGTGCGCTGTCCACCTTGGACTCGGCAGGGGTGAGCGACTTCTTGATGCTCTGCAGCGCGGAGATCTGCGCCGCCGTGCGGTCGCTGATGGTCTTGGACGCCTTGCCCGGATCAGCGGACGCCGGCGTGACTGCGGTGAGTGCGGCCAGAAGAACTGCGGTACCTGCGGTGACTAAGGTCGTGCCTCTTCGAGATCGGCGCACAGGAGTTTCTCCCCCGAACGTTGGCGTGCCCCCGAGCACGCGGCCTGCGACCGGAGATTCCCGGTCGAGGCGTCAACGTATGGTGCTTGCGTGATCACAGTCAGCATCCGATTGGGCTAGTTCCCACTTAGCAGACGCAATCACACTTCACAGAACATCGTCAGAGGACGAAGGCATCCGTCCACAGCTGACCCGTTCGCCCGGAAAGGGCTTCCAGCAGTGCCGCGGCCTGGTTGTCGGTGAGCGAGGCGACGAAGTCCACGACGGCCCGCCCCCGCGCCAGTCCCCTGACGACATCAGGACCGACCGGAAGCTCCCCGGTCGTACCGACCAATGTGGACGGCTCCGTCCGGGCGAGCGCCGCGTACTCCGTTTCGGCCAGCTCCACCAGATCGTGCAGCCTGCGCGGCAACCGGTCCGCCTCTGCCCGATCGGTCACCCACTGCTCCAGAGCGTCCACCAGCGAACCGAGCAGACGCGCCTGTCCACGTTGGTGCAAAGCCAGATCCGGCCGCAGCAACACGAACCGCCGGTGCACGAACTTCAACACCTGAACCTCGTGCCACTGCTGAACGGCCAGCACCACATGCCCGGACCGCGGCGTCGGCTCCTCGATCACGCCAACGGCGTCGACAAGCCTGCGCGTCCACCGCGCACTGAACCCGGCAACCGCCTGCTCGGCCTCGACCGACCCGTCGAACGGCACCGACAGCAACCCGTCGACGAGTTCCTTGCTCACCTTCCGCACCGCGAGCGCGAACGCCTCGTCGCTCATCACCCAGGAGTCCTTGAGGTGCATGCGCCTGCGGAGCGTCTCCAGCGACCGCCCGGGCATCCGAATCTCGGCATACAGCTCAGCGTCACTGAGCCCGGCGAGGTCCAAAGCCTGCGCCTGCCACGTGCCGAGCTCCGCGGCGACCGTCGCGTGCTGCAACACCCCGACCCGGTGAAAGTCCTCCAGGTCGTGAATCGCGTAGGCGATGTCGTCCGCGGTGTCCATGACGCTCGCCTCGACCGTCTGCTGCCACGACTCGATCCGCCCGTCGAACGGCTCGCGCGCCTGCCGCAGATCGCTGATCTCCGTGACGTACGCCGAGAACTTCGAACTGCCCGTGCCCGGCATGTCATCGGGCTCGCCGGCACCACGGGGCGCCACCGCCAGGCCAAGCTCCTGGTGGCGCGTCCACGGGTACTTCAACATCGCCGCCCGCACCGCCACCGTCAGGTCGAGCCCCAGTGCCTTGGGCCCGCGCACGTCCGTGGTCGTGACGATCCGGAACGACTGCGCGTTGCCCTCGAACCCGTCCGGCAACCCGAACCGGTGCCGGGCCAGCCTGTCGAGCACCTGCTCGCCGAGGTGCCCGAACGGCGGGTGCCCCAGATCGTGCGCGAGCGCGGCCGCCTCGACCACGTCGGGGTCGCACCCACCCAGCTTCTCCAGCACCGCGGTCAGCTCGGGGCGGTTGGTGAGCCGTTCGGCGATGGCGCGCGCCGCCTGAGCGACCTTGAGGCTGTGGGTGAGGCGGTTGTGCACGAGCAGCCCGGAGCCGGTGGAGCTGACCACCTGGGTGACTCCACCGAGCCTCGCGAAGAACGGGGAGCTCGCTACGCGGTCCCGGTCCACCCGGAACGGGTTCGTGGCGAGGTCGGCGGTCCTGCCCACTCCCGCCGACCGGCGGGCGGTGCGCTGCTCGTTGTGCATGCGGAAACGGTAGACGGTCCAGTCGGCGGCCGTGACGGCTGTACTGGGCTTGGCCTCGGCGACCAGCTTCTTCGAGTAGCTGTCGAGGATCCTGGTACCGACCTGCTGCGAGTACCCCAGCGCGATGGCCGCCATGATGAGTGCCACCTGGTTGTCGAGCTTCTGCCCCGCGATCGCTCCCGCCTTCAGCGCCAGCTTCGTGACGAACAGCGGCACGCCGTACGTGTACGGAGCCAGGCTCAGTTCGAGCTTCATCCCGGTGACGGTCGCGGCCACGAGAGCGCCGAACACACCCCAGCCGGCTACCCACCAGAAGCCGCCACCACTGCCGGAGGCGCCACCAGTCGGGCAGACGCCCTTCCCGCACAGTGGAAGCATTCCCGCCCGCCACGACGTGAACAAGCCGATCACGGTCATCAGGACCAGCAACACCAATGCCGTGTAGAGCAGACGATTCCGATGCCCGCGCAAGGTGCGGTAGCTGTCATCGGCCGTCTTGAAAGCCGCGGCCAGTGCGGTCTCGACCACGACGCGGTCCTCGGGCGCAACGGCCGAGGCCGTCGTGGCATCGATCTTGCCAAGTGCCCGGTACCGCTCGTTCTTGCTGGTGAGGTGAGCACCGACTCTCGCTCGCACGTCCGGCAACCTGCCGGCGAGATCGGCACCTATTCCAGGAGCACTCCCGAGAGGGAGTCCAGGGGCTGGGCCTGCTGGGTCGTGTGGAGACCCACATCGCCGCCTGCTCGCTGAGCGCGACCATGGATGCGCGATCATTACGTCAAGACACGAAAAAGGCCCCTGCGGGGAGCGCTTGTGGCGCTCGACCCGCAAGGGCCTCTTCGAAATAAGTTCGGCGGCGACCTACTCTCCCACACCGTAACCAGTGCAGTACCATCGGCGCAGAAGGGCTTAACTACCGGGTTCGGAATGGGACCGGGTGT